>JAXDBP010000001.1:0-732388 GCA_034678705.1 Bellilinea sp.
TACGAGTGTAGTGGATTTGAAAACAATTTATCTCTTGTCGCAAGTTCCACGACTTTTCCTAAATACATAACTGCTGTACGATCGGATATGTGGTTTATCATACTTAAATCATGTGCTATGAACAAGTATGTTAGCTTTAAAGACTCTTGCAATTCCTCTAGCAAGTTCACTACTTGTGCTTGGATCGATACATCTAATGATGAAATTGGTTCGTCACAGACAATGAAACTTGGTTGTACGGCTAATGCCCTTGCGATACCAATTCTTTGCCGCTGGCCACCGCTAAACTCATGGGGGTATCGCTCCATAAAATGGGGATTTAATCCTACAAGGTTAAGTAAATCCTTAACTCGATCCTTACGCTCCCGCTTATCACCAATTTCATGTACCTCTAAAGATTCTAAAATGAGATTACCAATAGTTAATCGTGGAGTTAAAGAGCCCGATGTATCTTGGAAGATCATTTGCATATTCCGTCTCATCCTGCGTAATCTCTCCCCACTCAATTCGGTTAGATCTATCCCCTCAAAAAATACTTTTCCGGCTGTCGGTCGGTCTAATTGTAAAATCGTTCGCCCAGTCGTAGTCTTACCGCAACCACTCTCTCCAACTAGACCTAAAGTCTCTCCTTTATATATATCAAAGGTAACCTTATCTACCGCCTGTACCACCCCGCCCCGGCGCTTAATAATACTTCCACGAGTGACTGTGAAGTGCTTGGTCAGATTTTTAACTTGGATAAATTTTCTGTCATCCATTATCGCTTTTCCTGATCCACAATATCCACCCAGCAAGCAATTTTGTGTCCTGGACCTACCTCCCTCAAACCTGGATTTTCATCCCAGCACTTACTTAATGTGTACTTACACCTCGGTGCAAATGGGCAAAGCCGTGGCGACTGATACAAATCTGGAGGAGAACCATCGATTGGTATTAACTTTTCTCGAAGACTGTTATCGATCCGAGGTAGGCTCTTTAGTAATGCATGGGTATAAGGATGGCGCGGATTGCTGTACACCTTTTCGATTGAAGCTTCCTCTACGATCAATCCAGCATACATCACGGCCACTCGATCGGCTAATCCTGCGATCAATCCTAAATCATGAGTGATCCATATCAGCGACATTCCTATTTGATCCCGGAGTCGTTTTACTAAATGCACGATTTGAGCTTGAATTGTGACATCTAGTGCTGTAGTTGGTTCATCTGCTATCACTAACTTGGGACTACACGATAACGCCATCGCAATCATCACGCGTTGTCTCATTCCCCCGCTGAATTGGTGCGGATAATCACCTAATCGTTCTTTCGCATCTGGGATACCAACCTGTTGTAATAACTTCAAAGTCCTTTTACATGCTTCTACTTTCGTGATATCCAGATGCACACGAATAGCCTCCACAATCTGATAACCAATTGTCATAACTGGATTCAACGATGTCATCGGATCCTGAAAGATCATCGCAATTTGTGCACCACGGATTTCACGCATTTCCTCTTTCGTGTTCTGCAAAAGGTCCATATTGTTAAATAAAATTCTATTTGCGTGAATCTGCCCTGGAGGTTGTGGAATCAATCCCATCACTGAGAGCATTGAAACACTTTTACCGCATCCACTTTCACCAACAATTCCTAATGTTTCACCCGGCATAACATGAAATGAAACGCCATTCACTGCATAAATTGTTTCATCGCGCATATGAAAAATTGTATGCAAATCTTCGACTTCTAAAACTTTCTTTGCCAAGTTCACTCTCTCCATTGCGGTCGTTGATTTTTGGATACCAGAAACATAAGTTTATATTCCACAGAGATGAACGACAATGCCCATCTCATGCATCATCGCGGCTTTTATCCCCAATGCTGTATCTGCCAATTTTGCATTTGGGGCATATACAATATTTATGTGATTGGCCTTGTGTCTCGCCATAAATTGATCGCGATTAAGGCCGTATAGTATTGCGTTAACAATTGGCCATTGTGTTGTTACACAATTCCATCGTCTTTGTGTTTCTCCTTTGGGCAGTAATATCACCTTGCCCCTACCTAAATCAGCATGAAGCACATTATCCTGGATAAACACCCGACTCCAAACGATCTCGCCAGGTTTCCCCACACCTTTCAATGTACCCCCACCAAGTGGAAAATACATTGGGGGTTGCCTCTCGCTTCTAGCGCTTGAGTAACCACCTCTAAAATGGTCTGCAGGGGCTGCACCTGAAATCTGAAACAACCAAACAAAATCACTAATATCCTCATTTTCATAATACTCACCCCAACGAACATCATGCAAGGTCGTAACAGGTGACAACCCGATCGCGCGCCATACGCGATTTGTTACTAACATGTCCACTGCTGCACCCTCATCAACCTCATTGAAATGGGGTAGGGCTTGTTTCGAGTACAACTCCTCTCCAGTTACTTTGTGATACACAGGAGGACGGTCATTATTGTTAAGTAATCCCTCAGCTAGATCGGATGCGGGTGTCATATCTTTTAGACCTTGCTGATATTGAATTCCTATAGCGGCACAACCAAAGTCATGTGATATCCTCGTTGCTGCTATATACATTTTGCATTGTGCAAGCACTTGCTCTCTTGTCAGTTCAGTTTCTGGATCTGAACCAAAAATAAACGTGACTCTCCTTCTTTTAAGCCAATCAAATACTGCAAAAGCCTCCTGATCAGATACAAGGTTCATCGATGCGATCAACGCGGACTGACTCAGGCGTTCCTTAAAAATACCCATTGAATTTATGAGGTTGTCTTCAATAATTGCATTATCCATTCCCATGCACCCTTCATCAAAGACGCCAAGAATTGCCTTCTCTTTTCTCAAGTGCTGAGCAAGTGCTTCGCCAAGCTTCCTATCATAATTGGGCAATTTTTTTATACAAAAATCGTGTACATGACTACAGTCATGGGTAATCGTCCCGTTCGTTAACCATTCTCGAATTCCATTAACAAAGAATTCATCGGTGAAGTCCTTACTCCAGATAGTGCTGTATGGGATTCCTTTCTTTACAAGACAAGCATTGAGATTAAGCAATCCGACCAAACCTGGCCACTGTCCTGACCAGTTTCCGATTGTAAGGATAGGGCCTTTATGATCGCTCAGTCCTGCCAATACATGATGGCTGTATTGCCAAACAGCTACAGCTACGATTAATCGGGACTCCGGGTGGATGTTTTTAAACACATCCATACCCATACGCTGGCTACTAATAAATCCATGACCCTCGTTCTGATCGAATTTATGAGCACGAATTGTATGAAACCCTTCGTTTCTAAATGCTTCAGAGATTTTAGTCTCTAATTCTCTCTGTACAGGCCAACATTCTTTGTTAGCAGATTGACGAAGATCACCACTCGCAACAAGCATGATTTCGTTGTCATTTACTGGCAAAGGAGAAAATACTTCGGGATTTACATATTTGTTCATATTTACTCCACTTTTAGGTAGCATAAGGATGATAGAAGCCTTAAACTTAGAGTTCTACATTGATTTTATATTTTAATTGACGACTTCTTTTAAAATTCGCATGATATTTCCTCCCATGATCTTTTTAATATCTGTTTCACTGTAGCCCCTTGCCAACAATCCGTTGGTCACGAGTGGGAAGTTCACTGCGGTATCCAAATGTTCGACCATTCGATTATCAAATGTATACCAATCACCCAACCCCTGAGTTATTTCCGGATAAATACCTCCTCCTCCAACAAACATTGCTTCATACTTTTCTCGTGATTCTCCCTCCCCAATATCTGACCCAATCGCCACATGATCAATTCCCGTGTGCTCAACTAGATAATCTATATGACCCAAAAAATCGGCGAGACTAGGTCGAATTTTCGGATCTCGATAAACCAATGGCGCCCAGAACGCAGCTCCGATTACACCACCTTTTTCTGTAAGGGCTTTCAATACCACATCAGATTTATTTCTCAAGCTAGGGCATAAAGCTTTGGCATTTGAGTGGGAAATAAAAACCGGAGAATTAGAAATCTCAATTGCTTCCAGACTTGTCCTTTCGCCGCAATGAGCGACATCAATCACCATTCTCAACCTGTTCATTTCCTTCACAACCCATTTACCAAATCGACTCAAACCGCCATCCGCAGTTTCCACACAACCATCACCGAGCAGGTTTCTAGAATTGTATGTCAGTTGAATTATTCTGACCCCAAGAAGGTAAAAAATCTCGAGATACTCAAGCTTATCCATAATCGCCGCTGCATTCTGAAACCCTGCAATGACCCCAATTTTTCTAGATGTCTGAGCCCTGATGATGTCCTCAGATGTTCGAACTAGAAGAACCTGGTCTTTATTTTCGTCAATGGTTTTATGAAGCTTGTGAATGTTGACAGCTGCTAAACTAAAATCATCAGTATTTCGGATACATGTATAATTGACTGCGTGTATACCTCCTTTTCGTAGCCTCTCAATATGCGTTGCAGTCAATGGGGCAGATTGGCTGCCGTCGATCACCAAGCTGTTAAAGTGTAATTCACGTGCTTTCTGCGAGATGTCACTTAGATTTGTCATATTAACACCTTTACAATAAATCAACTGGGCTTCCTTCTCTTGCACTACGTTGTAGAGCATCCACAACAACTAGGTTTGCCCGCGATTCTTCCAGACTAATAATAGGTTTATCGCCTGAAATAATGCAGTGATTAAAGTGCTCGACCATGAGCTGATATTGATCAACCCCTGGAATAATGATTGTTTCTTCTGTTTCCTTTCCTCGTTGCCACCCTTTCCGAATTATCAGAGATCGGTCATCTTCTCCCGGAGCGAATGGTACTGGTATTGTGATAGTCGCCTCGGTCCCAGTGATTTTATACCATTGATCACGAGGTCCACGGAGACAACAACCGAAGTATGATTGAGCAACATTCTCAAATTTTAGAATTCCTGTAAACACTTCGTCAACCTTACTCATTGGCCCGACTTGTGCGCAACCGAAAACTCGGATTGGTTCCTGCCCAAAAATTGTTCGGGCCACACTAACGCAATAAGATCCAACGTCAAACATAACCCCTCCCCCTAAGGCGTGCGAAAGGCGGATATCATTAGGATTAGGAAGAAAATAACTAAATGCTGAAGCAACAAGTTGAGGAACTCCGATAATTCCTTCTCGCACAATTTTAATAACACGTTGTGTTTGAGGGTGGAAATGATACATGACCGCTTCCATTACAAAAACATGAAATTCTTGGGCGGCATATTGAATGGCATCTACTTCGGAAGGAGTAATTGCTAATGGTTTCTCACAAAGAACGTGTTTTCCACATTCGATTGCTTTAATTGTCCAAGGAGCATGTAGACTGTTTGGAAGGGGGTTATAAATTGCGTCAATCCCAGGATCTTCTAATAAATCCAAGTAGTTGCCGTATGCTTTTGGAATCCTTTTTTCAACCGCTATTTTCTTGCTGTTCTCATATGTTCGGCTAGCAATAGCTACAACCTCACCATTCTTTGAATTTTGTATTGCCGGTATTAGGGCTCTGCGGGCAATATCAGCTGTGCTAAGTATTCCCCATCTTATCTTTTCACTCACAATCGACCTCCCTTCATAATTTACTTAGAACAGTATAGAAATTTTTGGAATGTGTGATAGGTGCACTACGCACCTATCACACCATATTGAGATTTGCTGCTAATCGATAGCCCATTCATACAAGCGTATGCTCTGGTCTGGGCGAGGTTTGAAGCCCTCAACCCATTTCTGGACGCCATACAAATCGTCCAGGCTGTACAGATAGATCGCAATGGGTTCTTCATTGATAGCTATCATGGCATCTTGCATTAGCTTAATACGTTCTGCTTGATCAAGTGTCTTGCCTGCATCTGTAACAGCCACATCGAACGCTGATGGTACTTCACTCGTCCTAAATCGGACACCTGGGAGATATGAATTGAGGCATAGTAAACCTTCTTGCCCAAAGTTGAACCCAACTGTATACAAGGCTGTACTCTGGGTCGCTTCGAATTGTCGTGCCCACTCAGGATAGTCAACGGCCATCTCATTGACGGTCAATCCTACTGCTCGCAAGTAGCTTGAAATGGCTTCACCAGCTTGCTTATCTAGAGGATATCTACCTACGGTATATGTATGGTCTACCTCAAATCCATTTGAATACCCAGCTTCTGCAAGCAGCTCTTTGGCTTTCTCTGGATCGTATGGATACATTTCGAGGTTTGGATTATAGCCAAATTGCGTGTTAACTAGATATTGTCCAGCCATAGGTGTGCAACGACCTTCGAATATCTGCTCACACATTCCAGCCCTATCCACAGCATAGTTTAAAGCCAAACGGACCCGAACATCCTTGAGTGGTTCGCCCTTAGGGTTGTAGGTTGCGAAATGGGTAGCAAATTGTCTGGTTCCCGGAACAGATCGCACCTCAAGGTCGGGATTTCCTTCAATCCTTGAAACTGCTGAGAGGGGGATAAATGTAGCAATATCGATCTCCCCAGCCTCGAGGGCGGCAACTCGGGCGGTTTCGTCAGGGATTGTTCGGATGATTACCTCTTTAAACCTTGGTGTTCCACCCCAATAAGTAGGATTGACAACCAATGTAACATGATCGTCGGCCACATGTTCCTTGAATATATAGGGGCCAGTTCCTACCGGACTTAGTACCATCTCGTCATATCCGCGCTCTGCATAATCTTTAGGAGCAATCATTTGGCTTCCCCAAGCTAGCACAGATTCCACAATAGCTGAAGGTTTTGTAAGGAAAATGGTTATTGTGTTGTCGTCAACAATTTGAACGTGGTCTAATAAACCTTCAAGCCATTGGCTATAATTTAAAGAGGAGAAAAGGAGTTCAATACTTACCTTTGCAGCCTCTGAGTTTAGTGGTTCCCCGTTGCTGAAGAAAATACCCTCTCGTAAGTCGAATTGGATCGTTGTTTCATCCAGCCAACGATAGTCAGTTGCTAGATGTTTCTTGATATAAGCATTCCCATCAGCATCCATGCTCCAGAAAATCAGCGGTTCACAAATTTGGGTCATTATTGTCAAGTATGGCGCTGTGGGATCGTATGGATTGAGCCAGTGGGGATCAACCGACTGAGCAATAATTAAGGTATCTTTTGCTACAATCGGTATCTCTGTCGGTTCAACTATTTCTTTTGTTGGTTCGAGCTCCTTTATTGGCTCGGATACCTTTGTTGGCTCGGGCGCCTTTGTGGTTACAGGTGCTTCTGTCGGGGCAGCGGTAGGTGCACATGCGTTCAGTGAAAGGGTAGTAAGCACCAAGATAAGTAATATTATGCGTATTCGGGACATCACTTCCTCCTGTTCTGTCTATACTATATTTCGTTTGGGATCGTCGATTTTATAGCTCCTAAGATGTACATACACTCTCCTTTCTCCAATATCTACTTCTTGGACACCCTCCATGAAGTGGGATCTATAGCATCGCGAATGCCATCACCTACAAAATTAAGGGCGATCACGAGCAATGCAATCAAAATTCCTGGTACAACCGCTGTCCACCAGGCATCATAGATGAATCCCCGCCCATCTCCAATCATCCCGCCCCATGTTACTTTAGGTGCCGAAACGCCTAATCCTAAAAAACTCAACGCCGACTCTGCCAATACCAGTCTTGCCATTTCATATGTTACGATTGCCAGTAGGGGCGACATGATGTTTGGGAGTATATGACGAATAATTATTCTTATTCGCGGAATCCCAATAGCCAGAGCAGCGTCTACATATATTTCATTTTTTGCGGCGATCGTTTGTCCGCGAACTAACCGAGCAATCCCCGCCCAACTCATAATGGCTAATACAAATATAAGGCTTATAACGCTTCCGCCGACCATTGCAATAATTGCGATTGCTAAAGCAATCACCGGAAAAGATAGTTGGATATCAATTAGCCAAGAGACAATTGCGTCTATCCATTTCCCAATAAAACCCGCAAGCATTCCTAAAAATATTCCGAGGATAGTCGCTATAGCTGTGGCTGAAAATCCGATAAGTATCGTTAATCTTGCTCCAAAAATAGCCCGCGAGAGAAGGTCTCTTCCCAAGAAATCAGTTCCGAGAACATATGTGAAATTACCTGCCCAGAATCCAGGCTCTTTTGCGACGTGCAAATCGACAATCGTGGGATCATAAGGAAGCCAATGGGACGGAATTACAATAAGGAATAGGAGTATGATAGAAATGATACTCCCCACCTGGCTACCAGAATTTCGCCAATATGCATGCAGCATTTTCTTTTTTAGTGATGATATCCGCACATTCTCGTCCAACAAGGACTTCATATTAATTATTCCAATCTTATTCTGGGATCAATAACCGTATATAGAATATCGATTGCCAGGTTAATCACAACGACAACAGTTGCGAGTATCAGCACGACTCCTTGAACAACTGGGAAATCTCTACCTGTGACCCCCGCGACAATCAACCTTCCAATGCCAGGCCACGAAAATATTGTCTCAGTAATTATTGCCCCGTTGAATAATGAGGCAATTTGGAGACCAAGAATTGTAACTATGGGGATAATTGCATTTCGAAATATATGACGCCAAATGACTGAATTCTCTGGAACTCCTTTACCCCTAGCTGTCCGAATATAATTTTGCTCAATGATATCAAGTACTGCCCCACGTGTAGTTCTCAAGGTTAATGGCATAAGGTAAAGGCCTAAAACAATGGTTGGTAAAATTAGATGTTTTATCTCACCACGACCACCTGTTGGTAGCCATCGAAGAGCCACACCAAAAAGTAGGATAAGAAGAATCGCCAGAAAGAAATTTGGGATACCTTGCGCGATTAGTACAATCCCGCGACTCAAATAATCAAGAGGGGTTTCTCTTTTCAACGCTGCAAGTACGCCGAGAGGAATTCCTAATAATGCTGAAAATGCCAGACTAGAAAATGCCATCTCTAAGGTCGCCGGAATTCGCGCTGCTATAATCTTCAGAATTGGCTCACCAAATCTCCAGGATGTTCCCAAATCACCCCGCATGACATTAGAAATATAAGATAAATATTGAGTAAATAATGGTTGATCTAAACCATATTTTTGGTTGAACTCCAGAACCGCAGCGTCAGAGGCGAATTCTCCAAGGACAATTCTTGCCGGACTACCAGTTAATCTTAAAAGGAAAAAGGTTATTAGTGTGATCCCTACCCAGACCATTATGAACCTCAGACAACGTCGAATCACATGAACTCCTTTTTTCGAAATGTTATGATTGTAAAAGCTACCAATTGTGAGACGCTTATCCTTGTTGTCACAGTGATTTGGTCAAAAATTCTATTTTGCCTTAATCTGGCGCTGGTCCGACAGATTCTCTGATTATCAATTCGGGTTTTAATCGTATGGCCTTTGTTTTCATGCTTGGATTAGCGATTCGCATTAATAGTAATTCGATTGATTGTTTTCCCAATTCGTAGATTGGTTGCGAGATAGTGCTTAATGGTGGATTAAGAAACTGCGCCCAAGGCACATCATCAAAACCAAGTAAAGAAATATCCTTAGGAATCACCAGCCCCTGACTTTTTATTGCTCCAAGCGCTCCAAGAGTCATTAAATTATTTGCAATGAATAATGCACTTGGTGGACAATCACTCTGCAGCAGTTCTTTCGCGCAAGTAAACCCTCCATCTTGTTTAGCATTGCCAATCTTCATAAGCTCTGCGATTGGTAGCAGATCATGGTCCGTGAGTGCTTTCATATACCCTTTTTGGCGTTCAACACCTGGTGTCAGGATTAATGGGAGACCAATGTAACCGATCCTTTGATGACCTTGTTGGATTAGGTGCGAGACTCCTTCATACGCCCCCAACTCATTATCAACACACACACTGTCCACTTGTTGTTTATTAATCATACGATCGATTGCAACCACAGGAATTCCACTGACCATCAACTTATAGATGCGTTTTCCAGCCCGTGACGTACTTGCGATAATCACACCAGCAACATCTTCACTCTGCATGATATCGATATATAGTTTTTCTTTGTCTGGGTCCTCGTCAGAATTGCACAATATAACCGAGTAATCTTGTTTCTGAGCGACATCTTCAATCCCACGCACAATAGTGGTAAAGAACGGGTTTTGAATATCAGAAATAATTATCCCAATGACTTTGCTCTTGCGAGCTCGCAATCTTTGTGCAGTCCGGCTTGGTTGATAACCTAAAATACTTATCGCCTCGAGTACTTTCTTCCTCATTCCTTCGCGGACATTGTCACTCTTATTAATAACCCGAGAAACAGTAGCTATTGAAACCCCCGCATATTCCGCGACATCTGTGGCTGTAATCGGTTTCTTAATCTTTTTTTTAGAGGGCATTTTTATTTCCTTGTTACAAGTAGTCATTAATTTTCACAAAAATGACCATTTTCTATGCCGAAACCATCACTTCCCATTTCACAATCGGATATACAAAGGGAGAGCTATTTCAGTCGAGCCTCAATAGGTTAGTAACATTGTTAATATGAAATAACTTTCCGTCTTTAATTACAAGACGCACATCTTTGAGAACTGATATATCTTCTAGAGGATTGCCTTTAACAGAGATAATATCAGCTAGTTTTCCTTTCTCTAGTGTTCCAATCGAATCTTGCAACCCAAGCAATTCAGCACTATTTTTAGTAACAGCCTTGAGAGCTTCTGTATTTGTGGCACCGATAGCTACCAGATACTTAGCCTCCTTCCATAAAAAACTGTGTGCAATGTCCACCGCAAGACTTACCTTAACCCCTGCATCGATCGCTTTCGGAAGGTTTTTCTCGGTTAATTTTCTGGCATTAAACACCTTTTGCCTGTACCACTCGAATTTTTTATAATAATTACGCGATGGAAACCCTGTTTCTTCATCAAAAAATAATTGAAGATTAGGATCACTTATACGGGTTCCATACTTAACAAAATAATCAATATCCTTGTCTTCTAGCATATTGGCATGTTCAATGCTATCTATCCCCGCTTCAATAGCCCAACGCATGGCTTGTCCGCCGACAGTGTGACCAGCAACTCTCATACCTAAATCATGCGCTTCTCCAATTGCAGCTAATATTTCATCTCGTGTATAAGCTGGCACCTTAGTTAGATCACCTCGCCGATAATCTTCATCACTAATACCATTTGACACATCAGACAAAAATAGTTTTACTACTCTTGCGCCCATTGAAAAATTTTGGCGAATCATCTTTCGGATCTCTACAACTCCATCCGCAGGAAATGATAGAGTGGGAGCTGTTCCATGACTTGGTCGTAATGCCCGAATTGATATTACTAACCTTGGTCCAGGTATATCCTCGCGATCGATTGCTTCTCGAAATCTTAATTCAACATCACTGATGTCCCCAAGAGTACGCATGGTTGTTACGCCTGCTTCCAAATCGCTGCGTAAATTCATAGATCCACGCAGAACTGCCGTTGGAAGGTCAAGAGTGTTTTGATCAATATTCGCCATTTTGTACTTGATACTGTAACTTCCGTTCATAGTTATGTGGGAATGTGAATCAATCAAGCCCGGCATCACAGTATCTTCAGTACAATCTATCACGTTACTTCCCAACGGTATTACAATTGTCTGTACCGTTCCCACATCAACTATCTTATTATTTTCAAACACGACGATACCGTGTGGAATGGGCAATAATTCTGGATCAACAATTAGCTGCTTACTTTTGATGTAAGTCCTCATGGCTGAAGGCAATCCTTCCTTCTTGCATAACTAAATTGAAAAAAATAATTTGTCTAGGGATTGAAGATCGATGAAAGAGTAATTATCTGATTAACGTGTAATCGTTTACATTAATATTGTAAACGATTACAATTATTTTGTCAATCACTTTGTCGGTAAAATCAAGTGGAATTTCTCGTCAATCGATTAAAACAATTATTTTCCTGAACGTTATCATCCGAGGATATTGTGCAGCAAGTAACCATTACAGGATACAATTTTTGGCGGTTATAGGATTGTAGTTAGTAAATATGGTAAAAACCTAAAATGCCGTCGTAGTAGTTATCCAAAATAATTTCAGTAAACCTCAAAACCTGATACATCATTCTTACGATGAAAACGATATGTACTGGACTGTAGAACTAAAAAATCATCATCTGGGATATCAGAGCCATCCAGATCTAGTGAAGGAGTGGGAATATAGCAATATGTAACTATGGTCCGTAGTTCGGCTTCCTCTTACTGAAAGCACAATTATTATTGAGGGTTGCATCGGAGTCGACGCCCATTTCCAGATTACTGTTGCTGGTAGCACTTTGTGCATTATTGCATATGATAGAGCATTTGGAATCAGGTAAACAAGTAAATTCAAAACCACGACCGCCCTTTACCATCTTAGTATAAACAAAGATATTTGCACCAATAACGTATCGCAGCAATCGACCGGACGCGCCGGCCTCAGAAACATCTTGGATCAGAATTACTTTTTCCCCTTTAATAAGTTGGCAATTCTTAGCCGCTGATTGTGAGCAAATGTATGATATGTACCATGCCAATCAATTCTAGCCATTGACCACATCTCTGATCATTTAACCATGTCAACTGTCAGGATCGGAAAGCTATCTCATATTGATTTTTCTATTTGCTTTGCTAGACCTCCACCGATCGTGTCAAGTCAAATGATAATATTACTGAAGGGTAATGGTTCATTCAAAAGATAATGTTACCGGAGGATCGGCTCCTTTCTAACCTAATAAAGGGAAGAAACGACATTCATCAAGGTCAGGTCGTCGGGGTTGTGGAAATGTGGGGCAGCTTGCTGTCCACATTTCTACAATCCAAGGGTTTGATGGATATTCTGGATTATGGATTCGTTCGCCTCGGGCAGGCTGAGCACCAAGTGAATGAGGTCGTAAATCAACTCGCGAAGACGAAGGGGGTTGATCCGCTTGCGCAGGGTGATGAGATGCATCTATGTAGTTTTGTCAAGGGCGCTGGTCTGGCATAGGCGGTCCAGCGGAGTACGGGCTTGATCAAAACGGCACACCAGGCGGAACTGGTTATTGGGTAAAGTGGTTGAGAATTTCTCCTTGAGCCGCATGACGGGCTGGAAGAGGTTGTGGTAGATCCACATCAAGTCATAAAGATCATTGAGCAAGTTGGTTTGATCCACGGTCTCCAGGCGGCGATAGCCCAAATAAGCCGCACCAGGGTGTCATTCTTCTGTTCAACAAAGCGGTTATCATTCTTACGCCAGGGACGGCTGCGAGAAAATTGAAGAGTATGAGATTGGCCATACCAGAAGGTCATCAGATGATCGTTAAAAAACTCATTGCCGTTATCCGGGTGGATTTCTTTGACCTGAAACGGTAAGCGGGCCAGGATGCGTTCAAATCCGTCCTGGAAGGCCAGATAACTGCATCCGAGGACTGCCACCCATTCGCTCCAACTGGTTGTGCCATCCACCATTTGCAGGGTGTGCACATACTGCCCGGAGGTGCTGATCCCGCAATGATGCACCAGGTCCACCTCGAAATGTCCTGGTTCTTGTTCGTCCCATGCGATCCGCCGGGCAGGTACCTCCCGACGCCAGCGATTGGCTTCTTCCGCCCTGCGGCGGGGAAGTTTCCTCTCGATCGTTATTTTATTCAATCGCCGCTGTACGCTGGACACATTAATCTGCTCTGGTTTCTGAAGTGCTTGGGGGGTAATGACCAGCTCACCATGTGCCATCAGGTGCCTGGCCATCCACCCCGGATTAGGCTACAGTCGTTCGGCACAGGGATGATCCATGCTCTTTAAAATCACCCGGATGGCCTGTTCTACCTCAAAATCATACCGGCATCCACGTTGTTTCTCCCTCTTCTTGCGAACGAGGCTCCCGTTCATTGATCGGATAAGGCTCTTCCGATGCTGACCGGTAATGGGCTCCATCTCGTCCAACAATCTTCCTCTCTCTTCTCGCCCGGCTTCAAGATATCGCTTTTGCATCATCCTCAGATATTTGTACCTCTCGGTAGTGTTCATCTTCTCGTCGGACATCGTTCCCTCGGTAACATTTTCATTTGAGGGAACTATTATCCTTTAGTAACATTTTAGATGAATGAATACATCCCCCAAATCCCAATTCGATATATAATAATAATCACTTAGTGTTTATTATCGGTAGCCAACCAAAATAACCACTAACCCTCTTGGGGGATTGTGGACCAAATCCGGTCTAAAAGAAAGTGCAAGATCAATCTAGGAATCACAAAATGGCATGAATTAATTTTCTCATTTCTCGTAAAGGTGAGATATATAATGGTTCTTGCCCAATTCGCTCATACCGATCATTCCGCCTCTGGTTCACAAACAGGTGATCATGGAAAACTTACACAAGCTCGAATCTGACCTCTGGGAAGCCGCGGACCTCCTACGCGCTAATTCAAAACTGACTGCAACCGAATACAGCCAGCCGGTGCTCGGCCTGATATTCCTGCGCCACGCCTACAACCGTTTCCTGATCGTCAAGGCTGAGATCGAGCCCACCCTGCCCGTCCGCGGAGGAGTGCCCGCACCGCTCCTGCCTGCCCATTTCCAGGGCAAAGCCGCCATTTATCTTCCGCTCCAGGCCCAATACGACCACCTCGTCAACCTGCCCGAGGACCATGACATCGGCGCGGCTCTGGTCGAAGCGATGAACCTGATCGAAGCTCAGGCGCCGATGCTCGAAGGGGCGCTGCCCAAGGATTATCACCGCTTTGGACCCAAACTCCTACGCGATTTGCTGCGCATCTTCAACCGCGACGCTCTGCGGAATGCGAACGGGGATGTCTTTGGCCGGATCTATGAGTATTTCCTCAATAAATTTGCCATGAGCGGCGCCCAGGAAGGCGGCGAATTTCTCACCCCGCCCTCCCTAGTGCGCATGATCGTCAATGTGATCGAGCCCGATCGCGGTATTGTCTTTGACCCCGCCTGCGGATCAGGCGGCATGTTTGTCTGGACCGGTCATTTCCTCAACGAGCAGGGCACTGAACCCTCGAAGGCGATCACCATTTACGGTCAGGAAAAAGCTGAGACCAATACCCGCCTCAGCCGGATGAATCTGGCCGTGCACGGACTCGAGGGCAAGATCATGGAAGGCAACACCTTCTATGAGCGGCGGCCCGAACTGATCGGCAGGTGTGATTTTGTCATGGCCAATCCGCCGTTTAACGTGGACGGGGTCGATCCGGAGCGGTTGAAGGGCGACCCGCGACTGCCCTTGGGCCTGCCCGGGCTGGCGCAAAAGACTGGGGCGATCAGCAACGCTAACTATCTGTGGATCCAGTTTTTCTATTCCTACCTGAACGAGCGCGGCCGGGCTGGGTTTGTCATGGCTTCTTCAGCCACAGACGCCAGCCATAAGGAAAAGGCCATCCGCCAGAAGCTGCTCCAGACCGGGCATGTGGATGTGATCATCGCTATCGGCACCAATTTCTTCTATTCTGTCAGCCTGCCCTGTACGCTTTGGTTCTTCGACAAGCGCAAGCCGGCTGAGCGACGCGACAGGGTGCTGATGATCGACGCGCGCAGCATTTACCACGTGGTAACCCGAAAAATCCGAGATTTCACCGATGAACAGCTCGCCAACCTGACCGCCCTCGTCTGGCTCTACCGCAGCGAGAACGATCGATATCTGGGGCTGGTTAAAAGCTATCTTCAAAAAGCTCATGCCGCCGGAAACCGCCTGCCCGAATGCCTTGCTGCATTGGATGAACCGGCAACCGCAGTCAATCAGCAGGTCAGCCGTTTCGCGACAGGGCTGCAGCCGAACGGCGAGACCACAGCCGAAGATATTCAAGCATATCAAGACCTTGCGAAGGAAAGCCAGAATACCTGGGAGGACTGGCTGAGAGCGCGGGAAGAGCTGCTGGCAGCCTGGCAGGTTCACCGTTTGTGGGCGGAGGACCAGTCGCTGGACAGCAATGATTCCCAGCAGGAATACAGGCAGCGGTTAGCAAGTTTCGAAACTAAATTCAAAGAAGCCCAGCGCCTGATCAACGACAGCATCAAGTCAGCTCAGCGCGCTGTAGAGACAGCCGAAAAATCCCTGCTGGCGCGGCGCGCCAGGGAGTGGGATGGATCTGCCCTGCGGAAATCGATGAAAGCCTGGGAGAAAGCGCGTGAAGAAGCGCTCGGTGTGCTGCACGAGGCGCTGTATTTCACACACCAGGCTGCCTGGTTACAGGAGCGCTTCCCGGAGGCGCGATATATTGATGTTCCTGGGTTGTGCAATGTTGTAAGCTTGGAAGAGATTGAAATCAAAGATGCCAGCCTAACCCCGGGAAGATATGTGGACGTTGCCCTAGACAATGTAGATGATAGCTTTGATTTTGAGGATACCTTGCGTAATATACACATAGAACTACAAGACCTGACTGAAAGCTCAATAAAATTGGCAGCGGAGATCAAAAAAAACTTTGAGGAATTGGGGATATGAATTGGGGAATAGCTACTGCTGCTGATATCGCTTTGCCAATAAAAGGGAGCATTGTTTCAGGACCATTTGGTTCAAACATTAGCTCAAAATATTTTGTTGAAGAAGGGATACCTGTTATTCGAGGTAATAACTTATCAACAGATATGACAAGATTTATTGATAATGGATTTGTTTTTATCACAGAAGATAAGGCTAAGGAATTTCATAATTGTGAAGCCCGTGAAGAAGATTTGATCTTTACCGCAGCCGGAACCTTAGGCCAGGTTGGAATTATTCCAAAAGAATGCAAGTATGAAACGTATATCATTTCAAACAAACAACTCCGTCTGCGTTGCGATAAGACGAAGGTAATACCATTATTCGCATTCTATTGGTTCTCTAGCCCCAAAATGGTGAGATATATCATTTCAAGAAATACAGGATCATCAATCCCGCTGATTAATCTCTCAATTCTAAAAAGTTTACCGATTCCTTTACCTCCTTTATCGGTCCAAAAAAGGATCGTGGATATTTTACGCGCCTACGATGATCTGATCGATAACAACAACCGCCGCATTACCCTGCTGGAAGAATCCATGCGCCTGCTCTACCGCGAATGGTTCGTGCGCCTGCGCTTCCCCGGGCATGAGCGTGTGCATATCGTTGATGGGCAACCGGATGGGTGGGAGAGAACCAAACTAAAGAATGTTACAAGTTATATAAATCGCGGAATATCCCCGAAATATGGAGATAGTGAAGATCGTTGGGTCGTAAACCAAAAATGCATAAGAGAAGGAAAGTTGAACACAATATTAGCCCGTCAACACATCTCTGACTATGGCGTAGATAAGAGGATCAATTTTGGAGATGTGCTTGTTAATTCAACCGGCATGGGAACCTTAGGCCGCGTAGCTCAAGTCCACGAAGAATTAGTAAACTATACAGTTGATTCTCATATAACAATCGTTCGACCGAACGAAAAGGTAGAATGTGATTATTTCGGTATATTTTTACTCGGTTTACAATCTTATTTTGATCAAATGGGAACAGGGTCTACCGGTCAAACTGAATTAAGTAGAGATAACATTGCGAATGCTGATTTTATTTTACCAACGACCGGTTTACAAAAAGAGTTCGGTAGTTTTGTTTCAACTCAAAGATATTTAATTCAGAATTTATTGCTACAGAATAAAAAACTAATAGAAGCCCGCGATCTGCTTCTTCCACGCCTGATGAGCGGAGCTATTAGTATGTAAACCTTTTGGAGATTCTTTATGAGGCAAGATTACATACCCTGGCTTCTCGACCTGAGAAAAAAGAAACGTTTGCATTCCACAGTTGAGGAACAATTGGTGAGTGTGCTTAAACAAGTTGCGCCAGAATTCTACCCTGTGCAAGAGCCGCTTGGCCTAGCAGGTGGGCGAAATGATTTAATACTTTTCGAGTTTTCTGGGCGGAAGGTTTTGTTCGAAATATTTGCCAGCGCCAGCCAGGTTTCTCGTGATTTGCGCATTATGGACAAAACCAAAGCGGATTACAAAATTGCCGTCTTGATAGACCAGGATGCAGATCCCGCGGTTGCTAATCGCTACTTAAAAGAAAACCCTGAGGAAAATTACCCCTTTATTTTTATTCGAGAGTTGTTTAAAGAACCGCCCATTGACTGCATTCTCAAGTTACGTCAGCTTATTTTCAGTGATGAAGAGGCGCAATTTCAACGCATCCTGCGAACCAAGTTAGGCATACCCGATTTTCTGACCAGATGCCAGGAATACGGGGTGGATATCCTTTCACCGGAAGATGTAAGAACAGAAAATGTAACGTTCATAAAGGTGTTTTTGACAGTCCTTGCTTCTAAGATGCGCATTTTTGGGGTAAAAGAAGAGCAGCTTCTGGACATGATGGTTTGGGTCTCTGATCCAAAGCTAATTGAGTTTGTGATTCAGAAAGTTAGCTGGGGATTCAACGTCTTTCTTTATACTGATATGGGAGATACAAAGGCGGTTTATAGCGATCGTGAATTGCTGGATTGGCTATCGATCGGTTGTAAGATTTCTAAGCCATATATCTTGTTATCTATGAATGCTCTGGTTTACGAAGTCTTGGACAATTATTTTGCCGATACAGCAGCTATTTATTTTGACCGGTCAATTCACTTCACAATAGGGATGTCACAAATGTACCAAGACTCCCATGGACGCCAAATCAATATTTCATTACCGCGTAACACGAAGAAAATTCGCATTAACCGCCCTCGACCTCCTATGGATACAGAGCAGGCTGAATTATCCCCAGAACAATATCTGAATATGATCGAATTTTCTTGAGGGTTTAATTTATGTCTCAAGATTACTCTGAAGATAAGCTTGTTCAACAAACCACCGCCGGCTTTTTGGCGGAAGTCCTCGGCTGGCGGTCGGTTTATGCTTACAACGAGGAGACCTTTGGGCAAGATGGACTGCTGGGCCGTTCGGATGAGTGCGAAGTGGTGTTGAAGCGGGATTTGCTTTCCGCCCTGCGGCGGTTGAATCCCGGCCGGCCGGAGGACGCATACCACCAGGCGGTCGAAACACTCACCACCTATGACGTCGCCAAAACCATGCTGCACATTAACAATGAGCTGTACAGCCTGCAGCGCGAGGGTGTGCCGGTCACTTACCGCACGGAACAGGGGGAGGAACGCAGCGAGCGGCTGCGCGTGTTCGACTTTGAAATGCCGGAAAACAACGATTTTCTGGTCGTGCGCGAGCTGTGGGTGCGCGGGCCGATCTATCGCCGCCGTCCGGATATCATCGGCTTTGTCAACGGTCTGCCGCTATTGTTGGTGGAATTGAAGGCGCATCACAAGGACCTGCGGGTGGCGTATGACAAGAACCTGTCCGACTACCGCGATACCATCCCCCACCTTTTCTATCACAACGCCTTTATCCTCCTGGCCAACGGATTGCGCGGTCGAATCGGCTCGCTGACCAGCAAATATCCTCATTTTGGCGAGTGGAAACGGCTGTCTGAAGACGAAACGGGCAAGGTAGACTTCCAAACGCTTCTGCTCGGCGTCTGTCGTAAAGCCAGTTTCATGGATCTGTTCGAGAATTTCATCTTGTTTGATTACAGTAAGGCAGAACCGCATAAAATCATCGCCCGCAACCACCAGTACCTTGGCGTGAACCGGGCCTTTGCGGCTGTGCAGGAGCGCGATGTGCGCGCTGGCAAGCTGGGCGTGTTCTGGCATACTCAGGGGGCGGGCAAATCTTATTCCATGGCTTATCTGTCTCGTAAAGTTCACCGGAAACTGCCCGGCGATTTCACGTTCCTGATGCTGACTGACCGCGTGGAACTGGACAGGCAGCTGTATAAAACCTTTGTTGGCATTGGCGAGGTCAGCGAGGGCGAGGAGTGCCGCGCCTCGTCCGGCCCCCATCTGCAAACCTTGCTTGGCCAGAACCACCGCTACCTATTCAGCCTGATCCATAAGTTCAACCTCGACACCCAAGAACCTTACTCATTCCGAAAAAACCTGATCGTCTTTTCTGATGAAGCTCACCGTACGCAGAACGGTCTGTTTGCGCGGCGTATGCGCTACGCCTTGCCGCACGCAGCCTATCTCGGTTTCACAGGCACCCCTCTGCTGGGCGGGCCGGAAGACCAGCTCACCCGCCAGATCTTTGGCGATTACGTTTCGATCTACGATTTCCAGCGTTCGGTGGAGGATGGAGCGACAGTCCCGCTGTACTACGACAACCGCGGCGAAAAGCTCGGCATCACCACCGAGAACCTAAACGAAAAGATCGCTGAGGTGCTCGACAGTTACGAGTTGGACGAGGAAAAAGAAGAGCGTGTTCGCAGGGCGCTCTCGCAGGAGTATGCGGTTATCACCGCGCCGGCCCGGCTCGACCGCATCGCTCAGGATTTTGTCGCCCATTACACCAAACGCTGGCAGACCGGTAAAGCCATGTTGGTCTGTGTGGATAAACTCACTACCGCACGCATGCATGCCCTGATCGAGAAATACTGGCGGCAGGCAATCGCTGATTGTAAAAAACAAATCCAGCAGGCCCAGGATGAGCAACACCAGGCTGAACTGGAAAATTACCTGGATTGGCTGCAGACGACCGAACGCCTGGTGATCGTCAGTGAAGAACAAAACGAGGTCAGACTCTTTCAGGAGTGGGGATTGGATATCCTGCCGCACCGGCGGATTATAAAAGACCCGGGCCGCGACCTGGAAGAGGAATTCAAGAGAGAGGATCATCCCTTCCGGGTGGCGATCGTGTGTGCCATGTGGTTGACAGGGTTCGATGTCGAAGCGCTATCGACGCTCTACATCGATAAGCCCATGAAAATGCACACTCTCATGCAGGCTATCGCACGCGCCAATCGGGTGAAGGAAGGCAAACCCAATGGTTTGATTGTGGATTACAACGGGCTGGTCAAAAGTTTGCGCCAGGCTTTGGCCATCTATGCAGCCAGCGGCGCGGGGGCAGCCGTGCTAGAGCCGCTCCCGTCGGTGGACACTCTTTTTAAAGAGTACGATGAGGCGCTTCAAGCATGCGCGTCCTATCTTGCCGAGCTAGGATTTGATTTGACCGATTTGATTGAAGCCGAAGGCTTCGAAAAATTGGAAGCGATCAAACAAGGGGTGGATGCCATTTGTTTCAACGATGAAACCCGGGCTCGCTTCCGGGCTCTAATGAATGAGGTGATAGAACTATCGCAATCCCTGCTCAGCGAAAACAAGCTGTACTGGCCAGTGTACAAACACAGGCAGGACGCTCTCGAGGCGCTGTACCAGCAAATTGAAGAACATCATATCCCTGATGATATCCGCGAGATTCTGCGAGATACTTATAACGTCGTCGGTCAGGCTGTCGGCGTTTATCAGATCGGTCAGGCACCCGGCGGCGATTCGGGCAAGTTGTTCGATATCAGCCAGATCGATGTACATAAACTTCGGCAGGAATTTGAAAAATCCCCGCACCAGAATCTTGCTCTGCTGGTATTGAAGGACCGCGTGGAAAAGCGTCTGGAGATTATGCTGCGGCGTAATCAGCGACGGGTGGACTTCGCTGAGAAGTTCCAGAAAATCGTCGACGAGTACAACCAGGAAACCGACCGGGCAACGATCGAAAAGACTTTCGAAGCCCTGTTGAACTTGATCGAGGGCATGTCCGAAGAGGAGCAGCGGGCAGTCCGTGAGGGATTGGATGAGGAGAGCCTGGCGATCTTTGATTTGCTTTGCGAGAGGAAGAATGACCTGAACCCGCGGGTGAGGAACAAAATCAAGAGGATTGCCAAAGAATTGATTGAAGCGATCAAGGCCGAGATCAGCAAAGTAGACAACTGGCGCGAAAAGTCAGCAACCCAGGCAATCATCCAGACGCTGATATACGAGTACCTGTATAGCGAGGAGACCGGCCTGCCGGTGGACGTGTATTCACCAGAGGATGTCAGGACGCTGGCGGACGAGCTGTTCAAGCACGTGTATGTACAGTACCCGGATGCGGTGGAGAATGTGTATAGTATTTAATAAATGCTAGATTTCACCACATAAGGGGATAAAAATGGACTGGTTTCAAATATTAGATTTAATCCTAAAAATCGCGCCATGGGTAATTAAAGGCTTTCTTAAAGCTAGGAATTCTATAAATTATAGAGGTGAATCTCAAGAAATTAGGAGCATCGCCCGTTCAGTTCATGACTATTCATGGGAAAACCTTCAGCAATCCGTTCCAAACATTGATCGCATTGGATTCATTGATAGACCTGAAATTGAATATATTCAAGAGATATGGAAATCCTCATCTAATGCTGTTTTACTATTTGGAGATGCCGGTTCTGGAAAATCCGGGATTGCATTGAGGCTTGGACAATTGCTCTCATACCAAGGGGCGTCAGTACTGTTTCTTCGCGCGAATGACTTTCCTTACAATCAGGATCCAATAAGCATTATACAAAACCGGACGGCATTAAATACCCCATTGCTCCATGGACTTCAGATATTAAGTGAGCGTAAAGAGGTTGTTATAATTGTTGACCAATTAGACACAGTCGCAGGATCGGATCTAGGAAAATCGTTCGTGAGCTTCATAAATTCATTAGCGGGGATTCAGAAGATCAAACTACTCGCTGTATCACGGGATTATGAATACCGAAACGATCCAGATATATCAAAATTTAATTTTCAAACCGTTTTGAGTGGAGAATTGTCAGCAGAACAATCAAAATTATTCTTGTCACAACTCGGAATAAGAGAACCATCACAAGAGATTTTAAATTTATCAACTAATTTATTAAATCTGAGCCTTATCGGTGAGGTAACGAAAAGAATTGATTTTAGTACCAAAAATTTAATGTCTAGGGCAGAACTTTGGAGACATTATATAAATTCAATCCAACTACGCGAAGGAGATGATGTCGCTGATTATATTTTACAATTATCACGTACTGTAACAGCGAGGGGAGAAAGGACTTTTACGGTCTCATTCCCAAAAGCTGAGTACCGAAGGAAGCTCTTAAGTCGAGGAATACTAGTTGAAGCTCCAGGCCGCAGGTATGGTTTTCGACATATGCAAATCCAGGAATTCCTTTGTGCATATTCATTCTTACCAGAACAATCTAATATTCAGCGGTTGAAAGAAGAAATCAACAATCCATTATTACGGGGTGTTATCACTTGGTTGCATGCGTTATATCACATTGAGACACCAGCCGTTGAACCAATATTTGTAAATGACGTACTTGGTGCAAAAAAAGAATTATCCTTTTACACTGCTGTGACAGTTCTTGATAATCTTAAACATCAAACAGACCCCACCAAAGACGTGGCATCCGTGATTCTTCACTTTATTAATGACTGGGCTTATCATCGGTATTTTTTTGAAGGACTTGATAATCCGGAATGGATTATTCCTTTTTATGAAATTGGATTATTTTCTAAACCGCCAGATTTAATCGAGATAGAACCGGGGTCTTTTCAAATGCTGCCCTGGCCTGCAGGGGAATATCTTGCCAGATTGGCGGATCAGTTTGAAGATATAGTTGTGGATGTTGTGAAATCGATCAAGACAGAAAATTGGCGAGTTCAGGAAATATTAATTGATGCCATGATGAAAATATCCCCAGCGAAAGCCTCCGAGTTAGTGCACGTAATTGATCCTTGGTTATGCGGCCGTTTTTCGGGCATGCTACCAATCAAACTACTCAAATTGACGAATCACTTGTTAGAAAATGGGTGTACAGATTCCGCTGTCCAGATTTTTGAATATGTATTAACCCCAATCGTTCCATTGGATGCCATTAAACACGAAGAATATCGTCCGCCTGTTCGTTTCCGATCCGAAAGTTACTGGGTCAATGAATATTTTGAGAAACAATTCCCCAAGCTGGTCGAAATGAAGCCTCGCAAGGTTGTCTTAGTATTGGAAAAGCAACTGGTAAAGTTAATCGAGCTGATGCAACAATCTGGGATTGATGATGTCGAGGTTAAAGTAGGTTATATATGGCGTCTGGATATCCCCTATACCCTGCACAGACGATCTGATGCCGATCCTCTTGATTTACTAATCGACGGGCTAAATGAGGCGCTTACTGAATTATGTAAGCGCTCAACTATGGATTGCGGAGATTTTCTTGATAATTACCTCGACAGTGAACACCTGATTTTTCAGAGGATCGCTTTATTCATCCTCCGGAAATTCGGGCAGAACTATCCGGCATTACTGGGGATGGCACTAACTCAGCGAAAATTCCTCGAAGATAACAAATATGCTAAAGAGTATCAGGGATTACTGAGAGATCAGTTTCAGAATGCATCCGATGAAACTAAAAACCAAGTGATTGCTTGGATTCTATCAGGCCCAAGTGATCTCGAGGATAGGGTAAAGCACCTTGCGCAATGGCAAGGACGCGAAGCAACAGCGGACGATTATGTTATCGAGAAAGACGAATTCATCCTGTATCACCTGGAATTAATTCGAAACCACTTATCCACTGCTGTTCTCGAGTATCTAGATGAGTTGATTAAGAAATATGGCATGCCAGATATTCAAGAACGACCTCGTTTAGTTGTGAGTTCAATTGAAGAACCGCCCAGCCCGGTTCCAGTTGAAGAATTGAGTAAAAAGTCGCATGAGGAACTCCAAGAGCTGTTTGTCACTTTTATTCCTGGAGATTCATTTTTACGTTCGCGAGAAAGTCTTGGCCGGGATTTCGAGAGACTCATCGCTGACAAGCCTGAAAGATATATTAATTTGGCGAATTTCTTACAGGACCCCGGTATCCGATTTGTCTATATCTATCACTACCTATCGGGAATTCGCGAGGGCATTAAGAATAACAAAATCAAACTCAGTGATTCGGTCCTCTGTCTATGTGAGTATGTAATCTCTTTTAACACTGACCCGCTCAAAGCTTCATCCGGGCTGCATGAACCCGGATTAGAAGCGGCACAATTGGAAGTTGCCCGCCTATTGGAGACGATTATCAGATCTGACGACTTTTCTCTCACAAGAATTCAGTTAGACCGGATTCGCACATTATTAGTTACTCTCGCTCATCACTCTGATCCTGAGGTAACTGAAGAAGAAAAATCCAGTATGAATCCCTTCACGTACTCGCTTAATTGCGTCCGTGGGGTGGCCATGCATGGGATCTTCCATTACTCCCTCTACCTTGTCCGACAGAAGGAAAATCAGATTGGGCGAAAGATGCCAAGGGGATTTCTCGAACCAGAGATCCAGCTTTTTTTAGAAGAAAGATTAGATATAACCGTCGAGCCAAGCCCCGCGGTTCATTCAGTATTTGGAGCTTATTTCCCTCAGTTGAATTACCTATCAAAAGAGTGGGCGAATCAACATGTCGCAGATATATTCCCAGAAGATGCTGAAAAGGGTACGTATTGGAAAGCAGCCTGGGACGCATACATCTTCATGTCCCATGTTTTCAGGGATGTGTTCAAACTGTTGCATAAACATTACCAACACGGTTTAAAATTATTGAGTGAACCTGAAGAAGATAAGAAAACATTTGGCGGATCGCCAAAGGAACGCCTGGCGCAGCATGTGATGGTTGCTTATCTGCGCGGTTACACGGATTTCGGACACCAGAATCAGATTCTTGATCTGTTTTATTCCAATGCCTCAGATGTTATCCGGGCGCAGGGTGTTTTCTGGTTGAGTCACGTTTTGGCCAATGAAAAACTCTCTGAAAAACACGAACTTTGGATAAAGTGTTGGGCTATATGGCAAAAGAGGTTAGAAATGGCCGAATCAGAGGATGTTTCAAAGAACACAAAGGAAATTTCAGAATACATGCGATGGCTGGAGCACTGCCCGGTGGGATTAGATCGGTTGTTTTCGGTTATGAACAAATCGGTTAAATACTTGCACGATGGTTATGATGCTAAACAACTCATCAAATATGCAGCGAAAGAGTGTAACCGATTCCCATCTGAAGCAGTAACTCTTTTACAGAAGACTATCCTTGCAGCAAAAAATGACTGGTGGCTGCAAGCCGATGAAAATGAAGAATGCATTTTAAGGGCTGCTATAAAAAGTGATAATGAAGCTGCTAGACGAATCGCTGTTGAAGTGATCAACTACCGCGGCGAGCAAGGGGATTTTCAATGGAAGCGTTTATTAGAGGGGCAATAGCCTTTTAAAGTTGTCAATCTTAATAAAATAACAAAATTACATCATATGCGCTTGACAGACGATTGTATATCGTGTAATATATACACAGAACATTTGTTCTTTATACATTATACAGCACGCGCTCTTCCAAAGGGCAAAAAGACCGGTTTATATAATGCTCCAAAGCATGAATGAGCAAATACAAAAGAAGGGAGGTATGCGTGCTGATCGGTCAAATCCACCAAAAAACCATATCTTTTAGGAGTAATCACTATGGCAATTTCAGATATAAGTTCGGTATCACCTTATTTCGGCAACAACGAAAAACTGTTGCGAGCAGAGGATGTAGCGAGACTGCTCGAAGTCAGTGTAAGCTTTGTGTACAAGCTGGTAAGTAAAAAGCTCATTGCAGCGGTCCGAATAGGTAAGGCAGTACGCATATCACATAAAGAGCTATTAAATTTTATCCACAATTTTACAGAGCCGGCTGAACACACAAACGATCATTAGAGTTTGTAATTATTTACAAACGCAAGTGCCGCGCGGGGCTGGAGCCCCGCGCGGCTATTTAACCAAGGAGTACGACAATGGTACAGCAGAAGATTGGATTGAACGAGTATGATCTTGTGATTCTTGTCGGGGTCGCGCGGAACCAGTCCTTGAAGGAAATGACCGTCGACCTCGGCAGGCGCAAGCAGATCAGCTTTGTCCAGTATCGACTGAACCGCCTGGAGCAATTGGGGTATGTCAGGTCGGTGCCGGGGAAGGCTCGTTCACGCTATCTGACCGAGAAAGGTCAGGAAGTCGTGGACAGCTATGTGCGACCCGACAAGCGGCACGACTGGCGGATCGTCGCACAACGAGGAGAATAAAATGACATTAAACCTATCAGACTGGCAGCAGATATTCAGGGTGCTGCATGATAAGACCTGGAGGCAATGCACCCACTGGCAGAACGAGCCGTCGTCAGTGGCGCAGGTGCGGGGATTGAACATCCTTCTCCGCGACGGCCTAATGATGGACCCGAGCCGGGAATGCAAGCTGTACGTTGTTGGCAGGATCATTGGCCGCAATGTCGACTCGACCAATGATTTATCCAAGATTGAGGTTCATACCTTGATCACTATGCTGAAAGACGAAAAGCAATCCAGCGAAAAAGAATGGGAACTATCCGATGACGGTCATCAACTACTCGAGCTCGCCGAACTGGAATACGTCGAAGCTACATACGCTCCGCAGGCTGCTTAAGATCAAGATCTATCATGAGCGCAGGGAGCCGGGGCGCAAGCCGGTCTGCCCGATTTGCGGGAAAGAGATCACGATCGAGGGCGGCGCCGACTTGCACGAGGTCTTTCTGACCCGTGGCGACGCGATGGGCATCCCAGACGAAGAGGACCGCTATCAAATTTACGATCCCTGCAACTGCGTCCTGGTCCACCACGGAGATTGTCACATCGCGGCAGGCTCGGAAACGGGCAAGGCGAAATGCGCCAGACAGATCCTCCACTACGAGGGCGCAGCTGGCGTGTACGCCTTCCTCGACTCGATGAAAGAAATATTCAAGAACCCCGCCTTGCCGCAATCCGAATGGCTGTATGTGTTCTTTCTCACCGGAGATAATGCATATGAATAACACAACATATTATCGAGGGGTGAATTCACAACGCGGACCACCGATGTTGTGTGCAATAGAGGTCTTGTCGATAGTTCCCCAAAGTGAACTGTACCCCCCTTAGTCAATCCAAAACCACTTTCATTCAACATGGAGACAATCATGCAAAACAATCCCCAACTCATCAAAGCGAACATGCTTTACATGCAACTTTCCGGACTCTATATCACCCCGACCATGAAGCAGCTGCACCAGTGGCTCTATGATATCCTCTGGTCGGGAATTGTCAACAATCCCAAGGGGCTGTCGGAGCCGCTTCAAAAGGCTGATAGTTGCTCTTGCGCTAGAGCAGAAGATGGCATCCCGCACGCTGAACAGGCAGCCAAACCTGCCGAGCCAACCTCTCCCGAATACCAGAACGCCCAATACCTGTACATGAAAGCCACAGGGACGACAGAACCTCCGCCCTTTGACGTGCTGATCCCCTGGCTGTGCAAACGGGGAGGCGTCGATTACGGACAGCGGCTCCGCTACACGCTTGACAGGATCTACGACGAACTGATGGAACTCGTCCCTGTTTCTCCGGAGGATAAGGTAACGGTGAGCGGGTCGTGGATACTCAGGACGCTGATGATCACCCAATCCGTACCGCGCAGGCCGAGGAATAAGAAGAAGGACTGAGTAAGGCTGCGACTAGCAATATTCGGGCTGGTCTAGGACTGCAATCCCCAGGCCAGCCCCCTTGCACAATGACAACTCCCCGGATAGGAAAATGGGGAAGAACTTCATTGTTGTGACAGATACCAGGAGAAGGATACAACTGGAGATGGATGATAGGAATGACAGGAGGTGCGATGCCATTGCTAGGGCAGGAGAAAATCGACGGAGTGGCTTTTGCGGGGGATTATACAACCGTGTACGAATTTACAAACTCTCGCAATCCAGCTGGAAATATGCTCCCAGGGGATCTATCCCTCCTGGAAGACGAACCCGAGGTGTAACCGTGATCAAAAGCCAGTCCCCCTACTTGGATAATAAGGTTCTCATCAACATGGTGTTTTCAATGGCTATTCTATTCATCAAGATGTCCATGATTTCTTCACCCATTAGGCTAACAGGCAAATGGCAGAGATGTTGTTCTCTGTAAGAAAGTGGGGGAACCGGTGTCTCTCGGCCTATCACTGGTTTCTAGCTCTCGGTTCATTGATAGGGGAAAATGCCGATTTAGACCCAATTTGAGCCCTGCTCTAGCGCTAGAGCAAACCCTTGCTCTTGCCCCCTGCTCTAGTACTAGAGCAAACCTCTGTTCTTACGCTAGAGCAGAAATAATGTCTACCTAATTTGGAGGGTGTTCAGGGGTTGACTCAATAAGATATATTGTGGCTAATTAGAATAAACGCATCGTGATTAACGAAAGATGTTATAATTTATACATAATGGTACAAATATCATCATATTGTTAGTAAATTTGATATCGGTATATTATTTTGCAATAACAATCGAACAGTAAGCTCAAACCTCGCCATACACTTCCTGCGAGTCTATTCAGCCGCTCACATCATGAAAGGATCCTCGCATGATCGACACTGTTCACTTTGAGCTTGAAATCAAATTAGATGAAAACGAATTAAAATCTGATTGGAGAAGATCTGAGACGACTTATCCAGACCAATCTATATATGTTTCCTATCAAAAAGGTAGAAGTAATAAAAAGCAAAGTCCATACTTAAGATATCATTATCGCGACGAAGATATACCCACACCAAAGTTGGAAGTCCAGATCCAATCAGTACCAAAGTTATTTGCGAATCATAATCAATTACAATTGGGAAACATAGATCTAATCATATTAACTATAAATGATTATCTTCGCACCGTAGCGGGTCTGACAAAAATAAATGTTAAGGATGCCCTGATAAACCGTGTGGATTTTTTTAACGATTACGATGTCAATGGACATGTTAAAGATTATCTAAGTGCAATTGCAACATTAGAGTATCCGCATCGTGATAGAAACATTTTCAAAAACCGTTTGCGATTTGGTTCAGATAAAAACTATGTGGGCAATGGCGTCGTCTTCTATTCGGAAAACGAAGAGACGGTCTTTTATGATAAAGAACAGCAGAGCAACAGATTTATTGCAGAAGGTTTACTAAGACATGAGAAAAGGTTTACAAGTCGCGCTTCATTTAAAAAAGCTATAAATACTCATTCTCTCTCTTCTAGCCCAATTTTATGCCAATTAAATTGGGCATTTGTAAAACGTGAATTGCAGAAAGATCTAGAAATACTCGGCCTCGATAAATCCATTCAAAATCGATACAAGGCAGTATCTGTGATAATAAAAACTGGAAATATAAGAGAGTGCAATTTATATAAAAATTACTTATTATTGAGCGAGCATAAAGAATTATCATCAATAGAATTAGTTCAAAAACTAAAATGCGAGCCAGGCTTAATTCGTGATTGGAAGAAAACATTAAAGGAGGCAAATATCTGCCCTGGATTTGCTAAAAATGACAAAACCAACCTCCCTCCATTGACACTGCCAGATGAACCGCAACCAATATTAACGCAGATAAAAAAACTGAATCGGAAACACACAAGGATTGCTAATTCCAAGAGTAAAACACGTGAGCAAGAAAGAAAGTCAAAGCCATCAGAATGAGTATGTTTGCCTAATTCACCATAGCCATTTATACACAACATCATTGGTGTTCTAGTAACCCTCAATGGATGCTGTGGATAGATTACCACCCTGCGTATAGGGTAGATTTGGCACATTTCACCCTGAAATTTAGCCGTAAAAAAGGGGGAAAATAAACTTAAAGTCGGGAATGATATAGAGAGACAGCCTATAGATATTTAGTATTCAAAGTAGGAATCCTTCAATGGGTTGGGCGCAATGAAGACCACAACTGGCGAATACAAGAACAATTGTGCTATAATTGTGTCTGGGGGAAGCGAATCCGTTCCAAGGAGGTTTCAATGGCAAAAAAACGTGGGCAAAACGAAGGATCGATATACAAGCGCAAAGATGGTTTGTGGGTTGGGCAAATCACGATTGGCGCTAAGCGAGAGTACAAATACTGCAAAACTCAACGAGAAGTCAGAGTTTGGTTGAAAATGAAGCAATCCCAGATCGACGCAGGCGTGGATCTGGGTAAGGCTGACACCACTCTCTCTGAATATCTGAAAGAATGGCTGAGCACCAAAGCCATGGAGATCCGTCCCAAAACACATGATCAATATACAGGAATTGTCAACCACCACATCAATCCGCCCATTGGACGTTTCAAACTCAAGGATCTGCGCCCCGATCAAATCCAGGTCTTCTATAACAAAAAGCTGAGAGAAGGTGCGAGTGCTAGGACTGTCAAAATGATCCACAGTGTCCTTCATTGCGCTCTGAACCACGCGGTCAAAATGGGAATAATTGGTCGTAACCCCTCTGATGCAGTGACTAAGCCACGCCTGCGACGTAAGGAGATGAGGGTTCTCGACGATAACCAGGCGCGGACTTTCTTGATACACGCATCAAAGTCAAGAAATGCTGCATTTTATTATTTGGCGGTGACAACTGGCTTACGCCAAGCAGAGCTCTTTGGATTGAAATGGTCCGACCTCGATTGGGAATCGATGCGGTTACAGGTTCAAAGGCAAATCCAGCGGGTGCGGGGAGGTGGTCTTGTGTTTACCGAACCCAAGACTGCTAGGGGACGCCGGGTTGTAGTGCTTGGAAAATCGACCAAAAACGTTCTTCAAGAGCAATTCAAACACCAGCAACTCGAGCGCCAATTTGCGGGTGATAAATGGATTGAGAACGATTTGATATTCACATCTACCATCGGCACACCGATCGATCACCGAAATTTATTCCGGGAATTCAAGGAGCTATTACAAGTAGCCGGCTTACCCAATATCCGCTTCCACGATCTACGCCATACGGCTGCCACATTGATGCTTCAGCAGAACATCCACCCGAAGGTGGTCCAGGAGCGATTAGGGCACTCCGATATTAGTTTGACTCTAAATACTTACTCGCATGTGCTGCCTGGCATGCAAGAGGAGGCGGCAGAGAAGATGGATACGTTATTAACCCCCATCGACGTTTCAAGTGAGTTGTCCAAGGTCCAATCGAAAAAAGAAACTGGCTGATTGACTGTAAACATTCCAAGATTCGATGACAAAATTACAAGCATCTTTCGGTACACATGAGATAAATCATTCAGCTGTTCATTCATTTATGATAGAAATATTCGGATCGCGAATCCTTTTTTTCATCCGATTGAAAAAATCTTGTATCCTCTACTGGGTTTAATTTGCATTAGTAACAATAGCGAAAAAACGATAAGGAAACTCATTCCAAGCCAGCCTGCCCTGGCATTGATACCAATCCTTGTTTCAGAATAACCTAAACCCTTATAAGCTCAGAAAAGCCATGTGTATTGGATCCAAGGAAGACATTACAACGAATATTTGGAGCCCCGAAATTAGAATTTATAATCACTTCAAACTCAATCCAACTATCACCAGCAATCTGGCGCTCGAGTTGCTGACCTTTGAAATGGTAGTGTAGGACAGTCTTTATGAATCTACCAAGCACAATAACCTGGCGCCGCAATAAGGTTTTCATTTAGATATTACTAAGCCCGGTTCACGGTAAGTCGCTGAATTTTCCGAAGCGGTCTTCCGAGTAAAGCCAGGTTTGAGAGCCTTGCTTATAGAAAAAACATGATCTGTTGCCAATGTGCCCACATGTATTTTTCGCATGTCAGACCGTACACAATATTGAACCAGCTGCCCAAGTTGATTATCAGGTATGTACTTTAGTGTATCCCATTGAACTATCAATAGAGTAGATCAAGGATAATTATGAATTATTCGCGATATTAAGTAAGGGGCAAGAAATACAATGGGAGGTAGGCAACAATTCGCAAGCAGTTGTGTCTTTCAGACAGAGCGTGAAAAATAATAGCTATATTTGAAATCTGAAGCGGTCGCCACGCATCAGGATTTTAGCGCATTCGATTGGGAAATGTTCACCATATACAGTCGTACGAAGTAGAAAAAGTGGCGAACGAGATATCACAAGTTTCAACAGTCGTGATTCCTCTGGATTGGCAATAACCATTTCCAGCGTTTTTTTTGAACGGATTGGTTTTATATTATATTTCTCAGATAACAATGAATACAAAGAAGTGTTATCTAAGTTGAGGTCATCGAGGCCAGGAAATCTATCTAGGCTCATATACACACGCTCCAGCGCCAATGGATCACCATCTGAAAATCGGAGCCGGGTAAGAAAAAGGATAGGAGATCCAATTTTGACTTTTAACTCATCGGCCAAATTGGCAATGGCCTCAATGACTTCTTTTGAGACCATCTTTGAACTTGCGTGTAAACCCACCGCCTCCATACGGCTGGTAAAACTCGTGACATTTACCAATTCCCGATCGATCTTGGGTTTCCCTACAAATGTCCCCTTACCTGCCAATCGTTCAAGAACTCCCTCGTTTACCAGTTCGCTAATCGCACGACGAACCGTAATCCGAGCAACCTTATAATCCCGCATCAAATCCATCTCAGCGGGAATCTGGTCTCCCGGTTTTAATTTCCCAGTCTCTATCTCCTGACGCAATTGCTCATATATCTGGTGATATAGGGGTTTCACGCTATGTCGCATAAGAGGTTCTGAAAAATTATTCATCATGAATGACTCCCTGTGCACATATTATTTATTATTATACTTTGCTGCCGATTCTTTGGATAACTCATCACGAAGGTTAATGGTTGCCTGCGGATCAATTTCATTTACATTATTGATTACTACGCCATACCTCACGCGAGCCATTTGAGATGACACTTTTCCTTCAACGATGTCAGTTAACACGCGCTCAGGTTCTCTTTCCAACGGATCTCCATAACCACCTGCGCCAGGAGTTTGTATACTAACCATGTCGCCAACATCAAGCAACACTCCGGATTCTTTCGATCCTAAACGGCATGTTTGACCATTTTTTCGAACAAGAATATATTGACCAGGCATTCCTTCTCCACCACCCTTTAAGCCCCAAGGAGCAATTTTTTGGCGGTCAGCCAAGCTTGAAAATGTTGTTCCAGAAACAAGAGCTTCAATTTCGCGCTGAATTCCCAAACCACCCCTGTATTTTCCAGCCCCACCTGAGTCTTGACGCAATTTATATTGGCGTACTAAAAGTGGATATTCCAGCTCCAAAGCCTCGATTGGAAGGTTTGATGTATTGGTCATATGAACCTGCACACCGCTTAAACCGTCACCTGATGAATGAGCCCCCTGACCGCCAGCAATCGTTTCTAAGTAGACGTAAAAATCGCCGCTGGCTGGTTTCAGGCCTGAAAAAGTCGCGGTTGTGACGCTACTGTTACTAGCCGCAATGACACGTTCTGGTGCCGCTTCCGCCATTGCACCGAAGATGACATCTGCAACACGCTGGCATGTATCAATTCGTTCCCCTACGGCAGCCGGCGATTTACAATTTAATATGCATTCTTCGGGAGCAAAAACACACAGAACATTATAGATACCTTGGTTTGAGGGGATTTCTGGACCGACTAGCACTTTAAAGCAGTAGAACACTGTTGCCAGCGTCCCATTAAGGGGAATGTTGATCGGCCCAGCCACTTGCGGATTGCTACCCGTAAAATCCACCAGAGCTGTGTCTTCGCGAATGGTTATGGAAACACGAATTGGAATTGGAATACCAATATTAATGCCATCATCGTCCATAAAATCTTCAAAGGTGTATACGCCATCCGGGAGCTTAAGGATTCCAGCGCGCATTAATCTCTCCGCATAACCCAATAGCGCATCGGTCGCAAGGAAATATTTTTCTATACCATATTTGGATACTACCTCCAGTAAACGCTTCACGCCTACTCTATTGGCTGCAATTTGGGCTGCCAAATCACCTTCTCGCTCCTTCGGCGTTCGGCTATTCAGCATAATAAAATCAATAGCATCCTGGATGACATTGCCCCTATTGGCGATTTTCACCATTGGGATGCGAATTCCCTCCTGGAAAATACTTGTATTATCCCCTGAGGTGCTGCCAGGGACCTTTCCACCAACATCCGCATGGTGGGCTAAACTTGCAACAAATCCCACAAGTGTCTGATTTTTAAAAACTGGCGACACAAGAGTTATATCTGGCAAATGTGTTCCACCGCCCGAATATGGGTCATTTGTCATAAAGATATCGCCCGACTGGATTGTTACCGCAGGATATTTCCTTAGTAAGCTTTCGACAGCACCGAGCAAAGAACCAAGATGCATGGGTATATGTTCAGCTTGTGCGATCATCTGTCCGAGACGGTCGAATACAGCTGTTGAACAATCACGCCTCTCTTTGATGTTGGTGGAATAAGCGGTTTTTATTAATGTTGCCCCCATTTCTTCAGCAACTGATAAAAGGCGGTTGCCTAAGATTTCAAGCGTGATAGCGTTTACTTCTTCCGTTAAGCTTTTTGTATCTTTGCTCATATTGGATCCTTACAACTCGATAATTAAATTTCCATACAAATCCGCGCGACACGCGACACCTGGAGGGATCACTGTGGTGGCATCCATTTGCTCAATGATCGCTGGTCCCAATATGGCATCTAGCGAGTAAATATCGGACCGTTGGTAAATGTTGCAATCCACAAAACCCTGGATTTCCTTGAAATACACCTTGCGATTGTCAACCGGCCTGAGAGGCTCGCTTATTTCTGCCTCCCGACGTGTGGGCCTTTGGGCTATCCTGGCTTTTGGTAATGTGCCAATAGCCGTTAAGCGGAAATTCACAAATTCAATTTCAGCATTTGGTCGTGCGTATCCGTAGGTCAATTCATGAGCAGAATGAAAACGTTTCTCGATTTTTGTGAGACCATCCTCGGTGAATTCGTCCGTTTGTACTGGGATCATAAGTTCATAATTTTGCAGTTTGTATCGAGCGTCAATCCACCTGAGGAAGGATCTATCACCAAGACCTACTTGTTCTTTATCTAAGATCGTCGTGCCTTCTTTTTCCAATTCTTCGAAGATCCCTTTTACATCAGGGACAATTGCTGGTGAAGGTGAGATAACTCTACTATAAACGTGATCCGAGCGGATATCCGTCAGTAATAATCCTAATGAACAAAGGGTGCCGGCAGATGGTGGGACCAATACTCGTGGGATTCCGATTTCTTTTGCTAGAGCAACCGCATGCAATGGGCCAGCACCACCGAAAGCCATCAGGGTAAAGTCTTTGGGATCATACCCGCGTTCGACGGATACTACTCGGATAGCTCGGACCATATTTGCATTGACAACATCAATAATCCCATTAGCTGCATCGAGAATACTTAACCCAGACAGTTCCGAAATGTGTTTACGGATTGAATCCTGCGCAACAGCTTGATTGATATGCATTTTTCCGCCCAAAATTTTCTGCGGATTAATTCGCTGCAGGAGAACGTTTGCATCTGTTACGGTTGGTTTAGTGCCGCCACTCTGGTAGCACGCAGGCCCTGGTATCGCTCCCGCGCTTTCGGGGCCAACTTTCAATGCTCCGCCCATATCAATCCTGGCGATCGAACCGCCACCGGCGCCAATTGTAATGATATCCAGCATAGGCAATCGGGCTGGCCAGCCGACAATTTTACGCTCGACAGAAACTAACGGAGAACCATTCTCGACCAAGCTAATATCTGCACTCGTACCGCCCATATCAAATGTGATCAGATTGTTATAACCTGTTAACTCGCCAAATCGGGCTGCCGCGATCACACCTGCGCTCGGTCCTGAAACCGCGGTCCGAACCGGGCTCTTCACGGTCTCTTGTATTGAGAGCGTACCACCGTTAGATTGCGTAATATAGGGATCCACTATTATGCCAATGTTCTTGACAGCTGTCTGAAAATTTTCCAAGTAACTCCGCATCACTGGCCCGAGATAAGCATTCAAAATGGTTGTGCTCAGGCGGGGATATTCGCGAAATTCTGCAACAACTTCGTGGCTGATCGAAATGTACGCTTGAGGGAAGATGTCTCGAACCAAATCAGAGGCTGCTTTTTCGTGAGCAGGATTGACAAACGAGAATAAAAAACAGATAGCAATCGATTCCACATCTTTAATCGGTAAAGCATGTAATCTTTCCCTTAAAATTTCAAGGTCTATGGATTGACGCACAGAGCCATCTTGATAAATTCGTTCAGGTACTTCAACCCGCAGGTGCGAGGGAACGAGAGGTAAGGGTTTCTCCTGATGAAGATTGTACAGACTTGGGCGGGTCTGATTTCCAATTTCTACAATATCTTTAAACCCTTCCGTGATCAATAAAGCAGTGCTCGCTCCTTTCCGTTCAATCAAAGTGTTGGTGGCTACAGTTGTCCCATGAACCAGGTAGCCTATGTCTTTATAGTCTATTTGTTTTAGCGAAAGCATTTCCACAATTCCGGTGAGAATTGCCCGCGAAGGATCGGAGGGCGTAGAACGCTCTTTATAATTAAATACCTCCCCAGTCGCTGCATTTGCTAGAGTAAAGTCGGTGAATGTGCCGCCAACGTCTACGCCAATCATGTATTTCATGTGTGAAGGCATCCTGAACTCCTACGATCTGTGGTAAATGATTCGACAAGTCTTCCATGTCCGAAGCCGCCATATGAGAGAATCACCTTTCTCGCGGTTTCAGAACCCAGGTGCAACGCTTGATCGATTCCGTCACCGCGCATTAATGCGGTCATAAATCCTGCCTGAAAAGCATCACCTGCCCCTAAGGTATCCACGACTTTATCGATAAAAGAGACCGGATGCTCATAAATTGACGTGCCATCGAAGGCAATGCTTCCCTTTTCACCACGCGTCATCACAACCAGCTCTGCACCGCGTGAATAGTATGTTTCCATTTGGGCGATCGTTTCATCACGCGAATAGTGCTGGCTTGAGAAAAAAGCGACATTCACATCTGACAACAATTTAAGCTGTTCCGGTAAAAAACGATGACTGAAATCATAGGATATTTTTCGCCCATGAGCCCGCCAGCCAGGGATGTAGGCGTCCACCATACCGTCCAGGGTCGTGTGGATAAGGTCAAAAGTCTGAAGATATTGGTCGATTTTGGGAGTGATTGTCAAGCGTTCACGGATCCCTCGATCTGCTCCTATAAAGTGGCGTTCCGTCCCTTGTAATTCGACAATCGCAACTGCCGTTAGCCCTTCGAGGCGCTGAACATAAGAAATATCTACTCCTTCACATTCAAGGCAGGAAAGCAGATATTGCCCATAATCATCGCTTCCGACCGCGCCTATATAGGTCGTATGGGCTCCTAGTCTAGCCGCATGCACGCCAAAGTTTACAGCCCCTCCACCTGGATACACCATGCCGAAATTGGTATAGATATCGAGACAATTATCTCCTACTGCTGCAAAGCGCATTTGGTTGTCTCATTCCTCGTAATAATTTTCTATGCCCATATACCGCCTGGTCTGAATTGGGTGATTCCTTACAATCCCCATATACGAGATGAACCATTGAAGAGGCATATGCAAACCAAACGGTCCAAACCAAGGGTGAATATAAGGCAAGTCAGCCATATCCAAAATGATTGCTTTCGCGTTGTGTTTTTTTGAAAAATTCGCCGCGCGGAGGGCTACCTCCCTGAATTCGTCTGTTCCAACCAGGAATATCATCGGAAGCCCTTCTTCGACAATCTCTAATGGACCGTGAGGAAATTCAGCCGCGTTGAAAACTGAAGCATGCTTCCATTGCATCTCAAGGAGGTTACAGGTGGCGAACTGGTAAGCCAACCCATATAGCGGGCCGGACGCGATTATGTAAAAACCTTTGACATCATAATATTGAATTGCAAGTTCTTTACCGAACTGCTCAGTTTTTTCTTTTACATCATGGAGGACGTTGGGCAAGGTAACCAATACCTTTCTCATCTCACTGGCAGCGGTCTTATCCCCCGCCCGGTCGATTACTTCAATGGCCACCATGTAATTCATTAACAGTTTACTCAGGTTGGTAGCCGGCGTGTCGTAGACCATAGCATAATCGGCTTCGTTCTGTAAAGGAGTATCAGTTTGAGACAGAGTAAGCGAAAATGCGCCTCTTGATCGAGCCAGTTTAACGCCCTCGATAATTTCCGGGGTGGTACCGGAGTGTGAGCCAAAAACAACCACGGCTTTATTGTTTAACCGGGCAGGTTTTCGATACACGAATTCCCAACCCGTCATTTGATTTGCGGGAATGATGGAAAAACGCTCCAACAACCACATTGCTGGTTCAAGTACTGCCCTTGAGCCCCCACAACCCACTAAATATATATGCTCTAAACCGGTGGAAAACCACCCATCTACAACACGAGATAATGGCTCGCTCTCGCGTGACAGAATATCATGTAAACCATCCCGGATGATCGTACCAGCCATATAATTATTACCTAGCATGGAATTGGATAATTCCTCTGTGCTTTGAATCATGAGCACTCCTTTACAAGGTTAATTAACCGTTTGTATTAATACGTCCTATTGTATCATATTGTATTATATGATATTATATATACATTCCTGGGTATTGTCAACAACTTATTCCTACCCTGCCTAAACAAGGAGATTTACTTGGCCCGTTTCATTACCCTGCGATTTTCGATGGCAATTTTGCAGATATTATTGGTAGCCACATTAGTATTTGGATTGCTCCATCTGTTGCCTGGCGATCCGGTTTTGGTCGTCCTTGGCTCAGAAAGAACGCCAGATCCGCAAGTGGTAGCTGCTGTTCGTGCCAGGCTTGGCCTTGACAAGCCGTTGCATGTCCAGTACATCGTCTGGCTTCGAAATCTATCCAAACTTGATCTGGGTAAATCACTTGTTGATGATAAACCGGTCTGGAATGAAATATCAGCGCGGTTGCCACGTTCCCTTGAATTAATCATTGCTGCTATCTTACTTTCGATTCTATTTGGGATCACACTTGGAATTGTTGCGGCATTGAACCGTAACAATATGTTTGATTGGATGTCGACCACTTTATCATCATTTGGCGTTTCAGTGCCAGTGTATGTAATCGGGACCTTGTTGGTGTTAATATTTGGGGTTGAATTAAAACTATTACCAATTGCTGGCTATATTGCCCCCGCTGAGGATATCAATGAACATTTACGAAGATTGATCCTTCCTGCAGTCGCATTATCTCTAAGTCCGACTGCCATCATTGCACGAATGACGCGTTCGTCGATGCTGGACGTGCTTATTCAAAATTACATTGTCACAGCTCGTGGTAAGGGCGTAAAACCTTCAAAAATTATCCTCATTCATGCATTACGACCGGCGTTGATTCCCATAGTAACTGTCATTGGTCTGCAATTTGGCTCTCTCTTGGGTGGCTCTGTTTTGGTTGAATACATTTTTAATTGGCCGGGCCTCTCCACCCTACTGGTTACAGCGATTGGTCGTCGTGACTATCCTACCGTTCAGGCGGTGATAATGACAATTGCTACTTTTTTTGTTTTCATTAACCTTGCTGTCGATTTGACTTATGGGTTTCTTGATCCCCGTATCCGACAGTCTTGAGTTCCTTATAAATATTAATTAGGATAATTATGAAAATTGTGATTTTTTTAAGAAGCCCCCGTTTCATGATTACTGGGACGATTTTTTTACTTACTATCCTAGTTGCTGTATTTGCTCCTTTGCTTGCTCCCCGAGATCCATTAGAATTCAACACAAAGTCCATCCTTGCATCCCCATGGGGAGAATATTTACTTGGCACAGATGAATTCGGGCGTGATATCCTTAGCAGACTGTTGTATGGAGCACGCCCTTCATTGATTACAGCCTTTTGCGCCACTGCTTTGGCAATGGTAATGGGTGTGATTTTGGGCTTGGTGGCTGGTCATTTTGGCGGATGGGTGGATCAAATCATTATGCGCTGCATGGATGTGGTATTGACATTTCCACCAATTCTGCTAGCAATGGTAATCGTGGGTTTTCTCGGCGGTGGTGTGCGAAATTTAATTATTACCATCGGTGTGCTCTATGCCCCTACTTTCGCTCGCCTCACATATGCTTCGACCATCCAGGTGAAAGGCATGGAGTTTATAATCGCAGCTAATTCTATTGGCATGGGGAATTATCGCTTGATACGCCGACACATCCTCCCAAACATCTTATCACCGATCATTGTCCAAGCCAGCTTGACAATTGCTGCAGCTATTTTGCTCGAATCGGGATTGAGTTTCCTTGGTCTGGGAGTGATCCCACCCACTCCGTCCTGGGGACTAATGATCGGAGATGCGCGCGGTTATCTATTTAGAAGCCCAATGTATGTGGTCTGGCCTTCGATTGCGATCGCTACCACGATTTTAAATATTAATATCTTTGGCGATTCCCTGCGTGATATCTTGGATCCGCGTCTGAGCGTATAAATTATTGGGGCGGTGTGATGACAAACGGCGTGATTTTCCCCGAAGGCATATTGACAATTCAATAATATTGAGTACAATATAATACATAGTAATACATTCTAGCATGTATTAATTGTTTCCCCTCCGTATATTCTGAAAATTAAGGAGAAGATGCTCATGAAAAGAGGAAAAAGCTTGTATATTTTGTCGGCGGTAATTGTGCTCCTGTCAATGATAATGGCTGCATGTCAGCAGGCTACACCGACCATGGAGCAGGCACCTTTAACCGCGCCTACCCAGGCGGAGGTTGAAAAACCCCAGCCCACAGCGGAAGTCGTCAAACCGGACGCAACTGAGGAACCCCATATTGCCCCTCAGATCTCAGTTGGCTTATCGAATGAACCATCAAAAATGGAACCCGCTATAAATTCAGGCACTGCACAACGCACGGTTAAACTACTTGTTTATCGAGGGTTATTTAATTATGGAAAAGGTGGAGTATTAACTCCCGAACTAGCTGATAAATATGAAATCTCGGACGATGGCCTTATCTACACCTTTACACTGCGAGATGCGTTATTCCACAATGGTGATCCGGTCACCGCTGCGGACGTGAAATTTACACTGGAAAGGATACTTGACCCAGAAATCGGTGCAACTTTTTATAAACAGATGTCAATTATTAGCTCCGTCAATATCATCGATGAAAAAACCGTAGAGGTCGTTCTAAGTAAGCCGATGTCTCCATTTCTGGATTACCTGGCGCTACCCGAATCGGTTATTGTATCTAAAAAATGGACTGAGGAAAAAGGCGGTGATTTGTCCACTTACCCGATGGGTGCAGGCCCATATATTTTTAAGGAATATTTAAGTGGGCAAAGGATAAACTTGGAGAAATTCGATAACTTCTATAAGGAAAACCTACCAATCACTCAGAACATTGTCTTCTACTTCTATTCTGATGCGAACATGCGGGTGACTGCGCTTCAAGCTGGTGATGTAGATTTGATTGAATACGTCCCATGGAAAGACGTAGAAATGATTAAAAGTGATAGCAATCTGAAAGTGTTAGGAGGTGTTGGACCTTTCATGGGTTTGACGGTAAATACCTACACTGAAGAATTGTCAAATCCTCTTGTCAGGCAGGCCATATCATACGCCATTGACCGTCAAGTGATCATTGATACTGCGTTTTCAGGACAAGGTATTCCAATTTATGGGATGGCAATGCCATCCAGTTCATTAGCTTACGATGAGAAATATATTGAATACTTCTCATATGATCCAGAAAAAGCAAAAGAACTACTTGCGCAAGCTGGTTACCCGGATGGATTTTCCGTGAGGTTGCTTGCTACATCCCAATACGACTTTCACCAAAACACGGCTATAGCGGTACAGTCCGAATTGGAAAAAGTTGGCATAAAAGTAGAATTGGATTTGCCTGATTGGCCAACTAGGTTGGATAAAAATCTAAAGGCGGATTATGATTTGATGGTGTTAGGCACGAGCGGTGATGTTGCAGACCCTGATTTCTTAGCCACATTTTTTGAGGGCGGTGAAATCAGGTTGGACAACTCGCCCGGATTTGCTGATCCTATTATCGATGATTTGTTATCTCAGGGTCGGGCGACTTCGGATCCGGTTGAACGTAAAGCGATTTACTCTAAATTACAGGAACGAATCTTAGAGTTATGTCCAATCATTTTCCTTATGTGGCGCGATCAAAGTTATGGTGCCAATGCCATGTTAGAAGGTTTTGAACCCTTACCTGGTTTTCTAAGCTTCCAATCTGGCATTATGCTTGAGGTTGCCTATAAGAATGAGTAATTTTCAAAGATAGCATCTGAAGTAATCAGCTAGCTGTAATAAAATGCCTGCAGCTAGCTGATTACCAATGGAAGCCCATCCAGTTAATCCAAATTTTGAAAAATCCGAAAATTTTCACATCGAATAATTTTTAGCCTTATCAAAGAATAACAAACACCATGATGATGGAGACCGCACATGAACCATATTAAAGCAGATCGAGATTATGTGATACACGTGACAGACGAGTATGGGTTCGGGCGAGAAAGTGAGATTGTAGAATTTCCTATTGGGATTTACTTTCCTCCAATTTCTCATAAGAAGGTCATGGTTGTAGATGAATTTTCCAATAAAATATTGTCCCAAATTACAAATATTAACCATGAAACTGGAACCATTACTCATCAAAGTAGTTTATTATTTTTATTGTCCACACAAAAAGGTTGTAGAGAGAGGAATCTAATTTTAAGTTTTTCTGCTGATGCAGATGCAGACAATATGGATGATGGGGATGCAGGGATAAAACAGTTAGTACCAGAGCAATCAGATGGTTTCCGACGTTTGGACACAGGCTCATACATTCTCGAATTGTGCTGCGGAAAGGCGATCGGTGCTATGCCAGGAAAATGGGGACTTCGGTACTTCGACTTGTGCGGAGGAGATCAACAGCCTTTACTCAATTATACAGATGCATTGGGAGGTGTTTTTGGGCCATACTATACACCAGAAAATGGCCTTATTAACCCAACACAAAATACAATTGCTGAAGTATCGGTGCTAGAAGAAGGGCCTTTATTATGTCGTTACAGGTTTGACATTAATGTGCCTAATGGATTAGATCCTGCCTTGCACAATTCCAGAATAGAAGTCATATGGAATTTCTATTATAAATCACATCGATTTGACCGCACTTATTGTGTCACGGATTATGAGACCATTATCGATGGAATGAAAACGGTGAATAAAATCACTGTCGGAGACGAATTTGACGGTGGGAAGGGCAACCTCCTGTTTTCACATTTTGGAGCATATCCTGAGACGATCTATCATGGCGGAGATCCCTATTGGAACGTGCTTAGAGAAGTAACTGCCGAAGTGTTGCGATCAGTCCCTATTTCAACACCACGCTTAAAGGAATTCGCTGAAATATATTCTAGTAATCTAGACGAAGTCAGCCCAAATTGGTATTGGAAAATATTCGATCCGATCGAAAAGGTAATCGATGAAAAAACTAGGAGTATTTACCTTGACAAAGCCAGGAAACAGGCAGCTGAGGCTGTTTGGAAGGCTGTAATTCATGATGGCCTAAAAACTACCAAGATGGTTGATGTGACCAAAGAGCCTCAATTCTCAGCATTTGTACGGTGGGTAGATAAGTCATTTATGAAAAATTTTAATAATGGATTGTCTGTTATCTGGTATACAGACCAGCCGATTCGAAGATTACAAATCGTTGCTAATCCAAAATCCGGCTGGATAAATTGGGGAACTAATGGCGAAAAGGAATATCCAGAACTCCCTTCTGGTACAACTATTAAATTATCCTACGGGAGGTTTAATAATTGGATTGAAGAAGCAAAAAAAATGGAATCACCATTATTGGCTCGATTAGAGTATTAATTGATCCAGACCGATGTCCATTTTTATGATGGTTTTTGTCTCTAACAGATTACTGATCAGTTTTGCACTTACAACACCTGGCTATAGTTGTTCTTTATCTGACATTGCTATCTAGATAGACTCCCAATATCTATCACCTAGGTTTATTGAAATAATAATACTTTGTGTAGCCTCCTATGGAGCTACCTTACAGCATCATAGCTAGTGATGATAACATGTTTAGTCGATAGCAATAACGGGATGAATTGCAGATGGGGATGCTTTGTTTGGTCTGAGGATTTATATATCCAATTTACTCTTTGATGTTCCTCTTAGTGTAAGATATAGAAAAACATATTTCTATTACAACCCTGATTTTCTGAAAATCGATTTCGAAAATGTTATTCATACTGTCATACAACCGAAAGTGTTATTCAAAGCCAAATTATTTTTGATAAGCGTGCATTCTGGCGGAAGTCTAGCCCCATAACAGAAGGGCTATTAATTGTTATTCCGATAGTAATAAAATCTTCCTGAAATTTGCTTTTACTCCGTAGGATCGATCAAAAAAGAATGAACCCACTGTATATGATCAGTTTTCACCACAAACAGCCTAATTTTCGGGTTGCTGTAAGGTTGCTGTAGATAAAAGAAAGCCCATCTCTTTACAGGCTCTCCACCCCCACATCTGGGGGTTACATCGTATCTCCCCGCCACATCCAGGTGACTCACCAGGGACTCGAACCCTGAACCCACTGATTAAGAGTCAGTTGCTCTGCCAGTTGAGCTAGTGAGCCAAAGGCGTCCACATTATACCGCAAGGTCGACCAGAGTCAATATTACCCCCTTTACGCCCCTCGCCGCCCTTTGGTCTTATAATTAAACCAGCCTGTTCCCCAAATTGCTCCGCCTGGAAGGATTCCTCAATGAAACCTGAAGACCGCCCTACCGCCGAGGGCATCCTTTTCACCGACCAGTACCAGTTGACCATGGCCCAGTTGTATTTCCGTATGGGCTTGCACGAAAAGAATGCCCAGTTCGACCATTTCTTCCGTTCCTACCCGGATTACGGTGACCATATGGCCGGCTTCTGCGTCAACGCCGGGCTGGAATGGCTGCTGGATTGGATGAACGAGGCCCACATCCGCCCGCAGGACCTGGATTACCTGCGCGCGCAAACCACATCAACCAATCGGCCGCTCTTCGGCGAGGACTTCCTCGCCTGGCTGGGAAACAACGGTACTTTCGACGGCATCACGCTGCACGCCATCCCCGAAGGTCGCGTGGTTCACCCCAATGTGCCGCTGACGGTCGTACAGGGCCCGCTGGCGATCGCCCAGATTCTCGAAACGCCGCTGCTAAACTTTCTTAATTATCAGACGTTGATCGCCACCAAGGCCGCCCGCATGCGCTCCAGTGCGCGCGGTAAGCCCCTGCTTGAATTCGGCTTGCGGCGAGCACAGGATAAAGCCGGGAACGCCGGCGCCCGCGCCGCGTTGATCGGCGGCGCCGATTTCACCTCCAATGTTGGCATCTCATCCGTGCTTGGCCTGCAGCCCAAAGGCACCCACGCGCACAGCATGGTTCAGGTCTACTTGGCCCTCGGCGGCAGCGAGCTGGATGCCTTCCGCGCCTATGCCGAAATCTACCCGGACGACTGCCTGCTGCTGGTGGATACTGTCGATACGCTCGAGAGCGGCGTGCCCAACGCCATCCGCGTCTTCGAGGAGCTGCGCCGCAAGGGCCACGAACCGGTTGGCATCCGCCTGGACTCGGGCGACCTGGCGCACTTGAGCATTCAGGCGGCCAGCATGCTGGACAAAGCCGGCTTTCCCGAGGCGGTCATCGTGCTTTCCAATCAGCTGGACGAGCTGGTCATCTGGCAAATTATCACCCAGATCGAGGAGGAAGCCGGCCGCTACGGCGTCGATCCGGACAGGATGATCGACCGGCTGGTGTTCGGCGTTGGCACCCGTCTGATCACCTCCGCCGGCGACAGCGCCCTGGACGGGGTCTACAAGCTGGTTGCCGTCGAGAAAAACAATGCCTGGGCGCCAGCGATAAAAATTTCGGAAAATCCTGCAAAAATCCCCAATCCGGGTCACAAGCACGTCTGGCGCATCTATGACCAGCGCGGCTACGCTACAGCTGACCTGCTCAGCCTGGATGACGAGGATCCGCGTACGATGGAGCGCATCATTTTACGCCATCCGATCGAGATGCACAGCCACCGCTGCCTGGAGCAGGGGGAGATTTCTAAGATCGAGCCGCTGCTGGTCGAGGTGCTGCGCGAAGGCCGGCTCATCTACGAGTTGCCCACGCTCGAAGAAATCCGCAAGGTGCGCCTGTATGATCGCAGCGCGCTCGATCCCGGCGTGCGCCGCTTAATGAATCCGCACACCTACCACGTCTCGCTAACCCAGCGCCTGTGGGATCTGAAGCAGGATTTGATTAAGGTCACTTCCAGGGATTAACCGCCTGGATTCGTTTAACTTCTGGTTCCAGTCGGGTAGATTTTTTCCATACCGGTTGGAACATTTTTGGTTTCTCCACCGTCTTACTGCGTGTAAGCCGGAATCGTAGTACGGCTCATTGGATAGGAGAAGCCATGAAACGAATTTTTATTGCCCTTTTTGCTGTTGTATTGATCGCCTCGACGCTTGGCGTCCAGGCTGCCGCTGCCGAATCGACCTGCGGCGACACCTACACCGTGCAGCGCGGAGATTATCTGGTCAAGATTGCCGATAAGTGCGGTACAAGCGTCTCGGCCATCCTCGCCGCCAACCCGTCGATCAAAAATCCCAGCGTAATCTATCCCGGTCAGATTCTGAAGATGCCCAAAGATGGTCAGACCGTACCTATCACCGGCGGGGCGGTGTACATTGTCAAGCCGGGTGACACATTGAGCGAGATCGCCAGGATGTTCAAGGTTACCCTCACCGATATCCTCAAGGCAAATCCCGCGATCACCAACGCCAACAAGATCGCATCCGGTCAGCAGATCAAGCTGCCTGAAGGCGCCGCGCAGGTGCTGACCGCGGGCGTCACCCCGGTCAAAGCCAAACCGGGCGACAGCGTTACCCTCGGCGCGACCGGCTTCAACGCCTCGGTCAATGTGGAAATTCGCTTCGGCCTCAGCAAGGACCAGACCGATGTGATCGGCAACGTGAACACCGACAGCAACGGCGCTATCCTGCAAAAAGTAACAGTGCCGAGCAGCGCCCAGGCCGGCAAGACCTACGTTTTCGTCGTCAAGGTAAAGAACTCGACCACGCAGGCGGTTTCGAACACGTTGACCATCAGCGGCGGGACCAGCGATACCTCCAGCTACACCGTCGTGCGCGGCGACAGCCTGCGCAAGATCGCCAACAAGTTCAACACCACCGTGGCGGCGATTGTGGCAGCCAACTCAGCCATCAAAGACCCGAACCTGATCTACCCGGGGCAGGTGCTCAAGATCCCGTCCGGCAAGTCCGCCGCGGTTGCGACCATCCCGGTCAGCGGCGCGCCCGGCTCTAAGTTAATCGTGGTTGCCGATGGCTTCCCGGCCAGCCAGAACGTCGATGTGAAGTTGGGCGTTCAAGGCGGCAACCCGGCCGTGGTAAAGGATGGTAAGACCGATTCGTCTGGTTATCTTCGCGTCGAGCTGACCCTGCCAACCGGCGCCAAAGCCGGTGAGAAGTGGGTGGTCACGGTGGTCACCACCGACCTGGCGAAAGCGGTACAGGCCACTTCGGCAGTGTTCACAGTCAAATAGCGGGCAGGCGTAACGGTCGGCTTGCCCGGTAAGCAGAGCGATGGGGTCGCAATGATCAGAATTGCGGCCCCGATTTGTTTAAATCCGACACGATTTGCGCAGCGGCTTCTTTTAAGAATAAGGCGGGGAGACGGCTGGCCGGTTGATGCCTTTCGCCGCGTCGGCGGCGTGGTCACCTGCGTCTTTGGGAATATCGCCAGCACGAGCCTGGCCGGCGCGCAGATCATTGTGAGAGTACGCCTGTACCGGCCGGCCAGCAGTACAGCAATCGTCAAGGCTGCCGCTGCGAATCCGAATCCGGTGAAAAATAGCGATGACCAGGGCACATCGCAGCATCGGGTTTGTTCCTGCCTGCGCTCCAGGGCTCGTAACCTTCGCAAGCACAGGGCGGGCCATCCTTTGGAATTATTGTAATAATCAGGCACATTCTTTGAAGACTCAAAGAAATATTGCTTGAAAAGCTGTAACATGACCTATATAATCAGTTTTATATTAATTATTAACTTTGTCAACAATAGGGAGCGGATGAATAGACCGTCTGGATTAGTGGTTTTTCAGACTTTGAGATACGGGGCGCAGAATACTCTTCTCCTATTCATCTTAAAAACCGCACGCGATCGCTAAAGATCTGTGCGAAAAAAAGGATAGCCGGCATATACACATAATCCAGGGCGACAGTACTCCGTCGCAACGAAAGGGTGCCATGCAACTGTCAAATGTAAGAATCCATCCGACCGCACACGTTTCCGATCTCGCCTCGATCGGTGAGGGCACAATGATCTGGAATCAGTCTCAGGTACGCGAGGACGTTCGCATCGGCAAAGAGTGCATCCTTGGCAAGGACGTCTACATCGATTTCTCTGTCGTCATCGGCGATCGGGTCAAGATTCAGAACGGCGTCTATGTCTATCACGGCGTCACGATCGAGTCGGGCGTTTTCATCGGCCCGGGCGTGATCTTTACCAACGACAAGCTCCCGCGCGCGATCAATCCGGATGGATCGTTGAAGGGCAACGATGACTGGGTGGTCGGCAAGACGGTGATCTGTTACGGCGCCTCCATCGGCGCCGGGGCTGTCATTCTGCCGGACGTCACCATCGGGCGTTTTGCGCTGGTGGCCGCGGGCGCAGTGGTCACGCGCGACGTGCCCGACCACGGGCTGGTGGTCGGTAACCCGGCCCGGCTGGCGGGATATGTTTGCGCCTGCGCCACCAGGCTGATCGAAACCGGCGACGGCGCCCATCGCTGCCCGGCTTGCGGCGAGACTTACCAATTTGAGAAAGTCAGAGAGGCAGCGCGATGAACCGCATCTATATCTCCAAACCTCACCTTGGCGAGGCGGAGAAATCCGCTGTGATGGCTGTGCTCGATTCGGGGCATCTGGCTCAGGGACCGCGCACGGCCGAATTCGAGACGAAGTTCGCATCTTTGATCGGGGTCAGGCATGCAATTGCTGTCGCAAACGGCACCTGCGCGCTGCAAATCGCCCTGCTGGCCGAAGGGATTGGTCCGGGCGACGAGGTGATCACCACCCCGTTCACCTTCATGGCGACGGTCAGCACCATCCTTTTTACCGGCGCCAGACCGATTTTTGTCGACATCCAGGAGGACACCTTCAACATCGATCCGGACCTGATCGAAGCGGCCATCACCCCGCGCACCAAAGCCATCCTGCCGGTGCACCTCTACGGCCAACTGTGTGATATGGACAGGATCATGGCAATCGCTGCGAAGCACGGGCTGAAAGTAATCGAGGATGCTTGCCAGGCGGTTTTGGCCACCGACGGAAAGCGTTACGCCGGCGCCTTTGGCACCGGCGCTTTCAGCTTCTACGCCACCAAGAACCTGATGACCGGTGAGGGCGGCATGGTCACGACAGACGATGATGCCGTCGCTGAAAAAGCCCGCATGCTGCGCAATCACGGCATGAAACAACGTTATTACCACGATGCGCTCGGCTTCAATTACCGCATGACCGACATTCAGGCGGCGATCGGTCTTGCACAGATCGGTAAACTACCCGAATTCACCCGCCGGCGCCGCGTGAATGCCCACTATTTGAACGAGCGCATCCGTTCGGTGATCACTCCCCGGGCGCGGCTGGAATCGGCGCACGTCTGGCATCAATACACCGTCCGCTTTGCCGACCAGGAAAAACGGGACGCGGCGGTCAGCAAGCTGGCTGAGGACGGTATCGACACGGGTATTTACTATCCTATCCCTGCTCACCGTCAGAAATCGGTCGCCAGCATGGTCGGAGAAGTGAGCTGCCCGGCAGCCGAATTGGCCGCCCAGCAGGTTTTATCTCTGCCCGTTCACCCGCTGTTGTCAACGGATGAACTGGACCGAATTGCCGAGAAAGTGAACGGATTATGAGAACTAAAGTAGCTGTTGTTGGCGTTGGCGTGATGGGCAAAAATCACGCCCGTGTTTATCGAGAGCTTGCGGATGCTGACCTGGTAGCGGTGGTCGACCGCGATGAAAAAGCCGCTGAACAAGTAGGCAGGCTGTACCGCATTCCGTATTACAGCGACCTCCATGAGATGATGGAGAAAGAGCGGCCGCAGGCGGTTTCGGTGGTGGTGCCCACCCATGTGCATTATCCGGTGGTGACCGATCTGCTCGAAGCGGGCTGCCACGTGATGGTCGAAAAACCGATTGCCGCCAATGTGGCAGAGGCGGAAGCGATGATCCAGACCGCCGAGCGCCTAGGGCGCGTGTTGATGGTCGGTCACATTGAGCGCTTCAACCCGGCCATTGTCGAGTTGAAGAACCGCCTGCTGCGCAACGAGCTCGGCAAGATCTTCCAGCTGCACGCCCGCCGGCTGAGCCCATTCCCGCCGCGCATCAGCGACGTGGGCATCCTGATGGACCTCGGCATCCACGATTTGGACATCATGGGCCACCTGGTGGGCAGTGACGTGCAGCGCGTGTTCGCTGAGGCCAAGAAAACCGTGCACAACTGCTGTGAAGATCTTTTCATTGGCACGCTGCGGTTCACCAACAATATCATCGGTCTGGTGGAGGTCAACTGGCTGACGCCGACGAAAATCCGCGAGTTGTACGTGACTGGCGAACGCGGGATGTTCCGGGTCAATTACCTCACCCAGGATTTGTTCTTTTTTGAAAACGCGGACACGCGCGAAACAGAATGGAATCACCTGAGCCTCTTGAAAGGCGTCAGCGAAGGCTCGGTCACCCAGTACGCCCTGAAACGCGTGGAACCCTTAAGAGCAGAACTGGAAGCCTTCCTCCACCAGGTCAAGAAAGGCGAACCTTCTACCACCAACTGCCGTGACTCTATGAAGGCGCTGGCCATTGTACTGGCACTGGCAACATCAGCGACAAGCGGAGAAGTGCAGGAGGTAAACTATCATGGTAGCGCAAGAGATACCGTATCAACTCGTTCGCAGCAGGCGTTTTCCCGGCGTCGGCCGGCTCAGCCGCCGGCAATACCAACGAATTAAGCGCGCTCTTGACCTGGCTGTTTGCCTGGCGCTGCTGCCTTTCTTATTGCCGATTATCGCGTTGATCGCCCTCGTGATCCGGATGGATTCGCCCGGCTCGCCACTTTTCGTCCAGCAGCGGATCGGCCTGCACGGGCGCCGCTTCAGGATATACAAATTCCGCTCGATGTGGAGCAACCACGATCCGCACCGCGACCAGTCCTTCATGCAGGCTTACATCTCCGGGAAGGTAGGTCTGGAGGACGGTCGCCACGGAAAAGTCGCCCGGTTTAAACCCATTCAGGAGGACGATTTGACCCGGGTGGGGCGCTTCCTGCGCAAAACAAGCCTGGATGAGCTTCCGCAGATCATCAATGTGCTGCGCGGCGAGATGAGCCTGATCGGACCGCGGCCGAACGTCGCCTGGGAAGTGGAGGCTTATTTGCCCTGGCATTACGAGCGCCTGAATGTTTTGCCGGGGATCACCGGCCTGGCTCAGGTGATGGGCCGGAGTGACATCAGCTTCGATCAGATCGCGCGTTTTGATATTAAATACGCGCGATATCAGGATTTGCGTATGGACCTGTGGATAATTCGCCAGACGGTGCGAATTATCCTGGACCGCTCGGGCGCCGGTTGATCGGCGGCCCATAGGATTAACTCATGGAAATCAAGGCGTACCTGTCTGTTCTATTGAAGCGTTGGTGGATGATCGTGCTTGGCGTGTCGATCGCAATCGCCGCGGCGGCGATCTGGACCTCACGTCAGGTGCCGAAGTTTGAAAGTGAAGCCACCTTCGTGATCCGTCCGCGGACCTCGCTGGTTGTGGACAAAGAATTCGTCCAGGCGCTGGATATCGTCAGCCGGCGGGTCGAGATCAATACGACCTTCGCGGAGGTCAGCGGCAGCCGGTCGATTCGCCAGGTTGCGGTCGAGAAGCTCGGGCTGACCCCCGAGCAAACCCGCGGCCTCTCCGTCAGCGGCGTGGTGATCGGCGGAACGAATATCCTGACTATCACTGCCACCGGAGCTGACCCGCAGGTTGCCCGTGACTTCGCCAACGAGGTTGGCGAGGCCACCATGGAGTACGCCAACGGATTGTATGATGTGTTCGAGCTGCAGCCGCTGGACACCGCTACCTTGCCAAGCAAGCCGATCAGCCCCAATGTGACCCTGAATCTGCTGATCAGCGCGGCGCTTGGACTGTTGATCGGTCTCGGAGCGGCATTCTTGATCGAGTACATCCAGTCGCCGTATTCTGAGCCGGACTCGTTCAACATCATCGACAGGGAGACCGGGGCTTACAACAAGTCTTACTTCATGCTGCGCACCTGGCAGGAGATCAACCGCGCCCGGCGAAACAATTACCCGCTCACGCTGGTGCTGATCAAGATCGATTTGAACGGTGAGACGTTGAACTCCCGCCAGCGGCGGGAAGCCATGCGGGTTTTTAAAGTATTGGCGGAAAAAACGATCCGCGAGGACGACCTCCTGGCTTGTTTGAACGGCGACACATTCGCCATCCTCTTCCCATACATGCAAAATGCCAAAGCTGCCAAGCTGGCGGAGACTCTGAAGGAGAATATCAAGTCGGTCGCCAGGGAAGTGCTGCCCAGCCGCAGCCTGTATACGCTGCAGACGTATTCCACCACCTCGACGTTCAAGAGCGAATTGATGGCAGGCGACAGCCTGATCGATCAGGCCATCCACTCTCTTGAAACGGTGATTGCCAATTCATCCGAGCCAGTCGGCATCTGAAATGGAGAAAGAGTCTTCTCGATGAGTACGCCGCCGGTCGAAAGTGTCGTTACGAGCAGCGTCGTCCACCCGCCACAAGCGGGTGGATTGGATAAGAATCTGCGCGTGGTCGCCTCTGGCGGCGGCGCGACCTTTGCCAGCAAGTTGTTCCTGAATTCTTTGCGCTTCGTTACGGCAATCTGGCTGGCCCGCCTGCTGGGAGCCGATCAACTGGGTTTGTACAGCCTGGGGTTAAGCGGACTAAACCTTGCGGTGGGCATCGCCCTTTTTGGGCTGGATGCCGGTGTGATTCGTTACATTGCTGTCCAATCTGCCCGCAAGGATGATGCCGGCGTGTGGGCAACCATCCAGATCGGCATGGGCCTCCCGCTGCTGCTGAGCGCGGTGCTCGGCACTCTGCTTTTCGCCTTTGCCGAGCCAGCGGCAATTCGCATGTTCCATGAGCCGCGCCTGACCGCCCTTCTTCGACTGGCCAGTGTTTTCGTGCCCCTGCTGGTGATCAACGACATGCTCGGCAATGCCCTCAAAGGCTTCAAGAAGATCCAGCTGTCATCGCTGGCGATGTTTGTGTTCCAGCCGATTACACGTCTGGCCGCAATCGCGGTCATCACCCTGATAGGTATGAACGCCTCGCTGGCGATTGTGACCTACGGCCTGGCCAGCTTGACCGCTTCGGGCGCGATGATTTATTACCTGCAGCGGCATTTTAACCTCAAGCGCCCGTTTGCCGTGCGCCGGGTGGAAATTCGCGAACTGATTGTATTCTCATTCCCGGTCTGGCTTTCCGGCTTGATGGTGAAATTTCAGAGCAACATCCAGTCGTTGTTCCTCGGCTCGCTGAGCACCATCGCCGGCGTGGGTATTTTCAGCGTTGCCAGCCAGATCACTATGGTCAGCGGTGAGTTTTCTTCCTCGATCAATACCGCCTCCAAGCCGATCATCGCCGAGCTGCACGAGCGAAACGACCGCCAGCAGATGAGCCACCTCTACCAGGCGACCAACAAGCTGGTCATGATGGTTCAGCTGCCCATTTTTCTGATCATGGTGCTGCTGCCGGGCGAGCTGCTCTCGATATTTGGCGAGAGTTTCACTGGCGGAGCGACTGCGCTGATCATCCTGGCGGTGGCGGATTTGCTGAACACCGCCACTGGCATGGGCGGCATCATCATCGATATGACCGGCTACACCCGCCTGAAACTGGTCAATTCGATCGTCCGCCTGGCGCTGTATGTGATCTTCGACCTGTTGTTCATACCCCAATGGGGATTGGTTGGCGCGGCTCTGGCGGTGCTGGCTGGCGAGGGAGTGGTCAATCTGGTGCGCATGCTGCAGGTGTATGTGATTTTCCGCATGTTGCCCTACAACCTCGGCTTTTTCAAACCGTTGGCTGCATCGCTGGCGGCTCTGGCGGCAGTGCTGGGATTGCGGGCGTTGTATCCGGCTGAGTCGAGTCTGCTTTACGCCGTCATCCAGGCGGTTGTTCTGGCTCTGATCTACCTCGGCGTCAGCCTGTTGTTGGGATTTTCGACTGAAGAATGGTCGATGATGAAAAACCTTGCCGGCTATTTGCCGAGAAAGAAAGTCGAGTAGGAGGATATGGGAGCGGGTCCTGTTTTCATCGGCGGCCTCGACCGCAGCGGTAAAACAACACTGCGCGGCTTTTTGCAGTCGCACCCGGCGTTTTCAATTCCGGCGGTCGGCTCGAATTTGTGGACCTATTTCTATAAGCAATACGGCGATTTGAGCAAACCACAGAATCTGGAACGCTGCCTGGATGCAATGATGCATTACAAGCAGGTTCGCTATTTGGAGCCCGATTGGGAGCGCCTGCGCCTGGATTTTCAGCAGGGAGCGGCGACCTATGCCCGCCTGTTCGCGCTGCTGCAGCAGCAGCACGCCGAGCGTGAGGGCAAACCGCGCTGGGGCGACCAGACCGGCCTGATCGAGCGCTACGCCGATCAGGTGCTCGCCGCCTCTCCTGACGGCCGCATGATCCATATGATCCGCGACCCGCGCGACCGCTACGCCGGCTCGCTGCAATTGTGGCCGTCGGGCAAGGGGCGCGCCGGGGGAGCCGCGGCCCGCTGGTTGTATTCCACCAGGCTTGCGCGGCGCAACCTGAGAAAGCATCCGCGGCGCTACCTGGTCGTGCGCTTCGAGGACATGGTCAGTGATCCACAGAAAACGCTGCAGAAGGTCTGCGCTTTTCTCGAAGAGGAATTCGATCCGCGTATGTTGACCATGGAAGGCGCGCCCGAGCACCGTGATAAGATGATCCGCCGCTCGCACGGCGGACCGAGCGCCAGCCCGCTGTCCAGCGCGTACATTGGCATCTACCGAGACCAAATCCCTGCGCCGGAGCTGGTCTTCCTGCAGTCTATCCTGAGCTCTCGCATGCGCGCCTTTGGCTACTCTCCCGATTCCATCCGCCTGAGCCCCGAGGAGCGCAGGGCCAGTCTGTTCAAAACCTTCTCCGCGAACCTGGCGCGTCTGGCGGCCTGGCTGGCGCTCGAGTCCGTCCAGCATAACTTCCCATCGCTTTTCGGGCGAAAACCCAGTAAGAAAATGCTGGTCAAGCTGCCGGCTGGCGAACAGGAAATTCTGATGGAGGGTGAAAGATGAACGCCGCGCCCATCTTCATCGGCGGGCTGGACCGCTCCGGAAAGACCTACCTGAGCCTCATGCTCTCGGCGCACCCGCGCTTGATCGTTGCGCGCCGCGTAAACCTGTGGACGCGCCACTACCGCCGCTACAGCCGGCTCGACCGACCGCGAAACCTGGAGCGCTGCCTATCGGCGCTCGCCGCGTCCAAACACATCCGCAGCCTCGGCGTGGATTTCGACCGCCTGCGCCGCGATTTTACCGCCGGCGAGCCGGTCTATGCGCGCCTGTTTGCGCTGATCCTTGATCAGTACGCCGCAGGCAGCGGTAAGGTGCGCTGGGGCGACCAGACCGAGGGGCTGGAGAAAATGGCGCCGGTGCTGCTGTCGGAATATCCGGGCGCCAGATTCCTGCATCTCATCCGCGACCCGCGCGACCGCTACCAGGCGATCCTTGAAAAGAACCGCCTGGACGGCGCCGCCAGGCGGGCTTCGCTGCGCGGGAACAGCCTCGGTGCGGCCAGCGCGCGCTGGCTGGCTTCGGCCTCGCTGGCGGCGGAGAACCAGCGGCGTTATCCAGGGCGCTACCGGGTGGTGGCATACGAGGCGCTGGTGACCCGTCCGGTGGAGACCTTGCGCGAACTCTGCGAGTTCATCGGCGAGGACTTCTACGCGGAGATGATCGAAATGCGCGCCGAGATGCGCTTCCACGGCCAGGCAGAGCGCGAAGACGGGCTGCTTTCACCACTGTCGACTGAATTCATCGGATGCTACCGGCAGGGTCTGTCGCCGTTCGAAATTGCCTTCATCCAGCAGCGCTCGCTGAGATGGATGCAGGTCTTCGGCTACCAACCCGATCCGATCCGCCCCGGCTGGCTGGAAGCGGGCCTGGATTGGTTGGTAAGCACAGCCAGCCTGCTCACCTGGCAGGCGGTCGAAAGGTCAGTGAGGTAAGCGATGAGCGGCGGCCCCATCTTCATTGCTGGTGTGAGTTATTCGGGCAAGACGCAGCTGCGGCTGATGCTCAATGCGCATGCCGACGTCCATATCACCCGGCGCACTTATTTCTGGCGGAAGCACGCCAACCGCTACGGCGATCTGCGCCGCGCTGAGAATCTCAAGCACGCCCTGACGGCCCTGTTTGCTTCGCGCCAGGTGCAGGCGCTGAATGTGGATCCCGAAATCGTCCGCCGCGAGTTCGAATCCGGCGAGATGAGCTACACCCGCCTGTTTGAGATCATCCACGCGCAGAACGCCCGGGCGCACGGAAAGGCGCGCTGGGGCATCCAGCAGAGCTTTGTCGAGTGGGACGCCGACCTGATCTTCGCCGACTTGCCCGGTGCGCAAATGCTGCACGTTGTGCGCGCGCCACTCGACCGGATGGCGGAGAGCCTGGGCACATCGCCGCGCCGCTACGGAAAGGTTGGCTGGGAGACCGCGCTCTGGCGGCTTTCGGCTCGTTGGGCAGTGCGCAACCAGACGCGCTACCCGCAAGCCTACAAGTTGATCCACTGGGAAACCATGCTGGCTGACCCTGAATCCGTGCTGGCCGAGGTATGCGCCTTTCTCGGCGTGGAATGCCAGCCCGGTGTCAGGCCGTCAATAGAAACCCAGGCGTTCAGCCCGGAATCAAACGACCATTACCGGCTCTCCCCGGCGGAGCGGGCGTTTATCCAGCGCTGGACGCGGCAAGAGATGGCCTCTCTGGGATATCCAGCGCAGCAATACCGCCTGGGAATCGCAGATTGGCTCTCATTGGCGCTGCTCGATTACCCGATCAATTCTGTCGGAGCGGAGATTTCCAATGCGCTCCGGCAGAGAGAATTGAATGCAAGTAAATTTCGAATGGAAATGAGGACTGGATGAAGATGAACTACCTGATAACCGGCGGAGCGGGATTTGTTGGATCGAATTACGCCGCCCGCCTTCTCGATCGAGGCGAGCAGGTGACGATCTACGACAACCTCTCGCGTAGCGGAAACCAGCGCAACCTGGATTGGCTGCGCTCCCAGTTTGGTACGGACTCATTCGCATTGATCCAGGCCGATCTGCGCCAGGCAGACCGTCTGGCGCAGGCTGCTCAGGCCGCCGATGTAATCGTCCACCTGGCGGCTCAGGTTGCCGTCACCACCTCGGTGACCAACCCGCGCGATGACTTCGAGTGCAACGCGCTGGGCACCTTCAATGTTTTGGAAGCTGCCCGGCTCTCGCCGCGCAAGCCCATCGTGCTCTATTCATCGACAAACAAGGTCTACGGCGGCATGGAAGATGTGAGAGTGGAGCAGACCGCTACCGGCTATCGCTACAGCGATCTGCCGCTCGGCGTGCCCGAATCCTATCCGCTCGATTTCCATTCGCCTTACGGTTGCTCGAAAGGCGCTGGCGACCAGTACGTGCGGGATTACGCCCGCATCTACGGGCTGCGCACGGTTGTCTTCCGCCAGTCCTGCATTTACGGGCCGCGCCAGTTCGGCGTCGAGGATCAGGGCTGGCTGGCCTGGTTCATCATCGCCGCGGTAGCCGGCAAGCCGATTTCCATCTACGGCGACGGCAAGCAGGTGCGCGACGTGCTCTACGTGGACGATCTGCTGGATGCATATGACCTGGCGGTCGTCAATATCGACCGGGCCGCCGGCAGCGTCTTCAACGTCGGCGGCGGCCCGGAAAATACGGTCTCGGTGTGGAGCGAGTTCGGGCCCATGCTCGAAAGGCTGATGGGCACAAAGGTCCCGGTGCGCTACGGCGATTGGCGCCCGGGCGACCAGCGCATTTACGTTTCAGATATCCGCAAGGCGCGTGATGAGCTCGGCTGGCAGCCGAAGGTCTCGGCGCAGGCCGGCATCCAGCGCCTGTACCGCTGGGTGGTCGAGAACCGCAACCTGTTCGCCTGAACGTAACCATGGAAGGACAGCAACCACGATGATCAAAGGACCGATTTTCATCGCCGGACTTGAGCGCAGCGGAACGAGCCTGATTTATGCGCTGCTCGGCTCGCACCCCAACATTGCCATGTCGCGGCGCACGAACCTCTGGACGCATTATTACAACCAGTACGGCGACCTGTCCAGGGAGCAGAACTTCGAGCGCTGCCTGGCGATGATGATGGCTTACAAGCGCGTGCTTAAGCTGAATCCCGACCCGCAGCGCATCCGCCGTGAGTTCAATCAGGGCGAGCAAACCTATGCACGGCTGTTTGCTCTGCTTGAAGAGCACTTCGCAGAGCAGACCGGCAAGCCGCGCTGGGGCGATAAGTCGCTCAACACCGAACGCTACGCGGATGAGATCATGGCTGCCTACCCCGGCGCGCGCATCATCCACATGGTGCGTGATCCGCGCGACCGGTTCGCCTCATCCCTGGCGCGCTGGAAGGTGATGCGCGGCGGCGTCGGCGCCGGGGCTGCCATGTGGCTTAGCTCGGCGCGGCTGGCCGAGCGCAACCAGGCGCGCTATCCAGAGCAGTATCTGATCGTCCGTTATGAGGACCTGGCTGCTCAGACGGTGACAACCCTGCAGAATATTTGCGCCTTCATCGGCGAGGAATACTCGCCAGCCATGCTCAGCATGCGCGGCGCCGAGCAGTTCCGTGAGGAAGGCGGCAACAGCTCCTACGGTCAGCGCGAGCCGGGAAGGATCACAGCCAGCTCGGTCGGCAAATTCCGGCATGTGTTGAGCCCGCAACAGGTTGCCTTTCTGCAGTTAATGACCGGGCGAAAAATGCCCGCCTACGGTTACTCGCTGGATGAGGTCAAATTGAGCGCAGGTCAGCGGATTCGCTTCGTGCTGCTGGACCTGCCGCTAAATCTCGCGCGCATGCTGGGCTGGTACACACGCGAAGCCGCGCTCAACCGCATCGGGCGAAAAGTGCCCTCCGAGCGGCTTGTCCACGAACCCGAATCCCTGGCGGCCGGGATGGGAGGATGAAGTCGATGAGCAGCCAGGTCCAGATTCTCCCGACGGCGTATCCCCGCTCGCGTTCACGCCAGCTGATTTCCAGCCGGGCTTTTTACACGCTGGTTATCTCAGGAGCGATCACCGGGCTTGCGGCGATGGCGGCTTACCTGGTCGTCCAGGGCGATTGGCATCTTGCCGTTGCGCTGATTTTCTTGCCTGCAGCGCTGATCTTTCTGCAACGGTACCCGTATCTGGGCATCGTCGCCTGGCTGTTGCTGGCGCCCTTCCTGATGCAGACCTTCACGACCGCCGAAAGGCAAATCTATTGGCTGATCCACCGCGGCCTGGCGCCCATCACCCTCGGCATCATGGTCGTATCCACTGCCTTGCGCATCCGCGCGCGCGAAATGCCTCGCATGCGACTGCCCGAATATGCCATGCTCGGGTATCTGCTGATCAGTGTCCTTTCGATTCTTTTACAGAATCCTGATCCAAAACAGACGCTGATCCGCTTCTACGACGCGGTTGTCATCCCGATGTGCCTGTATGGAATTGTTCGCATCACTATGCCGAGCAAGGCATTTGTCCGCTGGTTGATTCCGCTGGCGATTTTGATCACGGTCACGCAGGCCGGGATTGGCATCCTTTCCTGGGTCAGGCCGGGCCTGCTGCCTTCCGCCTGGCTGAATTACGTCGGGGAGCGGGCAACCGGTTCGCTGAACAGTCCGAGCGTATACACCACCACGCTGGTCTTCGGCGGGCTTCTTACCTGGCACACCTCCATGAACATGCGCCGCGGCTGGAAGCGCAGCGCGCTGACCGGGGTATTTTTGTTGATGGTCTATGGCATTTTCATTTCCTATTCACGGGCCAGCTGGTTGATGGGCGGCATCATGTTGGCGGGTGTATTGCTCATCTATCCGCGTTCGATGAGCCGCCTGTTGTTCGCTCTGGTCCCGTTGGGATTGATCGTCGGCGCCATTTTCCTGCAAGACCAGTTGGCCTGGGCCAGGCAGCGGATGCAGTCCGAGGAAGCTGACAACTCTGCACTGAGCCGCCTGCCGGTGCTGGTAGCCGCATACCGCATGTTCCAGGAAAAGCCGGTCTTTGGCTGGGGCTACGACAATTTCGACCTCTACGACCGGCGCTATCAGGGCAGGTTCGGCGATATCGTCAATCCGGTCGAAAAGGATCTGACCTCTCATAATGTCTATATGACCCTGCTGGCGGAGCAGGGGGCGGTGGGCGCGGGTCTCTACCTGGCGCCCATCCCGATATTGCTTTGGCACAGCCTCAGGAAGTTCCGCTTGCTGCCCAAACAAGGCTGGCTGAGCCGCAGGCTGCTGTGGCTGCTCTGGCTGGTAGTTTTGGCTTTTGTAATTGTCAACAACTTTGCCCCGATGGTGGTTGTATTCGGTTTAGGCATGTACTGGTTGACTTTGGGATTGATCGCCGCGATCGTCTTCTCCAGAAAGGTGGAGATCTAGGTGATGAAAAACCTTTCCCTCGAACGGCTCTGGGTTTCCCTGATCGACTCGCCGGCGTTTCGCCGCTTCGAGCGGCAGGGGATGGGCGCGCAGCTGTTCCGCAGCCGCTTTTTCCAGCAGGCCAGCCAGTTGAAGAACCGCCTGAGCACAACTCTGGCGGTCAGATCCCAGCCTGACCTGTTCCGAGACGTCCATACCTTCGTCCTCTTCATCGGGCACAACAAGAGCGGCACGAGTCTGGTCGGCGCGCTGCTGGATGCTCACCCGGAGGTGATCCTCTCGGATGAAGTCGGCGTATTGAATTATCTGCTGGCCGGCTTCAAGCGCGAGCAAATCTTCCACCTGCTTTTGAAAGGCTCGCGGCGTGAGGCGCTCAAGGGCCGCGTGACCGCCAGACGGCTGACGCCATATTCTTATCAGGTCCCCGGTCAGTGGCAGGGCAGGTACACCCGCCTGCGCGTGATCGGAGATGGGAAAGCGGGCACGACCACGCAGCTTTTCGCCCGCCACCCGGACGCCCTAGAGCACCTGCAAAAAGAGATGAGCGGTTTGAACCTGCGCTTCATCCAGACCATACGCAATCCATTCGATCCGATCAGCGTGATGATGGTGCGCGGTAAACGGTCCTTCGAGAACTCGATCGGGCATTATTTTGACAGGTGCGAGAGGCTGGCCGGCCTGCGCGAGCGGATCGGCGCCGATCATCTGCTGGCCGTGCGCTATGAAGATTTTGTCCGCGCACCGGAAGCGCATCTGGAGCGGCTGATGTCCTTCCTGGGCGTCGACGCGCCGCAGGGATACCTCGATGCCTGCGCGGGCATTTTGCGCCCCGCGCCAGACGTGCAACGCGACATGGTCGCCTGGCAGCCCAGGTGGATTCGCCTGGTCGAATCCAGCATGCGCAAATACAGTTTTCTGGACGGTTACAGGTTCGAGTCCGCTTGAGGTCACGGTTAAGCAAAGGTTGGTTATCGGCATGATTTTGGAAAAGATTGCACCTGCTCAGACAGTCATCATGGAAACGGACGCCCCGTTAAGTGCCGCCGTGGAGTTGTTCGCTGCGCTCAACCGGGCGGGCATCCGCTACTGCCACTGGAAGAGCAATCTGCGACTGGACGAGAGTCTGGCCGGGCGCACCGATCTGGACCTGCTGGTCGACCGGCGCCATGAAGCTGAATTCCGGCGCGTCCTGGCTGAGCAGGGCGTCAAGGCGCTGGCAGATGCGCCTGGAAAGCGCTTTCCAGGCGTGGAACACCAGCTCGGCTTCGACTGGCAGACCGGCAGGCTGTTCCATCTGCATGTCCACTTCCAGCTGGTGCTGGGCGAGCAGTACGTCAAGAACTACCTGCTGCCGCTGGAAAAGGTCTTCCTCGATTCTGCCCGGCTGCGCTCGGGGGTCAAAGTGCCCGCGCCCGAACTGGAACTGATCGTCCTCGCGCTGCGCGTCCTTCTGAAGTACCGCGACCGGGATGGGATCAAGGATATCCTCGCGGTTCACTCCCCGGGCATACCGGCGCACATGCTGACCGAGCTGACCTGGTTGATGGAGCTAATCTCCCCGCTCGAATTCGAAAAGACTCTGGCGGCAGTATCGGACGTCATTCCGCCAGAGGCTGTCAGGCAGCTCCTGAGCGTTATCCGGGAACAGCCGCGCCAGGGCTGGAGGCTGCTGCGCCTGCGCTCCGCTGTGCGCCAGGCGCTGCGCCGCTGCCAGCGCCGCAGCAGGGCCGCGGCTGCCGCGGCTTATTTCGGCGCGCTCTGGCGCAAATCCAGAAGCGGTGAGCGCCAGATGGGCTTGCCCGGCGGCGGAATGCGGATCGCTCTGGTCGGCGTGGACGGCTCGGGAAAGAGCACCTTGAGCCAGGCGCTGACGGCCTGGCTGAGCTGGAAGGTCGATGCTCACCTGCTTTACCTTGGCAGCAAGCAACCTTCCAAACGCAGCCAGGCGCTCTACTGGCTCTTCCGCGCCGCTCGCCGTAGCCAGACGGAAATGATCCGCCGATTGGGCGAGTCCCATCTGGTTGCCCGGCTGGCGGGCGGCTTGAAGCAGCGGCTGCTGGCAGGCCATTACCTCTCGATCGGCGCCGACCGCTACCGCCGCTACCGGCAGGGAGAGCGGCTGGCGCGCGAGGGATCATTGGTCATCTTCGACCGCTTCCCCTTCGACGCGCCGCTGGACGGTGCGGAGATCGCCCGCATCCCGGTAGAATCGCCGGGCAGCCTGGCGCGATCGATTCGGCGCGAGGAAGCGCTGTACGCCCGCTTCCAACTGCCTGACTTCCTGATTCTGCTCGAAACGCCGGCGGAAGTGTCTGCCCAGCGCAAGCCGGATCATCCCCTGGCGGTCATCCGGGCCAAGGGCGCGGCGCTAGCGGCATTGAAGCAATCTCTGCAGCAGTCCGCTCCGGCGCTTCGATGGCTAGCTCTGGACGCCGCCCGCCCGCTGGAAGAGGTGCTGCTGGCGGCCAAACGCGCTGTGTGGGAGGCGCTATGATCGTCGAGATGCTGGGTGCACCCGGAGCTGGCAAGACCAGCCTGCTGCCTGCCGCGCGTGAGTTCTTCAACCGCCGTGGACTGCGTGCCTGGTCGGTTGTCGAGGCGGCCCGACCGGCGGCTGCGTCTACCCGGCTGGGCCGGCTGGCTGCCCGCCTGCTCCCAGAGCCGCTGCGCGGTTTTGCCCTCTGGCAGATTTTCTACGCCGGCAGCCGGCGCTGCCAGCGGGATTTCCGCCGGCAGTATCCGCAGCTGGTCGAGGGCGTGCTGCGTGATCAGCGCCGGCGGCCGATCTCCGGCTACGACCGCCGCCATGTGCTGCGCTGGTTCCTGCATTTGACCGGTGTGTATTCCTTCCTCCGCGCAAACATGGACTCGACGGATGTATTGATTATTGATGAAGGCTTCGTCCACCGGGTGGTGCAACTGTTCGCCTCCGAAAAGGAGGAGCTCCAGCCCCGGCGGATCATCGCTTACCTGGACGCCATCCCACGCCCCGACCTGGTGATAATCGTTTCGGCTGCCCCAGAAGTATCCCGCCAGCGGGTGTTCGACCGTGGATTGTGGCCGAGGTTTCAGAGGAAATCCCGGGCAGAGACGCTGAGCTTTCTCGAGCGCGCCCAGGCGGTGGTGGAAATCGCGGCCGACCACCTGACACGCGCCGGCTGGTCGTTGGTCCGCATCGACAATGATGGCCAGGAGATCCACAGCGTCGGCTCCCGCCTGCAGGCCGAACTGGCGCACTGGTCAGCCGCAATATACACCCTGGAATGAGAGCGCGCCCGATGTCGATTTTATCTTCCGTCCCGATCATCCACATCCCGCGGCCAGGCAGCTGGTCGCTGAACCGCAACGCCGCGCGGCGCTCGCCGGATATCGACCAGAGCACCCTGGATAGGCTCCTTTCGTTATACAGGCTGCAGCTCGAAGCGGATCCGCGCAACATGCCCAACGCGCGCCGCAACCAGAACCTGACCGCGCTGACCACCCGTGGGAAGGTCGTGGTCAAGCGCTACCGCGCCGATTGGAAATCCGAAACGATCGATTTCGAGCACAGCATTCTGAACCGGCTGGCGGAGACCGGCTTTCCGGCGCCGCGGCTGATTCCGACGCCCGACGGTAACACCCGCGTACAGGTAGATGGGCGTACTTACTGCCTGTTTGGGTTTTTGCCCGGCCGGAATTACTCCGGCAGCTTCCTGCTGAGACCGCAACGGGTGCGCATGATGGCGACCGCCGGTGCAACCCTTGCCCGGCTGCACCGCCAGTTACAGGGATTTCTTCCGAGCGGACGTCACCACCTGGGATTTGCGGATTACAGCGGAGAGCGCTGGCGCGGTTCGGCCTGGTTCCGCGAACAACTCGCCGAGCTTGACCTGCGCTCGCGCCAGCTGGCGGATCCCCTTCAGCGCAGCCTGTCCGATTGGTTGATCAGCCGCCAGCAGGCGGTTCTGGCGGATATCGCCGGGATTGGCGGCAAGCTCGCCGGGGCGCCTCTCACTCGGTTGATTATCCACGGCGATTACGGCCTGCACAACCTGCTCTATCAGAGCCTTGACCGCGCCGTACCGGTCGATTTCGAGCTGGCGCGCATCGAATGGCGCCTGAGCGACCTGGTTTCGGTGGTCGGGAAATTCCGCTTCACGAGCGGCAGCTACGACCTGGACAGCATCACCCGCTTCCTGCGCGCCTATCACAGCGAGTTTCCCATCCCGGCGGAGGAGTGGCAATGGATGCCGCGGGTATGGAAATACTACAAGCTGACCAAAGCAGTCCAATACTGGCTCTCGTTCTTCGAGACGAACGGTCCTGCCCGCAAGTTGGAATCGGCCCGTGATGAAATTCTGCAGGCAGACTGGGCGCAGGAGAATTTCACCGCGCTGAGCGCTTACCGAGGAGGAACGCAATGAGAACGCTGAGTGTGATGCAGGTGGTCAGCAACCTCGATATCGGCGGCGCACAGGAAGTGGTGCGCACGCTGGCCGACTTCATGGCGCGCAACGGCTGCATCTCGGTGGTCTGCACCTTTGCCGACGGTCCGCTGCGTGCAGAGATCGAGCGGCTGGGCATCCCGGTCGAGATCATTCCAGAACGGCGGCATTCGGTCATCGCCCTGCCGCTGTTCATCCTCGAGCTGCTCAAAATCCGCCGGTCGCTGGCAGCGCTGGTCAGGAAATACGACGTCGATGTGATCCAGACCCACCTGCTGCGCAGCCTGGATTTCCTCGTCCTCTCGCTGCAGACCAGAACCGGCCCGGCGGTCTTCTGGACCTTTCATAATGCGCTCTTCGACCTTCGCCGCGATCACCTGGCGCGGCACAAATGGCTGCTCAGGCCGAAACGCGCTGTCCATCATCTGCTTTACCGTCTGGGATCACGGATCGCCAGCGGGCTGATCGCCGTCTCGGAAGATGTGCGCCAGTCCATGCTGGATACCATGCCGGGCATCCCGCCCGAAAGGATCAGCGTGATCGCCAACCGCGTGGATGCCTCGCGCTACCGCAAATCCAACCAGCGTGACGCCATCCGCAGCCGCCTGGGATTCAGCGATGCGCACCACCTCATGACGGTTGTCGCCATCTTAAAGACGCAGAAAGGCCACGCTGTTCTGCTGAAGGCGATGGCGGAGATCGCTGGGAAGCACCCCCACCTGCACCTGCTCATCGCCGGCGACGGCGAGCTGCGAGAAGAGCTGGAGGCGCAGACGCGCGGGCTGAATTTGCAGCCACAGGTGCATTTTCTCGGCACCCGCCAGGATATCCCCGACGTCCTTGCCGCCAGTGATTCGTTCGTCCTGCCGTCTCTGTGGGAGGGTCTGCCGATGGCCCTGATTGAGGCCATGGCGAGCGGCCTGCCGGTGGTGGCGACGGAGGTTTCAGGCTCTCGTGAGGTGATGCTCCCCAACGAAACCGGGCTGCTAGTGCCGCCCGGGGATGTAACACTGCTGGCGCAGGCGTTGGATTTCATCCTGTCCAACCCTGACCGGGCACGGGCGATGGGCGCCGCAGGCCGGCAACGCGTGGAAGCCGGTTTCAGCGCGCAGACCCAGGCGAGGGAGTATCTCGCCCTGTTCGAAAAAGTCCAATTACAACGCTCTGGCCGCTTGCTGCCAATCTCAGGAGACTGACCGACCTATGGAAGATCGACCCATCTTTATCGCCGGACCCGACCGCAGCGGAACCACGCTGCTCTACGCGCTGCTGGCCTCTCATCCGAATATCTCTATGGTGCGGCGCATGAATTTCTGGCGCTGGTTCTACGGGCGCTACGGCGACATCAAAAATCCCGAGCGATTCGAGCACCTGGTCGACCGATTGCTCAATTACAAGCGGATGAAGCGCTTGAATCCAGACGGCGAGCGCATCCGCCGGGAGTTCTGGCAGGACGAACCGACCTACGGCAGGCTGTTTTCTCTCTTGATGCGCCAGAACGCCGAAAGGATCGGAAAATCCCGCTGGGGAGAGAAATCGTTGCACACCGAGCGCTACGCAGACCTGGTTTTCGAGAATTTTCCCCAGGCGAAGATCATCCACATGACTCGCGATCCGCGCGACCGGTATGCCTCGGTGCGCAAACGCTTCGGTGGGGATAATCCGCGGGTTGCCGGGGCTACCTCACGCTGGCTGGCATCCATGCAGGCGGCCCGGCGCAACCTGGAAAAATTCCCGCATAGCTACCTGGTGGTTCGCTTCGAAGATCTGGCTTCCAACCCTGAAGAAACCGCCCGCAAGATTTGCGCTTTCATCGGAGAGGAATACTCGCCCGAGATGCTGGGCATGGGCGGCGAGGTCGAATACCGAGACAGCGGCGGCAATAGCTCCTTTGACAAGATCCAGCCGGGCACCATCACGACCAGCCCGATTGGGAGGTACCGCCAGGTGCTGACTCCGTTCGAGATTGCCTTCATTCAATTATTCGCGAAATCCTTCATGCGGGAATTCGATTACCCGCTGGAGGAGGTCAGGCTGACGGCACAACAGAAGGTCGTGTTCTACGGCTGGTTCTTGCCGCAGCATTTCCTGCGCATGTGCGTAACATACGCGCTATCCACCTTACTGTTACACAGGAAGGAACGAGTGCCCGCCAGCCGCTTTATCGATGGGCGAGCAGAGGTCGGTTTAACTCCAGGAGATTCTCATGGCTAAATCAATTCACTCCCGCGCAAATTTGACCCTTAAAATCGCCCCGTCGGCATCGCTCATCCTGAGCCTGCTTCTGGCGGCCGTGCTGCCAGTGTTTATAGGGATAAAGGCCGTAGGCGTCGCCGCCCAGCAGGAGGACGGCTACTGGTTCGATGTCCAGGTTCTGCCAGCGGCCGAATTTGGCCTCTCGCGAGTGTCCGGCGTGACCTATTCGCCGGAAACCGGCGGACTGCTCGTCCTAGACGACAGCGCCGGCGCGGAGAACGCACGGATGGCGTTGATTTCCCGGCTAGGCGACCTGCGCGGCGCTTACGACCTCTCGCTGCCGGGCGCGGATGCGACCAGCCTGGCGTATTCGACTGCCACGGGCGGGGTCTATCTGCTGGACAGCGCCGGGCAGGCGCTGCTTGAGGCGCCGGCTGCCGTGGATCTGAACCTGGCCCCCGAGCAGCGCGGCGTCCAGATTCATGATTCTAATCAGTACGGCATCAAAAATCCGCAAGGGATGGGCATCGACCCGCTCAGCGGGCGCATGTACATACTGGATTCTGATGGACCGGAGATCGTCAGCCTGCCGCCGGACGACAGCGGCGGATATGCATCCGGCGACCAGCGCGTTGAGCGTATTCAGCTTCGCTCGCTGCGCGGCCATTCTATGCGCGGGCTGGCCTACAATCCCGAAACGGACGGACTGTATGTCTACGACGCCGGCGAAAATAAGATCGTTGGCCTGAACCGCAGTGGAGAGATCGAGAAATCCTACGACCTGAGCGGATTATCCCTCGGCGATCTGCAAGGGATGGCCTTCGCCGAGAGCACCGATCCGACCGACGATCCTGCTCAGCAGAACCTGTTCCTGGCGGATGCCGGCGACTCTTCGAGCGTCATCGAACTGTCCCTGCTCGCGGTGAATCCTCTCTCAGCCCCTGCCGGTTCCCTGCCGACCACGCTGGTTAATGTTATTCATTCCTCCCAGTGGTCGCCGCCCAATCCGGACACCTCGGGTGTGGAATTCCTCTACCCGTCCAACCGCCTGTTCGTAGTGGACAGCGAAGTCGAGGAGATGGGCATCTACCAAGGGGTGAACGAATGGATTGCCACCAATACCGGCGAGGTACTCGGCACCTGCACGACGATAAGTTTCTCGGTTGAGCCGACCGGCGCGGCGTACAACCCGGATAACGGTCATTTCTTCATCTCCGACGACAATAAAAGAAGAATATTTGAAATCGATCCGGGGCCTGACAGCATATACTGCACCGCGGATGATGTTTTAACCTCCTTCAGCACGCTGGCGTTCGGCAACGACGACCCGGAGGGGATTGCCTTTGGGGCGGGAAAACTCTATGTCTCAGACGGCGTTGGCATGGAAATCTACGTCGTCTCGACGGGCAACAACGGCATCTTCGACGGCATTCCGCCGGCGGGCGACGACACTGTGAGCCAATTCGACACAAGCGTTATGGGCTTGAATGACCCGGAAGGTGTTGGTTATCACTGGGAACGCGGCACGCTGTTTATCGTCAGCCGCGGAGATGACTATGCCGCAGAAACGACGATTGACGGGGCTGTCCTGAACTATTACGATTTCACCTCTGCGAACATCATGGCGCCTGCCGCGGCGGCGATCGGCTTTGGCAGCCAGAATCCTTCGGTCATGAACCTCTATGTCGGCGACCGCGCGGTTGACAACGGGCAGAATCCAAACGAGAATGACGGCGCGATCTACGAGATCAATATTGGCGGCGGCGTCTCCCCGACAGTGACGCCTTCGACCACGCCCAGCGCCACCAGCACACCGCTGCCGCCGACGGCAACCTTCACCCCGTCCAACACGCCGACGAACACGCCGACGAATACCCCGCTGCCGCCTACAGCGACCAATACCCCCGGCCCTTCACCGACTCCTTCGGACACGCCGACGGCGACCAGCACCCCGACCGACACGCCGACGGCGACGGCGACCAGCACGGCCAGTCCTTCGCCGACACCCACCAATACCGCCACCGCAACCCCGCCTCCCTCGGGCTCGGGCACGGTGACTTCACAGGTGACCGTCTCCTCCGATGATGCCGAGGAAACCGTCAGTAACGGCGTCGTGAACTTCACCAGCTCGGATTTGGAGCTCGGTTCGAACGGCACACAAATCATTGGCATGCGGTTCAACAACATCACTGTGCCGATGGGCGCCGTCATCAGCAACGCCTATATTGAATTTGAAGTCGATGAGACGAACTCACTGCCCGCAAACCTGGTGTTTGCCGGTCAGGCGGCGGATAATCCCGCGACCTTTTCCAATACGGCCTACAACATGTCCAGCCGGCCGCGCACCGCCGCCCAGGTGACCTGGAGCAACGTGCCTGCCTGGACGGCGCTGGACGTAAAATGGCAGACTCCCAACCTGGCCGCGGTCATCAGCGAGCTGGTCAATCGCCCGGGCTGGGCTTCTGGAAATTCGATTGTATTCATTGTCAGTGGTACAGGCGAGCGCGTGGCTGAATCGGTCAACGGGGAGCCGCCTGCCGCGCCGAAGCTGGTCGTTTCCTGGGAAGTGTTTGGCTCGCCAACCGCGACCAGCACGCCGACGAACACTCCGCTGCCGCCGACAGCGACCTTCACCCCGACCGACACGCCGACAAATACGCCGACGAACACACCGCTGCCTCCGACGGCGACCTTCACACCGACCGATACGCCGACGAACACCCCGCTGCCGCCAACGGCGACCGATACCCCCGGCCCTTCACCGACTCCCTCGGATACGCCGACTGCAACAAACACCCCGCTGCCGCCGACCGCAACCAACACCCCGACCGATACACCCACAGCCACAGCGACGGGCACTCCAACGGAAACGCCGACGGCCACCAACACCCCGCTGCCGCCGACGGCGACCGATACCCCGACCGACACCCCGACGGCCACAGCGACCAGCACACCGACCGATACGCCAACGCCGACAGCGACGAACACACCGACCAATACGCCAACGCCGCTGCCCACCCCGCTGCCGTACCCGATTTATATCTCGCTTCAGAATGCCGGGCCGACCACCGTGGGCAATCTGACCGGTGTGACCAATAATGACATCATTTACTTTGACGGAGCCTCCTGGTCGATGGTTTTCGATGGCTCGGATCTGGCGCTGCCCTCGGCAATCAATGCCTTTGCCTTCCTGGATAGCGACACGATCCTGTTTTCGCTTGCGAATCCCAGCACTGTAAACACGGTAGGCAGGGTATATCCGCAGGATATCCTGCGCTTCGAGGCTGCCTCGCTGGGAGAGAATACCGCCGGCAGCCTGTCGATCTACTTCGACGGGAGCGATGTGGGCCTGTCCAACGGATCGGAGAACATCACCAGCTTGTTGCGCCTGTCAGACGGCCGGCTGATCATCGGCACCAAGGGATCTGCGTCCGTGCCCGGCCTGACCACCGCCGCGGAAGACCTGATGGCCTTCACCCCCACTGCGCTTGGCTCCGCGACTTCCGGGAGTTGGGCACTTTACTTCGACGGCTCGGACGTCGGCCTGACCGGTTTGGCTAAGGTTGATGCCGCGGCGCTGGCTGCCAACGGCGATCTATACCTTTCAACGAACGGTCTGTTCAACCTCGGCGTTGTTTCTGGCGATAACGAGGATGTGTTCATCTGCTCCAGCTTCACAGCCGGCGCAGACACCGCCTGCACCTTCTCTCCCTCGCTGTACTTCGACGGCAGCCTGTGGGGATTGGCCGCAGACAACGTGGATAGTATCAATTTGCCATGAAGATGAAATATCTGCGGAAATTGGGCGCGCTCATTGGCTCGTTTGTAATCTTTCTGCCGATGATCACCAATAATCCGCTCCCGCAATGTTCCTACTGGGTCGCCCCGGCGCCTGCCGGAAGCGATGGCAACCCTGGCACGTTCGCGCAGCCCTGGGCGACCCTGGAGCATGCCTCAGAAGCCGTCCCCGACGATCGCTGCACGGTCTGGTTTATGCCGGGGACATATTCTGGAGAAAACCGGTTGAACCGGCGGTTCAGTAACCCGACCGTATTTAAATCCACCTCTCCCTATCAGGCAGAACTTACTGCCGACGGGACGGCGGTGATCATCTCCGGCGGCAAAAACATCATCATCGAGGATTTCAATATCCATCACAGCGGTGCGGGCGCCGACTCGCTGGTGGTCGCCATCGACCGCAACGACGACGGATGGGCTGAGTACATCACGCTGCGCAACAACATCATCCACGATTCCTACAACAACGATCTGCTCAAGATCTACAACGAATCACGGTATGTCTATGTGCAGAACAACATTTTTTTCAACCAGGGACCTCCGGATGAGCAGATGGACGTCAACAGCGTGACCGACGTGGTCATCGAGGACAATATTTTCTTCAACAGTTATCAAAGCTCTGGCCGGACGAACACCAACAACTCAAAGCAGTTCATCGTCATCAAAGACAGCGATGAAACCGACAGCGTGGTTGGCAGCCGGAACATCACCGTTCGCCGCAATGTGTTCCTCAACTGGCAGGGTCAACCCGATGAGACGATCGTGCAGGTTGGGCTGGACGGCAAGCCCTACCATGAGGCGGTCGGCGTGCGGGTGGAGAACAACCTGGTCGTCGGCAATTCGCCCTTTCAGGTTGGCAAGGCGTTCGGCGTGCGTGGCGCAAAGGACGTGGCGTTCGTCAACAACACCGTCGTCGGCGATCTGCCCGCGCAAGCCTATGCCGCCTGGGTTACTACCTCAGGGGCTAACCCGGTTAATGTGAACATCTCCTTCCGCAACAATATCTGGTCCGACTCGACCGGGACGATGGGCGCCGGCGTGAACGATCCTGTCAATGACTTTTCAGATGGAGACCCGTCCAGGACAATCTCGCTGCAATTGGACAACAATCTGTACTGGAACGGGGGTCAGACAATCCCATCCGGCGAGTTGTTCAGCCCGCTTGTGGATGACGTTCGCCGGGTGGTTGGAGCGCCGCTGCTGAATGAATCCTACGGTAATCTCGTGCTGCCGATCTGGACGGGGTCGGGTTTCCTCAGCGGCTCAGCCACGATTCGCGAGGAATTCATCCGCCTGGTAACGCTTTACGGGACCTTCCCGGCGGGCAGCGCGGCGATCGACAAAGCCGATCCTGCTTATGCACCTGCGGACGATATCTTCGGGCGTCCGCGGGACAGCTCGCCGGATATGGGTGCTTATGAATTTTTCCAGGGAGGGACGCCGTGAGCGGGACGAACGGGCGAAGGAAGCAAGGCGAGCAGTTGAGGCTGGTTTACCTCATCGGCACCTACCCGCTGCTGACGACCACATTCATCGACCGCGAGATCCGCAGCCTGCGCCGCGAGGGGGTGGATATTCATGTGCTGGCGGTGCGCAGGCCATCGCCCGGCACACCTCTCTCGTCCGACCAGCGGCAGCTGCAGCAGGGTGTGCAGTACATGCTGCCGGTCAATCCTGCCGCGTTGTTGCTGGCGCAGTTGTATTATGCACTGCGCCGCCCGTCCGCATTTTTTGGCGCGCTGATCTACCTGTTAAGCCGTCCGCACCCGAGCCTGACTGCCCGCGGGAAAACCCTGCTGCATTTCGGGCAGGGGGTCTATGCGGCTTACCTGCTGCGCAAACGCCAGCTCACCGAGCTGCACGCCCACTTCCTCGACCGGGCAGCCGCCATCGCGCTGGTCGCTGCCCGTCTACTGCGCATTCCTTACAGTCTGTCGATCCATGCCGGACGGGATATCTACGTCCACCCGGTGTTGATCCGCGAGAAACTGGCCAACGCCCGCCAGGCGGTGACCTGTACCGCGTACAACAAAGCCCATCTGGAGCAGATGCTCGGCGAGGATTTGAGCGACAAGATCACCTGCATCCCTCACGGCCTGGACGGGGCGGAGTACACCCCGGCAGCCCGGCTGCCGGCGGAGAAACTTTTCATTCTGAGTGTCGGTCAACTGGCAGAACGCAAAGGATTTCGCTATCTAATTGAAGCCTGCGGTCATCTACGTGATCATGGCTTGAGCTTTGAATGCCAGGTCATCGGTGAGGGGCCGCAGCGCCGATATTTAGAAGAGTTGATCGAGCAGCACTCGCTGACCGGGCTGGTCAGCCTGTGCGGAGCTCTGTCGCACGATCAGGTCATGCAAAAATATCGCCAGGCCGACCTGTTTGTCATGCCCTGCGTCCAGACCGCAGACGGAGACGTCGACGGCATCCCCAACGTCCTGCTGGAGGCTATGGCCATGCAGGTGCCGGTCGTTTCGACTGCAATTTCTGCCATACCGGAGGTGATCGAGCCGGGCTGGAACGGCCTATTGGTGCCGCCGAGCGACCCGCGGGCGCTGTGCGCCGCCATCCTGCAGCTGGCTCGCGACCGGGATTTGAGCGCGCGCATCGCCCGCCACGGCAGGGAGTCGGTGCTGGCGGAATTTAATCTCGAAACAAATATTCGCCGTTTTTACCACAGCCTGTGGTCGAATGGACAGGAACAAGGAGTGCGCTTGATATGAGTGTGATGACTGCCAATAACAGCGACTGGCTGGCCCTCTCGTGGGCGCCGTACAGCCGTATGTCCACCACCTTTGCCAAAGAACTTGACAGCAAGCTTTATTGCGTGCATTTCCTGCGCTTCCAGTCGCCGCCCATAGCGCCGATCAAGTATGTGCTTCAGGCGGTACGCACGCTGCAGATACTGTTTCGTGAAAAGCCGCTCGCAATTCATGTGCAGACACCGCCCTTCATCAGCGGCATGGTCGTGGACTGGTACTGCCGCTTGAGCGGGGCGAAGTTCGTGCTTCACTATCATAGCGCGGTCTTCGATCCGATCTGGAATTGGGCCCTGCCGTTGCAGAAGTTGATCGCGCGTCGTGCGGTGACGAATATCGTTACCAACCAGCATTGGGCTGACGTGGTCGCCGGCTGGGGCGGCAAGACGCTGGTGATGGTCGATCCATTCCTTGAATTACCCGAGGGCGATCCCTTCCCGGTCAGGGACGGATTCAGCGTTGCTTGTGTATGTACATTTGCCGAGGACGAGCCGGTCGATGCGCTGATGCAGGCGGCGCGGATTACGCCTGATGTAAATTTTTACATCACCGGCGATAAGCGCAAGAAACCGGCCAGTTTTTTCGAAAACGCTCCTGCTAACGTCAGCTTCACCGGGTTTCTCGACCCGAACCGGCAGTATCCCGGTCTGCTGCGTGCTGTGGATGCGGTCATGGTGCTGACGACCCGCGATTATACCCTGCAGCTCGGCGGCTGCGAGGCGGCGGCGGTCAAAAAGCCGTTGATCACCTCCGACTGGCCGTATCTGCACGAGGTCTTCTCGGGCGGGACGGTCTTTGTTGACAATACACCCGAAGGCATCCAGCGCGGCATCCGGCAGATGCAGGGCGATTACCCGCGCTACTGCCATGAAATTGCCCGGCTGCGCGGAGAAAAACAGCAGGAGTGGAACCTGCGTTTGAATCAGCTCAAGGAAATGATAAGGATGGCGTGAATGAATCCACTCGATATCGCTATCAAAGGTAAGGGTATTCGCCAGTTGACCAGGCGCATCAGCGACATTGGCGGGCGTTACGGGATGAGCTCCTCTTCCATGAAACGGGCTTTGTCCCATTTCCGGGGAATCCTCGGGCAGTACGGCGCAGCCGCGACCTTTCCGGTCACCGCCGCGACCGTCGAACGCAACAAGGGCGTGATCGAGGAATTCAAGGGACGGCAGATCGAGTTCGCCGTGCACGGCTATTACCACGTCGATCATTCCCAGTTGACCGCTTCGCGCCAGCTTAGCGACCTTTCTCGGGCGCGCCGCCTTTTCGAGGAGAGGGACATTCCTACGGCGGGTTTTCGCTGCCCGTATCTTCGCTTGAACGGCGGCACGCTGGAAGCAGTGCGCCAGGCCGGATATCTCTACGACAGCAGCCGCAGCCTGGCCTGGAATGTCCTCAACGGGGCGGCGACCGATAATTACCGGCGCGCGCTGGATTTTTATGGCGCGCAGCCGGCGGATGAGTACCCATCCCTGCCGTGGATCGAAAATGGCCTGGTCGAAATTCCATACTCGCTTCCGGACGACGAATCGATCTGGGACCGGCTGCAATTTTCCAGTGCGTCTGAGATGAGCCAGCCGTGGATCACGATCCTCGCGGAGACCCATCGGCGCGGCGAACTGTTCAGCCTCGGGCTGCATCCCGAACGCATCTTCCTGCTCGAAACACCGCTGCGCGCGGCGATGGAAATGGCGAAGGGACTGAGGCCATCGGTGTGGTTCGCCCGTTTGGATGAGATCGCTCGCTGGTGGCTGGCGAGGTCATGCGTTCAGCCAAGGATCAGCGCTGGACCCAACGGCCTGTACCACCTCTCGGCGCAGGGACCGGACGGCCTGACAGTCCTCGCCCGCGGGGTAAAGATGATCAGCCCGGCTGAACCCTGGGAGGAGCGATGGAGTGTTGCCAGGAGAGGGGAGGTGGTGTTCTCATCCCCGGTACGCCCGTTCATCGGCGTTTCTGAGCGTACCGATCCGGCGTTTACTTCCTTCTTACGCCAGCAGGGCTATATCGTCGAGGTCTGGGAGGATCCGGCCGCCACTTCGATCCACTTCCACCGCCCTTCGTATCAGCGCGGGATCGAGCGCGCCGTCCTGGAAGAAATCGAGACCGGCGCGGCGCCATTGGTGCGTTTTGGTCGCTGGCCCGACGGAGCGAAGAGCGCGCTCTGCGTCACCGGCGATATCGATGCACTGACGATCAAAGATTATTTCCTGCGCTTTTTGGGGCGCTAATCCACAGGTGCTGAAATGGAAATTCTTAATAAACTCGATGAAAACCTTTGGCGGGCGTTTGTGGACCAGCACCCGCACGGAAATATCTTTCACACCCCGGAGATGTTCGCGGTATTTGCCCGCCCGCGCGGTTATCGGCCTGAGCTTTGGGCGGCGGTAGAGGGCGGGGAGATCCTCGCCTTGCACCTGCCAGTGATCATCACCCTGGCTGGCGGCCCGCTGGCGCTGTTGACTTCCCGGGCTGTCGATTTCGGCGGCGTGCTGGTCGAAGAAAGCGACCGTGGACGAGTAGCGTTGGCGGAGCTGCTTAAAGCGTATGACCGCCAGGTGCGCGGGAGGTATCTGTTCACCGAGCTGCGTCACGCGGCGGATGTGACCAGGCTGAGGGAACCATTGGATCAATGCGACTATCACTATGAAGAACATGACAACTTTTTGATCGACCTCACCCGCGAACCGGACGATTTACTGGCCAGCTTCAGCAGTGTCCGCCGCCGCCACATTCGCCAGGCGGAACGCAGCGACGATCTCGAAGTGGTCGTGCTGACCGAGCGGAGCCGGCTGGATGAGTTCTATCAGTTGTTGAAGAAGACCTATCGCTGGGCGCGCGTTCCGCTGGCTGACGTATCCATGTTTGCGGCCGCTTTCGACCTGCTCGTACCGAAGGGAATGGCGCGCCTGGTGATGACCCGCACGGGCGGTCAGGCCAGTTCCGCCATGATTGCACTGACCTACAAGGGAACGATCTTGAACTGGTACAACGGCACCGACCGCGCCTTCCGCCCGCCCATCGCCAACGAATACCTGTTCTGGCAGACCTTTCTCTGGGGGGCGCAGAACGGCTTCACCACCATGGATCTGGGCGGCGCCGGAAAACCTGGCGAGAAGTACGGCGTGCGCGACTTCAAGGCGAAATTCAACGGCCGGCTGGTCAGTTTCGGCAGGAGCACCCGCGTCCATGCGCCGATCCGCTTGAAGATGAGTCAGGCGGCGTATGAATCGATGCGCAAAGCCGCCTTCTTCTTGAACGCAAAAGCTGGCAGCTCGATGCCCCAATCAGAGGCGGCGCAGAACTCGAAATCAAAAGGTCTAACCAATGAAATCTGAGCCGCCCCAGAAATTCCACTGCATGATCGTCCACGCCTATTATCCGCTCGGTGAAACCCGCGTGGAGCGCGAAGCGCTGGCGCTGCTGGATGCCGGCTATGCGGTCGACGTCCTCTGCCTGCGTTATGACGGCGAGCCAGCCTATGAAGTGGTGGATGGGGTGGCCGTCCACCGCCTGCCGGTCAAGCGCAGGGAGACCCGCGCATTTCTCACCCAGGTGCTCGAATACCTGGCTTTCTTCTTCCTGGTGGTTTTCAAGCTGCTGAGTTTGTACCCGCGCCGGCGCTACGCGACGCTTCAGGCGCACAACCTGCCCGATTTTCTGGTCTTCTCGGCGCTGATCCCCAAGCTTGCCGGCGCGCGGGTGATATTGGACATCCACGACATCATGCCTGAGTTCATGGCGGCACGCACGGGGAAAGACATGCGCAGCCTGCCTGTGCGCCTGACCATCCTGCAGGAGCAGCTCTCCTGCCGGTTTGCTGATCTGGTGGTCACCGTCACCGACTTGTGGAAGGACCGGCTGATTCAACGCGGCACGCGGGCCGATAAGGTCGCGGTGGTGATGAACCTGGCGGACGAGCGCATATTCAGGCCGCTGCCACCTGAGGAACGCCCTCCGCGGGAGAGCCACCGTTTCACGCTGATCTACCACGGAACCTTCAAACAGCACTATGGGCTGGACGTCCTCATCCATGCGGTCGCCATTGCCCGGGAGCAGGCGGCAGACTTGCTGCTGATCCTGCAGGGATTCGGTGAATATTCCGAGAAGATGAAGGAACTGGTCCGCCAGTTGAGCCTGGAGGAGAATGTCCGCATCAACGACTACTACCTTCCGGCGGCTGAAATTCCGCTCCTGATCTACCAGGCCGACGTGGGGATCGTCCCAAACCACGAAGATTTGTTCACCGGAGAGCTGCTGCCCACCAAGCTGCTCGAGTTCGCTGCGCTCGGTGTGCCGGTCATTGCTGCCCGTACGCGAGCGATTTCAGCCTACTTCGACGATCGCATGGCGACCTTCTTCACCCCGGGAGATGAGCACAGTCTGGCAGCAGCCATCATCGACGCCTATCAGCACCGCGGCGAGCTGGCGGCGCGGGCGCAGGAATTGCGCCGTTTTACCAGCCGCTACAACTGGTCGAACATGTCGCGCCAGTACGTCGAACTGATCGACCGGCTTTCGCAAAGGTCCGGGCAGAATATCGCCGTCGAGGAAGTCCAGACGCAGGAAGGAGGCAGCCGGTGAGCCCGCCCCCAAATTTGATCACTTTGAAGGGAAAAGTCAGCGCAAATCAACGTTCAGTGCGCAACAAGCACTCCGGCCTGGTGGTCTGGCTGACCGGGCTTTCGGGCTCGGGTAAGAGCACGATTGCCATCGACGCGGAGAAAGCCCTCTTCGAGCGCGGCTTTTACGTGGTACGCCTGGACGGCGACCACCTGCGCCAGGGGCTGTGCGCCGACCTGGGCTTTTCGCCGCAGGATCGAGCCGAGAACATCCGCCGCGCAGGCGAGGTGGCGCGCCTGTTCTACGAAAATGGCGCGGTCGTGCTGGCATCGTTCATCTCGCCAACCCGCCAGATGCGAGCTGGCGTCCGCCAGCGCCTGCCCAGAGGAGCGTTTATCGAAGTGTATGTGTGCGCATCGCTGGAAACCTGCATGGCGCGCGATCCGAAGGGATTCTACAAATCGGCGCAGGAAGGCAAAATCAGCGCCTTCACCGGCATCGACCAGGATTACGAAGAGCCAATCCGCCCGGAGCTGGTACTCAACACCGAGGCGGACAGCCTGGAACAAAACGTCGAAAAGCTGGTCACCAGGGTTATACAGGCAACCACTCTATAGGAGCAGGAATGGATTCATTGGACAAACTGGAAAACAAAAGCGTTTATCTGCTGCGCGAGGCCTACAGCCAGTTCCGCAACCTGTGCATGCTGTGGTCGATCGGCAAGGACAGCACCGTGCTGCTCTGGCTGGCGCGCAAGGCATTCTTCGGTCACATCCCCTTCCCGCTGGTGCACATCGATACGGGCTATAAAATCCCCGAGATGATCGAGTACCGCGACCGGCTGGCGCGCGAGCTGGGCATCGACATGATCGTCGGGCAGAACAAAACCGCCCTGATGAACAAGCAAACCTTCCCGGAGGGCAACGCCACCCGCCTGCAGTGCTGCAGCCTGCTCAAGACCGAGGCGCTGGTCAATACGATCAACGGCAACTGGGAACGCCTGCGCCTGAATCACAAGACGGGCGAGTACGAGGTCGACCGCAACCCGCAGCCGTTCACCGGCGTGATCGTCGGTCTACGCGCCGACGAGGAAGGCAGCCGCTCGAAGGAGCGCTACTTCTCCGCGCGCAACGTGCAGAGCAAATGGGACATCGCCGAGCAGCCGCCGGAGTTCTGGAACCAGTACAAGACCGATTTCGCCCCCGGCACGCACGTGCGCGTCCACCCGCTGCTGGACTGGACCGAGCTGAACATCTGGGAGTACATCGAGCGCGAGGACATCCCCACCGTCTCGCTCTACTACGACCAGGGCAGCGGCAAGCGCTACCGCTCGCTCGGCTGCTACCCGTGCACCTTCCCGATCAACTCCAGGGCGCGCAGCGTGCGCGACATCATCGACGAGCTGAAATCCGGGCAGCTGGTGCACATCGCCGAGCGCGCCGGGCGCGGGCAGGATAAGGAAGACGGCGGCGGGCTGGAAGCTCTGCGCCGGCAAGGATATATGTAGGAGGAATCGTTAGAGTGGAAACCTTGAATTTAGTCATCGCGGGTCACGTCGATCACGGCAAGAGCACCATCGTCGGGCGGCTGCTGGCCGATACCGGCTCGCTGCCGGAGGGCAAGCTGGAGGCGGTCAAGCTGTACTGCCAGCAGAACGCCAAACCCTTCGAGTACGCATTCTTACTGGACGCGCTCAAGGACGAGCAGGCCCAGGGCATCACCATCGACGCCGCGCGCGTCTTCTTCAAAACCGAGCTGCGCAAGTACCTGCTGATCGACGCGCCCGGGCACATCGAGTTCCTCAAGAACATGATCACCGGCGCGTCCTGGGCCGAGGCGGCCCTGCTGGTGATCGACGCCAACGAGGGCGTGATGGAGAACTCGCGCCGGCACGGCTTCATGCTCTCCTTCCTCGGCATCCGCCAGATCGCCGTGCTGGTCAACAAGATGGATCTGGTGGGCTACCGCCAGGAGGTTTTCGAGGCGGTGGTCGCTGAGTACAGCGCCTTCCTCAAGCAGATGGACGTCAAAGCCGCCGGGTTCATCCCGGTCAGCGGCTTCGAGGGCGATAACGTCGCCTCGCGTTCGGCCAACATGCCCTGGTACAGCGGCCCGACCGTGCTCGAGCAGCTCGACCGCTTCCAGTCGCGCGAAAGCAGCGGCGAAAAGCCCTTCCGCTTCCTCGTCCAGGACGTGTACAAGTTCACCAACAACGGCGACAACCGGCGCATCGTCGCCGGCAGCGTCGAATCCGGCCGGCTGAAGGTCGGGCAGGAGGTGGTGTTTTACCCGTCCTGCAAGAAATCGACGATCAAGTCGATCGAACTGTTCCACAACGGCAACCACCGCGCGCCGCTGAGCGAGCTGGAGGCGGGCTGGTCGGCGGGTTTCACGCTGAGCGAGCAGATCTACGTCCAGCGCGGCGAGGTGGCCGTCTACCTGGACGGGAGGACGCCCTACGCCTCGGCGCGCGTCCGCGTCAGCCTGTTCTGGCTTGGCAAGGAGCCGCTGGTGAAGGGCCGGAAATACCTGTTCAAGCTAGGCACGACCAAAACCGAGATGGAGGTCGAGAAGATCCTGCGCGTGTTCGACGCCTCGACGCTGGAGACCAAGTCCGGCGAGCAGATCGAGCGCAACGACGTGGCCGACTGCATCCTCACGCTGGATAAGATGATCGCCTTCGACCTGTCGCACGAGCTGCCCGAGACCGGGCGCTTCGTCATCGTCGACAACTACGAGATTTCCGGCGGCGGGGTGATCCTGGAGGACTACGAGCAGAACGAAAACTGGATCAAGGAGAAGGCGCAGAAGCGCAACATTCGCTGGGAGTCGTCCGAGATCGGGCTGGAGCAGCGCGCCGAGCGCTACAACCAGAAGTCCTGCCTGATCCTGATCACCGGCGCGGCGGGCGACAGCCACCGCAAGACGCTGGCCAAGCGGCTGGAGAAGCAGTTGTTCAACGACGGCAAGTTCACCTATTTCATCGGCACGGCCAATCTGCTCTACGGCATCGACGCCGACATGCCGCGCGACGGCCGGGAGGTGCAAATCGAGCACTTCCGCCGGCTGGCCGAGGTGGCCAACCTGATGCTTGACGCGGGCATGATCCTGATCGTCTCGGCGCGCGAGGTGAGCGACGCGGACCTGGACATCCTCAGGTCGAACCTGATGGACCGCGCCGAGCGGATCATCACCGTCTGGGCGGGCGACGAGCCGCCGGCGGAGCTGAGCGCGCAGTTGCAGGTCGGCGCGGGCGAGCTGGAGAGGGGCGTGGGACTGGTCAAGCAGTACCTTCGCAGGCAGGGGTATATCTTTAACTACGAGTAGAGGGATCTGGCGGAGTATTGTAGGGGCGGGTTCCGTACCCGCCCCTTCAACGTCATTTTCCACCGATCCCATGACTATGCAAGCCTTAATGCAGGCCTTCTTGATCCTCGGTCAGGTAGATGGGTATCACCTAGAGATCAGCGGTAGAAAATGAAAATTCTCCCAGCCTTCAAATCCAACCACATCAACGGGAACCCATAGCTGTTTCCAACCCAACTGACCATTTTCGTTATCACCCCAGCACTTGATCCCGCCTGCATCCGTGACGGCGCAGGTGTGCTGTACTCCCGCGCTGAGCGAGGCTGCTCCATTGGACAGGCCAACGACATCGTCAGGGATGGATCGATTGTCGGTAGTGCCGTCTCCCAATTGTCCGTGTTCATTCGATCCCCAGCACTTGACTCCGCCCAGTGTTGTTACTCCGCAGGTGTGCCATCCTCCTGCAGCGACCGAAACCACCCCGTCGGGGAGTCCAATGACATCCACCGGAGTAGATTGATCAGTGGCGGTTCCATCACCGAGTTGACCATACTCATTATTCCCCCAGCACTTTAACTCACCCGTTGTAGTAACACCGCAGGTATGGAAAATCCCGGCGCTGACAGATATTACCTCGCTGGACAGGTCGGAAACATCGACCGGGGAGTGTCTATCAGTGGTAGTCCCATCCCCTAATTGGCCATAAACGTTATATCCCCAGCACTTTACCTCACCCGCGGTTGTGGCAGCACAGGTGTGCGAACCTCCCGCGCTAACCGATTTTCCCCCGCTAGTTAATCCATTGACATCAACCGGGGACTGATGATGGGTCGTTGTGTTATCACCCAATCGACCGTGATTGTTATTACCCCAGCACTTTACCCCGCCCGAAGTCGTCAGCGCACATGTGTGATATTCTCCTGTGCTGACCGAAACTACATCGCTGGATAATCCGATAACATCCACCGGGGTAAATTGATCGATGGTCGTGCCAATACCCAATTGACCTGAACCATTATGCCCCCAGCACTTTACTCCGCCAGAAGTCGTTACTGCACAGGTGTGCCAACCTCCTGCGGCGACCGAAACCACCCCGTCGGATAGTCCGATAACATCCACCGGGGTAGATTGATCGATGGTCGTGCCAATACCCAATTGACCATAATTATTATGCCCCCAGCACTTGACACCGCCTGCCGCCGTCATCGCGCAGGTGTGAGAATTTCCCGCGCTGATCGAGACCAAACCGCTGGACAAATCGATGACATCGACTGGATTGAGCTGATCGGTGGTGATCCCATCACCCAGTTGGCCGAAAAAATTGTCACCCCAGCACTTAATCTGTCCCCTTGCCGTTAGGGCACAGGTGTGCGCGCCTCCCGCGCTGACCGTGACCACCCTGCTGGTTAAACCATCGACCTCAACCGGTGTTAAATGATTGATTGTTGTCCCATCCCCCAATCTGCCGGAAATATTATTTCCCCAGCACTTGACCCCGCCTACATCCGTGACGGCGCAGGTATGGCTATAACCGGCGCTGACCGAGACGGCCCCGCTGGTCAGCCCTTTCACATCGACCGGAATGTTTCGATTGCTGGTTGTCTCATCCCCTAATTGACCTGAATTATTGAGTCCCCAGCACTTGACGCTGCCTTCAGTCGTGACGGCGCAGGTGTGACTTTCACCCGCGCTGACCATGACCACCCCCCTGGACAATCCCTTTACATCGACCGGGGTATTTTTATCCTCGGTAGTTTCATCACCTAGTTGACCAGAATTATTGAATCCCCAGCACTTGACGCCGCCGGCAGTCGTGACGGCGCAAGCGTGACTCTCGCCCGCGCTGACCATGACTACCCCGCTAGACAGACCGTCGACATCAACAGGGGTGGGACTATTTGTATAGGTTTCATCACCCAGTTGACCATAATCATTTCGGCCCCAGCACTTGACCCCGCCCTCGGCAGTAACGGCACAGGTAAAAAAACCTCCCGCGCTGATCGATGCCACCGCGCTGGATAATCCAACGACATCGACCGGATCAGATCGTTTTAAATAGAAATCCCCATCACCTAATTGGCCGAAATAATTATCCCCCCAGCACTTGACTCCACCTGCAGTCATTACGGCGCAGGTATGCGATTTTCCTGCGCTGACCGAAACCACCCCGCTGGATAATCCGTCGACATCCACCGGGGTAGATCGATCAGTAGTAGTTCCGTCACCGAGTTGCCCATACTCATTATTCCCCCAGCACTTGATTTGTCCCCATGCCGTTACGGCGCAGGTGTAATCGTATCCCGCGCTAACCGATAACGCGCTTCCCATGACCTGATTGTCTTCAATCCCCACCAGATCTGGCGATGAATGATCGACCTGCTTCTGTTGGCCGTCTTGGGGATGATCAGTACGCCTTGCTTCAGCATTACCAACCATCATAAAAGTCATTAATGCTATTAGCAAATAACGGGTTATTGCCAAGAAATTGCCCTTCATTTCACCCCTCCCTGATCATGAAATACCGCTGCAGCGTGGTCTCCAAACAATCCCAGGGTATTGATCTAATTATACCGATTTTCTTACTTGTTTTGTCGGGCGGGCATCCCTGCCCGACAAACGAATTGTCGGCATGTTCCGTATTATAAGCATCCCTGCCCGCGCCGGCGGCGGTCTGGCGGAGAAATGTTGGGGCGGGTTCGAATCCGCCTCTACTTTCCATACACCCCCCTCAGCCTTTCAACCTCCTCCTCCATCTCCCGGCGGATCCCCTCCGGCCCAAGCACCTCCACGTCGGCACCCCAGCCGCGGATCCAGGGCATCATCTCCTGCGGTTCGGCGATCCACGCGCGCCAGAGCAGGCTGCCGTCCTCCAGGACCGTGACCTGCTCTGAGCGGTGCCAGCGCGTTTCCCCCACTCTGCGTGCCACGCGCGGGCCAAATTTGAGTACCACTTCCACCGGCTCGCCCTCGGTGAACCAGATGCCCCAGGCGTCCTTGAGCAGCTCCGCCGGGCTGAAATCGGCCGGGATTTCATAGCTCTCGCGCAGCAGTTCCACCCGCTCGATGCGCTCCAGCTTGAGCGTGCGCAGCGCCCCGGGCGGCTGGCGCCAGCCGATGCCGTGCACCGCCTGCCCGACCGCGTACGGCTCGATGAAATACGGCGCGAAGACGTACTCGTTCAGGCTGCCGTCCTCCCGGCGGTGCCAGACCCGCGCCTGCTGCTGCTGCGCCCAGGCCAGGCTGAGCGTTTCGAGCGTGTGCAGGAAGTTCGGGTCCTGCAGTTGCGACGGGTCGTCGATCATGTCGGCTGACTGCTGCATGTGGCGGCTGATGCGCGGCGCCAGGCGGGTCAGCGCCGCGCCGAGCTTGCGCAGGGCCGAGGCGGCGTGCGGGTTCTGCCGCTCCATGCGGGTGGCCAGCAGGCGGGTGGCCAGGTGCAGCGCCATGGCCTCATGCAGGTTCAGGCGCACGTTGAACAGGTAGGCCTGGCGGTCGATCTTCCAGCGCCCGCCGTCCCAGTCGTCGATGAAGACGTGTCCGGGCAGGTCGGCGGTGTAACGGTGGATGGTCGAGCGGTGCACGTTCAGCCGGCGGGCGATCTCCGCCTGGGTCAGCCCCTCGGGGTGGGCCAGCAGCAGCGCCTCGATTTGCAGCAGCCGGCTGGCCTTGGTTTCGGCTCGTTTCATTGGGTCACCTCGGAGCTTAAAAGGATTCTACGGCAGGCATGTTGCAGGTAACGCAACATGCAACCATTTCCGTCGAAAACCATTATTGAGGAAACCTGTAACGCGTCAGCGGCTGTGGATGGGGCTGCGATCGGTCAACGAGTAAATTACCGCCCTGAGGATGACAACACTAACGGGAACAGATGCGCGGCTGTGGGGGGGATTCCTCCCGGTTGGTGTGGACAGATTAAATATAGCACGAATTGGGGGATGAAAAATGAAAATTTACGTGCTAATATTATGGTGTGAGGTATAGCTCACAGGCTGCACCTGATCCAGCCGACCCTCCCCAGCGGATGGACGTCACTCGCAACAGGCATGAACGCCGCTCGTAGCTCAGCGGCGGTCTGAGCGCAGCACTTCCCTCATCGACTCACAACGCAGGCGAACAAAACTGACATCCCGGCTGCCAGGGCAAACCGAAGCAATCCGCCAAGCGGCTTCCTGAGCGGTCGTCACAGGTTAACCCCTTAGCATCAGCGCAGGTCGATCATGCCATCCGCCGGGAATATGTCTTTATTGGTACCTTATTGTTATGAATGAATCTGGCCCTGGGCGAACCAGGGCCAGAATTTTTAGGTCAGCGCTGGTGGTAACCGGGGACTCAGGGCTTCATCCCGCCGGGCGGGGGCAGGATGCGCTCCAGTTCGCTGCGGTCGAGGCGGTTCTTTTTGAGCAGCTCCTCGGACAGGCGGTTGAGGGCGTCCTGGTTGTCGCGCAAAGCCTGCAGACCGCGCTCGAGCTGCGCGCGGACGGTGCGCTCGGCCGCCTGCTTGATCCGCGCGGCTACCTCGCCTTCGCGGGCCGCCTGCTCGTCCAGGTAGATCTGCCCGACCTCGGAGCTCATGCCGTACTCGCGGATCATGCGTTCGGCCAGGCCGCTGGCATGGCGCAGGTCGCTGCCCACGCCGGTGGAGAGGCCCTCGGAATCGCCGTAATAGAGCATCTCGGCTGCCCGCCCGGCCATGCTCTGGCAGATCATGTTCTGCAGCTCGCTGACGGTGTAGATGATTTTCTCCTCGTCTGCCTCGCGCTCGACGTAGCCGCCGGCTGAGCCGCGCCCGACGATGGTGACCTGCACCGGCAGGTTGCCGGTCAGCCAGCCGATCAGGGCGTGGCCGGCCTCGTGGCGGGCGATGCGCTCCAGCGTTTTTGCGTCCGGGGTGCGGCTGGCTTCGCCCATGCGCATCTTCTCGAAGGCCTCGTTGACGATCTCATCGGTAAGCGGGCTGGCCTGGCGGGCAGCCATGACCGCCGCCTCGTTGACGATGCGGCGCAGGTCGGCGATGGTCATGCCGGCCGAACGGCCGGCCAGGATATCGATCGTTTCCTGAGTGACCTGCGAGGTTTCCCGGCCGAGCAGCTCGTGGGCTAGGTAGGCGGCGCGCGCGTCGCGGTCGGGCGGGGGCACCTCGATCTCGCGGTCGAAGCGGCGGCGCAGGGCCTCGTCGAGGTGCTCGGCCAGGTTGGTGGCGGCCAGGACGATCACCGGCCGCAGGGTCGGCGAGCCGAAGCCGTCCATCTCGGTCAGCAGCGCGTTGAGGGTGGTCTCCTCGGCCTGCCCGCTGGTGCCCAGTCCCATACGCCGCTTGCCGATGGCGTCGATCTCGTCGATGAAGACGATGGAAGGGGCGTAGCGCCGCGCGCGGATGAACAGCTCGCGCACATTTTGCGGGCCGGAGCCCTGCCAGATGGTGACGAAGTCGGTGCCGGAGGCAACCAGGAAGGCCACCGCCGATTCGCCGGCGACCGAACGGGCCAGCATGGTCTTGCCGGTGCCGGGCGAGCCGGTCAGCAGGATGCCGCGCGGCGGGCGCACGCCCAGGGCGGCGTAATGGCGCGGGTTGCGCAGCCAGTCGACGACGAACTGCAGCGCCTCCTTGGCGGCCTGCGCGCCAAAGACGTCGGCGAAGCGGACGTTGGGCCGCTCGACCTCCGACATCACCTCGCTGGCATCGGCCGCGGAGATGGCGCGCGAGAGGCGCAGGTTGCGCAGGCGGATGTTGACCCGCCGCAGCGCCCGCTCGACGGCCGGGGCGGTTTCGAAGGTCAGCACTTTGTGCTGCTGGCCGAGCTCGACCACCTTCTTCTCGCGGTACATGCGCAGAGAGATCATACGCAGCTCGCGGGCGAAGGCATCGCGCTGCTTCTGCCAGTCCTCCGTCTCGTCGCTGACGAAGCGGGTCTCGATCACCCCGCGCGCGCCGCCGCTGCGCACGCAGGCCAGGAACAGGTTGTCGTCGACCACCCCGGCCGCCCCCTCCGCGCCGCTGATCGAGAGCAGATAGACCGGCAGGCCGGCCAGCCGCTCGTGTATCGCCTTGAGCGTGCGCGCGCCTTCCTCCAGCGCGCGGGAGGACAGCGGGGCGAAGTCGAACATGCCCACCGTGCCCAGCTTGGAAAGCGACAGCTTATCGCGACCCAGCCAGATGTCGAGCAGCACCAGGTCGACTTCCTTTGAGGCAAGGATCTGCATCGCGTCCTGATGCGTGCTGGCCGTGATCCATTCCACATCCGGCACGTGCTCGCGGACCAGCTCGCCGAGCGCCTGCGAGGCGACCAGCAGCACCTTGAGTTTTTCGGGCGGTTCGAACAGCGTGAACGTTTCTGGGTCTTCCAGGTTGATGTCCAGGCCAAAGTGGATCTGGTCGATTTCCTCCCAGACGCGCTCGAGGCGCTGGCGGGTGAACAGGTCGGTGAATTTGAACAATTCGGTTTGGACGAAAATGCCGGATTGCGAGCGCACCGTGCGCGCATCGGTGCTGGCGCCCTCGCGCAGCACCAGCGCCAGCGGCAGAAAGTCGTCGTAGGTGACAGATTTGAAGTACTGACTGCCGACCAGCTCGATCACCCGGTCGATCTCGGTGCGGGCGATGCGCTGCAGCTCGTTCACCCCCAGGTGGTTGAACATGACCGGATAGCCGGTCGCCAGGCGCGAGCAGATGGCGGCTGGGAAGAACGGCTCGCCGGCCGGACCCTTCTCGCTGCGCAGCGCGTCCAGGATGGTCTGGCGGTGGAAGGTGGAGTTGGCCGAGAGCACGCCGGTCTCGTTGGGCCGGTCGTAGAGCGATTTGCCCGCGTTGGTGGTGAAGATGATCACCGTGTCGCGGAAGGAGACGTCTTCGGCGGTGAATTTATCCTCCAGCCGTCCGGCGTCCAGAATTTGCAGGAAGAGATTGACCGTGGTCAGATGGGCCTTTTCGATCTCATCGAACAGCAGGAAGGCGGTCGGATTCTCCTTGACGAAGCCGGTCAGCACGCCCTCTTTTGCCGCCTGGAAGCTGGGTGGAAAGCCGACCAGCGCCATATAAGCCTGGTGGTCGGAATAGGCGCTCATGTCGAAGCGCTTGAAGGGCCGCCCGAGCGCCTCGGCGCCCAGCTCGGCCAGGAAGGTCTTGCCCACGCCGGGCGGGCCGGCGAAGGCGAAGATCGCCTTGGGGCGCTTACGGGAAGCATCGGCGTAAGCGACGATCTCCGAGTTGAACAACCCTTCGACGAAGGCGTGCACGGCATGATCCTGCCCGAAGACCTTCTCCAGCAGCGAACCGCGCAGCTTGCGCAAATCATCCGATAGGACCGCCACGCCGGGCACGTTAGCGTCCATCTCGAACCAGCTTTGCAGGGTCTCGACCGCTTTATCCCGGTTGAGCGGGCTGGCGCCGAGCAGTTTGCACGCCTGCGGCGAGATCGCCAGCGCGCAGGCCAGGTGGCGCAGATTGGCCCAGCCGGGGTGCAGCCGGTCCGGCTCCAGCGATGCCAGCTCGATGGCCTGCGCCAGGATTTCCTGGGCAGGCGCGTCCAGATCCATCGGGCTGTCGAAATACGTTCCGGAAAAATCCAGCGGCGGGAAGGATTCACGCAGCTTTGCCAGGGGAAGATCCAGGCAGCGCGAGAGGAGCAGCGAGCACTCCGCACTGCGGGCGGCGGCTGCGACCAGGAACTCGACCTTCATCTCTTCGCTGCCGGCGCCAAGGGCGTCGCGCTTGGCCGCTTCGAGGACTTGTTGGAATTGGCTGGTATACATGGGTGTTCCTCCTGGTTAGATGCGGCTCACTTTGCGAACGTTTGACAGGTCGTGCAGCCAGATGGGGCGAAAACTGGCCTCGGCAGCCTGGTTTGTCCTGACCCTTTTCTTGTAAGTTTTATCGGTAACCGCGACGACCAGGCGAGGTTCCTTAGACAGCAGGGGAGTCAGACAGTCCAGGAGGGAATCCTCGCTCTCCGTGTCCTGTGTCAGGTCGCAGAAGATCCAGGCGGTTTTGTCCTGCCGCCAGAATTCGTCCAGCGATCTGGCGATTTCTACGCCGATCGATTCTTTTTCTTCCTTTTTCCCGATACGATCGAGGACTTTCTCGTGGTCGAATCTGAGCAGGGTCTGGTCATCGGCCTGAGCTTTACCAACCAGGGGGAGCGGCTCGACGTTCGCTTCGCAGATCAGCAGCAGCGGGGAGGGATTGGATGCCGTCAGCGCGGCGGCGATGACCTTGATCTGCGGCTGGCTGGTCGAAGGCGCGGAAAAGCCTCTTTTCGGCGCCAGGTCTTGCAGCGGTTGGATCCAGGAGGGGTATTGCCTGGTTTCCACAGCTTTTTCCTCTTCCTGATCAAGATCGGCCAGCCATTGAGGGAGATCCGACTCGAGCTTGAGCACCTTCTTCATCGCCGGGGTGGGCGATTCCATCAGCACCTGCAGCAGGTGGGTGGGAGCGACGGGCACATCCTCATCGTTGGCGATCTGGATGGCTTGCTCGAACACCTTGCGCGAGGCGTCTGAGCGGTGGATCAGGTTGCCCTCCAGCTTGTGGGTGCCGTGTTCCGTTTCTTTGCGCAGTGCGTGACGCAGATCGGTAGTCGAGCCCGGCAGGTCATTGAATTTTAGGGCGAGGTCGTCGCGCTCCCGGCAGACCGAAGGAGCGTCGCTGGAATTGTTCAGCAGGCGCGTGATGGTGTCATCGCTCAGTTCGACGAACTTGAGCAGCGCGCAGTAAAGATGATCCGGCTCGATTTTTGGCATGCCGAGGTTGACCGCCTCGCTGCCGGAGAGCGACCAGACCAGTTGAGTTCCAGGGGAAATTTGCATCCTATGCCTCCATCACAGCATTCAAGGATTGACCAGTAAAACCATCACCCCCACTGTTAGTATAGGAAAGAGTAGGATTTCGGTCAACGGCGGCGGCATGGCAATTATCTCGGTTCCTCTGCTATCTCTTGCAGCTTGCGGCGCACTCCCTCCGGGCGCAGCCAGCCGTAGCCGGCGCAGCCGAGGGTGTCGAGCAGTTGCCGGAAATCTTCATCCGTCCAGGCGGGTCTTCCCCGGCGGTTTAGTCCGTCCGGCGACAGGGGCTGATGCAGTGTGATGAAATTTCGCAGGTAGTATTCTGCACCCTCATTACAATCGGCGGGCTCGGGGAATTCATATTGCCAATCGACCTGCCAGGTGTAGATGCGGCCGTTGTAATCTCCGCTCCAAAGGCAGGTTCCGTCCCGGGCAAGGTGTAGGGCGTTTGCCCAGGTCTGGTGCCCGCTGACCACCCTCAGGCATTCGCCTGACGCCAAATCCCAGAAGCGTAAGGTTTCATCGTTTCCGGCCGAGATCCCGGTTTTGGCATCGGCAGCAAGGCCGCAGACATTAATCAGGTCGGTGTGACCGCTCATCCGTTGCAGCAGGCGGCCTGTTTCCAATTCCCAGAGCTTGAGCTCCTTGCCGTAGCCGCCGCCGAGAATCAGTTGGTTATCCAGAGAGATGGACAGGCAGTGCGCGCCGTTGCCCTCCAGCTGCTTGTAGATTTGACTGCCCTGCAGATCGAGGCGGATGAGCGCCCCCATCGATGTCACAATGATCGATTGACCGTCGACTGAAAACTGCACGGCGGTGAGGTAAAGGTCTGTCTCGAACCTCCAGAGCGGATTGCCGCCTGCGTCGTAGAGTTGAACCGATTTATCGTTGGAGATCGTCGCCAGGTGACAGCCGAGCGGACAGATCGCCAGGTCGCTGACGGACAGGCGGTGAGCTGGCGACCTGCGGGAAATAATACCTGCCTGCAGATCAATAAAAAACAGATCGCCTTCTACGCCTGCGCAGATGGCTTCTTCCTCGGACAGGCGCACCAGCCCATAAATCTTCCCGCACTCCGTCTGGATACTGACGAGCCGCTCGCCGCTTTCCGCGTCCCACTCGCAAACCCGGCCATTGTGCCCCGCGGTCAACAGCCGCTCGCCCCGCGGCGTTGGCAGGATGTCCGAGATGACATCGTAATAGCCGTCTTTGCCGCGTTCACTTTCGAACTTTTTGATCAACCGGCAGCTCTCCAGGCCGATCCGGCGGCCGAAGCGGGCGCCAAGCCGGTTCCAATCGGCCAGCAGTCCCGGGTCGCGTTCGAATCCGCTGATGGTGCGAGCCTCCTTGATCTCGCGAGCGGCCTGCTGCGGATTGCCCTGCGATTCCGCCTGGCGCGCGCGTAGGCGGGACTGCTCGATTTTCTGGCTGAGCGCCTGTGCTTCGCCCGCTTGAACGGGCAGAGAGACCGCCCAGACGGCAGGCTGCCCAAGGCTGCCGCGCAAATCCCAAAATCGAACCTGGTTATCCCAGCCTGAAGAAAACGCCTTCATTTCGCCAGGGAGAAAGGCAACGGCGGTGACCGAGTCGGTGGGGTCTTCAAATGTGCGCAGGCAGCGGCGCTCGTCGAATGACCACAGGCGTACGGTTCGATCCCAGCCGCCGCTGAGCAGCCAGCGGCCGTCGGATGATATCGCCAGCCCCTGGACTGGATCGCTATGCCCTTGCAGTTCGAAAGCCGGGCTATCAGCCTCAGGTTTCCAGATGCGCAGCATATCGTCCGCGCCAGCGGTGATCAAATACTTGCCATCCGGTGTGAAGATGACTTTCCAGGCGCCGCCGTCGTGCGCATGACGGCTGGATATCAGGCTGCCATTTTTCAGGTCCCAAAGACATAGGTCGCCGTTCCAATCGACGGATGCCGCCCGAAAACCGGAGGGCGAGAAGGCGGCGCACTTCACCCAGCCCTGATGTCCACGCAGAACGGCAATCACCGTTCCGCTGGGCACCTCCCAACAGCGCACGCTGCGGTCGTGGCTGGTGCTCAGGGCAACCTTCCCGTCAGGGCTGATGGCCAGGCTGGTGACCCACTGGCTGTGGATCGAGTAGGTTTTCAACGGCTGCCCAGTGGCCAGATCCCACACCCGGATCATCGTGTCGGCTTTGTCTGGTCCCCCGCTGGCGGAGAGCGCCAGGCGGTTGTCGGGTGTGACCGCAAGCCCGTAGATTTCTCCATGGTGGGCTTTCACACTCCAGCGCTGCTCGGCGGTAAGGGCGTCCCAGCAGATGAGCTGTCCGCTCCAGTCACCGCTCAAGCCGACTTTCCCTGAAGGGGCTACTGCCAGAGCATCTACCGCATTGGTATGGCCGTCGAAAATCATCCTGCAGCCGGGATCGCTGTCTGGATTTTGGGTCTCACCGCGCTCGCCGCGCAGCTGACTCAGCAGGGTCTCGGATTTTCGATAATCCGGGTGGCTGCTGGCTGCATTTTCCAGGGCGAGGACGGCATTCAGATCGGTCTGCTGCCCGAAACGCCAGCGGTGCAGGTTGTAATTGTAGACCGTGTCAAGATGATGGGGGTCGACTTGCAGGGCTTGCTGCCAGCAGCGAGCGGCTTCCTGGGGTTGCCCAAGGTCAAGCAGGCTGAGCGCGCGGTTGTTCAGGCTGTCGGCACGCAATTCAGCTGGATTAGGTTTTTGGCGCGGGTAAGGCTGCCCCGTCTCAGCGGTGTAGATCTCGATCAGGTGTGCGGCGACTGCGTCCATGCTGACTGGCCGGGCTGCTGGATCATGCTCGAAGCACTGCTCAAGCAGGTCTGCCAGGCTGGCGGGCATCTGGGTAATGGCTGCATCCTCCAGTTCGCCGCTCAGGTAATGCTCCAGGGCTTGCGGCGCAATTTGCCCCCAGGCATAATCGGGCAACTCTGGACGCACCCAGAAATACTTCCCGGCGAACAGGTGCAGGATCGAGACTGCCCAGCTCCACATATCTGTTTTTGGGCTGAGAATCACAGGCCGGTGAGCCATATCGGCCTGCTCGGGGGAAGCATATGCAGGGGTCATACCGCGCACAGCTTTGACCAGCCCGAAATCGGTCACTTTGGCGATGCCGTCGGGGGTCATCATCACATTGCCCGGCTTGATGTCGCAATGAACCAGCCCTTGCTGGTGGGCGTAGTCCAATCCCCAGGCGAATTGGATAGCAATGTCGATGGCCTGCTTCGCGGTGGTGATTTTTCGCTGTATGATCCAATCCGCCAGCGTGCCGCCCTCGACCAGTTCGGCAAACAGGCATGGGACTCCCTCCACCGAGCGAACGTAATAGCAGGTGACGATGTGCGGGTGCAGGCCGAGGTTGACCCAGGTTTCAGCTTCTGCGAAGACCAGGTCCCGTTGCTCCTGATTTCGGAACATTTCGGCTCGCGGGAACTTAACTGCCAGGTCGATGTTCCAGACATTGTGGTGGACGCGGTAGACCCTGCCCATGCCGCCTTCACCGAGCAGAGCGAGGACGGTAAAGATATCGAGGATCTCATCGCCAGGCAACCATTCGAGAATGAACTGTTCTTTCCCCTTTTCTTGTATAGAGTCAGATGGTGGTTTTGTATCAGGAGATACCTGTGCAGGACGCAAGGCTCCGTCCTGCGCGCGCTGACAGTCAGGGCAGACGAGCTCGTCCGGGCTGGAGGGAGTGAATGGACCGCCGTGGACGATGCAGTAGGCGAGCGGAGGTTCAACCTCGATGATTGTCTTCTCCGGCGCCTCCGGTCGCTCAGGCGGCGCTGACAGCTCGCCGCTGCATCGCGGGCAAAGGGTCTCTTCAGGGCTGATCGGAAGGAACTCGTTTCCGCAGGCCAGGCAATAATGCCCGGGTGAAGCGGGCTCATCCTCAGGTCGATCCCGGGGAGGCAATAGATTTTCGATTTCAGCCAATTCCAGGTAGGCGTGCGGCAACTCGACCGACACCGGCTTGCCGCGCCACCAGATCAGCTCGGCTGAGTCTTCGCGATCGAGGATGCCGCAGACACCCTCATAGCCCTCAAGCAGCCCAACCATCGCATGACGAATGGAGTCCGACTCGCAAAAGAGGATGCTCATATTGGTGGTGGCTGCCGTGAAGGTCAATCCGATCAAGGCCTGGCCGGGCTGACCGCCAACATCTTTAAGATCGGTGGCGACTGCCAGATAGATATACCCGATCGGCACCACCAGTCTGCCGTCAGATCTCTGCTGAGGCTGGTTGCCGTATTGGTCAGCGTATTCGACCAGGGCGTCGTCCGGGGTGAAATCCAGGCAGGTCATGAAGTCCAGCTGGTTCGTCTCGTCGTCGAAAAACAGCTGGGCGGGAGTGCTGGCAAACGGCTCGAACGGCAGCTTGAGGGTGCGGTCGGGGAAGAGCACGCTGGTCTGCTTGGTGGAAGGGGAGCAAAGTTGCCCCACGCCCTCGAGCAGCTTCCAGAGATCCTGGCGTTTAAAGATGAGGAGGTAGCTGTAGTCCAAACCCATGGTTATACCTTCTCGCGGCTCATCAGCTCCAGCACGCGGCGCACGCCCACCGGGCGCAGCCAGCCGTATCCCGCCCCGCTCAATGTATCGAGCAGTTGGATAAAATCATCCGGAGTCCAAACGGGCTTTCCCCGAGGCATCCAGTCAGCCGGATCGAGAGGCGTATGGCGGGTGAGGAAGATCTGCAGATACGGCAACGCGCCGTCATCACAATCTGCCGGGTGGGGAAAGTGTACGTCCCAGTCGAATTCCCAGATTCGAATCTGATTGTCGAAACCGCCCGATGCCGCAAAGCGCCCATCTGGAGAAAAGGTCACGGCGTTGATCGCCCCGCGATGGGACTGGTTGCTGAGCAACAATTCGCCATCCAACGACCAGACAAAGAGCGTTCCATCCGAATCTCCCGCCATAATGCATCTCCCGTCAGGGGAAATGGACAGGGCTGTAAATTGGGAGTTGGAATTGCGGATTGTGCGGATGCATTGCTCGCTGGGCAGAGACCAAATCAGCACATTGCCTCCAAGGTCGGCGGACATCAGGCATTTTTGATCACCGCTGAAGGCCATTGCCGGCACCGGAAAGACGTGCCCAAGCAATTTATGGGCCATGCGGATTCCCCCGGAGGTAACCTGCCAGACGAATACCGGGTGAGCGCTCTGCCCATATCTGCTGTCGCCGAGAGAAGAAGTGAACATGGTCCCGTCAGGCGAGGCTGCCGATTGGAATTCATAGCCGGCCAGGGTGTCTTTCATCACCACGGGCAGGCGCAAATCGGGCGTCGCCCGCGTCACCAGTGGTCGGTATTCCCGCGCTGGCAATGGAGCCGACTGGTCTAGCCGGACAGGGATGCGCGAGTACCCTCCCAGACCCTGGACGACCAGGTATTGGCCGGTCTCAGCGAGATGAACAGAGAGGTGAGCGCCCTCGTTGGGATTTAATGTCGTTCTGATGATCTTCCCGTTTGCATCTTTCAGATTCCAGAGGATCAGGTCGCCGTTCTTGCTCAAGGAAAGCAGGCTGTGTGATGGGATGAAGACAAGCGAGGCCGCCGCGCCGATGTGGCGTTCAAGTACTGGTCCGGGCAGGCGTTTGGCGACGTCAAATATACCGATCGAGCCGTCCTGATGTCCGGCCGCCAGAACTGAACTATCCGGCGAGAAACGCAGCGATTGGACCCCGCCTGTACCCTCGCGCGAGCCCAGTTGGTAGGAAGACTGCGTCCAGCACTCGCGCAGCTTTTTCTTTTGACCGCTTTTGACACATTCAGCTAACATCGCCAGGACTTCATCGTTGTGAGCAAAGCGCGGCTCGGATTGAAGTCCTCTAAGCACCTGCACAGCTTTTTCTGGGAGACCATCATCCTGATATTTACGAGCCTGTACCAGCTGGTTCTTGAGCAAGGTTTGTTTCTCAATGGCGCCTGCACCGCTTTCTGGCAGGGCGAGTTGATACTGGAAAAACCTCAGGTTGGGATCGAAACTCAATTGCCAGTGGAGGATACTATTCCTGACCCCGCCAACCAAATCTCCGTTCGGTAGAAAAACAGCCCGCCAGGAAGGATCTTTTGATGCAGTGGTGCGCAGGCACTTTCCACTTGATGTATCCCACAGGCGATATTCGCCTTCGTTGCCGATGGTTACGGCCAGCAGCCCGTCATCGCGCAGGTCGCCGTCCACAAACGGCTGCATGGCTCCGCTTTCCTCGGAGGATTTGAAGGTCATTAATAGTCTGGCGCTCGGATAATCCCACAGGCACATCTTGTCGTAGCCTGCCCAGAGGACCTTATCTGATTTCAGGGCAAGGTGCCCGTACTCGGCTTTTCGCGGGCTGCGTGGGCGTTCGTAGACCCGCTCAGTTTTGCCGGTCCGATAATGCCAGAGCCGGACGGTCTGGTCGCGACCGGCGGACAAGACCAGATCGTCATTGCCAACGGTCAACAAAGAAATTACCCAGTGCTGGTGTTCGTTATATGTGCAAGAGCAGGCGCCAGTCGACCGCTGCCACACCCTGGCTGTACCGTCCAGAGAGCCGGAAATGATCTGTTGGCTGTCACTGGAAAATGCGACCGAGGTGACCACATCCGAGTGGCCGGATAGCTGCTTCACAACCTTGCGCCGGGAGATCTCCCAGACTCGGATAGTTTTGTCGCTGCTGCCAGAAGCCAGGTATAGCCCATCCGGAGAAATGGCCAGCGAGGTAACAAAGCCGGCGTCGCTCATCTCCGCAAAACACTGCCCGCTTTTCATGTCCCAGAGGCGGATGGTTTCATCTGAAGCGCCAGAGGCCAGAACCTGGCCGCTGGGGTGCAAACAAAAGGCAAACACCTGATTGTTGTGCCCGGACAGGGTATTTCGCAAGGACAGGCTGTTTTTCACTTCAGGGGCTGACAGGCCTGGTTGCAGGCGTTTAGCTCGTTCGAAGCAGCTTTTCAGTTGTTCTTCGTCCCCCCGCTCGGCGTGGAGGAGAACCATTGCCTTCCAATAAGTCGGATCATCCATTTTTGTGTTGGCCAGTTGATCCAGATGGGTGAGCATTTCATCGTCGGTGATTTCGGCGCGCCGCCAGCGGTAAGCCAGCAGATTGAGATTCGCCTGGCAGTGGGCTGGATTTTCATTGAGCGCCGCTGTCCAAAGGTGAACGGCGTCCCCCTCGCGATCCAGGTCGAGCATACTCAGTGCCTTGTTGTTGAGGCTGTCTGCCAGCAGCTCGGCGGCTCTGGGCCGCGGGCGTGTGTAATCGACGCCGGCAACTTCCGCGTATAACTCGATCAATCGGTCGGCAACCTCACCCAACCCGGCAGGCCGCTGCGCCGGGTCGATCTGGAAGCATTTCCGCAGCAATTCCGCCAACCCTTCGGGTATCGCTTCGATGGCTGGATCTTCCACGTCCCCGCTGAGATAGGCTTTCAGGGCTTGCGGGGCGGTCTGCCCCCAGGCCTGGTTGGGATCGATGGGGTTCACCCAGAAAGCCCGCCCGGCGAAAATCTCCAGTACCGACAGTCCCCAGCTCCAGATGTCGGTTTGCGGGGAGAGCGCGACTTGCTCGTGTTGCGCCTGAGCCTGCTCGGGCGAGGCGTAAGCGGGGCTCATGCCCTTGCCGGCTTTGACCAGCCCGAAGTCAGTGACCTTGACCGTATCGTCGAGGGTTAGCAGCACGTTAGCGGGCTTGACGTCGCGGTGGATCAGCCCCTGCTCGTGGGCGTAGGCTAATCCCCAGGCGAACTGGATGGCGATGTCAAGCGCCTGCTTGACGGACGTGATTTTTCGCTCATTGATCCATTCCTGGAGCGAGCCGCCCTCGACCAGTTCGGCGAAAAGACGCGGGACGCCGTCGATCGTGCGGACGTAGTAACAGGTGACGATGTGAGGGTGCAAGCCAAGGTCGACCCAGGCCTCGGCTTCCCCGATGTAGGCATCATGGCCTTCTTGCGATTGGAACGTGCTCCGGTGGGGCGACTTGACCGCCAGGTCGATGTTCCAGGCGAGATGGTGAACGCGGAAGACCTTACCCATGCCGCCCTTACCAAGCCGCTTGATCACGGTGTAGGTGTCCAGGAGCACCTCGCCGGGGTGCCACTCGTCCAATTCATCTCCCGGCTGAGATTTCTCTTCCGGCTGACGGACTTCTTCGATCATTGGGCCTTCAGAGGATGACGGCTCCAGGCTGCGCCTGCAGTCCGGGCAGACGAGCTCGTCCGGGCTGGAGGGAGTGAATGGACCGCCGTGGACGATGCAGTAGGCGAGCGGAGGTTCAACCTCGATGACTGTCTTCTCCGGCGCTTCCGGTCGCTCAGGCGGCGCTGACAGCTCGCCGCTGCATCGCGGGCAAAGCGTCTCTTCAGAGCTGATCGGAAGGAACTCGTTTCCGCAGGCCAGGCAGTAATGCCCGGGTGAAGCGGGCTCGACCTCAGGTTGATCCCGGGGAGGCAATAGATTTTCGATTTCAGCCAATTCCAGGTAGGCGTGCGGCAGCTCGACCGACACCGGCTTGCCGCGCCACCAGATCAGCTCTGCTGAGTCTTCGCGATCGAGGATGCCGCAGACACCCTCATAGCCCTCAAGCAGCCCAACCATCGCATGACGAATGGAATCCGACTCGCAAAAGAGGATGCTCATATTGGTGGTGGCTGCCGTGAAGGTCAATCCGATCAAGGCCTGACCGGGCTGACCGCCAACATCTTTAAGATCGGTGGCGACTGCCAGATAGATATACCCGATCGACACCACCCGTCTGCCGTCAGATCTCTGCTGAGGCTGATTGCCGTATTGGTCAGCGTATTCGACCAGGGCGTCGTCCGGGGTGAAATCCAGGCAGGTCATGAAGTCCAGCTGGTTGGCCTCGTCGTCGAAAAACAGCTGGGAGGGAGTGCTGGCAAACGGCTCAAACGGCAGCTTGAGGGTGCGGTCGGGGAAGAGCACACTGGTCTGCTCGCTGGAAGGGGAGCAAAGTTGCCCCACGCCCTCGAGCAGCTTCCAGACATCCTGGCGTTTAAAGATGAGGAGGTAGCTGTAATCCAAACCCATGGTTACACTTTCTCGCGGCTCATCAGCTCCAGCACGCGGCGCACGCCAGCCGGGCGCAGCCAGCCGTACCCGCGCGCGCCCAGCGCCTGCATTAACTGCTGAAAATCCGCTTCGTTCCAGACGGGCAACCCCTTGCGGATAAATCCATCCGGGCGGAGCGGAACGCGCCAGTACAGAAATTGCGCCAGGTAGGCTCGCGCGCCTTCATTCCAATCCGACGATGCGGGGAAGTCATACTCCCAATCGAGCTGCCAGAGGCGCACCGTATGATCCGCGCCGCCGGTGAGGACGCTGCGCCCGTCGGGTGAGATGGCGATGGATGTTATCCCGTCGGTGTGTCCTTCCAGGCAGCGCAGCTCCTTGCCGGTGTCCAGGCGCCAGATGCGCATGGTGCGGTCGGATGAGATTGACACCGCAAACTGACCATCCGGGGTGATGGCAGCGCCGGTGACGTGGTCGCTGTGGCCGCGCAGGCAGCCGATTTCCTTCATCGCGTCCAAATCCCAGTAACGCAGGGTCTTGTCCCAGCTGCTGGAAAGCGCGTGCTTGCCGTCTGGAGAAATGACTACACCGGTTATGACAGATGTGTGGCCCTGGAGCACATCCAGATCCCTTTCGAATTTTAGGTCGAAAAGGACAAGCTTGCCATCCCCCCCTGCATAAAGTACGTGGCGGTAGTCCGGCAGAAAGGCGACAGCTTCGATACCGCGGGTCGAAACCCGCACGTTTTTTAATATTTTTTCCTGCCCGATGTCCCACATACATATTTTTCCATCATCGCCAACCGATACGGCTCTTTGCTCGTCGATGGAAAGCGCCACTGACCGGATCATGCCGCTTGGCCCTTTCAACTCGTGAATTTTCCGGTTGGTGCGCAAATCCCAGAGGTAGACCGTAAAATCGGTCACAAACCCTGAGCCGGCCGAGAGCGCATATTGACCATCGCCGGTGAAACAGATGGATTTTGCGCCCCAGTCGTGAAAATCGGAGACCAACTTGCGGTTCTTCAGATCGAAGAGCCAGATTCTGCTCCCGCCGGCCAGTCCGCGCTTCCCATCGGGCGAGATCGCGACCGAAGAAATCCAGTTTGTATCTTCGTGAAGCACAGCAGCGCACCAGGCATCCTTCAATCCGGTCGCGCGGCCCTTCATAGCCAACGCCCCGAGCAGGTCCAGGATATCTTCCTCGCGCTCATGCCCCGGCATGCCCTGCACCTGCCGGCATTGCGTGTACGCAGTGGGGAAATTTTCGTTTTTGAACTGCTGCCTGGCCGAATCTAGCTTTTCACGAACAAGGTCCTGTTCCGCCAGCACCTGCTCGGCCTTTTTGATCCTGGCAACGGCCGGATAGGGGAATCTGCTCTTCAGGCGGTCAGGCAGCTCGATTTTCCAGAGGATGACATCCCGGTCTTCTCCGGCGGAGAGGGCTGTGCGGCCGTCGCTCGAAACTGCGACTGACAGCGCCTGCCCGCTATGCGCTCTGCGCATGGCGATTTCTCTGCCTTCTCGGACGTTCCACATGCGCACGGTGCCGTCATAACCGCACGAGAAGGCGTGCATTCCCTCAGGCAGGAACGCCACAGAAGACACGATGCCGGAATGCCCCTCCAGGCATGAGATTTGCCTGCCCGTGCTCAAATCCCAGAGGCGGATGGTGTAATCGGCGCTGGCCGACAGGCCCGTACGCCCGTCCGGTGAAAAGGCAACGCACCATACCCGCTCGGTGTGCCCTTCCATTCTGCGAATAAGGCGCCTTGCCTTGAGATCCCATAGGCAGATATGGTTATCCCAGCCGCCTGAGAGGATCTGGCTTGAGTCCGGCGAAATCGCGACCGACCAGACCCATTGGTCATGACCTTCCAGTTCACCCAGCATGGAGCGGCTGGGCAGATCCCAGAGGATGACTTTGTTGTCAATCCCCCCGCTGACTGCGTACTTCCCGTCAGTCGAGATAGCCAGGGATGCGGCCGCCTTCATGTTTTCCGCGGGCAGGTTTCCGACGATCCTCTGGCTGGCCAGGTCGATGATTCGTCCGCTCGAGGTCAGCGCCTGACGCGCGTCAGGGGAAAACAACGCAAAAAATGCGCCCTCACTTATATCAACCTGGCTCAGTGTTTGACCCGTTGCCAAATCCCACAGGCGCAGGATTTTATCGCCGCCATTCGACAGCCCCCTGGTTCCATCGGGTGAAATCGCCACGCTGAGGACTTTATCCGTGTGTCCTTTCAGGCGCAATCCTTCCACCAGTTGAGGGTGCTGCTTGCCTTTCAGCGTCGCCAGCAGGCGCTCGTCGCGAATCCTCGTCTGGATTGCCTCGAGGGCGTGGATATCGCCCTGCTCGAGGTAAATCCAGCCCAGATATGACCAGTATTCGGAAACTGAACTGTGTTGGTCTTTAAGCGCCGTAAACTCTTCCAGATAACGACCGGCAGTGATCTCAGCTTTCTGCCAGCGGTAGTAGCCGTAGTTGAAGTTGGCTTCGAGATGGGCGGGATCGCTGCACAGCGCTTCCTGCCAGTGGCGCAGCGCATGAGCCTCACGGTTGAGGTCGAGCATGCTGAGCGCCTTGTTGTTCAGACTGTCGGCGCGCAGCTCGCCGGGTTTGGGCGGCCTGCGTTGGTAATTCCGCCCGGTTACCTCGCTGTAAATCCTGATCAGCGCTTCGGCCGCCTGCATCATGCTGGCGGGTCGTCTGGCAGGTTCAGGCTGGAAGCAGGATCGAAGAAGGGTTTGCAGACTCGCGGGCGTCTCGGCGATGGCGGGGTCGTCAAGTTCGCCTGAGAGGTAGTGGTCGAGCGCCTGCATGGCGAAACGACCCCAGCTCCCGCCGCGTGATTTGACCCAAAACGGGCGCCCCGCGAACATGGTCAGGACCGACAGACCCCAGCTCCAAATATCCGCCTGCGGGGTGAGCTCATCCAGCGGGGAGCGGGCATCGATCTGTTCGGGCGAAGCATATTCAGGAGTCATACCCTTGCCGGCTTTGGCCAGACCGAAGTCGGTTACTTTAACGGTGCCGTCAGGATCGAGCAGCACGTTGGCGGGTTTGACGTCGCGGTGCACCAGACCCTGGGCGTGGGCGTAAGCCAGCCCCCAGGCGAACTGGATGGCGACATCCAGCGCCTGTTCGATACGGGCGATCTTACCCTGCCTGATCCAGTCTTCCAGCGAGCCGCCCTCGACCAGCTCGGCGAAGACGCGCGGGATGCCATCGATGCTGCGAACATAGTAGCAGGTGACGATGTGCGGGTGCAGCCCAAGGTTGACCCAGGTTTCGGCCTCGGAAATGAACCAATCCCGCTGCTGCTGGTCGGTGAAACCCTTGGGCGACTTGACCGCCAGGTCGATGTCCCAGGATTCGTGATGCACGCGGTGGACCTTGCCCATGCCGCCTTCACCGAGCAGGCCGCGGACGGTGTATGTGTCGAGCAGCGTTTCACCGGACCGCCAGTCCGCGGCTGCGTCCGGACGATCTGCCGGCTGCCGGTCGCTTTGTAGATCGATATCTGGCGGGGAGGGGATTGGGCCGGGCTCGGCGACGGTCGGCCTGGATTGTGGGGAGGAAGGGGGCGGGCCATCCAGTCTGGTTGCGTGTCCGGCAGCGGCGGGTGGCGGGACGGCTTCGGGAGGCCCGCCGCACTCCGGGCAGAGCAGCACGTCCGGCGAGCGGGGGTGGAACTGGCGGGCGCAGCTGATGCAGAAGGAAGTCGTCAGGGCCGCCGGTTGATCAGCCTCGGGAGGGCCGCCGCAATCCGGGCAAAGCAGTACATCCGGTGAATGGGGGTGGAACTGGCGCGAGCAGCTGATACAGTAAGCACTGTTCCTCATTGAGGTGTCCATCCTCGCTCGCGCGCCATCTCCTCCAGCTTGCGGCGCACACCCTCCGGGCGCAGCCAACCGTAGCCGGCACATTCCAGTGTGTGGAGCAGCCGTTGGAAATCTTCTTCCTGCCAGGTTGGATTTCCACGGCGGGTTAAGCAATGGATAAGCCTGTCATCATTGAGGCTGAGGTCTTCAGGAAGCCTCTTGGCATATGGGGTGTGCAAAGTAAGAAAATTATTGAGGTATCCACGCGCTCCTTCATCCCAATCCGAGAGTTGCTGCGGGCGTAGTTCCCAATCGATTGCCCATATGCGTACGGTCCGGTCCTTGCCAGCCGATACCAAAAAGCTGCCATCCTGGGAGGCACAAAGAGACGAGATGAGGTCAGTGTGACCCTCGAGCACCTGTACTAATTTCCCTGACGATATATCCCATATCCTAATCTTCTTATCGTGACCGGCTGCGGCGAGGAACTTTTCATTCCCAATAAATAGTAGAGAATTGATGACACTGGTATGCTCGCTAAAAGTACGGATGTTTCTACTTTTTTCCAGGTCCCAAACTCTGATGGGTGGATCCGTTCCAGCTCCGCTTGTCGCGGCATAGCGGCTGTCATGGGTCAGTTCGGCAGAAAGCACCCAATCCTGATGTGCTTCGATGACCTGTAAGCTCCTCCCGGTGGCAAAATCCCAGGTGCTCAAGGACCCATCGCTCGATATCGCGTAAAAAGTTCGACCGTCCTGGGAAAAGCCGATTTTTTCGATGCTGCTATTCCTGCTGGATTTGCCAAATCCCACAGAATTTTCACCGAACAGATTGATCCTCCTGATCAATTTTCCGTTGGTATGATTCCAAATGCATAATCCACTTTGAGCCTGGGTCTTGAAGGTTGTCAGGATAAAATTTCCATCCGGGCTGAAGCAGGCGTCCTTTGATCCCAACTCTTTTTCCATGAGAGAAAGGGTAAGTACGCTTTTCCCCGCCTCGATTTCCCAGGTTTGGACGAATGCGCCTCCAGTGATGAGGTATCTACCATCAGGACTCGGCCGAATCGTGGTGACCATGCCGTTTTTATCTTTGAATACCTTTATACAGCGGCCGCTGGCGATCTCAATCATTTTGATGGTATCCACGATACAGGCAAAGAAATATAAGTTATCAGGGCTCAGGCAAATTGCGTTCACAGTATCAATTTGGGCCATTTTCCCGACCTGATTTGCGGTATTACTAAGACCGCTAATTTTTTTTACTTCCCATGCGCCCCTGCAGCCGATCACAGGTAATTTCCGATATAACTTGCACCATAAGTCGAACGCTTTGGCGTCCCTCTCGAAACCTTCAACTTTTCGAGCTTTTTGGATCAAATCCATCGCTTCCAGGGCGTCCGCATTATTCAATGACTGTTCTGCTCGCTCCATCAGTTGGTCGAACTCTCCCTGCGCCTGACCAGCTGTTTCTGATTGGATTATGCTGGAAAGCATCCATGGCGCATGGTAGGAATCGATCGTCGTCTTCCCCAAGCTCCAATATTCCAATTCAGCAGATTGGGTAAATAAGATTCGCTTCCCGTCCGGGCTCCAATCTACCGACTTAATACCGTTTTTTGATTTTCTAATACTGCGTAAGCACTGCCCGCTGGTAAGGTCCCATATGCGGACACTGCCATCCTCGCTTGCTGCGATTGCCATCTGTCCATTTGGGCAAAATCGCACTGAATTAACCGCTTGTACACATCCGTGCAATGTCATGATGCATTTTGCGCTGTCCAGATCCCACAGTCGGACCGTTCTGTCTTTACTCCCCGACAGAACCCGGCGATTGGCGCTGTCCAGATCGACTGCGGTTACTTCTCCTGCGTGTCCAAGAAAACGGCGCAGGATTTGCCCGCTGTTAAAATCCCATAGGTATATCGTCTTATCATCGCTGCCTGATACCACGAGTTGTAGCTCGCTGCTTATCGCCAGACAATTAACGCGCCGACTGTGACCGCGCATACGCTGAATACAGCGCTGCCTTGCGAGGTCCCAAACCTGAATCTGGAAATCTCCCTGCCGTAAGCCAAGGTTTATCAAATTGCAGGCAGCCAGGGCATACCGCGAATCGGATGTTACACATACAGCACTCACCTGCCCTGTGTTGGCAGGGAAACGAAAGATCAACTTGCCAAGTCTGGCGTCCCATGCAAGAAGCGTGGGATCATATGGTTTATCTTCTGTGGTATGGAAAAGATCGCCGCTGCCCGAGAGGATAATTCGACCGTCTGGGCTGAAACTCGCCTGGTTGACTGGGCTTGAATGACCGCTCAGTACCTGCAAGCAGTTGCCGCTCGCGAGATCCCATAGACGGACGGTGTGATCTTTCTCCATGCTCATCCCACTTGCAGAAACTGCCTGCCTGCCATCTGGGCTGAATTGGACAGAAGAAATCGAAGACCAGGGGTGGTGTCCTGATAACTTTCGAATGGGGGCAATCCCGCCGTTCATCCTCTTTTCGATAATATTCCATAAAGAGACGATTTCCTGGTTTCCGGGATGTTTTTTTATCATCCGGACAAGCGAGGTCTGAGCTGACCCTGGATCATTCCGTTCGAGATGAACCTGTGCAAGAATAATGTGGCTGAACCAATCCTCTGGACGGGCGTTGCATATTCCCTGAAGCTGATCTACAAGCTCCTCGTCGCTTAGTTGACCTCGCCTCCATTGCTGTAAGCCGTAATTATAGATACTGGGAGCATGCTGGGGATCAACATCTAATGCGGCTTTCCAAATTTTGTCAGCTTCTTTGTCCTGGCCAAGATCAAGCAAACTGAGGGCTTTGTTATTCATGCTGTCTGCCCGTAAATTTGCTGATTTTGGCCTGGAGCGAGGATGGGACTTGCCGGTCACCATTGAGTAGATATCATTTAATAGATTGACGATCTGGTTTATACTCGGGCGTGCAGATGGATTGGTACTGAAACACGATTTGAGGACCTCAATTAATTCGGGGGGGATCTCCGCGATCGCTGGATCCTCCAACCCGCCCGAGATGTAATGGTCTACCGCCTGTGATGCAACCTGTCCCCAGGCATAGCCAGGCATGTCGGCGCGCACCCAAAACGGCCGCCCGGCGAACAGCTCCAGCACCGATAGCCCCCAGCTCCAAATATCCGATTGTGGCGTGAGCTTCACATCCTTGAGCTGCGCCTCGGCCTGCTCCGGGGAAGCGTATGCCGGGGTCAGGCCTTTGCCGGCTTTGGCAAGCCCAAAGTCGGTCACTTTGACCGTTCCTTCGGGCGTCATCAGCACGTTGGCGGGTTTGACGTCGCGGTGCACCAGCCCCTGCTCGTGGGCGTAGGCCAGCCCCCAGGCGAACTGGATGGCGATATCCAGCGCCTGTTCGATATGGGTGATCTTGCCCTGCCTGATCCAGTCTTCCAGCGAGCCGCCCTCGACCAGCTCGGCGAAGACGCGCGGGATGCCATCGATGGTGCGCACGTAATAGCAGGAGACGATGTGCGGGTGCAGCCCGAGGTTGACCCAGGTCTCGGCTTCGGAGACGAATAAATCCTTTTGTTCCTGTGTCTGGAAAAACTCGGGCCGCGGCGACTTGACCGCAAGGTCGATGTGCCAGGAATTGTGGTGCACACGGTAGACCTTGCCCATGCCGCCCTGGCCGAGCAGGCTGCGGACGATGTAGGTGTCGAGCAGCTCGTCCCCGGGCTGCCACTCCGCTGGGACTTCGCCCTCGGCGAGGGCGCGGCCCAGGGAAGGCTTGAGGGTGGTCTGGCTTGGTTGAGGCTGGGCAGGTTGGGGTGTAAGAAGCGCGCGGCGACCGCTGTCCGGAGGGGGAGCTTCTGCGTCGAGGCGAGTACCCCCGCCTGAGACGGATTCAGGTGATGGCGCCTCGGGCGGACCGCCGCAGTCCGGGCAGAGCAGCGCTTCCGGCGAGCGGGGGTGGAACTCGCGGGCGCAGCTGATGCAGAAATGAGTTGTGGTGTTCATGGAATCACGAGTTGACGATTACCGTGAAGACGACCGCCAGTATGATCGATAGGACGCCGATCAGCAGCGAAATCCCTCCCTGCCACCATTGCCGCTTGACCAGCTGGTAGGCGCCCAGCGGCCAGAAAACCGCTGCCAGCGCGCCGAGCAGGGCGCGCAGCCAGGGTGTCGGCAAGAGCATGCCGCTTTTCTCGACCGACAGATTCCAGATATCGAGGAAATTGTTGAAAATGGCCAACCCGGCCAGGATGGCCGCCGCGCCGCCGAGCAGCACGCCCGCCCGCTCGATGCGGTTGCTCTCGATCGAGCGCTGGATGTCCTGGAAGGTGTAGCTGCTCTCGGCCACTGCCGTAGCGCTTGCCAGGTCGCGCTCGAGCTGCTCGATGCTGTGCTGAATCAGCGCCGTCTGGCCCGCGTAGGCGGGCGTTTCCAGCCTGACCCGCTCGAGATGCTTCCTGAAGGACTGCTGGCTGGCGAGCAGGCTGTTGAGCAGCAGCTCGGTCTGGGTTTTCTCCGCCAGAAAGATCATCAGTTTGCGCGAAATCTTCTCCAATTCGGGCTCTTCGCGCTGGATGTCCTTGAAGCTGACTGTGCGCAGCGCGACCAGCATGCCTTCCTGGAGCTCTACACGGGCCTTTTCCAGCGCGGCGCGGACGGCTTCATGCTGGCGGGCATGGTGCAGGCTCTTGTGCAGATAGAGCTCGATGCGCGCCAGACCCTGATTGAGCGGCTGCAGGAAGAGGGTTTCCACGCGCTCGGCCCGTTCCTGCGGGACAATCCAGACCAGCCAGCGCTGCCAGTGGGAATGCCCCCGGGCAGTAGCGAGCTCCTGCGCTCCGAGGCTCCAGCACCAGCCGTAGGGTGTCGGCTCGCCCGGGCCGGCGGGTTTCAGCCCGGACAGAGCGCCAGGGGTCTGGCTGACCAGCGCCTGCAGGTCTTCCCCTTTTGCACCGCGGGCTGCCTGGGCAGAGAATATGCACGTGGCTGCCCAGGGCAGCGGCTGGTCGCTGCGGGCGTGGGCGTTCTGCAACCGGTCGTCGAGCGCCGCGTTCAAGGCGCTCCACGCGGCGGCGGGCTGTGCACCGGGACGGCTCAGGCTGATGCGCAATATACCCGTGTCGTGGGCCAGGACCCAGTCCAAGCAGGCCAAATCGCCTTCCGCGCTTCGCCAGGTCGAGCGGCGGCAGTCCGCGGCGGAGGGCTCGACCTGCAGGTTTTCGCCGGCGCCCTCTTCGAAGGCGGCGTGGGGCTGCCACCCGGTGGAAGTTTGCGCCTCGCGCAGCGAGTAGTACAGCAGGGCAGTGACGCGCGGATCGATCAGCTCAGCCATCCTGGTCGTCCTCCTTTGGGAAGTGTTTCCAGATATCGTTATCCAGAAAACCCAGGATCGATGGAGGATGATTCCCGGTTTCGGGATCTGGCACGCCCTCCGGAAACGGCGGCAGATCGCTGGCTTCTGCTGGCTCGAAATGCACTGTCCCAAAAAGGGTCTGGGTACCCTCGGAGGCGATGCGCAGGATTTCCTCGCGGCTCCTGGCGCCTCGCAGACGGGCCTCGAAGCCGCGCAGGTATTCGAGCTGCGCCTGGCGGTCTTCAGGCTGCAGATGAGCGAGACCGGCATAGAGACTGGTGACTATCTGCTTCAGGCGGGCGGTGACCATCTGCACGGCTTCATCCTGATCGGCGATCAGACCGGTGACCAGGAATTTGGCGTACCTGCCCAGCCGGATCAGCGCACCGTCCAGGAGCAGGACGCCCTCGTTGGGCAGCAGTTTGCGCTCCTCGCCGCCGAAGGGGGTCAAATATGTGCCGTTCGAGCTGCCCAAATCCTCCAGCCAGTACAGCCCGGATTGTTGAACGATGCGCGCGTGCTGGCGCGAGACGCTCGGCTCCCAGTCGACGACCAGCGTGCACTGCTCGCTTCTGCCGATGCTCGTCTCCTCAGCCTGCAGCGGATAGAAATGACCGTGATCTGGGCTGTCTTGAGCGGTTAATCCCGGCGGTGCTGTCAAATTGGATCTCCTGATCTTACCTGTCCAACGAAAAAACCCGAAATATCTTTTCAGCCGGCAAACCTGACCAGCTCGGCGCGAAATTCGGTGGCGGTCTGGTAGCGGTCGGCGGCTTCCTTGGCGACCGCGCGATCGACGACGGCGCACAACGGAAAAGGCAGGTCGGGTCGCTGGCTGCGCACCGGACGCGGCTCATCCTCCAAAATCATGCGGATCGGATCTTTATTGGGCATCACACCGCGCTTGATCTGGGATGGCTTGGGGAATTCGAGCGAAAAGCTGCCGGTGAGCAGATAATAAAGGGTCACGCCCATGGCGTAGATGTCCACCGGCGGTAAGGCTTCCTTGAATTCCAGGATCTGCTCGTAAGGCATGTAGAAAATCGTGCCGGCGTACTCATCCTTGCGAGTGATCGTTCCGCCGTGCCGCTCATAGGAACGGGACAGGCCGAAATCTGCCAGCTTGGGCTGGTAACGTTTTGCGGCCTTGAAGTCGGTTACGCCGTTCGCCTTTGCCCGCAGCAGGATGTTTTCCGGTTTCAGGTCGCGGTGGACGATGCCTTTCTTATGGATGTGGTCCAGCCCCTCCAGGCTGTCCGCGACCAGGCGGACGACGTCGGGGGGCTGCAGCAGCGGACGGTCCTCGGGCGACATGAACTGATTGAGGTTGCCGTCGGCGACGAACTCCGAGACGAAGTAAGGATCTTCCCCCTGCAGGCCGGCTTCGTACAGGCGCACCACCCCCGGGTGAATCAACTGTTCGTTCAGCAGCACCTCGCGATAGAAGCGGCGCAGCAGCCTGTCATTGGCTCTGGCAATTGGCAGCATCTTCTTTAGCGCGACCAGCCTGCCGGTGGGGGTGTGCCAGGCTTTATAGACCACGCCCATTCCGCCGTGCCCGAGCTCCGAGATGACGCGGTACTCGCCGATCACCGTGCGCAGCTTGGCGGAGCGCTCGGCGCAGGCTTTGCAAAGGTAGCTGGCGACATCCGCCAGTTCGACCGCCCGCCCGTCACGGTTTGCGGTGTCGGTCACGTCCGTGCCGCAATTCTGGCATTGGTAACGCACGGCGGCGTTGGCAGCCGCCTCGCGCTCCCGTTCAGCCGCCACCTCGGTTTTGCACTTCGGGCACATGAAATCATCCTGGTGGAAGCTGCCCTCGAGCAGCGGCAGCTTCTCCAGCGGCGTCTGGCAGCGGATGCACAGATATTCCTCAGCGATTTTACCTTTCCTGGGCGGGGGTGTCTTTTTTGGCTCCTCGCGGATGGGTTCCTTCTCGTCCGGCGCCGGCTGCGGCGGAGGTTCTTCCCTCAGCTCCTCTTGCACGTCAACCGCGGGCGGCGCGGATTCGACCCTGGTTTCCAATCCGACCGGCTCGGCTCTGATTACAGTCACCCCCAGGATGGTATGACCGATCTTGATCTCGTCGCCGTCCTCGACCAGTGTCTCGTCGATCTTTGCTCCCCACACAGTTTGCCCGGGATGGCGCACGTAGGTGCCGTTGGTGCTCTTGAAATCACGGATCATCACATTCGGCGGACGCACTTCGATCAGGAAGTGATTCCTGGATACAAATGGATCCTCATCACTGATCTGCAGGTCGGCTTTGCTGGTCTTGTCCATCCGTCCAATCAAAAAATTATCCGCCTCGGCGAAGTGGTACTCCTTGCCCACCTGAGGCCCGTCGATTACGCGCAGGATGACTTCCATTGACTTCCTCCTGATGACTATGTCTTATCAACCACTTGCAGAATCACGGCAGTGACGTTGTCCTTGCCGCCGCCATCCAGGGCGGCGGCAATCAAATGCTGGCAGATATCCTCCGGCGCTTCCGCGGCGCCCATCAGCGCGGCGATCTGCTCCTCCGAGACCATATCGGTCAGCCCGTCCGAGCAGAGCAGCAGCCGGTCGCCTGGCAGCAACTCGATGCGCGCGGTTTCGGGGGCGATCAGCTCGCTGGCACCGACCGCCTGGCTGAGCAGGCTGCGCGGCGGGTGGGTCTCCGGGTCCGGCCCGAGCAGCCCGGCGCGCAGCGCCTGGTTGTAGATGGTGTGATCTTCGGTCAGGCGGAAGAAGTCTCCGCCGCGCAACAGGTAGGCGCGGCTGTCGCCGACGTGGGCCAGCCAGAGCTGGCAGGAGGGCGGTTGCAGCCAGGCGATGACCACCGTGCTGCCCATGCCGCGCTGCGAGAGGTTTTTTCCGGCCTGTTTGCGCACTGCCTGGTGAGCCAGCGAGATCGCCTCCAGCAGCGATTTGGCCGGGTCGAGGCGCTGCTTGCTGCTCAGGTGGGCGATCTTTCTGGCAATAATTTCCGCCGCAATACAACTGGCTACTTCCCCCGCCTGGTGACCGCCCATGCCGTCAGCCACCAGAAAACAGCCGGCACTCTGGTCGATGATGAACCGGTCTTCGTTCTGTTCGCGCACCAGCCCTGGATGGGATAGGCCCGCGATGCGTATGGTGCAACCCGATGACATTTATTCTCTGCCGCCTTTACAGCATGATCCTGCGGATGGCTCCATCCTTGCCGGCGGCGACCAGGCTGGTTCCGCCGGGATCGAACACAATTGAAACGATATCCTCGTCTGACAAAGAGGGGTTCTGGATGATGTCAAAGACTTCGTCGGTGACGATTAATTCACCCTGGTCGGTTCCGCAGGCAACCCTGCCGTTGTGGGCGTCATAGGCCAGGCTGGTGATTTTTCCGTTGACGCTGAAAGTACCGAGCAGGTTGCCCTGATTATCCCAGCAGGCTACTTTGCCTGATTCATAGGCCGCCACCCAGCCGCCGTGATCGCCAGGGATGATGTGGGTGACGCTGCGCAGGCCGGACTGGGCAAGCTTCTGAGTGATCTGGCGCTTGGCCATGTCGAAGATCAGGATGCCGCTGTTCTCGGTGCCAATGCCAAGGTAACGGTTGTCCGTTGAAAAGCTGAGGTCGGTCAGGCGTTCTCCGCAGTCGATGAATTCCTGTTCCTTGCCCGCGGCCAGGATCAGGCCGCGCAGACTGGTTGAATCAGGGTTGGTATACGCCAGGATGGTGCCGAAACTATTGACCGTGAATGCGTGGATCTCTTCTGAGGTCTGGATCGATTCAGGCTCGCCTGAGGAGAAGAACACCTCGCCGGCCAGATCGACAGCTGCCAGACGCCCGCCGGAGACGACGGCCATGCCAAGCGGATCGACCATATCGACGTCGATCAATTTGGTCAGGCTGCCGTATGCGTCGCACTGCCAGACATCGCCAAGGAGGTCCATGAACACCACCCGCCCCTGGCTGTCCAGCATCAGATCGATGAGCGGTTCGGTGTGCTCGAAGATCAGTTCACCTTCTACCTGTTCTTCCTCCTGTACCTCTTCTACCTCCTCCTCTTCTTCCGCCATATATTTTCCGCCGATAATGATGGGAATATCTTCTTGCTGGGCAGGGGGAGGCTCAGGGGTTGGGCGACCAGCCCGCCGGTCAGCCTCGCGCTGCAGCAACTCATCGATTGCCTGCTGGCTCTCCCGCGCGGCAGTGCGCCTGCGCATTTCCTCCAGGAATTGATCGCGCCCGTACTCCGGCCTGGGCCGCTGTGAAGGCGCCACGCGGGTCTTCTTGAGCAGCGAGAGCGGCGCAGCCACCCCCAGCGCCAGCGACTGCCCGGCAAGAAAGTCGACCACCCCGGCGGGGACGAAGAATCCGAGCAGGGCAGCGCCAAGGATGATCACAAACCAGTTGATCGCGAACATGGCCAGTCCCATGCGGCGCTGGACGGCGGTCAGGATCAGGCTGATGGCCGCGTAGATGCCGGCGTTGAGGAAATACTGCCACTGCATGACCGGCTTCCAGCGCGGCAGGCTGATATCCGCTATGCCAAGCAGCGGAAAAGCAGGAACGCCGCTGGCGGCCGAGAGCGCGGCCAGGGCTTTCCAGACCAGAATGAAACCATAGACGCTCGCGGCCACCGTCAGGATCGAAACCAGGCCGGTATAGGGCGAGGACGCACTGCTGCGGCGCAGCAGGTTGGCAGCGAAGGTGGTGCCGAACACCTCGCCCACCTTTTGGGCTGTGACCATCGTCCGGTTGGCTGAATACATGGTTATGTAGGCTGGCAGCAGCAGGACGACCAGCCCGACACCGGCAAGGAGCGCTCCCCAGGCGGCCGAGCCAAACTGACGCGCCGACCAGCCAAGGAAGGCGGTGAGGTGTTCCAGTGGACGGGTGCTGAAGAAACCGGACAGAGCCTCGGCACTGTCCGGGGCCAGCCAGGCCAGCCCGCCGGCTGCCAGAATGAGCAGGATGGGCGCAATCAGCCAGCCCCACTTGCCGAGCCAGATGCGTCCGAGCAGGATCACCAGCGCCAGGTAAAAGATGCCCCAGCCGGATTTGACCGAGCTGAGCAGGAAATCCCACATGCCCGGGAAGAAGGAGCCTCGTTCGACCGTGACAGCGGCCGGCTCGGGAACCTCGGTTGGGATCGGAGTAGGTGCGGCGGTCGGTATGGCGGTTGGGACGGCGGTTGGCGCAGCGGTCGGCGGCGCTGCGCTTGGCAGCACGGCTGCCGTTGGCGCGATGGTCGGCGCCGCCGCGGCGCGCGTTGCGCCGGTTATTGGCCCGTACAATAACCACGGACCCAGAATGGCAAAAGCAAACAACAGGATGCCGATGATGATGGACGTGCTGCCGGCGGGCTGTTCATATTCCGAAACCAGCGCGGCGCCGTTGGCAAGGAATAAAATGCTGATGAGAATGAACAGCGGCGTCCACCAAAACCGCCCGGCCAGGTGGCTCAACCAGACCGCGGCTGCCAGTGCGGCCAGGCTGACGATCAGTCCAATCCAAAAACCGCCGTATTGATGAGCGCGCCCGGTGCTGAGCGAGTACAGGCTGGCCAGCAGGCCAACCACCGCCAGTACACTGACCCAGGCGCTTTTTGCCTGAATGCCAAGCAGCACAACCAGGCCGGCGGCGAGCAATAATACAACGATCGCGAAAGCAACGCCAGATCGATCCTGCATTCCGACCTCCTTGATGAATCGGCGCGCGAACTATCTCCCGTAATGATGCTATTCGGTTGAAAGAGTGTGGGGGAAAGCTCTGCTGGAGAAGAACGGGTACGGATTAACTATTGCATGTTTAGGAAAACAAGTCAAGCGGTTATATATTTGTTCTAAGGATGTTTCGGGTTTTTGGTTCCGTCCTCAGTGCGGTAAAAGCGTGTATACTGAATGGTTGAGTTGCTCCCCTGAAAAACACGCCAAAACCTCTACGTCGAGGGAATCTTGATGTACCATTCAAACCGCTGGACCTTCGAGAAGATCAGGCACTGTCTGAATACGATTGCGCCGCTGGTGTACCGCAACAGCCTGCCCCTGGCTGATTTTCGCTGCCTCCAGGTCGACGGCCCTGCCTTTGAGCGCTCGCTGACGACGACTACCGACCTGTCTGCCTGGGCGGTCGTCAGACCCGGCGACTACTGGGCAGCCTGCGACACTCATTTCGTCCTGCGCACGAGCTTCCGTGCGCCCGCGGAGTGGGGCAGGGCGGACCCGGTTGGATTGTACCTGCCGATCGGCGACGCCAACGACTTCAGCCACCCCGAGGCGCTGGCCTGGATCGACGGGCATCCCTACGCAGCCTGCGACCGCCACCACCAGGAGATCCTGCTCGACAGGCAGTGGCTCGACGGGCGCGAGCACAGCCTGTGCCTGCAGGGTTGGACCGGTTACGTTGGCGGAGTGGAACATTACGATCCGCACGCCCGCCTGTACATGCAACCCTGCGCGCTGGTGCAGGTACACCCGGCGGCGCGGGAGCTGGTCGGACTGGCAGGGGTGGCACTCGAGACGGTCAGCCTGCTGGATGAGGGCAGCCCAATTCAGCACAACCTGCTCAACGCGCTGGACGCCGCTTTCAGCTTGTTGGACCTGCGCGAGCCGCCGGGTGAAAATTTCTACGCTTCACTCGATCCCGCCCTGGCGCTGCTCAAGCAGGGCATCGCCAGCGCCGGCAGACCGCTGGACGTGCGCATCCATGCCAGCGGGCACGCCCACCTGGACGTGGCCTGGCTTTGGACGCTCGCTCAGACGCGCCAGAAGGCCGCGCGCACCTTTCACAATGTGCTGCGGCTGATGGAGCGGTTTCCCGAGTATCACTTCTCGCAGAGCCAGCCGCAGTTGTATGAATTCGTCCGCCAGGACTTCCCCGGCTTGTTCGAGGAAATCCGCCGGCGGGTGGCTGAGGGGCGCTGGGAGCCGCTGGGCGGCATGTGGGTCGAGGCCGACTGCAACCTGAGCGGGGCGGAATCGCTGGCGCGCCAGTTCCTGCTCGGACGGACTTATTTCCGTGAGCATTTTGGCGCGCAGGCCGAGGGCCCGGTGCTCTGGCTGCCGGACGTGTTCGGCTACGCCTGGGCGCTGCCGCAGTTGATCCTTCAGGCCGGGCTCAAGTATTTCATGACGATAAAAATCGGCTGGAACGAGACCAACCGCTTTCCGTACGATACTTTTCTCTGGCAGGGCCTGGACGGCACGCGCATCCTGACTCACTTCTCCACGGTCAAGGATCCCGGCAGCCCCTACCCGGCCACTTACAACTCGATGGCCGACGCTAAAGAGGCGCTGGGCGCCTGGCTGAACTTCCAGCAGAAGGACATGCAGCAGGATCTGCTCATGGCTTACGGTTACGGCGACGGCGGCGGCGGGCCGACGCGCGAGATGCTCGAGAACATTCGCCTCATGGGGTCTTTCCCCGGCCTGCCGCAGGTGCGCCAGTCCAGCGTGGGCGAGTTCTTCCGGACGATCGAGCCGCTCTGCCAGTCGCGCCAGATGCCGGTCTGGGACGGCGAGCTTTACCTTGAATATCACCGCGGTACCTACACCAGCCAGGCGCGCAACAAGCGCGCCAACCGCAAAAGCGAGTTCCTGCTGCACGACGCCGAATTCCTGGCGGCATGGGCTTCGCTGCTGGACGGCGGCTACCGCTACCCGGCGGACGCCTTTACCCAGGCCTGGCGCACGGTCTGCCTCAACCAGTTCCACGACATCCTGCCCGGCTCGAGCATCGCCCCGGTCTACGTTGAATCGCAGGCGCAGTACGCTCAGGTGCAGGCCGAGGTCGGCCAACTGCGCAGCCAGGCGCTGGATGTCATCGCTGCCGCGCTTGGCGCCGGGCTGCTGCTGGTCAACCCAACTTCGTTCTCCCGTGGTGATCCGGCCTTCATCCCCGGCTTGTCGAACGCCAGGCTGGTCAGGGACGGGCGGGAGCTGGACGTTCAGCCGGTGGAGGGCGGGCTGCTGGTCGCTGCCGGCGAGCTGGCGCCCTATAGCCTCACGGCGCTGCAAGTCCTCGATATTCAGTTGCCAGACCTGCCCGAAGATGAGCCTGGCGTGGGTATACAGGAGGGCTTGCTGCTCGAAAACGAGCATCTGCGGGTGGAATTCAATCCGCAGGGAGACCTGACGCGCATCCTTGATAAGCGCGCCGGCCGCGAGGTGCTGCCCGCCGGGGCAATTGCCAACCAATTGCAAGCCTTCGAAGACCGCCCGCGCACCTACGACGCCTGGGAGATCGAGGCGTATTATGATGACAAGCTCTGGCTGGCAGAGCCGGCCGAATCGATCCGCCGCGTGGAGAATGGACCGCTGCGCCAGACGCTGGAGATCAGGCGGCGCATCCTTAACAGCGAGGTCGTCCAGCGCATTTCCCTCTGCCGCAACAGCCCGCGGCTGGACTTTGCCACGACCGTGCAGTGGCGCGAGCGGCACATCCTGCTGAAGGCGGCCTTTCCGGTGGAAATCCTTGCACCGCAGGCGACTTACGAAATCCAGTGGGGCAGCGTGCAGCGCCCGACTCACCGCAACACCAGCTGGGATTGGGCGCGCTTCGAGACCTGCGCGCACAAGTGGATCGACCTGAGCGAGGGCGGCTACGGCGTCAGCCTGCTCAACGATTGCAAGTACGGGCACGACGTGCGCGGCAATGTGCTGCGCATTAGCCTGCTGCGCAGCCCGGTCCAGCCGGATCCGCGCGGAGATGAGGGCGAGCATCAGTTCACCTATAGCCTGCTGCCCCATACCGGCCCGCTGGATGAGCGCACCGCGTGCGAAGCCTACGCGCTGAACGATCCGATCCTTGCCTGGCGGCGGGGAGGGCCTGGCGGCGGGAGCGCGGCAGGGACGCAGGGTTTGCCCTCGCTGATTCGTGCGGATGCGCCCAACGTGATCATTGAGACGGTCAAGCTGGCGGAGGACGGGCAGGGATTGATCGCGCGCCTGTACGAGAGCCAGCGTCGGCGCGGACGGGTGGAGTTCGTAACGGGCTTTCCACTGGCGCGCGCCTGGGAGACGAACCTGCTTGAAGAGAATCAGCGCGAGCTGGCGGTGGACGGCAACCGCATCGCGTTGGAGCTGCGCCCGTTCCAGATCGTCACCCTGAGGCTGGTTTTTTAGCGTCTTCATGTTCCGGTGCTCTGGTCGTCTCGTAATTTCTGACGGGATATTCATCCACCAACCATTTCCACATAAAATGGCGTATGGGTCGGGAGATCTGCCCTGCCCAATCAGTGGATCGCGAGACCGGGTCTCTGACACACCAGATGCTGGCGATCACCCCTTGTCTGCCGTCTCGGCTTCAGGATATAATTCTCAGGTAGACCGCTGCTGCAATGCAGCGGGGATTTATTCCCGGCCATCCAAAGGAGGTGCGTATGTCATCAGTCGAGCAGTACCGGGCTAAACTTAAGAGCGCTGTCTGGAAGGCGGTGGCTGAAAGCGGCGTCGACCTTTCCGCCGTCCCCGTCGAGCAGCAGGCGCGTCTGGTGGAATCGGTGGCGGATGAAAGTTTACTGATGGTCAATGAGATTCTGGACGAGGCCTATTCCGCCGGGAAAGACAAGGTGGTGACCGAGGGCGATGAGGTTATCCTCTGGCAGGGAAGGCCGTTCCTCTCGCTGGTCGAATCCTACGTGGTCACGACCGAGCGGATTAAAGTGTCCAAAGGGCTGCTCGGCAAGGATTACGAGAACTTCGAGCTGGTGCGCATCCAGGATATCGACCTTTCGCGCGGGCTCGGCGAACGCATGGTGGGGCTGGGGGACATCCACATCAAGGGAGCCGATCCGTCCACGCCCGAGGTGACCCTCCGCAACATCAAGGATCCCACCACGGTGTACGAAATCCTGCGCAAAGCCTGGCTGGCGGCGCGTAAGCGCTATGGACTGATTTTCCGCGAAGATATGTAGCTGCTTTTTCAATGAAACAACCTCGACTGGTCTTCTTGGCGCCAGCCGAGGTTGTTGAGCGCGGAGTTCAGGTATCCATGCACTAAATTTTGGAGGCGACTTTCTGGTAGCGGTCGATGCGCTCATCGATGATCGCCAGACTGCCGCGCCAGAAATCGGGCGTTCGGATGTCGATGTTGAAGCGGGCCGCCAGTTCGGCGGCGCGGCCCATGCCGGTTGCGGCGAGCAGTTGGAGATAATCCGGGACGAAGGCAGCTCCGCGTTGCTGGTAGATAGCGTACAAACCGGTGCCGAAGAGCAGCCCGAAGGCGTAGGGGAAGTTATAGAAGGAGAGCCCCTCGCTGTAATAATGCGGTTTCCAGGTCCACATGTACTTGTGCAGGTAGCGCGGATCCAGGCCGTCGCCGTAGGCCTCTTTTTGGGCGCGCTCCATGATTTCGCACAGCTCATCGGCTGACAGCTCGGCCTTCTGGCGGCGGTCGAAGACCTCCTTCTCGAAGAGATAGCGCGAGTAGATATCCACGACCACCTGTGAATCACCGTTTAGTTGCGATTCCAGGATGGCCAGCTCCTCGGCCGGGCTGGTAACCTGGCCCAGGATAGCCTCGGCGACGATCGTTTCGCACATGATCGATGAGGTCTCCGCCAGGGTCATCGGATCGCGCCGCTGAAGCTCGCTGCGCCCGGCTTTGAACTGGCGCGAATCATGAAAGGCGTGCCCCAGCTCGTGCGCCAGCGTGCTGACGGTGTCGAACGAGCCGTCGAAGTTGAGCATCACGCGCGATTCCTTCACGCCCGGCACCGACATGCAGAACGCCCCGCCGACCTTGCCGCTGCGCATCTCGGCGTCGATCCAGCTGCCGTTGAACGTGCGCGAGGCGAATTGAGCCAGCTCGGGCGAGAAGCGGGCGAAGTTTTCCAGCACCAGGTCGCGCGCTTCAGGAAAAGTGTAGCGGCGGTCGGATTTTCCGACCGGGGCGAACAGATCCCACCATGCCAGTTTCTCCTTGCCGAGGATGCGCGCTTTGGCCTGGAAGTAGCGCCGGAAGCTCGGCAGCGACCCGCGCATGGCGGTCAGCAGCGCGTCGAGCGTCTGGCGGTCGATGCGGTTGGCGTCCAACGCGGAGTGCAGCGCGTCTTCGCGCCGGCGGTGTTTGTTGAGGGTGATGACTGTGCCCTTGATGCCGTTCATGGCGGCCGCCAGCGGCTCGCGCAGGCTGTGCCAGACCTGCATCTCGGTATCATAGGCGCGCCGGCGGACGCTCTCATCCGGGTGGCTGCGCAGGTTGATGATGGCCGGCATGGGTCTGCGCTCAACTTTGCCGTCCAGCTCGAATTCGACCGTGGTTTGCGAGATGACCGTGCTGTGCAGCTTGGTCCAGGCGTTCGCGCCGCTCAAATTCAACTCGGCGGCCAGTGCTTCTTCAGCCTGGCTCATCAGGTACTTGCTCAACTGAGCCATCTCGGCCAATTGGAAGGCGTGCTCCTCGGCGGGCCCCGGCAGGGCGGTGACCTCCGGCAGTGCCGGCGCGATCTTGCCGACCCAGGCACGCAGGCGGGTTTCCTGCTTGCTCATATCCACTGTCAGCAGCTCGAATTCCGACATCTTGCGGGCGGCTTCGGTGTTGAAAGTATCGGTCGAGGTGAAGGAGTAAAGATAGGCCTCGATCGTGTTGCGCAGCAGAAGAGCACTGTTATACGCATCGACCAGGCGATTGGCCGCTGTGGCGAGCGCGTCGATGCCGCTAGAGACGTCCAGGGTCTCTGCCTGGGCGAGCAGCGCCTCCACCGCCTGGATTTGGGCTTCCAGATCGCGGATCGCGGCGGCGTACTCATGCGACTGCAAGGAAGGGTAGACATTCGACAGATCCCAGCGTGGGGGGGTATGTGCAGACATGATTTCTCCTTAGGTTTTTTCCAGCCGTGATGCTGGTGGCGGCAATTGATATCACTAAAGTCTGTCCTGTCAGGGGCAGAATCTCACACTGCCGGCAGGCGACTCCAATTATAAACGCAGGCAACTCATTTTAAGTAAATCGCCCCGGCAGGTCAATTCCGGGGCGATAAGGAAATCGGAAGCGTATTTTTTATTGGGTGCCGCGCTGACGCGGATCGAATGCATCGCGCAGGCCGTCACCGAGGAAGTTAAAGGCGAACATGGTGACCGCCAGCGCCAGGGCGGGGAAAATGGCCTGATTCGGATAGGTGCGAATCACCCGCGCGCCTTCAGAGATCATCGAGCCCCAGGAGGGAGTCGGTGGATTGACGCCCAGACCGATGAATGAGAGAAAGGCTTCGGTCGTGATGTAGCCGGGGATTGTCAGCGTTTCAGACACCACCAGCGGGCCGAGGATGTTCGGCAGGATATGGCGGAACATGATCCCAAAGGGTTTGGCGCCGACCGTGCGTGCGGCTTCGATGTACTCTTTCTCGCGAACCGCGAGGACCTGACCGCGAGTCAGGCGGGCCATGTTCTGCCAGGCGGTCAAGCCGATCCCGATAAAAATAAAGAGCATGCCGCCAGTGCGCGCATCGAGCTGGTTCATCGCATACAGGAATGTGCCGGCCTCGGGGTTCATACTGGAGGATCGAAAAAAGGCCAGCAGCAGGATGATGAACAGCAGGCTGGGGAAGGCGTAAAGCACGTCCACGATGCGCATCATCAGGTTGTCGATCCAGCCGCCGCAATAGCCGGAGATGCTGCCGTAGACCACGCCGATCAGCAGACTGATCAGCGGGCCGATGAAGGCGACTGTCAGCGAAACGCGCGCGCCGTAGATGATGCGGCTGAGCAGGTCGCGGCCAACGTAATCAGCGCCCAGGGGGTACTTGTCGCTGGCGGCCGTATACCCCTTGATGGTGGGAAAGACCTTGATCACCCAGGCCGGGGCGACATTCTGATCATCCAGCGTCTGGCGGTCATAAGGGTACGGGGCAATTTGATCGGCGAAAACCGCCAGGCTGACCAGCCCCAGGATGATAACGGCGCCTATAATTGCGGCCTTATTGCGTACCAGGCGGCGCACGGCATCTGCGAACAGACTTTCGCGCGGCCCACTGGCGAGGTGGGGAACGCCGTTTTGCGACAATGTTTTTGTTGCGGTTGTATCACTTGACATGTGAAATTCCTCTGGCCGGATGATCGTGATTAATCGTAAGAAATGCGCGGGTCGAGAAAACCGTAAATGATGTCGACCACCAGGTTGGCGATGACCAGGAAGACTGCATAGAGCAGGATGGTACCCATGATCACCGGGTAATCGCGGTTGGTGATGCTGGTGACGAAGTAGCGTCCCATGCCGGGGATGCCAAAGGTCAGCTCGGTGACAAACGTACCGGTGACCAGCGCGGCGAACATCGGGCCGAGGATGGTCACTACCGGGATCATGGCGTTTTTCAGAGCGTGCCGGATGAGGATGGTGCGTTCGCGCAGTCCTTTGGCGCGGGCGGTGCGAATATAATCCTCTCGAATGACCTGCAGCAGGCTGGCGCGCGTCAGGCGGGCAATGATCGCCGAGCTGCCCATGCCCAGGGCAACCGCCGGCATCAGTGCGTACTTGAAATACTCAGGGTCGAATTTGGCTGGCAGGAAAAAGTAAGTGAAAGGCGGCTTGGCTCCCCAGCCGCTGGGCGGCAACCATTTCAACGTCACCCCGAACACCCAGATCAGGATGGGGCCGAGCACGATGACCGGCACGGATACGCCGAAAATGGCGACGCTCATACCCGTGTAATCGAGGATGGAATTCTGTTTTAATGCAGCCATGGTGCCAAGCGGAAGCCCGATAATTAACGCGACCGCTAACGCCATCACCCCGAGCTGGATCGAGACAGGCAGTTGGTCGCGGAAAATGTCGTTAACCGTGCGGTTGCGGGCCGCGTAAGACGGCCCAAAATTCATCCAGCGCATATATACCGGCCCAATTTTTAACTTGAATAATGCATCTTCATCCAGAGAGTTGCCCGGCGGGGTGAGAGAGAAATGCGGGATCATCACGTCCGACAGGTAACGCCCGTATTGGACGATGAGCGGATCGTTCAGGTGGTAATGCTCCTCGAGGCTTTCGATGACCGCCTCTGGCAGGGCTTTTTCTGTTGTGAACGGTCCGCCGGGAACAGCGTGCATCAACCCGAAGGTGATGGCGGAAACAGTCAGCAGTACCGCAAGCAGGTAAATCAAACGGCGAAGGATGTAAGGACCCATTAAGGCGCTCCAGATTCCCTGGTTACTCTGCCAGACAGCCGGGGGATGGGATCGCATCCCATCCCCCGGGTACGGCAACGAACTTTAGTTAACGATGTCCCATTTTTCGAAGTGCTGGGTGTTTGAATTCGCGTAGGTTCTAACAATGTAAGGCCGGGTGACCTCAACGCTGGTGTACCAGTAGATCGGGATGATGGCCGCGTCTTCCCAGACCAGAATCTGTTCGGCTTCGGCGTACATCTCGATCCGTTTCTGCGGATCCATCTCGACGGCAGCCTGATCGCAGAGCTCTTCGAAGCGCTCGTTCTTCCAGTTGATGCCGCCGTAGGGCTCGCCATTATCATCCGCAGGATTGGCGTTTCCGTTGACCGACATCACCTCGTGGATAAAGTTGTTGGCGTCCGGATAATCCAGGTTCCAGCCCATGCGCCAAACCTGCGGCGTTTCGCGGCTCTTGGTTGTTTCCAGGAAGACTTTCCATTCCTGCTTCTGGATCTGGACGTTGATTCCAAGCGCGTCCTTCCACATCTGCTGGATGGCTTCGGCGATGCGCTGGTGTCCGGAGGAATCATTGATGAACAGAGAGATGTCCAGCTTATCTGCAGTCAGGCCCTTTTCCTGCAGGTATTCGTCCAGGATCTGGCGGGCCTGTTCAGGATCGTACTTCACGCCTAGCGAAGGATGCGTATCATGAGTGGGGCAGGCGACCAGACCGGGGCGGCAGAACCAACCCGCGGGTTCCTGATCACCTTTGAGCACCTTGTCGATCAGGCTCTCACGATCGACCGCCAGTGAGAGGGCGCGGCGGACGCGGACATCATCGACCACCGGTGCCTTTGTGTTGAATCCGTAGAAGTAGGTACTGAACTGGGGAGAGATGTGCAGCTCCTGTGAGAGGACCGGATCGGCTTTGATGCGGTCCAGATCGGCGATTGGCGCGTGCAGGGCGACATCCATGTTGCCGGCTTCGTATTCGGCAAAGGCTGCAGTATCATCCAGCATCAGGAACTCGATTTCGTCGATTTTCGGCTGGGGGATGTCATCGGTGCCGGGCCAGAAGGGATTCTTGATCAGGGAGATGGTGTAGTCGTGCACCCATTCTTTCAGAGCGTAGGGACCGTAGGACTGATAAACACCAGCCTCAATCCAGCGCTCGTTGCGGGCTTCTGTGCAATCATCGCCCTCGATCAGCCATTTGGGTTGAGGTGTGGCTGGCCACATGCCGGCGATGTTGATATTGTAGGCAGCCGGGGCAATGAAATTCATCTCCAGCGTTAACTCGTCGATTGCCGTGATGCCAACAGTCTCGGGATCGGTGGTGTCGCCTTCGCTGAATTCACTGGCGCCATCCAAGACAAATTTGAGCAGATAGGCATAGGGAGAGGCAGTCGCAGGAGTGAGTGTGCGCAGCGTGCCGTAGACGACATCGTCGGCGGTCACCATGCGCGGATTGCCCTCGCAATCCAGTACTTGTTCCACTTCGCCGCTCCTGGGGTTGTACCTCACCCAGGGGATGTCCTTGCGCAGGTGGAAGGTGTAAGTTAAACCGTCTTCGCTGATGTCCCAACTCTCGGCGATGCCGGGGACGATAGTCGAATCGATTTCATCCATACGGGTCAGGCCGACATAAGTCTCTTCCAGGATCTGGATCGCGCTGCTGTCCTGCGCCACAGCCGGGTCGATGGTCGGAACGTCTCCAGAGGTGAAGTTCGCTCTGATTTTCTTAATCACAGGCTCTTCATCCGCGGCCGGTTCGGCGCTGTCGGGATTGGGCGTGGCGGTTACAACGATGGTCTGCGGCGTGCCTTCGACGATCACGGTCTGGATGATTTCGTTATCAGCCGGGGTCTGGCAGGCAGAGAGGATCATGCTGAGCAGGATGACCGCTGAGATGATCGTTACCAGTTTGCCTTTCATCATTCTTCTCCTTGTGGGATTAATATGGTCGTGCAGAGTTGGGTGAGGGAAGATGGATTGAACCTCAAAAGTATGTGGCGTTCTCCTTTCTACCGGATTAAATTAAGTGGCAGGCAACCCGGTGTCCGGGGGCGATTTCGCGCAACTCGGGGCGCTGGCTGGCGCAAATATCCTTGGACAGGCTGCAGCGCGTGCGGAAACGACACCCGGAGGGCGGATTGACGGGGGAGGGCACATCGCCTTGCAGGATGATGCGCGCCCGCTTGTGTTCAGTTTTAGGGTCAGGGATGGGCACAGCCGAAAGCAGCGCCTGTGTGTAGGGATGGCGGGGAGATACGTAGAGCGCGTCTCGGTCGGCCATTTCGACGATGACGCCAAGGTACATCACCGCGATGCGGTGACTCATGTGGCGCACCATCGAAAGATCGTGGGCAATGAAAATATAGGAAAGGTTGAACTCCTGCTGCAGGTCATCGAGCAGGTTGGCAATTTGCGCCTGGATGGATACGTCCAGAGCGGAGATCGGCTCGTCGCAGATGATCAACGAGGGCTGCAGGGCCAGCGCGCGGGCGATACCGATGCGCTGGCGCTGCCCGCCCGAGAATTCGTGCGGGTAGCGGTTGGCAAAGCCGGGATCCAGGCCGACCAGGTTCAGCAGATTCTCGATCCGGTCACTGAGCGCTTTGCCCCGGACGAGATTGAAGTTCTTCAGCGGCTCGCTGATGATCTCGCTGACGGTCATGCGCGGATTCAGGCTGGCGTAGGGGTCCTGGAAGACCATCTGGATCTTGCGGCGCATGCGGCGCAGCCGCTCGCCTTTGATACGGGTCAAATTTACATCTTCGAACCAGATTTCGCCGGCGTCCGGGCGGTAGAGCTGCAGGATCACCCGACCGGTAGTGGATTTGCCGCAGCCGGATTCGCCGACCAGACCGAAGGTTTCGCCGCGCCGGACGTCGAGGCTGACCCCGTCGACGGCGTGCACCGACCCCACCTGGCGCTGGATGAGTACGCCGCGCTTGATGGGGAAGTGCTTGACGATTTTTTCGACTTTGAGCAGGGGCCGTTCGACGATCTGTGTGGTCATTGCCGCTCCTTCCCATTATTGGGGTGGAACCAGCAGGCGACCTGGTGTTCAGGGCTCACCGGGAAAAGCTGCGGGTTCTTCTGCTGGCAGAGCAATTGTGACAGTTTGCAGCGGGCGGCAAAGGGGCAGCCGACCGGTTTGTGCAGGAGCACGGGCGGGTGGCCCTCGATCGATTCAAGACGGCGACGGCTGCGATCGTTCAGGCGCGGCAGGCTGCCTAGCAGGCCGATGGTGTAGGGGTGCTGGGGATTCTCGAAGAGATCTTCCACCGGAGCGGTCTCGATAATGAGACCGGCGTACATCACCGCCACGCGCTGGGCAATGCCAGCGACCACACCCAGGTCGTGGGTGATCCAAATGACGGAGCTGTCGAACTCTTCGCGCATGCGCTGTACGAGATCGATGATCTGCGCCTGGATGGTCACATCCAGCGCGGTGGTGGGCTCGTCGGCGATGAGCAGTTTGGGCTCACAGGCCAGCGCCATGGCGATCATCGCTCGCTGGCGCATCCCCCCGGAAAATTGATGCGGGTAATCCTTGAGCTTCTTTTCTGCCTCGGGGATGCCAACTAGGCGCAGCAGCTCGATCGTGCGCTGGGCAGCTTCGGAGCGGTTGTGTCCTTTGTGCACCATCAGCGGCTCCATGATCTGGTGACCGATGGACAACACCGGATTGAGCGAAGTCATTGGATCCTGGAAGATCAGAGCAATTCGCGATCCGCGTACCTTGCGCAGCTCTTCCTCTTCCATCGTCAGTAAATCCCTGCCGTTGAACAACGCCCGGCCCGCAGTGATCCTGCCCGGCGGGCGTGGAACGAGCCGCAGAAGCGAGTACATCGCCACACTCTTGCCGCAGCCGCTCTCGCCAACCAGGCCGAAAACCTCTCCCTCTTTCAGATTGAATGAGATCCCGTTCACCGCATGGACGGTGCCTTCCCGGATGTGAAATTGGGTTTCCAGGCCGGTCACCTCAAGCATCGCCGTCATACGTTCTTTCACCTGCTTTCGGTGGAATATAGGGCTGGGTGGATGGGTTTCCATCCACCCTTAGAAGGAGGGAAAATGATGACATAATATGAACCAGCCATCATTCACGAGCCTAAAATAAAATACCCTCCAAATGGAAAGGCTGCACTCCATAAATATGGGGTTGATATGGGGTTAAGCCAGGCGGCGTGTTTTCGTGATCCCTGGATTAACGCTGTAAGGTAATACAAATATTTAGCCGGATTGCTATCTGGAAGAATCCGCGCCAAAAACGAGCGTCGATGACAACCAGTTTCCCCCATCAGGCGTCTGGTGGCTTTTCTCTTCATTACCCGAGGAGCTGTCAGGAGCGGAATACCAGGCCGGCCTGGGTCTCATCCGGGCAGTCGCAGCTGTTGCTCAAGCAGAAGGAGAGCCGGTGGACTGTATCGGCAGGCTCCCTTTTGGTTGGTTGAGCGCAATGCGGGCATAGTCTCAGGTCAATCCAGCAGATTCAGTTGACGGGCGATCGCCACCGCTTCGGTTGCGCTGTGTGCGTCCAATTTCTGATAGAGGTTTTTGACGTGCCACTGGACGGTGCTGACCGCGACCACCAGCTCGCGGGCGATGGCGTCATATGAGCAGCCCTGAGCGATCAGTTTCAGCACCTCCGCTTCCCGCTGGGAAAGGGACTCCACGATGGGTAAGGGCTGGCTGTGCTCGCCTGCCGGTTTCCAATTATTGTGCGGATGTCCGAACGCCTGCAAGAGTTCGTCCACATAGTGTTGCAGCGCAAAGTTGCGTTTCTTAAACTCTCGCGATTTACGCATGCGCATCAGCAAATTTTCGATCGCGCCGCCTTCATCGATAAAGGTGCGCACGAATCCTTCCGGCATACCCAACACCAGCGCCTGTTCCAAATTTAATAAAGCCTCATCCTGGCTGCCCAGGGATTGCAGCACTTGCGCCAGGATCAAGTAGATTTCGATCACCCGCCCGTTGCGCCCCATGGCAATGGTGAAGGGCCGCAGGCGTTCGAGGGTGGCCCTGGCCTCCTGGAACTTGCCCTGCGCATGCTGCACGCGTGCCAGGACCATGTGATCGTATTCATTCAGGAAGTGCAGGTGTTTACTGCGCTCGTATCCACAAGTTTGCGCCCAGTATTCGGCGGCTGCCAGGTCGCCGCGGTCCAGGCTCGATTTTGCCAGCAATGCCTGGGAGAAGGCGACGCTTGCAGGATAGACGGCGCAGCTGTTGAGCCCTTCTACCGTGCGAAGGTGTTGCGCGCAGGCTTCCAGATTGCCCTGCGACCGTTCCAGGCGAGCCAGTGCAAGATAGCCCTCGCTGAGGAAGATGAAATCACCGCTCTCCAGGGCTGCCTCAAGGCTGGAATTGACGCGGCTGCGGGCCTCGGCAAGCCGGTTCCACTCGTAGAGCACGTTTGCAGTGCAGATCTGCTCGATGCCAGACGCCGCCGGATGCTGAAAGTCGAGAATCTGTCGGGCTGCTTCACTGCTCAGACTGTACGCCTCGCGCAGCCTGCCCTCGAGGATGCGCAGGTTGACCAGCTGGTATGTCGCGTTGATGTAGCCGGCGGAGTATTCGATCTGACGGCTTTCCTGAATTGCGTTCAGGAAACAGGCTTCTGCCTGGCGGCTCTCGCCTTTGAGCATGTGGATCTGACCTCGAATATTGGTCGCCAGGCAGGTGGTTTGCGGCTCGCCGGGGACGATTTCCTTTTGCGCGGCGGTGCTGTGCAGCAGCGCCTGGTCCAGATCCTTAAAGCGGGCAACGAAGGCGCGAATCAGTGATATGTGCGCCCTGTTCGCTGCCCAGTTGGAAATGCCCTGCATTGCTGGCCGGGACTGTTTTGCCTCCGCCAGGGCAAGCTGGTTTTCGACGTCATCGAGCATGCCCACGGATGCCAGACTCCAGGCGTGGTCGATATGTAATGCGGGTTGCGAGTCATAAGCTTCATCAGGCAGGCTGCGCAGCCAGTAAAGCAGCCCTGGGAACCGATCCCGGTTGACGATTTTGCCGCCGGCTTGACCCACCCAATGAACTGCGAGTTCGTGCTCCTCGGCGGTGGTTGCGTAGCGGATCGCATTCGTATAATCCCCGTGCTCTTCGCACCAGTCGGCGGCGCGACGATTGATTTCCAGCCATTTTGCCGGATCTTCATGTCGCAGACGGCTCTGCAAAAAACTGGAGAACAAACGGTGATAGCGGTAGCTGCGCCGGTTGCAGTCCAAAGGCACGACAAAGAGATTATCCCGCTCAAGCTGTTGGAGAATCTCGAAGCAATCAGGCACCCCGCTGACGGCCGAACAGAGCGGCCCATTAAGCTGATGGAGGGCGGCGGTGCGCAGCAGGAATTGTTGCGCGTTTTCTGACAGATGGCAGAATACCTGATCATAATAGTAATCAGCCACGAAGCGGTGGCTGCCGTCGAAGGAGCGGGAAAAATCCTGCCCGCAGGTTTGCTCCTGACTGGCAGTCACCGCCAGTTGTAAACCTGCCGGCCAGCCTTCGGTACGGTAGTGAAGGGTGGTAATCTGGCCTGCGCTGAGCGTCTCTGATGTGGCCTGGTTCAGGAAAGCGGTGGTTTCACCTGGCGAAAAGAACAGCCGTGAACCGCGCAACTCGTTCAACTGGCCGCAGGCGCGCAGGAAGGCCAGCGAAAGCGGCGGCTCGCTCCGGCTGGAAATGTAAAGGTGCATCTGAGCCGGCTGGAGGTCGAATATACCGTTGATCATGGCCTGGATGACTGTATTTCGGATGGTTTGAAAATTATCCAGCACCAGGCAAAAATTGACCGGAATATGGCTGTCGATCAGGTCTATCAACTGCGGCAGGTCATCCAATCCCGGCGGCCGGTGCGCAGGATGCCATGCGGGCAGGGGACTGACCGCAATGGTATCAAGCGCAGCGGTGATGTGCGCCCAGAACACGGCAGGGTCGTCTTCGCGTTTGGTGAGGGATACCCAGGCAACCTGCAGACGGTTGCCGCCGACAGCCGATGTGCGGCTGGCGGCCCAATCGCTCAGCAGCGCGGTTTTTCCGGAGCCGGCTGGCGCGCAGATCAGAGTCAACTTGTGTGTTAATCCTTTATCCAACTGTCCATGCAAATGGACGCGCTGGATTAATCCTGGAATAGGATTGGGTATAGCGAATATCGATCGGACAAGAATCACGAATGGCTCCTGTTACGGTGGCTACTCTGTGTATTAGGCCGAAAGCTTCTGCAGCAACAGGGCGTTAATTGCGGCCGCAGCCAGGTTGGTACCACTAAAAGCTTGAAATACTATCCCCAATAAGAACGCCGAAGGCGTTATTATAATATGAAAACATTTCATTTGCGCCTTTTATTACATTTTACATCCTGAATTGGCCCTGATGCTGGCCGGGGATGCTTCCATCTATCGATCGATGAACCATGTATATTAATTTACGGTTGTAATAAGTGCAGGTTGATTTTTACCACCGCTTTTACCTGGAAGATTGTGCAGATGATTTATCAGTTCTGGTCATGTATGTGGATTTTTCCTGAATAGAGCCGCAATTGAGCCGGGCGCCAGCGGCGAATTTGCCTCCAATCCATCGGGGTATAATGGTCTTTGCCAGTCGTGTAAAACCAGATTGCCAGAAGACAATGCAATGGCATCGATCTTAACTGTCCAGGATTTAAGAGTCCACTTCAACACAGAACAGGGGGCGGTGCATGCCGTCAATGGGATTTCCTTTGATTTGCACGCCGGTGAATCTCTGGCGGTGGTCGGTGAATCGGGGGCGGGCAAGACGGTTTCCATGCTGGCGCTGATGGGATTGATCGACCCACCGGGGGAAATCAGCTCGGGCAGGGTGTTCTACGGCGGCAAGGATCTGCTGCAGAATAGCGCCGAGGAATGGCAGCAGGTGCGCGGCTGCAAGATTGCCCTGATCCAGCAGGACGCAGTGGCCGCGCTCAATCCGGTGCTGCCGATCGGGGATCAGGTCTGCGAGGCGCTGACCATCCACCTGCCGCTAACCAAAAGCGAGGCGTGCTTGCGCTCCGTCGAGCTGCTCTCACAGGTCGGCATCCCGGACGCCGGCCGCCTGCTCGACCGCTATGTGCACCAGCTTTCGGGCGGCACCTGCCAGAGGGTGACCATCGCCATCGCGCTCGCCGCCCAGCCGGAGATCCTCATCGCCGATGAGCCGACCTCGGCGGTGGATGTGACCGTTCAGGCGCAGATCATCGATCTGCTGGTGAGCATGCAGAGGCGCTCCGGCATGGCGATGATCTGGATCACCCATGACCTGGGCGTGGTGGCGCGGGTGGCGCGGCGGGTGCTGGTGATGTACGCCGGCAGGATCGTGGAGGAAAGCCGGGTGGTGGAGCTGTTCAGCGCGCCGCGCCACCCTTACACCATGGGTCTGCTGGCGGCCCGTCCGCGCCTGGACGGGGAGCCGGGCGAGCGCCTGCGCAGTATCCCGGGCCAGCCGCCGGGCATGGGCGAGGAGCAAAGAGGCTGCCCGTTCGCGCCGCGCTGTCGATACGCGCTGGGGCACTGCCGCCTGGAGAATCCGCCACTGGTCGAGGTCGCCGCGGGGCACTACGCCGCCTGTTGGGAGCACCGCCGGTTTGATCCAGAAGGGTCCTAGCAGGCGCTTGACAGGGATCGTCCCTTTTGCCATAATGTAACTGGTCATAACCACATCACGACATGACGAAAGGCGGCCTGGATGCCGAAGATCGTCGACCCGAACGATTACACCCCCAAGTACTACCAGTTAGCCAGCATCCTGCGCGAGCAGATCGAGCAGGGCCGGCTCGCCCCGCACGAGAGCATCCCCTCCGAGCGCAACCTGGAGGAGATCTACTCGGTCAGCCGCACCACCATCCGCCAGGCGATCGATCTGCTGGTGCGCCAGGGCTACCTCTACCGCGAGCACGGGCGCGGCACGTTCGTCTCGCCGCAAAAGCTGCAAAAGGGCATCTCCGAACTGACCAGCTTCAGCGAGGATATGCGCCGGCGCGGATTGACGCCCGGGCAGAAGATCCTCGATATCAGCATGGCGCCGGCGCCGGAAAACGTGCGCAAGCACCTGGAGTTGGCGGAGGGCTGTCAGGTGCTGCGCATCGAGCGGCTGCGATTGGGCGACGAAGTGCCGATGGGTCTGCAGACCTCGTTCATTGCCCTGCCCGAGGGTCAGACGCTGACCCGTGAAGAGGTCGAGCAAACTGGCTCGATCTACCGCCTGCTGCAGGAGAAGTTTCACCTGATCCCGACCGAGGCGGACGAGACGCTTGAGGTTACCCTGGCGACGCCGCGCGAAGCCGCCCTGCTGCAGATCAGCGAGGGCAGCCCGCTGCTGCTCAGCGAACGCACGACCTACTCGCAGTACCGCCGGGCGATCGAGTTCGTCAAGATCCTCTACCGAGGCGACCGCTACCGCTACTACGCAAAGCTGACCCGCTGAGAGCAGCAGATTCGCAAAATCATCCTCGCAAAGGCAGACTCCCAGTTGACAGACCGCCGCAATTCTGCTATGATAAAGAGGTAAAGACGTAATGTGGTCACTACCAGTTCGGTTAAAAGTCCCTCTTTTACTCCAGGGAGATGGAATTGGCTGAAATCCCTGAATCCGAAGTCCAAAAAATCGTTCAGCGTGTGCTGAGCCAACTTTCCGGCCAGTCCGCGCCTCCGGCGGCGCAGGCCGCCACACCGTCAGCCGCGCCCGTCCCCCCTCAAGCTGCGGCCCCTCGGGTGGTCGCCATCGGCGCCGACCACGGCGGTTACGAGCTGAAAGACGTCCTCAAAAAGGACCTGGCCTCCTGGGGCTACGAGGTGGTCGACGCCGGCACGCACAGCAAGGAAGCCGTCGATTACCCCGATTTCGCCCACGAGGTCGCCCGTCTGGTCGCTTCTGGCAAGGCCTGGCGCGGGATCATGATCGACGGGGCGGGTATCGGTTCCTGCATGGTCGCCAACAAGGTGCCCGGCGTGCGCGCCGCAATGGCCTACGACCACGCCAGCGCGGTCAACAGCCGCGAGCATAACGACGCCAACCTGTTGACCCTCGGCGCCGGATTGATCGGCGTCAACCTGGCCAGGCAAATCGTCAAAACCTGGCTCGCGACCGAGTTTGGCGGTGGACGGCATGCCAAGCGCGTGGATAAGATTACCGCCGTCGAATCGCAGTACCTGAAGTAAAAGGAAGCCGCCAATGAGCATGGACAGCAAGACGATCGAAACACTGATCGAAATCATCGCCCGCGAGGTACTGATCGCGGTCGCTGAGCATAAAGAGCGCGGCCAGCAGATGGGTGCGCGCTGCCAGTACGAATGCGCCGACGACGTCTGCGTGCACACCTGCTTCGACGATGCCGGGCAAGTGGTTTCCGCCGGCGCCGAGCGCCTGACCTCCACCCTCGGTCTGATCCCCAAGGATCTCAACCTGGCGGCGCTGATCGACCACACCCTGCTCAAGCCCGATGCCACCCCCGACCAGATTGCGCAGTTGTGCTTCGAAGCGCGTAAGCACGGCTTCGCCTCGGTCTGCGTCAACCCGGGCTGGGTGGAGCTGTGCGCCAAGCTGCTGCAGGGCTCGCCGGTCAAGGTCTGCACGGTAATCGGCTTTCCGCTCGGTGCCACCGCTCCCGAAGTCAAAGTCTATGAAACCATCAACGCCATCGAGCACGGCGCGACCGAGATCGACATGGTCATCAACATCGGTGCTCTCAAGGCGCGCGACCTGGAGCTGGTCGCCCGCGACATCCGCGGGGTGGTGACGGCGGCCCACGAGCGCGGGGCGATCGTCAAGGTGATCATCGAGACCGCGCTGCTGACCGACGAGGACAAGGTCATCGCCTGCCTGGTGTCCAAGGAAGCCGGCGCGGATTTCGTCAAAACATCGACCGGATTTTCCGGCGGCGGGGCGACAGTGCACGACATCGAGCTGATGCGCCGCGTGGTCGGCCCGGCGATGGGCGTCAAGGCCTCCGGCGGGGTGCGCACCTTCGAGGATGCCGAAGCGATGGTCAAGGCCGGCGCGACGCGCATCGGCGCCAGCGCCGGGGTGAAGATCATCCAGGGCCCCAGCCAGGCGGCTGAAAAGCCCAAAGCCGCCGGAGCCCCCGCCAAGAGTTATTAGAACGGAGCCTGCGTATGTTAATTGCCAAGGTAATCGGGACGACCGTTTCGACGATCAAGGACGAGAAACTGACCGGGCGCAAGCTGCTGATCGTGCGCCAAACCGATGAGCGCGGCGAGCCGTTCGGCAAGCCGTTCGTCGCGGTGGACACGGTCGACGCCGGCGTCGGTGACCTGGTGCTGACCGCCGCCGGATCCTCGGCGCGCCAGACCACCATCACCAAGGACACGCCCGTCGACGCGGTGATCATGTCGATCATCGATTCGCTGGAAGTGGAAGGCCAAGTCGTCTTCCGCAAGCAGGCCTGAGCAGGGATAGCGCATGGCCCCCGATAAGGACCTCCTTTCCATGCAGGAAGCGCGCGACCTGGCTCAGGCCGCCTACACAGCCTGGCAGGAGTGGTCGCACGCCAGCCAGGAGCAGGTCGACCGGGTCTGCGCGGCGATGGCCGAGGCCGGTTACCTGGCCTCCGAACGGCTGGGCCGCCTGGCCCACGAGGAAACCGGCTACGGCGTGGCGGCTCACAAGAAGCTCAAGAACGAATTCGGCTCGCGTATGGTCTGGGAGAGCATCCGTGAATTAAAAACGGTCGGCGTCATCCGCCACGATCCGGAGCGCCGCCTGTACGAGATCGCCTGGCCGATGGGCGTGGTCGCCGCGTTGATCCCCTCGACCAATCCGACCTCGACCGCGTTCTTCAAGGCGTTGATCGCGGTCAAGGCGCGCAACGCGATCGTCGCCTCGCCGCATCCGGCTGCCGCGCGTTGCACTTTCGAAGCGATCGATACGATGCGGGCAGCGGCGGAGAGCGCCGGCGCACCGAAGGGGCTGATCAGTTGTATGCGCCTGGTGTCGCTGCAGGGCACCCAGGAATTGATGACCCACCGCCGCACTGCCTTGATCCTGGCGACCGGCGGATCGGCGATGGTGCGCGCGGCGCACTCGACCGGTAAGCCGGCCTATGGTGTCGGCCCGGGCAATGTGCCGGTCTACGTCGACCGCAGCGCGGACATCGAAAAGGCCGCCCGCTACATCGTCGCCAGCAAGGCCTTCGACTGCTCGACCATCTGCGCCACCGAACAGGCGGTCATCGCCGACCGGCCGATTGCCGCGCGGCTGGCCGAGCTGATGCAGGCTGAGGGCGCTTACTTCTGCAGCGAGGCCGAGAGCGAAGCCCTGCGCCGGACGGTCTTCCACCCGGATTTGAGCATGAACACCGCCGTGGTCGGCAAGCCGGCCCAATTCGTGGCTGCCTATGCCGGCTTCACCGTCCCGGATAGCGCGCGCATCCTGGTCGCTCCTCTGACGCGGGTCGGACGCGAAGAGCCGCTCTCGCACGAAAAGCTGACCACCGTGCTGGCCTGGTACGTGGTCGACGGCTGGGAGCAGGGCTGCGAAACCTCGATCGCGATGATCCAGGAGGGCGGCAAGGGCCATACCCAGATCATCTACGCCACCGACGAGCGGGTGATCATGGCCTTCGGGCTGGAGAAACCGGTCTTCCGCATCCTGGTCAATGCGATGGGCACGCTGGGCGCCATCGGCCTGACCACCGGGGTGATGCCCTCGATGACGCTCGGCTCGGGCGGCATCGGCGGCGCGATTACCGGCGATAACGTCACTGCCCGGCATCTGATCAACATCAAACGGTTAGCGTATGAAACCATACCGCCGCCCCTGGCGGCCTTCCAGCCCGGCGAAAAGCCGGCAGGATCTGACCCGGCCGAGATCGAACGGGTGGTGCGGCAGGTTATCGATGAAATTTTAGGCAGTAAAGCTTAAGCATAATTCGTACAACGAGAAAGGATGATAGAAAATGGCTTTAGATGCTTCTTTGATCGCTCTGGGGATGGTCGAGACCAAAGGCCTGGTCGGCGCGGTTGAGGCCGCCGATGCGATGGTCAAGGCGGCCAACGTCGTGCTGATCGGCTCGGAATACGTCGGCGGCGGCTTCGTGACCGTGATGGTGCGCGGCGACGTGGGCGCGGTGAAAGCCGCCACGGATGCCGGCGCCGCGGCTGCCAAGCGCGTCGGTGAGTTGGTCTCGGTGCACGTCATCCCGCGGCCGCACAGCGACGTCGAGATGATCCTGCCGCAGAGCAGCAAGGGTCAGATCGGCGGGCGCTCGGCTGAGCCCAAGAAATAAGCGGGCGCATCCCTGTGCTCTCTGAAGGCGTTGCCCAGACCGGGCTCGGTCTGGCCGACTACCTTGCCCGCGCCGAGGCGGTCATTCTGCCCGCGCACCTATCGGCCAGCGCTCCGCCGGTGCACATCGACGGCAAGCCGTTGCGCGTCGGCGTCGACCTGGGGACGGCTTACCTCGTCCTGGTCGTGCTGGACGAAGACGGCCTGCCTCTGGCGGGCGAATGGCAGTTCGCCGAGGTGGTCCGCGACGGGCTGGTGATGGACTTCATCGGCGCGGTCGACCTGCTGCGCGAGATGAAGGCGCGCGTCGAGCGGCGCATCGGCCGTGAACTGACCCACGCTGCCAGCGGATACCCGCCGGGCGTCCCGCGGGCCGAGGTGCGCGCAACCGCCAATGTGATCGAATCGGCGGGTCTGGAATGCAGCGGATTGATTGACGAGCCGAGCGCGGCCAACAACGTGCTGCGCCTGCACGACGGGGCAATCGTCGACGTGGGCGGCGGCACCACCGGCGTGGCGGTGCTGCAGGACTGGCGGGTGGTGCACACCGCCGACGAAGCCACCGGCGGCAGGCACTTCTCGCTGGTCATCGCCGGCTCGCTGAAGACCAGCCTCGAGGAAGCCGAGGAGCTCAAGCTGCGCCCCGGCGAGCAGACGCGCCTGTTCCCTCTGGTGCGCCCGGTCATGGAGAAGGTTGGCACCATCACCAGCCGGCACGTCCGCGGCTGGCCGGTGCCCGAGATCACCCTGGTCGGCGGCAGCTCGGCATTCGAGGGCATGGCCGAGGTGGTCAGCGATGTGACCGGCATCCCGGCGCGCATCCCGTCCAACCCGCTCTTTGTCACCCCGCTCGGCATCGCCCTGCACGATCCGGCTATGAATTGAAAGGAGGCCTGATTTTCGATGGCTGAAGAGTTTTCGCTGCGTTGTTATTGTTTTCTCGACCGCATGCAGGCCCAGTACGCGGCTTTCGTCGGCACGATCACCCAGGGTGACCTGCCCACCGAGGGCATGGCGGCGCTCTATGTGGAGATGGCCCCCGGCAACGAGGTCTTTCGCGTGGTCGACATTGCCGTCAAGGCCACCGAAGCCCGGCCGGGCGCACAGATCGTCGAGCGCGAGTTCGGCATGTTCGAGGTGCACTCGCCCAACCAGGCGGCGGTGCTGGAAGCCGGCGAGGTGGTGCTGCAGCGGCTGGGTCTGCAGGCGCAGGACCGCATCCGCCCGCAGGTGGTCTCCACCCAGGTGATCACCCGCATCGATCCTTACCAGGCGCAGTTGATCAACCGCTTCCGGCGCGGCTCGATGCTGGTGCCGGGCGAGACCATGCTGGTGCTGGAGTGCGCCCCGGCGGCCTACATCAACTACGCCTGCAACGAGGCCGAGAAGAAGGCCTCCATCCGTCTGGTGCACGTTTCGTCAGTCGGGCGCTTCGGGCGCATGTGGCTGGCGGGCAGCGAGTCGGAGATCCTCACCGCGCGCGACGCTGCCACCCGCGCGCTGGAATCGCTGGAAGGGCGCGAGGGCGCCTGATCCGCGGCTGGCTGAGAAGAGGATTGCGCATGTCAAAAGAGTTCTATACCGAAAAGGATATCGAAGACCTGTTCAAGCGCGGGGTGATGTCGCTGGAGATCAGCGACCAGGTGGCGCTGACCGATCTGGCCTACGAGAAAGCCAGGCGGCTGGGCGTGAAGCTGATTCAGCGCTCGCCCGACAACCCGCCCGGCGCGCCGGTGCGCCCGTACCTGTCGCAGACGGCTGCCCAGCCGGGAACGGCGCCGGCGCCATTTACGCCGCCCGAGGCGCGCCCGGACCAGGTCGACCTGCAGGCGCGCATCCGCAGCGCGGTCAATGCCCGGCTGGGCAGCCAGGTGGACGCCAACCTGCTGGACGCGATCATCAAGCGCGTGCTGAAAAGCACCGGGGTGAAGTAGCGCCATGCTGCTCGGACGGGTGAAGGGCACGGCGGTCTGCACGCTCAAGTATGAGGGCACCGAGGGGCTCAAGCTGCTGATCGTCCAGCCGCTGGATAAGTTCCTGCAGCCGGTCGGCGCGCTGCAGGTGGCGGCTGACGTGGTCCAGGCGGGGGTGGGCGACCTGTGCGTGATGGTGCGCTCGCGCGAGGCGGCGCTGGCCATGCCGGATGTCAAATTTGTGCCGGTCGATCTGGCGCTGGTGGGCATCGTCGACGAGCTGGTCGTGCGCCCGGACGGCGAGTACGACGTCGTGATGAAGCGCGGCTGGAACTGTTATACATAAGGGAGAGACATGATCCTGGCCAAGGTCGTCGGCACGGTCGTCACCACCATCAGCCACCCGCACTACAAGAAGCGGCGGCTGCTGGTGGTCCAGCCGCTGGCGCTGGAGGGGGAGAAGCCCGACGCGGACTTCATCGCGCTGGACAACACCCAGGCGGGCATCGGCGACACGGTGCTGATCAACCGCGAGGGTAACGGAGCGCGCCAGGTGCTGCAGAATCCCGACGCGTGCGTGATCTCGGTCATCGTGGGGATTGTGGATTCGGTGTTTATCGAGGCGTAAATTTGGCTTTGGTATTTACACGAAACCGACCGATGACCATGATGTCATCAGCTTTTTACACCACGCCCTGAGACATTACCGGAATCATCAACATGCGTATTATGGATATGGGTCGAGAATTCCCATTTGTACGGCTTTCATTACAGCTTCGGTACGATTGGCTGCACCCAGCTTTTGCAGAATGTTGCTGACGTGAAAACGCACTGTGCGGACAGTTATAGCCAGTGCCCTGGCTATCTGGATATTCGTTTTGCCAGCGCCCAGCATCCCTAATATTTCTATTTCCCTGTCAGTTAGTAATTGCCCAAAGTTTGCTGATTCTACGAATTGGTCTTTATCCTGCTGCAGCCAGGTTCCGCCGACTGCGACTGAATACACTGCTTCCGCCAGGTCATCCTGGATTTCATCATATCGAAGGAATCCAGATAAATGGAAACCTGAACCAGCCAACAGGTGAATCTTATCATCGTTCACACCAATCCCGATTACCGCCATCGAGGGAGCTGCCCCCTGAATGTGTTGGAGAAGGGCGAGTTGTTTAGAATCGATGATCGATAAATTAACCACTAAAATGTCGTTTTTTACTTCAGGTAATAATTCGTTTACTTCATCTAGGGTGGTTTTGTTGGTTACAAGCTCGAATTCATTTATGTTGTTCAAAACAGAGAGCACCGCCTGGCAGGTCTCTCCTGGGTTCATCGTAATCGCTATTCGGATGAGCATCTCTTCCCCTTGTTCGCCTGTTTAAATTCCATAAATTATGTTCTTGCGATTTCCATTCCATTATTATATTTTATAGATTTGGCATTTGGATTGAACCGATTTTAATACCGCCGGAAAGAGCACGCCGAAGGGATCGTTACACAACAGCATTAGAATATCTTCGCGCCCCAGCGACGCTGCCAAGATGATCATTTCACGGTCAGGCAGTTTTATGTGTCCAATGTTACCTGATATGGTTGCGGTTTCGCATAATTATCGTAGGGGCGAAGCATCCGGTTAGAAGGGATGGATCACCAAGAGTTCCAATGCGGATGCTTCGCCCCTTCATATCATAGGTCGCGAGGTGCGTTCAGATATTGACCGCACCATTTGTTGCTATTTTATCGGTGCGTCCACCTGCGGGACGCACCCTACGCTTGATATATGATTAGCGGAAGCATGATCAGACAGTCCATTAACTAGACATTTTCGAGGCTACTTTTATCGCAAGAGCTTTTCGATGGATTGATCCGATAGGTTGAAAACCCATTTCTCATAGTTAGCGTCGGTTAGATGTAGCTGGCCAGGGGACTCCCATCCCACAGCCTCAATCGCAGGTGTCCACTCTTGTAAAAGCAGTTCCCGCTGGCCACTTGTTCGATTCACGAAATAAAGCCAGGACTTGCACTTTACCCTTTGCAGACATTCCATCTCGATGTAAACCAGCGCCGGTTCCGTTGGTGACCAGGCCGCGTGTAGTTTGCCCCATACAGTGTCCTCACCAAACCTGGTCTCGAAGCGGGTCAGTTCAAGGCCGTTAATGTCCCAAATCACCAACGCTCGTGGAGAAAACCACCACTGTTCGTTAACCCATACCTCAGCAGCGGCGATCTCGTTTCCGTCCGGTGACAGCACCGCCGGCCCGATTGTCTCTACCTGATGGGTAACTGTGTCGTAGCGAAATAAGGTGGGCATCCAGCCCAAGCCACCACCATCAGGTACGCCCACGCGTGCATCGGTGTAGTAGTAATAGCGACTATTGGTTGACCATCTGATCTCCCCTAGGCCATATGCACCCACACCGCCGCAATTTTGATACTGCTCGTCGATTGGGAACACCAGGCTGTCTACCGTTCGGATAGCCTGCAGAATTTCATAGGCGTTTTCTTTAAGCGGGTTATCGCCAACCGCCTTGCAAGGATAGGTGAGGCGGACGACGCGCCAACGACCATCGGGCGAAGTTGACAAGGCGGCTAATTCCGGATCGACAGTTTTTTTAAGTGTTTCGACGATTGCCCGTTGAGTGGCGTCGGGCGTTGGGGGATAATAACTACGCGGCAGTGTGGCCGTCGGATGCGGTGTGAGGGTTGGGAGGGGAGTCCCAGTGCTCGTCATGGCTTGCGTCGAGGGTGAAGCAGTCGGGGGAGGAAAAGTTGGCCGTGCACAAGCGGTCACCACCAACAATGGTAGCCAAATCCATTGGGTGATTCGTAGTATTTTTAGGTTTAATGTATCATCAACAAGATCCATCGTTATAGTACCAACTGTAAAACCAGGTGGAGTTTACATATAAAATCGAATAACAGGAAAAGCTTCGAGAGGTGCCATAAGCATCCCGCCCAACATGAACATGTACTCCAAAATAGCATTCGGTTGGGCAACAAGATGGTATTGTACCCAATTGCAATCCACTTGGATTATTGTAAACATTATCGGAAACCCGATTCGCTAAATGACCATTTGGTTAATGAGAATTCTAAGTTTTACCTGTTCAAAAATAGTTTGTGCGTTTTTCTGCTTACAAGATAACATAATAAAATTGATGGTGCTACTGGCTTAAAAGCCAGTTTTTTTCGCAATCATGTTGGCGTCTTTATAAATGGTGGAAATTCATTGTATTCAATTGGATTTTCACACAATGTTGTAAAGGGCACTGGTAGGATGACCGCCGTAGCAACTGTGGTTATATTGATGGAGCGGAGCGACATCCATATATCCTCCACTTGGCCGATGACGATCGCGACCAAGGTTCTTTAAACCGATTGACCTTCGAGAAAACATGACGAATTGACACCATTGACAGAGACACTAACGCAAAACAGCCAATTTTTTCGAGTCAAATCCTTGCTCTGCCGATAATCCAAGATGGCTTCTCTTATATTAGGTGCCATAGAATCGGTACCTATGGCCGCCTTGAAGGATTCGTAAATCTCACAAATGTCGAAAGGGAGATACATGCTACCCACCGGTAATAAATCAGAAATATGTCGCATGCTGAGCCCTTCCCTGAGCGGATCCCTGAGTCTGCCTGCCCTGAGCTTGTCCTGAGCGTGCCTGGCCTGAGCTTGCCGAAGGGTTGAAGGGCTTGCCGAAGGGTCGAAAGGACGGCTCAGCTAAACCGATTAACGCTCCTTTTACGCCTTTGTTGTACTCTTGCCTATATCCGCATCCTGACGGATGTTACAATTCACCCATTCCCCCCAAGGAGCCGATCATGGGCAGCAAAATGGTCCCCAAAATCATCCTGGAAGGCACACGGCTGACCTTCAAGACCGAGATCGCCTTTGCGCTCAACGAGCACCCGCGCCTGGTCGGGCCGCGCAAATACCGCTACCATTCCCCGCTGGTCTCGGCTGAGTGGTGCGGCTTCACCAACTTCCCCTGGGGGCGTGGACTGATCAACTTCGCGCCGGCCTGCACTGGTTGCTTTTACCCGTGTCTCCTGATTGGGCGCGATCTGGAAATTGGGGGGCGTTCCGAATTCGCAGTAACTACACCCCTGAGCGCGGGCAGTCGGATTTGCTCACCATTTCGTGGGTCTATTCTCTTATCAGCTCGAACGATTCAACGATCTGATCGGTAATTTCCTGGATTTCTATCGGGAGATCCACTCGCTCGTAGTCGATATCCGGATCGAAGTTATTTAAACTAATGGTAAAAACAATGGGCTCTCTGGTCACCTCGAGGGCATTTTGATATAAAACCGCCTTGTCTTTACCTTGATAAACAAGTACCTCTCGTGAGAGGGGGCTCCCGATGAAATTAACAGCACCCCGATTCACGAGCTCGCCTGCGGCGACGCCTGTCCGGTGAATAACAACACCCTTCTCTTCAACCCCTTTGAAGCCGATGACAAGAGTCCATTTAGAAGTTGTTGAAATCAATACATGGTGAGCGCTCTCTTCAACGATCTCCCAATCAGGCGGAAAATAAAACGAGAAATTGTATTTGGGATGGCTATATTGATACCAACCCGCAAAGGGTCCTGTGTTGACCGTCTCAACCTCTCCATGAACAATGGTCGCTGTGATGGCGATCGTAAGGGCAGGGGAGCTTATCTTAGATATTGTTAGGGCAGGTTTTGGCTCAGGCGTCTCGATCATTGGGTAGGAGGAGGCCTGATCGGTCTTCTCTACGGCGAAGGAGAGAGATTCAGACCTTGGAGGCATCAGACTGGTGGAATTGAGCGGGGTTTGGATTGGCTGTGAATTTTGCCTGTCGGGTATAACCTCACAAGAGGACATGCCACCTACCAGTAGGAATAGAAGGGTAGAAAGAATGAAGCCGTGTTTCATATGATTGACTTATTTAGTATTTACAGTAGTTCAGGATTTTTACTGGGGTGGAGGTTCTTTTACTACAAACAGATAGCCATTTGGGATTGTACGTGAGATAGTTCGCGAGCGGTAGCATATGGTACACCATGCCATCTCTGTGAGGGAGATGTTATCACCTCCAGTATAATTTGACACATGAGCTACATGCCCCAGGTAGTTGTTACTAGAACTTTTATCCCACCAGGCAATATTTTCTCCCATGTGTGGAACTGTACTTCTCCACCAGCCATAATAATCAGGCACCTGTCCCCACCATGTCCATGCATCACCGCGAAAAGGCACGTATGTGCTGTATCGATACCATACCCACCAGGTGCAATTTCCCTTATCATCACAACATGGGAATGGATTGCCGGATGAATAATACCCGCAGCAATTCGAGATTAAAGGGCTGATTACGGATGATTCTTGTTCTGCTAGTCGGGCTTCTTCCATGACACTATCAGGTAGTTGCACTTCAGCCGCCTGGTAATTGGCATGGGTGAATGAGTTTATTGCATGTAGATACGCCTGTAGTCCTGCCTCATTATGCATGACCGTATACCAAAACCTATAGATATAGCTCCCTTAGGCGAAAAAAGTTGTTAAAACATCAACTACTCCGCCCTTTTGCAGGTACATTACAGCTGGCTGGTTGCCAATCATCGCGTTGGGATGGATTACAGGAATCTCGTTCCTTGTTCGACCATACCACTTCAGCCACTCACCTAAGTCGCGATTGTGAGACAGCCAGATATCCAAGTCTATCATACCCTCGGCTCCAATGAAGGTTAAACGTTTTAAGATGGCTTTAGGATCCAAGTAAGGTTCGGATTGAAATATTACTTCCTGTACCTGCCATCCGACTGGGTATTCCAGGACAAAATCGAAATCTGCATCTCTATAACTCTGCCAGGAGCTTAATACATCATGTGTAATTAGAGCGGCTGCTTTGTTTATTTCGCACTTATTTTCAGCACTGGCTGGTGAAGAATTCGGTAGAGCCCTGAGCGAACTCTGATCCGGTATTATGCCTATCCCACTGCCCCATGCTAACGTGCATAAAACAAATGCCAAGAAAAACTTATTACGCATCTTTCACCTCCCCTTAGGCGTAAAGCATATAATTGAATTTGTTTACACGCTAAAATACTTATTAAGTATGAGTATTAATATTGCCCAGTGCCAAATGTCATATTCTTCTCTTGATATTATTCACTGCTGGTTATTTTTGAATTTCAAGGTATCAATTAGATTACCAATTTAAAACCGCCAATATTTCTTGTTGCCCTAGGAAGAACTCTATAAAAAGCTTTCCCTAAAACCTGAACAGATGATATGTTTGCCCCTATGTCGCCTTGACCGCCGGCCAAGGATGCTTGTTATTAGTCCGATTAACGCTCATTGTATTTACGTCTGCGTTGTATCGTTGCATAAATACATATCCTTATGGATGTTACAATTCATTTATCTCCCCAATGGAGAACCGCATGGGCAGCAAAATGGTCCCCAAGATTATCCTCGAAGGCACACGGCTGACCTTTAAGACCGAGATCGCCTTCGCCCTCAACGAGCACCCGCGCCTGGTCGGGCCGCGCAAGTACCGCTACCATTCCCCGCTGATCTCTGGCGAATGGTGCGGCTTCACCAACTTCCCCTGGGGGCGCGGATTGATCAACTTTGCGCCGGAGGAAGAGGCCCTGGCGATGGAGACCTACCAGACCTGGATTCGCCTGTTCGAGCTGCTGCGCTATTACTCCTGGATCGTAGACCGCTTCCACATCTCCACGCGCATGCATCAGTGGATAACAAACGGGAAAGACTATGATTTCGCCTGGCTGGAGCAGCGCCTGAGGGTGCTCAACTTCCGCCTGGTGTTCGTCACCCGCGCGCCGGATTCCTTCGCCGCGGCGCGCGCGGAGCGGCTGAAGGTCTCGGGCAACCCTGGGCAGTACGACGACTTGGGCCGCTTCACCGCCGAGCAGGCGCTGATGGAGCGCCTGGTGGGGGAATCGCTGCTGGAGACGCTGCGGGTGGACATCTCGGACAACGACGTGCCGGCGGCGGTCGAGAAGATCGTGGACTGGATGGAGGCGAGCGGGGGGTTGTGGCTGGAGTGAGGGGGACAGGTCGTAGGGGGCGCTCCGATGTTGAACGTGCCATTTGTTGCATCTAAAATTCCAAAACACCAATACACCAAAACACTAAAACACTAAAACACTCTCTATTGGAGCCACTTTTGAAGCCTACACTATGTTATTATGATTTTAAATATTTTCGAATGTGGAGAAAACGATATACATATCAATTCCGTAACGGATTTTTTATAATAATGATAAGCCATTGAGCTTCAGAAATGAATTTCCTGAAAGAATGGTGAAGTATGAGAAGCATATACAGGTTGATACTAATGATTAATATCTTGATGTGTTTAGGGGGTTGTAGTCTGATAGGTCAAAATCAATTAACGCCAAGCAATCCTACACCGCAAATTAATCATAAAAATCCACATATTAGAGGAACCATAACTTCGTTGACCATTCATGAAGATCAAACTGCTAGCATTTTTGTTAAGGGGGTAAAGGAAGCCGATACAAAATATGAAGAAGCGTTTGTGAGTATAAATTCGAAAACAAAAATATTCATCCAAAGCATAGATGAGATCCGTTCAGGGGATCAAAAAGATCTAGAGATTGGTGTAACTGTTGAAGTATTGTTTGTTGGGGCAATAGCTACCTCTTATCCAGTACAAGCAACAGCGGGAGAGATCATTATCGATATGATAGAACCATAAAAACCGAAGTAATGAAATTGTCCTTGTGCCTACTCTTCCAATATTATTGTTTTGTGGTGGGAATCTGTAAAAAGCAATCAATTGTTGGAGGGTTTCATGAATAAACAAAGCTTGTTTTCAGAGGGCAAGATCTTATTTTCTATTGTTTGTACTATTAGTTTAATTGTATTAATTCTTTGGGAAGAAATACTAATTTTAGCGAACGCGCAAGATTTAGGAATTAATGATTTCAATGCCTATCCCCCGCCTGGAGATAATGTTGATATTACACCAGAAGGGATGGATCACCAAGGGTTCCAATGCGGATGCTTCGCCCCTACATATCACAGGTCGTGGGGTGCGTTCAAATATTGAACGCACCATTTGTTGCCATTTAATCGGTGCGTCCACCTGCGGGACGCACCCTACGCCTGTCAATGTTTTTCGCGCCCAGGGATGGGCGCGCTACGAATGATCCGTAGGGCGGGCATCCTTGCCCGCCGTTACAATTTGCAGAACGCACCAATTATTGCGGCTTACGCTCGACCTCCCTGCCCGCCGTTGGATTGCATGTGCAGACACGCTCTGCGACTTACCCTGAGCCGATCCCTGAGCCAGCCCGCCCTCAATTCCCCCGGATTCTGATAGAATAGAACTCCACCTCTTATCACAGGACAAACCCATGACCAACTCACCAGGTCTGCAATACCACGTCAAGGTCCGCCCGGGCGACGTCGGCCGCTACGTGCTGCTGCCCGGCGATCCCGGGCGGGTGGAGAAAATCGCCGCTCATCTTGAGAACGCCCGCTTCGTTTCCAGCAACCGCGAGCACACTGTCTGGACCTGTTCGCTGCTCGGCGAGCCGGTCTCGGTCGTCTCGACCGGCATGGGCTGCCCCTCGACCGCCATCGCCGTCGAGGAGCTGATCAAGGTCGGCTGCGACACTTTCATCCGCGTCGGCACCTCGGGAGCTATGCAGCCCGATATCCAGGTCGGCGACCTGGCGATCGTCACCGGCGCGATCCGCGATGAGGGCACCACCCGCCAGTACCTGCCGGTCGAGTTCCCCGCGCTGGCGCATATCCAGGTGGTCAACGCGCTGGCCGCCGCCGCGGCCGAGAAGCAGGCGCGTTATCACCTGGGCGTCTCGCAGACCAAAGACTCCTTCTACGGCGAGGTCGAGATGAAGCGCCAGCCGCTGGCGCACGAACTGGAGCTGCGCTGGAAGGCCTGGGTGGCCGGTGGGGCGGTCTGCTCGGAGATGGAAGCCGCGGTGATCTTCATCCTGGCCAGCATCCACCGCAAGCGCGCCGGCGGGGTGATGACCGTGATCGGCTCCGACACCGAGACGCTGCTGGCGCATCAGACCTCGCCGGATTTGATGATCGAGGTCGCCGTAGAGGCCATTCGGCGGCTGATCGAGCAGGACCGGGCGGAGGGGAGGATCAAATGAAAGTTGCGCTCGAATCGACCGTCATCACCCATGGGCTGCCCTATCCCGACAACGTCCGCACGGCCCTGGCGCTGGAAGGGATCGTCCGCGAGCAGGGCGGCCAGCCGTTCACCATCGCCGTGCTCGGCGGGCGGGTCCGTGTCGGGCTGAGCGTCGAGGATATCGAAGCGCTGGCGCGGGCCGAGGGCGTGCTCAAGGCCGGCGTGCGCGAACTGCCGGCGGCCATCGCCCGCGGACAGACCGCCTCGACCACCGTCAGCGCCACGGCGCGCCTGGCATATCTGCACGGCATCCCGGTCTTCGCTACCGGCGGGATCGGCGGGGTGCACCCCGGCTCCTGGGACGTCTCGCAGGACCTCTACGAGCTAGCGCGCACGCCCGAGATTGTGGTCTGCGCCGGGCCGAAGGCGATCCTCGACCTGCCCGCCACGGCTGAGATGCTCGAAAGCCTGGCGGTGACCAGCGTGGCCTTCCAGACCGATGAGATGCCTGCCTTCTACTCGCGCGGCAGCGGTATCCCCGCCGCGCGCGCCGACAGCCCGCAGGAGATCGCCGCGATCTACCGGGCGCAGCGCGAGCTGGGCCTGCCCGGCGCGCTGCTGGTCTTCAATCCCATCCCAGCCGAGTTCGAGCTGGATGCGGGCGACGTCGAGCGCTGGACGGCGCTCTCCAACGCGGACTTGAAAGCCGCTGCAGTGAGCGGCAAGGCTGTCACCCCGTACTTGCTTGGGCGCATGGCGGCGCATTCTCAGGGGGCGACAGTGTACTCCAACCAGGCGCTGCTGGAGAACAACGTCCGCCTGGCCTGCCGCATCGCCGCGGAGCTGGAAAGGGGATAATCCGGAGAACCACGCAGGATACAGAGGGCACAGAGGTTTATTTTTGCCTGTTTATGCTTAACGGGGGAAATGCAGCCCATAATTATCCGCGCCCTTATTATTGGGTGAGTATAATGGGTATAAGACTTGCAACTGATAAGCCATCAGGTAGATGCGTTTACATCCCCGCTTGTTTATTGAAAGGTATCCCCCATGTCCGAGCAAACCAAACCCTGTGAGTACTGCGGCTACCAAAATTCACCAGCGGCGCTGACCTGCGCCGCCTGTGGACAACCTTTCCGCGCTGCCGCTCAGGAACCGACATTAATGGTCCAGCGCCCGAAGGCGTCCGAGCCGGAACTGCCCCCGGAGCTGAAAGAGGCGCTTTATCCGCCGGCGGCTGGCGAGCCGGCTGCGCAGGCTTATACACCGCCGCCCGCGGCGGCGCCAACTCCGCCTGAGCCCGCTCCGCTCCACGATATGTCGGAATACCCCGTGGTAACACCGCAGCCGCCGAAGAAGAAAGGCAAAACCGGGCTGGTCATCGCGTTGATTTTGATCGGCGGGCTGATCTGTCTGCTGGCCTTCGCCGCCGCCGGATTCTTCCTGGTGCGCAACTTCGCGACCCGCGGTCAGTCGACAGTGGAATCCCTGTTCAACTCGATCGCCACCGAGGTGCCGGCGCTGGTGGAAGCGGGCACGCTTGTGCCGCCTTCGCTCGAGGCAACCGTGGAGAATTTGCTCCCGTTGGCAACCCAACTGCCCGAGGTGAGTATACCAACGCCTGACATCGGCGAATTGCCGGGACCTTCCGCCGGTAATCTTCTCACCGATACTTATTTCTACGACGACCTGTCCAATAACGATATGGGCTGGTGGGAACCGCCTGCGGATGAGATTTCAGAGCACAAATGGGAGGACGGCGCTTACTCGATCCTGGTCAAACAACCCGAGTACGTCGCCTGGACGAATGTGCCGGTCGATTTCAATCCGACGGGCGCCGAGTTCGACGTCTGGGTGCCGGCGGGCGGCCAGGGCGGTTCGTTCGGCCTGATCTGCCTCAAGCAAAGCGATGAGGATTACTACTATGTAGAAATGGACGTTTCGGATCAGACCTACTCCATCGGCCATTACCTGAACGGCGAGTATCAGGCGCTGACCAGTCCGGAGTGGCCGTCCAGTGATAAACTCCTGACCGGATCCCAGGTCAATCATGTAGTGGCGACCTGCGAAGTTGATCAGATCATCCTGCTCATCAATAACGAATTCGTCGATATGGTTTCCCTGCCCGAGCAGGCAATTCCTGGCGAGATGGCTGTCTTTGGCTCGACCTGGGATGACATGCCGACGGGTGGTTATAAAGTCTTTTTCGATAACTTCAACGCCTGGGTCCCGGTTCAGTAGCTCTATTTGCATTCGCGGTGGTAAACCGCTGCGCTGATGTCGCCGACGAAATCGGGCAGGTCCTTGTGCCCGAGCATCTGGCGCACAGCGTGCGCCTCGCCGATATGGAACCAGTAGTGGTAGATGTTGCGCTGCAGCAGGGTGCCGATGCTTTCCGGGTAGGGCTTGCCCTTCCATTCCAGGTGCGTGAGCGCGACTTCAGGGGTTAGCCCCGCGAGGTACTCGTCTGCGACGGCGGTGATGGCCTGCCAGGCAGCCAGCATGTCCGCCAGCGGCGGGGTGCTGGCCGGGTAGCCGGTGCCGACCAGTCGGTGCAGGTCGGGGACGACCGTTTTGCCCTGGGCGATGAGCAGCCAGTAAGCCTGCTCCTGGCTGGCCAGGTGGCCGACCATCCAGGAGATGCAGTTCATCGGCTCCAGGCGGCGCAGCGCATCGGCCGGATCGAGATTTTCGATGCAGCGCATGAACGAACTGCGCGCAAATTTGAGCTGGGTGACGAGGGGAAAAGTCATTTTTTGTCCTGTCAGATGGTTTCGGTGACCTTGCTGAGACCGCGCGGGTGGTCGACGTCGATGGCGCGGGTGTGCGCCAGGTACATGGCGAACAATTGACCGGGCACTATGGCGCTGATCGGCGAGAGGTGTTCGGGCAGGCTGACCGGCAGCGGCAGACTGCGGGTTACCCGGGAGTTCACTTCGGGCACATCGCTGATCGCGATGACTTCGCCGCACCGCTGGCCAAGTTTGTCGAGGAAATCCAGCAATTCGGGCAGCACGGCGCTCTGCGGCGCGATGAGGAAGATGGGGAAGCCCGGCTCGATCAGCGCGAGCGGCCCGTGCAGAAAGTCGGCGCTGCTGTAGGGTTCGGCGATAGTGTAGGTCAGTTCCTTGAGCTTCAAGGAAAGCTCGAAGGCGGTGGCATAGTTCAATCCGCGCCCAATGACCACGCAGTGCTGCATGTAGCGGTAGCGCTCGGCCACAGCCTGGATTTCAGCGCGCCGCTCGAGGACGGCGCTGAGCGCGGGCGGGATTTTAGCCAGTCCGGCCAGCGCCGCCTGGCTGTCCTCGCTAAGCTCTGCGCTGAGCGCGGCCAGCGCCGCCAGTTGGGTGGTGTAGGTTTTAGTGGCGGCCAGCGAGCGCTCCTCGCCGGCTAGCAGCGGGATGACGTGCTCGGCGGCCGCGGCGAGCGGCGAGCCAGGGTTGTTGGTGATGGCGGCGGTCAGCCCGCCCTGCCGTCGCGCCTCGTCCAGCACCGCGACCAGGTCGGGGCTCTGGCCGCTCTGGCTGATGCCCAGGGTCAGCGTGGCGCGCAGGTCAGGCGGGCGCTGGTAGATGGAGAACAGGCTGGGGGTCGCCAGGCTGACCAGCAGGCGGTTCTGGATGCCGAAGAGGTACTGCGCGTAGCGTCCGGCGTTGTCGCTGGTACCGCGCGCGGCGATGAACACATGCCGGATGCCGTCGCTGCGCAGGCGCGCGGCCAGCGCGCGCACCGGCTCCAGGCCTGTGGAGAGGAAGCGTTCCAGCGCGGCGGGCTGCTCATGGATCTCGCGGAAGAGGTGGGATTCCTGCAGGGTCATCGCGGCGACCTTTTTAGAATGTATCGAAATACACAATCCATTTTACACCCATGGAATAATCATTAACTGTCGAGGTGATAAGGCGTTGTGACTTATTTTTGTAGAGCATATCTCGTCTGCAATTGTCGCCAGGTTTTACCCACTATATGCCGCTTTTCCGGAAGGACGGATGGTTACGCTGTCTCAGGCTCGTACTGCACCACCTCCACCCCGGCCTTTTCGAGGAACTCAAGGGCAATCGGGTCGATCCGGTAGGCCTCGCGATAGATCAGGCGCGAGATGCGTGCGTTGATCAGCATTTTGGTACATTGCAGGCAGGGAAAGTGGGTCACGTAGCACATTGCGTCGCGGGTGGCCAGGCCGAAGACAGCCGCCTGGATGATGGCGTTGACCTCGGCGTGCACCGTGCGCACGCAGTGTCCGTCGACCATCAGGTGGCCGATTTCATCGCAGTGATCCAGCCCGGCCGGCGAGCCGTTGTAGCCGGTCGAGATGATGTGCTTTTCGCGCACCAGCACCGCGCCGACCATGGCGCGATCACAGGTGCTGCGCAGGGCAACGTCTTCGGCAATCTTCAGGAAGTAGGAATCCCATGACGGTCGCATAATACCCTCGTTATTGTAAAATTGTGATCGAATGATGGAGGTCCATGCTAGCATTTTACTTACAATTGGAAATTCGACTTGAAAAATGGGGTAAATAATTAGAGCTGTGATGATATCCCGCCGGCCGGCGCGCTGCCAGGAGTGTGCTCAAATTCGCTGCCGATATGCTGCCCGATATTCTTAAAACAGGACAGCCATTCGTAATCATTTCAGGGATCGGTCTTTGAGCCGGTCCTTCGACAGGCTCAGGAACCGGTCCTTCGACAGGCTCAGGAACCGGTCCTTCGACAGGCTCAGGAACCGGTCCTTCGGCAGGCTCAGGAACCGGCCCTTCGACAGGCTCAGGAACCGGTCCTTCGACAGGCTCAGGAACTGTCTCAGGGCGCACCTTCAATCCAGTGTTTATCCGCTATAATGGTTACGAACACAGCCCGCCGAGGTTCGAATGAGTCTCTACTCCGACCGCGATGATTTGCCGGTGCAGGAAAGTGATTACCCCTACAGCCCGATGCTTGCCATCGGTCTGCTGTTTTGGGTGCTGATCGTATACCTGGCGCTGCGCCAGGCGGGACAGGCGTTGGGCATGCTCCTCGCTGGCGGCGGGCGGGCCGGGGTGGACCTGCTGCTGATCAGCACCCAGGAATTGGTCAAATCCAGCGGCGCCCTCAGCGGCCTGCAGGTCAGCCTGCGCAGCCTGGGCGGCATGCTGCTGCCAATAGCGGCTTGGGCGATCTTCATGCTCCTCGCCGCCCGGCGCGGGACCAGCCCGCTGGAGGCGCTCAAGCTGGTCTCCTCGATCGGCGTGCTAGGCAGCCTGGTGGGCTGGGTGCTCGTCCCGCTCGGCTACACGCCCGGGCAGACCGTCCCGAGCGAGGATGTGACTCTGTTTCTGCACGCCTCTGGCTGGAACGGGATAATCACCGCCGGGCTGTGCCTGCTGCTGCTCATCGGCGCCTATCTCCTCGCCCGCAACCGGATTGGTTACCTCGGCGCGCTGCGCGACCTGTTGCAGGGCAAGGCCGATGATCTGGATTACCCGTCCAACCGCAGATTTTACCTGGGGATTTCGGCGGTGCTGGCACTGGCGATCGCCGCCAGCCTGATCCTGCGCCTGCTGAGGGGATAATGCGCATAAGGCGCGGTTAAGGTTGTTATTACCATTTGCTTGCATCCGAATATATGTGGGGTTATAGTAGAGATTATCCCGATACTATCTCGGGATTTTTTTAGGGTGTCAGTGGAGGGCATGATGAATCAGGCAGCTAAGGAATTTGTCGAAGCGAAAAATGTCGCGCTGGTGGGGGTGTCGCGCAATCCGCAGAAGTTCGGGCAGGGGGTCATGCGCGAACTCATCGCGCGCGGTTACCAGGTCTATCCGGTCCATCCCAGTGCCGAAGAGGTCGGCGGGGTGAAGTGCTATCCCAGCCTCGAGGCACTCATGGGCAAGGTCGACGCGGTTTGGGTGGGCGTCAAGCCGGAGAAGGGCGCGGAGGTGCTGCGCTCGGCGGCGGGCATCGGCGTCAAGAAGGTCTGGATCCAGCAGGGCGGTGAAAACCGCGAGCTCGAGAAGCTTGGCAGCGAGTTGGGCCTGAACCTGGTGACGCGCAAGTGCATCCTGATGTACGCCGAGCCGGTGGGGCCGCTGCACGGCATCCACCGCTTCTTCGCCCGGCTGTTCGGGCAGTACTAGCCGGTCGGATTGTTGTTCAAGTAAACGGACAGCCCTGCGGTGGATTGATCCGGCAGGGCTGATTAATTGGGCAGAGATGGCGGAGCGGCGATCTGCCCGTTTTCGCTTATTCGACTGTCCAGAGGGCGAGCGTGCGGTCTGCGCCGACGGTTGTAAGGGAAAGGCCGTCGGGCGCGAAGCGCGCCGCCCAGACGCCGCCGGGGTGGGCCGGCGCGCTGAGGATCAGCGCCTGACTGGCAACATCCCAGAGCAGCAGATCATCGCCGGCGCAGACCGCCAGCAGGGCATCGTCGGGCGAGAAATTTACAAAGTAGGCCGGCTGGGGCTGGACCAGCTCGCCGATCTTCTCCCCGCTGGACGGTTCCCACAGGTGGACCAGCGGGGTGTACTCGCCGTTCACCGTCCCGCCCGCGGCGGTCGCCAGCAGCGACCCGGAGTGAGAGAGGTGATAAGCGGTGATGAAGTCCTCGTGGCCGATGTCGGCGCCCAGTGTCTGACCGGTTATCTGTTCGACCTGGATCGAGCCGCGCGCCATCCAGACCAGGCTGGCGCCGTCGCTGCCAAAGCGGACGTTGTAGACCGGCGCAGCCGTCTCGAAACCGGTGACTGTATCGAGCAGCTCGCCGCTGGCAGCGTCATAGATCATCGCCGCCCATTCCTCGCCCGAGCCGACCACCAGCCGGCTGCCGTCCGGCGAAAAGGAGGCGGCAGAGAACGGCCCGCCGGGCGTGATGGTCGCCGTGACCTGGTCGCTGAGCACATCGCTGATGGTGATGGTCTGGAAGTCGGTCGACTTCGCCAGGCTGCGGCCGTCCGGCGAAAAATCGAGCAGCGCTTCTGCCTCGGGCAACGTGACCTGTTTGATCACCGCCAGGTTGGCGGCGTCGAGCAGCAGCAGGTCCTTGTAGCCGGTCACCGCCAGGACACCGCCGTCTTGGCTCCAGACGATGCCGGCGGGGTCAAAGGGAAGGTCCAGCCTCAGGCTGACCGTCAGTCCGCCTGCGTTGGTGGCATCGATCCCCTTTGGGCCGCTCGCGGTGGTGGGCGAGGGGGCGGTTGTGGCGGTCGGCGGAAGCGTGGGCGCGGTGGTCGGGGGGGGCGTGCCGGTCGGCTCCAGCGTGGGCAGCGCGGTCGGCTGGGGGGCGCGCTTGCAGCCTGCCAGCGCAAAGATAGTAATGAAAAGCGCCATGATGATGGGTTGTTTTCGCATAGAATCCTCTTTAAGCCGTTAAGGATTGACGTTTGAGTAGCACGATTCGTTCCATCCGGTTTTCCATGGCGAGTTCATCCAATGATAGGCATATCATATCAGGTTTCCAGGCGCCAGATCACCATTTTTTTATGCGCTGGTTTCCGGCTGTGATATACTAACCTCACCACGCCTGAATTGCTCTTCCATTGAGCGCATGAAATTAATCATCCAGATTCCCAGCTATAACGAAGCCGAAGCGCTGCCAGAGACCGTCCGCGAGCTGCCGCGGGAGGTGCCCGGCATCGATCAGGTCGAGTTCCTTGTAATCGATGACGGCAGCCGAGACGCGACCGCGCAGGTGGCGCTGGATTGCGGCGTCGATCACGTCGTGCGGCTGCCGCACCACGCCGGGCTGGCGGCTGCGTTCGCCGCCGGTCTGGACGCCAGCCTGAGCCTCGGCGCGGATGTCATCGTCAACACCGACGCCGACAATCAGTACGCCGCCAGCGACATCCTCAAGATCGTCGCGCCGATCGTCGCCGGCGAAGCCGAGCTGGTCATCGGCGACCGCGGCGTGGCAACGCTGGCATCCTTTTCGCCGCTCAAACGCCGGCTGCAGACCATCGGCAGCCGGGTGGTCTCGCGGGCGGCCGGCCTGGACGTGCCGGACGCGACCAGCGGCTTCCGCGCCATGACGCGCGAGGTGGCGCTGCGCACCAACGTGCTCTCTGACTACTCCTACACGCTGGAGACGCTGATCCAGGCTGGCAACCAGCGCACCCGGGTGGCCTCGGTGCGCATCCAGACCAACCCGCCGCGGCGCCCGTCGCGGCTGATGCGCGGCACCTGGGACTACCTGCAGCAGTCGACCGCCACCATTCTGCGCTCGTACACCATGTACCGCCCGATGAGGGTGTTCTTCACCGTCGGGGCGTTGATGATTCTGGTCGGCGCGGCGTTCGTGATCCGCTTTCTGGTGTTCTACTTCCAGGGGCAGGGCGGCGGTCACGTCCAGTCGCTGATCCTGGCGGCGGTGCTGCTGATCGTGGGCTTCCAGACCGGGCTGATCGGCCTGGTGGCGGATTTGATCAGCAAGAACCGCCGGCTGCTGGAGGAGATTTTGTATCGGGTGAGGAAAGAATCGCCCGATAACCAAGAAGAACATCCACATCACAGTATCGTGGATTGATCGATTGATGGCATCGCTCTTTACGATCAAGGATTTTAAGAGACTATATTACTTAGCGAAAATCCGGAATCGCTCGCAGGCTGATTATTTTCAGTTTCAAGTATTTCAGGGAGAATTACTGGTTCGGTTCCTTAGAAATCATAAAGCCCTAACAACAGGGGACTGTATTCTCGATTTAGGATGCGCGTTTGGCGGATATACTAGCGCATTGAAACAGGCTGAGACCCAAGTGATCGGTCTGGATTTTTCCCCGACGAAAAATCCTGATGGAATCCCTATGTTGAAGGCCGATGCTAATATGATACCAATCACTGCCGCTACGTTTGATGTTGTGGTATGTGCAAGTCTGATCGAACATGTCTCTGAACCGCAAGTTCTGCTTGTAGAGTGCTTGAGGGTATTAAAACCAGGTGGGTATCTATATCTCAGTTTTCCGCCATATTATTCTCCCATTGGAGGGCACCAGTTTGCCCCCTATCATCTGTTGGGGCAACAATTTGCGATTCGAATGGCCGTAAAGCGGGGATTGTATAACGATCAGCCCTGGTTGAGGGAGCGATTTGTTCAAAATCCTGATGATTATTCGGGGGCATTCGGAAGTTGGGGATTATATAAAATGACCGTCAGGAAAGCCAGACAGATCATCGATCGATTGCCGGTCAGTACAATCAAGCAAGCCACCCGTTATTTCCCCATTGATGTGTCCTCGATCCCTCTTCTGGGTGAATTTTTAACCTGGCATGTCCAATTTCTCCTGAGGAAACTGTGAAGGTATTATTCGTTACTACCGCATTCCCTCGATGGAGAGACGATTATCGCGCTCCATTCATCTATGAGGCTGCCCAAGCAATCCAGAAGCAAGGGGTGGTTGTTAAGGTGCTGGCGATGCACAGCCCTGGAGCGAAAACGAGGGAAGCCTGGGATGGGATAGAGATACTGCGTCCAAGATATCTTCCTGAACAGCTTGAAACACTGCAGCGCGAGTCGGGAGGATTACCGGTCGCGTGGAAACAGGGTGGACTGAAGCGTTTTGCCATCCTCCCATTAATATTTGTGCACGCCCTAGCCGTATTAAAACACTCGCGCGGGGTGGATCTAATCCATGCAAATTGGACGCTGTCGGCAGGATGTGTCTGGTTAACCAGATGGCTGCATCGGAAGCCATTCGTTGTGACTGTCCATGGAAGTGACATTTTCCAGGCGGGGAAAATCCCGGTAATACGCTGGCTTACGGGGGTTATCCTACGGCGGGCAAGGAAAACAATAGCTGTCAGCAAGGCATTGGCGAATGAAGTGCTCGCGTTAGGTGTCCCCGAGAAGTCACTTGTGATCATCCCAGATGGTGTAGATATGGATCGTTTCAAACCGCCTGAGGGTGATCGTGAGAATGTGATACTTTTCGTTGGCGCATTGACCCATATGAAGGGCGGAGATATATTGTTGCGTGCTTTTCGTGATGTAGCTGCCATCTTTCCAAGTTATAGTCTGGTGATGGTGGGGGAAGGAACCTGCAGGAGCGAATGGGAGCAGCTTGCCAGTGATTTGGGAATAAAGAATAAAGTAACGTTTACTGGCGCCCTGGCGCGTGATGATGTGGCGGATTGGATGAGAAGAGCAATATTATTCGTCCTGCCCTCCAGATCAGAAGGGCTTGGTGTCGTGCTGCTGGAAGCAATGGCTAGTGGAACCCCGTGCATTGGATCAGACGTAGGTGGAATCCCTGATATCATTGATTGGCAATCTGGCTGTCTCGTTTCTTCTCAAAATCCGTCAGAATTGGCAGGAGCAATCAACTCGTATCTCGAGAATCCGGTCAAACTAATTGAAGCTTCTAAAGCAGCGCGTGAAAAAGCCGAAGATTTCTTCGCCTGGAACCGGATTGGCAGTCGTCTGGTCGATCAATATCTAATTTCCCTGGGAAAAGTTTAATGGAGAATAAAGAAGTTTACGACACACAGGATTACTGGGAAAAGCGTTTATCCAGCCGGATCGATCTGCGAGGGACAGGTCACCGCGCATTCGATCTGAAATACAACCAGTGGTTTTACCGGGCTCAGGCTGATAGTCTCGACCTGTTGTTGAACAGGAATCGGATTACTCCCAGGGATTTATCTGTGGTAGACATAGGTAGTGGAAATGGTTTTTTTGTCGATTTTTTGCTAAAACGCGATGCGGCGAAAATTGTTGGGCTGGATATCACTCAGGCTAGCATCGATTATTTGAGCGCGCACTTCCCTGAGTGTGAATTTCTTAAGGCGGATATTTCCGATGAAAATTTTAGGTTGACAAGAAAATTTGACCTTCTAACCGCAATCAGCATTCTCTTTCATATTGTCGATGATTCGAAGTTTGAGCAAGCGCTCCAAAACATCGGAAATTTAGTCAAACCTGGCGGCTACGCGATTCTATCGGACACTTTTTCACCGCCTCTGGTTAACCTGGTTTCACATGTCCGTTTTCGCAGCCGGGCGGTTTATCATAAATATTTAGCAAAGGCGGGATTTATTGTCCTGGACACGCTGCCAATGTTTTATTTGCTAAATCGTACGTTAATCCCAGTGATCGGCCCGCGGATATTGAGCATGATTAATGCTGGGAAATATCTTTATCGAATTGACACTGCCCTGCGTAAACGAGGATGGAGTAATTGTAACGGCAGCAAATTGCTGCTCGCAAAAAAGCTGGCTCCATGAAGCGTATCCGCCCAATCCTGCGCATCATAGGCACTCTGTTTGGGATTGCCTTATTGATCTATCAGTCATATAACGGCTACCTGGCGATTCGATCGCAGCAAATCCAATTGCGTTTCTATGGTTACCTTGGCCTGGCGGTATTTCTCATCATGGTCGTGATGGGGCTGTATTACTGCGCATGGAAGATCCTAATGGGGGGCTTTGCTGTCACGGTCCCATTTCTTGCTGGATTTCGCGGATTCATGTTATCGTTTGTAGCCAGATACATTCCTGGCACGATTTGGGGTTATTTAAACCGGAATGAATGGCTTGCTCAAGAATACAAGGTGCCCCACCGGATTTCCCTATGGGGTTCTGTTTACGAGATCGGATTGACCGCGCTTTCAAGCATTGTGATGGTTAGCATCCAAGGAATAACTCAAACCAATAGCGCATTGAATAAGTGGTTGTTGCCGTTGCTGGTCGTATTGTTAGTGGTATTTTCATGGATACTAGTCAAACGGGTCGCGAAACTAAACCTGATCAAACGTTGGTTGCCAAATAATGGGTATGGGTTGGATCAATACCCGGGTGAGAAATGGTTCGCCACCCTGGCAATCTTAGTTGGGAATTGGTTAATGTATGGTGCAATGGTTTATCTGTGTTTACTCGCCTTTGGGATCCCCGTAGAGAATATTTTTACGGGAGGCACTCTGATTCAATTGTCCGGGGTATTCAGTTTGTCTTGGCTTATTGGTTTTATCATGATTTTTTTACCATCCGGACTCGGAGTGCGGGAAGTATCTTTAGCTATATTGTTGCCAACAGTGATGGCGATAACTCAACCGCAGGCCGCAGCAGTATCGGTGGCAGCCAGGTTGATTACGACAGCTGCTGAATTGGCACTGGTGACCCTCTTTGCACTAACTCCCCTGGGTAAAACCAAACGCCAATCCTAAATCAGACTAGCCCTTCAGCTCACTGTTTGGGTTGGCATTTTAGCACAATTAGATGCCCAAAAGTGGGAAATACTCGGCTGAACAGATACTCGAGCGGTTTGTAAAAAATGTATATTCTGTTCATCCACTTCTCTGACAGCCCTTTATTTCTATAATGCAACGGCGGGAGGTACCATACACCACGTATCCCCACCACATCGAACCATGGGGCTAGTTCTTCTTTGTACTTCCTGTAAGTTTTCCAGTCGTCATAAGGCTGATCGGAGGAATGGAATGGCCTCTGCCCAGCAAGTTCGCTCAGCAGGCGCGCCGCCCCAAACCAGCTTATCCAATTTGGAGAGCTGACGATCAGCTTGCCCGAATCCTTCAGAAGGCGAGCGAATTCTTGTATGGCAATCTGAATTTGTGGGATATGCTCTAAAACCTCTGAACAGATAATCAGGCCAAAGGAATGATCAGGCAGGGGTATCGAGAGTGCGTCTGCAGTGAAGGCTTTGAGGCCATCGCGGATGATAGACTTTACTGCAAAGTAGGATACATCAAAGTGATACACATTACCGGCGTCCGAAAATAAATCGCGATCAAGGTGAGAACCGCAGCCAACAATTAATATCCGATCAGTTGAGTTTCCTGAGAGGGTTTGAATAACCTCGATCCTTAATCGGTCATAAATTAGTACTGCGGGATTGCGAATGGATCCCGATCGATAAAGGTCATTATAGAATCCCCGGATGGTCGTATGATCGGGAGCAGTGGACATTGTTGAATCCTTCTTCATGTATAGGATTATACCAAGCACAGTGATGATTAGTTTTTTGGGTTTTTTGATGGGAGAAATTGGATAAATAGTGGCAGCACTGTGGGGAACTTTAGCGTTGAATAACACAAAAGTATTACTCAACGCGCGCCAATTACTCCATAGGTGTTATTGGATTGTCTTTTCGTTTTGCTAGAATACTAGTGAATGTATGTTAAGAACTCAAAAAGGAGAAGATTATGTCCAAACGAATTGTGTTTCGCAGTGTGCTCATCGCGATGGCTTTGGTGATCATGGTCTCCGCAGTCGGCTTTGCAGCGCCGCTGGCTGGAGCTACGAGCAAGACCCTAAGCACCAACTACACTTTAGTGAATATGAGCGACACCGAGGCAGTCGTGTCAGTTTCGTACCTGAAGGACGATGGATCTGTCTGGGACGCTGACAATGCTAACGAAAGCTTCACAGTCGCCGCCGACTTTGGCCAGAAAATCGTTGCACAGTATCTGGACAGCACCATGTCAGCGGGCAAAGGCTCAGCAGTCATTTCTTCAAGTGCTCCTTTGAGCGCTGTGGTTCAGATTCTGGCCCGCGGCCAAACCCCGACCCAGGGCGCTTACAGCGGCATTAGCGCGGGCGGCTCGACATTTTATGTGCCTTTGATCCTGCGCAAACGGGTGACTGCCAGCGGTCTGGTATCTTCTCAGATCATGATCCAGAATGTCGACAGTACGGCAGTCAGTGCAACCATCCAGTTCTTGCCGAACGCCGGATTTACTGGCTATACCACCCCCGCGATCAACATCGAACCCGGAGCGACTTACTACTGGGACGCTGCAGACGAATCATCCGCTAATCTTGCGGACCAATGGAGTGGTTCTGCAGTCATTGTCGCCGCGGACAGCAAGCAAATTGCTGTCGTTTCAAATCTATTCAGCGGCACACATGGATTGCAGACCTTTAACGCCTTCCCGGCTGAAGTCGCGACCACATCCTGGAGCGTTCCGCTGTTCACCTCCAGATTAGCCAACGGGTTGAGCACGCCTGTCGCAATTCAAAACATCAGCGCCACTGAAATTGCGATCGGCGAGTTGGATATGGAATGCAATTCCACCATCTCTACTCCAGCGACTCTTGCGCTCTCGAATACTGAGGCTATTCCTTCCAACGCAGCCTATTACTTCAACCCAGTCTCAGATAACTCTATCCCAGCGGGCTGGACTGGAGCGTGCTCGATCACTTCTTCTCAGGAAGTTGTTGTCTTTGTCCAGATGCGCCGCCCCGGTGTTTCTGATGAAACCGCTTCCTATGAAGCCTTCCCTGCAACCGGTACCGACACAACTGTTGTTGTTCCGTTGATGTCAAAACGCCAGCAGAATGGCTTTTCGACCGTTGCTACTATCCAGAATTTGGACAGCGCTAACGCCGCGGAAGTCAAGTTAACCTACACCCCGTCAACATCCTACGGTGGAAGCCAGACTCCGATTGTCTTGACCAAAACCATCCCGGCTGGTGGAAACCTGATCCAGAACTTCCGTTTCTCCGAAGTACCCGAAGTTCCTGATGGTTGGTTCGGTACACTCCTGATCGAACCCGTTGATGCGGGTCAGGCGCGGCCAATCGTTGCGTTCGTCCAGCTGACCAACATCCTGGGTCTGGCGGGCGACACATTGATGGCGCACGATGCTTTCACCCTCCCATAATCAACCTGTAAATCCATTTTCCGCAAATTATTTAGGCCAGCCTAGCGCTGGCCTAAATGTTGTTGTTATAATGAGTTGTCACTCCATCCAAAAGGATTGCTCATGAAAAAATTCATTTTATTGCTTGTTGTTCCTTTGCTCATCTCCGCTTGTGGTGGTTCACCGGCCTCCTCCACGCTATCAACTGCTCTGCCGACTGTCGATGAATCCTATCCGGCGCCTATAAAGGCAAATCCAATCGAGGGGTATCCAGGTTTGCAAGACTCAACCCAGGGGACGCCGGTCTCTGAGGTTGATACGGTGATTCTATCCGAGGGAGAATTGCCGCCAGCGCCGAGCACAGTTCCTGCGCCTGCTGATGGTATGGGTTCAATCAGCGGCACACTCTTCTCGTTCACTACGAGAATCGTCCTTAGGGATACTATGTTCTACCTCACTCCAGCGATAGGCCCAGCGGATAACGAGGTGCCACCTGCGTTGTTTGGGCCGCAGGAGGGCTCTGACGATGTCGTAGGGCGAACGGACGGTCAGGGGCAGTTTTTTATGGATAATGTCCCTCCTGGTAGTTATTTTCTGATCGTCGAGGCGCCGATGAACTGGGCGGTTGGAATGCAAGAAGATGATCTGTCTATGCCGCGAATGATAACCGTCGAAGCGGGTGGTAAGTACCCGCTGGGTGTGGTTTTTGTCCCCTGGCCGTGACCTTCTCATGGTCCTGGATAATCCTGAGACAGCCTGGAAACAGGCTGTTTTGTTACCACATCATGGTGCATCCATTTACCGGTATAATCACGGTAACGCTTTTTTCAGACTTGCTTAGCTGCTGGTGCCGCCCACCATGAATAAAAAACTCCCCCTCATCATCCTCGCCTTCCTCCTGTTGACCTCCTGCCGGCTGGTGTCGACCGTCTTCACCCCGCCCGCCACCGCCACGCCAGCGCCTCCGCCGGAGGGCGTCACCCCCTCCGCCGTCCCCTCACCTACCCCGCACCCGGCTACCCAGACCGCCCTGCCGTCGACGCCCACTACATCCTCGGCAATGCCCTTCGCCGTGCTGGACGGCTCGCCGCTCTTCTCGCCGGCCTTCCTCCACGCTGATCTCGGCTGCGCCTGGATGGGCGCCGCCGGCCAGGTCTTCGATATGGACGGCAAGCCGATATCCAATCTGACCGTGCGGGTGGCCGGCACGGCTGGCGGCAGCCCGGTCGACGCGCTCGGCATCACCGGCGCGGCGGACGGCTACGGCCCCGGCGGTTACGAGGTCAAGCTGGCTGACCAGGCCGTCGCCGGCGTCTTCCGGATCGAGCTGCGCGATGCCGAGGGCAAGGCGCTTACCGAGCCGTTTTCCTTTGAAACCAGCGGGCGCTGCGAGCAGAACCTGGGTGTGATCAATTTCGTCCAGGTGGGGAATCGATAATCCTCAATCGCTGTTAGAGTGTCGATCGTAAAGAATTGCGCATAGCCTATTAATGGAAAAGCCAGGTGCGTTTTTCTGCCCTTGACCATTTCTCCCGGCGAGTTTATAATTCAACAGTTGAATATTGGAACCTTAATGAGCGCAGCCCCCGAATCCTCCCGCGATTTAGTCATCCTCGAGCGCATCGAGCAGGATCCCGATGCGACTCAGGCCTCCCTGGCTTCTCACCTGGGCGTGGCCGTCGGCACGATCAATTGGCATCTCAAACGGCTGATCTCGAAAGGTTATGTTAAAGCGCGGCGCGTCGAGCGCCGCAAGCTGCGTTACATCATCACGCCCGAAGGATTGGCGCTGCGCGCCCGCCTGACCATCGACTATATCCAGACCTCGTTCAAGCTCTACCGCCTGGTGCGAACGCGGGCGCTGAGCGTCATCGAAGAGCTGCACCACCACGGCATCAAAGCCGTGCGCCTGGACGGCGACGGCGAGGTAGCCGAGATCTGCCGGCTGACCTGCCTGGAGCAGGGCATCGCCATCGTGGAAGACTCGCGCGCGCCCGTCCTGCGAGTCGATCACCTCAAACTATTTCTGGAAATGGAGGAACCCTCGGAATGATGATCTCATCCGATTTCTGGCAGAATCGCAAGGTGTGCGTCACTGGCGGAGCTGGTTTCCTAGGCTCTTTCATCACCGCCAAATTAAAGCAGCGCGGCGCGAAGGAAATCTTCGCCCCGCTGATCGAAAAATACAACCTGGTCGAGCCGGGCGATGTGCAGCGCATGCTGGACGACTCGCAGCCGGACGTCATTTTGCATCTGGCAGCCCACGTCGGCGGCATCGGCGCCAACCGCCTGCACCCGGCCGAGTTCTTCTACGACAACCTGATGATGGGTGTGCAGTTGATGCACCAGGCCTGGCAGCGCGGGGTGGAGAAATTCGTTGCGCTCGGCACCGTCTGCGCTTACCCCAAGTTCACCCCGGTGCCGTTCAACGAGGACGACCTGTGGAACGGCTATCCTGAGGAGACCAACGCGCCCTACGGGCTGGCGAAGAAGATGCTGCTCGTCCAGGCGCAGGCTTACCGCCAACAGTACGGCTTCAATGCCATCTTCCTGCTGCCGGTCAACCTCTACGGCCCGCGCGACAACTTCGACCTGGAATCCTCGCACGTCATCCCGGCGCTGATCCGCAAATGCGTCGAGGCGCAGGAGCGCGGCGATGAGACCATCGAGGTTTGGGGCGACGGCTCGCCAACGCGCGAGTTCCTCTACGTCGAGGACGCCGCCGAGGGCATCCTGCTGGCGGCGGAGCGTTACAACAAGCCTGATCCGGTCAACCTGGGCTCGGGCTATGAGATCAGCATCCGCGACCTGGCGGAGCTCATCCAGCGGCTGACCGGCTATCAGGGGCGGCTGGTCTGGAATACGAACAAGCCCAACGGGCAGCCGCGCCGCGCGCTGGACACCTCGCGCGCGCAGATCGAGTTTGGCTTCAAGGCGCAAACCAATTTCGAAGCGGGTCTGCGCCGCACGATCGACTGGTACCGCGCTCACCGGGCGCGATCCTGACTTCCGGCCGCCCGGCATGCATCCGGGCGTAGAAAGGCAGCATGGCGGTTCGAGCGGATTCAACCGTAACCTATATCCGACCGGCGCGCGGCTGGTTAGCCATCAATCTGCGCGACCTGTGGCTCTACCGCGAGCTGGTCTACTTCCTCACCTGGCGCGACATCAAGGTGCGCTACAAGCAGGCGCTGCTCGGCATCGGCTGGGCGATCCTGCAGCCGCTGCTCAGCATGGTGATCTTCACGGTGATCTTCAACCGCTTCCTTGGCGTGCAGCCCAGCCCGGGCATCGAGCCCAGGCTTTATCCGATCTTCAGCTTCGCCGCCCTGCTACCCTGGCAGTTCTTCCAGGGCGCGCTGCAGCGCTCGAGCATCAGCCTGGTGGTCAACGCCAACCTGTTGACTAAAATCTACTTTCCGCGGCTGATCATTCCGCTCTCCTCGGTCGCTGCCGGGCTGGTCGACTTCCTCTTCAGCTTCATCATCCTGATCGGGCTGATGCTGTTCTACCGCGTGGAGTTCACCCTGCGGTTGCTCTGGCTGCCGGCTTTCCTCCTGCTGGCGCTGCTGGCGGCGCTGGCGGTCGGCCTGTGGCTTTCGGCGCTCAACGTGCAGTACCGTGACGTACAGCACATGGTGCCCTTCCTGCTGACCGCCTGGATGTACGCCTCGCCGGTGGTCTACCCTCTGGAGGCGATCAACGTCAGCCAGTTCTGGCGGCTGATGTACGCGCTCAACCCGATGGTCGGCGTGATTCAGGGATTTCGCTGGTCGTTGTTTGGCACCAACCCGCCGGATATGGTCATGCTGGTTTCGGCGTCGGTGGTGCTGGTTTTGTTCATCTCCGGTCTGTTCTACTTCCGGCGCATGGAGCGCACATTTGCGGATATGATATGAGCGATATCGCCATCCGTGTCAACCAGATGGGCAAGCGCTACAGGATCGGTCAGCTTCACGGTCAGAGCTACCGCACGTTGCGCGATTCGCTCGCCGGGATGTTCAGCCGCAAGGAACAGGTCAACGGCGGTCACATCTGGGCGCTGCGCGGCGTTTCCTTCGAGGTCAAACAGGGGCAGGTGCTGGGCGTGGTCGGGCGTAACGGCGCCGGGAAGAGCACGCTGCTCAAGCTGCTTTCGCGGGTCACCGAGCCGACCGAGGGTGAGGCGGAAATCCGCGGGCGGGTGGGCAGCCTGCTTGAGGTCGGCACCGGCTTCCACCCAGAGTTGACCGGGCGGGAGAATATTTACCTCAACGGCGCCATCCTCGGCATGAAGCGCGCAGAGATCGAGCGCAAGTTCGACGAGATCGTCGCCTTCGCCGAGATCGAAAAGTTCATCGAAACGCCGGTCAAGCGCTACTCTTCCGGCATGTACCTGCGCCTGGCGTTTGCTGTGGCGGCGCACCTCGAGCCGGAAATCCTGGTGGTGGACGAGGTCCTGGCGGTCGGCGACGCTGAGTTCCAGCGCAAGTGCCTTGGCAAGATGAGCGACGTGGCCAGTGAGGGGCGCACGGTGCTGTTCGTCAGCCACAACATGTCTGCCATCCTGCGCCTGACCGAAGAGACGCTGGTGATCGAGAAAGGCCGCCTGGCGCTGCGCGCGCCAACGGCGCAGGCGGTGGATTTCTACCTCTCACGCGGCTATTCACAGGAGGGTCAGCGCTGCTGGGATGAGGACGAGGTGCCCGCCAGCGCCTCTCCTTTCCGTCCTCTGGCGCTGCGGGTGGTCAACGGACAGGGAAAGGTGGTTAATACGGTGCGCTCGATTGATCCGCTGACGCTCGAAGTCGAGTATCGTCTGGGCGCGCCAATCCCGGGGCTGCGCGTGGGCATTTATTTGCTGAGCACGCGCGGGGAGTATATTTTCACATCGTTCGACACGGACGAACCTCAGATGTACGAACGGTATGCGACGCGCCAGCCGGGTAGTTACATCAGCCGCTGTACGGTTCCGGCCAATCTGCTCAACGAAGGCCGTTTTGTGGTGGGCATAAATGCCAGCTCCTACCGCATCCGGCGCTATTTTCAGGACGAGCAGGCCTTGACCTTCAGCGTGGATGCGGCTGGCGCGCCGGGTATGCAGTGGCCTGAGCAGCGCCTTGGCGCTGTGCGGCCGCTGCTTAAATGGGAAATTGAGGCAAGATAGGGTAGGTATGGCTCCTTCAGGCAAAGACACCGTAAAACGCATTTTGGGTGGGATTCCATTCACGGCCGAGCTCTACTGGCTGGTCAGGCAGCGCGGGGGGCCGCTGAAAAGCCGGTTTTCCTTGCGGCAGTTGCAGGCAGAACTGCCCAATATCATCCCGCAGGTTGATCAACTGCGGCAGGTTGCTCGACCTGGGAAGAAGGTCTTCATTTTCGCTTCTCTGCATTACTGGATCGAGCATGCGGCGCTGATGGGCGTGGCTCTTGCCGCCCAGGGACACAAAGTCACCTTTGGCTACCTGCCGTATGCCGATTGGAAGAGCGAGATCAATCTGTTCGATCTTCGCCGCCAGAATGCCTATGCCAAGAAAGTGCTTGAGCAGGCCAAACCGGTGATGGAGGTGGTTTCTTTTCTGAGCAACCGCGCCCCGTACATGCCCCTGCCCGATGTGCTGGTCAATGCCGTCGACGAAGTGTCGTTATACGATTCTCAGTACACCCTGCAGGTCGAAGACATCGACCAGGAATGCGATATCTATAAACTGCGCTACAACCGTAACCGCGAAATGGCCCAGGCGGCACTGGCCTGGCTGCGCACCAACCGCCCGGATGTGGTCATAGTCCCCAACGGTACCATCCAGGAGATGGGCATCGTCTACCGCGTGGCGCGCCACCTGCGCATCCCGTCTGTCACCTACGAATTCAGCGATCAACGCCAACGCATCTGGGTGGCGCAAAACGGCGAGGTGATGCGCCAGGAAACCGGCAAGCTCTGGGAAGCGAAAAAGGATGTACCATTAACAGAAGACCAGTTGAACCGGATGAAATCGCTGATGATGGCCCGCCAGCGCGCTACGCTTTGGGAAAATTTTGCCCGGCTCTGGCAGGGTGTGCCTCCGCAGGGCGGAAGGCAGGCTCGCACCAGGCTTAATCTGGACGAGCGGCCGCTTGTGCTGCTGGCGACTAACGTGCTCGGGGACAGCCTGACGCTTGGGCGGCAGGTGTTTTCGCGCAGCATGTCCGAATGGCTCAGCCGCACGGTGCAATATTTCATCGGACGCCCGGACGTGCAGCTGGTCATCCGTGTGCATCCCGGCGAGGTGCTGACTCACGGGCAGTCGATGGTGGACGTCGTCCACGAGGTGCTGCCGCGCCTGCCGGAGAACATCCACCTGATTAAACCCCAGGACGAGGTCAACACTTACGACCTGATGGAATCGGCGGATATCGGCCTGGTCTATACCACCACCGTTGGTATGGAGATGGCGATGATGGGTGTGCCTGTGGTGGTCGCCGGTAAGACGCACTACCGCGAGCACGGCTTCACTCACGATCCGGACTCCTGGGTTTCCTACTTCAAGCTGCTCGGGCACATGCTCACCAATCCTGCTGAATATCGCCTGAATAAAGAACAGGTGCAGAGCGCCTGGCAGTACGCCTACCGATTTTTCTTCGATTACCCCCATCCTTATCCCTGGCACCTGACCCGTATGTGGGATGATTATCAGGTCAGCCCAATCGAGACGGTTCTTAATGGTAAGGGAAGCGATCTATACGAGAAAACTTTCCGATACCTGGTCGGAGATCCAATTGATTGGAGCAAAGAAGAATTAAACGGGAATGAGAGATAGCAATTTTGGGTGATTCCGATGCCTGACGCAGAGATCAAACAGCAGGTGCGAAAATTTTACGATCAGGTCGGCTGGCAAACCGTCAGCGAAGGCCTGTATCAAAACGCGCGCTACGAAGATCTTCGTCCGGTGTCGCGCGAGTATATTCACCGCTGTCACCTGAGGATCAACCGCCACCTGATGCCCAACGGGCGCTACCTGCTGGATGCGGGCTCTGGGCCTGTGCAGTACCCGGAATACCTGACCTACTCCTCGGGATATGGACATCGGGTATGTGTTGATATTTCGATCCTGGCGCTGCAGGAAGCCCGTAAGCGGCTCGGAGAACACGGACTAATGGTTGTGGCGGATGTCGCCAACCTGCCCTTTAAGTGGAAGGTGTTTGCTGGCGCAGTGTCGCTGCACACGCTGCATCATTTACCGCTTGGCGAGCAGAAGAAGGCTTACTACGAGCTGGAGCGTGTGCTGGCGCCCGGCGGCTCGGCTGTGATTGTCAACGGCTGGACGGATTCGCGCCTGATGCGCCGCTCCATCTGGCTGGTGCGGTGGATGGAGTGGCTGGGGAGGATCTGGTCAAAGATTAAAAATCCTCGGCGGTCCGAGTGTAACCAGCAGACTGAATCCGAGGAGGCCTCCAAAAAGCAGCCAACTGGCACATTCGTCGAAAAACTCGACGCCGGCTGGCTGAGGCGAGAATTGCCCGACCTTGACCTGACAATCCAGGTCTGGCGAAGCGTAAGCGTGCGGTTTTTACGGGCGGTTATTCACCAGGCGCTTGGCGGGAAGTTGTTGCTGCGGGTGCTATACAGGTTGGAGGAGCATTTTCCCCATTATTTTGGCATAAACGGTCAGTATCCACTTATCATCCTGCAAAAATCCTTTGAAAATTCGCGGACCGTGGCAAACAAGAGAGGGGACTAAGGTGATGCAAAGGAGTTTCTCGGTAACAATGGTAACCGATCAGGCTGACGGTGTTTTTGAGATAATTATGCGCCGCATGGAAAAGCACGCAATCCAGCCTGAAGACTGCCAGTCATTGTTTGCTAGCGAGGGCTACCAGCGCTTGAAACAGCGTGAAGCCAGTATGGGGCGGGCCTTCACCGATGGTGAATTCCTTGAGTTTGTGATGAGCGATGAACTGCTCGAAAATGCCTACGACCTGCTCGACACGCTCGACATGTGGAAGTCGGCTGATTTGTCGGAATCGGTCAGGCGGGCAAAAGCTTACCTGCCGGACAGGGCGAATATCTGCGCCACAATCTATCCGGTGATCAAGCCAAAGACGAACAGTTTTGTCTTCGATCTGGATACCGACCCGGCAATATTCCTTTACCTGGATCCAAATTTGGATTCTGACCGCTTTATCAACACCCTGGCGCACGAACTTCATCACGTCGGGTACGCGTCCATCGAGCGGGTCTGGCAGGAATGCAGCGAATGGAATGCTCTGCCCGAGGCTCAAAGAAATTCGATCGAATGGCTGACCGCCTTAGGAGAGGGCCTGGCAATGCTGGCGGCGGCAGGGGGACCGGGGGTCCATCCACATGCCGACAGCCCGGTAGAAGACCGTCAGCGTTGGGACGCTGACCTTGAAAAATTTGATCAAGACCTGACGCGCCTGAACGGATTCCTCCTGGAGGTGCTCAAAGGAGTATTGCGCGGCGAAGCGGCGATGAAGACCGGTTTCGAATTCTTCGGTGTGCAGGGACCCTGGTATACAGTTGGCTGGCAGATGGCGGTGCTGATCGAGAGATACTCTGGGCGCCAGAAGGTGATCGAAAGCTTCTGCAATCCGTGGAGGCTGCTGCCCGCTTTCAACCACGCAGCCCACCAGTATTATCGCGAGGCAGCCACCCCGCTGGCGATGTGGTCGGACGATCTTGTGGATGGATTGGCCGCCGGATTGCCCGATATTCTCATCCCCACGAAAACAGAATGAGGCTTACATGATGGATTGGAGCGATAAAGTTGTATTGGTGACCGGTGGAACCGGCTCTTTTGGGAAAAAATTTATCCGTATCATGTTGGATGAGGTGCGACCTGCGAAACTCATCGTTTTCAGCCGCGACGAGCTGAAGCAGCATGAAATGCGTCAGGCGGGCTTCGAGCATAAGAGCCTGCGCTACTTCATCGGAGATGTGCGCGACCAGCAGCGCCTGCGGCGCGCGTTCAACGGTGTGGACGTTGTCATCCATGCGGCGGCCCTCAAGCAGGTGCCGGCTTGTGAGTACAACCCGATGGAGGCGATCAAGACGAACATCCTCGGCAGCAGCAATGTGATCGAGGCTGCGCTGGATGCCGGCGTGACTAAAGTGGTCGCCTTGAGTACTGATAAGGCGGTCAATCCAGTCAATCTCTACGGCGCCACCAAGCTGGCGGCTGAAAAGCTGTTCGTGCAGTCCAACAGTTACGCCGGCGGTACCGCTACGCGCTTTAGCTGCGTGCGCTACGGAAACGTCGTCGGCAGCCGCGGCAGCGTCGTGCCGGTTTTTCTCAAGCAGCGCGAAAGCGGCGTGATCACCATCACCGATGAGCGCATGACGCGCTTCTGGGTTTCGCTGGAACAGGGAGTGCGCTTTGTGATCGCCTGCACCGAGCAGATGCTGGGCGGCGAGGTGTTCGTCCCGAAGATTCCCAGTATGAAGGTGATTGACCTGGCCAGAGCGGTGGCGCCCAAGGCGCGAATTGACACGATAGGAGTCCGCCCGGGCGAGAAGCTGCACGAGGTACTCATCTCCGAAGATGAAGCGCGCGCCACGGTGGATGTGGATGATATGTACGTTGTCCAGCCAGCGGAGGCCTTCTGGTTCGGGCGCGAATGGCAGGCGCGCGGCAAGCTGCTCCAAGACGGTTTCCGCTACGCCAGCAACACAAACGATAAGTGGCTGTCGGTGGAGCAAATTCGCGAAATCATCCGTCCAATCGAAGAAAGTTACAGGCGGGGCACACTGGAATGACGCGCATCCTGGTGACCGGCGCCAGCGGTTTGCTGGGGCTGAATTTTTGCCTGCGGTTTTACCGCCAGCACGAGCTGACGGGCGTGGTCAACAGCCACCCTCTGCCGGGTGCGCGCTTCCCCGTGGTTCAGACCGACCTCGCCAGGCCAGGCGAGATCGAGCACCTGCTCGACCAGGTTCAGCCTGCGCTGCTGCTCAATGCTGCGGCACTGGCGAACATCGACGATTGCGAGTCGATGCCAGAACAGACCTGGCGGATTAATGTGGATTTGCCGCGCAGCATGGCAAAAGCCTGCTCATCGCGCGGAGTCAGATTAATCCATCTGTCGACCGATGCGGTGTTCGACGGTCTTCGAGGCGATTACAGCGAGGAAGATGAGCCCAGCCCGCGCAGCGTGTATGCGCGCAGCAAGCTTGCCAGCGAGCACGCAGTGCTGGAGGAGCTTCCCGGGGCGCTGGTCGCCCGGCTGAATTTCTACGGCTGGAGTCTGTTCGGCAAGCGCAGCCTGGCAGAATTCTTTTTTTACAACCTCTCTGAAAGGAAACCGGTACTGGGTTTCGTCGATGTGCAATTCTGCCCGCTGGAGGTCACCCACCTGGCGGAAATCCTCCTGCGCCTGGACGAACTCGGCTGCGGCGGGCTGTATCATGTAGTTAGCAGCCAATCCCTGACAAAGCATGCTTTCGGTCTGGCTGTGGCGGAACGATTTGGATTGGACGGCAGTCTGATCCGGCCGGTCTCGGTGCGCGAGAGCGGCCTGCGGGCTGTCCGCTCGCCTGACCTGCGCCTGCGCACCGATAAACTGACCACCGCGCTGGGTCAACCTCCGCCGGGTCAGACGGAGTGCTTGCAGCGTTTCTTTGAACAGTACCAAAGCTGTTATCCGCAGCAGGTTCGCGACCTTGCGCGGAGGCACTAAGCTCACCCATTTTCCGCTTCATCGACAGTGAGAAGGAGGATTTTATGGAAATCAAGATTGGCAACCGCCTGATTGGTGAAAATAACCCGACCTATTTCGTTGCCGACATTGCGGCCAACCACGACGGCAGCCTGGAGCGGGCAAAATACTTGATCCGTCTGGCGAAGCAGGCCGGGGCAGACGCGGCGAAATTTCAGAACTTCTCCGCGCCGAAGATTGTTTCAGACTATGGTTTCAAATCCCTGGGTGGGCAGCAGTCTCACCAGTCGACCTGGAAGAAATCGGTCTTCGAGGTGTACAAATCAGCCTCTATCCCGTTTGAGTGGACGTACGAGTTGAAAGAGGTTTGCGATCAGGTCGGCATCGACTATTTTTCAGCGCCTTACGACTTCGATGCGATCGACTTCCTCGATGCGTACATGCCGGTCTACAAGATCGGCTCGGGCGAGATCGACTGGCTGGAAGCGATCGAGCGCATCGCCAGAAAGGGCAAGCCGGTCATGCTGGCCACCGGCGCGGCGGACATCGGTGAGGTACAGCGGGCGGTTCACACCGTGCTGGCGCACAATTCGCAGCTTGTGTTGATGCAGTGCAACACCAATTACACCGCCAGTCTGGAGAACTTCAAGTACGTCAACCTGAGGGTGCTCAAAACCTACGCGGCTATGTTCCCTCAGGTGGTGCTTGGCCTGTCTGACCATACGCCCGGGCATGCCGCCGTGCTCGGCGCGGTTACGCTGGGGGCGCGGGTGGTGGAGAAGCATTTCACCGACGACAACAGCCGCGAAGGCCCGGACCATGCCTTTGCCCTGGATGCCAACGCCTGGGAAGAGATGGTCAAGCGCACCCGCGAGCTGGAGTATGCCCTCGGCTCGGGCGACAAGACCGTCGCTGACAATGAACAGGAAACGGTCGTGCTTCAGCGCCGCTGCCTGCGCGCTGCACGCGATATCCAGGCCGGCGAGGTGTTCACCCGCGAGATGATAGACGTACTGCGCCCGGCAGTCCGTGGAGCAATACTACCTCCGGAGTTGAGTAAGGCGCTTGGCACAAAAGCCGCGGTAAATATCCCCCGGGGTAAGGAAATCCGCTGGACTGATTTAATCGCTTAATTTCTTTTGTCAAAAGCATACTACCCATAAAGATGCTTTGAATGGCTAAAGTAATTTACTTCTCTCGCAACTTCTCGCCTCACGACCACCGCTTCTTGAGCGCGCTGGCAGAGACCTCGCATGAGGTTTTTTGGCTGCGCCTGGAGAGACGCGGGAGGAAGCTCGAGGAGCGCGGTTTGCCGCCCAGCATCACCCAGATCCACTGGCGGGGCGGAGAGCGACCGGTGAGCTGGCTGCAAAGCCTGGCGCTGATAGGCGACCTGCGCCGGGTGATCCGCGAAGTCCAGCCCGACCTGATCCACGCCGGGCCGGTCCATTCGACCGCCTTCCTCGCGGCTGCCGCCGGTTTTCAGCCGCTGGTGACCATGTCCTTGGGATCGGATTTGCTCTACGAGGCTGAGCGCTCGGCGTTGGTGCGCTGGGCAGCCGCCTATACCCTGGAACGAACTACCGTCTTTACCGGCGACTGCCTTACCGTGCGGGAAAAAGCCGTTGAGCTGGGCTTCCCTGCCGAGCGGTGCGTGCTCTTCCCCTGGGGAGTGGATCTGGAGCGGTTCACCAGCGCCAGTTACGCGGATATCCGCGAGTGGCTTGGCTGGCGCGATAAATTCGTCATCATTTCCATGCGAGCCTGGGAGCCGGTCTACGGGGTGGATGTGCTCGTGCGCGGCTTTGCCCGAGCCGCCAGGCAGATCCCCGATTTGCGGCTGTTACTGCTCGGCGGCGGATCACAGGAAAGGCTGCTGCAGAATATCTTGAGGAAAAACAAAGTGCTCAACCGAGTCCAATTCGCCGGGCAGATCAGCCAGAACGATTTACCTGACTACTACCGCAGCGCTGATTTATACGTGAGCGCCTCACACAGCGACGGCTCGTCGGTGTCGCTGATGGAAGCCCTCGCCAGCGGGCTGCCGGTGATCGTTTCGGACATCCCCGGCAATTGTGAGTGGATCACCCCTGGCGAGCAGGGCTGGCTCTTCCCCGACGGCGGCGAGAAAGCGCTCGCTAACTGCATTCTGCAGGCGTATCAGCAGCGCAGCCAGCTGCCCGAGATGGGCGCCGCCGCCCGCCGGCTGGCCGAGCAGCGCGCTGACTGGCCGCGCAACTTCCAGAAGCTGCTCGAAGCCTACCAGCTTGCCCTCGACTTGCATTCGTCATCACAGAATGGGGTAGCATTATGACCCGGTCCGAGCACACCCCGCGGGTTGTCGCCATCATCCAGGGGAGGATGAGTTCCAGCCGCCTGCCGGGCAAGATTCTGAAGGATATTGCCGGGCAGCCGATGCTCTGGCATGTGGTCGAGCGGGTGCGAATGGCGAAGACCGTCAGCGAGGTGGTGGTCGCTACCACCACCGACACGTCGGACGACCTGGCTGCAGAATTATGTAAGCAGCGGCAAATACCCTGCTTTCGCGGCAGCCTCTACGACGTGCTCGACCGGTTCTATCAGGCGGCGCGCCAGTACCGCGCGGATGTTGTCGTGCGTGTCACCGCCGACTGCCCGTTGATCGATCCGTGGGTGATCGACCGCACGGTCGACGACCTGCTCACCTCCGGCGCCGATTTCAGCGCCAACCGCCTGCCGCCGCCCTGGAAGCGCACCTATCCAATCGGGTTGGATACCGAGGTGTGCACCTTCGCGGCGCTGGAACGCGCCTGGCGCGAAGCCGGCCAGCCGCACGAGCGCGAGCACGTCATGCCCTACCTCTATTCTGTGCCGGGACGTTTCCACGTCCGCGTGGTCGATGCTGAGCAGGACTGCGGTCACCTGCGCTGGACGGTCGACACGCCCGAAGATCTGGTGGTGGTGCAGCGGCTGTTCGAGCTGCTCGGCGGGCGGCGGGACTTCACCTGGCTGGATGTGCTGGAGATCTGGCAGGCGCATCCTGAACTGGCTGAGATCAACGCGAGCGTCAAACATCATAAGTTTGACGACATCGATGAGCGTTTTCCGGACGGTTCTATCTGAACCGTGGCGCAAGGTATTATTATGACGATCCTGACCATTTTCACCGCTCCAAAGCCCTTCACCAACCCGCACATTGCCGCCATCCAGCGCAACGCGCTGGCGAACTGGCGGGAGTTGGGCGACGATGCAGCGGTGATCGTCCTGGGTGATGAAGTGGGGGCGGCCGAGGCTACCGGACAGTTCGGGGCGCGCCACATTCCAGATGTGCCTCGCAACCGGGAAGGCACCCCGCTGGTCAGCGGCCTGTTCGACCTCGCCCGCCAGCACAGCGACAGCCCGCTGCTGGCGTACGTCAACGCGGATATCCTCCTTCTGCCGGACTTTATTCACACCGCGCGCACGGTCATGGAAACTCAGCGCAGATTCCTGCTGGTGGGTCAGCGCTGGGATCTGGACGTAACCGCTCCGCTCTCCTTCGATACCGGCTGGGAAGCTGCCCTGCGCGAGCGGGCGCGGAAGCAGGGCAGGCTGCATCCGCCGGCTGGCAGCGATTATTTCATCTTCCCGCGCGATGCCTTCCGCGAGATGCCCGATTTTGCCATCGGCCGGGCCGGCTGGGATAACTGGATGATCTATTGGGCGCGCCGCATGGGCTGGGCGACCATCGACGCCACCCGGGATATTTTCATCATCCATCAAAACCACGATTATTCACACCTGCCCGGCGGACAGGCGCATTACCGCCTGCCGGAAACCTTTGAAAACGTGCGTCTGGCCGGCGGGCGGATGTATACCCGCTTCCTGCTGCGCGATTGCTCCCGCCGGATCGAGAACGGCAAAATCCTCCGCCAGCCGCTCACCTGGAAGCGCCTCTGGCGCGAAGTGGAAATCTTCCCGCTGGTGCGGCTGCGATCCGAATCCCTTGGCTGGCTGTTTTATGCCGGGTTCCATCCATTGAAGGCCTATTCTGAAATTCGCAAAATTCGGCTGGGGAATGGATAATATCACCACAGAGGACACAGAGGAAAAAATCAAGAAAAAGATATGGACGCCATCCATCCAGAAGTAGATCAGATCAATACTCTCACCCAGAAAATCATTGGGGCTGAGATCGAGGTACATAAGATCCTTGGTCCTGGATTATTGGAGTCCGCATATGAAGAATGTCTTTGCCATGAATTAATCCTGGGCGGTATCCCCTTCGAACGTCAGAAGCCCCTTCCGATAGCCTACAAAGGGATACACCTGGAGTGTGGTTATCGGCTGGATTTCCTGGTAGATTCGAAAGTTGTGGTCGAGCTGAAATCGGTCGAACAGCTTCTTCCGATTCACAAAGCGCAACTCTTATCGTACCTCAAGCTAGGAGGCTGGACGACCGGACTGTTGATCAATTTCAACGTAAAAATGTTAAAGAATGGGATTCATCGATTGAGAAATGGGTATGGTTAAAAATTCTCTCTTTACCCTATCATCCTCTGTGCTCTCTGTGTTCTCTGAGGTGATGCCCCCTCTGCGTTCTCTGCGTCTCAGCGGTAAAAAACCATAGGAGCGATGTATGCGCGTTGGTCAGAACCCCGCCAAGTTTGTCAGCGAAGTAGCCAGACCCGAAAGGATCACGCTCGCGGTGTTGAACTACATCCCCTTCCAGAGCGGCTTCTACGCCGAGACGCTGGAGGTGCTCAAGGTCTGCCTGCAGAGCGCGCGCACGGATGCCGGCCTGCCGTTCGATCTGATGGTCTTCGACAACGGCTCCTGCGCCGAGGTGCAGGACTGGCTGCTCGCGGAACAGCGCGAAGGCCGCATCCAGTATCTGCTGCTCTCCAGCATAAACCTCGGCAAGGGCGGCGCCTGGAATCAGATCTTCGGCGGCGCGCCCGGCGAGCTGATCGTCTATGCCGACAGCGACGTGCTCTTCTACCCGGGCTGGCTCAGCCGCAGCGTGGAAATCCTGGAAACCTTCCCCAGGGTCGGCATGGTCACCGCGCGGCCCTTTCGCACCAATCCGGAGTTCTACACCAGCACGCTGGCCTGGGCAGAGGCAGATTCTGGAGCGCAACTGGAGCGCGGGCAGTTCATCCCCTGGCAGACCTTTTTGGAGTTCGACCTCAGCCTGGGGCAGAGCGAAGAAGAGATCCGCCGGCATTACGAGACCAGCGAGGATGTGCGCATCACCTACCGCGGGATCAGCGCAGTGGCGGGGGGATCGCACTGGCAGTTTCTGGCGCGCAAGGAGGTCCTGGCGCAGTTCCTGCCTTTCAGCATGGACCGCCCGATGGGACAGGTCAAGCAGCTCGACCAGCGCATGAACCAAGCTGGCTACCTGCGCCTGATGCCGGTTGAGCCCTTCGCCATGAATTTGAGCAATACCCTGCGCGGAGTACAGGGCGGGCAGGGTAAACAAACGGAGAAGCGCCGCAGGCTGGTGGATTTTCCTCCCCTGCGGCGCGTACTGCTCGGATTGTATGATGCCATTTTCCGCTGGTATTACGACCGAAGTTAAAATAATGAGTGGAGATCAACCATTACGGTATGCCTTCTAAACGAATTTTCATCAGCGCCGATCACGGCTTAGCGGTGGTTTATTTTCTGCAGAGCGACGTCCTGCCGACCCTGCTTTCGGCCGGCGTCGAGGTCGTCCTGCTGACCGACGACGGCCTGCGCGAACAGATCAACCAGCGATTCGGCCAGCCGGGCCTGACCGTCGAGGGATTGCGCATGCACCAGGCGCGCGAATACTTCGAGCAGCGCCATCACAGCTGGCAGTACTGGCTGCACTTCCTGCGCTGGATGGGCGGTTCCAACCGGATCAACACCAACGCCATGGACGGGCACATGCGCCAGATGTCCTACGAGACCTCGCGCGGCGGCAAGCTGCTGATGCCGTTCATCAAGGCCGCCACTTTCGTGCTGCGCCGCTCGCGCCTGGCCCGTCGCGCCCTGGTGCGCTCGCAGATGCGCTTCACGCCGGACATCTACGCTGACCTGTTCGACAAGTACCAGCCGGAATTAGTGATTGCCAGTACACCCGGCTGGCGGTGGGACCGCTACCTGCTGCGCGAGGCAACCCGGCGCGGAATAAAAACTGCCGCGGCCATCGTCGGCTGGGATAATCCGTCGAGCTACCGGCTTCCCGGCTCGCCGGTGGATTGGGCTACCTGCTGGTCGCAGATCCAGAAAGATGAGCTGGTGCTTGGCTCAGACTGGCCGCCCGAGCGGGTCAACATCGCCGGCATTCCTTCGTACGACGGATATTTCCGTAAAGAGTGGCTGATCCCGCGCGAGGAGTACTTCGCCCTACACGGACTGGATCCGCAGCGCAAATTACTGGCTTACGCCTCGAGTTTTGTCACCTTTTCGCCCAATTACCCGAATATCGAGGCGCTGGCCCGCCTGGTCAGCGGCGATTCGCTGGCGCAGCCCTGCCAGTTGCTCATCCGGCTGCACCCGAACCATTTCATCCCCGGTTCGTTGTATGAAAAGGAAGCCGCTCGCGTCCGTCAGCTTGCGGCGGAATTGCCCCATGTGCACCTGGTTGAGCCAGTCCCGCTCGGCGGTGAGTTGGGGTATTATTCAGGGGAGGATATGCCTGAGAAAGCGTCGATGATGGCTTACGCCGATGTGTTCCTGACGGTATACTCGACCATGGTGGTCGAAACCGCGCTGCACGGACGGCCGATCGTCAGCGTGTGCATCGACACGCCGGGTGGCTGGAACGCTCCGGGCAAGTTCTCGCTCTCCCTGGCCGAGATCGGTGAATGGCCCACTCACCAGCGCTTCCGCGCGGCGGGCGCCGGGCGGGTGGCCATGAACGTAGAGCAAGTCCGCGAAGCGGTTGATTTCTACCTGCGCAATCCGCAGGCGGACGAAGAGGCGCGGCGAAGCTTCATCGACCGCGAGGTGACCTTCACCGACGGCTCGGCTGGCGCGCGCACCGGCAGGTTCCTGCTATCTTTATTGGAGGACGGTCAATGAAATTCCTGATCGCAGGTTTTGGCTCGATCGGCAGGCGGCACATGCGCAACCTGCTTGCCCTGGGCGAGCGGGACATCCTCCTCTACCGCTCCAGGCGCTCCACGCTGCCGACCGATGAACTGGAAGGCTTTACTGTCGAGACCGACCTGCGCGACGCGCTGGCTCACGAGCCCGACGCGGTCATCATCGCCAACCCGACCGCGCTGCACCTCGACGTCGCCATCCCGGCGGCGGAGGCTGGCTGTCATCTGCTGATCGAAAAGCCCGTTTCCCATTCGCTGCGGCACCTGCCCGATCTGCAGGCCGCGCTGCAGCGCGGCGGCGGGCAGGCGCTGGTCGCCTTCCAGTTCCGCTACCACCCCACCCTGCAGAAAGCCGCAGAATTATTAGCTTCCGGTGAAATCGGGCGGCCGATCTCGGCCCGCGCCCACTGGGGCGAGTACCTGCCCGGCTGGCACCCCTGGGAGGATTACCGCAACAGCTACGCCGCCCGCCCCGAGCTGGGCGGCGGGGTGGTGCTGACCCTCTGCCACCCGCTGGATTACCTGCGCTGGCTGCTGGGCGAGGCCGTGTCGCTGTACGCCATGAGCGGGCGCCTGAGCGACCTGGAACTGGGCGTGGAGGACGTTGCTGAAATCAGCCTGCGCTTCAACGGCGGCGCATACGGCAGCCTGCATTTGAATTATGTTCAGCGGCCGCCGGTTCACCGTCTGGAGATCATCGGCACGCAGGGGACTTTACGCTGGGATAACGCCGACGGGACGCTGCAGGTCTATCGCGAGGGCAGCGACGGCTGGGAGAGTCAATCCCCGCCGGCCGGCTTCGAGCGCAACGACCTGTTCCTGGAGGAGATGCGCCATTTTCTGCGCGTTGCGCGCGGTGAAGAGCCGCCGGTGTGCACCCTGGACGACGGCATCCGGGTGTTGAAAATGGCCCTGGCTGTGCACGAGTCCGAGCAATCCCGCCGCGAGGTGTGCATATAAAGTTCTGCCCGAATCTTGCATCAACTAGAATTAATTGTCGAAAAGGACGGCATGGATGAGCAATATAATGGATAAATTCCGCATGGATGGGCAGGCGGCTGTAGTCACTGGCGGGGCAGGGCTGCTCGGCCGGCAGTTCTGCCGCACGCTCGCGCAGGCCGGCGCCGGCGTGGTCGTGGCGGATCTCAACCGCATGGCTGCCATCACCGAGGCTGAAACCCTGGAGAAGGACGGGTATACCGCCATAGGCGTCGGCCTGGACGTGACCGACCCGAACTCGACCGAGGAGATGGTTGCAGCGGCGCTCAACCGTTTCGGAAGGCTGGACGTGCTGGTTTGCTCCGCCGCGATGGACCCCAAGTTCGACTCTCAGCACCAGGCAGAGCAGGCTTCGAACGCATTCGAAACCTACCCGCTGGATGCCTGGCGCCAGGCGCTGGACGTCAACCTGACCGGCATGTTCCTCTGCGCCCAGGCGGCGGTCAAGCCCATGCTGGAACAGGACCACGGCGTGATCATCAACATCTGCTCGACCTACGGTCTAGTCGGGCCGGACCAGCGTATCTACGAGCGACCCGGTCAGCCGCCGCAGTACAAGCCGGTTTTCTATTCGGTGACCAAAGCCGGCGTGCTCGGTCTGACCCGCTACCTGGCGACCTATTACGCCGGCAGGAAGATCCGCGCCAACGCGCTCACCCCTGGCGGAGTATATAACCAGCACGAGGAGCCGTTCTTGAGCAATTACACCTACCGTGCGGTGATGGGCCGCATGGCCGCCCAGGATGAAATGAACGGGGCGCTGCTCTTCCTCGCCTCAGAGGCTTCGAGCTACATGACCGGCGCCAATCTGATCGTGGACGGAGGATGGACAGCATGGTGAGACGAACGGAAGTCCTGGCTATCATACCGGCACGCGGAGGATCGAAGGGCATTCCGCGCAAAAACATCCGTCCCTTCGCCGGGCATCCGCTGATCGCTTACAGCATCGCCGCGGGGGTGAGGGCCGAGACGGTCACCCGGGTGGTCGTATCGACCGACGATGAGCGCATCGCCGAGGTCGCTCGCCAGTACAATGCCGAAACGCCCTTTTTACGCCCGGCGAAGCTGGCTCAGGACGACACCCCCGACCTGCCCGTGTTTCAGCACGCCTTGAGCTGGCTGGCTGAGAACGAGGGCTACGCGCCGGAGGTGGTGGTGCAGCTTCGACCGACCTCGCCGATCCGCCCGATGGGGCTGGTGGACGAGGCCGTGCATATCCTGCTCTCCCATCCAAATGCTGATTCGGTGCGCGGGGTCGTCCCGGCCGGGCAGAATCCGCACAAAATGTGGCGCGTCGATCCCTACACCGGTCAATTGAAAAACCTGCTCGAGGTGGCCGGGCTGGCCGAGCCGTACAACGCGCCGCGCCAGAAGTTGCCGCCGGTCTACTGGCAGACCGGGCACATCGACGCCATCCGCAGCACGACGATCTTAGAGCAGGGATCGATGAGCGGCAGGGTCATCCTGCCGGTCATGGTCGACCCGCGCTTCACGGTCGACATCGACAACCTGACCGATTGGCAGCGCGCCGAGTGGCTGGTCTTCAACGGTGGGCTGGAGATGGTTACGCCGGGCCGACGTCGTCGACAGCTGCCGGATAGAACCGCCCTGGTCGTTTTCGATTTCGACGGAGTGATGACCGACAACCGCGTCTGGGTGGATGCCAACGGCCACGAGTACGTGGCGGCCTACCGCTCGGACAGCCTGGGGCTGCATGCGCTGATGCGTTCGGGCGTGGAGGTGATTGTGATCTCCTCGGAGACCGACCGGGCAGTCGAAGCGCGCTGCCGAAAAATCGGCGTCCCGCTGATTCAGGGCGCGCAGGACAAGGCCGCGATCCTGAAGAACTATCTGGAAGAGAAGAAGATTGACCCGAAGCAGGTCGTCTACGCAGGCAACGACCTGAACGATATGCCCTGTTTTCCGCTGGTCGGCTGCGCGGTGGTCACCGCCGACGCCCAGACGGACGTAATCCGCGCCGCCGATCTGGTGCTGAACAAGCCGGGCGGCTTCGGCGCGGTGCGCGAGTTGTGCGAATTAATTCTTCAGAAGAATAGCGCCACAGCCGGCGGTCATTGACGGTCGGTGCGGCCAAAGGTATCATTCCCCTGCTCACCTCCCCGCAGGAAAATCTGATAAGGAGTCAATATGGCGAAAGCTGTGAAAATTGGAAATCGCTGGATCGGTGATGATTACCCCGTTTATATCGTTGCAGAGATTGGCATCAATCACAATGGAGATATCGAGATTGCCAGACGCCTGATGGATGCGGCCCGGCACGCTGGCGTGGATGCGGTCAAGTTTCAAAAGCGCACGCCTGAGCTTTGCACGCCGCCCGATCAGCGCGATCAGATGCGCGACACCCCCTGGGGATACATCACCTACCTGGAGTACCGAAATAAAATCGAATTTGGCGAGAGAGAGTATCGAGAGATCGACCGTTACGCCAGGGAGATCGAGATCGATTGGTTTGCGTCGGTCTGGGATGAGCCCTCGGTGGATTTCCTGGAGCCGTTCAACCCGGTCGCTTATAAGGTCCCTTCTGCCGCCCTGACCGATCACGGACTGCTGAGGAAGCTGCGCGGCTTCGGGCGTCCGGTAATCCTCTCGACCGGAATGTCCACCATCGATGAAATCCGCGCTGCTGTGCCGTTGCTCGATCATGATAAGCTGGTCATCTGCCACACCACCAGCGCCTATCCCTGCCCTCCGGAAGAGTTGAACCTGCGCATGATCTCCACCCTCAAAGCCGAGTACGATTGCCCGATCGGTTATTCCGGCCATGAGGTCGGTTTGATCCCCTCGGCAGTGGCGGTGGCGCTGGGCGCCTGCCTGGTGGAGCGCCACATCACCCTGGACCGGGCGATGTGGGGCTCGGACCAGGCCGCCTCGGTCGAGCCGGGCGGCTTCGAGCGGCTGGTCAAGTACGTGCGAGTGAGTGAAATGGCGCTCGGCGACGGTGTGAAGAAGGTGTACGAGAGCGAAATCCCCTCGATGCGCAAGCTGCGCCGCTTTATCAACTGAGCTTTATGACCTGGACGTTGTCGCGGATCATCAGCGGACTTCAGCGGCGCGGGCTGCAGGCGGCGAACAACCGCCGCATCGCGCGGCTGGCGGCTCAGATTGAGCGCCATGCCGGTGACGACGGCGACGCGCGCCCGCTGATTTTCTTCAACGCATCCAGCCGCCTGGCCTGGGTGAGCCTGAACGCTTCGTTTAGTCTGCTGGCAGGCTGGGCGGCGCGTCTGGCCGGCGCGCCGGTGATCCATTTCGTCTGCCGGGCGGGCATGCAGCAGTGCCAGTTGGGCGTTAACGCGGACGATCCCTCTGCCCCGCCGCCCTGCGCGGTGTGCGTGAAGCAATCGCAACGGTTGTACGCCAACGCGCGCGTGAGATGGTTTGATTCCCAGTCAAATCCCGAGCTGGATGGGGCTCTTGACGGTCTGAGCGTCCCGGAGATGCAGCAGTTCGTCTGGCAGGAGCTGCCGCTGGGAGAGCTGACGCTGCCCTCGCTGCGCTGGTCGCTGCGCCGCCACCACCTGAAAGATGACGAGAACACCCGTCACCTTTATCGCCAGTTCATCCACTCGGCCTGGAATGTGGCGCGTGAATTTTCCGGCTTCCTCGACCAGGTCGATTCGCGCGGGGTGGTGGTGTTCAACGGCGTGTCCTTCCCTGAGGCGGTTGCCCGTCACATCGCCCGGCAGCGCGGGCTGTGGGTGGTCACCCACGAGGTGGGTCTGCAGCCGTTCAGCGCTTTCTTCACCCGCGGGCACGCTACCGCTTACCCGATCGATATTCCCAGGGACTTTGTCCTCTCGCCTGCGCAGGAAAGCCGGTTGAACCAGTACCTGGAACACCGCATGCAGGGCAATTTCAGCATGGCGGGCATCCGTTTCTGGCCGGAGATGCGCAGCCTGGAGCCGGTGCTGCTGCAGCGCATCGCTGATTTCAAGCAGGTGGTGCCGGTGTTCACCAACGTGATCTTCGATACCAGCCAGATCCACGCCAACGTGATTTTTACGCACATGTTCGCCTGGCTGGATCAGGCGCTGGAGATCATCCGCGCTCACCCGGAGACCTTCTTTGTCATCCGCGCCCATCCCGATGAAGACCGCCCCGGCAAGCAGAGCCGCGAGAGCGTGGCCGACTGGGTCGCACGAAACCAGGTCGAGCGTCTGCCGAACGTGCTCTTCGTGCCGCCAAAGGAATATTTCAGCTCGTACGAGCTGATCCAGCGTTCGAAGTTCGTCATGGTCTATAATTCGACCATCGGGCTGGAAGCGGCCATCATGGGCGCGGCGGTGCTGTGCGGCGGCAGGGCACGCTTCACCCAGCTTCCGACGGTGTTCCTGCCCGAGAGTGCGCCGGCGCATTTGCGCAAAGCCGAGCAACTGCTGGCGGCGGAGAAGATCGAAGTGCCGCCGGAATTCCAGCGCAACGCGCGCAGCTTTTTATACTATCAGCTGTATAAAAGCTCGCTGCCGTTCGACCGACTGCTGACCCAGGACATGACTCCCGGCTTTGTGCGCCTGCGTCGCGAGGTGACCTGGCAGGATTTGACTCCCCGGCGCTCGGCGATCGTGCGCGCGCTGGTGAATGGTCTGCTGCACGGCGGCGATTTCCTGCTGACGGACGAGGAATAGCGACGCACATGAGCCAACCAGATTGCTCGATCGTTATTCGCGCTTACAACGAGGAGGAGCACATCGGCCGCCTGCTGACCGGCATCCTCGAGCAGACCACCCGCAACGTGCAGATCATCCTGGTCGATTCGGGCTCAAGCGACGCAACCGTGGCGATCGCTTCGCGCTACCCGGTCGAGGTCGTCCACATCCAGCCGCAGGATTTCAGTTTTGGACGCTCGCTCAATCTCGGCATCGCCCGCGCCAGCGCCGACCTGGTGGTGATGGCCAGCGCGCACGTTTATCCGGTCTACCCTGATTGGCTGGAGCTGCTCCTCACACCGTTCGAGGATCCACAGGTGGCGCTGACCTACGGCAAACAGCGCGGCGGGCTCACCTCGAAATACTCGGAGCTGCAAATCTTCCGCCGCTGGTATCCGGATGAGCCGGTTGAAAGACAGGCGCATCCCTTCTGCAACAACGCCAACGCCGCCATCCGCCGGCAGGTCTGGGAGCAGCATCCATACGACGAGCTGCTCTCCGGATTGGAGGATCTGGCCTGGGCGCGCTGGACGCAGGCGCAGGGCTACGCTATATCCTACGTGGCTGATGCGGAGGTTATTCACGTCCATAATGAAACCTGGCGCGGGATTTACAACCGCTACCGACGCGAGGGGATGGCCTTCAAACAGATCTATCCGCAGGAAACCTTTCGCTACCTTGATTTTCTGCGCCTGTGGATCAGCAACACCTGGAACGACTGGCGCGCCGCGGCGGGTGAGGGTAAGTTTAGCCGCGAGTGGCTGAACATCGCCCGCTTCCGCTACATGCAGTTCTGGGGCACTTACCAGGGCTACCGCCGCTCCGGCCCGCTGACCTGGCAGCTCAAGCAGACCTTTTATTACCCCGGCGAGGCGCCGGCTGTTACCCGGGCAGGCGGCCAGCGCCGGGTGGAGCCAATCCTGTACGACCGCGAAAGGTAAAGCCGGTGTAGAATCAGGCTGTGAACTTATTCTATCAGGCAGGGGAGAGCTAAATGGATCTTAAAATCGTCGCCCTTGTGCCCATGCGCCACCAATCGGTGCGCGTGCCGGGCAAGAACTACCGCCCCCTGGCGGGCAAGCCGCTCTACCAGCACATCCTTGACACGCTCTTGTGCTGCGCTGAAATTTCGGAGGTGGTGGTCGATACAGATTCGCCGGTGCTGATGGAAGGGATCGCCGCTGGCTATCCGCGCGTGCGCCTGCTGCCGCGTCCCGCTCACCTGACCGCTGATACAGTGCCGATGAACGAAATCCTGATGTACGACACCTCTCAGGCGCCGGCGGACCTGTACCTGCAGACTCACTCTACCAATCCGCTGCTGCGCGCCGAAACCATCTCGCGTGCGGTGCAGACCCTGCTGGCGAATTACCCCGCCTGCGATTCGCTTTTTTCGGTCACCCGCCTGCAAACCCGTCTGTGGGACGGTCTGGCCCGCCCGCTCAACCATAATCCCAACATCCTCCTGCGCACACAGGACCTGCCGCCCATTTTTGAGGAGAATTCCTGCATCTATCTCTTCAACCGGCAGACGCTGGAACAGCGCCGCAACCGCATCGGCGAGCGCCCGTACCTGTTCGAGGTCGAGGCGACCGAAGCCATGGACATCGATGAGGAGCACGATTTTCTGATCGCAGATCTGCTCCTTGCCCACCGCCTGAAGGCCAGCAAGTAAACTTTCTGGAAGGGAACCTATGCCGAAAACCATCCTGCTCTCCGCCCCTTACATGATCCCCTACCTGGACAGGTTTCAGCCGGTGTTCGCGCACTACGGCCTGGAGATCATCCAGCCAGAGGTGCACGAGAGGCTATCTGAAGAGGAGATCCTCGCCTACGCCGGGCAGTTTGACGGGGCGGTCTGCGGCGACGACCGCTACAGCGAGCGGGTCATGCGCGCCTGCCTGCCGCGCCTGAAGGTGATCTCCAAATGGGGCACCGGCGTCGACTCAATCGACCGCGCCGCGGCTGCCCGGTTGGGAATCCAGGTGCGCAACACCCCGAATGCGTTCACCCTGCCAGTCTCCGACAGCGTGCTGGGCTATATCCTCGCCTTCAGCCGCCAGCTTCAGTGGATGGACCGCGCGGTGAAAGCGGGGGTGTGGGCAAAGCTGCCCGGACGCTCGCTGAGCGAATGCACCCTGGGCGTGATCGGCGTCGGCAACGTCGGCAAGGCTGTGCTGCGCCGCGCGCGGGCGTTTGGCATGACCCTGCTTGGCAATGACATTATCCCAATCGCGCCGGACTTCCTGCTTGAAAACGGCGTTCGCATGGTTTCATTGGAAGAGCTGCTCCGGCAGTCCGATTTTATCAGCCTCAATTGTGATCTCAATCCGACCAGTTACCATTTGATCAACGCCGAGACGCTCAGCCTGGTGAAACCCGGTGCAGTGATCATCAACACTGCCCGCGGCCCGGTCATCGACGAGCCGGCGATGGTCGCGGCGCTCAAATCCGGCGGGCTGGGCGGCGCGGCGCTGGATGTTTTCGAGGTCGAGCCGCTGCCGCTCGATTCACCGCTGCTTGCGCTGGATAACGTCATGCTGGCGGCGCATAATTCCAACGCCAGCCCCGCCGCCTGGGAGCGCGTGCACTGGAATACCCTGCGAAATCTGCTGGAAGGGCTTGGCATCGACCCTTCTGACCTGCAAAAATTCACCAATCCGAAATGAACGGCGCGCTGACGATCAGGAACAGATTGGGCGAACCCTGGCTGGCAGTCTGCCTGGTCGTGTTCGTTTCGGCGCTGGCGTTTCTCCCTCTGGTGACTGAGCTGGGTTTTTATCACGACGATTGGTTCACGACCGCGTCGCGCGTCAGCGGCACACCGCTGACGCTGATGCACTCGATCGATCGGCCGGGCATGGGCGTGCTCTATCAGTGGGTATCCGACCTGCTCGGCGAGGCGCCGATTGCCTGGCACTTGTTCGCCTGGGCTGTCCGGACAGCCGGCGGGCTGGCATTCCTCTGGCTGGCGCGCATGTTATGGCCCGGTCAGAATTTGGCGACGTCTTTGTTGGCGGTGTTGTACGCGGTCTATCCCGGTTTTTTGCAGCAGCCGAGCGCGAACAATTACCAAAACCATCTGGTGGCATATTCACTGAGCATCCTCTCCCTGGCGCTGACGGTCAAAGCAGTCCGCTCCCCGCGCTGGCCGGTTAAAATCATTCTTACCGTGCTCGCTCTTGCTGCGGCATATTGTTATCCCCGCGTGTATGAAGCTATGATCGGCGTGGAAGCCCTGCGTTTTGTCCTGATCTGGTATACCCTCAGAGGCGAGTCTCTGCACGGATTTTGGAAACGCGCGGGCATATCTATGCTCTGGTTCACGCCATTTCTTCTCGTCGCAGGATACTTCATCTATTATCGGTTGTTTATATTCGAAAGCCAGCGGATTTCGGTCGACGCCGAATCGTTGTTGGCGCAGTATTCGCAAAATATCATCGGGATGGGCGGAGTCTTGATCATCAATTGGATCAAGGACTTCTTCGAAACCAGCCTTGGCGCATGGTTCATTCCGATTTATCAACTGGGCCTGGGCGTGCGCGTTCGTTACTTCTTCCTGGCAATCGGGCTCGGACTGGCGGCATTCCTGTTAATCCTGGTTTACTCGCGGCTTGTGCGCACCGGCCGGTCTGAGGATGCTGAGCAGGCATCCTCATGGGCCAGAGATGCCGCCATCATCGGCGCTGTGGGTGTATTGGTTACTTTGCTGCCGGTGTTGTTGAGCAGGCGCGATGTGCAGTTCCGCAACTACCTGGATCGCTATACCATCCAATCCATCCTCCCGACCGCGATGTTGTTGGTAGGGGGAATCTGGGTCATCGTCCGCTCGAAATTCCGCGTCGCGGTCATCAGCGCGCTGGTGATCCTGGCTGTGTTCACGCATCTGTTCAACAGCGCAAATTATGCCGCCAACTGGGACTTGCAGCGTCAGGTTTGGTGGCAGTTGTACTGGCGCGCGCCGCAGATCGAGCCAGGCACTGCCCTGATCGTGCAGATGCCGCCCGCGTACAGATACCCCGAGGGATTCGAGGTCTGGGCGCCGGCCAACCGCATCTATTATCCGGATAGGAATCCGCCCGTGCTTACCGCTGAAGTGCTCAACACGGACACTCTGGGTGATGTCCTCAATGGGGAGGTTTCAAAACGGAATTTCCGCCTGATCGAGTTCGATCTCGATTTCAGGAATACCCTGATCCTGAGCCTGCCGACCGCGGAGTCCTGCCTGCATGCATTGGAACGCGATTATGAATTAAGCCGCTGGGACTACGACCTCACCCGCCAGGCCGCGCCCGCTTCGCGCATCGACCGGATCGTTCCGGAAGGCGAAGCACCGTCCTTCCCGACGGTCATCTTTGGCAGGGAACCGGAACACGGCTGGTGTTATTATTACCAGAAGGCGGATTTGGCCCGCCAACGCAATGACTGGCAGGAAGTTGTAAGGCTGGGAGAGGAAGCCGCAAACAATGGTCTCGCGGCTGTTGACGCGATCGAATGGGCGCCCTTTTTCGAAGCCTATCTGCATCTGGAGCGGATCGAAGAGGCCCGTGAACTCGCAGAGTTGATTCGAAAAACGCCGCCTATCTACGAAGGATTGTGCAGGAAATATCTGCCGGATTCGACCATGGTCGGCTATCACGCAGCACAGATGCTTTGCGAGCTGCCATAAGACCTGCCGTAAATCCCAGGGATACGAGATTTTAATGTTGCGATGAAACGACAATTCAGGATCCTGCTGCTGGCGCTGATTTTCATCGGATATTCTGCTTATGCGTTCGTCTTCATCCAGCAGAGTCTCTTTGAGGTGGAAGGGCAACTCTACGCGGCATTGTTCGATGACGCCATGATTTCGATGTCCTACGCGCGCAGTCTGGCGCAGGGCAGCGGCCTGGTCTGGTATCCTGGCGCGGCGCGGGTGGAGGGCTTCTCGAACCCGTTGTGGGTCGGTTTTATGGCCCTGATTCACCTGCTGCCCCTCCCGCAGCGGCTGGTCAGCCTGCCGGTGATGGCCGCCGGGGCGCTGTTCATGCTCGGCTGCCTGTTCTTCCTCTACAAAATCGCTGACCGGCTCTTTTCCGGGCGTGCGCTACCGACCCTGCTGACGGTGTTTCTGGCGGCGTTCTATTATCCGTTGAGCAACTGGTCGCTGCTCGGGACGGAAGTGAGCCTGCTGCTTATGATCACCGCAGCGGGGATCTGGCTGGCGCTGCGCTCGCTGGATGAGGGCCGGGTGATGCCCGGATTGTATTTCCTGCTGGCAGCCAGCACGCTCGTCCGCCTGGATATGGGCGTGCTGTTTGTGGTCATCTGGGGCTGGTCCTTCCTTTTCGACCGGCGCAACCGCTGGCGCCACCTTGCCTGGGGCGCCGGGACGCTGATCGTCTTCCTCGGCGCGCAGACCGCCTTCCGGCTGGCCTATTACGGTGAGTGGCTGCCGATGACCTATCACCTCAAGATGGCCGGCGTGCCGCTCGAATTCCGGCTGCTGCGCGGTTACTTCACATTGCAGGACTTCATTGGCGGGCTGAACAAGTGGCTGTTTTTCTTCTCCCTGACCGCCCTGTTGTGGCGCCGCGAGCGGCGCTGGCTGCTGGTCGCGCTGGCGCTGGCGGCGCAATTGGCTTACTCGGTATACGTCGGCGGCGATGCCTGGGAGCACCGCGGCGGCGCCAACCGCTTCATCGCCCTCGGCATGCCGTTTTACTGGCTTTTGCTGACGGCAGCGGGGTATCATCTCGTGGAGTATCTTGCCCTCATACTCGCCCGCGGGCGGAAATCCCTGGCCGCTGCGCTCGCGATTGCAGGAAGGGCGGCGCTGGTCGTGTTCACTCTGCTTGCCCTGCTGCGCGCGAATTTCTACCAGAACGAGGGCAGCCTCAAGTTCTCGCTGGTCAATCCAAAAGAGGGCTCGTTGCGTTATGCCCTGCTTCAACAGCGCTCGTTCTTTGTCCCGGGCAGTGAACGCTATGCGCGGGATGGATTGATTTTGCGCGACCTGACCACGCCCAACGCCCGCATCGCGGTGACCGCCGCCGGCAACAGCATCTATTTTGCCGGTCGGCCGGGCGTGGACATGTTCGGCAAATGCGATCCGACCATCGCAAAGATGCCAGCCCGTCTCGATTTGATGTCGGACGAGGTCAACCCGACCCGTGAGGATCTCCTCAACCTTCGCCCGGGTCACAGCAAGTGGCTCTACTCCTACTCCATCGGCGAGCTTCAACCCGATGTTGTGGTAGAGGTATTCCCCAGCACGACTGAAGAGGCTGCCTCGTATCTGGCCGGGTATATACCGGCCGAGCTAAATGGGCATACAATATATTTTAAAACCGGATCAGCCAACGTCCTTTGGGATAAGCTGCAATGAAGGCTGCAACGAACAGGAGGTGTTTTCTTGTCTGAAGATCGTGTTCTATTGATCACTGGCGCGGCGGGCGGCATCGGCCGGGCCTGCGTGCGCCTGTTTGCGGAAAGGGGCTGGCGGGTGATCGGCGTCGACCGCGCTGAATTCGGCGAGGGATTCCCACAAAACGGCCTGTTCATCCACTCGGATATCTCCGATCCGGCGGACCTCGAGTACATCTACGAACAGGCGCGCGGCTTTTCAGCGACCCTGGATGCGGTTGTCAACAACGCCGCCATTCAGGTTTCCAAACCGTTGGTCGAGACCAGCGTGGAGGAGTGGGACGCGGTCATGGCGTCCAATCTGCGTTCGGTCTTCCTCGGCGCCCGCCTGGCGTTTCCACTGCTCAAGGCGAGCGGCGGCGGGGCGATCGTCAACGTTTCCTCGGTGCACGCCGTGGCGACCTCGGTGAACATCGCTTCCTACGCCGCCAGCAAGGGCGGGCTGCTGGCGCTGACCCGCGCCATGGCGATCGAATTCGCCGCGGACAACATTCGCGTCAACGCCATCCTGCCCGGCGCGGTGGATACGCCCATGCTGCGCTCGGGGCTTTCGCGCGGGCATCTCGGCGCGGGCGGCGTGATGGAACGGCTGGAAAACCTCGCTCGCCGGACCGTCAACGGGCGGATCGGGCAGCCTGAGGAGATCGCCCGGACGATCTACTTCCTGGCGGACAACAGCCAGTCATCCTTCATCACCGGTCAGGCGCTGATCGTCGACGGCGGCGCGACTGCCCGGCTGAGCACCGAGTGATGCGTTGATGAAAAAGGATATCGCCTCCGCGCTGCCCGCGCCGCTGCTGCAACGGGTGAAGAACACCTACGACGCGCTGCGCCGCCTGCCAGAGCTGCCCTCCGCGTACGGTCATCCCTGGCGGCGGGAAAGCATCCGCCGGCTGCGCGCCTTGAAGGATATCAACGCCGGCAGGCGCGCCTTCATCATCGGCAACGGACCTTCGCTGCGCAATACCGACCTGAGCAGGCTGCGCGGCGAGTTCACCTTTGGATTAAACCGCATCTATCTGCTCTTCCCCGAATTAGGATTCACCACCACCTATCTTGTCTCGATCAACGACCTGGTCATCGAACAATGCGTCCAGGAGATGGCAGCATTGAGCCTGCCGCGCTTCTTCGCCTGGCGCTCGCGCCGTCACTTTAAGGGATTCGGCCTCGGTCTGGAAGACCTGCCTACCTTTCTTTACACCACTTACACCGGGCCGCGTTTTGCGAAGGACGTGACCGGGCGCGTCTGGGAAGGCGCCACAGTGACCAACGTCGCTTTGCAACTTGCCTTCCACATGGGCTTTACCCAGGTGATCCTGATTGGCGTGGATCACAGCTTCGCTTCCAAGGGTGAGGCCAATAAAACCATCGTTTCCGATGGCGACGACCCCAATCACTTTTCTCCAGGCTACTTTGGCAAGGGATTCCGCTGGCAACTGCCCGACCTGGAAACCTCTGAAATCGGCTATGCCATGGCGCGTACAGCCTATGAGCGGGCCGGGCGCCAGGTGCTGGACGCGACCATCGGCGGCAAGCTGACCATCTTCCCAAAAGTAGAATACGACAAGCTGTTCTGATCTTCCTCAAGGCGAACCCGCTTGAAGAACCTCCCCCGCATCAGCATTATCACTCCCTCCTACAATCAGGCTGCCTACCTGGAGCAGACCATCCAGTCGGTGCTCGGGCAGGGCTACCCGGATTTGGAATACATCATTGTCGACGGGGGTTCGACCGACGGCAGCGTCGAGATCATCCGTAAGTACGCCGACCGGCTGGCCTGGTGGGTCTCGGAGAAGGACCGCGGGCAGGCCGAGGCGGTCAACAAGGGCCTGCGGCGCGCCAGCGGCGAGATCATCGGCTGGCTCAATTCGGACGATCTCTACCAGGACGGGGCGCTGACCGGCGCCGCGGCGGCTTTTCAGGCTCGTCCGGAGGTGGGGCTGGTGTTCAGCGACGTCGAGTCGATCGACGCGGCGGGCAGGCGCATCAACGTGATGCGCTTCGGCGCCTGGGGCCTGCGCGAGCTGATGTGCTTTCGCATCATCAGCGAACCGGGCGTCTTTTTCCGCCGCTCGCTGCTGGAGAAAGCCGGCGACCTGGATTTGTCCTATCATTATTTACTTGACCACCACCTCTGGCTGCGGCTGGGGCTGCATGCGCCGTTCGGCTATGTGCCCGGCGTCTGCTGGGCGGCCGCGCGCTTTCACCCCGGAGCAAAAAACGTTGCCCAGGCTGCCGCCTTCGGCGCTGAGGCTTACCGCATCGTGGACTGGATGGAGGCGGCGCCCGAATTTCAACCGCATCTCGAAGGCATTCGCCGCTGCGTGCGGGCGGGGGCGCACCGGTTGAACGCGTTCTACCTGCTCGATGGCGGGCAGCCGCGGGCAGCGCTGCACGCTTACTGGCGGGGTCTGTTACAATATCCGCCAGCCGTGCTGCCGGACTGGCGGCGCATCCTCTACGCGCTGTTCAGTCCGATCGGGCTGGAGGGGCTGCGTCGGGCTTACCTGCGCCGCCGGGCGCGGCAATTCAACCGAGAAGCGAAGGATCGATGACAACTCAGACCCCTGACAGAACATCCACTCCGCGCCTGTTTGCCAGCTCGCGCTGGCTGACCACCGCCGCGCTTGTAATCATTTTCGCCGCCGGGCTGCTGACGCGGCTGTACGACCTGCGCGATGCGCCGCTCGATTTTCACGCCACGCGCCAGTTGCATTCGGCCCTGATCGCGCGCGGCATGTACTACGAAACGCTGGAAGATGCTCCAGCCTGGCAGCGTGAGATGGCCGATACGCAGCGCCGTGCCGAGGGTCTGATCGAGCCGCAGATCATGGAGACGTTGGCAGCGCTCGGCTACCGCCTGGCCGGCAGCGAACAGCTCTGGATTCCGCGCCTGCTCTCGATTATCTTCTGGCTGACTGGCGGGATCGCCGTCTTCCTGCTCGGACGTGAGTTGAGCGGCGCCAACGGCGGCGTGGCTGCGGCGGCCTTTTACACCGCGCTGCAATATGGCGTGATCGCCTCGCGCTCCTTTCAGCCTGACCCGCTGTTGACAGCTGCCATCGTCTGGACGTTGTGGGCAATTCTGCGGTGGCAGCGCCAGCCAACCTGGGGCCGGGCAGCGGCAGCCGGGCTGCTCGGCGGGCTGGCGATCTACGTCAAGTCCACCGCGGTCTTCTTCATTGGCGGCGCCTGGCTGGGCGTCATCCTCTTCGGGATAGGCCTGGGCAGGGCGCTGCGCAATCCGCACGTGTGGGTCATGGCGTTGCTGACCGTGCTGCCCTATGCTGTCTACCACATCTATGCCACGACAGTGCTGCACCTGCTGGAGAGCCAGTTCAGCCTGCGCTTCTTCCCACAGATGTGGATCGATCCAGTTTTCTACCTGCGCTGGAAGGGTATGATCGACAGCGTGGTGCGTTTCCCCTGGCTGCTGGTAGGATTGGCGGGTGTCTTTATGATTCGCGAGAAAACCGCCCGCAGTCTGACCGCGGGGGCTTTCGCTGGTTATTTTATCTATGGCGTTGTCTTCTCGTACCATTCCTCCACCCACGATTACTACCACCTGCCGTTGATCCCACTGGTTTCACTGGGACTGGCGGGTTCATTCTCGCTGGCAGTTGAACACATCCGAGGTCCTCGCTGGCTAAGATCTGTATTGATGAGCGTTTTGCTGCTCGCCTTCATGGTCACGAACCTGTGGGATGCAAGAGTCGCGTTGAAGCGCAGCGATTACCGCGCGGATGTTGCTCTGGCAAAAGAAGTTGGCGCGTTGTTCACGCCGCAACAGCGGGTGGTATGCCTGGCGCCGTTTTACAGCTCCACGCTCAGTTATTGGGGCTGGGTCAATACGACCAACTGGCTCTCGGCGGATGATTTTAATGTCAGAATGATGGCCGGGCAGGAGATCGACATACGGGCAACATTTGAGGAAGCAACCGCGGATCATGATTTTTTCCTGGTGATGAACTTCGACGAGCTCAATAACCAGCCTGAGGTTAAAAAATTGCTCGAAGAGGGCTACCCGCTTGCGGCAAAAACCGCGGATTATGCGCTCTACGACTTGCGTCATCCTCTCGGGGGTCAATAGGCATGGCCGGCGCTGTCCTCCCGAGGGTGACGGTCGTTACCCCTTCATTCAACCAGGCGCACTATCTGGAAGCGACCATTCAGTCAGTGCTCGAACAGGATTACCCGAACCTGGAGTACATCATTGTGGACGGCGGATCGACGGACGGCAGCGTCGAGATCATCCGTAAGTACGCCGGGCGGCTGGCCTGGTGGGTCTCTGAAAAGGATCGCGGGCAGACGGACGCGATCAACAAGGGCTTTGCCCGCGCCACCGGGGAGATCCTTGCCTGGCTGAATTCGGACGACACCTATCAGCCCGGGGCGGTTCGCGAGGCGGTGGAGGTCTTTCAGCAGCGTCCGGACGCCGGGCTGGTCTATGGGCAGGCGAATTACATCGACGGCGCGGGACGGGTGATCGGCAGCTTCCCGGCGGCGGAGACGGATTACCGCCGCCTGCGGCGGGGATACGTGCATATCCCGCAGCAGGCCGCCTTCTTCCGCGCCGAGCTCTGGCGCAAGGTCGGCCCGCTCGATCCGAGCTTTTATTTCGCCATGGATTATGACCTGTGGGTGCGTCTGGCTGCGCTTGCGCCGCTGGTGCATATCGAGCGGGTTTGGGCGAATTTCCGCCTGCATGCCGATGCCAAAACGATCTTCGCCGACGACCGCTGCTGGCCGGAGATGCTGCGCGTCCACTACCGCGACGGCGGCTCGCCGCTGGCCTGGATCGTGGTTAAGTATTGGATTAGAAAACTTGTGTCGCCTTATATCAACTGGAGACGGCGGCGCCTGTTCCGGCTATAATCGGAGTAAGGAGGTTATCAATGCCTTCTCAACAACCACCCAAGTTGAATCCGCCCTCTGGCGGCGTGTTCGAGGGGCTGGCGCTGCGCATCAAGCTCATTTTGCGTTTAATGGCTGACGGCCGGGTCAACCTCTTCCTCAAACTCTTACCGGTGTTTACGGTTGCTTATCTGTTCATCCCCGATTTGGTCATTGGTCCGCTGGATGACGCCGCGGTTGTCTGGATTGGTTTGACCCTGTTTGTCGAGTTGTGCCCGACTGAGATTGTCGAAGAACACATGCGTAAACTGCGCTCAGCTCTGCAGGATAACTGGCAGCAGGCGTCTGCGCCAAAACCAAGTAAAGACGATGAAATCATCGAGGGCGAATTCCACGATGTGACCGAGCTGGGGGATGCCTGGAATAACGGACATAAAGAGGATCATGAATAAGACAACTCAACTTATCGGAACAGGCGTAGGTCTGTTGTTACTGGTATTAACCGCGTCTGCCTGCGGCCCGCGAGTTGATCAGCCGGCGGCGACGCTTGTGCCTACCTCGCAGCCCAACCCCGGCCCGACGCACACATCGCCGCCGCAGGTGCAGACCAGCCAGCCCACTGCCGGACCGACCGAAACGACCGCGCCAACTGCGACGGAAGAGCCGTCGGATGCGGGCGGCTTTCCAGACGCGGCTTTATTCGAATGGGTCCCGATTGCCGGCGGATTTACCAAACCCACCGACCTGGCGGATGCCTCTGAATACCTGCTGATCGTCGAACAAGCCGGGATCATCAGCGTCGTCCTGGACGGGCAGGTGAGAGAGCAGCCCTTCCTCGACCTGACCGACCGGGTCGGATCGAACTCCTCGGAGCAGGGCCTGCTTGGCATCGCCCTCGACCCGGATTATCCCGCCAACGGCGAGTTTTACCTGAACTACACCGACCGCAACGGCGACACGGTCGTCTCGCGCTTCCAGCGCGCCGGAGACGGCTTGAGCGCTGACCCGGCTTCGGAGCGTGTGCTGCTGCAGGTGGACCAGCCGTTCGCCAACCACAACGGCGGCGACCTGGAGTTCGGCCCGGACGGTATGCTCTACATCGGCCTCGGCGACGGCGGTTCGGGCGGCGATCCGCGCGGGAACGCGCAGAACATGGACACGCTGCTCGGCAAGATCCTGCGCATCGACGTGCGCGGCCAGGCGGCGTACACCACCCCGGCCGACAATCCCTTCGCCATCGGCGGGGGCCGGCAGGAGATTTGGGCCAGCGGGCTGCGCAATCCCTGGCGGTTCACCTTCGACAGCCGCAGCGGCGACCTGTATATCGCCGACGTGGGGCAGAACAAGTATGAAGAGGTGAATTTCCTGCCCGCCGGCAGCCCGCCGGGCGCCAACTTCGGCTGGGATTACCGCGAGGCTGCCCACGAGTTCGAGGGCAGTCCGCCGGCTGACCTGGCGCTGATCGATCCGATCTTCGAATATGATCATGGCCAGGGCTGCTCGATCACCGGCGGGTATGTCTACCGCGGGCAGGATTTGCCCGAATTCCGCGGCATCTATCTGGTCGGCGATTACTGTACCGGCTACATCTGGGGCTTGCTGCGCGGCGCAGACGGGCAGTGGCTGTCGCAACGGCTGTTCCAGGTTTCGGCCAACATCAGCTCGTTCGGTCAGGACAACAGTGGAGAGATCTACCTGCTCGACCACCGCACCGGCTCGGTCTTCCAACTGGCGCGCAAGTAATATCCGCTGGTGACAATTGTCCTGTCCGCAATCAGCGTATGTTAACTAGACTGCGGCGGTCCGAATCGTTACAATCAAGATACGATTGGTGGATTTTTGGAGGCTGAGATGGCGGAAAAACGCTGGGAGCCCGAAGTAAAGCAATTTTGCGACCACGTTGGCTGCGATGTCGTGCTCGAGGTGGAAGTGGTCTACCCGGCCGATTTTATGCCCGACCAGCCGCCGCGACTGCTCTCCAGGCGCTGCTCGCGCGGATTGGAATGCAACATGTGGAAGAATATGACCTGCATCTGGGCCGGCACCAATCCGCTCATCGATCCGTTCAGGAAGTAAATTCATCATTTGCCAGTTCGCAATCGGTCTGCCTGGGGTGGGGCGGCCGATTTTTTATTTCCAGAATGGGATATACTTTCCTCGGTTCGATTTTGCCGCAGGAGAAACCCCGATGGGCGCAGAGAACATCCACCTGACCATTCTGCACACCAACGACATGCACAGCCACCTGGAGGCCATGGCGCGACTGACTGGCTTCGCCAGGGTGTTACGCCGCCAGCTGGAGGCAGAAGGCCGCCGGGTGCTCTACTTCGACGCGGGCGACGCCGCCGACCGGCGGGTGCAGTTCACCGGCGTGACCAAGGGCAGGGCTTTTCCGCGCATCCTGGCGGCGATGGGCTGCGATCTGCAGACGCTCGGCAACGCGATCAGCATCACCTACGGCCCGCGGGCAGCCGGCGAGATGGCCCAGCGGTCAGATTTCCCCGTCCTGGCGGCCCAGTTCAGCGACGGTGATACGCCGCTGGTGGAAGGATTCCAGCCCTTCGCAATCTTCCCGCTTGGAGGGCAGGTGCGCCTGGGGGTGGTCGGGCTGACCGTGCACTGGCCGCGTTTCTATCAGGTCTTTGACCTGAAATTACCCCATTTCCTCGATTCTGCCCGTTTATGGACAGATAAATTGAGGGCGCAGGGCGCCCGCCCGCTGGTGGCGCTCACGCACCTGGGCTTGGGCGAGGACTGCCAACTGGCCGAGAAAGTGCCTGGCATCGATTTGATTATCGGCGGGCACTCGCACAGCGAGCTGCCGCACGGACAGACGGTCAACGGAGTGCTGATCACCCAGGCCGGCGACAACGCCAGGTTCCTCGGCCGGGTGGACCTGGAATTGGATATGCAGACCGGCGCGGTGCTGGCCAAATCCGCCGCGCTGCTGCCCGTGCCAGAGGATACCCCGCCCGACCCGGCCTTCGAGCAGGCCGTCCGCGAGGCCGAGGAAGAGGCTGCCCGCGAACTCTCCCGCCCGATCGCGCTGCTGCAGGAGGAGCTCGAGCTGGATCACTTTGGCGAGTGCGCGGTCGCCAACCTGGGGGCAGACGCGGTTCGCGAGCGGATGGGCGCCGAGGTGGGGCTGCTGATCAGTGGTTTGTTCCACCGCGGGCTGCCAGCCGGGAGGGTCACGCTGGGCGACCTGAACGCCTGCAGCTTTTCGACCGCCAATCCGCAGCTCTCGCGGGTACGCGGCGAACAGATCCTGGCGGCGCTGGAGCGGGGGCTGGATCCCAATCATATGCACGAGTACATCAAGTCGCACCGCGGTGCGCCGACCGGCTGGCCGGCGGTGAGCGGGATGGTGGTGGCATACGATCCAGGCGCCAATCCGCGCGTACGAAGGGTGTGGGTCAACGGCGCGCCGCTCGAGCCGCAGCGGCTGTACACGGTCGCTCACACCGACGCCGAGGTGATCACGGGCGATTATCTTGGCGGGCTATTAATTCTAGAAGAAAATCAGGAAGTGCGCATCGAGGTACCGACCATCCTGCGCGAGGCGATCGAGGATTACCTGGTCAAACACGAACCGGTGGGGCGGCCGGAAGGGCCGAGGTGGGTGAGGGGGTGAGGAGGGTCACGGGTCACGTGCCAGGTTGGGTTGAGGATGGGTTTATCGGATTGTTCGTTAATCCATGCGCAATGCGAATCCCGGCATTTTGTTATTATTCAAATGCATAGGCCTAAAATACCCAAAGCATTACGGCGATAGATGCCTGATCCGTGATGATCTCTTGAAGCCACCTATGAAGCCTGCCCTGTGATACTATCATAACCAGAAGCCTATATCGGGTTTACCGGGGAATTTTTGGTGTGGTTTTTGAATAACAGGTAAATGCATAAAATCCCGTCCTCGCTGACTAGCGTAAATCCTGCGCCATATATGAGGATTATATGGGTGGAATTCAGGAAGAATCTGATGTCAACGTGAAACTGACTTCACGTGAAGTTCAAATCCTGCAGTTGGCTGCCGAGGGAAAGACCAATGCGCAAATTGCCAAAGAACTACATATCAGCCACCGAACTGTCCGAACACATATGGAAAATCTATTTAACAAAATGAGGGTGAAGAATCGAATTCATGCAGTTATTAAAGCATACCAACTAGGATTGATTAATTTATAAAATTCCAGATAGATAAAATATGTTCAATAAATCGGATTTTAAGCCGATTGTATTTACAAAGAATATGGATACCCTAGAATATGGTCTACAACACATACAAATTTATCTGATGTGTGTGTTTGTAATTAATCCATGGTAGTTCACGCTAACCGCCCAACAAGCTGGCATGGTGAGGAAAAATGTTGAAAAATAATTGGAGTATTACGACTTTGATAATAATCGGTTCTGCGCTAGCGATTTGCTTTGATTATGTCAAAGCTCTATTGAGGGATTATGCTGGCTCAACATTTAATTTCACACCCGGGATTATTTTCATCATCGCGGCGAATCTCGCAATCGCTGGTTTGGTAGTATGGATTATTAACCTCTTGAAATCCACCAAACCTTCTCTGTTGCTGGCAATGATCATGCTTGCACTTGGTCTGATTTTAATTCTTGTGCCGCTAGCCAATATCACATCCATTAACTTTATCTTGCCATATAACACAATGCAGGTCAATTACACAAATATGACAGGTTCTTTATGGTTGATACTTGGGATAATTTATATCCTTCGCCGATCTTAAATATGTCTGACCTAAACTATGCAGCTTTCAAGTGATGCAATACCCGTTTCGGGGAGTGATCCATCCGCCCTCGATGTGGTTGATCCCATTCTAAGAATGACTTGTGAGACTTAACCTCCGGAATGTATAATTTATCGGATTTCAGGCGATGAGGTGCGATATTCCGTTAATACCATGACCGCCCTCAATCCAACCTGCGGTGGAGATGTGACACATGACACCTGACACACTTCACTGACTGCCCTCAACCCAACCTGCGACCACGACTCCTGAGCCGATCCCTGAGCTTGTCGAAGGGATCGGCTCAGAACATGGCTGCACCAAACTTGGCACGTGACCCGTGACCGTGCCCCGTGACACCCTATTCGATCACGCCCAATTTTTTACCGACGAGACCAAATTTTTCCAGCGCCAGGTCGAGGTCCTCGCGGCTGTGGGTGGCGGAGATCATCACCCGGATGCGCGCCTTGCCGCGCGGGACGGTCGGGAAGCCGAGCGGCATGGCGAACACGCCCTGCTCGAACAGCTCGCGCGAGAACTGCTGGGCCAGCGGCGCCTCGCCGAGCATGATCGGCGTGATCGGCGTGACCGACTGACCGGTGTCGAAGCCCAGCCGTTTCATCTCGCCCTTGAAGTAGCGCGCGTTCTCCCACAGCCGGTCGACCAGCTCGGTCGATTTCTCCAGCAGATCGACCGAGGCGATCATCGCCGCCACGTCGGGCGGGGTGACCGCCGAGGAGAACAGGAACGGCCGCCCGCGCTGGCGCAGCCACTCAACGATCACGCCGTTGCCGGCCACCAGGCCGCCGACGCCGCCGAAGGCCTTGGAGAGCGTGCCGACCTCGATATCGACCTTGCCGTGCAGTCCGTAGTGATCGACGATGCCGCGCCCGCCGCGGCCGACCACGCCCTCGCCGTGGGCGTCGTCGACCATCAGCATGATGCCGTGCGCGCTGGTGATCTCGAAGATTTTGTCCAGCGGGGCCAGGTCGCCGTCCATGCTGAACACGCCGTCGGTGATGGCCAGCGCGCGGCGGTACTTGCCTTGATTCTCGTTGATGACCCGCTCCAGATCGGCCGGATCGGCGTGGGCAAATCTGACGATCGGCGCGCCGGAGAGCCGGCAGCCGTCGATGATGCTGGCGTGGTTGAGCTCGTCGGAGAAGATCACGTCCTCCTTGCTCACCAGCGCCTGGATGGCCGCCAGGTTGGCGCTGAAGCCGGACTGGAAGGTGATGGCCGCCTCGACGCCCTTGAAGGCTGCCAGGCGGCGCTCCAGTTCCAGGTGCAGGTCCATCGTCCCCGCGATGGTCCGCACCGCGCCCGGACCGGCGCCGTATTTTTCCAGCGCACCTTTAGCGGCGGCCACCACCTGCGGGTGGTTGGCCAGGCCGAGGTAATTGTTCGAGCAGAAGTTGAGCACGCGCTTGCCGTCCACAATCAGCCAGGCGCCCTGCGGCGAGCTGATTGTGCGGATGCGGTTGTACAAACCGGCTGCTTTTAATCCTTCGATCTCATCCTGGATCCAGCTTAATCGGTTGGTCATGGTTGCCTCGGGAAAGGGGTTTTGTAGGGTATCGTTTCTGGGAGGTGGATTGCCGCATTTATTATACTTCAGCCAGCTTGGACGGGCGATGGAGGGATGTACCGCCTGCGGTTGACGTTCGTCACCTTACCGGGCAGCGGGTCATTCCAGATGCGCCTCGGCCAGGTAGCCGCTCTCGGTCAGCAGACGCAGCAGGCGCTCCTCGCAGCCGGGCTTGACAAACACGATCGTCGCGGTGATCTCCTCCCCCAGGCAGGCGGCGGCGCGCCTGTCCTTGCGCAGCGCCTCCAGCACCGCCGGGGCGGCGACGCGCAGCAGGCTGTGCCGTTCCAGGCGGGCCTGGGCGCCGTGCTCCTCCCAGCGCTCGAGCGCCTTGAGCAGCAGCGGTGGCAGCGGATCTGCGCTGTGCTTGTGCAGCAGGCTGACCAGATGCGCCGGGCGCAGGTTCTGCCGGCGGGCCTGTTCGAGCGATTCGGCTGTGATCCGGTAGCGATATACGCCGTCCTTTGGCTCCAACCAGGCGCAGAAGCGGGCGATCTGGTAGCGGGCGGCGCGTGGAGCGAGCCGTGGAACGCTGATCAGCCCTTCCGACGAGATTTTGACCTTCTCGTTTTCCTCAGCCAGCCCGGCCGGGAGGTTCCCCGCCCACAGGCCGGCCGCCCAGCGCGAGAGGCGAAAAGCCGTCGCTGGCGCGCCTGCATCGACGCTTGCCAGGTCCACAAAGCCGAGCCAATGCATCGGCCCACTGATGGTGTAATGCACCTGAGCGCCCTCCACCTCGTCCCAGGCGGCAAAGCCGTGCAGGTACTCCTGGCTGCCGGCCCGGCGGATGAACCAGGACTCATAATCCCCGCCCGGACGCTGAAAATCTGGCATTTGCTCCTTCAGCGCGGCGACGAAGGCATGCAGGCTCCACCAGGTGTCCGTTGGTACCTGGCTGAGCAGGTCGAGCAGGGCGCGTCGGGCAAGGAGCGGATCGTTCTGCCACTCGCCCTCGCAGACCAGCCCGGGCAGCAGGCGCAATTCGTTGTAACTGGTGCTGCCCATCCAGGCTCTGGCCAGTTGGGCGAGCGCCTGCGCCCGCGGCGCGGCGAGGAAATCGCGCACTTCCTCCGGCAGCGGCACCCGGTGTGCGTCCAGCAGCCGGGCGGCAAAGAGCAGCGCCTGCAGGTCGCGCGGAGGGATGCCCCAATCGGCGGAGGGGATTTGCTCGAGCGGCCAGCCCAGGCGCAGACCGGCAAGTAGCGTGCAGGCGTGGTCGAGCACGGCGTCGCTCGCCGGGACGGCATAGGCGGATTCGGCCGGCGAGGCCGCCCGCCCGAGCGCCGCCGCCGGGGCGATGCCGCGCGGGCCTAAGACCGCCAGAATCTCGTCGGGGATGTAGGCGTACTGCTGCGGCTCGGGCGGCAGATTGAGGAACGCCCGTCCGATCAACGCCTTATACCAGAGCATTTCGGCGGGCGAGGCCGGCTTGAGGTCCGGGCGAAGGCGCTCGCGGCGGGCGGCGCCCATCACCCGCACCTCGCCGTAGCGGCGTTCGAACTGCGACCACGGCAGACGCCCTTCGTGCTCCATAAGCGCGCGCAGAGCTTCGCGGGCGCCCTGCGGCAGACTGTCGGTCATTTCCTGGATCCACTCCGCCTGGCTCAGGCCGGCCACCAGCGCAGGCAGCGCGCCGGCCGCGTTCGGCGCTTCCAGCTCGACGCCCCAGGCGGCGGCGATCATCTTGAGCAAGCCGAAATCATATTCCTGCAGGGTGTGCAGCAGGTCAGGCATTGGCGCCAGCCTTGGCGGACGGATCGAGCGCCGGGGCGACCGCGCGCAGCGCGCGCGGCACGGCCTCGATCGTCACCGAGCGGATTTTCGAATCCAGGCCGGCGAGGATTTCCCCGTCGGCGTGCATGATCAACGGCTGGTCGGCGGTCAGTTCCAGGCGGGTGAAGTGCCCCTGGTAGCAGTAGCTCAGGCGGTGATGGTCGCCGCGCATTATGTAAGGGATAGTAGCAAGCATTTGCGGCGGCGAGATCGTGCGCACGGCGACGAAATCGAGGCGTCCATCGTCCGGTCGGGCTTGTGGGGCGACGGTGAATAAACGGCCTTCCCTCCATCCATTGCAGGCGATGAACAGCAGCACTTCGTCCTCCCATTTCTGCTTGTCCGTCACGGCGCGGATGCGGATGGGATTGTTTTCGAAGAAGATCGTGCGCAGGGCGGCAGCCAGGTAGATGCTGAGTCCGGGCAGGAAATCGCTCTGATGAGCGAGCAGATTGGCCACCGCGTCGAAGCCAATGCCGAGGGTGTTGATGAAATACTCCTGCTGCCCGGAATCATCCTTCATTATAGCAGCGTCGATCCATCGCGCCTCGCTATGCAGGGCGTACTCCAGCGCCTGCTCCTGCTCCCGCGGGAGTCCCAGGCTGGCCGAGAAGTCATTGCCCGAGCCTGCCGGGATGACGGCGAATTCTGGGCGCTGCTCAGCAGGGATTTGCATCAGCCCGTTGACCACCTCGTGCACCGTGCCGTCGCCGCCGAAGGCGATCACCCGTCGGAAGCCATGATCGGCGCTCTGGCGAGCGAGCTCGATAGCATGGCGGTGATAGGCGCTAATAGCCCAGGTCAGGTGCGGCTTACCGGCAGCAGTCCTCCTCAGGGCAGCGGCGGTTTTCCGCGCTGCGCCCTGGTTGGCGATCAGGTTGCAGATGATCAGGGTTGGAGTGGGCATGTCGGTTTCCCCGACTTAAATTATACACTTATGGATGGAGTTGAGATTGACCGCAGCGCTGGCGGTGAGGCAAATCGGTCGCACGTCCGTCCCTGGGCGCGGTGGCTGTTGAGGGCGTCACCGCGTGCGATAACAATCTAATCCCCAACACCCTGCCCGCGCGGGAAAGGGGTGAACTGATGCGGCCTGCTGAAACCGGGCACAATCTTAAGGAGCGGAGTACACTCCGACCGGCGGCTCATAGAAAGCGCGCAGATATTCTCTGCCTTCATACAGGTAAATTTCCCCCCTGTTCTCACTGTCGACCAATAACACAGCGCACACATCGCTCGACTGGCTCTCCAGAGAAAGGCTCTCATTGCCCACATTGATATGTGTAAGTGAATGCTCCGGGCGGCTTGGATCCGTCAGCATGTTCCATAATGGGTATTCCCAGGCGCCGTTCTCAAGGTCCATGCCAATCTGGCGACAGTCCACTTCATCCCGCAGAAAAAATGCGCTGTTTATGTAAGGAGCGAGGATATCCTCCCGACGAATCATCATCTCCAACCGCGGCAGGTTGAAGATATTCCAATCCTGGGTCAGCGGTTTGGTGGGATTGAAATAAAAATACGGCAGGCTGCACAGGAAGAATCCGGCGGAAAAAACCAGCGGCAAATTTTTTATTCTTCCCGCCGCCAATCCGGATAACGGCGCTGCCAGCAGGAAAAAAACTAATTCCAACCGGTTATTCCACGGCTGCCACTTGAGATAGGCCGAAAATAACAAAAATCCAGCCCCCAGGCCAACTGCCAGCCAATGAGCCAGCGAGGGAAAACGTTTGCGGCCCGTGATCATCAACACCAATCCGATCAAAACCAGCCAGATGTGCAGCGGGCTGCCGGATTCATCCTCGCTGATGGTAAAAGGAGGGATCGAAAACTGGTAACCCTGCCAGGTTGTGCCAGGGTCAGACGCCGGCAGATTCAAACCCTGGTGAATTTCCTCTACCGCCCGCTCAAGCATGGAGGTGATCCCGGGGGTGTAGGTAAAATTGATCGCCAGATTCCGGACGGTGTTGGATGCCAGAACCTTGAGGTTGAATTGATCGTTTTTGTAGAGAGAGGTCTCGGAAGGCGGACCGAGCGGCGAACCAAAGGTTTGGAAATTACGAAGGTGAAAAGGAAAAATCAGGAGGAAAACAATGAGTACAGCCAGCCCGCTGGTTTTGATATCGGCTTTTTGCCTGCGTTTCAACAGCATAACGCCCGCCCATATGATGAAAGGCGCGAGTACGATGAAACTGGTGGATTTCACCAGAATGGACAGCCCCGCTGCTGCAGCGGCGTACAAGAGCCAGCGCCGATCCCCCTCGTGCGTAAATCGGATGATCAGGTAGACTGTAATCAGCGCATAGGCTGAGAAAGTCAGGTCATTCTGGGTTGTGGTGGCCTGCAACAAAGCCTGCGGAACTGTCATTGCGAAAAGCGCGGCCAGGTATTGAGATTTCTTCGATCCGCCCAGTTGTTCAGTAATCAACGAAACCGCGATTGCCGAAGTTAGGTAAGCAAACCACTGAATCAGATGCGCAAAGCGGTCGGAAGCCGACAGCAAGTAAGTGTGCAGGATCGAGTATTCTGCCAATGGGTTAAGGAAGAGTTCGCGCAGCGTGCTGGTCGGAAAGTGCCCAACCGAATGCTGCTGCGCCCAGTGCGCGACCCGGCTCATGTGATAGACCATCGCATCGGTGTTATTTGGCGGCGCGACGATCGCGATCAGAAAGGTCGCGGCGAGCAGGCCGGACGGTATCAATGCCGAGATGATATTCAGCCAGCGGTTTTCGAATACAGCCCAACCGATTCTGAATCGAGGAACCTTGCCCCGGACCACCAGGATACTCACAAGGAGGACCGCTCCCCAGAAGATGGCCAGGTTTGTCTGCGTGAGAGCATTGAAAAGGGAGAAAACTTCTGTCGAGAAGACCAGGATTGCACTGAAAACCAGACAGGCGCTGATCCATGCATGGCGCAGCCCCGGCATTCCGCGCTCGAATGCGTAGAATCCGGATACAAGGGTGATGAAGCTGAAAAACAGAAGGAGGATTCCCATCGTTTTCCTCGTAGCAAGCCGGAGGTTTTGGGAAAGAAAATTGCAACCTAAAGACAATAAATTATAACAAGCAAACAAGAAATGTGAACTGCCGCATGGAGAGTGCAGATGAGAAGCGGGAATCGGCGCGCCATACAATCGAATGCGCATAGATATCATCCTTTCAAACTGGAATATCTTGAGGCGAGATCACTTTCTTTCGTTCCTTGAACTAGTTCAAACAGATGTGAGACAAAAAGAATAGACAAAAACAGACATCGGGGTCATCCTTAGAGGTGGCAACCAAGAAAGGAGTGGACCCCGATGCGGCAGATATATCTGCAAAGACAATTGTACCAATTAGTCAAACATCCGCCAGTGGAGATGAGTAGGGTGGCGAAGGAGCGGCTGCGGATGCTGAATGCCTGGGAAGGGCTACGAAGGCGCGGCGAAAGCGGAGAAGAGGCAGCAGCAACGCTGGGGATATCCCGAGCGACGCTGTACCGCTGGCGTGGCAGACTGCAAAGGCAGGGGTTGAAAGGGCTCGAAGAACAAAGCCGCCGACCGAAACGGTATAGAGGGCGTGAGTGGGGGACATCAGAAGTGGAATTGATCCGAGAATTACGGGAGTTGTACCCACGCTGGGGCAAGGAGAAACTGGCGGTACTGGCCGGGCGGGAAGGGGTGAAGATATCGGTCTCGACCACCGGGCGGATATTGGCTTATCTCAAGCAAAGGGGAATGATCTCGGAGCCAGCCCAAAAGCGCTGGTTTTACAGCAAAAAGCGGTCCAAACGCCCCTATGCGGTGAGGAAACCTAAAGATTATGGTGTGGTTGAGCCTGGGGATCTGGTACAGGTCGACACTCTGGATCTCCACCCCTTACCTGGCAAGCATCTCAAGCATTTTACGGCGCGAGATGTGATCTCCCGCTGGGATATTCTGGAAGTCTATCCCAGCGCAACTGCGGAACATGCGCGACAATTCCTGACCACCTTATTAACCCGCATGCCATTTCCTGTCCGAGCCATCCAGGTGGATGGGGGTAGTGAATTCATGCAACAATTCGAACACGCCTGTGCCGAACTAGGGATCCATTTGTTTGTCCTTCCACCCCGTTCGCCCAAATTGAACGGAAGGGTCGAACGAGCTCATCGCACTCATCTGGACGAGTTTTATTCGGTCTATTACCTCGAGTTCGAACCCAGCGCGTTGAACCCCGTCTTGAGAGAGTGGGAGAGAATTTACAACTACGTCAGACCACATCGTGCACTGGACAACTTATCCCCCGCAGAGTATATTCAAAATCACCACCCGACGATTTGCCCCCGACTGTCTCACATGTCCTGAACCCATACACCAGGTTGAAATTGTGGTAAATTCAGTGTATCGAACTGTGAATCTGCCAAACGGCTCACAAAAGGAGCGCTTCTGTGATGCTGTCCCTGAGTCGCCCTCCAAAGAGAAAGATTTCCCAGTCTCACCCGAACCGGATTTGGGCAGTCGTCAGCCTGTTGCTGATCGTCAGCCTGGCCTGTAACCTGCCCTTTTCGAAAAAGCCCGTTGAAAGCCCGCCAGCCGCGCTCACCCCGACCGAACAACCGACACGATTGGAGGACCTTCCGCCAACCGTTGTCGAAACCTCGCCGCTGCCGGGCAGCACCCTTCCATTGCAGGGGGGGATTGCGCTCACCTTTGACCAGCCAATGGAGCGGGAATCGGTCGAGGGCGCGGTTCAACTCGAGCCGGCGTACTCGGGGCGGTTCGAGTGGCAGGATGATTCTAGTGTCAAATTTATCAGCGACCAGCCGCTTCCGCCGGATACTCCGCTGACTGTGCGGGTATCCGCGACCGCGCGGGCGAAAAACGGCCGGGCGTTGCTGCGCCCGCAGGAATTTAGCTATCAAACCGCCGGCAGGCTGCGCATAGCCGAGCGCATCCCGGCGGAAAACCTCACCGGCATCGACCCGCAGATGACCGTCGCGGTCACTTTTAACCAGCCGGTCGTCCCCCTTGGCGAAAGCGAGAGCGGGCAGCCAGCAGCCTTCAGTATCGATCCGCCGGTAAAGGGCGGCGGGCGCTGGCTGAATTCGTCCACGTATCTGTTTCAAGCTGAGCCAGGCTTTGGCGGCGGTGTGACCTATACGGTCAGCGTCAACCCTGAACTGACCAGCCTGGCTGGCAGCCCTCTCGCAGATGACGAGCTGTTGAACTGGAGCTTCACCACCAGCGCTCCGCAGGTGGAGTGGATGAATCCCGGCCCTAGTGAAACAATCTGGCTGGATTCCAGCTTCACGATCGGCTTCAACCAGCCCATGGACAGGGGAACGATTCGCGATTCCCTGGTCCTGCTCAATGATCAGGGAGTTTCTATTCCCGCAACGCACACCTGGAGTGATCGAGATACTCGAGTGGTATTCCAGCCCACAGCAGAATTAGAGCGGGGCAGCCAGTATCGGCTGATTGTTGGCGCTGAATGCCGCTCGCGAGGTGGAACTGCGCTCGGCGAGGACACGGTCTACTCTTTCCAGACCATCGACAGGCTGGCAGTGATCGAAACGACGCCGGATCCGGGTTCAGAAATCACCACTTACAACGGGCGCGGCTCGATCGTAGTGACGTTCAACGCTCCGTTGGAAAAAGGACAGGATCTTGATGAATTGATGACCGTCTCGCCGGAGCCGGCCGATTTCAGCTGGACGATCAGCGGCGATGAAGTCACCCTGTATTTATCCGGCTTCTTTGAAAGCGGCCAGACCTACCAGTTGATCATTTCAGAGGCGCTCAAAGATCGTTGGGGTGGGCAGATGAGAGAACAGTTTGTGCGTTTGTTCCGCACAGCGGACCTTGAGCCGGAATTGGTCATCCCGATGTTGTGGCGTTCCAGCCAGGTGCTCTACTCCTCGCCGAACGAGCGGTCTCTGCAGGCGACCGCCACGAACATCAACAGCCTGAATATCGATTTTGCCCGGGTCAATCCGGCGGAGATGCTCGAAGCGTATAATGCTCGCTACCACGAGCCGGAATTTGCGCCTGAGGAAAGCTGGACCCAGGCGTTGAACCAGCCGAGAAACCGCAGCCAAACGATCGAGATCGGCCTGACGCCAGATGGATCAGTCCTTACGCCGGGAATCTACCGCTACAGGATTTCCTCTCCTCAGTTGAGGCAAAAAAATAGCGATCTCGATTTCTGGCTGGTGGTCAGCCGTTACCAGCTCAGTCTGAAAGCAGGTATCAATGAAATCTTCATCTGGGCTGCCGATGCGCAGTCTCTTTCGGTCGCGGCGGAGAAGCCCATCTCCATTTATGATTCAGATTTCAAGCTTGTGGGCGTTTCCACAACCGATGGCGACGGGATGGCGCGGATCGCGTTGCCTGATGAGCGCTCTCCGGAAGGGTATTATTTGGCGCTGCTCGGCGAGATGGGTACCCCGGACTTCTCGGCCAGCTTCACTCTATGGGACCAGGGCATCGAGCCCTGGAAATTTGGACTCGAGTACGATGGCTCTTCGCCTGATCTTTTCACTTATCTGTATACCGATCGGCCGATCTACCGGCCGGGGCAGACGGTGTACTTCCGCGGCGTACTGCGCACGCCCGCCAACGCCCGCTACCAACTTCCTGACGCAAAAAGCATCGAAATCGAGGTCTACGGTGAATATAACCCCCAAACCGAGCAGACCCCTTTGATCACCGCCCTGCAGCTGCCGGTCTCGGCTTATGGAACAATCGATGGTGAATTCACGCTGCCCGCCGATTTGCAGCCAGGCACGTATTCTTTAACCATCAAAGATGACTATCAATCGCAGATCACTTTCCAGGTCGCCGAATACCGCAAACCCGAAATCGATCTGGAAATCAATTTCGACCGGGCGGAATACAGCCTGGGCGAGGATCTGCGGGTGGAAATCAGCGCGGCTTACTTCTTCGGTGCGGACGCAGGCGATGTGCCGGTTACCTGGACGTTGTTCGCCCGCGACGAATACTACTATCTGCCCGGTGGTTATGTCACCGGTTCGCTGGATACCAGTTGGCTGCTGCCCTATTGGTATTACCTGCCCAGCAGCTCGCTCGGCGAGTCCCTCACCAATGGAGAGGGACGCACCGCAGATGACGGACGTCTGCTCCTGACCTTCACCGGCGAGCAGATCAGAGATTTGCTCAAGGAACCCTCGCCGGTTACGCTGACCCTTGAAGCCACCCTGATCGATGAGAGCGGCATGCCGGTGAGCCGCAGGGCAACAACGATGCTGCACCCGGCTGATTTCTATATCGGCGTCCGCGAAGATAGTTGGGGACAGGCTGCGGGTGAGAAGCAGGGCTTTACCATACAGACTGCCGATTGGCAGAAGCAACCTTCCGGCCCTCACACGCTGACCGCAGCTTTCCAAAAGGTGGTCTGGAAGCAGGACGATGCTGGCTGGGCGTTGGGTGTAGCACCCTACACGAAGGAAGTGACTTTAATCGCAAGCAGTGATTTTCAAACCGACGCCGCAGGCCGGGCCAGGTTGGAATTCACCCCCGAAGAGCCGGGTACCTACGAGATCGAGATCAGCGGCGGCGGCGCGCTGACGCAGACATTAATCTGGGTTGGCGGAGTGGGCAGTGCGCCCTGGCCAAGGCTGCCCGACCAACACCTTCAATTGGAATCGGATCGCACGAATTACGCACCCGGCGAAACCGCTCAGATATTTATCCCCAATCCGTACCCGGATGGCGGGCTGGCCCTGGTGACCGTTGAGCGCGACGATGTGCTGCGCTGGCAGGTGATCGAAATTACCGGCGCCAGCTGGATGCTGGAGCTGGAAATCGAAGAAGCTGACGCTCCCAACATCTACGTCTCGGTGCTTCTGCTCGGCAGCGAGAACGGCCGATTGGATTTCCGTCAGGGCTACCTCGGACTGAACGTGGATCACGAATTCCTCGAATTGCAGGTGGACCTGATCCCCGCGCAGGACCGGCTCGAACCTGGTCAGACCGCTCGAGCTGAAATAGCGGTCAGGGATAGTCAGGGCTTGCCGGTGCAGGGCGAGTTTTCCCTTGCGGTAGTCGACGCCGCTATATATGACCTGGCGGAGCCGAACGCGGCGGATATTCGCGACGCCTTCTATGGTCGTCAACCACTGCGGGTGCGCAGCAGCACAGCGATGGCGGCTTATAACAACCGGATCACGCTCCCTCCGCAGGAATTGGGCAGAGGAGGCGGAGGAGATGTTGCTGCGCCGCCCGATGTGCGCGGATCATTCCGTGACACCGCTTACTGGAAAGCGGATATCGAAACCAACGCTGAAGGGCTGGCGCAGATCGAATTCTCTGTGCCGGACAACCTGACCACGTGGGTGATGACCGTGCGCGGCCTCGATCGCAGAACGCGAGTTGGAGAAACCACCTCCGATCTGGTCGTTAGTAAGGAGCTGCTCGTCCGGCCGGTGACGCCGCGCTTCCTGGTCGCCGGCGATCGGCTGCAGCTCGGAGCTTTGGTGCATAACAACACCGATCAGCCCTTCGAGGTCACCGTCGACCTGCTGGCGAAGGGCGTCCAGCTTGAAGATCCCGGCCAGACTGCGCAGAAAGTTCAGGTGGCTGCCAGGTCCAGTCGGCGGGTGGACTGGTGGGTTAATGTGCAGGGCGCCTCGCAGGCTGAGCTGATCTTCAGCGCCGAGGGCGGCGGATACCAGGACGCTTCTACACCAGAACAGGGCGCACTGCCGATTCACCACTACAGCACTCCGGCTGCGTTTGCGACCAACGGCGTTCTGGCGGAAGGCGGTGAAACATTGGAGGTGGTCAGCCTACCGCGTTCTTACACGCCGACTGGCGGGGAGCTGTCGATTGAACTGTCCTCGACGCTGGCAGGCAGCGTGCTGAGCGGGCTCAAAGCCATGGAATCCTTCCCGTACGACTTCAATGAGCCGGTCATTTCACGTCTTTTCGCCAACCTGGCCATTTACAATCTGCTCCAGGATACGGAATACGCTTCACCAAATCTGGAAGTACAACTTCAAGAAGAAATCCACAATGGATTGGAGCGCTTAATCCGATTGCAGAACAATGACGGAGGCTGGGGTTGGGCTGTTGGGCATAAAAGCGAGCAATACTTGAGCTCTTACGGTTTGCTGGTACTGAGTTATGCCTCACAGGCCGGATTTCGGATTGATCGGGAGAGAATCTCCAAAGCCCAGGGGTACGTCGCGGAGAACCTGAAACCGGTAAGCTCGGTCTATGCGGATTACGAACTCGACCGTCTGGCGCTGGCTCATTTCGCCCTATTAAGATCCGGTTTTAGCGCAGGGAACCCCGAAGACCTCTATCAGTCACGCGACCGGCTCAGCCCGTGGGGCAAAGCTCTGCTGGCGATGGTCCTGTCAGACAGCGGCGACGACCGGGCCCGCGTGCTGCTGGCTGATCTGCAGGCGAGCGCCGTCCGCTCGGCGACCGGCGCCTACTGGCAGGACACCGGTGGAAAGTGGGCCAATAACGTCAATCCGCTGGCGATTACAGCGATGGTCATCTATGCGTTGGCGGAGAGCGATCCGGCTTCGCCGCTGCTCACCGAAGCGGTTCGCTATCTTTCACTTAACCGGCAGTCGAGCGGCGGCTGGGCATCGACCTATGACAGCGCCTGGTGCATCTTTGCCCTCTCGCGGGTGCTTCGTTTGACCGGCGATTTGACTGCCAGCTTTGCTTTTTCCGCCTCGCTCAACGGGCTGCCGCTGGCGAGCGGCAAGGCAGCCGGAGCAGCCGCGCTCAACGTCGTGCGCGGCTCGGTCGATTTGCAGGGCCTGAGCCTGGAGCGTTCCAACGCGCTGCGCATCCAGCGCGACGCCGGCCCCGGACGGCTGTACTATCGCGCATATTTGCAATTGGACGTGCCAGTTGAAAACGTTCAGGCGGTGGATAGGGGCATCGTCGTCGAGCGAAAATATACCCTGCTGAGCGGCGGCTGCCTCCCGGAGGATTGCCCGCCGTTGAGCCAGGTTCAATTGACGCCGACCGCGCCGGTCATCCTGGCGATGGTATCCGTCACTGTCCAAAATAACCTCAATAACCTGGTCGTGGAAGATTTCATCCCGGCCGGGGCGGAGATCGTCAATACCCGCCTGCAGACCAGCCAGCTGGGCGAGCCGCAGTTCAGCGGGGTGACGATGGATCCATTTGACATATTCAATGACGGCTGGGGCTGGTGGTTCTTCTCTTCGCCGGTCATTTATGAGGATCACATCCGCTGGGTTGCGGACATCCTGCCTGCAGGCACCTATGTCCTCACTTACCGCCTGCAACCGCTGCAGGCAGGGGAGTTTCGCGTGCTGCCTGCCCGCGCCTACGCCTACTACTTCCCGGAGGTGGAAGGGCGCAGCGCAGGCGAGGTATTCACGATAAAAGAATGATGACCGGGCAGCGGGCGCCTTAGCTGATCGGCCTGTCCATCTCTGGGCAGCTCCACGCCCTGCGGTTTTCCAATACGGGCAATTCTAAGGTTTCGCCAGTAAACCGTCCACAGCCGCTTCTAGGCGCTCGATCTCTGCCAGCAGCGCCTGGACTTCGCCGCGAGTTGCCGGCTGTGAATCCTCGACGGGAGGCGTTTCTGCATCGGATAGATCCGGGTCCAGCAGCAGCTCCAGCAGGCGGCCGGCTTCAGATTCCTCCAGCCGGCCCGTGGCAGTTAACATCTCGATGCGCCGGCGGATACTGCTCTCGACCCACTCGCGTGGATTCAGCGTGGGGGCGAAAAGATCGCGAAGGGCGCCAATACGGTTTTCCCCATCGCGGATCAGCCTCGCCAGCAGCGGGTGAGGCAGCCAGCCGCGGGCTTTGCGCTCCGCTTCGAGGACGACCTGCAGCATGGTCAGCGTGGTCAGGTCTGCGCCGCTGGCATGGTCAACCACCTGCAGATCCTCGCCACGCCGGATCATGTCGCCAATCTCGTCGATGGTAACATAGCGCCCGGCTTTTGCATCGTACAGTTTGCGGTTGGAGTAGCGCTTGATGGTGATCATGGCGGCAGACTAGCCCGCCTTTTGTTTGCGCAGTTCCTCGATCTTTTTATTCAACTCTGATATCTTAGCGCTGAGCGCTTCAATATCTGCTTTGGTCGCGGCAGCAGGGGGCTGGGTGGTTTCGGCCTTGCGCTCGCGCATGACCTGATCGCGCCGATCGAGGATTTCGCGCATCATCTGACGGGCGTCTTTTTCAGCCAGCTCGCCGCGCTCCACCAGGAGGAGGATAAACCGCTCGATTTCTTCCTGCGCCAGGGCAGCAGCGCCAAGACCCGCCAATAGGATTTTGCGGGACAATTCGATCAGTCTCTCGCGAGTCTGTCTGTCGAAAGTGTTATTTTCCGGGTGTTCGCTCATCATAACCTCCTGTCTATAACGCGATGCGTCATTTCTATTATATTTACTCCCCATAGAAATGTCAAATCGCAGCCGCAATAAATGGTTTATAATGGGTGGGTTTAATCGTACATTTTTCCTCAAATAATGACGGTTAGTACTAAAATTCATGATTACCTTCACATGACAAGTGGGTGAGTGGGTAGTATAAAAGCTTTGCGCTATATCCATGATATCTTCCTGACGGTAGATTCATCCTCAGAAAAAGAAGATCAATCCCGGGGCAGCAGATGCATTTCCCGGAATTGCGAGGAGGCCTTATGATGGTGTGGTACGTACTAATCGCGGTAGGGACAATAATCTGCGCGATTCAGGCCATGCGAGCGGTACGACTGTTGACTGCAGCCTTGTGGCTGGCCGGCACGAGTGCGTTGGTTTCTGTTGCGATCTATCTGCTCGGCGCACCGGAAGTGGCAGCGGTCGAGCTCAGCGTAGGCGCCGGGCTGGTTACCGTGTTGTTCGTGTTTGCGATCAACCTTACCGGCAAGGAGGCTGTCGACGAGCGCAGCCTGATCCCCAAGCCGCTCGCCTGGGTGCTGATCGCCGTGGCTATCGGCTGCCTTGCTTTCCTCTTGCTGCCGGGCGTGATCACCCTCCCATCTGAGGAGGTCGAGCCTTCTCTGCGAGATATCCTCTGGGGCACGCGCCGGCTGGACCTGTGGCTGCAGATTGTCATGATTTTCAGCGGAGTACTGGGCGTTTTAGGGCTGCTCGGCACCAGCCAGGTGGATTTGAGCTTTCCGGGCAGAGAGGATGAGTAATGAACATCAGCGCATTGAACGTGTTCCTAATACTGGTAGTTTGTCTGTTCACGATCGGCATATACGGTTTGCTGATCACCCGCAACCTGATCAAGATGATTGTTGTCTTGCAGATCCTGGTCAAGCCGGCCATCCTGGCCTTCGTGCTGGCCGGACACCTGCGCGGGCAGCACAACCTGGGGCAAAGCCTGGCGCTGACGGTGATTGTCGCCGACACGATCGTAGCGGTGCTTGGCCTCTCGCTGGCTGTCCAGGTGCGTAAACACTTCGGCACGCTCGACCTCAAGCATTTGAACACCCTGCGGAGATAACTCGTGGCTGAAACGTTAATTCTCCTGACTATTGGACTGCCCTGGATAGGCGCGCTCGTCATCCGGTTTATCAAAGATGGGCAAGCCAGGCTGCTGCACAGCCTGGCGGTGATATTCTCCCTTCTGGGAGGCGCAGCCGCCGTGTTATTGATCCCTTACGGCAAGGTGCGCCCCAGCCTGACTTTACCGATCGGTGGGGCATTTGGCGACTTTACCTTCGCCCCAGACGGGCTGGGCGTCTATCTGGCCGCAATCGCGACGGTGATCGGCGCACTGGCGGTCATCTTCTCGGTCGATTACATGCGCGGCGAGGCCCAGCTCGGACGTTATTACGCCTATGTGCTGTTCTTCATCGGCGCTATGGCCGGGCTGGTGCTGACGACAAACCTGCTGCTTATGTTCGTCTTCTGGGAAATCACCGCGCTGTGCTCTTACGCGTTGATCTCGTTTCATAATGACGATCCCAAGGCGGTTGCAGGCGGCGTCAAAGCCCTGATTATGACCCAGTTCGGCGGTCTCGGGCTGCTGATCGGCGCGCTGCTGCTGTACGCCAATACCGGCAGCTATGACATCAACGCCTTTTTGGCAAATCCGCAGGTGTTGCCGGGCAACCTTCTGGCGGTGATGGCCTTCGGCTGTCTGGCGGCTGCGGCGGCGAAATCAGCGCAGTATCCCTTCCAGACCTGGTTGCCGGACGCGATGGAAGCGCCAACTCCCATCAGCGCGCTGATCCATGCGGCGACGATGGTCAACGCGGGCGTCTATCTGCTGGCGCGTTTCTTCCCGGCCTTTGCCGGGGTTCCCGGCTGGCGCACAGCCGTGATGGTGGTCGGCATGCTCTCGGCGGTGCTGGCTGCATTGATGGCGATCGCCGCGACGGATTTGAAGCGCGTCCTGGCGTATTCGACCGTCAGCCAACTGGGCTACATGGTCTATGCGGTTGGCGCGGGCGATATTTTTGCCAGCCAATTCCACCTGCTCAGCCACTCGATCTTCAAGGCGCTGCTCTTCCTCGGCGCGGGCGCGGTGATCCACTCGGTCGGCACGCGCGACATGTTACAGATGGGCGGGCTTGGCAGGAAAATGCCGGTTGTGCGGTTTGTGTTTGTCATTGGCTCGCTCGCCCTGGCGGGCATCCCGATCTTCAATGGATTTTGGAGCAAGGAACTGATCCTCGAAGCCGGGCTTTCGCATGGCAACCCGCTCTGGCTTTACGTTTTTATGCTGATCGTGGCGGGGCTGACCGCTTTTTACACCTTCCGCATGGTCTGGATGGTTTTTTATGGAAAGGCAGCCGGTGAAGGCCACGTCCACGACGCTGGCGCTGCCATGAAAGTTGCACTCATCCCCCTGGCGGTCGGCAGCCTGGTCAGCTGGCTGCTTGCCGGCCCGTTTGGCCGGCTGCTGGCTGAAAGTCTGCCCGCTCACGCGATCGAGGCCCATTCGACCCTGGAAATCATCGAAGAAGTGCTGACCGCCCCGGCGACGCTGGTTGCCATGCTGGTAATCGCCCTCGGCGCGGCAGCCTGGATCTGGCGCAGGCAGCTTTCTGGTCTGGGGCGGGCGATGCGAGGATTGGTTTCACTGGCGGCGCAAAGCTTCGGTTTCGAGGCGGTCAACCGCGGAATCGTGGTCGGAGTGCAGAGAACTGCCGAAGCGCTGCGGATCAGCCAGCCGGGTCTGTTGAACTGGAATTTATTCGCCATCGTAGCCGGACTGGCAGTGGTTGTCTTTGTCTTGATCTTAGGAGTTTAGCGTTATGGATGTCACCACCGCTTTTTGGATTGTGATCCTGCTGCCGCTGTTTTCGGCGCCGCTGGTATATTTCGTCGGGCGGCTGGTCGAACGCAAAAATCCGGCGTCAAATCCGGCCCGTTGGGTCGCGCTGGTGATGCTGCTGGCAGAGGCTGTGTTCCTGTTCCTGGCCGGTCAGGCTTATCTGACGCAGCGCGGTTCTTACCGTTTCTTGCTGGGCGCCGTCGCGATGCAGGTGGATGCGATCGGCCTGCTCCTGGCGACCGTCGTGGTTTTCCTCGGTTTCTTCGTCATACTCTTCTCGGGGCCGTATATGCGCCATGAGCGGGGCGAGGAAAAATTCTACGCACTTTTAATCGTCATGATTGGCACGATCATCGGCCTGGGTTTTGCCAATGATTTGTTCAATTTATGGGTTTGGTTCGAAGCGATGGCGATCAGCTCGTACATGCTGGTGGCATTTTATCGATCTCAGCGGTCAACGCTCGAAGCGGGCGTGAAGTATCTGCTGCAGAGCGCCGTTGGTTCGGTGTTTGTGCTCCTGGCTATTTCGCTGGTATTTGCCGAAACTGGCGCACTCAACTTCGAAGTGATTCGCATGAATGCGCGCTCCAGCCTGACGATGCTGGCAGCCGGTAGTTTGTTTATCATCGGTTTCGGCGTGAAGACCGCGCTGGTGCCGCTGCACACCTGGTTGCCCGATGCGCATTCGCAGGCGCCGAGCGGAATCAGCGCGATGCTCTCCGGCATCGTCATTGAAACCGGACTGGTGGCGATGTTGCGCGCTCTCGGTTCGCTCACTACTGCCGGATTTTCCTGGGGAACGATTTTACTTGGATTTGGCGCGGTGAATATGCTGCTTGGCAATCTGATGGCGCTGCGTCAAACGCAGGTCAAGCGCCTGCTGGCTTATTCCAGCCTGAGTCATATGGGCTATATCCTGGTCGGCATCGGCGCGGCGGTTAACTTTGGACTGGCGAACAGCGCGGCAGGTGGATTTTTCCACGTGATCACCCATGCGCTTATGAAGGGATTAGCCTTTCTGGCTGCCGGTGCGCTGCTGTTCAGCCTGTATATCGCTAACGGCAAGCATAACTCTCTCATGATCGAAGATTTAAATGGGGCGTCGCGGCGCTACCCGCTGGCCGCTTTTGCCCTCAGCCTGGCGGTGCTCGGGCTTGGCGGTCTGCCTCCGTTGGCAGGCTTTATGTCGAAGTGGCAGATATTCGTCGGCGGCTTTCAGACCGGCAACCTGGGCATGATCCTGTTGGTGATCTTCGCCGCTTTGAACAGCGTGTTGTCGCTTGGTTACTACGCTCCGCTGGTCAATCGCATGTACCGGCTCGAGCCTTCCCAGGCGGTCAAAGAGGGGCAGCCGGGCACGTTTTTGATGGGTCTTCCACTGGTGGCGCTCAGCCTGCTGGTGGTGCTGCTCGGTTTCTGGCCATCGCTGATCAACTGGTTGACCGGTCCGGCCGCGCAGAATTTACTGGCATCCTTCGGTTTATGAAACAGGTGTAATGATGGAAATTCTTTTATCCCCACCGATTGCATTCCTCCTGTACATCCCGCTGGTCCTGGCTGTTTCTCTGGTAGGAAAATTGATGGCTGGACCTGAAAAGCCCTCGCCCATGAAAGAATCCGCCTACAGCAGTGGAGAAGAAGCGCATACTCCTTCGGGCGCTCCGGGTTATAAACCCTTCTTCCTGATCGCGTTTTTCTTCGCAATCCTTCACCTGGGTGTTCTGGTCATGGGGACCGGCGATTTTACAATCAAAATGGTGCCGTACCTGGCAGGTCTGGTAATGGCGTTGTTTGTCTTATTGTTAGGCTGATCTTGCGAGTGGTTTGATGATTAAGGAGTCAGTTTGATGTCGACAAATCTTACACCCCCATGGCAGCGAGCGCTGAATAAGATCAAAAGCTGGGCGCGGATAAATTCTCCCTGGGCGATTCATTTCAATAGCGGGTCATGCAACGGCTGCGATATCGAAATTCTGGCAACGCTCACACCGAGATATGATATCGAGCGATTTGGAATCAAGCTGCAGGGCAGCCCACGCCACGCCGATGTGCTGATCTGCACCGGGCCGGTTACGCTGCAGGCGCGTGACCGCCTGCTGCGAATCTATGAGCAGATGCCTGAACCGAAATTCGTCATCGCGGTTGGCTCTTGCGGACTCTCCGGCGGTGTATTTCACGGCTGCTACAACATCGAGGGCGGGATCAATGAAATCCTGCCGGTGGATGTGTTCGTGCCCGGCTGCCCGCCGCGTCCTGAGGGCATCATACGGGGCGTTGCGGTCCTGCTGGACGCGCTCAAGAAGGGAAAGCACCCGGAGCCGGTGAGCGACGATTATCCCAATTTCAACCCCAGCGCGGTTTCGGCAAGTAACGGAAAGGGGAAACAATGAACGACGTAGACACTACTGCTCAATCCGCCCTGGATATCCTGGCGCCGTATATACTCGAAACCAGCCGCCCGATTCCTCGCCGAGTGGATGTCCGCATCAAGGTGGATGATCTTGTCCCGGCAGTTAAAGCGCTCCTGGACGCAAACTGGGGATATCTGGTGGCGATCACCGGCATCGATCGCCCGGCTGTGCAGCCAACTGAGGGCGAGCCGGAAGGCGAGGATCATATCGAGGTGCTCTACTCGATTGGTCAAGGACCGGTATGTCTGTTCTTGCGACTGATGGTGCCGTACAGCGCCCCTCAAGTACAGTCGGTCTGTGGTTTGATTCCATCCGCTACACTTTACGAGCGTGAACTTATGGAGTTGTTTGGAGTGGATGTGGTCGGCACACCCGACCGGCGGCGGTTGATCGTGGCTGAAGAATTTCCGGAAGGGATCTATCCAATGCGAAAATCCTTCAAAGCAGCCAGGACGATGAGTAGTGATGAGGATGAGGTGAGAGAATGACCGATCAATCTGGGGTAAACAAATTCGTTGTGCCAATCGGGCCGCAGCATCCAGCCTTGAAGGAACCCGGTCACTTCGACTTCACTGTCGACGGAGAAATCGTCACCGGCGCGAGTATTCGGCTGGGCTATGTCCACCGCGGGATCGAAAAAGGCGCTGAGGACCGCACCTGGACGCAAAACATCTATTTGATGGAGCGCATTTGCGGGATATGCTCGCATGTCCATGCCTCCTCGTACGCGCTTGGCGTAGAAAACCTGGCGGATTTGGTTTCGCCGCCGCGCTCGAAGGCAATCCGCCAGATCATGGCTGAGCTGGAGCGCATCCACTCGCACATGCTCTGGCTCGGCGTTGCAGCCCATGAGGGCGGTTTTGACGCGCTCTTCATGTACAGCTGGCGCGACCGCGAAACAGTCATGGACCTGCTCGAAAAAGTGAGCGGCAATCGTGTGCATTACTCCGCCAACGTGCTCGGCGGGGTTAAGTTCGACATTACCCCGGAACTTGCCGACGAAATCCGCATGGGGCTGGACATCCTCGAAGAGCGTAATCGGCATTATCTGAATATCATCATGAACGATGAAACCCTCATCGCCCGCACACGCGGAATTGGAACGATGAGTAAAGAAACGGTCGAGCGCCTGGGTGCAGTGGGACCGACCGCCCGCGCCTCTGGCTCGGAGCGCGACCTGCGCCTCGACGCCCCCTACTGCCTTTATAAGGAATTCCCGGTCAAGCTGGTCAACCACAGCGCCGGCGACCTGCACGCACGCTTCATCGTGCGCACTGAAGAAGTTATCGAGAGCATACGCAACATCCGCCTGGTGTTGGACAATATGCCCGAAGGCGAACTGACGGTGCGCGTCCCGCGGCGTATCCCGGCCGGTGAAGTTTACAGCCGGGTTGAGGCGCCGCGCGGAGAGCTCTTCTACTTCATCGTCAGCGGTGGAGGGGAAAAGCCCGAACGGGTCAAGGTGCGCACTCCCAGCCTGTGCAACTGGGGCACGATCACCGCGGTGGCGGTGGGTCACAAGTTGGCTGACATGCCGATGATCCTGGCGGGGATCGATCCTTGCTTCTCCTGCAACGACCGTCTGGTGACCGTTCGCCGCAACCATCACGAGCCCCAGGTCTGGTCCTGGGAGCAGCTTCGCCGCTATGGAGTGGAATATTACAAATGAGCATTTCCTTACCTCCTTGGTTTGTATTGTTGTTTTTCCCCGGCGGCTTGTTCCTGATGGCCAGCGGGCTGGTGTATCAATGGGTTGACCGCAAACTGGTTGCGCGTTTTCAGAACCGCGTTGGGCCGCGATTTCTCCAGCCTTTAGCGGATCTGATCAAGTCGCTGGCAAAAGAGGAAATCGTTCCCAAAGGGGTGCACACATTCCTCTTTCAGGCATTGCCGATTATCGCCCTGGCTTCAGCCCTGACCTCGGCGCTATATACGCCTTTGTTTGGTCTGCAACCCTTCTTTACTTTTAAAGGCGACCTGATCGTTACATTGTATATGCTCTCCGGACTGACCCTGTGCATCGGGCTGGCCGGGGCAAACACGGTGCAGAGTTTCTCGATGATCGGCGCGGTTCGCACGCTGACGCAGCTCTTCTCCTACGAGGCGCCCTTCCTGCTGGCGCTGCTCGGTCCGGCGATCGCTGCCCAATCCTGGCAAATTACGAGGATCAACGAATTCGCCGGGGATAACCTCTGGATGATCGTGGCGCAGCCGATTGGCTTCATTGTCGCTCTGATCGGCCTGATGGGAAAGCTGGAACTGCCGCCCTTCGATGCGCCTGAGGCGGAGACCGAGATTGTCGCCGGCGCGCTTACCGAATACAGTGGGCGCGGATATGCGCTTTTCCATTTGGCTAAGGATGTCGAGCTGGTGATTGGTTTGATACTGGTCGCGTCCTTTTATCTCGGCGGTCTGAATAATCCGTTGGAATTTGTTTTGAAGACGTTCTCCCTTTTACTGGTCATCGCCCTGTTCCAGACGCTTTTCGCCCGGCTGCGCATCGACCAGACTGTTGGTCTTTGGTGGCGGGTTGGCGCGATCCTGGCATTGCTGCAGATGGTTGTCATCCTGATCGGCAGGTACGTCAGCCCGCTTTTAACCGGAGGATAATCGAATGAAGATTGGATCGATGCTCGGTGATTTGCTGAAATCGCTTTTCAAGCGCCCGGTTACTCAAATGTATCCCTTCAAGAAAACTCCCACGCCTGAAAGACTGCGCGGGCGCTTGTTCTGGGATCCGGAAAAATGCGTTGGCTGCCAGTTGTGCATCAAGGACTGCCCGGCGAATGCAATTGAGCTGGTGGTGTTGGATAAAGTCAACAAGCGCTTCGTCATGCGCTACCACGCTGACCGCTGCACCCGCTGCGCGCAATGCGTGATCTCCTGCCGCTTCAAATGCATGAATATGTCCAACGAGGTCTGGGAAGAAGCCGCGGCAAACAAACAACCCTTCGAGGTATATTACGGTAAGGACGAGGATGTCGGATTCCTCCTGGAGCAGGCAGCTCGACCGGAGTCTGACGGAGCCTGCGCGGAGGAGTGATCCGCCCGGCAGGCACAACCGGCAGAGGACAGTCATCCTGGGCGTCGGCAGTGAATTCAACGGCGACGACGCTGCCGGCATCCAGGTGATTCGCAGGCTGAAGCAGCACCTCTCAGACCGGGCGGATCTATTGCTGCTGGAGGGCGGGCCGGCGCCGGAAAACTTCACCGCGCCTATCCGCCGGTTCAATCCCGGGCTGGTCGTCTTTGTCGATAGCGCGGCGATGGCCGCCGGGCCGGGCACGGTCGCCTGGCTGGAGATGGATACCCTGGATGGTTTGAGCGCGACCACGCATACGTTACCGCTCTCCGTGTTGGGAAAATTTTTACAGGCAGAGTTGAAATGCGAAATCGCGCTGATTGGCATTCAACCCGAGTCGCTAGAATTCAACGCGCCGCTCTCGGGGAGCGTAGAGCGCGCCGTGGACGAGGTCGTCGCGGGGATCGTGCGCCTGTTAAGCGACAAAAAGCCTCGCTGATTGACCGGTCGCTTGTAGGAATCAATATCAAGGCCGCCCGCTATAGTACTGGGGGTGATGAGATTGCCGCGGTGTGTTATGCATGATCATTCCGCTTGATTCGAACAATAAAATGATACACTGGTTACATTCAACGAAGTAAAATATGATATTAAGCGTTGACGTGTACAGCGACTGGAATATAATAGGCGGAATTTAACCGCTGATCGCTGACCACCAGGACCGTGCAAGAAGCCCCCATGTCTGCCCATCAGGAAAAATCCTCCGCTGCACTCACCTCGGTACTCGCCGCCGTCGGCCTGACCGCCTTCAAAATCGTCGTCGGTTTGTTGACCGGCAGCCTGGGCATTCTGGCTGAGGCGGCGCATTCCGCTCTGGACCTGGTCGCGGCTCTGGTCACACTGCTCGCGGTGCGCATGTCTGCACAGCCGGCGGATAAGGAGCACCAGTACGGGCACGGCAAGGTCGAAAACCTCTCCGCGCTGTTCGAAACACTGTTGCTCCTGGTTACCTGCGTATGGATCATCTACGAAGCCATCCAGCGTCTCTTTTTCAAAGAGGTGGCGGTTGAACTGTCCATCTGGGCTTTTATCGTCATGGCAACCTCGATCATCATCGATTACAACCGCTCGCGCATCCTCTATCGGGCGGCGAAAAAATTCAACTCACAGGCATTAGAGGCTGACGCGCTGCATTTCAGCACCGACATCTGGAGCTCGAGCGTGGTGATCTTCGGCCTGATCGGCGTGTTTCTCGCCGAGAAGTTCGAAGCGCTGACTTTTCTGCATAAAGCCGACTCAATCGCTGCGCTGGGGGTGGCAGTGATCGTGATCTACGTCAGCTTTCAGCTTGGCATCCGCACCGTGCGCGGGCTGCTGGATACCGCGCCAAAGGGGCTGGCCGAGAGGATCAACCGGGCGGTCGAGTCAGTGCCCGGCGTGGTCGACTGTCACGGCCTGCGCGTGCGCACCTCTGGACCGTACCTGTTCGTCGACGCGCACGTCAATATGGACGGCAATCGCACGCTGGAATCCGCTCACGATCTGACCGAGGTGATCGAGGCAAAAATACATGAGATCGCCCCGGAAGCGGATGTGACCATCCACGCCGAGCCGTTCGTGTATAGTTAAAGTTAGCAGCTCATTGTTCGATCAGCCTGACCCCGGCCAGCATCTCGATCACCGCGATCACCGCGCTGTTGTCCAGGTTGCCCAGATCTTGCAGCAGCATGGCGTTGTAAAGCTGCGCGTCTAGCGCCGCTGAGGGCAGGGGGATACCGTACTCGCGCGCAGTTTCAATGATTATGTTCAAATCCTTGGCCTGCATATAGGCTTTGAAACCCGGCTGGCGGTTGCCCTGAAACAGGCGCGGCGGCTTGACGTCCAGCGTCCAGCACTGGGCCGCCCCGCCGCGGATGGCCTCCATCACCCTGACGGGATCTGCGCCGGCTTTCTGAGCAAAGATCAGCAGCTCGGCCATTGCCACCATCTGCGCCGCAACCATGATCTGGTTGGCGGCTTTGGCGATCTGCCCCGCGCCAGCCTCGCCGATGTGCGTGATGGTTTTGCCTTCTGCCTGCAGCACCGGCATCACGATATTAAGCGCCTCCGCCGGCCCGCCGACCATGATGGTCAGCGTGCCCTGGCGCGCGCCGATATCGCCGCCGCTGACCGGTGCATCCAGGCAGAGGACGCCCTTTTGAGCCAGCACTTCGCTGATCTGGCGGGCGACCGCGGGTTTGATGGTCGAGTGATCCATGAAGATCAGCCCGGGACGGGCAGCCTCGATCACCCCGTTGGGGCCGAGGGCGACCTTCTCGACATCCGGCGAATCCGGCAGGTTGGTGATGACCAGGTCGACCTGCCGGGCGACCTCAGCCGGCGAGCTGGCTTCGTGGGCGCCCTCCGCGACCAATTCCTTCACCGCCCCCTGGCTGCGGTTGTGCACCACCAGTGTAAAGCCGGCTTTGAGGATGTTGCGCGCCATTGATTTTCCCATCAACCCAAGACCAATGTAGCCTACCTTCACGATGTTTTCTCCTAGGAGGTGATTTATCCGGCCTGCCGGTTTTACAGACCAGGCTGCGGCGACTGCCAGGCATGATAGAATCAATTTTAATCCCTAATAGAGAAAAGCCGATGGAACGAACCGTACCCAGCACCGCCTCAGACGAAATTGCCCTGTATTTGCGCACGATCTATTCGTTGTTGCGCTCAACTGCCGAAGTCCAAATCCGCTCGTTGGAGGAAGTCCACGCCAACACACAATCTTCACTGCACGCGCATGCCCGCAGCTCCTCGCCGGACGCCTCGGCCTTTATCTACAGCCTGTTGCGCCTGCCGGACTGTATGCCGGACGTGCAGTCGGTGGTGCTCGGACAGAGCGCCGCGGTTTTCCATCAGCATGGGTACAAGGATTTCGAACGTTGGACGCAGGTCTCCGCGCGGGCGCGCCGGCGGCGCTGTTACTTCGACGGCAAGAACACGCTGGCCTGTTACATCGCCAGCCGCTCGGACATCGACGACATCATCCCGGTGCTGACCGCCTATCAGATCGAGTGGAACAAACTGCACCTGCTGCTGCAGCGCTGGCCTGAGACGCTTTCCTGGAAAGCCGTGCAGACGGATGAAACGGCCTTTCAAACCCTGGCCGAGCTGGTGGAAATGCCGCTCGAGGATCTGAAGCGCCTGCAAACCATATGGGGGCGTTCGTTTGCGCCGAATCTGCGGCGCATCGCCCACCGCCGCATGCGCATCGGCGTGCGCCTGTTGAGCGGCTCGCTCAGCGAATATCGCCGGGCGACCCGCCTGTGGTGGGATCATATCGAGCAAAGCTGCCCAGAGCTGATGGACCGGCCGGTTTATTTTATCTCCAGCAATCCGCACAGCCTGACCAACCTGCTGTCCGGCTTTGCCCTGCAGCGCCGCGATGAGCTGCTCGCTTTCCTGGAGCGCAGGGAAAATAAAGAATTGAAAGCCGAATGGGTGGACATCTCCAACGGGCAGGTGGCTTCGAGCACGGAAAATTTTCTCTATTATCTGCTGAAGAAATATCAGCAATCCAGCGAGGGGCGCCATCTGATCGATGAGCAGCAAAAGAATGAGCTGAACGCGGGCATTCACCGCGTTCCCAGCGAACAGTACTTCGACGTTGAGGCGCAGTTGATCGACCTGGCCCGGCTCAATCCGCAGGATTTCGATCCGCGCCTGCGCCAGCAGGACTGGTCCTGGCTGACGCAGAGCAAGGCTGTGCTGATAAACATCGACTATCCGCTTGGTATGGGCGCATACAACCTGCTGGTCAAGATCGGCGAGCACGCCTACCCGCTGCTGGGCGTCTACGTCATGGGCAAGGCAGCTACGCTCAATGGACGCATGGGCGATGTGATGATTCCCAACGTCGTCCAGGATGAGCATTCTGAAAACACGTATTTATTCCAGAACGCATTTACTGCTTCGGATATTGCCCCGTACCTTCTATTCGGCACCGTGCTGGACAATCAGAAGGCAGTCAGCGTCTATGGACCCTTCCTGCAGAACGCGCGAATCATGGATGTGATCTACCGGGAGGGATATACCGACATTGAGATGGAAGCCGGGCCTTACCTTTCGGCGGTGTACGAGATGTTCCGCCCCAAGCGCCACCCGTCGAACGAGATCGTCGCCCTGTACAACCTGCCCTTCGATCTGGGCATCCTGCATTACGCTTCGGACACGCCGCTGAGCAAGGGGCGCAACCTTGGCGCCGGGGCGCTGTCGTACTTCGGCATGGACTCGACCTACGCGACGACAATCGCGATCCTGCAGCGGATATTCGCGTTGGAACGGGCGCGGGTAATTGAATAATCTTGAAATCATGAACCACAGAGATCACCCTGGATGGTTGTCCAGGGCGACCTCTGTGGGTTTATTCTGATTATGAAAACATCTCTATCTGCTCGCGCAGACGGGCGGCGGTTTCCTGGTAGCTGACAAGTTTCTGGCGCTCCTTGTCCACCACCGGCGGTGGCGCCTTCTGCCCAAAGGGACTGGCGAGCAGGGCCTCCAACCGCTGGATCTGGCTTTCAATCTCCTTTAACTCGCCGCTCAGGCGTGCCTTTTCTGCCTGCAGGTCGACCAGCCCGGCCAGCGGCAGGTAGATTTCCACGCCGGAGACGGTCAGAGCGACCTGATCCTGGGGTTTTTCCTTAAGGTCAGCGACCAGTGTGAATCTCTGCGGATCGATATAAGCCAGCGCGCAGAGGGTCTTCTGTTGCTGCGCGAAAATCCCGTACCGCTCGCCGGCGGCGATCGTCGCCGGAAGGCGCTTGCCTGGAGTGACTTTCTTCTCGGTGCGCAGGTTGCGGATGGCCCGCACAGTATCCTGGATCAGGCTGAATTCGGCGATCTTGCCTTCTTCCCAGCCCTCAGACGGACGGGCTTCCGGCCAGCGAGAGACCATCAGCGCCTCGGCCCATTCCGCGCCGGGCAGGAAGCGCTCGCCCTTGGCCAGCGCCGCCCGACGGAGGTGCCCCCACAGCTCTTCGGTGACGAACGGCGTGAAGGGGTGCAGCAGGCGCAGACAGGTGTCCAGCACGCGCGCCAGCGTCTGCGCGGTGTAGAAGGCGCGGTCGCCGTCTTCGGCCAGCTGCAGCTTGGCAATTTCAACATACCAGTCGGCGAAATCGCCCCAGAAGAATTCGTAAATTTGCCGTCCGGCCTCGCCGTACTGATAGTTGTTGAACAAACGCTCGACGTCACCGAGCAGAGCCTGCTGACGCGCCCAGATCCAGGAATCCGCCAGGGTCCATTCCGGCTCGGCCTGCGGCTCGGACGGCGCCTGATCCAGCGCGTTTAGGATGAAACGGCCGGCGTTCCAGACCTTGTTGGCGAAGTTACGGTTGGCTGTTACCTTCTTCAGGCTGAGATTCACGTCATTGCCCGGCGACGACCCGACCAGCATGGAGAAACGCAGCGCGTCGGTGCCCAGCTCGTCCATCACTTCCAGCGGATCGATGCCGTTCCCTTTCGTGCGGCTCATCTTCTGACCGAACTCATCACGCACCAGACCGTTGAGGTAGACGGTGTGGAATGGCGCCTGTCCGGTGAATTCCAGGCCAAACATGATCATGCGCGCCACCCAGAAGAAGAGGATGTCGTAGCCGGTTTCCAGCACGGAAGTCGGGTAGAAGTACTTCAGGTCGGGTGTTTCCTCGGGCCAGCCGAGTGTGGAGAACGGCCAGAGGCCGGAGGAGAACCAGGTATCCAGCACGTCCTCGTCCTGGTGGACGCGGCTGCTGTTGCACTTCGGGCAGGCGTGCAGGTCGCTGCGCGAGGCGGACATCTCGCCGCAGTCGTCGCAATACCAGACCGGGATGCGGTGCCCCCACCAAAGCTGACGGCTGATGCACCAATCCTGAATGTTTTCCAGCCAGTTATAGTACACCTTGGTGAACCGTTCCGGCACGATGCGTATCGCGCCGGAACGGACTGCCCCGAGCGCTTTTTCTGCCAGCGAGCTCATGTTCACGAACCACTGGGTGGAGATCATCGGCTCGACGATCTCGCCGCCGCGTTGCGAGCGCGGGACGTTGAGGGTGTAGGGCTGTTCTTTGACCACCAGCCCGGCGGCGCGCATATCTTCCCACAGCCTCTTCCGGCACTCGAAGCGGTCCATGCCTGCGTAAGGTCCGCCGTTTTCGTTGATCGTGGCGTCCGTCGTCAGGATGTTGATCAGCTCGAGGTTGTGGCGCAGCCCGATCTGATAGTCGTTCGGATCGTGACCGGGGGTGATCTTCAGCGCGCCGGTGCCGAACTCGCGGTCGACGTACTCGTCGGCGATGACCGGCACGGCGCGGTTGAGAATCGGCACCAGCACCTTTTTCCCGATGAAGCGCCGGTAGCGTTCGTCCTCCGGATGGACCGCCACGGCGGTATCGCCCAGGATGGTTTCCGGGCGGGTGGTGGCGACCGGGATGTGCATATCGGGGTCATCGCTAAACACGTATTTAAAATAGTATAAGAATCCAGGTTCCTCGCTGTATTCAACCTCGAGATCGGAGACAGCCGTCTTAAGCCCGGGCGACCAGTTGATCATACGCGGACCGCGGTAAATCAGCCCCTTCTCGTACAGACGCACAAAGGCTTCGCGCACCGCGCGGGAAAGCCCTTCGTCGAGGGTGAAGCGCTCGCGGTCCCAGTCGCAGGAAGCACCCATGCGGCGGATCTGGCGGGTGATGATGCCGCCGTATTTATCCTTCCAGGCCCAGGTGCGCCGGACGAATTCTTCGCGCCCGATTTCTTCGCGGCGCAGGCCTTCCTTTGCCAGCGCTTTTTCGACCTGCAACTGGGTGGCGATCCCGGCGTGATCGCTGCCCGGAACCCAGAGCGTCGGAACGCCCTTCATGCGGTGGTAGCGGATCATCAGGTCTTGGATGCTGACGAACATGGCGTGACCGATGTGCAGCTCACCGGTTACGTTCGGCGGCGGGATGGAGATGACGAACGGAGGCCGCGAGGGATCGAAATCCGGGCGGTTGGGGTCGTTGGACGGCTTGAAAAAGCCGCTCGACTCCCACCACTGGTAGATGCGCTCCTCGATCGAAGCAAAATCGTACGTTTTGGGCAAGGGGTTCTCTGGCATGGTAGTTCTCCTTCGATATTAAATATCCAGCGGCGAATACGTTCTGGTGATTCCACTAATAAATATGAAAAAGCCCTTTCTCCGTGAGGACGAAAGGGCTGCTTCCGCGGTACCACCTCGATTCGCAGACTGCTCATCTGCGCTCTCTGCCCCGGACGAGCATCCGGGTTGCGCGCTAACGGGCTTACCCGTGCCGTTCTACTCTCCCAAGCGGGATTTCTTCGGCAATCTCGCCAAACGACTTCGGCCAGCGCATCCTGTGGAGGTTTTCAGCCAGGGACCTTCCTTCTCTGGCAGGCTGCTGAACGGCTTACTACTTTTGGCAGATCGGTATGATGTTGACTAGATTATACCGGGCTGACCAGTTGATGTCAACAGGCAAGCCCAGTACCGCTGAGATGCTCGCTGGCGGTCAGCCTGGAAATCAAGTGAGCCGGCAGACAGCGATCCCCGTGCTGCTAGGGGATGAATTGATCCGGATCGAAATTTTCGAAATTCCAATTCTGCATTTCCGACCAGGCTGGCAGAAAAGCTGCCCCAACCAAGGTCAGAATGACAGAAACGAACAAACCAATCGCAGAAAGGATGATTCCGGCGATGGCCAACCCGCGGCGCGAGGATTTGAGCCCAAGGATGCCGGTGATGATGCCCGCCAGTCCAAGCGGCGCCGCACAAAAAACCAGACAGAACGAAAGCAGGCTCAGTCCACCTAAAACCAGGGATGCGATTGCCAGACCCTGGCGGTCGGGTTGTTGTTGTGGGAGAGGCGAAGGAGTGATAATTTCTGGGACGGGCGGTTCACTAGGTTGGTAAGACATGGTATTCCTCCAATCAGTCGGTAAACTCGAATAAATCTAATTAAACACCCTAATCGACAATTCAGCTGAATGAATTGGCCGTGAATATTTCATCGATATGCTCAAGGATCTCGTTGGTGAGCAACTGTTCCGCCTCTGAAGCTGCCAGGTTTTCATCCAGCTGTTCCAGGCGGGTCGCACCGGTGATCACGCTGGCGACCTCCTTGCGGCGCAGGATCCAGGCAATCGACAGTTGAGCCGGCGTCAGGCCCAGTTCGCCTGCCAGCGAGGTCAATCGGCGGACGGATTCGATTCTTTCCGGGGTGACCCGGTCACGCACCCAGCCGAGATCCTCGCGGGATGCACGGCTGCCGGCAGGGATGCCGTCGTTGTATTTACCGGTCAGAATGCCGTGGTAGAGCGGGCTGAAAGTCACCAGACCGATGCCGAGCTCGCGGCAGAGCGGGGCAACTTCTTCCTCGAACCGCCTGCGATGGAAGAGGTTATACTGCGGCTGCTCGACACAGGGCGGAATCAGGTTCAGCTGTCGGCTAACGCCGTGCAGCGAGGCGATCTGGTGCGCCTGCCATTCTGAGGTGCCCCAGTAGAGCACCTTACCCTGGCGGACGAGTGAGTCCATGGTAAAGGCGATTTCCTCCAGAGGTGTGTCCGGGTCGTAGCGGTGGCAGAAATACAGGTCGAGGTAATCTGTCCCCAGCCGGCGCAGGCTGGCGCTGAGCGATTCATTGATGTGCTTGCGCGACAATCCTCGTCCATTCGGCCCGGGCATGGTCGGCCAGAATACCTTGCTGGAGATTACCAGCGCTTCGCGCGGCAGGTCACGGATGGCAGCGCCCATGATGAGTTCGGCTTCGCCGTTGGCATAAATATCCGCGTTGTCGAAGTAGTTGATGCCCTGCTCGAAGGCGGCTCGGATTAACTCCGCGGCCATTTCGCGGTCGACCTGGCTGCCGAAGGTGAGCCAGGCGCCCAGCGAGATTTCACTGATTTTCAATCCTGATCTTCCAAGGCGGCGGTAATGCATGCCTCTCCCTCCCGAGATGATTTGCGAAAGGCGAGCAGGCCGCCCGCCTCTCTGCCTGGTCTGTGGGCTATTCTAAATCGTGGATGGCGCCGTCCCCGAGCGCCTTCTTTTCCTCACCTATGCCCAGCGGTTTCCACTTATCCTGATCGGCGCGCAGACGGTGCATCCCGCCGCCGCGGTTGTGCAGCAGGTCGAAGCCCTCCGGCTTGATCGCCAGCTCTGCGCCGTCCAGCAGCCCGGTGACGCCCGTTTGTCCGGGCTCGGGGCGTTTGTTCTGGCAGAAGGCGCAGGCGGCCTGATCGTGCGGCTTGTATTCGGTTGGCTCGACGTAGGTGGTCACATAGCCCTCGTAATTGCGCAGGACGACTTTATGGTCGGAGTAGCTGACCAAATAGTTCGGCGCGACCGGGATTTTCCCTCCGCCGCCTGGCGCATCGACAACGTAGGTCGGCACGGCGTAGCCGGAGGTGTGTCCGCGCAGCCCCTCGATGATCTCGATGCCCTTGCCCACCGGCGTGCGGAAGTGTCCGGCGCCGTCGACCAGATCGCACTGGTAAAGATAATAGGGGCGCACGCGGATGCGCACCAGATCCTGCACCAGTTTGCGCTGGAGATGTACGCAGTCGTTGATGCCCGCCAGCAGCACGGACTGGTTGCCGAGCGGGATGCCGGCGCGGGTCAGACAATCGCAGGCGTCGGCCAGTTCTTTGGTGATCTCGTTGGGGTGGTTGACATGGATGTTCAACCAGAGCGGGTGGTACTTTTGCAGGGTGTCGCATAAATCGGGCGTGACTCGCTGCGGTAGGAAGACCGGCACGCGGCTGCCGATACGGATGATCTCGATGTGGGGGATTTCACGCAGGCGCGAGAGCAGCTCATCGAGCAGTTTTGGGGCCAGGGTGAGCGGATCGCCGCCAGAGAGCAGCACATCACGCACCTGGGGGGTCTTTTTAAGATAGTCGATCTGCAGCTCGAATTCCGCGCGCGAGAAGGTCGCGCTCGGGTCGCCGACGATGCGCGAGCGGGTGCAATAGCGGCAGTAGGAGGCGCACTGGGTGGTGACCAGCATCAACACGCGGTCGGGGTAGCGGTGGACCAGCCCTGGCACGGGCGAGTGGCGGTCTTCCGCCAGCGAATCTTCCATCATGCCGGTGAAGGGCACGATTTCACCGGCGGTGGGGATCACCTGGCGACGGATCGGGTCGGCAAGATCGGTCGGGTCGATCAACGAAGCGAAGTAGGGTGTGATGTCGACCCGGAAGAGTCCCTGCGCGTTGAGTGCTTTGCACTCGCTCTCGGTCAGGGGGAAGAGTTTTTCGAAGTCCTCGACACTGTTCAAGCGGTGGCTTAGCTGCCAGCGCCAGTCGTTCCATTTTTCATCCGGAACATCCGCGTAGATCGGCGCGCGTTTGGAATAGAATTCAGATGGAGACATGGGTAAAATCCTTTGATTGTTTTCTCGGCTTGCTTACTTTATACAGATCATATACCACGAAGGATTTCCAGGTGAATAATCGCGTCAAACGGGGGATCGTGGTCCGTCCGGTAAAATCCGCAGTGAGGATTTGAGATGTTGCCGAAGCGCATGTCACAATTGTATGAAAAAATTGCGCGGGGGTCAATCGTCAATCGAGGCGCTAGCTGTTATAGCGAGGAGCGCAGCGACGAAGCAACCTCCCTGCCTGCTCGCGCAGGACTGATTCGCTGCGCTCGTGATTCCATTTTCATCCCATTAACCTGCTCATTCCATATGTAAGAATTTTGTATGAAATCTCACCTCGCCTTGACGCTGAAAAAATCGCATGGTATGATGAGGCAAGAACGGCTTTTAGCACTCTCGGGTCGAGAGTGCTAAAATATAGAGACTATGACTGAACTAAGCGAACGGCAAAAGGTCATCTTGACCCTGGTGATCCACGAATACATCCAGACGGCTGCGCCGGTGGGCTCGCAGAACCTGGTGGCGCGCTATAAGCTGGATATGAGCTCCGCAACGGTACGCCACGAGCTGGCGGCGCTGACTGAGCGCGGCTTCCTGCGCCAGCCGCATACCTCCGCCGGGCGGATTCCGACTGAAGAGGGCTACCGCTACTTCGTCAGTCGCCTCATCCGCGCCTCTGACCTGCCGGATATGACCCGCCGAACCATCTCGCACCAGTTTTATCAGATGCGGCACGATGTGGAGCAGTGGGTGCGGCTGGCCGCCTCGGTGCTGGCGCACCAGTCGCGAGCGGCTTCGCTGGTCACCCCACCGCATCCCGAGAAGGCGCGCATCAAGCACCTGGAGCTGATCTCCACCCGCGGTCGGCAGGTGCTGATGGTGCTGGTGCTGATCGGCGGCGAAATCCGCCAGCAGATCCTGATCCTCGACGAGCCGGTCAGCCAGGAACAGCTCTCACAGTGCGCTGACCGGTTGACGCAGCTTTTCCAGGCGCAGGAAAGCGACGCCATCCGGGCGCGTCAGCCGCAGCTTTCCGGGTTGGACGTGGACGTGGTCAACCATGTTATGTCTGTGTTAACCGAAACGGATGCCGCGGTATCCGGCGAGGTTTACCTGGACGGCCTGACCAATGTGCTTGCGGAGCCGGAATTCACCGGCTCGGAAGAGGCGCGCCGCGCACTGCGCATCCTGGACGAGCGCTCGCTGCTGCAGGACCTGGTTTCGCGCACCGCCTTGAGCACTACTCACGGCGGCGTGCAGGTCTTGATCGGTGGCGAAGGCACCTGGGATGAGCTGCGTCAGTGGTCGCTGGTGGTCGGTTCTTACGGTCTGCCCGGGCTGGCGACCGGCTCGCTCGGTGTGCTCGGTCCAATGCGCATGTCCTACGGTCGGGCGATCTCCACCATCCGCTTTCTTTCTGGCTTGCTCAGCGACCTGGTTGCTGAAACCATGCTGGATGAGTCCACACCCAACTCCGGAGAAGTGAACTGATGAGCTCTCAAAGAAAGAAACGATCCAAGGTTATTGTAGATTCAACGGTTGAGAGGGATAAGACCGCGGAAGAAACCGGGGGTTCTGTTTTGCATGAAAATCCTGAAGCAGAGGTTAGCGAACCTGTGAACATTGAGATGGCCACTTTATCGGTAGAGGAATTGACCGCTCTCCAGAACGACCTGGAAACGGCTCAACAACAGTCAAAGGAATATTACGAAGGCTGGCAGCGGGAGCGGGCTGATTTCTTGAATTATAAAAAACGCATCGAGCGAGACCAGACGCAGCTGCACCAGGTTATTTCGGCGAACATCCTCAAGAAGTTTCTCGCCGTTCTGGATGACATGGAACTGGCGGTGAAAAACCGCCCGCAGGCTGCCAACGATCTGAATTGGTGGGAAGGGGTGGAATTGATCTCGCGCAAGCTGCAGGGCATCCTCGAGGCAGAAGGCGTAAAACGCATCCCCGCCGAGGGTGAGTTCTTCGACCCGAATTGGCATGAAGCCATCTCGCACGAAGAGAACCCCGATTTTGAGAGCGGGAAGGTGATCGAAGTAATCAAGCAGGGATACACCATCGGCGACCGGATTATCCGTCCGGCGCTGGTAAGAGTCGCCCGCTGATCGGTTGGATCCTGAATTCAAGTTATCCAATATCCTTGGAAAATCTCGCGGAGGAATAATATGGGCAAAATTGTTGGCATCGATTTAGGCACGACAAATTCTGTAGTCGCCGTCATGATGGGCGGAGAGCCGACGGTCATACCGACCGCTGAAGGCGAGCGCCTGCTGCCTTCGGTAGTGGCGGTGAACAAAAACGGCGAGCGCCTGGTGGGGCGCACCGCGCGCAATCAGGCGATCGTCAACCCTGAAAATACGATCTTCTCGATCAAACGCATGATGGGTCGGCGCTACGACGATGAAGAAGTTCAGCGCACCATAAGCCGGGTGCCGTATAAAGTGACCAAGGCGTCCAACGGTGATGCGAGGGTAGTGATGGGCGGGCGGGATTACTCGCCGCCGGAAATTTCAGCAATGATCCTGGCAAAATTGAAGGCAGACGCCGAGGCTTACCTCGGCGAGCCGGTCACCCAGGCGGTGATCACCGTGCCCGCTTACTTCAATGATGCCCAGCGCAACGCCACCAAGGATGCTGGCAAGATCGCCGGGCTGGAGGTAATGCGAATTATCAATGAGCCAACTGCTTCCTCGCTGGCGTACGGCATGGACAAGCGCAAGAACGAAGTCATAGCGGTCTATGACCTGGGCGGGGGTACGTTCGATATCTCGATCCTCGACGTCGGCGATGGCGTGTTCCAGGTCAAGTCCACCAGCGGAGACACCTTCCTCGGCGGCGATGACTTCGATCAACGTCTGATGGATCACCTGATCGAGGAGTTCAAGAAGGAATCCGGCATCGACCTGCACCACGACCGCCAGGCATTGCAGCGCCTTAAGGAGGCGTCAGAAAAAGCCAAGATTGAGCTGTCGTCAGTCATGCAGACAGAAATCAACCTGCCTTATCTTACTGCCGATGCGACTGGGCCCAAGCACATGGTCAAGACCGTCACCCGCGCCAAGCTCGAGCAGCTCACCTCTGACCTGGTCGAGCGCTCGCTCGGGCCGGTGCGCCGGGCGATCTCCGACGCCGGCTTGAAATCCGCTGATATTAATGAAGTGGTGCTGGTCGGCGGGATGACCCGCATGCCGGCGGTGCAGGAAGCCGTGCGCCGCGAATTTGGCAAAGACCCGCACAAGGGCGTCAACCCGGACGAGGTAGTCGCCGTGGGTGCAGCGATCCAGGCGGCGGTGCTCGGCGGCGAGGTAAAGGACGTCATCCTGGTCGATGTGACCCCATTGACGCTTTCGGTCGAAACGCTCGGCGGCGTGGCTACCCCCCTGGTTGAGCGCAACTCTGCCATCCCGACCAGCCGGACGCAGATCTTCTCGACAGCTGCTGATGGGCAAACGCAGGTCGAAATCCGCGTGGTTCAGGGTGAACGGCCGATGGCGGTTGACAACAAATTCCTCGGCCAGTTCAACCTGGATGGCATCCCACCGGCGCCGCGCGGAATTCCGCAAATTGAGGTCACTTTTGATATCGACGCCAACGGCATTCTGACCGTCACCGCCAAGGATAAAGCGACAGGGCGCAGCCAGCACATCACCATCACCGCATCTTCCGGTCTGAATAAGGAGGAAGTGGAAAAGATGCGCAAGGACGCCGAGGCGCATGCCGAAGAGGATCTGAAGCGCAAGGAATTGATCGAGGTGCGCAATCATGCCGATAACAGCGTCTACGCAGCGGAGAAGTCGCTGCGCGACCACGGAGACAAGATTCCCGCCGAGATCAAGCAGGAAGTCGAGGCAGCCGCGGCCAAGGTGAAGGAAACCATGCAGGGCAGCGATATCGCCGCCATTCGCAAGGCGACCGATGAACTCGGCCAGGCGCTGCAGAAGATCGGCGGCGCGATGTACCAGCAGGAGGCTCCTCAGGCTGGCGGCGGACCGGCTCCCGAGGATCAGGGCGGCTCCAGTGGCCAGACCGGCGGTGATGATGTGGTGGAAGGTGAATTTAAAGAAGAGTAAAGCCGCGACTACGGAATCTTTCCGGAGCAAGTTATCGATTGTGGTTGAACAGGGGCGGGATGGAACCCGCCCCTCATTGCCCAACCAGGTGGTTGGATCAATCGTAGTAGAATAGGGCGAGATTCGAACGGACACAGGCGATCGATGACATCGAGGGATTATTACGAAATTCTGAATGTCAGCCGGAATGCATCTGCCGATGAGATCAAGTCGGCATTTCGCGGGCTGGCCCGCAAATACCACCCGGACGTGAATAAGTCGCCCGAAGCTGAAAAGACCTTTAAAGAGATCAACGAGGCGTACGGCGTGCTCTCCGATCCGGAAAAGCGGGCTGCCTACGACCGCTACGGTCACGCCGGTCTGAACGGCATGGGCGGCATGCCTGATTTCACCACGATCGATTTCTCGGACATCTTCGAGGAGTTCTTCGGTTTTGGCATGGGCTCTTCCAGCCGCCGCCGGAATGCCCCGCGCCGCGGCGCAGACCTGAGCACATCCCTGCAGATCAGCTTCGAAGAGGCCGTTTTTGGCGTCGATAAAGAGATCGAGATCACCCGCGACGAGGTCTGCGGCGCCTGCAAGGGCTCGGGCGCTGAGCCGGGCACCACGCCGGTGCGCTGCAATACCTGCGGCGGGCGCGGCGAGGTGCGCCAGACCCGCCAGACCTTCCTCGGCTCGATGGTGCAGGTGATCACCTGCCCAACCTGCAACGGCAGCGGAGAAGTGGTCACCTCGCCATGCCGTACCTGCCGCGGACGCGGGTTGGAGCGCAAAACGGTCAAGAAAATCGTGCCCATTCCCGCCGGCGTCGATAACGGCACCCAAATCCGGCTGGCCGGCGAGGGTCAGCCCGGCTCGAACGGCGGCCCGACCGGCAACCTCTACATTGAAGTCAGAGTCAAGGCGCATCAGTTCTTCCGCCGCAAGGGCGACGACCTGCTGCTTGACCTGAACATCAACGTTGCTCAGGCAGCTCTCGGCGCGGACATCGAAGTGCCGACCATTGACGGCACAGCCAAATTGAGCATCCCCACCGGCACGCAGCCGGGGAAAATCTTCCGCCTGAAAGGTAAAGGGGTGCCAAACGTGCGCGGCGGCAACCGCGGGGATCAGCTGGTGATCGTCAACATCGAGGTGCCGCAGCGCTTGACGCAGGATCAGCGCGAGCTATTCGAGCAGTTGGCGAAAACCCTTGGAACGGACGTACGCCCGCAGGAAAAGAGCTTCCTCGATATTTTGAAAGAGGTGTTGGGTGGCTGAAGCGCGCTGGCTGGAAGTGTCTCTCACGGTGGACGGCGAGCTGGCTGAGGCTGTCGCCGATGTGATTGGGCGATATACCAACGAGGGGGTGGTGATGGAGCAGTCGGTACGGTTCAACGATGCCGAGGATGAGGGCACGCCGTACGGACCGATCCGCGTGTACGCCTACATCCTGAACGATGCGCATATCGAACAAACCAGACAGCGGCTCGAGCAGGCGCTCTGGCACCTCAGCCAGATCACTCCGTTGCCGCAGCCGGCCTACCGCGAAATCGAGGATCAGGATTGGATGGAGGCTTGGAAGGAACACTACCACCCGATTCCGATCGGCGAAAAGCTGTTGATACTGCCGGCCTGGCTGGAGGCCAGGGATACTGACCGCATCCCGGTCAAGATCGATCCGAGCATGGCATTTGGCACCGGCACGCACCCGACCACCCAGCTTTGCCTGGCCTTGATCGAAAAGTACGTTCAGGTGGATAAGCCGGTGATCGACATCGGCTGCGGATCGGGCATTCTCTCGATTGCTGCGGTTCTGCTGGGCGCCAGCCGCGCGGTCTGCGTCGATATCGACCAGGCCGCAGTCCGCTCGACGCACGAGAACGCCAACGCCAACTGCGTTTTCGATCGCATCGATGTCGGCATCGGCTCGGTTGGCGAGATTGCTCAAGGTCAGCATCTGATAACCCAGGCGCCGCTGGTGCTGGTAAATATTCTCGCTCCGGTGATTGTGCGTTTATTTAACGAGGGCCTGCCTGATTTAATCGCGCCGGGAGGGTGCGTCATCCTCTCCGGGATCCTCGAGAGTCAGGCGCAGGTTGTGGAAACTGCCGCCGAGGAGTTTGGACTGCAACTTGTCGAGAGGATGCATATGGGGGATTGGATCGCGCTGGTTTTCCGAAAAGGATGAGAGTCTGAAGATGCAACACCTCGAGTTGATCGGTCGCTGGTTGGTCATCTTCGGAATTGCGCTGGCCCTGGTCGGCGGGATCATCTGGCTGCTTGGCAGAATTCCAGGGGTGCAAAATCTGCCAGGGACAATCAAAATCCAAACCCCCGGGATGACCTGCCTGATACCGCTGCTGGCATCGATCCTGATCAGCCTGGTGCTGACGGTCGTCTTCAACATCATCATTCATATCGCCAACCGCTGATAAGCGAATTAAGAAATATGGTAAACTAATCCATCCAGGGCTGACCTGAGCTATTCCGATTCGTGGAGGGAAGCGAACAATGGACCATCGAGACACATTTGCAATCGAGCTGGCGGGGTTGCAGCGCCATTTACCCCTGTTCGAAGTCAAGCCGGGGCTGAAAATTGCCATCCTGAACATCCTGGGGGATACCGAGCTGGTGCAGGCGTGCGCAAAGCAGCTGGCAGAGAAAACCATGGGGAAGGGCTACGAAATCATCGTAACCGCCGAATCGAAGAGCATCCCGCTGGCGCATGCCATGTCGGTCGTTACCAATCTACCCTACGTAATTCTTCGCAAGAGCTACAAGTTTTATATGGGCATTGCACTGAGCGTCCAAACCAACTCGATCACTACCGGCAATGCGCAGATGCTTTTCCTGGATGAGAAGGATCACCAACTGTTACGTGGCAAGAAGGTCATGATCCTTGACGATGTGATCAGCACCGGCTCGACGCTGAATGGCATGCGTTTATTAATGAAACAGGCGGGCGCGCATGTCGCCGTTGAGGCGGCTATCTGCACGGAGGGGGACGAGGACGACTGGAACGACATCGTTTCGCTGGGTCATCTGCCGCTGTTCACCAGCTAAGCGGCGCCGACCGTTACCCCCTGACTGGCGCGGCAGGCATAAATTTGGGCCTTTCTTCGCGTCATCTGTTCATATTCTACGGTTAGCCGCTGGATAAATTCCTCTACGTGCTGCGCCTGGACCAGGTTGACTGTGCAGCCGCCGAAGCCGGCGCCGGTCAGGCGCGCGCCCCAGCACCCGGGCAAACCTTGGGCGATCTCGACCAGCGCGTCGAGCTCGGGTGTGCTGACCTGGTAGAGATCGCGCAGCGAGGCGTGCCCGGCCAGCATCAGCCGCCCGAAACAGTCGATGTCGCCTTCTCTCAGGCAGCGTGCTCCTTCCTCGACTCGCACCATCTCCTCGATGACGTGCCGGGTGTAGAGGCCGATCCGCTCGGGGAAATCCGGCGTGCTTCTAAGGTGGCAGTCGAAATCAGCCGGAGACACATCGCGCAGTGATTCAATCTGCGGAAGCGCTTTTCTCAATAACTGTACAGCCTGATTACAGGCGGCACGACGGTCATTATAGGCTGAGCTGGCCAATCTGCGCGGCACGCCCGAATCGGCGATGATGATCGCGAGGTCAGCCGGCAGGGTTATGGTTTCGACCTGCAATGAGCGCATGTCGATGCGCAGGGCGTGATCCTGCACGCCGCAGGCGCTGGCGATTTGGTCCATGGCGCCGCATTTCACGCCGACGTATTCAACCTCGGCCTGCTGGCAGAGAAGGGCCAGCTCAAGGCGGTCGATGGTCCAGCCGGCTGCTTCCTGCCAGAGAGCGGCAAACGCCACCTCGACGGCGGCCGACGAGCTCAATCCGGCGCCGATGGGAATATTTGAGGAATAAACCGCGTCGATGCCGGGCGGCTGCAGGCTGCGCTGCTGAAGCGCCCAGGCGACTCCCGCCGGATAAAGCGCCCAGGTGGGCAGCGGTCTGCCATCCGCATCTGTTTTACATTGCAGATGATCGAGGGCGAGGGTAACTTCTGCGCCCAAATCCAATGCGCGTAGTCGAATCAGCGGATCGGGCAGCAGCCTGGCCCGCACATTCACCCGCCGGTCGATGGCCGCCGGCAGCACAACGCCCTGGTTGTAATCGACGTGCTCGCCAAGCAGATTAACTCGCCCAGGCGCCGAGGCGCTGTACTCAATTTGCACTGAAGACGAGGTGTTTCCGCCTGGTTTCATCTCATAAGGGATTGATCAGCTTCTTTTTCTGAGCATGACTCAGGTTTTTAATTTTCCTCTCGCGCTGCATCGCCTCGCGCAGATCAGCAACTTCCTCGATGTAAACCAGCCGGACCGGGCGGTGCATGCGAGTATAGGCCGCCCCGCGGCCGAGGTTGTGTATACGGGCGCGTTCCTCGGGATTTTTCGCCCAGCCAGTGTAATAGCTGCCGTCGGCGCACTCGACGATATAACAATAATACGGCATAGAACTTATTTCTTGTCGGAGGATTTGTCTTTACGGAGACCGAGGCCTATGAATCGACCCCATATCTCCCGGCGGGAGGGGATGGAGGGCGCCTCGGGCAGACCTTCCCAATCCGATTTTTGCCGCTCCCGCCACCACTGCTGCCGGGCCTCGACCGCGCCGGTGAGCGCTTTGTTCAACTCTTCGGCGTCCTGATTCTTGACCAGCTCGCGTAGAGAGGTCAATTCTGCGATCATACTATCCAAAACCCGAACCGCGTTTTCGGCGTTATGCAGCGCAGCGGCGCCAAGCTCCTTCTGCTCATCGAGGTGATTGACTGCTTCGGTCGCCGCGAAGAAGGCATGACCGGCCAGCTTACGCGCCTCACGCCAGCCAGGCTGCCGGGTAATGGCCTGCAGCAATGCTGCGGCGCTCAACTTGGGCAGAAGATCGGCCAGGGCGATCAAACCATCCGATTCATATGGATCTGTAAAAAATGCCCGCGCGCCAAGCATGCCGGCCAGGTCGCTGGCCAGCTGTAAGGCGCCAGGGTGTGTCTTTGCCGATGCGCTGATCGCAAACAGACTGTTTTTAAACAGGTCAGCACTGGCCTCATCGATGCTGTCTTCCGTTCCGCTGATGAATTCGGGATTCAGGCTGGGAATGAAAGAAACCAGATAGCACTCCTCGGGCAGGATGTCTTCGGTCCAATTGGCCACGCTCACCGTAAGGTGAGTGGTATTTAAAACCACTGCACCGGCTTTAAGGACTGGAGCGATGGTTTCCAGGGTCTCGCGCAACCTGTCCAACGGCAGGCAGACCACGACGATATCGGCATTCTCGACCGCTGGGCCAAGGTTGTGGACGATTTTATCGACAGCGCCCATTTTCTGCGCCCGTTGCTCGGCGATCGTGCTGATATCCGTGCCGATGCGGACGATGTCGTGTTTGTTGTCTTTCAACGCCAGACCAATCGATGCGCCTACGCGATTCAGGCCAACGACTGTCAGTTGAATACTCATACCGTACCTCCAATCAGCAGGTTCCATAAATTCGGCAGCGCTGGGACCATCATCCAGCTCAGCGGATCCACCCCTAAACGAGGGGGAATAATGATGATTGCCAGTAATATGAACGGTCCGTAAGGCCTAACGCGCGATAGTAAGCGCGCCAGCGGGGGTGGGGCAAAATAGTCGGCGATCTTATCCCCGTCGAGCGGGGAGATCGGGATCAGATTGAACAACATCAGAATCAGATTAATAAAAATGAACTCCTGGAGAAAGCCGTAGGGCGTCGGCAGCCAGGAAGGGGTATTCAATGCGGTGATGGCGTTGACCAGCCCAAGGCGGATTGGCAATGCTGCGAGGGCTGCCAGAACGAAATTGGAGAAGGGACCGGCGAGAGAAACCCACATCATGGCTGCTGGTGAGCGTTTGCTTAACTGGTACGGATTGATTGGCACCGGTTTCGCCCAACCGAATCCGCCGATCAGCAGAAGGAGGGAACCAATCACATCCAGATGCCGGAGGGGGTTGAGGGTCAACCGCCCGTGCAGACGCGGTGTTTCGTCACCCATGCGGGTCGCTACCCAGGCGTGGGAAAATTCGTGCACGCTGAAGGCGACCACAAGGATGATGATACGGCTTATCAGAGTGGCAGGATCAAGACCAAGCATATCGTCCGGGTTCAACCGCCCCGGATTGGGTGGCGGTGAAGGGGATTATAACATGGGTGGTATAATCCTGGCATGCTGCCAGATTTGCGCCTGAACGACACCGTCCGACTGCGCAAAGCCCACCCATGCGGGGGGTATGAATGGCGCGTTACCCGTCTGGGAGCAGATATTGGATTGGAGTGCACAACTTGCAGCCGGCGCGTCCTGCTGACCAGGCGCGAGCTTGCCCGCCGTTTGAAGTTCATCCTGCCACGCAACTCGGATGAACCGGAGCAGCAGGCTTGAACTGCACTGCGGCAGCGCGCCACAGGCAGCCCGCCCTTATTCATTGTATAATTTAACCAATGCCGATTCTGGATTCCACCTCGCTAGAGTTCTTCAGCCGCAGCGCCGATCAGACCCGTCGCCTGGGAATGCGTCTGGGCAGCCTGCTGCAAACGGGTGACCTGGTCTGCCTGACCGGGGATCTGGGATCGGGAAAGACGACTCTGGTGCAGGGAATTGCCCAGGGTTGGGGCTCGCTCGATCCGGTTTCTAGCCCCTCATTTGTAATTGTCAATGTTTATCGCCGCCCGGATGGGCTAAATCTAAACCACCTGGACGCCTACCGCCTGGAAAGCACAGCAGAGGCGTTGGAGCTGGATATCGATATGCTCCTCGAGCAGGGCGCGCTGGTGGTGGAATGGCCGGAGCGAATCGACTCGGCGCTGCCGTCCGAGCATCTCCTGGTGAAGTTGCGCTGGATATCTGATGAGCAGCGCGGGATGGTCTTTCTGCCGCAAGGCGTACGCTATCAGGAGCTGGTCGAAGACTTCCGCAGACGGGTTTTAGGAGGGTAGTATGCTGCTGGCGCTGGATACCTCTACCCAAACGGTTGGCATGGCCTTGTACGACGGCGTGCAAATCGTTGGCGAGTCGATTTGGCAGACACGCAGCCACCACACCGTCGAGGTGGCGCCGGCGCTGAACGAGTTGTTCACCCGCTGCAGGATCAAACCTGCCGATCTGGAGGGCATCGCTGTTGCGCTCGGCCCCGGTTCGTTCACCAGCCTGCGCATCGGCCTGGCAGTTGCCAAAGGGCTTGCCATGGCGGTGCGCATCCCGGTGGTCGGCATCCCGACATTGAACATCCTCGCCGCCGCTCAGCCGTTGAGCGACTACCCGCTGGCGGCGGTCTTGACCGCCGGACGCGGGCGGCTGGCCGTCGGCTGGTACAAAGCCGGAAAACACGGCTGGGAGAGCAGCGGGGATATCCAGGTCACAACCGCCGAAGCACTAGCCGATGCAATCCAGTCGCCGACGCTGGTTTGCGGCGAGCTCACGGCTGCCGATCGGCAGCTGTTGGCGCGCAAACGGAAGAGTATCCTGCTGGCATCGCCTGCGCTCTCGCTGCGCCGCCCGTCGTATCTGGCGGAGTTGGCCTGGAAGCGCTTTAAGACCGGCAAGGTGGACGAAGTGATCAGTCTGGCGCCAATTTATCTACACACAGCGGAGGCGATTCCCTCGTGACGTCTTCCTCACCGGCGCCGCGCGTCACGATTCGAGAGATGACGCAGAGCGATGTGCCGCGCGTTTATGAAATCGATGTTGCTTCCTTCAGCCTGCCCTGGCCGCAACGCTCGTATCAGTTCGAGCTGGAGCAGAATCCAGCATCGCGGCTCTACGTCGCGGAGATCGAACGCGAGGAGGGCGGCCGTCTGGTAGTTGGGATGACAGTAATGTGGATCATCATGGATGAAGCGCACATCGGCACCTTCGCGGTTGATCCTGCCTTCCGGCGGCAGGGGATCGGCCGGCGCTTATTGGCAGAATCGCTGCTTCAGGCTTACAATTGTGGGGTTCGGCGTTGCTATCTAGAGGTCCGCCGCTCGAATAGGGCGGCGCAGGCGTTATATTCCAGCTTTGGTTTCCAACAGACGTCTATCCGCCCGCATTACTACCGCGATAACAACGAAGATGCCCTGCTGATGACCCTGGATTCGCTCCGCGCCGAGGAAGTTCAATCATTCCTGTGATAACATCCAGAGCCATCGCTGGCTGGTTGCCCTTGGAGGTGTATTGGTGAATCAAAACGAGTTGCTCCAACAGGTGGCAAAGGAAGTGGCGGTCTGCCAAAAATGCCAGCTGTGTTATTCACGTAAGAACGCCGTTCCTGGCGAGGGGCCGGCTGATGCTGAGATCATGTTTATCGGCGAAGGGCCTGGTTTTTACGAAAACGAGCAGGGGCGCCCATTTGTCGGGGCTGCCGGTAAGTTCCTCGAAGAATTACTGGAAAAGGTAGGCTATTCGCGCGAGCAGGTGTTTATCACCAACGTGGTCAAGTGCCGCCCGCCCGGCAACCGCGATCCACTGCCGGAGGAGCTGGCTGCCTGCAGCGGATACCTGGAGGAGCAAATCACGGCGATCGATCCGCCAGTAATCGTCACATTGGGACGCCATTCGATGGGGCGTTACATGCCCAACGCACGCATCAGTGATATCCACGGTCAGGCGCGTTGGGTGGGCGGGCGGCTGATTGTAGCCATGTTTCATCCGGCGGCAGCTCTGCATCAGCCCTCCTTGAAAAGCGTGGTGATGGAGGATTTTAGCCGCCTGCCGGATTTATTAACGCAAGCGCGAGCCAACCGTGAAAAAATGCGAATGGTACCGCCAGAGGAAGAGAAAACACCCCCACCGCCCCCTCCCAGGGAGGACGCGACTCAATTGAGCCTGTTTTGACCTGTTATCCATTTCGTTCATTATTCCTATCCAGAGGTGGCCATTGAGACAAGATCTCAAGCAGGAATTAATCGAGAGACTCAACAACCGCACCGCAAAGGTAGCCGTTCTGGGCATGGGCTACGTAGGCCTTCCGCTCGCTGTCGTCTTCGCCGAAGCCGGCTTCGAGGTTACCGGCATCGATCCGATCCAATCGAAGATGGACGCGCTCAACAGCGGCGAAAGCTACATCCTTGACGTGCCGGGCGAGCAGGTCAAGCGGCTGGTCGGAAGTGGATTATTAAAGGGAAGTGTGGACTACGCGGTGCTGGAGCATATCGACGCGGTTTCGATCTGCGTCCCAACCCCCCTGCGGAAGACGGGTGATCCAGATTTATCCTTCATAGTCAATGCGGTCGAGGGGCTGGCGCCTTATGTTCGCCCGGGCATGGTCGTCGTGCTCGAGTCGAGCACGTACCCTGGCACCACACGCGAAATGGTTCTGCCGGCATTGACCGAGAAAAGCAACCTGAAAGCTGGCAGCGATTTTTTCCTGGCTTTTTCACCTGAGCGGGTCGATCCAGGGCGGACGGACTGGACGACATACAATACACCCAAAGTGCTTGGGGGGATTACCCCCGATTGCACTGAGGTAGCCTCTGCCTGGTACAGCCAGGCTTTACAAAAAGTTGTCCCGGTTTCCTCGGCTGAAGTGGCTGAAATGGCCAAGCTGCTGGAAAACACTTTCCGTATGATCAACATCGGTATGGTCAACGAGCTGGCGATTATGTGCAACCGCCTCGGCGTGGACGTCTGGGAGGTCATCGAGGCTGCCGCGTCCAAACCGTTTGGCTTTATGAAATTCACCCCGGGACCCGGTCTCGGCGGTCACTGCATTCCAATCGATCCGTTGTATCTCTCCTGGAAGCTGAAATCGATGAATTACACGGCGCGCTTCATCGAGCTGGCCTCTGAGATTAACACCAACATGCCGCGCTTTGTGATCGGAAAAATCCAGGACGCGTTGAATGACCACGGCAAGCCGCTGCGAAACAGCCGCATCTTGATCCTCGGCACAGCTTACAAGCCGGATATCGACGACTTGCGTGAATCGCCAGCGTTGGACGTGATCCATTTATTGCGCGAGAAGGGCGCCGTTGTCGGGTACTATGATCCGTTTATTCCTCATATCCGCTGGGAAGAATTAGAGCTGGACTCGGTCGCTGACTGGCAGTCTGAGGTAAAGTCGGCTGATTGCGTGGTAATCATCACCAATCATACGGTGTTCGACTACGCCTATGTCTTAAAATCGGCGCAATTGATCGTCGATACCCGCAATGCGCTGGGCGAGGCAGGGCGGAATCATCCCAAGGTAGTGAGGTTGTGATGGGCAAGCGTTACCTGGTGACGGGCGCGGCGGGTTTCATCGGCTCGAAGGTGGCCGAATTTCTGGCTGCGGATGGGCATGATGTAATCGCGGTGGATAATTTCAACGACGCCTACGATGTGCGCCTCAAGCGCTGGCGCGCGAGTAAAATAATGGCTCTGCCGGGATTGAACCTGTACGAGCAGGATATCTGCGACCTAGCTGGCCTGGAGCGCCTCCTGCAGGAGAACCAGCCGGTGGATGCGATCTTCAACCTGGCGGCCCGCGCAGGCGTGCAGCCGAGCGTCAAGGATCCCTGGGCTTACCTGGAGACCAACGCCAAAGGGACGATCAACCTTCTAGATTTGTGTCGGGCGCACGGCATCCCGAAATTTATTCTGGCATCCACCTCCAGTCTGTACGGGACGCGCAATCCCATGCCGTTCCGTGAGGATGCCGATACCGACCATCCGCTCTCGCCTTACGCCGCAAGTAAAAAAGCAGCTGAAACGGTCGCCTTTAGTTACCACTTTCTTTACGGTCTGGATGTCACCGTCTTTCGTTATTTCACCGTTTACGGCCCGGCCGGCCGCCCAGACATGAGCCTCTTCCGTTTCTGTCAATGGATCGCTGAAGAGCGCCCACTGCGGTTGTACGGCGACGGCAGCTTTACCCGTGATTTTACTTATGTCGACGATATTGCCCGCGGTACGATCCTGGGATTGCAGCCTGCCGGTTACGAGATTTTCAATCTTGGCAACGACCATCCCCACAGCATGATGGAAGCCATCCGCATCATCGCGAGATTGATTGGTAAACCGGCGATGATCGATTACTTGCCGGTACAGACTGTCGATATGCCAGCTACCTGGGCGGACATCAGCAAGGCCCGTAAGGTGCTTGGTTGGAGTCCGCAAGTATCCATCGAGGATGGCCTCAAGCATCTGGTGGATTGGTACCTGGCTGAACGCGGTTGGGCTAGCCAGGTGCTGACCGCATGAGTCGATTATCCCGCCTGGTGGAGCGATGGAAAGACGACCGCCTGCTCGGCAGTGTAATTCGTAATTCTGGCTACCTGCTGTCGAGCAACACCATCAGCATGGGATTGACTTTTCTGCAAGGGCTGCTGGCGGCCGCGCTGCTCGGCGCGGCTCACTACGGAACCCTGGGGATCATCATATCGTTTGCCTCCAATGTGAACCGCCTGTTCTCTTTTCGCATGAACGAGCTGGTGGTCAAGTACGCCGGTCAATACCTGGCTGAGGGCCGCAAGGAATCCGCTGCCGGCGTGGTAAAAATCGCCGCGCTGAGCGAAGGGGTGACCTCGGCAGTCGCTTATCTCATCCTGATCCTCCTGGCTCGCTGGGGCGCAGCGACGATCGTCAAAGATACAAGCGCCGTCCCATGGATCATCTTCTACGGGCTGGCGCTGCTGGCCAACCTGGTAACTGAAACCTCGACTGCCATGTTGCAGCTTGGCGGTCATTATCGAACTCAAGCAGTGCTAAATCTGCTTCAGAATATCCTCACCGCGGGTTGGATTCTGGCAGCTTACCTGCTCAAGGGCGGCCTGACCGATGTGATCATGGCTTATCTGGCCGGTAAGTTCCTCTTTGGAATCGGCACCGCCGCGGCCGCGGCGTACTGGGCCAGACCGCTGCTGGGAAGTGGATGGCAGCGAACGCCTTTGAGCCTGCTTTCCGAAAGGCGCGAAATGCTGCGCTTCGCCATCAGCACCAACCTGAGCGGCACGGTCAACATGCTCATCCGCGACAGCGAGCTGCTCTGGATCGGCTTTTTCCTGTCAACGCTGGAAGCCGGCTACTACAAATTCAGCCTGGCGATCATGAATGTGATCATCCTGCCAATCACGCCTTTCATTAATACTACTTTTCCAGAGATCGCCCGTTCGGTCGCGCTGCGCCAGTGGATTCCACTGCGCAATCTCCTGCGCCGCACCAGCTTGATCGCTTTAGCCTGGACAGTGCTGACCGGGTTGGGAATTCTATTTATCGGCAACTGGTTTTTGGGCGTATTCAAGGGAGGCGAGTACCTGCCCTCGTATGGTGTCATCCTGATCCTGTTCGCCGGTTACAGCTTTGCCAACGTCTTTTTCTGGAACCGTCCGCTCATGCTGTCCTTCGGCAGACCTAATTTCCCGTTGATCGTCACGCTTGCCGTCGGATTGGTGAAAACCGTGCTGATGTTCCTGCTGGTCAGGAGTTACGGTGTGGTGATGCAGGCGGGATTGTTGAGCGCGTATTTCATTATATCGATCGGCATCATTGTTCTGCGCGGGCTGGTGCACATCCGCCGCGGGCAGGCGGTGGATCAACTGGCAGGAGGTTCGCTGTGAAAATCGCCTGCGTGAGCACCTCGCGTGTGCCGTCAAGCACGGCGAACAGCATCCAGGTGATGAAAGTCTGCCAATCGCTGGCCCAAACCGGCGCGGAGGTGCACCTGTGCGTGCCGGGCAGCGCCCGCATCCCCTGGTCGGACCTGTCCCCGTATTACGGCCTGACCACTCCGTTCGAGGTCAGTTGGATCGCCAGCGCGGCGGCGTTGAAGCGCTACGATTTCGCCTTCAAGGCAGTGAATCACGCAAGGAAAATGAAAGCAGACCTGCTCTATACCTGGCTGCCGCAGGCATCCGTGCTCGGACTGGGCTCCGGTATGCCGGCCGTCCTCGAGGTTCACGAGCGCCCGACTGGCAGGCTGGGTCCCTGGCTGCTGCGCCAGACAGCTGAAATGACCGGGCGCAAACGTCTGGCAGTGATCACCCATGCCCTGTACAATGCGATTGTAAAGGAGCTTAACCTGCGCATCTCGCCGCAGGATGTGGTCATCGCCCCCAACGGCGTCGACCTGGAACGCTACCTGGACCTGCCCGAGCCGTCAGAGGCGCGCCGCCAATTGGGCATGGACGAAAAGGTCACCGCGGTCTACGCGGGTCATTTTTATCCCGGCCGCGGCATGGATTTGCTGGTGGATCTGGCGCGAGCGTTCCCGGCTGTACAGTTCCTCTGGGTGGGCGGAAATGAACAGTCAGTTGCCTTCTGGCGGGAACGGACCACGACTGCAGGAATCGGCAATGTTACCCTGACTGGTTTCGTCGAAAACCGCAGACTGCCCCTCTATCAGGCTGCCGGCGAAATGCTGCTGATGCCGTATGAAAGATCCGTATCCGGCAGCAGCGGCGGGAATACGGCGGATATTTGCAGCCCGATGAAGATGTTCGAGTACCTCGCCTGCGGACGGGCGATCCTCAGCTCAGACTTGCCCGTGCTGCATGAGATCCTCAATGACCAAAACGCCGTCTTCTGCACCCCGGAAGATCTCGATAGCTGGCGCACGGCTATCGAGACGCTGCTGAACGATCCCGGCCGTATGCGCCGACTGGGGCAAACGGCTCGAGAAGATGCGGCGCGATATACCTGGCACTGCCGCGCTGAACTCGTGCTTGCAGGTTTCATATAAAATAGAGTCAATGTCAAAGCAAGTGAAATCCCTACCGCTCTTAATTACAGCAATATTGGGGGGCGCAGTGATTGGCGCCGTGCTGAGTGGATTGATGCCCTCCGGATTCAACCTGCCTGGCTTTACCGGCGCAGGGACTCTGGCGGGGCTGTGCCTTGTTTTCCTTTTGCTCGCCTGGAAATGGGGCGGCGGTGGACGGGGATTGACCTGGATGATGGCGCTGGCGTTTGGCCTTCGTTTGCTCATCGGTGTGGGACTCAGCCTGGCATTGCAGGCCTACGGTTATGACACGCCCACCCAAAACGCCGGCTATATCTTTTTGGATGCCTATCAACGCGACGGGCAGGCCTGGCAGTTGGCTCAGTCCGGCGAATCGCTGGTTCAGGCTTTCAGAAATGAATTCTTCACCGACCAGTACGGCGGTATGCTGGCGGTGAGCGCGGCGATTTATCGCATCTTCAGCCCGGACGCCCACCGTCCCTGGCTGGTGTTGATCTTTACCGCGACATTCGGTGCGCTGGGCGTGCCGTTTCTTCGCCGCGGATTGGATTTATTGTTCGAGCGTCGAGTTGTGGATGCCGCTACATGGATCTTCGCCCTCTATCCCGAAAGCCTGCTGCTGGGCGGAGCGCAAATGCGCGATCCGATTCTGATCGGGCTTTCTGCGATTGCTTTCTGGGGAGTAATGAACCTGACCGATAGGCCAAAAACCGCATTGGCAGCATTGTTTTCAGCTTTGCTCGTTATGGCGGGATTTTCCTGGCTGGTGGCGCTGCCTGTACTGGCGGTTCTACTGGTGCTCTTCTGGGTGCAGGCGCAGTCTCGCTTTTCCAAGCGGGTAAGGATGGTCATCTGGACAGGGATTGGGCTGACTGGTTTGGCCGCTCTGGCGCTGATGGCCAACTGGCTGCGCACCTCGGCTGCCTGGGATGCCCGTCTGACCGAGGAGGCATCCGGCTGGCTGCAGGCGATATTCAAAGATAAACCGGAAATTTTTACCAAAACCTTTTTATTGATCTACGGCATTGCCCAACCAGTCCTCCCCGCGGCGATTTTTGATCCCGCTTTGCCGCTCTCGAATGCGATCACCACCTTCCGTTCGCTTGGCTGGTATCTGCTCCTGCCGGTGTTGTTGTACGCCCCCATCGGGTTGTTGAAAGAATCGGCAGGCAGGAAGAAAAGCCTGTTGGTTCTGGCGGTGGTTGTTTTTGCGCTTTGGACAGTCATCTCCTCCTTGCGCGCCGGTGGAGACCTGTGGGACAATCCACGCTACCGCACTTTGTTCATCCTCTGGCTGGCGGTTGCGGCGGGTTGGGGCTGGATCACCGCGCGGGAACGGAGAGACTCATGGCTGCTGCGCTTGTTCGGCGTTGAGGCCGTTTTTCTCCTCATTTTCGGCGTCTGGTACGCAAACCGCACCTTCCAGATGGGCTTAAACCTCCCGTTCTACGGGATGATTGCAGTGATCGTTCTCCTCGCAGTTGTCATCCTGGCTGGGGGCTGGTTGTTCGACCTGTGGAAGCGCAAGCGGACGCGAGCAGCACAATGAGCGTGGGCAGGAAAGCCAGTTTGATCCTCTCGAAGCGCTTATGCTGGGCGTTATTTTTCCTTCCAATCGTAATCGCCGGAATCATCGCCGCCAGAAGTTTGGTTATTCTCCCAGCGGATCCAAAAACCGCGCTGCTGTTTGGGCTATCCTTCCAGCGTCTGGCGTTGCTGGCAATCCTGCTCCTCCCCTGCCTGGCCGGGCTCTGGATATCATTGCGCTCAGCCATCCGCCCTGCCTGGACGTACAAGACGCTGGAACCCGCCCTTGGAAAAGTGGCAGAGAGCCGCTGGTTTTTCACGCTCGCAGGCATCGCCTTTCTGATTGGCTGGCTGGTGATTTTTCTGCCGCCCTACTGGTACAGCTCCCTGGTGACTGTCGCCAGGTGGGAGAGTTTCCTTGCATACCGCGCCAGGTTGCAGCCGCTGGCGGCGTGGCTGGGATTCACTGCCGGCTACAGCTTCTTCTACCTGCGGGTGTGGCGTCAGTACAAACAGCGCGGAAGTTCCGCCGCGAACGGGCGCGCCAGCGGGAAGTTGTCGGGCGCGGTCGGAATTGCACTCGTTCTGCTGTTGTGTTTTTGGCTGGTTGTTTCCATCACCGGGCTGGGAATTTCGCCGGACGCTTACTTTTGGAATGAAGCGGGGGTTCCTCTATTGGGGCTCCAGGTGATCGCCAGCGTATTTTGCGTAATGCTGGCAAGTCGTTTTCTGCTCAGGCGCAATCAATTAATCAAAAGAAAATGGGTGGATTGGAGTCTGATACTTGCCATTTGGTTGGGAACCTTTCTATTATGGCAGCTCACGCCCTTGCCGCGGAATTACCACGCGCCGGGACCTTACCCGCCCAACGATATCCAATATCCGTATTCAGATGCGGAACTCTACGATTTTTCAGCGCAGTATCTTTTGTTAGGACAGGGAATCTCCAACGGCGATTACCAGGATAAGCCCGCCTATGTGTTTCTTTTGGCGATTTTCCACCTTATCGCAGATTTTGATTTTGAGCTGGTAATCAGCCTGCAGGTGGCTCTCCTTGCGTTGATCCCGGCTGGCATGTATTTTCTGGGAAAGTCGCTCCACAGCCGGCAGGCAGGCTTTCTGGCTGCGTTATTGGCAGCTTTCCAGCAGCGCAACGCAATCGCGGCGGCAAATGATATCCAGACGGCAAGCTCAAAACTGCTGTTGACTGAGTATCCGGCAGCTCTGGTGCTGCTCTTTTTTTGCTTCTGCATGGTTAGATGGCTTCAGGAGCCTGAAACCCGGCTCAAATACCTGCTGATCGGTGGCGGTTTGCTGGGATTTGCCGGTTTAATCCGTCCAAATGCATTCATCCTTGCGCCTCTCATGATCGTCATCATCCTGTTGCGCTGCGGCCGGCGGTTGAAACGGGCTGCGGTCGCGTCCGGATGGTTCGCGCTGCTGCTCTTCTTGACGGTTCTGCCCTGGAATCTGGTGATTCCCAGAGGATTTGACACACCGTATTTGATTGCCAAAGCCCGATCCTTGATCTCGACACGCTACAGATTGGAGGGTTTGGAAACCCCTCAGCCATTCTCCCCATCCGAGCAGAGTACCGGATCGAATCAAGCCAACCAGGTCCCGGCTAGCCCTGCTGGATCTGGCGTCTCGAATCCTGAAGTCCCGCAAGGAGGTTCGCCGCCCCAGTTCATCTGGAAGCATTATTTTCATAACGAGATCATGTCGTTTCTCAGCCTGCCTCACAGCATCGAGCTCCACGATCTCAAGAACACGCTTCAAAATCCATACTGGAAGAATATCTCCACATGGAAAGGTGAACTTCCCTCAGGCTCGCTGCTGCTGATTCTTCTCAATATTGGATTGTTATCCGCAGGAATAGGCACAGCCTGGCAGCGCTGGCGGCTGGCAGGTTTGGTGCCGCTTTTCATCCACATCGGCTACCACATAGCAAATGCAATCGTGCGCAATTCAGGCGCGCGCTATCTTGTGCCGGTCGATTGGGTGCTGCTGGTGTATTACGCGCTGGGGATCATCCTGGCGCTTGACTGGCTGGCGGGTCTAGTGGAATTTCAACCAATGGTCGGTCACGCGGCACTTGCGCAGGAGCCATCGAGCAAAACGACGGATCGAATCTCAACCCTGGGCTGGAAACGAGCAGCCTTGATTGCAGTCCTTTTCCTCCTTCTTGGAGCGATTCTGCCTTTGTCGAAATATGTTTTTCCCAAGCAATTAGTCAAACAGACTCCGCAAGAGATATTAGCCAGTCTGAACAGGACCGCCTGGAAGGACGACCGCATTGCCGGCTGGCTGGCTGAGCTGGGCGAAAACCAGGAATACAAAAATCCCGATATTATGTTGGTAATCGGGCGCGGATATTATCCGCGTTATTATCGCGACGATCTGAGTGAATCGGCCGGGGATTTGGCTGCAGCCAATCTGCCTGCCGGCGATCGATCGCGCTTGACCTTGCGCGTTCTTTCATGGGAGCGCCACCTTGTTGCCGACCTGCCTATGCCGAACGTGCCATCCAGGCTGCCGGATGGCACAGAGGTTGCGGTGATTGGCTGCCGTTACGCCGAAGGAAGATATATCGATGCAGCTGCAATTCTGTTACCGGCGACAGGCGAGGTTTACTGGCGCTGGTCAGATGTTGAGTTAACCTGCCCGTTGCAAATGCCCTGACCCTTCGCTGCGCCGGGCGATCTCCGCTGCCGCGGTCAACCAGCCGAAGGATAGCCAAAAGTAGGGCAGCGCCAGAGTGTCTACGCTCATCCCTTCCATCAGCAAGGCGACCAGCGCCAGCTGACCCGCCAGCCCGACGGTGCGTAGGATTGGATCGTGCTGGTCTTCGACGTAGCGCGCGGATTTCCATAAAATAACCAGCCAGCTGGCCATGATGCCAAAGCCGACCAATCCGGTTTCTGCTAACAGGCGCACCCACAGGCTGAGCGTATTCGGCAGGGAGCTGGAATAATACATTTTATAGGATTCGACCACGGTCCACCCGAAGGTGGTGATTTTCTCGGGAAAGAAATATCCGGCGTTTCCCAGCCCGACTCCAAAGAGCGGATGCTGGCTAAAGACTTCCAGTCCGGCATTCCAAAAGACCACCCGCTCGCCAAAGATCAGCTTGTAGGCCAGCTCGGTAAAGCTCATCCTGCGCTGGAGCAGGATGAACAGGTCAGCCATGCGCGCATCCAGCCGGGTGCCGGCGAACACCACTGCCGACAGTAATCCAACAAGAATTATTACGAATCCAGCCCATACAACGGCGCTGATCAGCCCGGCGGAAAGGGATGGACGGCCCCTCTGCGCCTGGCGAGACAGGATTTTTCGCTGGATTTGGCTGACAACCTGCCTGGTCAGGCGCAGCAGCAAGGAAGCTATCATCAGCCCAAATGAGATGATCGCGCTGCGCGATAGAGCCAGCAGCAACATGCCGGCGCCTGCCGCCAGAAGAAGGTTCTCGGCGCTCAGCCCGAGCAGTCGAAATGACATTGCGCTGGTGCGTTTGAGGGTCGCCGCCAGCCAGTAGGGCAGGTAGAGTAGCACAAGCTGATGCCCCAGCCAGGAAGGCTCGAAGGCCAGGCCGGTCACTCGCCGGTCGTACAGATTGCCGCTGGAGGAAACCAGGCTTTGCAGCTTCCACATCCATTCAGGATAGGCGTTGCTGCTGAACCATACCACCGCCTGCAGTCCGGACCAGAAGATCAAGATCATGCCGGAGACATTGAGCCAAAAATATAACTTTTTCAACATCACGGGCGAGTCGGGCCAGGAGATTGCCAGCAGGTAAAAGCAGATGCCGATCGCGGCTGTCGCCAGAGCAGAAACCGTGTTGTTCAACCGATCGATCTGTCGGAACAAGGGAATATCGATGAAAAAAGACAGGCCGCTGGAAAAAAGCGCCGCGAGGACAAATGCCAACAGGGGGACGGCCTGGCGGGGCAATCCTCCACCGCGCAGCAGCCAGGGAAGGAGGAACACGACTATCAGAAGTATGAGTGGGAGCGCTGAGGCGGGAGCGACCATCGTCCCGCCAGCCAGGCGGGACAGCAACGGCAGGCTGGTCAGGGGCAGCAGGATAACCAGCAGCGCCCACAGCCCGCCCTCGGTTGCCCGGCGAAGACGTTCAATCACCGCGCCCGCCCCCTTTGATGCGCTCGGGCAGCCGCAGGTGCAGCAGCCAGAGACCCAGCGCCAGACCGATAATGGCGCCGCCAAGCAGCAGATATTTTCGATTGTATTGGACCGGCCGCCCACTCAGCTGAGCCGACTGTGAGAGCCAGTATCGAACTCCGGGAATCAATCCCAGAGACGCGGCTTTTTCCTGCAGTAGTTGCGCCCCGGCTTGTTGGATGGCCGTCTGAACATCGCTCAGTGTGGGCACGCCGCAGATTTGACCGCTGCTTCCCACTGAAGGCAGTTGTTCGACGCATTTGGTCAGGGCGTCAAGGTAGCGTTCGAGTATCTCAGCGGCGACCACGTGCCGGGCGGCCTGATCCAGCTCGGCAATCGCCAGGGAAGTCCAGCGTTCTGCCAGCAATTTTACCCGCTGTGGATCGCTGCCGACCACGCGCAGGGCGAACCGATCCGCTTTGCGTTCCAGGTAAACCTGCTGCACTGCGGGGGGATCCAGCTCATCTTGCAGGGCAGCCATGACCGCCGGCGCGCCGATGATATCGCCGACGTTATCAATTAAAATATCCTGGCTTTCGCCGGTCAGCGTCCCTGTGCGGCTGATGTCGATGTTGATTGAAATCTCAGCCTGGGCTTCGTACTGCGGCGGATGGATCAGGGAAAAGCCCCAGCCGATAGCTGCGCCAGCCAAAAGGAACAGCGCCAGCAGCCACCAGTAACGGAGGGTATACTCAAGATCATCTTTGAATATGTATGGATCGGCCATGCTTCCTGCTAATTCTTGGGAGATTTGGATAATTCTATCATTTTATCCCGGCAAGAATTCAAGATATCTGTTCTGAGATCAGGGGCCGATTTCCTAGCCATATGACAAACATTCAGAAAAATGTATGCTTCTGTGCATAGCCTGATTGTCAAAAAGATGGTTAAATTGGGGCAGGGAAATTCGATAAGGTGATAGCAATATATGGAGCATACAATTTTGCGCGTTGTTGTTTTACGCTCGAATCCAATAGCTCCGGATCCCAGAGTCGAGAAGATTCTGCGCTCGCTTTCAAGGGCCGGGTATCATACCACGGCGGTCGGATGGGATCGTTCAGGGGGATTACCCGCTGAAGATGACCATTCCGGCGCAGATGTGATCCGTCTTGCGATCCCGGCAAAGTACGGGAGTGGGATGCAAAACCTGCCGGCGTTGATCCGTTGGCAAAGGGGCCTGTGGCGCTGGCTGAAGGAGCACCATGATCAGTTCGATTTGATCCATGCCTGTGATTTTGACACCGTCCTGCCGGCGTTGTGCTGCAAGCTGCGCTGGAGGAAGAAGGTCGTCTACGACATTTTTGATTTCTACGCCGATCATCTTCGCCAGACGCCGGATTGGATCAAGAGAATCATCCGCAGGCTGGATCTTTGGGCTGTCAACCGCGCGGATGCGGTCATTCTGGTGGACGACAGCCGCAGGGAGCAGATCGGCGGCAGCAAACCGAAATTACTCGAAATCATCTATAACAGCCCGGTTGACGATCCAATGTTGAAGGACGCTCTCGCGCAGGAAGCAGACCGGCGCAGATTCACAATCGCCTACATCGGTCTGTTGCAAAAAGAGCGCGGACTGGTCGAAATGCTCGATGTTCTCCTCCGTCATCCGGAATGGCGGCTGGATCTGGCCGGCTTTGGCGGGGATGAGTACGATATCGTTTCACAGGCGCGGATGATGTCGAACGTGAGCTGGCACGGCCGGATTGATTACCAAAAAACCCTGGCGATCAGCCGTCAGGCTGACGTGTTGTTCGCGACCTACGATCCAGCCATCCCCAACCACCGCTACTCTTCGCCAAATAAAATCTTCGAAGCGATGATGCTGGCCAAACCGATCATCGTCGCCCGCGGCACCAACATGGACCGCATCATCGAGCAATCGGGCTGTGGCCTGGTAGTACCCTACGGTGACGTCAATGAGCTGGAATCCACGCTGATCAAATTGAGCCGCGATGCAGATTTGCGCGAGCAGCTCGGGCGGAATGCTCGCCGCGCCTACGATGAAAATTACGGCTGGGCGATCATGGAAAAACGCCTGATCGCTCTATACAATCGTGTTGCCCGGCCTCTCGGCGGACAATCCGGGCTTAACCAGACAGGGGGCGAGAAAATCCATGGTTAAAACACTCATGGTTGCCAACACTGACTGGTACCTGTACAACTTTAAACTTTCATTGGCGGACGCTTTACGCGAAGAGGGTTTCGAGGTAGTCATGGTTTCTCCTGAGGGGGAGTTCTGCGCCCGGCTGGTTGAAAGAGGTTACCGCCACATCCCGTGGGAGGTCGGGCGGCAGTCCATGCTCCCCTGGCAGGAAATTGGATCGATCCTCGCCTTGCGAAAAATATATAATACGGAAAAACCGGATCTGGTTCAGCATTTCACCATCAAGCCGGTTCTATATGGCGGTATTACCGCGACGACGACCGGTATTCGACACCAGTTGATCTCGATCACAGGTCGGGGGTATGTTTTCCTGACGGATGAATTGAAAGCAAAACTTGTACGACCGATAACGCGCCTGCTTTACCGCCGGGTTTTCTCCGGGCGCGGAGTGAGGGTCATCTTCGAAAATGAAGCAGACCGTCAATACTTCGTAAGCGGGGGTTTTATTTCCTCCGAGAAGACGCGCCTGATCGAGGGGGTGGGGGTGGACACTGATTTCTTCACGCCGGCGCCCGAACCGGAAGGAGCGCCGGTGGTAGCTTACGCCGGACGGCTCTTGTGGGACAAGGGCGTGGGCGAGCTGGTCGAAGCTGCTCGAGAGGTGCGCTCGCGGCTGCCGCTCAAAGTGCTGCTTGCGGGCGAGCCTGATCCGGGGAACCCCTCGAGTATCGATCCAAAGGTCATTCATGCCTGGGCAGCAGAAGGATTCGTTGAGTGGCTGGGCTTTCAGGAAAATGTAAAAAGTGTATTCGAGCAAAGTCATATCATTGCCCTGCCAAGTCGCTTTGAGGGTGTTCCAACCGTCCTACTCGAGGCGGCTGCCTGTGGCAGGGCGATCGTCGCCAGCGACATCCCCGGCTGCCGTGTGGCGGTTGAGCACGGGGTAAACGGTCTGCTGGTGCCGGTCGGCGATGTTCGGGCGCTGGCAGATGCTCTGGAGCGGTTGATATCGGACGCCGAGCTGCGCCGCCGGATGGGGGCAGCCGGGCGCGAGCGGGCGCTGCGCCTGTTCACCAAGCAGCGTATCAATCAGACAACCATCGCGCTGATCCGCGAGATGCTCGCCGGATGAGTCGTAACGGCGGTTATTCCTGTGCCGCGCGGATTTTTCCGTCCATGATACGGGCGACATCCACCACGCTGACGGCTGCCGCGCCTTCCTGCAGGCTGGCCACAACTGCTGCCTGAATCACCTCGTTCTGTCGGGAGATCAACAGGGTGCCGTTGAATGGATTGAATGGATCAGAATGGGCGAAGTCGGCCATGATCACGGCATCGCCGATGGTTTCTACGCCTGTGAGGGGGGAGAAGTTCAGATCGCTGGCGGCATCCGCAATCAGGTTAATTGCAGACTGCGGATTGCGGGCAAGCAGGTCGAAGGCGCCTCTTTCTATTGGGGTCAACGGCTGGACGATGAACGAGAGCACTGAGATCGAATTTAGTCCGTCAAATGTTGTGTAGACGGCCAGGTTCTGCGGCTCTGCTTTTGCCAGCGGGGCAGCAATCGCGCTGAGCATACTGGCGGCATCGCCGCCAAATAGCTCCATCTCGGTTTCATTCACTGCGCTGAAGCCCTCGGGCAGATCAGACAGCTCGAGCCGAACCTGGCTGTAATCTGCGCTGCTCGGAACCTCTTGCGGCGTCTCCGACGCTAAAGAGGGGGAAGGGGCGAGGTCACTGTCCGTCGAACGGGCGGGAAGGTTGCAGCTCAAGGTGATCAACATCAATGTGAGGGCTGCAAGTAATATTCGAATCCGATATTTCATGATTATCTCCATTTTGCTGGATACCAGCCGTCCCGCATTGTAGCATATATAATTGCATTAAGTGAAATCGCTGAAAGTGATATTGCAGGTTTGAATGAGGTATAAAAGATGGAATACCGCAAGCTTGGCAGCATTGGACTGAAGGTGTCGCCGCTCTGCCTGGGCAGCATGCAGTTTGGCTGGACGGCGAATGAGGGGGCGTCACTGCGCATCCTCTCGACGGCCTGGGAAGCGGGGATCAACTTTATTGACACGGCGGATGTTTATTCGAAATGGGCGCCTGGCAATCCTGGCGGAGTGTCGGAAAGCATCATCGGGGCATGGATGAAGAGCGCAAAAATCCCGCGGGAAAAGATCGTGATCGCCACCAAGGTTCGCGGCCGCATGGGTGACGGGCCAAATGACGAAGGGCTCTCCCGCGCGCATATCCTCAATGCGGTCGAGGCGTCGCTGCGCAGGCTGCAAACCGACTACATCGATCTGTACCAGACCCACTCCTTCGACGCCGAGACGCCCATCGAGGAGACGCTGCTGGCCCTGGATACTCTCGTTAGGCAGGGCAAAGTGCGCTACATTGGATGTTCCAATTATCCCGCCTGGCGCTTGATGCAGGCCCTTTGGGCAGCGGATAAGCAGAGTATGGCACGCTTCGACTGCCTGCAGCCGCACTACAACCTGGTCAACCGCGCGGAATTCGAGCGCGAGCTGAGCGAGGTCTGCCTGGCTTACGGCATCGGCGTGATTCCATATTCACCGCTGGCTGGCGGATTTTTGAGCGGCAAGTACCGCCGCGAGCTAACCACGCTCGAATCCCAACGCAACGTCAGCCGCCATTTCAACGAGCGCAACTGGAAATTACTCGAGATCCTCGACGCCATTGCGGATCAGGCAGGCGCCACGGTTTCTCAGGTTTCACTGGCCTGGCTGTTGACCCGGCCTGCTGTCACCAGCCCGATCATCGGTCCGCGGACGCTGGAGCAGCTCGCGGATAACCTCGGCTGCCTGCAGGTGCGATTGAGCGGCGATCAGATCGAGGAGATTGACCGCGCCAGCGCCTGGAAATAATCCTCTCTGTGATTATTTCAGCGGCAAGCCAAGCCGTGCGCGCTCTTCTTCCACGATGGATGGATCCAGCTTTTTGAACAGCGGCTCAGGCGGGTTGAGCGGCGCGCCTGGCTCGAGCTGGCTCGGCTGCCACCGGCCGGAAGCATCACCCGGGTAGTAGCGCAGGGCAGTGTGTTCACCCAGGTTGTCCTGCACGGTTTCGATGGTTGTCCCTCCGAAAATTGGCCGCGGGTAGGCGAAGAACTTGTGCAGTCGTTCGCTGGAAAAGGGCAGGAAGGGTGAAAACAAGATTTTGAGCGAATCGATGGCGCGCAGGGCGGTGTAGATGCTGCGCGCCGCGGCATCCCGGTCGGATTTGATGGTTATCCAGGGCGCGGTCTGATCAAGATATTTGTTGACCTCGCTGGCCAGGCGCATCGACTCGGCCAGCGCAGCGCGCAGGTGAACCGCTTCGATTTCCCTCCCGACCGTGATAAAACCTCCCTCGATCGTATCCAGCAGCTGCTGGTCGAGGTTGTCCAGGCGGCCGGGTTGGGGAACAACACCCTGCCAGTGTTTGTATGCAAATGAAAGCACTCGATTGGCCAGGTTGCCCCAGGTGGCGACCAGCTCGTCGTTGTTGCGGCTGTGGAAATCCTCCCAGTCCCAATCGGTGTCGCGCATCTCAGGCATGTTGACGGTCAGATAATAACGCAGCGGATCCGGGTCGTAGCGGGTGAGAAAGTCGCGCCCCCAGACACCCCAGTTGCGGCTGCCGGAGATACGCTGTTCCTTGAGGTTCATAAACTGGTTGGCGGGTACATCGTAGGGCAGGGTGAGGCGTTTTCCACTCTCTCCAGCGAACAGTTCCATGAATTGCTCGCCGGTGCCCATCAATTGGGCTGGCCACCAGGCGGCATGGAAGAAGATGTTATCCTTGCCGATGAAGTAGAAGGCTTTGGCGTCAGGATTGGTCCACCAGTCCTTCCAGGCCTGGGGATCGCCCTTCAGGGTCGTGCACTCCACGGTTGCCGAGAGGTAACCGATCACCGCCTCGAACCAGACGTACAGGCATTTACCCTCCCAGTCCTCGAGCGGCACCGGGATGCCCCAGTCCAGGTCGCGGGTGATCGCGCGCGGCTTGAGACCTTCGGATTCGATCTGTCCGAGCGACTGGCCGATGACCGTGTCGCGCCAGTAGTGTTTACGCTCGCGCAGGAACTTGGCCACATCCGGCTCAAGCTTGGACAGATCCAGGTAGAAATGCTTGGTCTCGCGCAATTCAGGCGTCGAGTTGTCGACTTTTGAGCGCGGGTTGAGCAGTTTCTCCGGCTCGAGGACGTTGCCACAGTTGTCGCATTGATCGGAACGGGCGCCCTCGAAGCCGCAAATGTAGCAGGTGCCCTCGATATAGCGGTCGGGCAGGAAGCGTTTGCTGGCAGGCGAGTACCACTGCGGGCGGGTTTCGGTGTAGAGGAAACCGTTCTTGTGTAATGCGAGGAAGATGTTTTGGGCGACCTTGAAATGATTCTGAGTGTGCGTGGTTGTAAATAGATCGTAGTGGATGCCCAGCTTTGTGAACAACTCCAGGAAACCGGAATGGTAGATCTTGTAAACTTCTTCGACAGGTTTGCCCATTGCGTCGGCGCGCAGGGTGACCGGCGTGCCGTGCGAGTCGGTGCCTGAAACCATCAATACCCGATTACCCTTCAAACGGTGGTAGCGGGAGACGATGTCTCCGGGAAGGTGGGAGCCGGTGATGTTCCCGACGTGGATCTCGGAGTTTGCATACGGCCAGGCGATGGCAACCAGGATGGTCTCAGGCATAGTTCACCTCGAAAGTAAACAGATAGTCTAAAATTTTATCATTAAACACTCGAGCGGGTCTTATTCGATTGGGAGATTTCTTCATCGTATAGATCCACCGGGCTGAGTGGATATCTATCCGGAGGATATCGCTTATTTCCTGAGAGATGTAATAAATCTCCCCGTATTACTTATGGCAGTAATCAGTAAACCTTATTGATTAAAGTAATGGATTATGTAAGTTATACTTGATATAGTCACAGCTACCCGTTTCAGTCTTGACAGAAATTATTATTCGATGTAGAATGTTCGAGAATAACAAGTCTTTTTTCGGTATTGGACAAGGAGCACTGGTTCGAATGGATTCAGACGAAACGGATAGCAGTTCGGATAGTAAGCCCCCTATATCGGGGAATATCGCGACGCTATCCCAGTTCATTGAAAATATGGGATTGCACTTCGAGGACTACGGGATTCCTCGCATTGGCGGAAAAATTCTCGGCCTGCTGATGATCTCCCAGCGTCCTGTCTCCTCAGAGGAGATCTCCGAGGTGCTGCAAGCCAGCCGGAGCAGTATTTCCACCAATCTGCGCACACTGCTGATGACCGGCCTGGCGGACCGGGTTTCGCTGTTCGGTGAACGCAGCGACTACTACGTTTTCTCTGATGAAGCCTGGGAGACAGCCCTGGAGATGCGTCTGGAAGGGATCCAATCCCTGCGGGAAATGGCGGAAGACGGCCTGCAAGGCATGGCTGACGATGATTCTTCCCGCAGAAGATTGGAAGAAGTGATCGAGTGGGCGAACATGGTCGAAGATACCTATCAGCGGCTCATTCGAAAGTGGCAATCCCGAAAAGAGGTACCAGCCTGATCGGTGGATCATCGCCTCCGATGGCATCATCCCGGTAAGTGCACCGGCTGGTCCTCGAAACACCAGCCGGTGCTCGTTTATCAGGATTGAATCCAGATAGGAGGCCGATGATGCGATACCTCGTCGTTCGCACGGAGAACCTGACAAAACAATACGGTCGTCGGCAGGCATTGCTCAACCTGAGTATCGAGGTGGAGCCAGGTGAAGTCTACGGGATTCTCGGTCCCAAAGGCGCCGGAAAGTCCACGCTAATCCGCGTACTGCTGGATTTGGTTCGTCCAACGCGCGGAAATGCCCTGGTGCTCGGCCTGGATTGCCAGCGGCAGGGATTGCTCGTTCGACAGAAGATCGGCTACCTGCCGGAAAAATTGCAAATCAGCGGCTCGTCGACCGGCGAGCAGTGGCTGCAGTCGTTCAGCCGATTGCGGCGCGAAGCGGATTTGGGCGCGGCTGCTACTCTGGCTGATCGGTTTGAGCTGGATTTGAAGAAATCCCTTCGGGCTTATTCTGATGTCGAGAGAAAAATACTGGGTATTATCCAGTCGATGATGCACCATCCGGAATTGATTATCTTCGATGATCCTTGCACTGGATTGGATCGTAAAGCTAAGAATGAATTCTTTCATCTCATCAGCGAAGTTCGCGCCGAAGGGCGCACGGTTATGATCGCCTCGGAATCTCTCACGGATATGGAGAGGATTTGTGACCGCGTGGCTGTCCTGTACCAGGGCAAGCTGGTTGCGGTCGAACGCGGCGTGCAGTTGCGCGCCCGGGCGCTGCGGGTGATCGAGATGCGCTTTGCTACCGCCATCAACCGGGAGATTTTCGCCGGGATGCCTAACTTAAATGACCTCGTATTGGAGGACAATAAGGTGCGCTGCACCGTCCAGGGGGATCCGGATGCGCTGATCAAGCTTGCCAGCCAGTACCGGGTGATGGACATCATCAGCCAGCAGCCCAGCCTTGAAGAGGTCTACCGAACTTTTTACGGGATTGGATCCTATGCTGGTTAGCCTGGCTAACCAGGCGCTGAAAGAGCACAGGCGCGCATACCTGGCGATTGTTTTCACGCTGGTTCTCTGCCTGACTGGGGTGATCGGGGTAACATCCATCGTTGCGAACAAAAGGGGCGCCGCTGGCTGGATCGAGACCGCTAACCGCACGCTCTTTTGGACAGTGGATTATTCCGCGGACCTCGCCGCCGGTTGGATCACGCTCGCCACGTTTGCGACCGTATTGCCGATAGGCCTCTCAATACTTGGGATGCTGCATATCCGCCAATGGATCTACGCAAAAAGCGATAGAGATCATCTCCCGCTGCTCCTCTCATACCCCGTTTCCCGGCGGGAAACATTCCTCAACGTGCTGATCCTGCAGGGTGGGTTCTTGTTGATCCTGGCCGGGCTCAGCGCGGCAGTCTTGTTGATCGGCAGCCTGGTGGGGCGGTTTCCCATCCGGGCAGGCAACCTGCTGGCTATGACGGTGATATTGTGGTTGTACTGCCTGTTTGTCAGCCTGATCACCCTTCTGGCGGGTAATATGAGTGGCAGCTCATGGCTGGGTGGTACAATCGGCGCAGGCGTATTTCTCTTCGCCGTGCTGATCTATCTGCTGCCAGCACTCGTCTCGCTGCCGGCGGCAGTTCGCTGGATATCCCCTTTGGCGCCCTACCTGGATGGGAATCCCTTTTTGAACGGGATCCGGACGATCAACTGGCTTGGCACGGCAGCCTGGAGCGCGGCGGCAGGGCTGGCTGCCTGGCTTCATTTCGAGCGCCTTGACGTAGGGAACTGAATGTTCAACCGCGGTCGATAGCCTGGTAAAACCGCTATGAGCGGAGCAGTATCTCAGGTATAATTTTTTTGGGCATTCGAGCATTTCCACGCTGCTTGATTATTTCCCAGATTGGATCAACCGCGCGAGGCCGTTTGAACCCCATATAGAGGAATAAATGATCAACCCGTTGATGGATCCCAATATTGCCTATCTTCTTCTGGTGGTCGGCATGGTGCTGGGCATCCTTGCCCTGTTTTCCCCCGGCACCGGTTTACTCGAGATCGGCGCGCTTTTTGCGCTGGTGCTTGCGGGGATTGGCGCGACCCGGCTCAATATCAATGCCTGGGCATTGTTGGTGCTAATTCTGGGGGTGATCCCATTCTTTCTGGCTCTGAGGAAATCGCGGCGGTGGATTTTCCTGGTGCTTACGATCGCCGCGATCATTGTTGGATCGGTGTTTCTGTTTGTCGACGCGGTCGGAAAGCCGGCTGTAAATTTCTGGCTGGCGCTGGTCACATCGCTGCTGGCCATCGGTATTTTATGGTTCATTGGCATCAAAGGTATCGAGGCTATCGGGCGGCGAAAAGATTTCGATCTGGATAAACTTAAGGAGGTATTCGGGGAGGCAAAAACAGATGTTCTCAGGGAGGGCACCGTCTATATTGGCGGAGAAGAGTGGAGCGCCTGGAGCAAAACAGAAATCCCGGCTGGCAGCCGGGTGCGGGTGGTGGATCGTGAAGGCCTTATCCTGCAGGTAGAGCAGGTACAGGAGGAAAGCAAATAGACCGCAGACCGGTGTGCTTTCTTCATCAATAATGAGACCCAACCAAAGGAGGAACCGATGGAACTTGTATATTGTCTGATTGGAGTGGTCGTTCTGGCTGCTCTGGTATTTCTCTCGACTGCGCTCAAGATCGTGCCGGAGTACCAGCGGCTGGTCGTCTTTCGCCTGGGACGCTGTATCGGCGAGCGCGGCCCTGGCCTGATCATCCTGATCCCGTTCATCGACCGCGGCGTGCGCGTCGATTTGCGCGAGCAGGTCCGCGAGATCCCGGCGCAGACGTCGATTACATCCGATAATGCGCCGATCTCGATTGATTTCCTCTGGTACTATAAAGTGTTCGACCCGGTGCAGAGCGTGCTTCAGGTGGGCAACTTCGAGCTGGCCGCTCAGGGTATCGCCACCACCACACTGCGCTCGGTGATCGGTTCGATCATGCTGGATGGCGTCCTCTCGGAGCGCGAGAAAATCAACCAGGCCCTGCGCGTGCGCCTGGACGAAGTGACCGAGCGCTGGGGCGTCAAGGTGACTAACGTGGAAATCCGCGAAATTATTCCGCCGCGCGAAGTACAGGACTCGATGAACCGCCAGTTAACCGCGGAACGGACCCGCCGCGCGATCGTGACCGAATCGACAGGTACGCGCGAGGCGGCAGTCAACGTGGCTGAAGGCGAGCGCCAGGCTGCCGTTCTCAAAGCCGATGGTCAAAAGCAGGCCGCGATCCTGATCGCCCAGGGCGAACGCGAGGCGCAGCTGCTGCGCGCCGAAGGTTTTTCCATGGCGCTGGAAAAGATTTACAGCGTCGCCCAGACGGTCGATCCCAAGACCATGACTTTGCAATACTTCGAAACGTTGAAATCCATGGGCGCTGGAGCTTCCACCAAGTACATTTTCCCGATGGAATTCACCAGCATGCTGAACGATTTCATGAAGCTGCGAGAGTCCAAAGAGTAAGTTATGCGTGATTGCAGCAGGTCTCCCTTGGTCCCGGCGAAATCCGGCCAGGGGAGGCCTGCTGTTTATCCGGTGACCTCACCATGGAGCCCTTTCCGGAAATTATCAAAGCCGGCATCCGCGACCTGCCTTCGCTGCAGAGATTGGAGCGTGAATGCTTTATTCTGGATGCCTGGCCGCTGATAGACCTGGCCGCCGTCCTGCTGCTGCCCAGCGTTGTGCGCCTGAAGGCGGTCATCAACGGGCAGATGGTGGGTTTCATCGCGGCGGATTTGAAAAAGATGCAGAACATCGGCTGGATTGTCACCCTGGGGGTGCTGCCAGCCTACCAGCGGCGCGGAATCGCCCGCGCCTTACTGCTGGCCTGCGTGGATCTTATGAACGTCCGCTGCGTACGCCTGAGCGTCCGTAAATCCAACCAGCCAGCGCTACGATTGTATGCTCAGCAAGGTTTTCATCTGGTAGATACCTGGAGCAATTACTACACCGGCGGCGAAGATGCACTGGTGCTCGAAAAATGTCGTTGACTTAAATAGGGAGTCGGTTTATTATAATAACAAGAAGTACTGGAGTGATTACCGGATATGCGAGTATTTTCCTCATACAATCGAAAAGGCCACTTTCGTGGGCACGCGTTGTGACGCGTGCTTTTTTGTCAAATTTTGCACAAAAGGAGACATAAGAAATGGACTACGGGATGATCGGCAAGCGGGATAAAGCCAGACGGTACGCGCAGGAACGAGAGCGAATCCACTTCCACAGTTTCACCGTGACGATGAACGGGGAAAACAATCCCCATCACGTCGGCTACGATAACGGCGTCTGGAAGTGCGACTGCGAATTCTTCCGCACTCGCAACGTGTGCAGCCATACCATGGCGCTTGAGATTATCCTCGAAAATATGATTGCCGCGCCTGTTAACTCTTGATCGTTACTTTAAAATCCCAAAAGCAGGCCTGGCGAATCGCAAGCCAGGCCTGTTCGTTTAATACTTATCTTACCGGGAGTAATAACGCGGCGGTATTTATGCTTCCGAGAGGTCGCCGATCAACATGGCGGTCAACTTATCCTGCAGGGCATCCAGGGTTGGGTTAATCACCTGGCGGTCAGGGTTAGCGGCGTACCAGGCGACGATCTCGCGGGCACCCTGCCAGAATGGGATGATTGCATGGAAATCCGGCACCAGCCGGCGAATCTTGCTGTTGTCGAAGATCATGCTGTGGGCTTTATCCCCCAGCAGCGATGCGCCCCAGACCGGATCGAAGGCCGCGATTAATTCGGAAGGGACGTGCACCAGACGCGGCTCGACGCCGGCGGCGCGGGCGACGGTCTCGAAGATCTGGTTCCAGCTCAGCCATTCATCCGAGGTGATGTGGAAGGCCTCGCCGACGGCGTGCGGATTGCCGAGCAGCCCGACCAGCCCGACAGCGAAATCTCTGTGATGGGTCAGCGTCCACAGCGAGGTGCCGTCGCCGTGAACGATCACCGGCTTTCCAGCCAGCATCCTTGCAAGGGTGGTGTAACCGCCGTGAAACGGCAATAAGGTCTCGTCGTAGGTGTGCGAGGGGCGCACGATAGTGACCGGAAAGCCGTAGGCTTTGTAGGCCTCGATGAGCATCGCCTCGCAGTCGGCTTTGTTGCGCGAATATTCCCACCAGGGGTTGTGCAGCGGGGTGCTCTCGGTAATCGGCAGGAAGCGCGGAGGTTTGTGGTAAGCCGAGGCCGAACTGATGAAAATATACTGGTCGGTGCGCCCGCGGAAGAGCTCCAGATCGGTCTGGATGTGTTCGGGGGTGAAGGCCACCCAGTCGACCACGCAGTCGAAATGAAGGTCGCCCAGCGCCTGTTTGACCGACAGCGGGCTGCGGATGTCCGCCGCCAGTATCTTCGCCTGCGCGGGCGCCGGGCGCTGGGACTGTCCGCGGTTGAGCAGGTACAGCTCCAGGCCGCGCTCGAGCGCCAGGGTCGAGCAGGCTGAGCTGATCACGCCGGTGCCGCCGATAAACAGAATCTTCATGGTTCGCTCCTCCCTGTTTATTATATCAAGGGCGAAACGAGAACCGCCAGATTTCTAGGTGAACGCAGGTTTAGCATCCCGCGGGATCATCCGCGGGCTATTTTTCGATGGCCACTTTCCCGTTCAAAACCTCCGGTGTAAACGGCCCGGGCGCGCTCAACAGCTCGCGCGCTTTGTCGGCGGCGCCCCAGACGTTCCAGAGCAGCACCCCGCGAACGTGTCCGTCTTCCAGGTAATACAATGTGCCCTTTTGATAGGGGTCCTGCCAGTCCTCAACGATTTCCAGTTTGCTGCTCAGCTCGCCGACCGCCTCGTAGCCCAGCTCGAACAGGTCGGAGTAGAACATGGGAATATGGGTGTACGCTTCGTCCGCGCCAGCCATGTTCCTGCCGGCCTGATGTCCCATCCTGATGGCGTTGTCCTCGTGCTCGACGCGCGCCCGCCGGCCCAGCCCGAAGTGGTAGAAATTGGCCACGTCGCCCGCGGCGTAGATGTGCGGGTGAGAGCTCCGCAGCCGGTCATCGACCCGGATGCCGTTCTCGACCTGCAAGCCGGCCGCCTGCGCCAGCTCGACGTTCGGGCGGATGCCGATGCCAGCGACCACCCCGTCGATCTCCATTGAGCGCCCATTTCTGGTCCTAACCTGGATTTGCTGCCCGCTGGGCTCGACACTGGCGACCGCGTCGTGCGGGACCACATCGACGCCCTGCGAGCGGTAATACTCGTTGAGGAACTGAGCCAGGGCAGGCGGGTAGATCAACGCGCCGATGGCCTCCTCCTGGAAGACCATGGTCACGTTTTTGCCGACCATGGTCAGCGCGGCGGCAATCTCCGAGCCGATAAAGCCGCCGCCGATGACCAGAAAACGCTCGCCGCGTTCGCTCAGCTCGCGCAGATGGTAATAATCCTGCAGGTCGCGGAAATAAATGATGTTCTCACCGCCGAAGGGCAGGCGGATGGGAGCGCCGCCGGTAGCCAGCAGCAGCCTTTCGTAACCGATTTCTTTACCCTCGCCGTCGCGGACCAACTTACTGGTGGGATCGAGCTGGACAGCTTTGCGCCCCAGGCGAATCTCCACCCCGAGTTGATCGGTGTTGCGCCAGATCTTCTCGATCGGGCGGCCTTTCCACAGACCCTTGGACAGGCTGGGCCGCTGGTAGGGCGGGTCGGGCTCCTGGCTGAGCAAGCCGATTGATCCGTCCTTGTCCAACTCGCGGATGCCGCGGGCAGCCGCGTCTGCAGCCAGCCCTCCGCCGATGATCAGGTATTTGTAGCGGCTCATTTCATCTCCCTCTTATCCATTTTGCATAACAATTTATATGTATTTTATCATAAATATAAAAATTATTCAGTGTCAATCCACTAATATATACGTATGGAGGATCGATCTGGATCTATCTCTCGTATTGATGCTGAATTCCCAAAACCTTTATCGAGCAGCTTAATTCTGCTTCTGTTACAATTCATGCATGGGTATATGGGCGCTTCCTTCCGAGGTTGATGCGGTCCTGCGCCAGTTCCGCACCTGCGAGCTGACCACACTCTCGAAAAGCGGCACGCCGACCACCTGGCCGGCCTCGGCGCGCTACCTGCCGGAGCAGGGCCGCTTTTTGCTGACCACCTCGATCGGCTTCGCCCAGAAGGCGTTCAACATCCGCCGCAACCCAAAGGTGTCCATGTTGTACTCCGATCCGACCGGCTCGGGGCTGCACTCGCCGCCGGCGGTGCTCGTCCAGGGGGAGGGAGTCGTCTCTGATCAGTTCGTCACCGCCGTGGAGGGGCTGGAAGATTACTGGCGCGAGACGATCTTCGGCCGCCAGCCGACCACCGGCTTTTTCAGCTCAAATTTCATCTCCCGCTGGTTGATGGACTGGAACTTCATGCGTCTGATCATTCAGATCACCCCGCGCAGCATCCTCTGGTGGCCCGGGGGAAATTTCACCCAACCTGCTCAACAGATCCAGGTATCTCATGTGGAAGCAGCTTACTAAACACCTGCAGACCTTTTCCTCCGCGGTGATCAGCGCAGTGGACGCGCAAGGCTTCCCGTTCAGCGCCCGCTGCGTCCCGCGCGTCGACCAGCCGCGCAGGGCGCTGTGGGTGGATCTGCCCCCCGGCGCGCCGGTCAAGCCCGGGCCGGCCGGATTGCTTTGCCACTCGCACGACGAAAAGCTGTGGAACTTGCGCAGCTTTCTTGTCCAAGGGCGCCTCGAAAGGAACGAACACGGCTGGCTGTTTTTTCCGCTGCGCTTCATCCCCGGCGAGGGCCTGTACGGCAGGCTGAGTCTGCTGGTCACCCTCTTCCACGCGCGCAGGAACACCCGCCGCTATCTGACAGTACGCGGTCTGCCGCGCCCAAAGATCCCCTGGAAGGATATCAACCGCCTGCGGGCAGAGGCCTATAAAATTTCAACAGGTATTCAAGCGGTTAAAACCGATAAGGTGAACGATTACGTAGAACGCAATGAAGCCGCCCGCTAATAAGGAGGATATTGGATGACGATTGTCAAGGATCCTGAGGGTAATGAAACCCGCATTTTAGCCAAGATGGTGCAATTCCACCCCCTCGAGGTGCTGGAGGTGGGCTGCGGGGACTCGCGTATGACCTGGCAATACGCCGACCTGGTTGGGCGCATCACCGGTATCGATCCGTCAGAGAAGCCAATCGATACAGCCCGGACTAATATTCCGGATAAATATCGCGGACAGATAGATTTTGTAGTCTCTAGTCTAGAAAATTACTGCAGAGCAATTAAAGAACCGAAGTTCGACCTGGTTTTGTTCTCCTGGTCGCTTTGATGAATTGAACCGGAGGGCATGGTCCATGCCCTGCAGAGCACAAAAAACGTTCTTCTCCCAGGCGGCTGTCTGATTAACATTCACGACCTTCCCGTTCCTCATCTGATCGAAGTTCAAATGGGGGATACAAAAGTCAAGGCTGGCTGGCTGTTGGAAGATGGGGATTTCAAAACCGAGCGCGCAGGTTTCGATGCCTTAATCCAGGTTGTTGCGGAAGGCCTGTTTACGCTCGAGGATGAGATGGATTTTCTTGTCTATACTTATGCCGGTAGATTAGCTGAGGTCAACGAATGGCTGGCTGATACCTGGGAAGGAGCGTTTCTTCCAGCCCGGACGTCTCAGCGGATCGAGGAACTGCTTCGGGGAGCGGATAAGTTGGCGAAGATTGTAATCAATACACCGGCGAGGATGACTAAACTGCGCCTGGCTTGATGATTGATTATGTTCATATCACCGATCTAAAAAGTTGCAGGGCTACTATATACTAGCAGCCCTGCAAAATTCTAAGCGGATAGAGGGATTATGGTAGCGGGCAGGAGCCCATATATGGATCGTTCCAATCGCCGACCGTATCATGGAAGGACATGAAACCAGCGTCGCCTCCAGCCACAGCGGCGTACCACATCGACTCGAGTTCAGCCAGGGATGCGGCCGGGTATGTGCCCGGGAAAGCTGACTCGTTCAGATAAGCCGCGACCATATCGCGGGCTGCCTTGCGCGCCCAATCGCTGGTGCCGCCGCTGCCAACAAGATCCATCATGGATAACCCGTCCAACCGGCTGTCTGTGGGTAGGCTGAAATAGTCGTTGAAGGGGGTATCATGGGTGAACGGGTTGGTGCCGCCGTAGTTCCAGTGCGGATCATTTTGTGAATTCCACAGCTTGGCGCCGGCGCCGCCCTGCCAGAAGCCGGGCGTGCAGCCCTCGCCGCAGGGAATATCGACGACGACACTGACGCTGTCGCTGCCGGTCGCGGCTGTGTCATTGGTCACAAAGCTGGCGGTGTTGTCGACCAGGATCGTTCCGCATACTTCAGTTTCAGCTGAAACGGTGCGTTTGTAGGTGAAGGTCTTTGGCAGCGGGTCGGTTGCATAGACGGTACCAAGCGTTCCCGCATATGTATCTGTGACCGTGATCATCTCGTCTGTGGTGCTTGGGATGACCGTGGAGAAGTCGATCGGTTCAGTGTCCTCATAATCTTTGGTCCCGTTTGCGGTGCCAACCCCAAGTTTATCGAAAGTATACAGCTGCTGCTTTGCCGTGGCGGTGTTGAGCGAACCAAAGGGACTCGCGCTGCTCTGTGCGGCAGTGGTGTAGGTGCAGGTCAGCGTACCGCTATTCTTCGGTACGGTGGTTGATGGGCAGCTGACTACCCCCGGGATTGTGCCAGCGAGGTCGCTTACGTCTGTTAACGCAGCGTCACGGGTAGGGTGGTTGTTGGTGATGACGATATCGCCGGTCACCTGGAAGTTTGAATCGGTCGTGCTCAGCAGATCGACCACAACCGAGTAGGTCAGTTCCACGCTGCCACCGGCAGGCAGCGAAATCGGGCCAGGTTGATCCACCGATTTGTCTATCTGCCAGGTATACGCCCGTGAGAAGGATTCAACCACGGTTTTGGTGACATCCAGATCGTAGCAATTGACCATAACCGAGGCGCTGTCGCTGTCAGTTGTGGCTGAGCTGGTGGACTGGAAGGAGGCTGTGTTATCGTGCTTGCCCTGATCCGCGTCGCAGGCGAAGGTACGCGTGTAGGTAAAAGTCTTATCGGCTGTCCATTTGCCCGTAACTGTTCCTTCAACAGTGTCATCAACTTCGACTTCCTTATCGACCTCTGTCATGGAAGCCCCGTTGAAGTCGATGGTTTCAGTATCCTGATAGTCCTTGGTGCCGTCTGCTGTCGCGACGCCAAGCTTATCAAAGGTATATAACTGCTGTGTGGCAGTCGCGGTGTTGACCGATCCGAATACAGCCGCACTGCTCTGCGGGGCGGTGGTGTAGCTGCATTCAAGCGACCCGCCCTTAGGCACGACCAACGACGGGCAATCCACCGCCGCAGTGATGCCGCCGGCGCTGTCAATGACCTGAGTCAAATCGGCGGCGCGGTCAGGATGCGGATTAGTGATGGTGATTTTCCCGTCCACATAAAAACCGCTGTCGGTGTATCCCTTTTGATCGAGAAAGACCGTGTATTCCGAAGTCCCGGACTCGCCAGTAAACAGATCCCAGGTTTCCGGTGATACCGACTTGGTGATATCCCAGTTGTATTTGCGGATTAAATGCTCTTCGACGGTCTTGCTCACGGTCAGTTCGTAGCAGTTAAGGGTCACGGTCGCGGTGTCCGTCTGGCCGGTTTCAGTGATCTCCGCTGTGTTCAGATTGGCTCCCTCGTCGGCGTCGCAGCTGAAGGTCTCGGTGTAGGTCCAGGAGGCTGCGGTTGCATCCGCTGTTGACCAGGATTCGCCGTTGTCGTCGGTCACATTGATGTCGGGGTAGCCGGTCAGGGTCTCGACGAACTCGCTGGCGAGGATATCTGCCGACCCCTGGAAAGCCAGGGTTGTTCCGTCCATTTCATAGGAAGCCGTGGCTACATTGGTGCCGCCGACCGGATCGTCGAGTTCGAGTTCATAGGTGCAGGTAACGGTGGCGCCGGATGCAATCGGGTAGGTGCCATCCTGGTTTGGATCAACAGAACAACCGGTGATATCCGCCGCGGAGCCGTCGAACATGTCGTCGATCGACGCGTTGACATCTTCATCTTCGTCGCCCAGGATGGTGATCACGCCGGAAACCAGGACGTTTTCCGGGTCGCCGAGGCTCGGCGTTACTGAGACTGAGTATTCATGGATGACTGACTCCCCGCTGAAAAGGGCGTAAGTCGCGTCAGGGGTTTTTTCGATGGTCCAGCTCACAGGGATATCATAGCTTCCTTCGACCGTCTTCGACACCTGCAGGACGGGATACTTCTTGACCTTCCACTCCTCGAAGCCGCCGTCGAACAGGTACTCACCTCCCTTGCCGCCCCAGCGGGAAAAGAGAATCAGGTAGGTTTCACAGGCGGGGTTACCGTAGCTGCAATCGCCCGGGTCGAAACCATCCTCCTGAGGGACCAGGTAGCGCAGGTCGCCGCGGCCGCTGCCCTGATTGACGTCGTTGATCAGGATGTAGTCAGTGTTTTCATCATCGTAGTCATAAATCTTGGATGCATAGGTTCCAAAGGTAGAGTATTCATCCAACTCCGGATCGTCGGTGAGCCACAGCTCGAAATCGTCCAGTGTGATCTTTGGCGTACTGTCACTCTCATTGATGTCAGCGAAAAATTCCCAATACAAAAGGCCGCCCACCTCGATGGTGGGTATCTCACTGAGCAGGATCGAGTGTGTCCATTTACCCCCTTTGGTGTCAAATTCGGGCGTTCCGTCGGTGTTGTAGCCCTGCTGCCAGGGCGTTTTCTTCTCAATGCCTTGAATACGGACGAATGAGTTGAACGTGCCCGTGCCGGCTGAGCCGTAGGTGGTATTGAGATCGCCGATGTACTGGACAATCGCACCGTCGTCCAGCGTCTCATCATTAAATCCTGTCCGATCGGCAACCTCAACATTATAGGGGCCGGCGGCAAAAACTGTAAAAACCAGCGTCAATAACAGAGCCAGACTGGCTGTTATTGACAGGCCAAGAACTGCGCCTTTGTTTTTCATCATTTTTTCTCCCTTATCTCTCTCTTATTTACCTGCAGGGTGATATTGTTAATGGATAAAGAAGCAACACCTTCCCTTACCGAGAGGTCATTTTCTGGACAGAAAGGCGTTTTATGGGTAGATCTGAAGACCAAACTATGAAAAATCCTGCCTCCTTTAATGATGAAAAATCCGAAGCCGTCAACCGAACCCTCTTCCCTTATGGTTGCTTGGTCGGGCCTCCTTTCCTCTTTGTGAAAAACTCCACGGGTAAAAAAGAACCGATCCTTTCAGGATCGGTTTCGCCATTGGCTTCTCAGCGTTCCCGCACGCTTAGCTAGATCGGCGGGGCGACCATCTTCGAACGCTGGATCGTCGCCTTCCAATTCGACTTTCTATTCAATTTCGGCTATATTGAAACCGCATCCAGGCTGGATTTGATCCGTCTGGAGGAGGAAGGTGCTCCCCTTTCGACCTTCAGACTTCCAACCCGATGCCGCTTCTCAATTTATATTAACAATTTAAATCTATAATGTCAAGTTATTACAAAAAATCTCTAATTTATCGGCATTAAAACTATTTCATCCGAATTCTCTCCTTACTTCGGGGACGCGAAAATGGGACAAATTAAATCCGTTATTGATCCACCCCATATGCTCCTTCGGTTATTCCACCCGGGCAGCCTCTCCGTAAAGACGCTGCCCGGGTAATGTTTTCCCTATCATCCGCCTGCCATCGCGCCGATGATCATGAAAGGCGCCCTGCCCTCAAGCACCTCTGCAGGCAGAGACTCTTCCAAGGGGTGATGCGACCAGTCCTCGCCGCAGGCAAAGAAGCGAATGTATGGCCGGCGCTGCTTGCTGGCATGGTCGCGGATCGTTCCGTGCAGCACGGGATAGCGGGCCTCCAGCGCGTCCAGCAGGGTTGAGACGGTTGCAGGCTCCTCCAGGGCGATCGTGAGTTCCCGGCCTGCGCCCACCAGACGCGAAAGGTGGGTCGGCAGGAGGACGCGGATCACTGCAGCACCTGCACCTCCACAGACAGCACCGGAGGGAGCGTTTCGACGATCGGCGCCCAGTTGTCGCCGGAATCAGCCGAGACGTAGACCTGACCGCCCGTGGTGCCGAAGTAGATCCCGCAGGGATCCAGCGAGTCGACTGCCAGCGCGCTGCGCAGAACGTTCACGTAGCAATCCTTCTGCGGCAGCCCGCTGGTCAGCGCCTGCCAGTCGTTTCCGCCCGAGCGGCTGCGGTAGACCTGCAGCTTCCCGTCGAGCGGATAGTGTTCCGAATCGCTCTTGATCGGGACGACGTAGATCGTATCGGGCTCGTGGGCGTGGACGTCGATGGCAAAGCCAAAATCGGTGGGCAGGTTGCCGCTGATCTCGCGCCAGGAGTCGCCGGCATTGTCGCTGCGCAACACGTCCCAGTGCTTCTGCATAAACAACACATCCGGGCGTGAAGGGTGCATGGCCAGGCCGTGGACGCAGTGACCCACTTCCGCCTGGGGATCGGGCAACTCGAAATTGGATTTTAGACCGTTGTTCACCGGGCGCCAGGTCTCTCCGCCGTCATCGGTGCGGAAGGCGCCGGCAGCCGAGATAGCAACATAAATGCGCCGCGGATCGCTCGGATCGAGCAGAATTTTGTGCAGACACATCCCGCCCGCGCCCGGCTGCCAGAGATGCCCCTTGGCGCTGCGCAGTGCAGAGAGCTCCTGCCAGGTCTGTCCGCCGTCGGACGAGCGGAAAAGCGCGGCGTCCTCGGCGCCGGCGTAGAGCGTATCACCATCGCCAGGAGCAGGCTGCAGGTACCAGATGCGCTTGAATGCCCACGGCCGCTGGCTGCCGTCGTACCACTGGTGGGTGCCTGTGTCGCCGTTGTAGCGGAATTCGTTGCCGACCGCCGTCCAGGTCTGGCCGCCGTCATCCGAGCGCTGGATGACCTGCCCGAACCAGTCGGTCCACTGAGAAGCGTACATCCGCTGCGGGTTGCCGGGCGCGGCGGTGATGTGAAAGACCTCCCAGCCCGGGAAGATGGGCTCGCTGACGTCCCATTTCTTCCGGCTGTGATCGGATTTAAGGATGAACGCGCCCTTGCGCGTCCCGACCAGTACACGTACTCCGTTCATATTTTTCCTCCGACCAGATTTGGTGTTGCAGCCAACAGCTCTATTCTAACAAATATCAGACCATTTTTGTCAATATTTATTGGAAATCCCGGAAGTTTATTCGAAGATGTAGATCATGTTTATCGGACCTCTTGTTCGTTTCCAGAACCGACATAAGTTTATGCAAATTGCTGAGCCGCGAAAAAAAGCAAAAACTGGCTGACAAAAATCGCCAGCCAGTTTGGAGAACAGCTTTACATTCCAGTCTTATCTGAGGATGAATGGCAGAAACAGGTAGCGCCAGGCCGAGGTCACCGTAAAAACGGCGGAATCCTCTCCAAAGAGATCGCCTGGATCCGTGGCCTTGAATGTGATGGTTTCTATCCCGATCCAGTCCGGTGGGGCAGTGATCGTCGCTACCCGGTCTACGATGCTCACCGTCAACTCGCTATTCCCGCTGTAGGACCAGCTCAGTTCAGAGTCGAGGTTGTCGACATCGCTGACGTAATCGTCCAGGTTGATGGTCGTGAAAGAATTTCCCTGCGCTATCATCTGGTCAGGGATGCCCGCCACAATTGGGGCATCGTTGACCGCTGTGACCGTAAAGGTCGCCGCATCTTCGTCGAAAAGCAGACCCGGATCGGTTGCGCGGAAAGTGATCGTTTCTACTCCGAACCAGTCGGGATCGGGAATGCCAATGGTCGCAATCCGATCGGTTATGGTGACTGATAATTCAGCGTTACCACTGTAACTCCAGGTCATATCAGCATCCAGATGGTCGGGATCGCTCACGTAATCGTCCAGGTGGATGGTGAGGAAGGTTTCACCCTCCTGAATGGTCTGGTTGGGGATATCGGTTGCCACCGGAGGGAAGTTTGTATCCGCGACTGTGATCGTCACTGTGGCGGCGGTTCCAGAAGACGCCTGACCGTCGCTTACATGATAGGTAAAGGTATCCTGACCAAAGAATGGTAAATTGGGGGTATATGTGAATGATCCGTTGGAATTTAGCTCTAAAGTACCGTTGGTAGTGGAAGTGCTCAGCACAACGGTGAGCAGATCGAGATCTGCGTCCGTATCATTGCCCAAAACGCCTGGCACGTTTACCACTAATGGGATGCCCCTGTTTGTGGCGTAGTTATCATCCACCGCTACAGGAGGATCATTCAATGGGTTGATCGTTATGCTGACTAATGCAGTGTTGGAATCAAGCTGCCCATCGTTGGCCTTGTAGGTAAAGCTGTCAGATCCATGATGATTGGCATCTGGGGTGTAAGTGAACGAGCCGTTTGGATTCAGGTTGAGGGTGCCGTTCAACGGCAGGTCCACTGCCGCGAAAGTGAGCAGGGCGCTGTCCACGTCGGTAACGTATACCTGTAAACCAGGCAGAGCCACGGACAACGGCTGATCTTCATCCGTGCTGTAGCTCACCGGGCTGGCGACAGGCGCGTCATTTACAGGGTTGACCGTGATTGTTATTGTGGCGATGTTTGAATCCGCTGATCCGTCGCTGGCCTTGAAGGTGAAGCTGTCCGATCCATTGAAATCCAAAGCTGGTGTGTAGGTCACATTCGGAGGCGTACCATCCAGGCTGCCGTTGCCAGGCCCATCTACGAGGATGTAGTTCAAGACGAGATTATCCACGTCGGACGCAGTGAGCGTTACTGGCAGGGGGACATCCTCGTCGGTTTGCAGGGTTTGATCATCCGCCACCGGTGGATCGTTTACCGGGGTGACGTTGATCGTCACTGTGGCGGTGTTTGACGTCGCCGTGCCATTGGTTGCCGCGTAGGTGAAGGCGTCATCACCGTTGAAATCGGGGTTTGGAGTGTAGCTGAACGAACCGTCCGGATTCAATGTCAGCGATCCATTTGCCGGTCCTGAGACCAGCACTGCCGTTAGCGGATCGCCGTCGGGGTCGCTGTCATTGCTCAACACGCCCGGTGCAGTGACATTCAGCGCCGTTTCTTCAGCAGTCGAATATGTATCGTTGCCAGCGCTGATCGGTGAATCCCATTCGACGTGCAGGTAAGCCGCAAAGCAGGGATTGCTCTCGTAGCCGTGAACGGTGCGGGTGCCGGTGCCGCTGATGGTGAAGACCGCCGAATTTCCGCTGACCCAATCCGGGCGGTCGACGATTTCCTGAAGGATAGCAGACAGATCCGGCGTTCGTTGGGCGGTTCCCTGAGCATCCAGGGTCGTCCAGGGTTCTGCTGCCCAGGCTACCGATGCTGAGGTTGTCGGCCGGCCAGTGATATCGTTGAGGGAATTCAGGAATGTGGCGGGGTTGCCGGCATCCTGACCATAGATGGTGAACGCAGCCGCATCAGTATCGACCGCTTTGGAAGTGAACTGGATATATGCGTTGAGGATTTTCGCGCCCTGGGGGATATCCAGCCAGTTGAAGCGAAAGCCGTCGGTCTGGCTGGTTAAGAATTCTCCCAGCTCGATGCTTGTCCCGCCTCTGCCGATGCTGCCGTCGGCCCGTTCCTCGGCATCGTCAAAGCCGCTCTCAATGTAAGCATCGAAAGACTGGGTCGGATTGACTTTATGCACGTCGACGATGACCGTGTCCCAGGCGTTCAGTTCGGTGTCGAAGGCTTCCAGTCTGAATTCGTAGCGACCGGTGAATGGGAAAGTGACATTTGTCGTGAGGGATGCTGGATCATCGAATGTCACCAGGCAGGCGCCGCCAACCTGACTCCAGGTTGTTGTCGCCTGGGTGGGAATGCCGTCATCCGTCAGTGTTCCCGTCAGAAGGACCTGCGTTTCGGGCAGGGTGATGCTTTGATCGAGGCCCGCGTTGACGATGATCGGCGTGTTGCCGCTCGAGATGGGCGCAGGCGCGGAGATTTCGAAGATTTTTCCATCCATATTATTTGGATCCGTGTTGTTATCCACCCCTCGATCGACTACATAGAAGTTGTAATCGCCGCTTCCGCTGCTGGGCGGGGAGTAGGCTAACCCATCCGGAGATAGAAATCCAATCTCGGCAATTTCGATGGTTCTCAATAGCTCGCCGTCGAGGGTGACTTCAGCGATGATTTCACTGAAACCATTGCTGAGAACAAACAAGGTTTGACTGAGCGGATTGAATTCTACGCTGTTTGGATTTTCCAGCCCGAATTTGAGGACATCGAACTGACCGAGCAGGCTGCCGTCCAATCCGTATTCATAGATTTCATTGTTTAGACCATCGGCCACGATTAAAACCTGGTTTACCGTATCAACGGTGATGCCTTCGGGATCGCCGCTGCCATTCGTGATGGTGCTATACTGAACCAGGTTGTCGTCGACAGTGCCGATCAGGCCGTCGCCACCAGGATCGAGATCATAGAGCCGATCTGTATTGTCGTCGACAAAATAGTAATGCCCATTGTCAGGATTAAAGGCAACGCCCGCCGGCTCATTCGTAAATCCGTAATCCGTATCCAGGGTGGAGATGTTAGCTGTGCTTTGGACAACGCCCGTCAGGCTCAATTCCCAGACGTTTGTCTCCTGCCATTGAGTGATGCCGCCGACTTCTTCTTCCACTTCGGCGTCCGTGATCAATAATGTGCCGGCGCCCGAAAGGAAGGCGATGCCGGTCGGATCGGGGCTGGGTGGGCTGATCGTGGATAAGTCGACGGTGTTCACAAGAGTTGATGTGAAGGCGGCTGCTGTTACAGCGGGGGCTTCGAGCAGCGACAACTCGAAAATACCGCCCGACGCCTGGGTATCGATGGATCCGCCGTCCGCCAGATACAGGCTCATCACCGCCGGATCGTCGGTCTGATCGCCGCTGGGGGCGAAGGTCATCCCCTGCGGATTGGCGAGGCCAATTTGTGACAGGCCGCGCGCCGATAGCAGAATGCCATCCCGGGAAAACTCATATAGGGTGAGTTCTTCAGCGCCGGTCACGAAAAAACTGCCGCTGGACGGATCGATCGCCAAACCGCGCAAGGATTGACTGCCTGCGGTGGACAGGTCAATCGATGTTGAACCCGCTCCGCTGAAGTTGCCGCCCTGTTCAGGTGTGATCCGGACGATCTTGTTGGCGGCGCTGTCCAAAACGAAGAGGTCGCCGCTCTCCTGGTCAATGCTCAAACCTTGCGGGGATTGTAAACCGATATGCTCGAGATCGTAGAGTGTCAGGCTGTTTGGGATCAGCTTTCCGGCAGCATTCTGCATCACCGCTGCCAGACTGTGCGCTGAGCTGTGATAAATCAGCAGCCGGCTGGATACCGGATCGAAGGTTATATTGATTGGATCGGCGAGAGCCAGGTCGATTAATGATGATCCCCTTTCGTGCATAAAGCGGTTCATCTGTTGAACATCGAGGAGGCCAGGCAGTCGCTGCCCCTCGTCGATGCCCCTGACCAGGTGGAATTCACCGCTCGTGGTTGAATAGGCGATCCCCGCAGGTCTGGGGGTGCCAATCTCATCGGAGGTAATCTGCCTGATTATGCGGATTTCTTCCGGAAATGATTGCGCCTGTGCGGCTGAGGTCTGATTGATACCTAGCGAGAAAAAAATGAAGGAAACCAACAATCCAAGTGACAGGAGTGTTTTACTCATTACAACAACCTCCAATTGAAAAAAGGATGTTTCTTGCTGGTCGTATGCTCGGTCATGCGGTCATCAAACGGTGAAATCCATTCCAAACCCTGAAAAAAAATCCAAAATCATTGTTATTGAGCGGTGCAATGAAGGCGCATTGAGTTTCTATCAATCCCCAAATGGATTCAACTTCCCCAAAATCCATCAGGTAATCCTATATACTATATAGTATTTATCAAGTTTATTCTTTAGAAATTGCTGATAATTTTCTATGTAGCTGATTAGAAAACGTAAGCGTCCATGCAGATGAATAAGAGAGCACCCGATGAGATGCTCTCTTATCATTTCACAAAAAGATCAAGCGAAGGCCTGGAAAAGCCCTGATTCCAACCTTACGCGCGGATCTCCTGCCGTTGGAAGAGCACATACGCCAGGGCGAACAGCAGGATTGAACCCGCGACCAAGCCGGTCATTTGCGGCCAGACCAGCAGCGCAGATTGCGCCAACGGCAGCGGCGTCCCCAGGATGGCGCCCTCCAATTGCCCGGTCAGCAGGGCGCTGAGCGACAGCGAACGGACCTCCGGCTGGAGCAGTGCTACCAGGGTTTCTGCGTAGAGAGTGTTCGGGGAAAGACGCATCAGCAGCTGCTTCGTATTTGCCTGCGCCAGGATTTCCGTTAGGCTGAACTGCACCGGGCTGATCATCTGCGCCAGAAAACCGGCGATCATGCTCCAGAATGCGGTGAAGAACAGCCACACGGCGATTGCCGCCAGTGCAGCCGTTGCCGCCTGGCGGAAAACGACCGAGAAGACCATCGACAGTGACAGCCATATACCGCCATAAAAAACCGTCGTCAGCAGGAAGAGCAAAGCCCGCCCCACCTCTTCTCCGCCGGGGGCTACGCCCAACCGAAGGATGCCCATGCCAAAGATGAGCAGCCAGATGGCGGTGCAAACCAGCGCCAGGGTGAACAGGCTAGAGAGGAATTTACCGAGCAGCAGCCCGTCCCGGTAGATCGGCTGGGCCAGGATGCGCGACATCGTCCGCCGGCTGAATTCACCGTTGATCGCATCGAAGGCCAGCGAGATGGACACCAGCGGTATGAAGAAGACCAGCAGCTCGACGAAAGCCGGCAGCGGGTCGTGGGCGGTGGTGAGCAGGCGCAGGTAGAGGAATTCATCCTGTCTGATCGTCTGCGAGATATCCTGAGTGCTGAAGTAGATGGTGACGACCGCCATCAACAGGATCAGGATTTCCAGGATGAACATGCGCGTGCTCGTCAGGTGGTCCGCCATTTCCTTGATCACCACCGACCACAATCCGGTCCAGGGCGAGCCTTCCCGCTCGCGCCTGGCGGTGATGTCGGCGGCGGCCCTTCTAGTTGACCGGCGCAATGTGACTTCCGTCATGTTGCACCTCCTTGAAATACGCTGAGTAGATGTCGTCCAGGCTTTGCGCCTGGATGCCCAGGCTGAGCAGCCGTCCGCCGGCAGAGATCACTGCCCTGGCGGCTTCCGCCCGGACGTCGTGAGTGGCTTCCACTTCGTAGACCTTCGAATCGCTGACCCGCACTGCCTTGACCTCTTCGATCCTTTCCAGCGCGCTTTGGATCTCGGCCTTGTTCCCCTCTGCGTCCACCAGAATGCGGTAAGCGCCGCCGAGCACCTGCCGGGCGAGCTCTTCTACTGCGCCTTCCAGGACCATCCTGCCCTGGTTGAAAAGGCCTACCCGGTCGCAGGTGGTCTGGACCTGGTGGAGCAGGTGTGAGGAAAGCAGGATGGTGATGCCCTCTTCCTTCAGGCTGCGGATCATCTTGAGAAATTCGTGCGAGGCCTCCGGATCCAGGCCCGAGGTTGGCTCGTCCATGATGATCAATTGTGGTTTTTTGATCAGCACGTCCGCCAGTCCCAGGCGCTGGCGCATGCCGCGCGAGAAGACGCCGACCCGCTTACCGGCGACCTTCTCCAGGCCAACCCGCTCCAGGGTCTCATCGACGCGCCGGCCGACCTGGCTGCGCGGGATGCCGTTCAGGCGGGCGATGTAGATCAGATTTTCCCGCGCGGTCAGTTCATCATAGAATCCGACCTGGTCGGGCAGGTAGCCGACGCGCGACTTGACGCTGAGCGGTTTGCGAGCCGGATCGAGCCCGATGACCCGCACCGCTCCAGAGGTCGGCTCGGTCAGGCCGAGCAGCATCAGGATGGTGGTCGTCTTGCCGGCGCCGTTGGGTCCCAGCAAACCGAAAACTTCGCCAGCCTGCACTTTTAGATTCAAGCGGTCCACTGCGACGAAACCACCGTACTTCTTTGTCAGATCAGAAGTGGATATTACGGGGCGATCGTCCATAACCACGCTCCTTGCGGGACTGCGCCGGGTGGGGTTAACGGCGCCCAAAGCGCGCCACCGCCAGACCGACCACGCCAACCGCCAGGGCGATCAGCCCGATACCAGCCACGCCCCAGAGGGTCGAGGTCTTCAAGGTGATGCGGAATTGCGCCGATTTTTGCTGACTTTCGAGCGGTCGGGCGTTGATGGTGACCATGTAATCACCGACGATGGCTTTATCCGGCACGGTGATCGTGGCGTTCACTTCTACCGTCTGCCCCGCCGGGATTTCGGCGATTTCGGACTGGTCGAATGCAACCGACCAGCCGCTCGGCTCGCTGGAGCTGAGCTTGATTCCGCGCAGCGGAGCGGTGCCGTCATTTGTGAGGGAAATCTTTAAAGGGTTGTCGCGGCCGGCGTACGCCTGCGCGGACAGGCGGCCGTCGGGAGCGGTGACCGTCAGATTGCCCTCGCCAACCACCTCGACCGCCAGGTCCAGCGAGGCGCTAACATCGCCGGCAAGCGCCGAGATGGTGAACGGATACTCACCCGCCTCCAGCCTGATCAACGGTTCGGCCTTGATCGAGAGCGTCTTGGACTCGTTCGCGGCGAGCTCGAGCTCAGTGACGGCCTGACCGGCGGACTGGATGGTGACGTTGAGATATTCCGGCTGGGTGGCTGAGAGAACCGCAATGAGATCCTCGCCGCCTTCATTAGTAAGCGTGGCGGAGAAAGTCACCGAGCCGGAAGGTGTGCCCCGCCTGGTGGGCAGCCCATCGACGACAAGCGACAGGCTGGGCGGCAGCTTCTCTTTGATGGTCAGGCTGACGACCAGCTCGCTCACTTCGTCATCGCCGATGGCGCGAACGGTCAAGTCAACCCGGCCGGGTTGAGCACCCGCGGGCGGTTCGATGCGTAAATCCACCGAGGCCTCATTCTCACCGTCGGAATAGACCGCGTCCACGATCTGAGACCCGCCGCGGAAGGACGCGTTCCAGCCCTCCGGCAGGTCGCTTACCTCCAGCCGGACGGTTTGTGCGGCGCCAGCCCGGATTTTCAACGGCATGGTGACCGTTTCGCCAATGCCGATCAGCCGGCTGGGATACTGGGTGTAGATCAACAGGGAATCCGGCTGGGCCGTCCCTGGCTGGTCGTCCTGAGCGCTTGCCGTTACGGGAAAAAGCAGGGCGCAGATCAGGGCAAATCCAAGCAGGATCAGAATGCGTTTGAGCTTCATATCTTACTCCTCCGTAATGAGAGATTAGGAATAGGATGCTTCGCCTACTGAAGACGAGTATCGGCGTACCCGTCTCGATCTGTTTGTATTGTCATGTTGTGTGTGAGTGTAAGGGAGTCGTCTGACCAGCCATCACCTCCTGATTGCAAATGTTCATTGGCAAAGATTTGATGCCGTGATCATCTTCCTTTTCGGGCGGTGTGTTTGCGAACGTCCCTTGCTTTTTCTAAGCCGGACAGAGCCGGCATTCTAGCAGAGTTTTCGTATGCCAAGGTTAATTTACGCCTGTGATATTAGAATTTTATTAACGCTCAGTTTAAGGTTAGCTTAAAACCACTTATGGATTACCGAAGGGCAAGAGATGACAACTCTCCCCCAGACAATGCCCATCTGCCTAATCCGGCTGCCAGTTCTGCGCGTCGCGGCGCAAACTTTCCAATTGGCGCCAGTATTTCTCGATCACCTGCCTACCCTTCTCGGTGATCTGGATTCTAGTGTTGGGCCTTTTTGCTACGAATTGTTTTTCGGTGACGATCAGCCCGGCTTCCTCGAGCTTCGAGAGCTGCACCGACAGGTTGCCGCTGGTCAAACCGGTCAGGCGCTGCAGGGCAAGGAAATCGGCGCTCTTGCAGGCTGAGAGTGCGGTCATCAGCGCGAGGCGGGCTGGCTCATGCAGCAGCTTATCCAACGAGGCAAGTTCAGCAAAGACGCTGCTCATGCTGCCTCCTGCTCGGCTGGAAGGGAGCGGACAAAGTAGATGTGTCCGATCACGCCGATAATCATAAGGAAGATGCTGGTGAGAAATGTGGCGGCGAAAAGTGGATGGTTCAGACCTATCAGGCTCCACCAGGTTGGGATGCTGACCAGCGGCGAAAGGGTCGATGCAACCATCAGCAATGCAAGGATGAGGTTGGCGATGTGTAAGGCTGGCGCCTGACGCCAGTAGATGGCGCCGTGACTGATAAACGTGACCGCATACACCAATCCAAGCAGGCTGATTCTATAGGTATCCAGGCTGTCGAGGATGAATGCCACCAGCGCCAAACCACCGCCAGCGACGCCGATGATCCATTCCACACGGGGAACCAATCGCCTGACCTTGCCGTAAGCGCGGTTGTAGTAGCGAGCGATGAAGATGTATAGCCCAAGGCAGGCGAGCACAATCAGGGTGGGCAGGGTTATATTTTGGGAGGGGCCTTGCTGAATATTCGCCCAGAGGGTCACGGCCAGCAGGCATAATCCGAAGGGGATCATGCGCAGCCCCTGGAGTTGCGGATAATTGCTGGCAAAGAAACGCGTCCGGCTGATGGAGCTCATAATCGCCTCCATATGGTTTGTTTATATTATATTGTAAATCACTTTATATTATAAACTATTTTATGAATATGTCAAGCTATATGTTTAGGTTAATAAATGAGTCCATGGATCGATCCATGGACTCATTGACACAAAAATTCAAGCGTTACTTAACGATGACGTTCAGGTTAGCTTCTTTATCCTGAACCACGTCTCCTGAAACAGCTTTAACCTTGATTAAGTAATGGCCAGGTCCAGGAGGAGTCCAGTCGATCTTCCAATACACCCATTGGCCCGGGTCTTTATCTGGTGGGATCGTGAATTCATCCCATGTTTTCCCGTAATTACCGCTTAACATAATTTTCGTAATGGGTTGGAGCAGGTGGGCGAATGCGTATCCCTCGATGTGGACGGGTGAAGATACCTCCATCCCATCATTGGGCGGTACCAGAAATCCCGAATTGACCGGTGTCAGGACGCCGCCAGGGGCGGGAACCTTATCCTCAGGGACCGTTGTGAATTCGAGCGACTTTAAGAATTTAACCCATGCAGCTCCTCCACCACCGGGCACTGCTAACATGACCGGAGCCCCTCTCGGAATTTCCAGATCTTTCCCGCCGAGTTTTAAAGCCAGGAACGCCTTGCTTTCAATTAATTGGGTTAACGGGAATGCGAAAGACCAACCATCATAACCTAAAGCCACGACATTATTTACGCCTTCCTTTACACCAACGCTTTCAAGGATCGGCGCTAAATCAACACCTGTCCACTCGGCATTAAAAATCAGATTTCCGCCAGGGATGTTGATCATGCACGGCTTTGTAAGGGTCATGGTTACCTGATCCATTGCTTGAAGATCAGCTAACGTATATTCTTTTGGATTTTCCACATCGCCGCTGATGGTTAATTTGTAATCATCATTGACCTGGAACGCGCCAAAGTTGACAACAGCAAAACAATCAGCTGGATTTGCGGTAGGGGCCTGGCTGAATGATATTTTTCCACTCATGTCTGTTTCCTCGCTTTCAATTCTCTATTTCTAATCCGAACTCATCAACCAGGTCGAAGCCAAACAGGTTGCCCTTCTCATATCCAAGAGCCGTATTCCAACCGAATTGGGCATCTGTTGCGCCAGGAATATATCCAGCGATGTCAACATCGTATTTCACTTCATCCCATAAGGCAAACTCACCGTCTGCGGTGATGGCATGGCAATTCCAGCATGAACCCTGATAGGCTTTTTCGAACAGGTCGCTATTCATGTGCAAGGAATGGATTAAATTCTTCAGGTCTGGCCCAAATCCTACCGTTGCGGGACGGTGGCACATCATGCAATCGGCAATGTCATCGTTTTTTCCGTAGGTGGGGTAGGCGCCTGGGTGTAACTTGGGTGATAAATTCGCAACCAAGCCGTATAGATCGGCGTGACAGGCCAGGCAACCTCGCGAACCTGTCTGAAAAATATCCACAGTGTTATGGTTTTCCGGGAAAACGCCTGAGCCCGCTAACGAATCCGGGTGATTCATTTTTGCTTGTGGATTCCTGACTTGCTCATTACTGTATGACGGAGCGGCCGTAGGCAGGTTTACCAGATAATCGACCAGCTGATCCAGCGGATCAGCGGTTGGAGTGGCTGCAACCACCACAGTATTGGTAGTGGTCGAGGGCTGTTGGATTGGCTGGATTGGCTCGGTTGTGACCTGTTTAGGCTGACAGGCAACCAGGAGCATCATGAGCCCTATACAACAAACACCTAGAATGATCAATAGTTTTGGGGTTGGCTTGAACATGATAGCTCCCTTCATGATTTTTGCTGCATTGCCTTAACAAGGTCTAAGCATGTCATCGCAGGTGCTTCTTCTACGACTTCCAGGTCAGCCAAGTCAGCGGTTTTCTTATCGTCGATTGCGTCCTTGACCACAAGGGTAGCGGCCACAGCTGTACCGGACAGCGCGGTCGCTTTGATAAAATCGCGCCTGGTCATCTTTGGTATCTTCATTTCTATTCTCCTGTAAACAATTTTGAAATTCTTCGACTTACAATAAAAAAAATTTTATAGGTTGGTAAATTGTTAAACATCTCCTTTCATCAGGCATACAAAAAATTAATCTGCTTTTAATGTTAACAATAATAGTAGCCTGTGATTGAATTGTCAAGTATTATTTGACACTAATACACCGATATGGTGTACAGGCGAGAAAATGGCGATTTGAAAGAGTTGTCACCCGGATATTCTTGCACTTAAGAAAAATTTATATTCTCTATATGGGAATTATGTGTGCCATACACAATCAATCTTAATCTGGAATTCAATATCCACCTGTCATGTTCGTGATGGTCCACCTGATATTTGTCTTCAAATATGGAAATACTGGTTTAGATTGGATTGAGTACCGGGCTGGCTGTCAGGGCTAGAACCAACGTTGGAGAGTATGGCATTGCACACCTGACCGAATGATACCTCCACCAGACCAGGGAGCGAGCACCATGCCCTGACTGACGCCAAACGTCCACATGGTTGTAAATCAGTTTGATCATCTGAGATAGAAGTGGCAATTGGATAACACCCACAGAGAAATCCTTCTCTCTGTGGGTGTTTAGATCAACGAGCATGAATTTATTTGTGCAGGTTTTTCGCAGCGATGAAGCTGAGGCCCTTCCCGGTCAATTCCCAGGCGGTGCGGTTGGCAGCGTCGACTTTGTCCATGAAATTAATCTGCATGTTTTCCCAGTCGCCGCTCTCGATGACCTCTTTCTTCTCGCGGAAGTAGTCAAGAATATCAGAGGGATGGGCGCGCGCCGCGTCGATCTCCGGGTCTCCGCCCTCATGCTTGGCAGCGATGTTCGCCACGTGATCAGCGATCTCCAGCAGTTCAGCGCGGCGGTTGTACGGCTGGAGGATAATGCTCTTCTGGGTTTCGGTGATGTGATGCTCGAAACGCACCACGTCTTCGAATCCCAACACCTTGCGAAAGTCGGCGGTCAACTCCATGGTCTTGTTGTTGATCGAGTTCGACCAGTTGAAGCCGATCAGCGGGCTGGTGCCATCATCGCGGGCGAACATCTTGGCCATGGTCATGATCCACAGCGCGTGGTAGGGGTTGTCCGATCCAAAGAAGACTGAAATCTTGAACTGGATGTCCACGCCGATGCGGTAGAGCATAAAGGCAAGCAGGATGGTGCCAGCGTTGAAATTGAGCACATGCTGCACGCCCCAATTGGTGTAGTAGTACAGGAATTCATCCAGCCACATCAAGGCGTGCTCGTTAGGCTGTCCGATACCGCCAAAATAGCCAGTGATAGTCGTCGGTCCGCCGAGGTGCGGATTCGACCCGTCGGTGCCCTTGGTATCCAGGGTTTCGACAAACGACGCACCGATGATGTCCAGCGCGGCGACGATTGCGGGCAGGTCGCCGTCCTGCTCGGATTCCTTCATCTTGCGCACGGCGATGAAGCGTCCCGGCACCAGCGTCCGCGCAGTGATCGCCCGCTCGATCATCGGCCGCACCCAGGGGAAGTACTGCAACGCAGATACCTCGAGAGTGACGGCGTAATCATCCTTAAACTGGATGCTTTTGGCTTTTTCGCCCAGAACCTTCTGGCGGTAGTCGGCCACAGAGATAAAGGCGCCCTTATCGCGCTGCTCGATCAGCCATTTCAGGTCTTTGACGTACTCCGGTGCCCGCTCATCGATCTTTTTGAAGAGGTTCTCCATCTTGCGGGACTCGCGATGCTTGCGGTTGATCTCCTTAGGGGTGCCGTATTTGGCAACCACTTCGAAGAAGTCCTTCATCACCCGCGAGTTGGGATCACAGAAAACAGCGTTGAGTGAATCAAGGCAATCCGGATTGATTTTGAGAAGGGATTGGATATCCTGGCTCATTTGTACTCCTTCTTTGTCTGAGTGCCGCGAGCGGTCTACAGCATTTTGACCAATTCTTCGTATTCCTCATCTGGCATGGTGAACCAGTTCTCTCTGGCGGGGAAGGTCTTGTCGCCGACCTCTTTTACGTAAGCTTCGAGCCCCTGTCGGATAGCAGCGCCGGCATCGGCGAAGACCTTTGCCATGCGCGGCTTGAACTTGGGGTACAGGCCGAAGGCATCATGATAAATGAGCAGTTGGCCGTGCGCGTGCGGCCCGGAGCCAAGCGACATAATGATGCAGTCCTTGGCGCGCTCGGTGATCAACTGGCAAACCCGGTCGGGGACCATCTCGAGCAGGATGCAGAACGCCCCGGCTTGCTCAAGCGCTTTTGCGTCATCGATGATTTTCTTGGCCATCTTGGCCGATTTTCCCTGCAGACGGAAGCCGCCCAGGGCAGAAACGGACTGCGGAGTGAGCCCGAGGTGCCCGATGGTGGGAATACCGGCGGCGACGATGCCTTGGATTCGGTCGGCCATCTCCGCGCCGCCTTCGAGCTTGATGGCGTCGCAGCCTGCTTCTGCCATGAAGCGCCCCGCGTTGCGGATGGCGGTTTCCACGCTGGGCTGGTAGCTCATGTAAGGCATATCCCCGATGAGCCAGACGTTGGGGGCGCCGCGCCGCACCGCCTGGGTGTGGCGAATCATGTCTTCCATCGTCACCGGCAGGGTCGAATCATAGCCGAGCATGGTCATGCCAAGGCTGTCGCCGACGAGGATCATGTCCACACCTGCTTGATCTTGAAAATATGCGGTAGGGTAGTCGTAGCAGGTCAGCCAGGTGATCGGCTGCCCATCCGCGACCTTCTTGAACAGCATTGGCAGGGTCATTTTCTTTCTTGGTTCGCTCATTTATGCCTCCAAATAGGTTGGTTTACAAAAAAAACTGGCAATCACGAATATGGATCTGACAGTTATGATTCATTAGACCGGGTAACTTTAAGCAACATCCTGGACATTCCCCAATTCAGACATGATTTTCCAGCGCTATGTCCATTTGCACCAGTGGTAACAGGGCCAGTATTCATCTTTATGCGGTTGGGATTTGCCAATCACAACAGGGTAAGCGGTATTGTGGGATCTGTTATTACCGCATAGTATTTATATCACAATTGCTTTTCGATAACGATTGCCTTTTGTCTTTGTTTATGGGATGATGCTCTTAATAAGCGGCTGTAAGGTTATTAGAGATTGCCGAAAGAGGTTTACAGGCAGCCTGCCGCTTAACGCAGCACAACCATGCGAAGCCTGAAACGGCGAGCTCATCTGGCCTTCGAGTGAGATAGCGCCGCCTGGTGTCATTGGCGGATATTCCCTGGATGGGGTGAAAATCCGTTGAAATTAACATTTTTGCCATTTCTTCCGCGGAGAGCAGGGCGGCGATAGATTCGCCTTGACTTGTCCCGCTTTTTTCAAGAGCCTCGCAGAGTCGTAAATCGGCAGGCGGCTGAGTCGGCTTTGTTTGACCGGGGCCTGAGGCAATTCGGCTGCCTGGTGGACTAATCCTGGCGAGCGATTCGATCACCTCCATAACTACTCCACGGTTGAGATGGCAATCATTTCGTGTCGAGTATCCCTTAGCGGCTTTAGCGGAACTCTATTCCCATTTTGGTCAGGACATCCGCAAGGCCTTCTCGATAGGACGGAAATTGAGGAGACCAGCCAAGTTTCTTCTTGATTTTGTCGGTTTTGTAGCGCGCCGACATCGTCAGCACATTGACGCCGATGCTGCCTGCGAACATGCGTGCCAGCCAGACCGGCATCCGCATGGGACGCGGTGCGCCCAGACGGTCGGCCAGATCGTTCAAAAATTCCTGTACCTGAAAAGGTTGATCATCCGCCACAAAGAAGATTTCACCGGCGATATCCCCAGCACACTCGAGCGCACATACGATGGATTGAGCCATGTCATCCACATGAATGTAGTGCCACCAGGTTTTTCCATCGCCAATCACGGGCAACTGCCGGCGTTTTAACTGTTCGACGAAATAGCGGGTATGCCAGGATTCAGGATGATAAAATGTCGCCCCGCGTAAAACGATCGCCGGCAGGCCCCAATCCTGGTGTGCATCGAGCACGATCCTTTCGGCCTCCACCGCCGAATGGGTGGGCACAATCGGCCGGGGCGGGAGGCTCTCGTCCAGCCACTCACCGCGGACGTCGCCATAAACATAGGCAATGCTCTGCTGAACGAAAGCCCGGATCCTGCGGCCTTTGCATGCCTCGACCAGGTTGCGCGTGCCATCACGCCGTAAACGGTCGTTAGTCGCCCAATCGGCAGGTGTTGTTCTTGCCTTGGCAGGGATTGCCGTTGCCAGGTGCAGCACGGCGTCGGCATCTCCCACGAGATCGCGCACCTGCGGCGGATTGAATATATCGCCGATCACCGATTTCGCGCCCAGCGCCTCGACCAGACGGGCTTTTTCGCTGCTGCGGACAAACCCGGTAACCTCATGACCATTTGCCACCAACTTTTGGATCGTACTGCGCCCGAGCACCCCGGACGCGCCTGCAATAAAGATGTTCATCGGAATCTCCTTTCACTTTTTTATGTTAGTTGGTCTGCCAGAACACTCGCCAGATCAGCGAGATTGCGAGCAAACCTTTGACGGACAGGATCACAGCCGTCGACTCCAGCCAGGCTACCAGATCAGGCTGGTACAACGCGGGCATAATCCAGGCCGGGACTTTACGTGTCAGGTACAGCAGTGCTAATGGCCAGGTAAAATTCAGCAGCGCAATTTGTGCGCTGAGCCGTGTCAGTTCAGGCCAACCGATAATTCCTTGCAGAGCCAGGTGACTGTACCACTCAGGAATACGCGTAATCGATAGCACCAGCGCGCCGGTCAACCCCAGGACCACAAGATTGAATAACAGGGATGCTCTTCGCTGCCCCAGACCCTGTTTGGGCAAGGGTTGGCGGGTGGTAATGCGGAGTACACTGTGGGCCATGCCCCGGGTGGTGATCAGCGCGCTGACCAGGAAGGTTTTTTTATCATCCCGCTCCGATACGCGGCGGATCATCTCAAATACCGAGCGGGCGCCCAGAGACGCCGTACTGCGAGAAGATGCTAAACCATCCAGGGCGTTCATAACGTTGGCTGCGATGAACACACCCACCCGTTTCTCCGGGTCGAAGAAGACTGAAGCCTGATAATTGGCTGTGGCGCCGTCGGCATTGATCAACCTTTGACCATCAACGCGAACGGATTCCCATCCCAGGCCGTAATCTCCTGGAGGAGGCTCGGCTTGCATCAATGCCATCCTTTCAGGCGAGAGCACCGATTTACCCCTATAGCGTCCGCCGTTCATCTGCGCGATCAGATAGTGGGCCATATCTTCGGCGCTGGAGATGATGAAACCAGCCGGAAGATTGGCTCGGTTGAAGGCAAAGGTAGCCGGGACCGGAAATCCGAACCACCAGCGGTGTCCTGTTGCCAAACCGTGTTGAATGGCTTCATCCTGTGACAAGTAACTATTATGCATGTCCAGCGGAGTGAAAATATGCTCGCGGACATAATCTTCATAAGACTGTCCGGTCACAGCCTGGATCATAATTCCAAGGGCTGCATAATTGGCATTTGAGTAGGCGAAGGATTGACCGGGCGGGAAGTCCAGTTTAAGATCAGCCAGCAGACGGACGTGTCTTTCGATCGCTCGGGGCTCATCCGGCCAGGTCCAGGTAACCAGCGTAGGACTCTGCGGAAGCCCGCTGGTCTGGTTGATGAGCATGCGCACCGTGATTTGCGCCGACGACTGGGGATCGGCAACCCGAAACCAGGGGATATAGCGCTGAACGGGCGCATCCAGATCGACCTGCCCCCGGTCAACCAACTGCATCACGGCAAGGGCAGTCATGGATTTGGTGATTGAGCCGATCATGAAAGGCGTTTGCTCTGTCACGGTACGGCCGGACGGATCCGCCCGGCCGTACCCCTTCAGGTAATAGACTTGATCACCTTTCACGATCGCGAGGGCCAATCCTGGAATTCGCGCCGAGCGCATCCTGGCGGTGATGTACTCGTCGATGGCCTTGAGTTGGATTCCAGATTCACTCGTCATGAAGCTTCTCTTCTTACTCTTTTTGGAAATTGAGTACGCCTGATCCATCGTCGTACCATATCGTCAGGCGATCTTCGGCCAGCTCAAAACGGCTGCTGGCTCGAAGGGATTTAAAATAATGCTGCTCTTGTTCATCAATTCCCTCAGCCTCACAGGCCAGCAGGGTGCTGGTGACCTCACTGAAGGAGAGCTGATCACCCAGCGCCTCGTATTGAGCGCTGTAACCATTACACCCTCCTGTCCCGCTCGCCAGCCCCTCATCATCGAACTCGAGGGTAATCGCGGAGCTTTCGATGATGAGAGTTTCTGCACCTGGTAGTCCGTAGGAAACCAATTTCCATTTTGTGTTGGCCAGGTTTACACCATCATCGAGTGGTTGCCCCCCACCTGAGTCCAGAGACGCTCCGGTTTGCGGTGTGCAGGCGGCAAGCACCAGCAGCAGCATAAAAATCAGGATGTTTCTTTTCATTTCAATTTCTCCTTTTTTATTTGATACTCACTCGCCGTTTGGCGGGAGTTTACTCTTAGAGCCAGCCGCTCAATTCGAGCTTTTGCCGGCAAATCGAAAACGGGTCATTGTCTTCTCATCCCATCCGATTAGCACCGGAACCGTTACGAGAATGAGAATCAAACAGGTAATCATCGGATCGTAGTGTGAGCCAAAGTTGGGAAACAGCGACCAACTGAGATTATTCGTGGCGTGGAACAACACCGCTGAAAAAACGCACTTGCCTGTGTTGTTGTATATCCAGACCATGAGAATGCGTAAAAACACCGAGCCGAGGCGCTGCCAAAGGATCCATTCCGCGCTCTGGTTATTCTGCAGGTCGGGGATGAGGTGAAACAGCCCCCAAAAGATCCCAAGGATGACGGCGGCAGCCAGGGCGCCCCAGCGGCTTTGCATCGGCTCAAAGGCGTATCCCATCCAGCCCAATTCCTCCCCGATGCCGAAGAGAATGAACACACCCATAAAGACCGGCACCATGAGGATTTGAATTTCTGGTTCCGGCAGTGGCATACCTGCAAAACGCATGACTGTATAGGCCAGTACATACACCAAAGGGGAAAAAAACAGGATGGGTATGTACCAGGTTCCGTTTTTGATATTCCTGAAATCAAGCGCCTTACTGAAGAGCGCTTTCACGCCAAGAATTCTCTCATCAAGGTAAGCAAGGATCGCGGCGGCGATCATAGGGTTGAAGGCCGCAAAAGCGCTCAGCGGAAGCTTGATCGGGATGGGAAGGTTTTTCCCGCCAAAAATCCAGTAGGGGATGGTGATGACGATGAGTACCAGGAAGAAGAGCATGGGCCGGTTAGCCAGCCGCGCCTTTCCAGGTATTAGGGTTTCGGTCGCCACAACGGGAGCGCCGTCCTGGTCCTGTTCCATATGGGCGGGGTTGGGAGGGTCTTGAATCTCACCCTGCGTTCCGAGGGAGGCGGTTGCAGGCCGGCGGCGCCACGACAGCACCGCGCCGCCAGCGAGCACAATCAGCCCGAGTGCCAAGATTCCTGCGGTCAGCCCTGGGTAATAACTGTTGGTGTTCATTTTCAGGTTTCCTTCCATCATTCATCAACGCCGGTAAAATTACTGTCAGCCGGCCTCAATTTGAGCCAATGGGTATTGTCAAGGCTCTCAAGGTTTCAAGACCTTTGATCTGCCATTGCGGATTTCTAAGGTCACCTCAGAAAATTGGCTGGATGGGCCGTCGAGCAGAGCAGCATCCTCTCCTTTGACATAACGATCGAAGAATGCCAACGTGTAGGTGTTGATGATTTGAATTGCCCGGCCTGTCTCGATCGGGCCGCAAGCGCCAATCCAGGAGAAGAGCGGAGACCAGAGGGGCGTATCGGTAAAGTCGATGTGAAATATCCCATCCACCTTTACAAAGTAGCCGTCTCCCGGCAGGCTTTCGTACACTGCCCGCATCGAAGTCAGGTGAGCGCGAATCTCTTCCTCGGACCAACCGCCTGCCTGCTCCCTTTCGAGCCGCATAACCTCAGCATCTCGGGTAATCCACATCCCTGGCTGTTGTATGCCGGTCTGAACCACGCGGGTGGTCATCGGGGCGTCCATGAACAGGCAGGCCCGCAGATCCGGCACCTGGCGGCAAACTTCGCTGGCGACGATGCCGCCACCGGAAATCCCCAGGATGCCGATGCGCTCCATGTCCAGCCGTCCGCTCAGGATGTTGTTCGGATCCTTCTGGTTGAGTGCGGTGAGCTGATCCAGCGCAAACAGGACATCTGCCGCGAGATACGGGATGATCCCTTCTTCGTATGTCTGCCCGTTCAACACAGGCGCCGGATTTTCGGGCAGGTAGCTCTGGCGGATCAAAGGTCTGATCTGGTCGTGTGACGACATGGCAGCCTGCCGCCCATCCGGGAACACTACCACAGCCGCAGCAGCGTACGGTTGGTCAACGGCGACCACAATGTAGCCATGCGAAGCCAGCTCCTCCACCTGGAAGGTATTCATCTGGCGATATCCAGTTATCCCTTCCAGGAAGATCAAAACCGGGTAACTGGTTTCCTCATCCGCCACCGGCGCAGACTGAAAGGCGTTGCTCTCTATGTATTTCAAGTTCCCAAAGAGAATCTCCGGGACATTGCGCAGCCTGGCAAACGCCATCGAAAGAGCCTCACCATCCTGAACATAAGGGGCGAGCGGTAACGATTTAATATCGCCAGCCGGATACCAGATCTGCACCATGAGTTCACGATGGTCATCTGGATCGCTGGTGAAGACTTCTGGACGATCCGCGTCGACCCAATGATAGGTTAAGGTGCCAATCTCATAAGGACCGGTCGGCTTCGGGAGGTGGAATACTGGGAATATGACTGGCATAGCGATGGAAACAGCCAGGCCGACGCTGCCTGCGGCAATGCCGAGCCCTTTGAGCCATCCTGACCTGCCCGGTAAACCAGTTGATTGGGCGCGCTGCACAAGCCAGACAATGAACAGCAATCCGGCCAACGCGTAGGCTGGGGCGATTTGCGCGCGCGGACCCTCCAGCATAGCCTGGGCGCCTGCGATCAGCGGCGCAGCTAGCGCCGAATAGCGCACCCAGCGAAAACCATGGGGCAGCGGCAGCGCCAACCCGAGGAACGCTAAAAAATTGGTTATTGATAACAGAATTTCAAAGGGTCTCATTTTGTTACACTTTCTACAGGTAAATTGGATGGAGTGATGTCCACCCGCAGGTATCCAAACAGCTTCCATAGCCTGCGCATCAGGTCGTGAGATAAATCCGGTTTGAGGAACTGTGCGGGACAAGAGCCAGGAATCACGGCGATCCCATTTGCTGTGCACATTTCCACCGCCGTCTGCGAGACACTGGTCTCACCGCGCGATAGACCCAGCCTGGTTCCCATCAGGCAGTGCATCCACATGTGCTTGATCCCCAAATCCACGCATTCCCGGACGATCTCTTCCGTGATACGAGGACTGGTCAGCACAAACACCGCGTCAGGTGTTTCAGGGATGGATTTGAGATTTGGATAGCAAGGCGCGCCATCAAAGGTGGATAAACGTGGATTGACAGCATAGACTTTGTAACCGCCTTCCTTGAACTTCTTGTAATTCAGATTACAGCCTGTCTCGCGTCGATCGGAAACACCTACCACCGCGATGACCTTCTGCGACAGAAAATCCTGGACAAGATCCTCAATTGTGCTCATCTCACATCTCCTTTAGTTATCTTCTGATACCTGGAGCGCTAGTTCCTGGTAATATAGCCACAGGGCGGTTAGTTCCATGTCATTCATTTCATCGAATGCCGACATTGCCATCGCATTACCGAGCTTACTTCCATCCGGTAAAACGCCTGCCTGGAGGGCCTGGATAAAATCTTCCTTCGTCCAGTCTTTCATGCTGCTGGCAACCTTGGGGCTGTGGCATTCATTGCACAGCACGGAGAGATACTCGCCGTATTCGATGGTGGCGCCCGGTACGGGATCCGCGGGGCGCTGCCCGGGTTGATAAGCGGCTTCAACCGCCGGTGTGCCTATGCCAAGCGCAAGCGCAACGGGAACCAATGGGCCAAAACGTCTGGCAGGAAGGTCCGAATCAACCGGAGGGATTTGTTTCAAGTAAGCGATCAAGTCGCCCAAATCCTGATTGCTCATGGATGAAAAATCATTCATGAAAATCTCAGCCTGGCCGTCTGGCTTGACACCGTAGCGAATTGCGCGGATCCAATCGGCGTCAGTGTAATACCCGGCAATCCCGCCCCTGCCAGAGGTCAGATTCGAGGCAGGGATTGTCCCAATCATCGGATCACCGCTTAGAATTTTGCCGCCCAGGTTGTCGCCGTGGCATTTTGTACAGGTCCAGACGATAGCAATATGCCTGCCGCGTTCGATCGCATCGGGGCTGGTGGGAATGGCGACCATTTCAGCCTGGATGTCTGGATAAGAGCGAGTCATGATTTTCTTGCCGGCGGGGCTCAGCGCCATACCCGTCAGCACGAGCAGGGCTGTCAATCCGCCGAGGGTGATCAAGGTCCATTTGATTAGCTTTTTCATCTGTAACTCCTTTATTGACTCTAAAACGACCGGTTGTAACAAGTGATGTACAAAAATCAAAATCTCCATATCGTTCACGATTTTACGGAGTCATATATTCATCGTCATTCCCCATTTGGGGAATTCGATGGGGATAAAGTTGGTATAGATAAGGAGTATTAGACGATCACGGGCTAACGAAAACTGGTTGGAGCCAGCAGGTTGACAGAGCTCGCGCAACCCCGCTAGATTATATGAGCCCTAATTCCTGCCCGCGTCTGATCGCCTGCACCCGTCCGTGGACATCGAGCTTTCTGCATATATTCTTCAAGTGCTGCTTGATGGTACCTGGAGCGACGAACAACTGGCTGGCAATTTCTTTGTTCGAGAGGCCTTCGGCAAGCAGCTTTAAGACCTCCAGCTCGCGTTTGCTGAGCGGATCGAGCAAGATTCCAGCGATAGATATCAGTGGGGGGGTGATCTCCACGCCTTTCTCCTGGCGAAAAGCGTTCAGCAGCGTCCGCACATGCTCCCCGGGAGCGCGCCTGGCCAACCGCTCGAGAATACCCTGGAGAGGATGCCCCATGTCAAGGAAAACACGCAAATAACCTTCTGGAAATGCAAGGGAAACCGCCTTCGACAATGCGTCTTCCGCCTGGGTTAATTGTCCCTGCGCTTCTAGGGCGAGGGATTGCAGCGCCAAAATTTCAATCATCCGTCTGACGCGTGCACCTTTCTCCGCAAGGGGAAGCTGCCGGGTCAGGATGTCGTTTGCTTCTCCAGAGCGTCCCTGAGCCAACCACAATCGCGCCAAAGTGATTTGTTCGCGTTCAGTGCTGCCGGTGAATTCCCTGGCACAAAGGTTTGCTGTTTCTATATCGCCCGCCATCAACCACAGATTCACCCGTGCAATCTTGAAGTCGATCATTAACGACAGTTGAAAGGGGTGGTTTTCCACAGTCTGTTCGGCGTTGCGCAGAGCCTTCATTGCCCCTTCGATATCGCCCCGTGCTTGAAGCGCCCGCAGTAAAGCCAGATCGCCAATCACCATGTAACCGCCGGCTCGCTCGCGGTGCTCGATTCCAGTGACGGCATGTTCAAGCGCGGCATCGAGTTGATTGCGCTCCCGCAGCAAATCGGAAAGACCAAATTCGAAAGAACAGCGTACACGCATATTCAGGGCGTTTCGCTCTGCCATCAAATGGTACGCTTTAGCGATGAGTTCTTCTGCCTGGTGGATCCGCCCCTGGGTGTTCTTGATCGCCGCCAGTTCACACAATGCCGGCACACTGATGAGCAGCTGGCCTAACTTCTCGCCACATCTGAACACATCCAGCAGGGCCTGACTGGCATTTTCCATGTCATCCAGGGCGAAGTAAGTATCAGCCAGCGTATATGAGACCATCGTTTGCCCAAGCAGGTATTCTTCATCGTGGATATGCTCTCGGGCACGGTTCGCCATCGATATCGCGCCTTGTGGATCGCCGCGCAGATTTGCGGCGTACGCACGAACTGCAGCAATATGCCCGAGGATCTCAGCAGAGCGAGGGGAGGCTGGCTCAATCCGTTTCTCAACATCATCGAGAATCGAATCCACTTCGTCCATTTGGAGGTTCAGGGCCAGCATATTGGCGCGATAGACATCGATCCAGGGCCGGCTGCATCTGATTTCCTCGGGCAGCCTGTCGATCCAAGTCAAGAGCGCTGGATAATGGTTGCGGGAGAAGAAATGGATGATCCCGGCGATATTTTCTTCAATAACATCTGCCGCCCTTTCGAAATCCTGAGCCACCAGGATGTGCTCCATAGCTTCACCAAGCAGTTGCTCCTTCTGGAACCACTGGCCGGCGCGTCGGTGCAGTTCGCGAATCTGTTCTGCGGATCTGCGCTGACTCAGGCTGCTCTGAAGCAGGTCAGCGAAGAGGTGATGGTAACGATACCAGCGGCGTTCATCATCCAGCGAGATCACGAACAGATTGGACCGCTCCAGTTCCACCAGGATGGATTGGCTGTCAGGCGTCGGGTTTTCATTGGAACATACTGCGTCGCATAAGCTGCCGCACATGCGATCCAGTATGGAGGTTTCGATCAAGAAATCTTGCATGGCCGGGGACTGCTGGATGAGCACCTCTTCGGTCAGGTAATCCAGGATGAAACGATTGGTACCCCCGAAGGCTTGAATAAACTCGGCCAGGTTGCCGTCCTGCTTGTGACCTCGCGCCGAGATCCCCGCCATTTGCAGGCCTGCGATCCAACCTTCGGTACGTTGCTCTATGGTCGCGATCATATCGGCGGGCAGGTCCAGGTCCATCACCTCGTTGAAAAACCGGGTCACCTCATGGTTGGTAAAGAGCAGGTCGCGATCCCGAATCTCGTTCAACTGTCCGCGAGCGCGAAGCTGGGCAAGCGGCAACACAGGATCGACCCGCGTGGTGATGATCAGGTGCAACGATGGTGGCTGGTGCTCGATGAGAAATCCAAGCGCCGAGTGGATCCAATCGTCATGGATGTTGTGGTAATCATCGAGCACAAGAACGAAAGGAAACGAACTGGAAGCGATCTGGTTGATCAGCTCAGCGATCAGGGTCTCAGCCGGCGGCAGTTCCTGGAACTCCAGCCGGCTGAGGCTGATGGGCAGCTCCAGCTGTCGCAGCGCCTCCACCAGATAGCTGAAGAAGCGCTTTGGGTCGTTATCGTGCTCATCGAGTGAGAGCCAGGCAGACGGTCGCTCTTGCTGGTGCAGCCACTCACTGACCAGGGTCGTCTTGCCCGCGCCAGCCCTGGCTGAGATGAGAGTCAGCCGTTGTTGGAGGTTTTGCGCCTCTCCCAAAAGGTCGGTCAGGCGCTGCCGCGGCACCAGATTTGCTCGCCGCGGCGGAATATAGAGCTTGGTTTTCAGGAGAGGCGTGCTGAACGTATCCATTTCAATCGTGCAATTTTTGTATGGATTCCCTCTGCGATTCTACATCATCCCGATCAAATATACCAATAAATATCCCATTTGGGATATGACAGGTTGTTTTAATGTGGCTACAATCACAATAGATTGATGGTGAATCAATAGCCTCTAGAGTTCTGTTGCGAGCAGAGCTCGGATGCGTGAAGGAGATAATATCATTGGATCCTGAAGACAGATTTAAATACGAGGTCCGGGTCGATGGACATCTCCCCGAGCACTGGTCGGAATGGTTGGCGGGGATGGGCATAAGTTATCCTGACCCGCATGAAACCATACTGACTGGCGAACTGCCAGATCAGGCTGCGCTGTACGGTGTGTTGATGAAACTTCACAACCTTGGTGTCACCCTGGTCTCGGTGAGGCGCATCGAAAGGACTGGGAAGGGTAGATCTGCATGAACCCAGCGCACCCGGGATAAATTTCATGGGTGTTATCCAACCATATCCAGGCTGATTTGTTGGCCATTTTCGGCGTAACTATTACTATTGGAATGATCCTGTTTACAGCGCCTTGATGTAGAATGCGATTTGCAAATTCCCCGTTATAATAGCCCCATGAAACGGCATTTCTTGCTCCGGTTATGGCTTGGATTGATCCTGGCGGCGGTCTTTCTGTTCCCGCAGGGTAAAGCATCCGCGCGCGCGGCGTTCATCCCACACGCGCAGTCCGGCGGGGTGACAGCCTATGACCTGATCATTGCGATGAACACGCTGCGCGCTTCGTACGGACTGCCCCTGCTGGTAGAGGATCCGATCATCAACGCAGTAGCTCAGGCAACCGCGGAGATCATGGCTGCCAACAATATGTCCTGGCACATCGGTGATGTGCGCGGCAGGCTGCAGGCAGCCGGATACGGGGGCGGCGCCACGGTTTGGGCAACGGAGAATTTTGCCGTTGGCACTTCCTTCGGTATCGACGAGATTATGGTGGTATGGAGCGACCCGTCGCACATGATCCCGGCGGTAAATCCTGCCTATTGCAATGTCGGGGCGGGTGTGGCTGAAACCGGCGATGGGCGAATTTACTACGTATTACAGGCCGCATACGTTTCGGGAAAAGCCTGCGGGGAGTATAAATCACCCGACACCGGAAGCATCAACCCGCCAGGCGGCGTGACCGGCGGTTCTCAGCTCATCGTCCCTGTGCAAATCGCCACCCCGGATGCAACCGGCAAGGTCTTCCATATTGTGAAAACCGGGCAGTCTTTATGGTCAATCGCTGTGGCGTATAAAATCACGATCCACGACCTGGAGGTGTGGAATAACATCTCGCGGGAGACCAAGCTGCAGATCGGACAAAAACTGTTCATCCCGGGTGAGAATACCGAGGGCTACGCCACGCCCACCCCGGTGGGCATGATTCAACTGGCCACCCCCGACGCGGACGGCCGGATCGTGCATCAGGTGCAGGCGTACAATACGCTGATCACCATCGCGGACGCCTATAAAGTGCGGATCGACGACATCCTGGCGTACAACGGGCTGCAATTGGAATGGCCTTTGCAGATCGGGCAGAAGCTGATCATCCATCCCGGAAATATCACCCCCAGTCCCACGCCCCGCCCGCTGACCCCGATCGAGAGGCTGACCCCCGAAGGCGACGGCAAGTACTACCACACGGTCAGCAGCGGAGAAACCCTGTCCTGGATTTCCAGTTATTACAGCGTGGATTTCGTTGAATTGATGAGATGGAATAACCTGTCCAACAGCTCGATCATTGTCCCCGGGCAAAAGCTGCTGCTGCAGGTGACGCCACCTGCCACCGAGACGCCGATTCCTCCTACAGTCACGCCCACGCGGCCTGCCACCGCCACGCTGACGCCGTCTGCGACGAAAGAAGTGACGCCGACACTGAATTTTTCTGCAACGCCGATGCTGTCCAAATCTGCAGATAACAGTATCTTCGGTACCGGGCAAATAGCAGGTATTGTGATAATCTCCATTGTCCTTATCGCTGGGGGTTTGATCGCGGCCGGATTCTTCATGCGCCGCAAATCGTAGGCGCGCCGGACGGGACAGCCAAGCGGGGAATTCGACAAAGACGGGGATTCCTACCGGTTTCTCTTGGACTTAAAAGGGGCCTGTATCGAAACGGGGAACTAAATCCCTGTCGCTTGCGTCTTGGTTGGGATGAGCAATTCGGATATTTCATCTCCAGAAAGGATGGATGATAACCATGTTAGCAAACAATGGTAAAGTAAATACCATCAGGCTTCCGGTCGTGCTGCTGGCTGCGGCGTTGATCCTGGCGGCCTGCAAGCCGGCGGCAGTTGCTGCGCCTGACGGCAGTGGCGGCACGCCGACTTTTTCAATCGATGAGCTCGGAAAATTGACTCCCGACGCTGTTCTGCTGGAGTTGGCCTTCGAACCCACCTTCTTTCGTCCGGAAGCATCTTATGAATTCGGCCGGCCGCCAGTTTTCGTTCTGCTCGCCGATGGGCGTGCGATTTATACCCTGGAGGGCGAATCTTATGACCAGGAGCAGGTCATGATGGTTCAACTTTCCGCGGAAGAAACTGCTGACCTGATGCAGCGGGTGATCGACCTGGGATTCGACCGGCTTGACAGCTACACGGATTTCTGCTTCACATACTCAAGCGGTGAGCAGAGCTGCATCGCCGATGCAGCTTAAACGATTTTGCGCATGCGCACCCCCGGCGATGGACTGAAAGAAGTGAAGATCTACGCCGACTTTGCCAATGACCTGCCGGCCTTCGAGGGCATCCGCAACCTGCTGGTCGGGTACGAGCATCCGGCGGCGCAGGATTACATGCCGCAGCGTGCGGCGCTGTTTCTGTCTGAAAGCATGGGCGAAGCGCCTGAAACGACGCTCAACTGGCCGCTCGATCCAACCCTGCTGGAATTCCCGCGCACCGACTTCAATCTGTGGGCAATCGAACTCGAAGGGCAGCAGTTGAGCGATTACATCGCTGCAGTTGGCCGAAACACAGGCGACGCTATAGTCGAGCACGAGGGCAGGAGTTACCGGGCATTCCTGGCGCCCTGGCTGCCGGCCGTGGATTTTAGCGACGATCTGCGGGCTGCGTTCCCCAACCCTTAACGGTTGATATACGACAAACATAATGCCCCCGACGTGTTTGCTTACCGTTTGCCTCACCTGGCGTTGATGCACATATCCACCGGAAGCGGTCAAGCCAGCTCGCGTGGAAAATAGGAGCGACTGGTTCACGAAAGCGGCCCCTTCTCGACAAAATTGTGCGGCGACCCAATCACTCCATGGTCTGGTTGCCGCCGCTCTTTTTTATTTTGGGTTGCCCAACAGGGGTATTTTTTATCGCAGAGTTCCAACGGGGCTGTCAGGCGGTGTTCATCCGGCTGCAGTTCATCGTCGGACCTGCAAAGGTTAGCTTGCTGCACCCTGAACGTGCCCGCCCCCCAGGTAAGCAGCCCGCACCTGCTCGTTTTCCCGCAGCGCTGCGGCGGTATCCTGAATGGCGATCCTGCCGATCTCCAGGATATAACCGTAGTCGGCGATCCCCAGCGCTTTGCGGGCGTTCTGCTCAACCAGTAATATGGTCACACATTCTTCCTCATGAATCTGGCGGATGACCTGGAAAATTTCCTGCACCAGGATCGGCGCCAAACCCAGAGAGGGCTCATCCAGCAGCAGGATCTTGGGCCGCGCCACCAGCCCGCGGCCGATCGCCAGCATCTGCTGCTCGCCGCCCGACAAAGTGCCCGCCAGTTGTTTTTTTCGTTCCTCCAGCCGGGGGAAGAGCTCGAAAACCCAATCCATCGACTTCTTTAGCTCTTGACGGGGGGTCGTCTTGCGAATGCTGTATGAGCCGAGATTGAGGTTCTCCTCGACCGACAGCGTGGAAAACACCCGGCGTCCTTCGGGGATGTGGACAACTCCCATGGCTGCAAGCTGGTAGGCCAGGTGCTGGCTGAGATCTTCACCCCTCAGGTGGATCTTTCCGTCCTTAATTGGAACCAACCCGGAGATGGCCTTAAGCAGGGTCGTTTTGCCCGCCCCATTTGCGCCCAGGACGGCGACCACATGCCCTTCCTGGATTTCAAGCGAAATGCCTTTCAGGGCTTCCACCGCTCCATATGCTACCGTCAGATTTTCAACAGAGAGCAGCACAGCCATCTCACTCATCCTTTCCCAGGTAGGCCTCGATTACCTTCGGGTTGTTGTAGATCTTGGATGGCACGTCTTCGGCGATCTTCGCGCCCATGTCCATGACGATGACCGTATCCGAGATGCCCATCACCACGTTCATGTCGTGCTCGATCAGCAGCAGGGTGAAGCCCTCCGCCTTCAGCTTTGAGAGAAATTCCATCAACTCCTCGGTTTCCTTGTCATTCAATCCGGACGAGGGCTCGTCGAGGATGAGCAGCCTGGGTGAGGAGGCCAGGGCGCGGGCAATTTCGAGCAGTTTTTGCTTGCCATAGGGCAGGTTCTTGGCCAGCTCGTTGCGGTACTCCCACAGGCCGATCTGGTACAGCCAGTAGGCGGCTGTTTCCAGGATGGATTGTTCCTCTTTCTTCTGGCGAGGGGTGCGGAAAATTGACGCCCACGCACCAGCGGTGGCATGGTAGTGCGGGCTGGACATGACATTCTCAATACAAGTCAGTGATGGGAACAGGCGGATGTTTTGAAAGGTGCGGGCGATGCCCCTGGAAATGATCTGGTGCGGCTTGAGGCTGGTGATGTCTTCACCCATGAAAATGATGCGGCCTTCGGACGGGGGATAAATCCCTGTGATGCCATTAAACAGGGTCGTTTTACCGGCGCCGTTTGGGCCGATCAGAGAAGTGATCTCGCCTTCGCGAACATTAAGATCGAACTTATCGACTGCAACCAGCCCCCCAAAGCGGATGGTGACATGCTGCGTCTCCAGGACCTTGTATTCCTTGTCCGCCAGGACGCTAACCGGGCGGGCGGCCTGGGCTGGGGCTGCCGCGCGCTTAAAAACCAGGCCCCGGGCTACCACATTTTCGATATACTTGTCCTCGTCGGCTGGCAGGTTGGATACACCCAGACCGCTAAAGCCGGCCTTTTCTCGCCGGCGAGGTAATATGCCGCCGGGACGGAACACCATCATCACTACCATCGCCGCGCCGAAGAAAAGCAGCCGATAACTGGCGAATTGCCTGAAGATCTCCGGGAAAATGACAACGATTGCTGCGCCAAGAATAGTGCCCGGGATAGAGCCCAGGCCGCCCAACAACACGATCACAAAGATAAGACAGGACTCCATGAACGTGAAGTTCTCGGGTGAGATGATCATCATCTTTGAGCCATAAATATTTCCCGCCACTCCGGCCAGCGCCGTGCCGATCAGGAAAGCGACCAGCTTATAGTGGCGTACGTCGATGCCATTGGTCTCGGCGGCGATCTCGTCTTCCCGGATGTAGTTCCAGGCTCGGCCAATGCGCGACTTTTGCAGGTTGATCAACCCCGCAATGACGAGCGCCACAATGATCCAAACGTAGTAGAAAAACTGAGTGGGAGTGCTGATCGAAAACAGCCCGAAATCCGGATTGCCGATGCCGGTGATGCCGTTGGGGCCGTTCGTCAGGCCAAAGGGATTATTGTTGGCGACAATGCGGATGATCTCACCTATGCCGATTGTCACGATACACAGGTAGTCGCCCTTGAGGTGAATAATGCGGGTGGTGACCAGGTAGGCAAATCCGCCGGAGACCAGTGCGCTGATTGGCAGCAGGAGCACGATCGGGATATTCAGCTGGGTGAAGAGAATACCGGTTGTATAGGCGCCAATGGCGTAAAAGCCCGCCTGGCCCAGGTTAAATAAGCCCACTTCACCCAGAACAATGTTCAGGCTCAATCCAAGCAGGACATAGATGCCCACAAAAAATCCAACGTCGATCCAATAGTTGGTAATGAATGGCAGGAGGGGGAATACCAGCATCAAGCCGACCAGGACGAAGAGCAATATCCGCTGCTGGCGCTTGTTATTGAGTCGCGCACCTTTGCCGGATTGGGAATTATTGATTCGCTCGAAGATTGTGCGGGTAAAATTGCTCATGCACTATACTTTCTCTGCAATTTTCTCGCCGATCAAACCGGTCGGTCGAACAATAAGAATGACGATCAGGATAACGAACACAAACACGTTTTTCCAGGCTCCCGACACGTACCCCTCAAAGAGCGCTTCCATCACGCCGAGCAGCAGCCCTCCCAGCATGGCACCCGGGATGTTGCCGATGCCGCCCAGGATACTGGCCGTAAACGCCTTGAGTCCGTAGGTCCAGCCCAGATTAAAAATAATACGCGAGTAGTTCAAACCCGCAAAAACGCCAGCCAGGGCGCCCAGCGCCGGACCGACGAAAAAGACAAAGCGGACGATCTTCTTGAAATCAATACCCATCAAAGTGGCGGTGTCTTTGTCCAGCGCAGACGCCCGAACGGCAGCCCCAAAAATGGTCTTTTCGATGACATAGTACATCAGCGCCATCAACGCCAAAGACACCAGGATGGTGGCAAGCTTGACATAGGTAATGCGGACATCTCCGAACAGGGGCAGGCTGCCAACAGGGATCCCTGCCTGCGGGTAAGCCTGGAAGCGAGGGCCCCAGGCAGCCATAATCCCATTCGAGATAAAAATCGAGGCTCCCAGAGCGGATACGACCAGAGGCAAACGCCCAGCTTTATACACCGGGTTGTAGGCCACTTTTTCCAGCACCAGCCCGGCCAGACCGACGCTGATCATCGCCCCCACCACCGCGAGGATCACACCGCCCCATACACCAAAAGTGGCGGTAGCCCACCCAGATCCGATCACCAGGAGGGTATAGCCCACGTACGCACCCAGGGTGAAGAGATCGCCGTGGGCGAAATTGATCAGTTTCATAACGCCGTACACCATAGTGTAGCCCATGGCGACTAATGCGTAGAAAGAACCAATGGTTAAACCATTTATCAATTGCTCGGAGAACATCTCCATGGATTGTCTCCTCATAAATTATGTTTCAGCGTCCAACCGGTGAAAGGTAACCGATTGCCTGAAACATGAACCAGGCGCCTGGAGTCCTGGTTGCCAGGGTCCCTGTATGATCGAGCAAACATAGGGCAACACCATCTCCTTTGGTGACAAAGGAGATGGTGCTCCCCTTGTTTAGATATTGTTCCGATTTGGCAGCAACAGGTTAATCCTAGTAGAGCTCAAGGATACCCTGGTCGTTATAGATGTAGGCATAGTAGGGGATATTTTTCCGGTCGCCGCGCTCGGTGAACAAGAGCGGGCCAGTGATACCGGTGGCGTCGGTCATGCTGCGCATGGCGGCGGCTACTTGATCGGGATCGGTGCTGCCGGCCTTCTCGATGGCTGCAACCAGCGCATTGAGCGCGTCCGCGGCGTAAACGGCCCAGATCGATCCAGGCAGCTCATTGTACTTCGCCTTGTAGGCGTCCAGGAACTCTGTTGATTCAGGGAAGGCCAGGAACTGGGGCATGGGCTCATTCAGGTGGATCGAGCCGGCGATTATCTCCGCTCCAGCGATCTTTTCGAATTCGGGGGTTGGGACTGCGTTGTTGCCGACGAAAATGCTGGTTACACCAGCTTCACGGCCTTGCTTAAGCAGCAGAGCCGCCTCGGAATAGTAGGCGGTGTAGAACCATACGTCTGGGTTGAGGGCTTTGATCTGACTGACGACGGCGGAGTAGTCGCTCTCACCGGGGGTGATAGCATCGTAGTACACGATCTCGACCTGGCCGGCATCCACGTATGGCTGCAGGTACTTGATGGCGTCGTCAGCCACGCCCTTGCCGTAGTCCTGATTGTCATGCATCACGGCGATCGTCTTGGCGCCAAGGGTTTCCATCGCGAACTTGGCGAAGAATTCGGACTGGGTGTCATCCCGTCCTGCTGTGCGGAAGAAATAGGGGCGCTGTTTCTCCATCGTCAAACGGACAGCGGTGCAACCGTATCCAACCGAAACGACTTTATTGGCGTCGTACAGGTCGGCCGCGGGAGCAGTCACCGAGGAGCCGTAGGATGCGATCACTTCCTGCAGACCCTGTGAGATTAGCTTTTGGGCAGCAAGGGCGCTATCCTTGGGGTTGGAAGCATCATCCACTACTACGATCTCGATCTTCTTTCCCAATACACCACCCTTATCATTAATCAACTGGGCGGCGATCTCAACGCTTTGTTGGGCCCACTCTCCCTCAGCTGCGAACGCGCCCGTGAGGGGAGCCTGGAGGCCAATCTTTATCGTCTCGGCTTCAGCGGGAGTCTTCCCACATCCAGCTAGAAACAGCGATAAAATCATGGCGATGGTGAAAATCCAGGTAATCATCTTTTTCATCGGGTCCTCCTTATTCCCATCATTTTGACATGGCTCTGCATTAGAGCCAACTGGCTGGAGTAATGATACTGACAGGCATGTAGTAGCCTGTGCTCGTTGAGGGGCCTCCACTTCTCCTCTACCAATCTATCGGTATCAGATCCGTTCTAAAAATACTTCCTCCTTTCTCAGGGAACCGTGTCCGGATACAGGGATTGTTTTTGTGACAGCTAATTTTTCCTGTACACGTACACGGATAAATAAATATTATAGCTTTAATAATTTGGGTCAAGTACCTTTTGTCCCCAATTGTTGTTGTTCTGCGAATCTAACACCCCTTAAGAGTTTATCGCCAATGTCGCCTCACGGAAAACAAGGCGACATTGGTCCCATTAACCATCTCGGAAAGCCTGGCCGGGTGCCACTGCAACGATAAAATTAGGTTACAATTTTTTGTGTTACAAATTGTGTATCATTGAGCAAAGAGGAGAAAGACGGGAAAAAGTGAATGAGACGATAACAACGCCCCCGACGATTGGCGGGGTTGAGAATGTTCCCGGGCTGAAGCACCACGATCTTCAGGTATGCGGCGGGCCGATGTCGGTCTACGAAGCCGGCGGCCAGGGAAGGCCGATAGTGGTCATGCTGCACGGCGCGATGTACGATGAGGCCAGGTTCATCTGGGATCAGATGTTTCCATTCCTGAGCAGCGATTTTCATGTTTTCGCGCTGGATACCCCGCGCCATGGAAGGTCGAGACCCTGGCAAGGGTTCCTGGACCGATCCAGGTTGATTGACATTCTGGAATGCACCTTTGACCAGCTGGGGTTAGAGCGCTTCAGCCTGGTAGGCTTATCGATGGGCGGCGGCCTTAGTATTGAATATGCGTCGCTGCATCCTGAAAGAGTAATTTCGATGGTTCTGTTCGAACCGGGCGGATTGGGAACCAGGCTGGACATTCAACTGATCACCTGGTTGTACATTAAGTTCCCGGGCATGCTCAGAATGCTCAGCCGGCAGTACATCAAGAAGGGCCATAAAGCCATGGAAAAGACGTTGGCTTCCATATTTGTGGGGGGCTCAACGCCAACCGAACCGGACAGGTTGATCGCGATTCTCGAGGATGAGGTGAGGGGGAAATATCAGCACAAGGAAAATGACATGGATGACTGGCAGCTGAGTGGAATCGGGCCATTCCGGCTGAAGTGGAACCTTCTGGGCAGGATTCCGCCGATTAAATGCCCAACCCTGTGGCTCAGAGGGGCGGACAGCACCCTGGTGAAGCAGGAGGAGATGGAAAGGGCAGTAAAACTGGCGCGCGATGCTGGAAACCAGGCAGAATTTATGCTGATCAAGCATGCAGGGCATATCCTGCCGCTGGAACGGCCGGAGGAAGCCAATGCGGCGGTAAAAGCCTTCCTGGATAAGACGACAGGATGATGGAGGTTAGATCAGGCGGGCAGTTCCGGTTAGGAAACCTCAATCATCTTCTGAGAATGGTTCCTTTAGGGTAATGCAGTTCAAAGGTGAGATCGCCCAGCGGGAACTGAGCGACCTGCTTTGTGGAGAGGGTCGCGCCGTTGGCACCCTTGCAGCGACCGACTGAGCGGAGAGGGTCGCGCTGGTGGCACCCTTGTAGCGAACGAAGTGAGCGGAGAGGGTGGGCGTGGCTCAAGCACCTGCGACTTAATCATCTTGCCCCCTACTGCTTCCAAACAAGAATGTATGGCAATCATCCGGCGAAAACTAGATGGTGAAGATGTAAAACCTGCTGGATAATTAGCTCCAGTGTCAAAAACGTGTCCCTTACAACTATTGGTGAGGGACACGTGCAGTTAATCACCTCGGATATTTCGGAGACTGGCAATGCCAGGATTTTCAAAATATCGGAGGTGATTTGTTTTCCAATCCAATCCTTCAAGAAATTCCAATTGAGTCGGTTTACCGCCCTCCAAAAGGGTATGAGTGGAGAGTAATCCAAGATCCAACCCGATCGATGGATGATCCTGGGCTGTTTTATGGTCGCCTGTTCCGGATTTTCGATATCCACATTTATCCAGGAGAAAAGTCAACTTGGCCGGATGGGATTGTCTTCCAGAGCATCAAAACCGGCGAAAAGCTCGCCTACGTTCAGGGCAAGCTCCAAAAGGCATAAGTTATGGAAGCCGTCGCCACTTATCAACCTCATACCCAGGGTACCAATCCACCGAATGGCATTCGTCGATTTCTGCTCGTTCGAGAACGGGATCTGACCGGCGTTTCAGGCACGGGAATTGTCGCCGAAGGCGCCATGTTCAGTAACGGTTTATCGGTGCTGCATTGGCTTCGAGAGCCACAAGCAGTAGGGGTGTATCAAACCATCTCTGACCTGATTGCCGTGCACGGGCATGAGGGCGTAACACAGGTGCAGTTCATCGATCAAGAGTAGTCAAAGTAAGACGTTCAAAGGAGAATCACAATGACAGCGAAGGTTATCACAATCAGCAATCAGAAGGGTGGTGTAGGGAAGACCACGACTTCTGTTAATCTCGCTCACTGCCTGGCGCTGCAGGGCGCACAGGTTCTGCTCATCGATCTCGAATCCCAGGGCCAGAGCGCAACAAAGCTGGGGATGGACGGAGAGATGGGTGCTTTCTATTTTCTGACCTCGGGCAATCTATGCCCCCGCATCATAACCAACTAGCCTACGGGTGAACCGAAAGAATTTTGTTACCCGCAATAAACCATTTATTCTCTAATTTCACCAAGGTCATCTGATTCGTCCTTGGTCCATCATCAAAAACTGCCACAGCAGTATCTCCTTTAACCTCGATTGAGTCAAAGGAGATGTTTTTCTTAACGCTTACTCCTTTCAGACGTGGCATTGCTAATCGACCCTTCTGATCAAACAAGGATCTCATCTCCTCTTTTGTCATTTTCCTGTTCTCATTTTTTACCGTCGTAAATAATGCTTCCATTTGTAAAGCACCTTTTTTCCACCAGGAATAGTAAGCAAGTTTATAATCCAAATAGCCATAAGAGTCTTTGTCATTATCCGGACTTACGCTTTCAACAAACTCAACGGTCGACTGGCTTAAGTCTCCGCCGCGAAGGTCATTGATAAAAACATCCTGTAACTTTGAGGTATCAAAATCCCTACCTGCTTTCGCTTCGATCACATAGCTTGCTTCGATCACCTTTTGAATTTCATCGACCTCTTTGGTCTGTGAAACACCCGGATAAGCTTTTCCAGGTGCTGAGGTAGCAATAAGTAATGCAGTAAGGATCATGATAACTGCTATAGAAGAAGCTATGATTAGAACCCGTTTATTCATTTTTCACCCTCTCGTTAGTTATTGGTGGGCATATCGACAACGTGGAAAGGCCAGAGCCCAACACCCTCGAGGTTATAGTCCCAAGTTATGTGTTTCCGATCAACACAATGTTGGTTAGCTAATAATTTAAAGGTTGAAGGGGGAATAGGATTTGATGTACAGGTGTAATCTGCCGGATCAACACTCGAATTTCCCATGCCAACAACAAATCTAGCATGATCGGGTATTCCATCCGGCGGATCACTAAGCCCGGCTCCGTGAAGATCCATGATGAAAAAATCTCCAGCCTCAAGTTCAGTGGGCCAATTGCGGAACTCAAACTCTTCTGGATATTGGAAAAGGTACGTATTGAACCAATCAGTTGCGCTCCAGGTTTTTGAGTTTTCATACCACCAAAAAACCTTTCTATATCACCACTCAAATGGGCTATTTTCATCCCAATTCCCGGTCTTTAATGCAACGCCGCCCTTGTTGATTGACTGGGACACATAATTTGTGCATTCCTTACAAGAACAACCTGTACCAAAGTTCGGATAATCACCGCTTCGACCATGCGCAAACTGATCTGCGTGAGCTACGGCCGCCTTCCGATCATACGATCTGAAAATTATCGGCAGATAGATGAAGAAAGAATAGGTTACATTTTGCGGGGAAACGTAAGTCGTGGTTGGATTGGCGGCAGGTGCAGGGTAAGGCTCAGATGATGATAATTGATCCATGCTTGAGTCTTCACCAACCACCGAACTTTCATCGACTAATGTTGCTTCCGGAGGTGGATAAGGCCATGTATCACTGTCCGCCACTTTAGAATTAGCAGAAACAGACCATGCCCCGAGCGCAAGGCTTATTGCGATCAATGTGACCGCTGTGACGATAAAGAATCTCTTCATTTACGGTCTCCTATGTTGAAGATTGATCAGTCCGCCCTCTCCAAATAAGAAATTTCACCGAACTATTATGTGTTTTGTGGACTTCTTTGTTTTCGTGGAATCAACCAATTTTGCTGTTTCGAAACAACCACCAATAAGGATACGTTGTACCAAAAGAGCATGTTGGTAACGAGACTAAACGCATCAATATTCCAGTCGATTTGAACGAAGTTCATTATGAGATACTGAAAAGCTGGCAATGGCAGGTAGTGTTGGGCTTGCGTTATTCCTCGCAACCAGCTAAACGGGAAACCCATAAAAAAGACAACAGGTGAATCACAACATGAAATTCCATAGAAAATAGCCAGGCTGGTTATTAGACCAAGAAGTATGATAACAACAAAATAACGAGGTATTCCATTAAATTTCAGGTTTTGAGCGTTTCGAGATAGGACAATGATACCAGCGAGGGAAAATATAAAGAAAACCAGGGACCGAAATAACAACAATGATCTGTCCAAGATGGAATATAGAGGCTGTAGCATTATTATCTGAATGCCACTCGTTTCTGTTAAAGAGATGATCATGATTACAAAAGCTAAACCCAAGCTTATAATAGATACGATGAAATTAATCCAATGAAGTTTGGACATCATTTCATTCACCTTCGCTGATCAGAGTGTGTATTTTTTATGTAATTTAATGGTAAGGGAGAAAAAACAATTAAAACCGCCAAAAACATTTTAGATCAATATAAAAAGAATTGCAACTACAATCTAATTCGCAAATTCGTCATGTATACTGCATATTGCTTATCCTGGGAAATTGGTTCTCTTCGTTTATATGAGATAGTACACGTATTTGCAGAGTATTTCATCAAGTCAAATGAGGGACATTACCGATAATCAAAGAAGCGCCATAAACCGGCGCTTCTTTGATTATCCGTGTATTGAGGCCACGTTAATCAGAGAAATACTTTTTCAATAATGTTAGCATTGCATCCGTAACTTCTCTTCGAACGCCCGGCTCAGAAATACGGGCTACGGCCATAGCAATTTCTGTTGCTTCTGGCGGGAGATTCGAGCTATCAACAGCGCTAACATCAAAAGCCTTGAGCGTTGGCCAGCCGGCCAGTTGTAAAAATTCATTTGGGTTCACACCAAAGTGGTCAGCCAGCAAAATGCAGATATGCATTTGCGGCTTTTGACCGGCAAAGATCCGCCGGATTGCCTGGTGATCCAGACCGGAACGCAAAGAAGCTTCCCGGTAACTCTCATTGTGCTTTTTGAGCAGGTCTTTTATCCTGGCGATCATCGGTTCAGGATCATAAGGGGCATTGAATGCCATTCGGCGAGCTTTTGCAATTGGTTCATCCATAACGATTTCTCATAGAACAAAAAAGCGAACTATGGAGTACAAAAAAACGTCAATTCCATTATAGCACTAGGAGGATCTAAATGGAAAAAGCAAAGTTGAGAGCAGTAGGATATCGTCGGGTTTCCATGCGGGAAAAAGTAGATGGTCACAGTTTAGATGCACAGGAGAAAAACATTCGAGACTATGCGAACCACAATGATTGGGAATTGATTGAGTTTTATACAGATGCCGGTCTCTCAGCCAAGAAGGACAGCCATCGTCCCTCACTTGCCAAGCTGATGGAAGAAGCCAAAGCTGGAAAGTTCCACGTCGTTATCGTCGACAAAGTAGATCGCTTCTACCGGCATCTGGCTGGGTTGCTAACAGCACTGGATGAGCTACGAAGTTACAACGTATCGTTTGTATCCGTGATGGAGCGGCTTGATTTCACCTCCCCATGGGGCAAGCTGATGTTGACCGTCCTGGGCGTCCTCGCTGAAATTTATCTGGACAATCTTCGCCAGGAGACAATCAAAGGAAAACGTCAACGGGCGAGGGAAGGGTTATGGAATGGATTTGCCTCCTTAGGGTACTGCCGCGGATTATGAGCGGAATGTTTGGAGCCAAATGGGAAAGATTATTGTCCTGAATATGGTAAGCCAAATAAGACGGACGGAAAAAGGCTGATCCATAATCCAATTGATTCAGAAGTCGTCAGGCTTATTTTCAAATGTACCTTGAAGGCAACGTTTCCTTTAAAGATATCGCGGACCGACTAAATGACTATAACCTCGTACTGGCAGACGGCTATACAATCAAGGTTCGCCAGCGCGGTCATCCCGGCTTTCCGAAGCCAGGCCCATTCACCAGGGATACGGTGCGCAATACCCTACACCGGGTTTTCTATACCGGGAAACTGCCATACTTGAGCTCAAAGCACCTGGGCAGCCGCCACACCAAACGCAGCGAATTGGGGGAGATGGAGCTTTTCGATGGAAAACACCCGGCCATTACCACCGAAGAGGAATTCAAGCGAGCCAAAGAACTTTGCGAACTCAACGGATTCAACTGCAAGAAGAAGGGGGAGCGAGCTGTTCAGATCTACCCACTTACTGGTAGTCTCTTTTGTGGTTACTGCGGAAGCACGGTTCGCGGTGTTTCTTCAGAGGGAAGGCGGTACTACCGGGACACAGCATTGATTGAACAAACCCATAAATGCAATCAGAAATCAGTGCGCGCCGATGACCTTGAGTTGCAGCTGTTGTTAACACTTCTTAACATCGGCTACAACTGGCAAAATTCCGAAGAAATCTACGATCAGCAGCAAAAAGAGCGCGAAGTTGAGACTAGAGTTGAGCGAGCCAAGGAGCTTTACATCGGGGGAGAAATTACGCGAGAGATGTATCAGGAGGAGAGAAATCGGTACGAATCGGCCATAAAAAGCTTGTAAAACACCAACATCAATGCTACAATGGCATTGGCGAAGGATTTACAGGCCGGTTTAGAGGCCTGGAACAGTACATTACCAACCGAAAGAAAAAAGCTGCTTCGGAAGGCGATCCGAGCAGCTTTAATCCGAGGCGACGCGTTTGTGGCTCTGCAACCAACGGTAGCGTTTTCACCTCTAGCCGAACTAAAAAGTGGTAGCTGCGGAGAGGGTGGGATTCGAACCCACGGTGGAGGGAACCTCCACAACGGTTTTCGAGACCGCCCCGATCGGCCGCTCTGGCACCTCTCCAGTTTTGCAGTGTTCATTATATCAAACACCCCCATGAAACTCCAGACCTTCGTCCGCTGACACGACAAAAAAACCCCGCCGGCAAAGGCGGGGTTTTTTGAATTGTCTGGTTGAAGGATCCTAAGATTTGATCTCCGTGGAAACCGAACCAGGTCTTTTCAACCCCATATTTTTACGGCTATTTGCTGGGCAGGAAGCGGGTCACTTTCGTCCCGCACACCGGGCAGACGCCCTTCGCCATTCTTCGGCCGCTTTTTGATACTTCAACTTTCCCGTTCTTGATTTGTCGTTTTGCGCGGCATTTGACACAATAAGCTTCAAAATCCATCGAATTTCCTCCTTTGGTGCAATTAGACGTATAGATTTATTCTATCACGCTTGTCAAGGCTTTTGGGGCTTTAAACAGGTATTTTTGACTGTTTTATATAACGTTTTGCCGAATTTTGGTTACAAAATCTATTAAATTTTGACATTTTGTCGGTATTGTGGGTATTCAATCTTAGAAATACCGCATTCTTTCAGCTTTTCAATCAAGGCGCTGGCGGCTGTTGGCTCGCCGTGCACCAGGAACAGCGACTTCAGGCTGTTCGACGATGCTTGGGCGTAACTCAGCAGCATTCTCTGCCCCGCGTGGGCCGAAAATCCGCCGATGGTGACTACCTCGGCGCGGCGGTCATACAGCTCGCCGAAGATGCGCACAGTCTTTTCTCGATCAGCCAGGCGCCTGCCAAGGGTGTTGGGCGCCTGCCAGGATACGATCAGGACCGTGTTGCGCGGATTTTGCACATTATTTTTCAGGTGATGCAGGATGCGGCCGGCTTCTGCCATGCCTGAGGCCGAGATAATCACCATCGGATCTCTCTGGTCGTTGAGCGCCTTAGATTCGTCCACGGATTTTATGTAGGTCAATTGTGGGAAGCTCAAGGCTGGGTGGCGCTCTTCGCGGACAAACAGCTGCGTTTCCTCATCGAATAGATGGTTGTGTTTTTTGAACACCTGGGTAGCGGCAAGAGCCAGCGGGCTGTCGACATAGATCGGGAACGGCTGAATTCCGCCTTCCGTGATTAACCGGTTAAAGTTGTAGACCAGCTCCTGGGTGCGCCCGACGGCGAAGGCGGGGATGATCACTTTTCCGCCGCGGTCGAATGTTCTTTTCACCGCATCGCGCAACTCGATGTAAGCCGCCTCGGGCTCTTCGTGCAGCTTATCGCCGTAGGTGCATTCCATAATCAGGTAATCGGCCATTTCTGGCAGGATCGGATCCTTCATCAGCGGCAGGCCGTAGCGGCCAATGTCTCCGGAAAACCACAGTCGGAATTTACGCCCCTTTTCCTCGATATCCAGCACGATGCTGGCGGAGCCGAGGATGTGCCCGGCTTCGTAGAACCGGGCGAGGACGCCTGGAGCGGGCTCAAAAGGCTGGTTGTAGTCTTTGGAGATTATGAATTCCTGCACCCTGGCGGCATCGGAAATGGTATACAGCGGTTCCAGCGGGGGTTCTCCGCGCCGGGCGCGCTTGCGATTGACATACTCGATGTCGGCTTCCTGGATGTGCCCCGAGTCGCGCAGCATGACATCCGCCAGGTCAGCAGTGGCGGGGGTTGTGTAAATAGGCTTCGCATAGCCGTTCTTCACCAGGTTCGGCAAATTGCCGCTGTGATCGATGTGCGCATGCGAAAGCAGAACCGCGTCCAGCGTATGGACGTCGAAATCAAACGTCTGGTTGCGCTCGTAGTACTCATTACGATGACCCTGAAATAGACCGCAATCCAGCAGCAGGCGGCTCCCGTTCACATCGAGCAGGAATTTTGAGCCGGTCACAGTCTGGGCAGCGCCAAGGAAAGTAATTTTCATTTTGTATTTTTTCCCTCTAATACTGATAAAATCTTCGCGCCATATTGGCGGAATCGCCATGGAGTAGATTTCATTAACACTCTGAGATCCTCAAGCGAGCGTGGATTGGCAAAAGCGATTTGCTCGGCAATATCCCTGGGCAGGACGACATCGGATTCGACTTTCAAGCTGCGCGCGGTGTCCTTCCGCCACTCTTTCAACGCGTCGAGCCGCGCCAGCACGGCGTCATCCGGGCGATGATTGACAGGGCGCGCCGGCGGGCGGCTGTTCAATCCCTGACTGACCGCCAGCAGCAATCCGTGAGCGTGGCGTTCGCGCTGCCGTGTCGAAAGACGAGGGATCTTAGCCAGCTCGGCTAAGTTTGTCGGGCAGGCCTGAGCGATCTCGATCAGCGCCTCGTTGCTTAACACTTTGAAATGAGGCAGGTCTGCCCTGCGCGCCTGGGCATCACGGTAATCGATCAGGGCCTGCAGGACGGCGCATTGCTCGGCAGGCAGGCTGTTGCGTCCGATCAACCGCCAGCAGGTCAGGCTGTCATTTTCGCCTTCGCTCGCGCTGACCTGTGTCAGGCGGGCGAAATCCTCCTCAGCCAGCTCGAGCAAGCCTTTTTGGCTCAATTCATCGCGTAATCGGTTGCGTAAATCAATAAGGTAGTGAGTATCGATACGCGCATAGGCGAGCATGGCCGGCGAGAGCGGCCGTTCGCCCCAGTTAGCGCGCTGGTAGCGTTTCTCGATGACCATGCCGAATTCGGAGTTGAGGATGCCAGCCAGCCCGACCACTTTACGCCCGAGAATGCGCGATGCATGCATCGTATCGAAGATATGATTGAATTGGAAGCTGTAATCTCGTTTGAGACAGATGATGTCGTACTCTGCCGCGTGGAAAATCTTTTCGATGGTTTTCGATGCAAAAATCTCGCCAAGAGGTGAGAGGTCGTCGAGGGCAAATGGATCGAGCAGATAATCGCAGTCGGGCGTCGAAAACTGGATCAGGCATACCTGTTCCTGGTATGCATAAAGGCTGTTGGATTCAGTGTCAACCGCCACCAGAGGTTGGCTGTGCAGATCGGCGAGCATGCTTATGAATGAGGGCGGATCGGCAACCCAGAGAGGCGGCTTCAGAGACGGCTCTGACATGAGATGCATTATAGCTCATTGAGCGGTGTTTTTGGGCAGATCAGGAATTTCAGAGGATCGAATTCATCTATATAATTCTATCCAACCCACTACTGGCATTGAATTTCTCTCTATGGTATAGTATTTTGAAGGAGGGGCCATGAAAGAGCGGATTTTGATTATCGAGGATGACGAAGCAATTGTCCGGGTCCTGCGGCGCAGTCTGGCCTACGAGGGGTACACAGTGGACGCGGCTTTCGATGGTGAATCCGGCCTGACGCTCGCCCGGGACACCCACCCTGATCTGGTGATTCTGGACTGGATGCTGCCAGGCATGGACGGTCTGGAGGTATGCCAACGTCTGCGCGGCGGCGGAAATGTCCCCATCCTCATGCTTACCGCCAAGGATACCGTCAACGACCGCGTCCAGGGCCTGGATGCCGGCGCCGACGACTACATGGTCAAACCCTTCCAGCTGGAGGAGCTACTCGCCCGCGTACGAGCCCTGCTCCGCCGCACCCAACCTGAACGCATCCCGGTGCTCAATTTTTCCGATCTGGTCCTGGATACCTCTACCCGCCAGGCGATGCGTAAAGGAAGGGTCATCTCGTTGACCGCAAAAGAATACGATTTGCTCGAGCTCTTTTTACGCCATCCGCGCCAGGTGCTGACCCGGGAAATGATCTTCGATCGCGTCTGGGGCTACGATTTTGGGGGTGAAAGCAACGTGCTCGATGTCTATATTCGCTACCTGCGCCAGAAACTGGAAGCGGAGGGAGAAGCGCGGCTGCTGCACACCGTTCGTGGTGTGGGGTATGTCATGCGCGAGTCGGAATAGATGTCGCTGCGTCTGCGATTAACTGCGCTGTACACCTTGCTGTTAGGAGGTGTGCTGTTCATTTTCGGCGCTCTTGTGTACGGTATGGTCAGTCTGGTGCTGCTGGATCAGATCGACACGCGCCTTTCGCAGGTATCGGATCAGATCATCGAGCGGCTGAGAGTCAGCGCCACAAACCAGTTCGATCCGCGCTCGGTTGCCAGCTACCAGCCGGCTGAAAACCTGCTCTTCCAGGTCTGGGACAGCGACCAGAACCTGCAACTTGCCCGACCGCTCGGTCTGCTCACCCCGCTGGATAGCGTCGGTTTGCGCAGCGGGCAAACCTATTTCTCAACCCAGTTGCTTGAGGATACGCGCATCCGGGTGCTGACCCGGCCATTGCGCACCGCACGCGGCCCGGTGGGCGTGCTCCAGGTAGGATCGAGCCTGGTCTTTCTGGATATCACCCAGCGCACGCTGGCAAGCGTGCTGATCATCCTGGTAGCGGCGCTGATGCTGCTTGTCGGGCTGGGCACATGGCTGCTGACCGGGCAGGCGCTGGCGCCGCTGGCCACGGTCACTAAAGTGGCGACGCAGATCACCCAGGCGGACGACCTTTCGAGACGAATTCCACTGAGCGGTTCTGGCCGCAGCGAGGTCGAACAGCTGATCCAGGCGTTTAACGATACCCTCGAGCGTCTGGAGAAGCTCTTCAACAGCCAGCGCAGATTCCTGGCTGACGTCAGCCACGAGCTGCGAACCCCGTTGACGGTGATCAAGGGCGAGGTTGGTCTGATGCGCCTGACCGGCGAGCTGGAAGAGGAGTCCCTGCGCAACATCGAACTGGAAGTGGATCGTCTGAGCCGCCTGGTCGGTGATCTGCTTCTGCTGGCTCAGGCCGAAACCGGGCAGTTGCCGCTCTCGCTCAGCCCGGTCGAGCTGGATACGATCCTGCTGGAGGTGACTCAGCAGATGCGCACGCTGGCCGGAGACCGTGTTTCCATTGATATTGATGAGATCGATCAGGTGCCGATGATCGGTGATCAGGATCGTTTGAAACAGTTGATCGTCAATCTGGTGGTAAATGCCATCCAGTACACCCCCAAAGGCGGGCAGGTCAATCTCGTGCTTAGGAAGGACAGCGATCAAGCGCTGCTGATCGTCAGAGATACGGGTCCGGGTATCCCGGCCGCGGATTTACCTCATATATTCGAACGCTTCTACCGCGCCGAGCGCTCGCGAAAGCGAAGCGAGAGCAGCGGATTCGGCCTTGGGTTGTCGATCGCCAACTGGATCGTGCGCCGTCATAACGGCAGCATCGAGGTCGCCTCGCAGGAAGGCAAGGGGACGACTTTCACAGTCAGGCTGCCGCTGGCGCCGCCCGAACAAAAATCCGGATGAGCATTTCTGGGTCATCCGGATTTTCTATGGGTAGCCTCGGAAGAGGGTTATAGACGGTAGGAAGGGCTGCTGCCGGGTTCTCCAGAGGTCGGCTTAGGTGTTGGACGGGCGTGGACATTGTGGTAGCTGGGTTCGGGTCGGTTGGGGATAGAATCGCTCTTCAGGCTGGAGCGCGGAGAAGCAGGACGCGGCGCCATGGTCACGCTGCCCATGCCAGTGCGCAGGGTCGCGCCGGCTGGCCGGACGCTGCTGCGAGCAGTTAAGGCCTGGCCGGCGTCTCTGCCGAACAACCGGTCGCTGGCAACTGAAAGCGATCCGATAATCAGAATGCGAATGACCCAGACCATCAAGGCGACGAAGACGGGCACGACCGAGGTGAGCGTCTTCTGGTCGATCACGGCGGTTGAACCTACCGTGTGGGTGGTGATTGCCATCGAAACTCCCCACCAGGTCAATCCCGCATTCATCGTCGCCGCCAGCAGCCACGCGCCGAACAGATACCAGACCTCTTTCGGCTCTTCACTGCGCTGCTCGGGGGTGAACAGCCGGGCGATGCCAGCAAAATCGATGCCGCAGAATGCAATCGCCAGGATCGTCGACCAGCGGATGCTCGCGAAACGCAGGTCGCCGAGCAGATCGCGCATGGCGTAATCGGTGGTGGAGTAATTAAAAACCTCGAAGGAAACCAGGGCGATCAGGATAATCACAGCGAACATAAAGCCGGGACGCAGGTGGATTTTGTCGAACATCTGGAAAAATGTTTTTCCGTGCGGGCGGGTGGCGGAGAGGTTCATTGCGTACTCCTTTTAATTAAGGAAAGACAGGATATAGAACAAATTTTCAATATTATAGAACAATAATTCTAATTTGTCAATAGCCTGTTTTGGAGAGAGTGCAAGGTTTACGCCAACTCACATTGTTACTGCCGTGAGCATGTTTTCCACATAGACATGCCTGGAGGCAGACAACGGATGGATGTTTGACTGAGCGAGTGCCGGTTACTCCCGAGGTCCAGACTCCAAGCCGGTAACCATCAAAGAGAATCCGGCTTTTCCTACCCCATTTTCTAATTGTTGAATGGGGGAGGCCGGCAGGGGGTATATCCGCATAGCGGCAGTCCACATCGATGTGCAACCGAAAAACCGCCGCTCGATCTCGGCGGAAGAATATCCTGCAGGCTACCCAGCCATCCGCTAGAGAAAGAAGCAAGCCATGTCAGTGCAGGTTTCTATTCTTTCGAATCGCCCGCCTTCAGCCTGGTGTCCCAGTGGATTGGCACCACTTTACAGTTATCCAAACCGTACTGGTGCGACCGGCTGAGCGGTACCCGCTCTACCCTGCAGCGCACCAGCGCCAGCGCTAGCCCGTGCGACACGATCAAGATGCGCCCGTGTGGAAACTGATTGGCGGCCTCGTCCAGGGCAGACTCCATGCGCGCGAGCGCCTCCCGCATCGTTTCTCCGCCCGGGGCGCGCGCGCATGGCTTGTCGCCCCGGAAGGCGGCATACGCCTCAGCGTATTTACTGCGCAGGTCGCTGATCAGCATCCCTTCCCACTCGCCGTGATTCACCTCGCGCAGACGTGAATCGCGGATGAGAGGCAAGCCCAGCCTATTGCTGATGATTTGCGCCGTTTGCACGGCGCGGAGCAGTTCGCTGCAGAAGACAGCCTCGATGTGTTGACCGGACAGGCTTTCCGCGAGCGCCTGCGATTGGCGCATCCCGTCGCGGTTCAGCGGGATGTCCGTATGACCCTGTATGCGTCCGGTGTAGTTCCAGTCGGTCTGACCGTGGCGGGCGAGGAGGATTTCGGTCATAAACGTCCGGCGATCTGATTAAGAAGGGAACAGGCGCGCGAATGCCTGCGGGGCGAATTCTTCGACCATTTCTGAGGTGATGCCGTTCTCCTCGCAGATCGCCGCGTAAGCGTCGACGCTTCTGCGGCGGATGCGCACCTGGGTGTCAACGTCCAATCCCCACAAGCCGAAACGCTGCGTCCAGCCGCGCTCCCACTCAAAATTATCCACCAGCGACCAGTGGAAATACCCTTTGATTGGCCAGCTAAAGTTCACTGCCCGCCATAGTTGGTGGACGTGCTCGAATAAATAACCCGGCCGCATCTGATCGCTCTTGTCCTCCACGCCGTTTTCAGTGACAATAACCGGTTTTTGGTATGACTTAGCCCAGCGTAGCGCCTCGAAAAATCCCTCCGGCACGTTGGCCATGTGATTGTTTTCGCTGACCTGGGCTCCCGCCGGGAAGGTCAGCCGATAGAATTCTTTTGTTCGGAGGGGAATTTTTAAACTCACCAGCGTGCGGGTGTAGTAATTCAGGCCGAAGAAGTCGAATGTGTTGGCAGCCTCGTTGATGGTCTCCTTTTTGAAGAGCGCCCGTAACTCACCGTTGACCAACGCATTTGGGAAGGCGTAGAACATATTCTGGCGGATGAAGCCCGCCAACCAGCGGTCGAACGGCGACCAGCCATGGGCAGGAAGGATACTCTGGTAGTTAATCGCCGCGCCGACCTGGGCTTGAGGTTGCAGCTGGTGGATGGTGTGGTAGGCGGCGGCGTGACCGCGCAGCATGTTGCGCGTTACAATGTAGGCACTGTTGAAATCCTGCTTCCCCGGTGGAAAAACGCCCTCGATATATCCGCATAACATGTAGACGTTGGGCTCGTTGATGGTGATCCAAAGCGAGTTAAACTCTTTCAGGGCGGTCACGACCTTTTTGACGAAGGTCTCGAACAGCGCCGGCGTTTCGTCGTTTTCCCAGCCGCCGCGCTCGGTCAGCCACAAGGGATCGGAAAAGTGGTGCAGGGTTACCATGGGCGTCAGTTTGCGTTCGAGCATTCCGCGCAGCATCCGGCGGTAATGCTCAAGGGCGTCTTCATCCCAGACGTCGGGCTTCGGCTGAATGCGGCTCCATTCGACGGACATGCGGTGGGCATTCTGACCGGTTTCCTGCGCCCGGTCGAGGTCCTCTTTCCAGCGTCCGCCCCACCAGTCGCAAGCCAGACCGGCGCGGTGCCCATGCAGGATGCGCCCGGGCTCATTCTCCCAGGCTGACCAGTTGTTATTGTTATTGCTGCCTTCAACTTGATGCGCTGCGGTGGCTGTTCCCCACATAAAATCCCGGGGAAAGTGATAACTGGCTTTGGGCATAATTCTCCTCTTGGATCGACCCCTGGGGGGCGGTTTGTTTCCTCAACCAACCGGAAATTATACTTGACATTAGCGCCCGGTGGATACGCGGCGAATGATTCATAATCACGAAGAGTTTTGATTGGATTGGAATCCATTCGGTCAGTTATAATCACAGGTGTAACAGGTATAGGACTGGTTGGTCTGGAAGGGTAGACTGGATGCAAACAAACCTTGAGAAAAGGATCGCATTGCTGCTGCGCCAGCGAAACCTGAAGCTTGCGCTTGCCGAATCCTGCACTGGCGGGCTGATCAGCCACCGCATCACGAACATTGCCGGTTCATCGGAATACTACCTGGGCGGCCTGGTCACCTATGCGGATTCCGCCAAGAAAATGCTGCTCGGGGTCAAGTCCGAAATCCTGGCGCAACACGGCGCGGTCAGCCGCGAGGTAGTGCTTGATATGGCGCGTGGAGCACGTAAATTGTTTTCCTTGCAGGGCTATCCTGCTGATGAGATCATTTCCATGGCGGTCAGTGGAATCGCCGGACCGGGCGGTGGTACCGCCGAAAAACCCGTCGGGCTGGTGTGGATCAGCCTGTGCGCAGCCGACGGGGAGTGGGCCTGGAAGTTTCACGGGGAGGGCAACCGGCAGGAAAATAAAGAGAATTTTTCCGACCATGCTCTGCAACTATTGTGGGGCTATCTGACCGGTTATATCCTGCCGGAATCGTAACTGTACCAAATAATCGCAGCGGCCGCAGTGGTACACGGTTTTCCGGATCCTTTCGAAAGGATGCACCTTTGGAAAAACCAAAGCGGGTCTTAATCCTGACGGCAGATGCGGGCTTTGGGCACCGCAGCGCGGCGGTTGCCGTCGAGGCCGCATTGAAGCAACGCTACGGTGATCAGGCAATCGTCGATATCGTCAATCCGCTGGACGACAAACGCGCGCCCTTCCTGTTGCGCGAGAGCCAGAGTGACTACGATAAGATCGTCCGCAACGCACCGGAGCTGTATAAAATCGGCTATGATGTTTCAGACGCTTCGGTTGCTGCCATGCTGATGGAATCGGTGCTGACGATCATGTTTTGGGAAGTGATGCGCGATATGCTCCGCAAATATCACCCAAATGTGATCCTATCCACCTATCCGATGTACCAGGCGCCGCTGACCGCGCTTTTCACAGTCTCCCGCGCGTTTGTACCGTTGCTAACAGTCGTCACCGACCTGGCTACTGTACACCGGTTGTGGTTCAACGCCAACGTCGACCAGTTGCTGGCGCCGAATGAGCTGGTGCGCGACCTGGGCATCGAGTACGGCGTGCCAAAGGAAAAGATCCACATCACCGGCATCCCGGTGCACCCGGCAATATCGCTGGAAAAGCGGAGCAAGGAAGAGGTGCGCGCCGCGCTTGGCTGGCAGCCAGGTATGACCACAATATTGGCAGTCGGCAGCCGGCGGATTGAGAGCCTGGTCGATATTCTGAATGTGGTCAATCATTTTGGCGCGCCGTTGCAGCTTGCGGTGGTGACCGGCAAGGACACTGAAACGTATGCCGAGCTGCAATCCGTAGAATGGCACCTGCCGGTGCACCTGTATGAGTACGCCGCTAACATGCCCGAGTTGATGCGCGCCTCCGACCTGATCATTTGCAAAGCGGGCGGGTTGATCGTCACCGAGTCGCTGGCCAGCGGCTTACCGCTGATGCTGATCGACGTCATCCCCGGGCAGGAGGAGGGCAACAGGGATTTTGTCGTTTCTCAACGCGCCAGCATCTTCGCCCGCTCGCCATTGGATGCGCTCGCGGGATTGGCTCATTTACTTGCCGATGATGCGGCGCTTCTGAAGGAATTTAGCCAGAACGCCCGCCGGCTCGGCCGCCCGCAGGCAGCCTTCGAGGTGGCTGACTTGCTTTGGGATGCTGCGCAACAGGGCCTCACCCGTAAGGATACCAGCCGGCGGATACCGCTGTTGGACTTACTCACCAGGCACCAGATCCCCTGGAAGGATGAGGACTTGATCGCAAGCGAGGAGACGGAATGAAGGTCAAAACCGCCCTGGTGATTTTATCCGCCGGAGCAGAATGGCGGATTGCGACGCATTTTTTTGCATCTTGTCAGCCGCAGCCCGCCAAATATAATTCCTGGTTCGAGCTCGAGTTGAACGGCGCGCGCGTGGTCTTCTTTCACGGCGGCTGGGGCAAAATTTCTGCTGCGGCTTCGACACAGTACGCCGTCGACCGTTGGCAGCCCGATCTGCTGATCAACATCGGCACCTGCGGCGGATTTTCCGGCTTCATCGAGCAGGGTGAAATCGTCCTGGCGGACGAGACGATCATCTACGATATCTATGAACGTATGAAAAACGCGCAGGACGCAATCGATTACTATTCAACGCGCATCGATTTAAGCTACCTCCAGGAACCCTATCCCTTGGCGGTGCGGCGCATGCGGCTGATCAGCGCCGACCGCGACATCGATCCGGCTGAGGTCTCTTTTTTACAGGAGCAATATCATGCAGGCGCGGCGGATTGGGAGAGCGGCGCCATAGCCTGGGTGGCGGCAAAAAATGGTGTGCGCTGCCTCATCCTGCGTGGAGTCAGCGACCTGGTTGATCAGACCGGCGGAGAAGCTTACGGGAATTATCAGTTGTTCATTGAGAGGACGAAGGGGATCATCACCCGCCTGCTGGAGAGCCTGCCCGAATGGCTGAATAGAGTATATTAAACCGTCGAATCGCGTATTGGCGATAAGGTATCCGGCAGCTCATAGATAAATGGTATAATCTCGCCCGGAGAAATTGCGTCGAATTTCACAAGCCAGGCAGCGATTCTCACCGCCAATTTCCCAAATTTTCACCTGCTATTAATCTAGTTATGGAAAAATTAGGTGTAGGTCGGCTTGCATTATACCGGCTCTATATCATCACGTTAATTTATCGGAGGCAATATGACCGTTGACGTACCAAACCGCAAACCAGCATCTGGGGGGCGTGCGAAATTCTTAATCGGCGGCTTATTGATCGTCGCAGCGACAATCTACTTGATCATCTCCTCAGGCCAGGCTAGCGCCCAATATTTTATGACCGTCGATGAGGTCAAGGAGAAGGGCGGTGAGGTGCTTGGTCGAGAACTGCGCGTCTCTGGCGCGGTGATCGGCGATACAATTCAATACGACGCCCAGAATCTCAAGCTGAATTTCGAGGTCGCCCATGTGCCCGGCGATAACAAAGAGATCGAGGCGCAGGGCGGGCTGGCGGCAGTGCTGCACGCGGCGGTCAGTGATCCGGCGCGGTCAAGATTGCGGGTCGTGTACAACGGCGTCATGCCAGATCTGCTGCGCAACGAAGCCCAGGCGATCATGACCGGGAAAATCGGCGAGGATGGCATTTTTTATGCGGAGGAGCTGCTCTTGAAATGCCCGACCAAATATGAAGATGCTGTTCCTGAACAGTCCGCGGGTGCTTGAGAAAAACCTCGCATAGAAGATAGGCAGGGAACCATGCTATCCTTCCGACGCCTGGCGTTGATCAACCTTGTGGAGAGCTTATGATTGCGAACTTCGGTTACGGCGCGCTGGTAATCGCTTTGGTTATTTCACTTTACGGCATATTTGCCGCTGTTTATGGGGTACGGAAAAATTCGCTGGCATGGGTGGAGAGCGCGCGCAAGGCGATGCTGCTCACCTTCCCGCTGATTTCATTGGTCGCCCTGGCGATCATTCTCCTGCTGGTCGGTCGGCATTACGAAGTACAGTACGTCTACAACGTGACCAGTAACAGCATGCCGGTCTACCTGAAGATCACTGCTCTGTGGGGCGGGCAGGCCGGCTCGCTGGTGTTCTGGTCCTGGCTGATGTCCGCCTTCGCCTCGGCGGTAACGCTGCGTAAATGGGACCGCGATCGCGAATTCTTACCCTGGGTGATCGTGGTATTGCTGGTGACCCTGGCCTTCTTCCTGGCTTTGAGCGTTTTCGTGGAGAATCCCTTCCTGCGCTTCTGGCAGTCTGCCAGCGGACGCGAGATGGTCGCCATGTTCCAGCCGGCCGGCGCGGCGCCGATTGCGCCTTTTGACGGGCGCGGACTCAATCCGCTGCTGCGCCATTACGGCATGGTTATCCACCCGCCCATGCTTTATTTGGGCTTTGTCTCCTTTGTCATCCCTTACGCCTTTGCCATCGCTGCCCTTGTCACCGGACGGACGGATGACCGCTGGATCCGCCTGACACGCCGCTGGACGCTGGTCGCCTGGCTGTTCCTCTCGCTGGGGCTGGTGCTCGGCAGCCGCTGGGCGTACGACGTGCTCGGCTGGGGCGGCTATTGGGGCTGGGATCCGGTCGAAATCGCCGCTTTCATGCCCTGGCTGAGCGGCACGGCATTTCTGCACTCGGTGATGATCCAGGAAAAGCGCGGCTTATTCAAACGCTGGAACATAATTCTGATCATCCTGACCTACTCACTGGTGATCTTCGGCACCTTCCTCACCCGCTCAGGCGTGCTTTCTTCAGTGCACGCCTTTTCGCAGAGCGCGATCGGGCCGCTTTTCTTTGCCTTTATCGGGCTGACCTTTATCATTTCTCTGGCGCTGCTGCTCACACGTTGGAACAGCTTATACTCTGAGGGCGAGATGCACTCCTTCCTCTCCCGCGAAGCGCTGTTCTTATTAAATAACCTGCTCTTTATCCTGATCCTGTTCGTCTGTTTTCTGGGCGTGATCTACCCGCTGGTTTCCGAGCTGCTCACCGGGCAAAAAGTGACCGTCGGCCCGCCGTTCTACGAACGGACGACCGGTCCCTTGTTTGCTCTTCTGCTGCTGGACATGGGTGTCGCCCCGCTCTCTGCCTGGGGGCACTCGACGATTAAAACCCTGGGCAGGGCGATCTGGAAACCTCTGCTGGGTTCGCTGGTGGTCGCCATTCTGGTGTTTATACTTGGAATACGCCATTGGGCAGCCCTGCTGGCATTCTGGCTGACTGCGCTGGCGAGCCTGGTCACCCTCAATGAATTCCTGCGCGGAACGCTGGCGCGCCGTCGACGCAGCGGCGAGAACCTTTTCGCCGCGCTGTGGAACCTGGCTGCGCGTAACCGCCGCCGATACGGCGGTTACATCATCCACCTGGGCGTGGTGCTGATGGCGCTCGGCATCGTCGGCATCGAGATGTTCCAGACCGAAACTCAGGGCACCATCCCGCCCGGCGGCAGCCTGAGCCTGGGCAAGTACACGGTAACCTTCGATAAACTGGACTTGTTCGATACCGATGATGGGCGCAACGTGGCCCGCGCGGTAGTCAGCGTGACCAGTGAGGGAAAGTACCTGGGCAGCCTGCATCCGCGTCGTGATTACTATTACGACTCGCAGCAGCCGATGACCATCCCCGGCGTGCGCAGCACGATGGAAGACGACCTGTACGTGCTGCTGGTCGACTGGGAGCCGATCTCTTCCAGCGGGGTGACCTTCAAAATTTACCACAATCCATTGGTCAACTGGCTTTGGTTGGGCGGGATCGTCTTCATCCTTGGCACGCTGGTCGCTGCCTGGCCGGATAAAGAACGTGAGTATGTTCGGGCGCAGACTGCCCGTCCGCTGGTCCGATCCAGCACTTCGGGAGCATAATCACTTTGAGCGCGTATTCAGTGAAGATTACCGAAACGACTGCCCGGGCGGAGCTCCATTTGCCACCCGGCTGGTGCGTCATGCCAACGGGAACAGCAGGAAGGCTATGAACTTGTATTTTATAATTCTCCCCAAAAAGGTTGGTTATCTGGTAAGCCTGACCTTGATTCTGGTCTCACTCATCTTCGGGGTGGGCGAGCAGGCCGTGTTTGCCCAGCAGCTAACGCCATCGGATAACGACGTCAACGCGATTGCCAAGGAGATGTATTGCCCGGTCTGCGAAAACATCCCTCTGGATGTCTGCCCGACACAGGCCTGTGCCCAATGGCGCGAGCTGATTCGCTTGAAATTAAGCCAGGGGTGGAATGAGCAGCAGATAAAGGATTACTTCGTGGCTCAATACGGCGACCGCGTGCTGGCAGAGCCGCCAGCGCGCGGCCTGCATTGGATGGTCTACATCCTGCCGCCGGTTATCTTCCTGATCGGGGTTTATATTCTCTATCGGGTATTCACAAGTATGCGCCGGACACGAGGTGCGTCAGCTGCCGCCGCCGCTGATACAGTCGAGATTAGAGAAGATGATCCCTATCTGAAAAAACTCGAGGATGAATTGCGCAATTTTGAAGGCGACTCGCCGGCGCATTAACGAAGGAGAATCATCAGGACATGCAAATCGACCACAGTCAAGAGAAAGAGAAACGCAAGCTTCCCGGTTGGGTGGCGGGTCTGGCTTTTCTGCTCCTGGTTGCTTTTCTGATGTTGATTGGATTGGGCCTACGCCGCGCCCAATCCGGCCCGATCACCATCGGGCAAAAGGTGCCTGCCTTCTCATTGACCAGCTTCGAGGGAAACACCTTTGATACCGGCGAATACAGCGGCAAGGTGATCGTGGTCAATTTCTGGGCGTCCTGGTGCAAGCCCTGCGAACAGGAAGCTGCTGAAATGGAAGCCGCCTGGCAGTATTACAAGCCTGGTGGAGAGGTGATCTTCCTGGGCGTCGATTACGTCGATACCGAGCCGGAGGCGCTTGGCTTTCTGAACAAGTTTGGAATCACTTATCCGAACGGTCCCGACATGCGCACAAAAATATCTCAGATGTTCCGCATTCAAGGGGTGCCGGAAACCTACATCATCGACCGCGAGGGCAGACTGGCTTATGTCAAGAAGGGGCCGTTCGCCTCGCAGGCAGAAATTAAGACGGCAATCGAGGCATCCTTGCAATAATACTGTTCAGGGAGCATATTCGGAATGGATCTTGGCTCAATTTTTCTGGTCATCGCATTAGCTTTACTGGTGGGGATCTTCATCAGCCAGCCATTTGTCCAGTATTCGAAGAAAGACCGCCTGGTTTTGGCAGCCGAACCGATTTCAGGGGCGGATCACGAGCGCTCAGCGCTTCTGGCGGAGCGCGATCGTCTGCTGACCGCTTTACAGGAGCTCGATTTCGACCAGACGCTCGGGAAAATCCCGGAGGAGGATTACCCGCGCCAGCGGGTAGAATTGCTCGCGGCAGGCGCGGAGGTGCTTCGCCGCCTAGATGCCCTCGAACCGGAAAAAGCAGCCAGCGCAATCTCAGCCGAGGACAGGGTCGAGGCGGCTGTGGCCGCACGCCGTGCAGACGCCCGCAAGCTGGTCAACGGCGGTGGTCAACTGGATGACCTGGAATTGGCGATCAACGCCCGCCGGCGGGAAAAACAGGAAAAATCGGCCGGATTCTGCCCGAAGTGCGGCAACGCCGTGCAGAAATCGGATGTTTTTTGCTCGCGCTGCGGAACAGCGCTTTAATTCCTTCTTTCACGAAGATACCAACCTTTATGAAAAAAATCACGGTTTTCGTTTTTATCAGTTTATTTTTAGCAGTGATCCTGGCAGGCTGCGGTCTGTCGCTTGCGCAGGACGTCACTCCACCGCCGTACGCAGAGTCTTACACCGCGCTGGATACACCGGTCGCCAGCGGAGCAATCTTCCCGCTCGTCCCACCCGATCCAGCTGAAGGGGGTGCCATATACAATGAAAAATGCATAGCCTGCCACGGAGCGGCTGGTTTGGGAGATGGCCCGCAGGCTGGCCAGCTGCCGGTGCCGGTGGCTCCGCTTGGCGACCCGTCGCTGGCGCGTCAGGCGAAACCGGTGGACTGGTTCAATATGGTCACCAAGGGCAACCTGGAACGTTACATGCCAGGCTTCAGCAGCCTGGACGACCGTCAGCGTTGGGATGTGGTTGCATATGCGCTGACCCTCTCGATGGACCCGGGCCTGGTCGAAGAGGGACAAAAGGTTTTTGAGCAGAATTGCCAGTCGTGTCACGGCGAGAGCGGCCAGGGCAGCGCTGACGCGCCCAGCTGGCTGGATGATGCGACCTTGCTCGCCCAGCACTCCCTCGAGGAGATAATTGCCATCGCCAGTGAGGGCAGCGCGGCCATGCCAGGCTTCGCCGGTGAGCTCAGTCAGACTGAGATCGAGGCGGTGGCTGTTTATACCCGCACCTTGAGTTTTGCCAATTTCACTGCCCCGACCAGCGCCCCGGCGACGACGACCAGCCAGGGCACGCTTCAGGCAGAGGCATCTGCTACGCCAGCCGCCGCGGTCGGTACGGTGACGATTCAGGGCAAGGTGATCAATGGTTCCGGCGGCCTTCTTCCGGAGGGCTTGCGGGCAGTACTGAGTCGATTCGAGGGCACGAACCAGGTTTCTGCTCAGGAAACGGATGTGGTCGATGGCGCCTACCAATTCGAAGGGATTGAGATTGTTCCCGAGCAGACGTATATGGTCACCGTTGATTATCAAGGACTGACTTACGGCTCGGACCTTTACCATACCTCTGAAAATCCACAGGAGAGCGTGGTCGACCTGCCGATCGAGTTCTACGATACAACCACCGACGTCTCTGCGCTGCGCGCTGAGCGTATGCACATCTTCTTCGATTTTTCTAATCCCGAGAGTGTCCAGATTGCTGAACTGTTCATCCTGACTAACATCGGCAACCGGGTGATAATCCCTGGGGAGGACATGCCAGGTGTTGTCGAGTATCAACTGCCCGCGGATGCGACAAATCTGCAATTCGAGCAAGGCGCCCTGGGGGAAAGATACGTACAAACCGAAAAAGGATTTGCTGATACCGCCGCCGTAGAACCAGGCTCCGGCCAGCAAATTTTATTTGCCTACGATGTACCCTATAGCAAAAAGATGTCGCTGAGCATCCCCATCCCTGTGGATGTGGATGCGGCTGTTGTGATGGCTCCGCAGGGGTCGATGACATTGCAGTCGGATCAACTGCGATCCACCGGACAGCGCGATGTGCAGGGCGTCAGCCTGGAGCTATATACAGCCACCGCCTTGACAGCCGGCTCCACCCTGGAGATGACCATCTCTGCCAACAGCGGAGGCGGCCTCCCGCTGCGGCTAGGCGGCACCAGCGGATTGTTGATCGGCGCGGCGGTGCTGGGTGTGGCGCTGATCGGCGCGGGTTACTGGCTGCTGCGACAGCGAAGAAGAGAAACCTCTGCCGAGCCGGAGAGTCAAAGCGATGCCGAAGGAACTGCCGAGGATCTGATGGACGCCATCATCGCCCTGGATGACCGCTATAAAGCCGGCGACCTGCCGGAAGAAGCCTACCTGAGGCGCAGAAATGAGTTGAAAGAACAATTAAGGGCGAGGATGTAGTAGCCCATGCCTGAGATGATCTCCGTCCGCCAGCTTGTCAAGCGGTTTGGCCCAAAAGTAGTCTTGCGTCAAATGGACTTTTCGGTTGCTCAGGGAGATTTTGTGGCGCTGCTGGGCCCGAACGGAGCGGGCAAGACCACCTTTTTGCGCATTTTAGCATCGCTCTCGCGACCGACGATGGGCGCAGTGCAGGTCGGCGGTTATATCCTGCCGCAGCAGGCGGCTCACGTGCGCCGCCGGCTTGGAGTGGTCAGCCACCTGCCGCTGCTCTACGGGGACCTGAGCGCCGACGAGAACCTGCGCTTCTACGGGCGCATGTACGCGGTCGAAGACCTCGAAAGACGCATTGGGGTAGTATTGGATCTCGTCGGGCTTGAAGCTCGCCGCAGGGATCTGGTGCGCACCTTCTCGCGCGGCATGCAGCAGCGGTTGGCGATCGGCCGGGCGATTTTACACGATCCGGATGTGCTGCTGCTGGATGAGCCTCACACCGGTCTGGATCAGGACGCCTGTGATATGCTTGACACGGTGCTGCGCCAGGTAGCCACGCGCGGTCGGACGGTAGTGATGACCTCGCACGATCTGGCGCGGGTAGAGGATTTGGCCACCCGCTTCGACGTGCTTACCCGCGGTAGGGTCGCCGCCAGCATCCACGGCGGCGATCTGCCGCGTAACGGGCTGCTGGCATTCTACCGCCAGGCGCTGGAGGAAAGCGGCGCAGGCAAGGGAGCGGCTGTATGAGCGGCCTGACGCCTTTCCTGCGCGCGCTTGGTGCCGTGGTTTGGAAAGATATGCGCGCCGAGTGGCGCAGCCGCGAGATGATCTCGGCCATGCTGGTCTTTGCCCTGCTTGTGATCGTGATCTTTAACTTCGCGCTCGAGCTGCAGGCCAATATTCGCGCCAACCTCTCGGCGGGGGTGCTGTGGGTCACCTTCACTTTTGCCGGTACGCTTGGATTGAACCGCTCGATGGCGGTTGAGAAGGATCGCGGCTGCCTGGACGGGCTGCTGCTGGCGCCGGTCGACCGCGCCGCGATATACCTCGGCAAGGCTTTATCGAACTGGATATTCATGCTGCTGGTCGCGGCAATTGTCCTCCCGATCTTCTCGGTGCTGTACAACGTGAACCTCTTCATTCCCGGGTTGTTGTTGACCATCCTGCTCGGCACCCAGGGGTATGCGGCGGTCGGTACGCTGCTTTCCAGCATGGCTATTCAGGCGCGAACGCGCGATATCCTCTTACCAATCCTGCTTTTCCCGGTGGTCATTCCGCTGGTGATCGCGGCGGTTAAAGCCACCGACGGTTACTTGCAGGGTTTCGCGATTGCCGAAATCCAGCCCTACCTGTCCCTGATGATTGTTTTTGATGTGATCTTCACCTCAGCAGCGTTCATGGTTTTTGATAATGTAGTCGAGGAATAGTCAATTCTTTGGGAGGCAGTATATGAAACCTAGGCCGAAATTACTCGTCGTATTGGATGCCTTGAGCGTGGCGATGCTCATCGCGGCGACCGCCATGGTGTTCTTCTACGCGCCGCTCGAGCGGGTAATGGGCGCAGTGCAGAAAGTGTTTTATTTCCACGTCGCCACTGGCTGGGTCGGCATGCTCAGCTTCTTCATCGCGGCGCTTTCTGGCATCATCTACCTGATTCGCAAGGATAACCGCTGGGATCTGGTGGGAGTCAGCGCGGTTGAAATTGGCATCGCTTTCACCCTGATCAACGTGATCACCGGGGCGATTTGGGCGCGCCCGATCTGGAACACCTGGTGGACCTGGGACCCGCGCCTGACCACCGCCACAATCATGGAGCTGGTTTACTTTGCCTATCTGATGCTGCGTGCAGGGATCGAAGAGCCGGAGCGCCGATCGCGGTTTGGCGCGATTTACGCCATTGTTGGCTTTCTCAGCGTGCCGCTGACCTTCTTTTCGATCCGCCTGACGCGCACGATTCACCCGGTGGTGATCGGCTCCAGCGATCCGAACGCGGTCGGCACCTTCGACATGACTCCGAAAATGATGCAAACCTTCATGTTTAGCCTGATCACCTTCACTTTCCTCTTTGCTTCGCTGTTGTGGCACCGCATCCGCCTGGGTCAGCTTGGGCAGCGGATTGAGCAATTGAAGCTGAGACTGCAATCCTGAGGAATCGGAAATCTGCGAGGTATTGTTATGGAAGAACCCGCCAACACAATTTCGTACTTTGCCGCAGGATACGCGGTCATCTTTGGCATTATGTTGATCTACCTGGTCAGCCTGATTGTACGCTGGCGCAACCTGCGTCAGGAAGAGCAGATACTGGCCGAGCTGGAGAAGAAAGAAGAATAACCGAACAGACGGGCAGCGCCTGCTGAGCCGCCTGTTCGGTTACCAGGGCTGATTCATCGATCAGTCGATTGCCCATCGGAGCGCTGGAATTCTGGCCGCGCTCAGACGCGGATGCCCTCAGGCACTTCCGGCAGCCGCTCGGGAATGGAGCGAATCGCTTCCTCCGGCATGCGGTAATCTTCGAGCGCGCCCTCGTGATAAGCGTTGTATGCGGTTAGGTCGAAGTGCCCATGCCCGGACAGATTGAAGAGGATGACCTTCTTCTCACCGTTCTGTCTGGCGCTGAGGGCCTCGTCGATCGCCACGCGGATGGCATGTGCCGATTCCGGCGCCGGGACGATGCCCTCGTTCTGGGCGAACAGGACGGCAGCCTCGAAAGTGGCTTTCTGCGGCACCGCGACAGCCTCGATCAGACCGGCGTCGTACAACGCGCAGAGCGCCGGCGCCATACCGTGATAGCGCAGCCCGCCGGCGTGGATCGCCGGGGGGACGAAGGAATGCCCGAGGGTGTGCATTTTAACGATGGGCGCCATCTGGGCGGTGTCGCCGTAGTCGAAGGCGTACACGCCGCGGGTGAGCGAGGGCGTCGCTTCCGGCTCGACCGCCAGCAGGCGGGTGCGCTGTCCGTTGCGCAGGTTCTCGCGTAGAAACGGGAAGGCAATGCCGGCGAAATTTGAGCCGCCGCCGACGCAGCCGATAACCACCTGCGGGTACTCCCCGGCGAGATCCATCTGCTTGAGCGCTTCTTCGCCGATCACCGTCTGGTGAAGCAATACGTGGTTGAGTACCGAACCGAGCGAGTATTTTTTCCTTCCGTCTGATGTGGCGGCGACTTCGACCGCTTCGGATATGGCGATACCAAGCGACCCCGGGCTGTTGCGGTCCTGGGCTAAAATGGCGCGTCCGGCGCTGGTGCGTTCGGTCGGGCTGGAAAACACCTGCGCGCCGAACATTTCCATCAGGTAGCGGCGGTAAGGTTTTTGATCGTAGGACACCCGCACCATATAGACTTCCAGATCCATCTCGAAGAACTTACAGGCTAATGCCAGGGCCGAACCCCATTGACCTGCTCCGGTTTCGGTGGTCAGCGCGTGCGTGCCGGAAATTTTATTGAAATACGCCTGGGGGATGGCCGTGTTGGCCTTGTGGCTGCCGACCGGTGAAACGCTCTCGTTCTTGTAGTAGATATGCGCCGGCGTGCCCAGGGCTTTTTCCAACCGCCGCGCGCGAATCAGCGGGGTGGGGCGGTACAGCTTGTAGGCCTCGCGGACATCGGCGGGGATGTCGATGTAGCGGTCGGTGCTGACCTCTTGCATGATCAGCTCCATCGGGAAGAGGACGTTGAGGAAATCGGGCGTGACCGGTTCTTTCGTGCCGGGATGCAGCACGGGCGGCATCTTGACCGGGCTGTCCGCCAGGATGTTGTACCAGGTGGTTGGGATATCTTCTTCATTTAAGTTATATCGTGTATTCTCGTTCATTTCATATCTCCTTGGAGTTAGATTTCGGATCATACTGAGCACTTTGCTCAAAGCACCGTTGGGTTGAGTAGATTGGCGGACCTTCTAGGCGGCAGGTCCAGTTCTTTAGCCAGCGTCAGTCCCATTGCCTCTTGAGCTTCCGCGAAGGTCTGGCGGGCGATTTGGCGTGCTTTGCGGCTGCCTTCCCGCAGTATCTCGAGCAGATAATCGCTCTGCCCGGCCAGGCGGGCGCGCCGCTCGCGGAGCGGCGCGAGATAGGCGTTCAGCGCGGCAGCCAGCCGCCTTTTTACCTCTACATCTCCGACCTTGCCAGCGCGGTAACGCTCCTTCAAACCGGCCACCTCGTCCGGGTTGGAGTCGAACAGGTCCAGATAAACGAAGACCGGATTGCCCTTAACATGCCCAGGGTCGCTGGCGTGGATGCGGCTGGGATCTGTATACATGCCCATCACCTTGCGAGTGGTTTCCTCGTCGCTGTCACGCAGCATGATCGTGTTGCCGTAAGAGGTGTGCATGCTGCGGTTATCAGTGCCCGGCAGGCGCGGCATGTTCGAGAGCAGCGCCTCCGGCTCGGGGAAGGTCGCCTCGTAAAGCTGGTTGAAGCGGCGGGCAACCTCGCGGGCAACCTCGATATGCGGCAGTTGATCTTCACCAACCGGCACGAGGCGTGCCTTGTAGAGCAGGATGTCGGCTGCCTGCAGCACCGGGTATGACAACAGGCCGAGCGAAGGCTGCAAACGCAGCTGTTGAGCGGTTTCTTTAAAGGTCGGCACCCGGCGCAGGCGAGCTTCGTTGAGCAGCATGCTGAACAACAGCGCCAGCTGGCTGTGCTCGGGGACGGCCGATTGAAGCGCAATGAACGACGCCTCGGGGTCGATACCGGCAGCCAGCCAGTCCGTGAGCACCTCGAGCGTGTTCTGGCGGATGCGCTCGGGCTGCTGGAAGTCGGTGGTCAGAACGTGAAGGTCGGCCAGGAGGAAGATGCACTCGTGGGTGGACTGCAGGGCAGCCCAGGTGGTCAGCGTGCCGACCAGGTGGCCGATGTGACGCGGCCCTGTCGGGCGGTGACCGGTTAAGATACGGCTGCGGTTGGTGTCCATGCTGTTCCTCCTTTAATAAAACAGACCTGCTGCTCGTGGGGACGAACAGCAGGTCCGTGGTGCCACCCCGATTAGGAGGCCTTTTGAAACAAAATCCCCTGGTGACAGCACTCAGGGGGAAAAGGCCAGCCTCACTCTTACGGGTACGCTGCGCGTTTGCGCTTGATACCCTTTGCCTGGATAACGGCGGCAGCTCCGGCTCAGGCTACTTGCGATTGCGTTCGCCCTGCAACTCCGAGGTCCATTCGCCGCCGTGGTGCGGGCAGGCTCTCACCTGATCCTGCTCTCTGTGCCGCCTGGACGGTGGTTACTCGTCCTCTTCAATGTCTTTTTGGATTGATTTTGACTGATTATAGTGTTTTTGGAGGAAAAGTCAATAGGTTTCGATGATATGAAATGGTGAATTGATTGATCGGCTGCCAGCCGCCGAGCGGGGCTTCGACGGGCTCAGCCGCCGCCCGGGCCTTCGACGGGCTCAGCCGCCGAGCGGGGCTTCGACAGGCTCAGCCGCCGAGCGGGGCTTTGACAGGCTCAGCCGTCGAGCGGGGCTTCGACGGGCTCAACCGCCGAGCGTGGCTTCGACAGACTCAGCCGCCGATCGGCGCTTCGGCAGGCTCTGCCGCCGAGGGGGCTTCGACGGGCTCAGCCGCCGAGCGTGGCTTCGACAGACTCAGCCGCCGAGCGGCGGCCGTTTGAAGACGCTCGATACAAGCTCTTTTCGCGTATAATTACCTTATCGAACAGGTAATTTACCGTCAGGAGAATCCTTTGGCCTTCCCAAACCCGTTTTATCGCTGGCGTCCCCACCCCTGGCACGGACTGGAGGTCGGACCTAACCCACCTCAAATCGTGACCGCCTACATCGAAATCACCCCCTTCGACCTGGTCAAGTACGAGGTCGAGAAAACAACCGGCTACTTGAAAGTCGACCGGCCGCAGCGCAGCTCCTCGCAGCCGCCGACGCTGTACGGCTTTATCCCGCGCACTTACTGCGGCACGCGCGTGGGCGACCTCACCCCGAGCGCCGGACGCGGCGACGGCGACCCGCTGGATATCTGCGTGATCAGCGAGCGTCCGATTACCAAGTCCGAGATCATTCTCCCTGCCCGGGTTGTCGGCGGATTACTTATGATTGACAACGGCGAGGCTGACGATAAGATCATCGCCGTGCTCGCCAACGATAAGTTCTGGGAAAAAGCCAATGACGTTTCCGACCTGCCGCCCGTGCTGGTCGAGCGTCTGCGACACTACTTCAGCACATATAAGCTCGTTCCAGGCAGGGAATCGCTGACGTACATCGAGGCGGTCTATGACGCCGCGCGTGCCATGGAGGTGGTCCAGGCAGCCATTGCCGATTACGGCGAGGCTTACGGCGGTTAGTTCCTGCGAATATTATCCCTGCTGGTGTTCGCGCCATGCACGGATCATGCGGGCGTGGACCTGTTCATGCTCGAGGACATAATCGACGACCAGCTGGCTCAGTGTTTTCCCTCGCAGCCAGACGAAGCGGGTCGGGTCGCTCAATTCGCGCTCGCTGAAATCGTCAAGGCGCAGGATGGTCTGCCCGCGGATGGCGCCGAAATCGGCTAGGACGCGCTCCAGGAGGCGATCCTTGGTCTGATCGTGCCAGATTTTGTTTTGCTCGTCGTCCGGTATGTTTTTCAAATGGACGGTCGTCGGCGTCAGTCCCTGGCGCGCCTGAAAGAGCAGCTTGATTGTCTCTGCTTCCCACATGACCAGATGGGCGAGGACGTCCTTGATCGACCACTCGCCGACCGCGGCGTCGGCGCAGTATTGCTCATTGGATAGCCCCTCTAAAGTCGCCAGGAGTTCCTCCCGGCTGTCCTCCAATGCGCTGATCAACTCTTCCTTGTTCATCTCAGCCTCGCTTGATCTATAATCACCTCATTGCCTGACCGCACCTTGTACACCCCACGGATTCCAGGTTGACACGGCAGATTCCATAGATACAATACATTCGTCTGCCGTGTTCATTAATTACGCCACATAAAGTATAGCATCGAAAGCACCCGCATTCCTGGATGCGGATGGCAGGGATAATAATCTTAGAGGTGAAATTTGTCTTCCTATCCAATCGATGTCTCCAACTGGCATAGCGGGCTGACCATGCCGGCCTTCATCGAAAGCATGGGGCAGCACAAGCAAGCCATGCGCGAGCGGTATGAGCGCATCTGTCTCTTGCCCGAGCAGTGTCAGGAATTCTCCCGGCTGGAGACGCGGTTTTTTATTGCGGTGATGACCGAGGAATGGTGCCCGGACTGCCTGATGAATCTGCCCATCCTGGCAAGAATCGCCGATGCGGCGCCGAATGTGGAGCTGCGCATCTTCATTCGCAAGGATTGGCCACAACTGCGCGCTTATTACTCCGATCATGGAATTCACAGCATCCCGGTGGCAACCCTCCTGGATGAAGGCCTATCGGTTCTTTCGCATTGGGTTGAGCGCCCGCAGGCTGCCCATCAGCGCCTGAAAGTCTGGAAAGCCGCCCATCCGGAAATCGAAGAGGTGCGGATGCGCTTCGATCTCAGTGCGGAGCAAAAAAGGGCAATGTTGAAGGAGATCAACGACCGCCTGCTGGTCGAGATGGAATCCTGGTACGCCAACGGCTTGCAGAGCGAGACGATCCGCGAGGTGGGCGAGCTGCTCGGCTTGACGCTGTAACTTCAGACCTGGGCGAAGTGCTCGCGTTCGATCTGCTGCCAGGTTTCAGTAGGGTTGGTGCGCAAACAGCCGCCCAGCAGGGGAATCGCCGCCTTGATTTGCTCACTCATGCGTTGCGCCAGGCGGCGCACAGAAAAGTGCGCGTTTGGCGCGCTGCGCAGGGCAAGCAGGTGCTCGCCCGCGCGTAGATTGAATTGCAGCAGCACGCGGCGGTTGAAAGCGTTCGGCACAACATAAGAGGCGACCGCAGGATTCCATGCCTCCAGGGTGAGGAAAGCCTGGCGCGCCTGTTCCATCGCGGCGCGAAACTGCCCCTCGAGCCCTGCGGAAAGGATGCGGCGTGGGAGAGCATATCCCAGACGGGCGGTCAGCCGTTGGGGGGTCTGGGTCATCATACGGTGACGTTTCAATTCCAGATAACCGCCCTGGTCGATGATCACGTCGAAGGTGAAGCCGGCGAATTCCAGCTCGCGCATGGGGGGGGTGTGGCTGTCAAGTCCGCCGAGCAGGGCTTCGGTCAGGTCTGCGCGCTCTGACTGGGGGAGGTTGGCAACCGCGCGTAAAGCCTGCGCATAGCCATATTTCCCGTAACGGTATAGTGCTGCCGCCAACACGCGGTCTTCGCCATTGCGATCGTAATCGATTAATTGGCACCAGTCGGCGGGCCCGCTGCAGTCCACCAGCGCGGCCGCCCTGGCGGGGAAATCCTCCTCAACCCGGGTGAGGAAGGGGATGGGATCAGCGTATTTGATCAGCGTGGGCACGGCCTGCTGCCCGACCTGCTTCAACTCGGCGCCGAGCCGCTGCACCTCCAGCAGCGGATGGGAGAGCATCTTGCTGATCGAATGTTCCAGCGCGCGCGCGTTGATGGTCACGCCGACATTCGCCAGCGCCGCCGCCGGCAGGTAGAAGCGGCAGATATCCACGTAACGCGAGCGGATGCGCCGCTCCCAGGCGGCCTCACTCTCGTCGGTCTTGCGCGGATTCTCTGACTGGATCACCCGCTGCAGCGGCTCGAGCGATTCCTGATAGCTCCTGAAAAGACCCTGAATGGTCTGCTCGTACAGACTTTGCAGGCGGTGTCCTTCCAGTTCCTGGGGAAGATGATATGCGCTTGGATCCCACTTCTGATAGCGGGTTGATTTTTCTGTATAGGACGCCAGCCGGCAGGATTCGAGCGTTTCCACCGCCAGGCGCGAGACGTTTTCGACGGCGATGTGCAGCACGGCATGTTCGGCGACCGAGGCGTGTCCGTAGCCAACCACCCATTTCTCGTGAAATTCCGCGCTTTTCTCCTCGGTCAATTCGGCGGCGATTTCCGCGAAGGTCTGAGGAGAGCGGGACGTTTTGGCAAAGGTGACCGCGATCGTCTCCGGCGGCAGTTTCTTCGGGTCGAGCAGGTACACCTTGTGCTCAGGGGACATTGCGCAGCACCTCCCTGGCAGCAGCGATATCCTCATTTACCTGGGCGATCAACGCAGCGGCGGAGGGAAAACGGACTTCTTCGCGCAGCCGCTGGACGAATTCGACCTTGATTTCCTGCCCGTACAAATCCTGGCGCCAGTCCATGATATACACCTCCAACAGGGCAGACGAGGGCTGGTTTTCGAAGGTCGGGCGCACCCCCAGGTTGGCAACCGAATCGTAGCGGACGCCTTTGATCCAGGTCCAGGTGGCGTAGATGCCCGTGGGCGGCATTAGCCGCTCTGCCCAGACTTCCAGGTTGGCGGTGGGGAAGCCGAGCTGCTTACCGCGCCCGTCGCCGTGGACAACCCTGCCGCTTGTGCTGTAATTGCGCCCAAGCAATCCTGCGGCTTTGTTCATCTCCCCCTGACTGATCAGACGGCGGATCAGACTGGAAGAGATCGGATTGTCCTCGCCGTTGGTGACCTGTTCGATTACTTTAAGGTCGTAGCCCAGCTGCCTGCCTATCTCTTCCAGGCGGCCTAAGTTGCCTTCGCGACCGCGCCCCAGGGCGAAATCGTAACCGACGCAGAGATGGCGGATGCCCAGCCTGGCGGTCAGCATCTCCATGAATTCCGCCGCGCTCAGAGCAGCCAGCTGCAAGTTGAAGGGCATTGTGATGACATAATCGACCCCCAGACTGCCGAGCAGTTCGGCGCGTTCATCCGGCGTGGTCAGGTAGCTCGGTCGAGGTACTTTGCCAAGCACAACTGCCGGGTGGGGGAAGAAGGTCACAACCACAGAGGGTTCCTGAGCTCGCCGCGCGCCGGCGATCAGCCAGCGGATGAGCGCCTGGTGGCCGGTGTGGACGCCGTCAAAGGAGCCAATCGTCACCCAGGATTTGTTGATTTTAACCGCTTCTAAATTTTTACAATGCTGCATCGAGGTAACTTCATCCAAGGAATACAAGATGGTGGTGAAGGTAAGCCTGCATGATTCTACCTGATTCCTGTAAAAATATAAAAAAAGGGCTGGAAATTGCTTGCCAGCCCTCCCGTTTAAGGTTGTTGGTTATTGGAAGAAAACCTTCTTGGGCTGCCACTCGTTGGTGACCGGATCGTATTCCATCAGGGCAACCAGTTCGCCCTGTTCGCTGATGCCGCGTGCCATTTTGCCAATTCCGGCTTCAGCCGGAATGCGGTGCCCGTGGCGGACGGCATCGATCTTCTCCTGGCTTAGCTCGATCGCCGGCCAGTCTGAGAGCGCCTCGGCAGCCGGAATGAGGTACTGGTACCAGGTGCCGGTGTCGAACGCTTCGCGCAGCTTACGCAGCGGCGCGGCGTCGCGCAGGGTGAAGCGTCCGCTTTTTGTGCGCCGTAATCCAACCAGGTGCGCGCCGCAACCGAGCATTTTACCGAGATCATTGGCCAGCGAGCGGATGTAGGTGCCCGATGAGCAGTAGACGTCGATGACCACCTCTGGCGGCGCCCACTCAAGCATCTCCAGGCTGTAAACGGTGATCTTGCGCGGGGCGAGGTCAACGTCTTCACCTTTCCGAGCCATATCGTAAGCCTTGCGCCCCTTGACTTTGACCGCCGAGTACGGCGGGGGCACCTGCTCGATCTCGCCGACGAAGGATTGCAGCGCTTCCTCGAATTCATCCTCAGATATATTCACCAGGTTGGTCGCCAGAATTTGCCCGTCGGCGTCGTAGGTATCGGTCGATGTACCCAGTTGAATTACCGCCTGGTAGCGCTTGTCAGATGCGGAGACGTATTCGCTCAGGCGCACCGCCGGACCGATCAAGACAACCAGCACGCCTGAAGCGCGCGGATCCAGAGTCCCGGTGTGTCCGGCGCGGCGAATGTTGGTACCGCGGCGGATGATCTGTACCACCTCGTGAGAGGTCAGCCCAACCGGCTTGTCAACGACCAGGACGCCTGATACCGTGCTGGAAATTTCTTCTTGGTTGTCCATGTTACTCTCCTATCCCCATACATTTCCCGATAATAGAGATCGATCATCTCAACGGTCTGGTTCCTAAAAGCACTTTTCTGGTTGCCTCAAGCACCTGGTGTATCACTTCCTGCAACGTTCCATCGATATCAGCACCGGCTGCTGCGGGATGACCACCGCCACCAAATTGTAAGGCAATTTTAGATACATCCCACCCAGGACGAGCCCGCCAGCTCACTTTAACACGGTGATCATTCTGTTCGATGAATAATACCGAGATGTTCCCTTGAATGACGGACGAAAGGACGTGAGTCAGGTCTGCGTCGTCATTCCCATTATACCCGACTGCGCGCCGATCGTCGCGAGATAACGTCGCCCAAATTAAGCGATCTTCGCGCTGTAAGCTGTTTAACCCCTTTCCCCAATAACGGGCAGCTTCGAAAGTACGCTGAGATAGTGAGCGGTCATATAAATCCGGAAGATTCGCGCCGGTTTCCATCAAATTTGCCGCGATGCGCAGTGCTTGCGGGGTCATGTTGGAAGTGCGGAAACCGATCGTGTCGGTGATTATGCCGACCAGCAGCGCTTCGGCAACCGGCAGACTGATGGATAAGCCCCACAGCGGCAGGCATTCAGCCAGGATTGCGCTTGTCGCCACCGCCTCAGGCTCGACCAGGTTGAGTCTGGCGAAATTCAGGTTGGTGATGTGATGGTCCACCTGGATGTCGGGCTGACCGAGGTCAAAGCCCTCGCCGATGCGGCTTAATTCCGATACGTCGACGACGATGAACAGGTCGGCTGGCCCGGAGGGGGCAGGCATGATTTGATCGCTGCCGGTCAGGAAGCGAAAGCCTCCAGGGACGCCGTCCTTGAGAACCATCTCGACCTGCTTGCCAGCCTCCTGTAGAGCCAATCCCAGGGCGAGCAGCGAGCCAACCGCATCCCCATCCGGGCGGATGTGCGAAAAGATCAGAATTCTTCCTGCGGAGTGTAATTTCTGGCGAATCGCGGCATGGACGGAGTTATCGGTCATGTTGATCCTCTTCGCTCCCTTCATCCGCCGCGCCGCTATTTTCTTTATCCCGCAACGAAGCCAGCAGGCGTTCGATCCGGTCTGCGCGTTCGGGGATTGGATCCCAGTGAAAGCGCAGGCGTGGAAAGGAGCGCAGTTCGATGCGTTCGGCCAGGGCACGGCGGATGAAACCGCTCGCGCTTTCCAGTCCCTGCAGGATTTCTGCAGACCGGTCGCTGCCTTCAACAGCAGAAACGTAGATATCCGCGTAGGACAGCTCGCGGTCGACCTTGACTTCTGTGACCGTCACGCCGGAAACACGCGGATCGTGTATTTCACCCATCACAATCATCTCGGCCAGGTCCTGGCGAAGCCGGTCGTTGATGCGTTGTAAGCGTAGTTTGGATGGCATGCTGAAATCCTGCCTTTCTCGACCTCAGCCGGGTGTGCTATTTTTCGATAATGTAGCACTCGATGCGGTCGCCAACGGCGAGGTCGTTGAAATTCCTGAAACTGGCGCCGCACTCGAAGCCTGTGCGAACCTCGCGGACGTCGTCCTTCTCATGCTTCAAGGAGCCAAATTCGCCCTCGTAGATCAGCGTATCCTCCCGGTACACCCTCACTTTGGCGTTGCGCCGGAATTCTCCTGTGGCCACCTTGCAGCCCGCGATTACGCCGACTTTGGAGATGCGGAAGATCTGCAGGATGAAGCCCTGTCCGACGACCGTTTCCTTGAGCTCCGGCTGGAGCATGCCTTTCATCGCTTTTTCGATATCCTCGGTCAGCCGGTAGATGATGTTGTACAGGCGGATGGAGACGCCCTCCGTATCCGCCAGCCGCCGGGCAGCCGCGTCCGCCTGAACGTTGAAGCCGACTACGATTGCTTTCGAGGCGGTCGCCAGCATGACGTCGCTTTCGCTGATGTTGCCTGTTTCAGCGTGCAGGATGTTGATTTTTATGTCGCCCCTGCCGAGTTCATTCAACTCAGAAACGATCGGTTCCAGCGATCCCTGCACATCCGCTTTGACGATCAGGCGCAATTCCTGGTCTTCGCCCGCCTGCACCCTCTGGAAAAGCTCTTCCAGGGTAGCTTTGGGGGTTGCGGACATGCGCTGCTGGATCTGCACTGCTCTCTGTTCGGCGATCAGACGCGCTTCGCGTTCGTTGGCATACACACGGAACAGGTCGCCGGCAGACGGCACCTCGTTCAAACCCATAATTTGCACCGGCATGGACGGCCCGGCTTTTTGCACCCGTTTCCCACGGTAATCGAACATGGCGCGGATACGCCCCGCGGCTTTACCCGCCACCACGATATCTCCCAATTGCAAGGTGCCGTTGTAGACCAGAAGTGTGGTGAGCACCCCTTTTGCCCGGTCGACCTCTGCCTCGATGACTGTCCCAAAGACCTCTCCGCGCGGATTGGCTTTGATGTCGAGATTGTCGGATACCAGCAGGATAGCCTCCAGCAGATCATCGATACCCTGCTTTTGCTTGGCGGAAACCGGCACGACCATCGTGTCGCCATCCCAGTCGTCGGGCACAAGGCCTACTTCGGCCAGCTGATTCTTAGTGAAATCCGGATTAGCGTCGGCGCGGTCCATCTTGTTCATTGCAACGATGATCGGCACGCGCGCGGCGCGGGCGTGGGCGATGGCCTCTTTTGTCTGCGGCATGACGCCATCAGCGGCGGAGACGACCAGGATGACGATATCAGCTCCCTGTGCGCCGCGTGAGCGCATGGCGGTAAAAGCGGCGTGTCCGGGAGTATCCAGGAAAGAGATCAGTTTGTTTTTGTGCTCTACCTGGTACGCGCCGATGTGTTGGGTGATGCCGCCGGCTTCGCCAAGGGCGACGCTGGTGTGGCGAATGGCATCCAACAACGTTGTCTTGCCGTGATCGACGTGCCCCAGGATGGTGACAACCGGCGGGCGGTCGACCAGCGCCTCGGGATCCTCCCTGGCGATCAACTGCCGCCAGAGGGGGATTTCGCCGGTCTCTTTTTCCTCTTCAATATCGTAGACTTCGGCCTTGGCTTCGAATCCCAGCTCGGAAGCGACAATCGCGGCGGTGTCGAAGTCCACCTGCTGGTTGATATTTGCCATGACCCCGTTCGACATCAAGATTTTAATGACCTGAATCGGGCTGGCGTTCATTCGTTGGGCAAGATCGCGAACTGATAAGGTGGTGGGCAGTTCAATCGTTTTTGATCCGTTATCACTCATAATTCACCTCGTCTCGTTATGTACTCTGCTCCAGGAAAATCTTCTCAGCGGCCTTGACATGGGTTGACCTGGAACGCGCTTTTTGATGAGGTCATCAGAGGGGATCGCAGGATTGTACCTGCCCTCCAAGCGTCCTATTGAATTCCGCGAAGGAGTTATTCTGCAGCGTTCATGTCTTCTTCAGGAAGGTTTTGCATGAATTCGAGCAGAACAGCTCGATCTTGGTCGGTCAACTCAATTTTTAAGGCGCTGGCGAGAGCGCTCTTCAGGGCGCGCTCCCAGCAGGAGCGTTTTTGGTGCACATAGGCGCCTCTTCCGGGGGCCTTGCCAATAGGATCGATCATGATCCCGTTGGGTGTGCGTACGACCCGGACCATTGTCCGCTTGGGCAGCACCTCGCGACAGCCAATGCAGGTGCGTTGCGGAACATGTTTGACGCGTTTACTGATTTTCTTGGTCACCTCACTGGTCCATTACTTACTAAATGCTATTCCCAATCCCAGCCTTCGCCGTCTCGGCGGTGCTTGCGACGGACGATGACCGTATCTTTATCGGGATCGTATTCGACCTGTACATGCTTCTTTTTCTTTTTCTTGCCCTTCTTCTTATCTTTACCGGCGACTCCGGCTTCTTCTTCCTCTTCATCCTCGCTGAAGAGGACCGGCTCCAGCGCTTCAGGCTTCAACTCGAACAGCTTATCGAATGAAGGTTCTTCCTCTTCAACGGCTTCCTCTTCCACCGCTTCGGGAGCAGGCTCCATTACCTCAGCTTCGGACACTTCGGGCTGTAATTCAGCAGCGGGCTGGGCAACCTCTTCGATCGCCTCGACCTCCGGCTGTTCGATCTCGGCGGCAGGGGCTTCCTCTGCCAATTCAGCGGGTTGCAGCGCCTCTGCGAGCACAGCTTCTGGTTCTGGCAGGAGGGCTTCCTCTGCCGGGGCGGCAGCCTGCTCAGCCAGCAGAGCTTCCCGTTCAGCCGCCACGCGCTCATCGAGGGCGGTCATTAGATTGGTGATTTCCTGCATCGCCCGCGGCCCAATGCCGTTCAGGCGCAGAATTTCATCCGGCTGCAGCTTCATCTGGATTGCCAGCTCGGCGGTTGTGCTGTAGCCGGCTTCCTGTAAGATGTAGGCGATGTGCTCAGGGAGGCCGCTGTCGAGGATGTTGGTTTCGAAGGCATCCGCGGGGATTTGGACGCGGATGGCTTCTAACTGGTCTGTGTCGACCTTCTCGGGTTCCGGCTTGTATGCAGTGCGCTTCTCGATGCGGTCGACGAAGCGGGCCATCTGATCGTATTCTTCGGGGGCAAGCGGGCGTCCTTCCGTCTTCCGCGCCAGCATCGACTCGATTTTGGCAATGCCCTCGACTTCGAGCAGAGCCAGCTCCTGCAGAGATTCGTCGTTCTGCAGGCGGTAAAGCACGTCGGAGGTTGCCTCTGGCAGGCTTTTAATATCGATGCGCCAGCCGGTCAGTTTGGCGGCCAGGCGGGCGTTCTGCCCGTCGCGGCCAATCGCCAGGCTGAGCTGGTCTTCCGGGACGACGACGGTGGCGGTCTTACCGCCCGAGGAGCGTTCGTTCAGGTACACGCCGTTCACCCGCGCCGGGCTGATCGCCTTGGCGATGAACATGGCCGGGTCTTGATTCCATTCGATCACGTCGATTTTCTCGTCGTGCAGCTCGCGCACGATTGCCTGGATGCGCACGCCGCGAATGCCAACGCAGGCGCCCACCGGGTCGATGCCCGTCTGGGTCGCCGAAACAGCCACCTTGGCGCGCTCGCCGGGTTCGCGGGCGATCGAGCGGATTTCCACCACGCCGTGATAGATTTCGGGCACCTCATTTTCCAGCAGGCGGCGCAGGAAGTTGCGGTGGGTGCGCGAGAGGATAATCTGCGGTCCGCGGGGATTGTCCTTGACTTCCGCCACCAGCGCGCGGACGCGGTCGTGAATGCGGAAGCGCTCGCCGGGGATAAGCTCCTTGCGCGGCATGCTCCCCTCGGCCTTCATTTCCAGGCCGATGGTCAGTCCCTGGGCGTTGACTGCCTGGACGACACCGCTGACGATTTCGCCAACCTGTTTCTGGTAGAAGTTCATCTGGGCGGCGCGTTCGGCATCGCGGATGCGCTGCTGGATGACCTGGCGGGCGGTTTGGGCGGCGACGCGCCCGAAATCGGTCGGGGTGCTGTCGACGACGACCATGCTGCCGAGCTCCGCCTGTGGGTCGATCTTAAGGGCATCCTCAAGCGAAACCTCAGTGCGCACGTCCTGAACCTCTTCGACGACTTCTTTCTCGGCCAGGATGGTGACCTTGCCGGTTTCGATGTCGACTTGAGCCTCGACGAGCTGGGCGTTCGAGGCGTTGACCGCCCGCCGGTAGGCGGAGATCATGGCCGATTCGAGCGCCTTGAGGATGATGTCTTTTGGCAGTTGTTTTTCTTCGAGGACTTCGTTGAACGCCAGGGTAAATTCGTTCTTCATGCTTTCTTACTCCACTATTCGCAATCATCTAAATAAGCAGAAAAGTGGGGGGCGCCCACTTTTCGATGCGGTCCATTCGTTTAGCGTCTAAATTCTATCATACATACAGCCGCTATGCAAGGGTATGTATGGCTGATGATTTTCGGATATACTAAAATCCATATCCAGTAATTCATCGAAGGGGCACGAACATGGCTGATCAATTCATGTGGTGGCGCGAGGGAGTCATCTACCAGATCTATCCGCGCTCGTTTGCAGACAGCAACGCGGACGGCATCGGCGATTTAAATGGCATTACTTCGCGGCTGGATTACCTGCAGGAGCTGGGCGTGGACGCGATCTGGCTCTCGCCTTTCTATCCCTCTCCAGACGTCGATTTCGGCTACGATGTCAGCAACTACTGCGACGTCGACCCCAAGCACGGCACGCTGGCAGACTTCGACCGGCTGGTGCAGGCTGCCCATCAGCACGGCATACGCGTGATCCTCGACCTGGTGCTCAACCACACCTCCGACCAGCACCCCTGGTTTCAGCAATCCCGATCCAGCCTGGATAATCCCTACCGGGACTGGTACATCTGGCGCGAAGGGCACCCGGGCGGCAAGGCGCCAAACAACTGGCAGTCTATCTTTGGCGGCAAAGCCTGGCAGTACGACCCGGCCACCGGCGAGTATTATTATCACATGTTCTGCCGCGAGCAGCCGGACGTCAACTGGCGCAATCCGGCTGTGCGCGCCGCCTTGCTGGACGTTTTCCGGTTCTGGCTGGAGCGCGGCGTGGACGGCTTCCGCCTGGATGTGTTCACCGTGTACTTCAAGGACGAACAGCTCCGCGACAATCCGCCTGCGCTCGGGTTGCGCGCATTCGACCGCCAGCGCCATCTCTACGACTGCGACCGTCCTGAGATGTTGCCGCTGCTGCGGGATATCCGTGCGCTGCTCGATTCGTACGGCGAGCGCTACGCGGTCGGCGAAACGTTCATAACCACGCCGCGCAAGGCGGCCAGTTACTGCGCCCCGGGCCTGCTGCACGCCGCCTTCGATTTCAGTTTGCTCGAATCGCCCTGGAGGCCGGCCCGAATCCTTAACGCGATCCAGCGCTGGGAGGATGCCCTGCATGCCGAGTCGTGGCCGACCAACGTGCTCGGCAACCACGACGTGAAACGGCTGGCCAGCCGCTACGGGCGCGGCGAGGACGACGAGCGGTTGAAGGTGGCCGCGGCGCTGTTGCTCACCCTGCGCGGAACGCCCTTCATTTACTACGGCGATGAAATCGGCATGCGCGACATCAGCCTGCCGCGAGGAAAAATACTCGATCCGGTCGGGAAGCGTTACTGGCCCTTCCACCCCGGCAGGGACGGCTGCCGCGCGCCGATGCAGTGGGACGCCAGCGTCAACGCCGGATTCAGCCTGTCCGAGCCGTGGCTGCCGCTCCATCCAGATTACCTGGCCCGCAACGCTGTAGCCCAGCAGGCCGATCCGCGCTCGCTGTTCAACTTCTATCGGCGTCTGCTGCAACTGCGCCGGGAGCTGCCCGCGCTGCGCCGGGGCATGTTCCAGCCGCTGACCTTCGAGCCGCAGCGCCTGCTGGCTTATCTGCGCGAAACCAGCGAGCAAACGGTGCTGGTGGCCTTGAATTTTGGAAAACGTCCGGTGCGCTTTGCCACCGGCGGCAGCGTACGCCGCACAGGCTGGCAGCTGCTACTTTCCAATAAACGCGACGAGCTGGGAGCAGTTCAGGGCGAGGATTACCTTCCTTTGGAAGGGGAAGAGGCGCTGATCCTCCTTCAGCAGTGAGCTATTCTTCCTCGCCTTCGGTTACGCCGAGCTGCTCAAGATCGAATGGAACGCCGACCTGCTCGCCGGCTTCGCGCAGCCCCTTGACTACCTCAGTCAGCAGCGGCACCCCATCGCGCAGATTCTTCTCGGTCAGCTCGAATTCCTTTTCGCCGTGGATGTAGATGCGCTCCTGACCGGCTGCCTTGGGAGCATCTTTCATCATCTGGATCAGCCGGTCGAGGTCGGCCTTGAACTCCTGCGGATCGCGGAAGGCGTCGATGTGCACCGCGGCGAAGAAGTGTCCGACGTTGGCAGGCGCGTTCATTTTCAGCACTCCGCCGACGTCCGCGCCGAAGGCCGCACCGGAGAGTACGCCGGAGAAGATGTCGACCAGCAAACCGAGGCCGTAGCCCTTGTAGCCGCGCATCAAGTCGGTGCCGCCAAGCGGCAGCAGCGCGCCGCCCTGCAGCACTTCTTTCGGGTCGGTGGTGACGTTTCCATCCCGGTCAATGCCCCATCCTTCGGGAATGCTCTCGCCGGCCTTGTCGTAGACGGTGATTTTGCCGATCGGGACGATGCTGGTGGCCATATCCAGCACATAAGGGCGCTGGTCCTGCGCCGGGGCGGCTACGGCGATTGGATTGGTGCCGAGCATGCGCGAGCGCCCGTAGGTCGGTGCGACCAGCGGCTGAGCGTTGGTAAAGCAAATTCCGATCATGTCGTGCTGCAGGGCCATCATGGCGTAATAGCCGGCGATGCCGAAATGGTTGCTGTTGCGCACGGTGACGAAGGCCACCCCGGCTTTGTGGGCTTTTTGGATGGCGCGGCTCATGCCGTAGTGCCCGACGACCATGCCCAGCCCGTTGGCGCCGTCCAGCAGCAGGGTGGTGGGCGTCTCGCGCACAATCTCGAAAGGCGTTTTGGGATCGAGCAGGCCCTCGAGGATGCGGCTGCCGTAGTAGGAGTGCAGGCGGATGATGCCGTGCGAGCTGATCCCGCGCAGGTCGGCGGCGATGAGGATCTCGGCTGCGATTCGAGCGTGATCATCGGGAACGCCGAGCCGGTTGAAAAAGCGGATCATGTAACGGGTCAGATCTTCGGCGCGGTAGCGAATTACAGTTGGCATAACGTCCTCCCTTACTGGTGGATCATTGGTCTTCTCGCAATATTACGGGTGATTTGTCAAATTGTATAACATTATTGATCGATTATCGCCCATTCCCCATCACCTGAATAAACAACCGCACGAAGAGATCAGGCCTGCCGATCCGTTCATGCAGCAGCATAAACGGACGGGGAGATCAGCGCTTTCCTCTGGAGGGTGTGCGGTTAAATATCCAGATTCCGTACGCTGCGGGCGTGGGTGGTGATAAAACGCGTGCGCGGCGGGACGGCCTCGCCCATCAGCATGTCGAACGTCCGGTCGGCGACGGTCGCGTCCTCGATGGTCACGCCGAGCAGGGTGCGTCTGGCGGGATCCATGGTCGTCTCCCAGAGCTGCTCGGGATTCATCTCGCCCAGGCCCTTGTAGCGCTGGAGGCTTGCCTTCTCCGCGGCGCTGCCAAGCGATTTGAGCACCTTGTCCTTCTCGGCCTCGGTGTAGGCGAACTGGACTGTGTTTCGGTGGGCAATGCGGTAGAGCGGCGGCTGAGCGATGTAGAGGTGCCCGTTTTCGATCAGCGGCTGCATGTAGCGGAAGAAGAAGGTCAGCAGCAGGGTGCGGATGTGGCTGCCGTCCACGTCGGCATCGGTCATGATGATCACCTTGCCGTAGCGCAGCCCGCTCAGGTCGAAGGATTCGCCGATGCCGGTGCCCAGCGCTGAGATAAGCGCCTTGACCTCATTGTTGGAGAGGATCTTGTCCAGCCGGGCGCGCTCGGTGTTGAGGATCTTGCCGCGCAGCGGCAGGATGGCCTGGAAGTGCCGGTCGCGGCCTTGTTTGGCTGATCCGCCGGCGCTGTCGCCCTCGACGATGTATAGCTCGGACTTGTTCGGGTCGCGTTCCGAGCAGTCGGCCAGCTTGCCCGGCAGGGTCAGACTCTCCAGCGCGGACTTGCGGATGACCAGGTCGCGCGCCTTGCGGGCGGCGTCGCGCGCGCGGGCCGAGGTCAGGCATTTCTGCACGATCGCCTTGGCTGCGGAAGGATTCTCCTCCAGGAAGCTGTAGAACGACTCGCCGACCACCTGCTGGACGTAGGTCTGCACCTCGGGATTCATCAGCTTGACCTTGGTCTGGCTCTCGAACTGCGGATCGGGATGCTTGATGCTGACAATGGCGGTCATGCCCTCGCGGGTGTCGTCGCCAGAGAAATTCGGGTCGGCATCTTTTAGCAAATTGGTGCGCCGGGCGTAATCGTTGATCACCCGCGTGATCGCCGAACGCAGCCCGGTCATGTGCGTTCCGCCGTCGACGGTGTTGATCGTGTTGGCGAAGGAATAGACCGATTCGGCGTAGGCGTCGGTGTATTGTACGGCGACCTCGACGCCGATGGTGTCGACTTCCTTCTCAGCGTAGAAAACCGGGTGAAGCACGTCGCGGTTGCGGTTGAGATAGCGGACGAAGGAGGTGATGCCGCCCTCGAAATAGAAGGTCGCTTCTTTATTCGCGCGCTCATCCAACAGCCGGATTTGTACTTTGCGGGTGACGAATGCCATCTCGCGCATGCGCTGGGCGAGCGCCTCGAACCTGAAATCCACATCGCCCTTGAAGATTTCACGGTCGAATTTGAAGGTGGTGGTTGTGCCAGTGATACTCGGGTCGCACTTGCCAATCGGCTTGACTGCATCCTGAGGTACACCGCGGATGTAGCGCTGGAAATACTCCTTGCCCTCGCGGCAGACGCGCACTTCGCACCATTCCGAGAGCGCATTGACCGCTGAAACACCCACGCCATGCAAACCGCCGGAAACCTTATAACTGGCGTGGCTGAATTTGCCCCCTGCGTGCAGGATGGTCATGACCACTTCCAGGGCGGATTTCTGCTTGTCGGGGTGGATGTCGACCGGGATGCCGCGCCCGTTGTCCGCCACCGTAACGGAACTGTCGGAGTGGATCGTGATGGTGATCTTGTCGCAGGCGCCTGCAAGGGCTTCATCGATGGAATTGTCTACAACCTCATATACCAAGTGATGCAGCGCTTTGAGGTCTGTCCCGCCAACGTACATGCCTGGCCGGCGCCGGACGGCCTCAAGCCCTTCAAGAACCTGAATATCCTTCGCAGCATACGATGAGATGTTTGCCTGTACCAATGAGACCTCCTGGATAATTGCCGCGGCGCTGCCCTATCTGCCGAAGCCGGCAGCAATTCACCGATTATATTTTTATTTCGTTTTGATATTGCCTGGCGATATTTTGTACCATCCAGCGCATGCCGCCGCGGAAATAAACAAAGCTGGCGGCGAGCACGCTGGTATAGATAAAGGCATGACCAAAAATTCCGACCGCTGTGAGCCAGGACGTGGCCGGCGCCAACCGCCAGAGAACATCCAATCCCTGCGAAATGAGGATAGCGAACATCAGGAAAATGCCTGTTCCTGGCAGGAAGAAGCGTACCAGGCGGACGCTGGTGGCGATCGACGCCAGCAGGTTGTGCTGCCCCGAGTAGATGCCGTGGGGGGTGAACACCAGTGGAACGAGCAGCCAGAGGAGAATGAAGATCATCAAGATCACGGCGATATCCGCCAGGTTTGGGCTGATAAAGGCGACAATGGAGAGCGCCAGCATCACCGGGATGCTCAGTACAGTCAGCAGGAAAATCAGCCCCATTGTCATAAAGAACGTCTGGAGAACCTGATTGGCAAAGGCTTTCAACTCGAAAGCTGCGGCGCCCTCGGCGGTGCTGCGCGCGAGCAGGTTAAAATATAAACAGCCCAGGGAGAATCCAACCGAGAGGATGGCCACGAGCAATCCGAAAGCCGCCAGCATGGATTTGACCTCAAACACCGGCGCAGGCCCGAGGGGTGTTTCCAGCGGTGATTGCGCCGCCAGCAGACTCGGCACGCCGATCGGGAAGGTGCGGATAAAGCTGATCAGGTTGAAACGCTGCAGGAACTCCCCCCATATTTCACTTACCGCATCCAGACGCATTGCCATGTCGCCCGGATTCATGCGCAGAAGCGTGCGGGTGGAATCCTCGAGAATCGGCCCGAGCAGCCCTTGCATGCGCAGGCGCGGACCAAACCAGAGCAGCAGGTCGACGCCGATCGGCAGCAGCAGCAGGTAGGCGTGGCTTGCAACGGCATTGAATCCGGCGGTAAACGCCTGGATCAGCTTTGGCGGCGAGCTTTTCGTCATCGGACTCTGGTTCATACGAAAGTTAATTTTACCACAGAGAGGTTCGCGGATCTGGCTGACGCCCGCCGGCTCGGAGGAAACGGCCGATAATCTTTGCAGCCAGGCTGCGAGCAGTGTAAAATCATGTTATGGAAATCCACCGTCACCTGCCCGACGCGGACCGGTTGAGCATTATCACCGCAACGATTCTGATTGCCTACGCAGCGATCCCTTTTGTGAGCATCCCCGGCTGGGTGATCAGCCTGCAACTGCCCGGCTTTCTGTTCGAAATGCAGCTTAACTTCAACACCGTCGTCTCGATTCTGGTGGCGATTCTGGCGGCGGTTGGCACGGATTGGTTGATCCATGGGCACCCGCACCAGGAAGGGAAAACTCGCCTGCCGCACTGGCTGCTGCCTGCGTTGACGGCCTGGGCGATTGGCGTGCCTTTGTCCACGCTGCAGATCAGCCCGGAGTGGTGGGCGGTCTTTGCGCTTGGCGGTCTGCTCTTTGTGCTGGTGCTAGTGGCCGAATACATTGTCGTCGATGGTAACGACCTGCGCCACGGCCCGGCCAGTGTCGGCTTGACCGCTGTAGCGTTCGCTCTTTACCTCGTACTCGCGATTTCAGTCCGCGCGGCGGACTTGCGACTGTACATGCTGCTGCCGGCGTTGGTGCCGACTGTTTTTCTTGTGGTCATTCGGTCGCTGTATCTGCGCAGCGCAGGCCGCTGGCATGGTGCCTGGGCATTTGGCATCTCGCTGGTCGTCGGTCAGGCGGCAATCGGGCTGCATTATCTGCCCCTCTCCCCGCTGCCTTTCGGTTTACTCCTGGTCGGATTGGCTCTGGGCCTGACGAGCCTGGCGGCGAACGTTGAAGAAGGCCGTTCCCCGCGGCGCGTCTGGCAGGAGCCGGCGGTGCTGACCGGGCTGATCTGGAGTATAGCGCTCCTGCTCGGATTTTGAATTGGAACAATTATATTTACTTCATAGTCACCGGGAAGCCATGCTGACCCATATTCTGGAGTGCCTGCCAGAGGAAGCCTGCGGCCTCCTTGCCGGGAGGAATGAGACGGTCGAAGCGGTCCTGCCGGTGACCAACAGACTGCACAGCCAGGTGCGTTACTTGATGGAACCGGTCGAGCTGCTGCAGAGACTGCGCTGGCTGGATGAGCATGATATGCAGTTGTTGTCCATCTACCATTCTCATCCGCAGGGACCCAATCAGCCTTCAGCCGCTGACCTGGCCGAATCCAATTACCCTGACAGCGCGCAGGTCATCTGGTTTCCCGCCTCAGGCGGCTGGGATTTGCGCGGATTTACCATTGTGGGGGATGTTGCCCGAGAAATACCCCTGACCTGGCAGCCCGATCCGTAACCTGCGTTCATGCATGGGGTTTGGTTAACGGATCTTACTGATCGGGGAGCATAATGCCGGAGATTGGATTAACCTTCTTGCTGTCGTATATTGTGGGATCGATCCCCTTTGGCTTGATTTTTGTCTGGGTGATCACTGGCAAGGATGTGCGCATTATCGAAAGCGGGCGCACCGGCGGGACGAACGCCATGCGCGCGGCGGGTTTTCTCGCCGGCGCGCTGACCGCCGCGGGTGACACCCTGAAAGGCGTCGCCACCGGCTGGATCGCCGGCTGGCTGGCGCCGGAGCACGCATGGGTGCGGGTGGTCGCCGCCCTGCTGGCAATCGTTGGCCACAACTATTCGGTCTTTTTACTGGAAAAACGATCCGCTGGCGGTATTCGCTTGCGCGGGGGTGCCGGCGGAGCGCCGGCTTTCGGCGGGGCGATATCCCTCTGGCCTGAAGCCGGTTTGATCATCTTCCCCCTGGCTGCCCTGGTTTATCTGCTGGTCGGCTATGCTTCGGTCACGACGTTGAGCATCGCGATCTTTTCCATCCTGATTTTCAGTCTGCGCGCCCTTCTGGGCACTGGTCCATGGATATTTGCCCTTTATGGGGTAGGGGCTTTGCTCATCGTCGCCCTGGCGCTGCGCCCTAACCTGGAACGCCTGCGGCAGGGAACCGAGAGGCCAGTGGGTTTGCGCGCCTATCTGCTCAAACTGCGCAGGCGAGAGAAAAACCAGCGGAATTCGCATCCGCCACAACCGAGCCAGCAAAACCACATCTTTCACCAATCCTGACTTGATTGTGGATAGATCATCCCAATCAATCGTTTTGTCAGAATCGTCAGTTAATTGCGCGTATTTCTGTCCATGAAGCCAACTTAAGGTCGGCCGGGACTCCTGGATGGTCGTCGAATCCCCCCGTGATCAAGAATAGGCAATTATTGCGGTGGCTGGGGGTCCGCTTCCAAGGAAACCTGTTTATACAGGAAACGCACATTGCGCTTGTGAAGCTCGTCAGCCAGGCCGCCGAGCAGCACGCGGCTCTTGCCGCAGCTTTCGATGTCGATGGTGACCAGTACGTCCAACGGATTGCGCCGCCGGGCGGCCGCCTTGACCGCCTTGCGCACCGCCGCAATATAGGCCAGGTTGTTGTTGACCGCCTCATCGATTTCGCCGCGCAAGATAATATCGCCGTGCCCCTGAATGATGTTTTCCAACCCCATTTTACTGAAAGATTTCAAGGTCGCCGAGAGCACATCCGGATCGCCGTCGATCATGTACGGCAGCGGCAAGAATGCATCGCCGGCGAAGAGCACGCGGTCCTCTTCGACAAGCACCGAAATGCCGTCCGGGCTGTGCCCGGGCGACGCCATCAGCACCAGATTTTTCTTACCGACCTTGAGCGAAAGCATTCCCGCGTCGAAGGTAAGATGCGGATAAATCAGCTTCACCTGCCGAAAAGATGGATTCATCCGGCGGGCAGACTCCAGCGAAGCCTGTCCGCGCGATTCCATCAGATTTCGGCAGAGCTGATGACCGACGACAGTTGCGCCGGGGAAGAAGCAGTTGCCCCAGGTGTGGTCAGCGTGATTGTGGCTGTTGATCACATACCGAACCGGGACGCCCAATTGTTCCTCAATGAACGCGCGCATGGCGAGCGTTTCTTCTGGGATAGCCAATGTGTCGATAACTACAGCCCATTGCGGGCCGGTCACGGCGCCGGCGGTCACCTGGGCATAGATTTCACTCTGGAACCAGTATACATTCTCCGATACGCGTTCGCGCTGCATACGAACTCCTGCAATGGTATTTTGCCCCACCTCAGTTCGCCAAGAAAAAGCCCGCGATGGCAGGCGGCCTTACGAGGTCATCAAGATCAAAGAATAGCATAAATGAATAGAAAAGTCAAAAAACGACTATTTCTTCTTCGGCAGTAGCGGCAGGGTCAGCAGACCTTTGCGGTGCAGGACCAGACCCAGGATGACCAGACCAATCAGTTCAACGATTAGCAGCACAAGCAGATGAGGCCAGTAGCGGCTGCCGATTTTCACCAGGCGGGCGATCCCTTTGCTCGAGCCTGGCCCGGCAGTTTGAGAATCGGTCGGCGTGGCAACTGCGCCAAGAGTGCTGGTGAGCTCGGCGGTAGCCAGGCTTGCGGTTTCTTCAGCCGGGTAGCCAGAGCCCGTATCGCTGGCGGTTGCCTGCCCGCCCGGATAGCCTTGTTCCGGCGCGGGGGCGGATGGACCGCCAGGGGTCAGTAAGGGCGTTCCGGCGAGGGTGGCGGCCGGGGTGGTGGCAGCTGGCAGAGTCCAGGTGCGGGTCGGGAAGGCCGTGCGTGATGGAATCCTCGTCGGCGAGCGGTAGTAGAAATAGGTCGAGTAGCGCACGGGGGTACGCGTTCGCGTGGGGATGCGCGTGACGGTGGCAGTGCGGGTGCGGGTGGGCGTGCGCGTGCCGGTCGTTGTCGGTGTTGGTCCGGTGGGGGTAATTGTGGGAGTGACGGACGGCGTGGCAGTAATCGAACCGGTCGGTGTTATGCTTGGTATCCCGGCAACCACACTGATTACCCCGGTAAAACCCGACTCGCCGCTTGAGCTGATGATCTCGAGCCGGTAATAATACGTTATCCCGTTGGTCAGGCCTGTATCCTTGTAACTATAGCTGCTGCCCGACTGTTCTGAACCTTTGCTGTCAATTTCACCGCTGATGCGGGCAAAGCCGCCGCTGCTGCTGAGGCTGCGTTGAACGTAGAATCCGCGCGTGTTCGCTTCGCTCGAGGTGGTCCACTCGATCGTCGCGGTTGTATCATCCGGAAGGCCGACAAAACGGGTGAATATCACCGACGAGGTGACCGGGGAAAGCCCGACCACAAACGGGGTGAAGTTCAGGTCGTTAAGCATGGACGGGCGTCCGCTGGCATCGATGACTACCTGGATTTCTTTTTGTGGAATGCTGCAGGTAGTCCCCTGGCCGGTAGCCCCGCCGGCGCCGCTGCCGGCCGGATTCTGCCCGGTTGTATCCCAGCCGAGGGTGACGTTGGCAGCCGGGTCGTACCACCAAAGCGGGAACAGGGCAGGATCGCTTCCACCGCAATACGAGGCGGATTCAACAGTGGTGGTGCAGCCTGAATTGAGGTCGTATTTGAAAACCAGGGTCAGGCTTCCTGTGGGCGCCGCGCCTTTGGGAAGGAACACGTCATAGTAATTCGAGCAGGGGATCAGGCTGCCGGGCAGCCCGCCGGTGAAGGGCACATTTTGCGAGGAGCCGTAACCGTGATTGACAATAAACAACGGAAAATCAGCCCCTTCATTCGAGCGCATGTACCCCATGCGGTTGTTGAAATTGTAGGTCATGGTCGTGCCGACCGTCACCAGGCTCGCGTCGATGCCGGCGGCACCAACTCGCGGCAGGCCGGGTGCGCCAAGCTGTTTACCCTCAGTGACCGTGCAGAAGATGGCGGCTGTCGCTGGGCTGACGCTGAAGCCCCAGAAGTTATGCTCGGCGTCGCCTTTCGAAGCGCAGTCCATCTGAGAGCCGCTGCGATTGTTGTAAATATTATTGGCAACCGCGTCGATAATTCCTGCGGAATTGCCCGGATCGCGCAGGACGGCATAACCACTGTTGTTCATGATCTGGTTGAAGCGCAACTGGAGGCTGCCGGCATTGTTGAGCATGTGCACGGCGTCCCTGCCGTCGAGCAAATCGCTGTATTCGATCTTCACATTGGCGGGGCTGTCGACGACCAGCAGATCGCGGCTGGGCGAAGAGCACGCGCCGTCAGTGATGGTCAGGCTGTTGATGGATGCGCCGGCGGTGATCCTCATCATAGGCTGGGTGCAGGCAGAGCTGTCGGATGTGATCTTTGCGTCGTTCAGTCCGAACAGGTTGAGCGGTTTGTCAAGCAGCACCGGATTGCTCTTGATCAGGTAATTTCCGAGGACGTAAATTGTCGCCGGGTCGCCAGCTGGGTGCGCATCGATGGCGTCCTTAAGGCCGGTGCCTAATCCGTCAGCCAGGTCGTCGCCGCTGTTGAGGTAACAGGGGTAGTTCACGCTGCAGCCTGAAGCATCGTTAGCCACAAAGAGGGTGTTGGCTGTGGCGACGACCGGTATCAGCATAAACGCCTGATCTGTCTGCGTCCATACGTCTGGGGCGGTCTGTTCGAAGATTCGTATCAGGGTGGAGCCGTTCTGCTGGGCTGGCGCGGTTGCGCCGATGCGAAAGACGAAATCCAGCGAATCGCCGAAGAATCCGCTTGAATAAGTAGCTGAAGCGCCGCCGAGAAGTGTGTAGTTTGGGGGAGCGGCAGAACAATGAGATACGTCCGGCTGGTAGGTGGCGGCGGTGATCAGCCCGATCGTGCTGGTTTGCAAATCTTCGGCGGCCCAATTTGTCGGCGTGTAAATGCACATTTGCAGGTGAGGGGATACTCCCGGGATGGGCTCATTGATGGTGAATGTCCCACGCATGTTCAAGCGCTGTCCGGCGGCGCAGCCGGCAGACGGGCAGGCTGATGGGCTGATCATGTTCAGCGAGGTTGACTGGATATTCTGCGCCTGAGATGCGCGCACAATCCCAAGCACAGCTAGTATGACCAGAATTGCGGCTGCCCTTTTCAGGAGTTTTCGCATGTGGTTTCCTTTTCACCAGGTCCTGAGAAGACAAATTAGATAATGCTCAAAGCTGGATAAGCCCCAATCCAATTCTGCGGGTTGAAAACAACCCTTGCGATATCCGTCTAAATTATACATGCATTAAAAGCAAACTACGCTTCCATCGATCTGGATTGAAATCAATATCTCAATGCAGGACTTTGCTCAGGAATTGTTTGGTTCGCTCGTGCGAAGGGTTGCTAAACAAAATGGCGGGAGGGGCCTCTTCGATGATCTGCCCGTCATCCATCAGGATCGCCCGGTGCGCCGCCGCGCGGGCAAAGCCCATCTCATGCGATACCACCACCATGGTCATGCCCTCTTTCGCCAGAGCTAGCATGACGTCCAGAACCTCCTGAATCATCTCCGGATCGAGCGCGCTGGTCGGCTCATCGAAAAGCATGATCTTGGGATTCATGGCCAGCGCGCGGGCAATCGCCACTCGCTGCTGCTGCCCACCGGAGAGCTGCCCGGGGTAGTTGTGAGCCTTGTCGGGGATGCCCACCTTGTGCAGCAGGCTCATAGCAATGTTGGCGGCCTCTTCTTTCTCCCTTTTACGCACGATGGTCTGAGCCAGCATGATGTTGTTCATCACGGTCAGGTGGGGGAAGAGGTTGAACTGCTGGAAGACCATGCCAACCTCGGTACGCACCGCATTGATGTTCTCGGCGCTGTCCAGCGGGATGCCGTCGACGATGATGCTGCCCTTTTCGAACTCCTCCAGGCGGTTGATGCAGCGCAGCAGCGTAGATTTGCCCGAGCCGGACGGTCCGACGATCACGATCACCTCGCCCTTGTTGACCTCCAGGCTGACGCCCTTGAGCGCGCGGACTTGCCCAAAGCTTTTATGCACATCTTTGATCTGGATGATTGGCTCCATGGCTTACCTCTCGATCTTGGTGGCTTTTTCCAGCCAGGAGACCAGGCGGGTAGCCAGCAGGGTCATCGTCAGATAGAGCAGAGCGACCATCGTATAGGTTTCGATAGGATTGAAGTTTTGCGCGGCAAATTCCCTGCCGCGGCGGGTTAATTCTGCGATCGATACGGCCGAAACCAGGGCGGTATCCTTGAGCAAGGTGATAAACTCATTGCCGACCGGCGGAAGGATCACCCTCACCGCCTGTGGGATGATCACGTGGCGCATCGCCTGGAAGTAAGTCATGCCCAGGCTGCGCGCGGCTTCCATCTGCCCCCTGGAGATGCTCTGGATGCCCGCGCGGTAAACTTCGGACATATATGCTGAATAACCAAAAGTGAGACCGAAGATGGCCATGACGATACCATTTGCGCGGTAATTTGCCATCGCGGCGATGTCCAGGGCGGTTCCAATCTGTTTGATGATCGCTGGCGCGGCGAAATACCAGTAGATGATCTGCACCATCATTGGAATGCCGCGGATGATCTCTACATATACCGTCGCAATCCCGCGGATGATCTTGATTTTTGAAAGCCGGGCAAGCCCAACGATCAATCCAAAGATCAGGACGAGGAAAAATGAGATGATCGTTAGATAGATCGTTCGGTAAACGCCGTCACTGACGAACCTGATCAAGCGCTGGTATGGATCTGGCGAGGTGAAGACCAGCAGGATGATCAGGCCAACGACGATGGCGACCAGAATCCACCAGTTGTCGAATTCGCGCTTGCGGGCAAGGGGGGAGGTTGCCGCGGCCTTCAGGGGCGGGGTAGAAACGGTATTTGTGCTCATATCGCTCCTATTAAGCACCTGCGAGGCTAAAGGCCTCGCAGGTGCTTTGATGATTAGCTCACTGGCTGGCCAACCACTTGGTTTCGAGTTCTTTGACCTTGCCTGAATCGATAACAGCCTGTAGGCCGGCGTCAATCTTGGCTAACAGGTCGGTGTTGTCCTTGCAGATCGCGATGCCGTAGGATTCGTCGGTGAAGACCTCTCCGACTGTCTTGAGCTTGCCCTCATTCTTGCCGATGAAGCCGAGTGCGGTTGGATAATCCGCAATCACCGCATCCACCTGCCCGTTGACCAGGTCGAGAAAGGCCAGATCATACGTGTCGTAGGGTTTGTAGGTTACGTCGGCAATTTTTTGCGCTTCGATCTCACCAGTGGTGCCGAGCTGGGCGGCAACGGTTTTCCCGTTCAAATCAGCAATTCCCTGGACGACCTCGTTGTTGATGGCCACCACGACAATCTGACCGGCGTTGATATAGGGCTTGCTGAAAAGCATCTCGTTTTTGCGCTCATCCGTGATCGTGATCGCGGCGATAGCGGCAGGATACTGGCAGGTGCTGACTCCAGCGATGACCGAGTCGAAGGGGGTGTTGACCCACTCAATGGTCAGGCCCTGATTTTCAGCGATGGCGTTCATCAGTTCCACGTCGAAACCGGCCAGCTCTTTGGTGGCTTCGTCAACGATTTCGAACGGCGGGAAGGTGGCGTCTGTCGCGACCTGAATGGTCTCCCCGGCAGGATACCCTTCCTGCGGCTGAACCGGGGGCTGCTCCTCCTGCGGCGCAGGATAGCTGGGAGTTTCGGTGGCTTTTGGCTGGCACGCGCTCAAAACAAACGCAAGTGCGATCAAGATCGCCAAAAGAGTATAGGTATAGCGTTTCACAGGATACTCCTCCTTTTGTCACAAAAGCATTGGGATTGGGTTTTGATAAGGTTCGCCATCTCCTCGTCAGCGTACCTCTAGAGAAATATTATACCACGCAGACCTGACTGGAAAATTTATTTACGACGTCCTCAGGCAGAATCCTCAGCGGCGCATTGATGTTCGTCGGGTATAATCTGCGGGGTGGACACCCAGGCGCAAGCTTCCCAGCCCGCAGGGAAAAACCTGCTTCGTAAAATGATCCCCGGCTTCCTGCTGGGATTCCTGGTGCTGGTCGGGCTGGCGCTGCTCGGCGATCTTCGTGAGATGCGTCAGCTTCTCATCCATTTCGACTGGCGCATCTTCCCCCTGGTTTTGGCCTTTACCCTGTTCAATTACACGCTGCGTTTTCTCAAGTGGCACTATTATCTGCGCCAGATCGGCGCGCGCATCCCCTGGCGCGAGAGTCTGCGCCTGTTTGTAGCCGGCTTCCCGCTGGCGATGACGCCCGGCAAGGTCGGAGAGGTGTTGAAAGGGGTGTGGGTCAATCAGCGCAGCGGGGTGCCGGCCGCGCGCGGAGTTTCGGTGGTGGTCGCTGAGCGCATCAGCGACGGCCTGGCCGTGCTGGCGCTCTCCTCGCTGGGGGTGATCGCGAACCCGCGCTACTGGCCCGCTTTTGCCCTGGTTCTCGCCCTGTTGCTGGCAGTCATTCTCATTTCGCAAATCCGGCCGCTGGCGTTATGGCTGCTGGCGTTTAGCGAGCGCCTGCCCCTGGTGAAAAAAGCGGTGCCGACGCTGCGCGAATTCTACGAAGGCAGTTCCGCGTTGTTCAAACCCGGCGCCACCCTGCTGGCAGTCGGCCTGGGGACGGTCTCCTGGTTGGGGGAAGGCATCGGCTTTTCGCTCATCCTGCGCGGGCTGGGAATGCCGGCAACCGCCGATACAACCGCCAACGCGATCTTTATCCTGGCCTTTTCGACCGTCGTCGGCGCGGTGACTGCCCTGCCGGGCGGGCTTGTCGCTGCAGAAGCATCGATCGCCGGCATGCTGGCGCTGGTCGCCGGGGCGGATGCAGCGCTTGCCTCCGCCGCGACGCTGTTAATCCGCCTGGCGACGCTCTGGTTTGGCCTGCTGCTCGGGCTGGCGGCCTGGGCTTACTCGCTGGACCTGCTTGGACTGCGCCGGGCGGCTCCTCGCCTCCCTGCGGCTGAGAAGAGCGATTAATCCAGCTGCGATTGGAGCGAGAGAGCAATCTCCTCGCTGATGCCCGGCAGGCTGGTCAAATCTTCCAGGCTTGCCTGGCGGATGGCCTCGATGCTGCCGAATTTCATCAGCAGGGCTTTGCGCCGAGCCGGCCCTATCCCAGGGATGGCGTCCAGCCGGGATGCCAGGCCGGTTTTGCCGCGCCGGTTGCGGTGGGCGGTGATGGCGAAGCGGTGGGCCTCATCGCGAATGCGCTGAATCAGGTACAGGCTCTGCGAATGGCGCGGCAGCAGCAGCGGTTCTCTCTTACCCGGCAGGAATAGCTCTTCGTTTTGCTTGGCGAGACCGACGACCGGCACTTTATCGCTGAGTTTGTATTTATCCAGGACCGCGACCGCGCGGCTGAGCTGTCCCTTACCGCCGTCGACGATCAGTAGATCCGGCAGGAAGACGAAAGACGGATCCTGCTTGGCGCCAGGCGATTTTTGCTCCTGGGCTGAATGGTACCGGCGGAAGCGGCGGGTGAGCACCTCTTCCATGCTGGCAAAATCGTCCGGACCCTCGACTGTCTTGATATTGAAGCGCCGGTAGAGTGATTTGCGCGGCACGCCCTGTTCAAACACAACCATGCTGCCTACTGCGGCGGTGCCCTGCGTGTTGGAAATATCGTAGCACTCGATCCGGTTGGGCGGCTCGGGCAGGTTCAGCTCTTGCTGCAACTCGGCTAAGGCTTCGCTCTGGCGGTGCGTATCGGCTTCCCACCGCGCCTTGAGCGAGCGCAGCGTTTCGACCGCGTTTTCGGCTGCCAGGGCGATCAGCTCCTGCTGCTCACCTTGGCGCGGCACGACCAGCTCGACCTTCGGCCCGCCGCGGCTGCTGTTTAGCCACTGTTGGATGATCAGGGCCTCTTCCACTTCCTGCGGCAGCAGCACCTCATTCGGGATGGAGGCAGCCTCAGAGTAGAACTGCTTGATGAATTCGGCGATCACCTCTTCGTCCGGTTCTTCTTCGGTGCCTTCCAGGATGAAATACTCGCGACCGATCATCTTGCCGCTGCGGATGAAGAAGATCTGCACGCAAGCCTCGCCGTCGGCGCGCGCCATGGCTATCACGTCTGAATCCATCTGCGCGCTGGAGATCACTTTTTGTTTCTCGACCACCCGCTCGATAGCCTGGATCTGGTCGCGGATGGCGCCGGCGCGTTCGAAGCGCAGTTCCTCGGCGGCCTGTTCCATCTCTGCCTGCAGACGCGAGACGATCGGATCGGTGCGCCCTTCCAGAAACAGGCACAAATCCGCGATCATCTGTCGGTAGGCATCCTGCTTGATCACGCCGATGCAAGGCCCGCTGCACAGCTTGATGTCGTAGTACAGGCAGGGACGCTCGTCCTGTCCGGTGATGGTGCGGTCGCAGGTCAGGTAGGGAAAGATGCGCCGCAGCACGTCCAGCGTCTGGTGCACCGCCCAGACGGATGTATACGGCCCGAAGTAGCGCGAGCCGTCCTTAACCATCTGGCGGGTCACGGTTACCTTCGGGTATGGATCAGCCCAGTGAACCTTGATGTAGGGATAGCGTTTGTCGTCCTTCAGGCGGATGTTGTAACGCGGGCGGTGCTTCTTGATCAGGTTCATCTCGAGGATGAGCGCCTCGAGCTCCGACCCGACCACGATCCACTCGATATCGATGATGTTTTCGACCAACTTGCGGGTTTTATAATCCTGCTCAAGCGGGTTGTGGAAATAGGAGCGCACCCGATTGCGCAGGTTGACTGCCTTGCCGACATATATGACCTGACCGGCGGAATTCTTATAGAGATAACAGCCAGGCTTGGACGGCAGGGTGTCCAGGATGCCTTGCAGATGTTCGTTCAAATCCATCATGGCCATATTTTATCACCGGCTGGCGCCGGTTTTGCTTGCACCACCGCTGCCTGAGATCATTTTCACTCGCGGACTCAGACGGAACTGAGTTCGGCGAGGAGCAGGTCAAAACCCTCCTGGGCCAGCGGGAATTTGCTTCGAAGGAGATTGTATAACTCGCGTTCGTACAATCGCCTGCCCAGGGTGACGCCCCTTGGCGAAGTCGTCTCCCAGGCGGCGAACACCTCGCTGGCTCGCGAGTTGAACGGCAGGTCCGCGCGTTGCAGCCCGAAGAGGACTTGCAGGGCGATCAAAACGTCTTCAATCTCCTGGCGGAGCGGGCCAGTCACGCGGACCACTTTTTTGGACAGATAGGGCGTCTTTCCGAGCAGGTCAGTGCTGCCGGCGTAGGCATCTCGGGCTGCATAGTGGATGGTGCGAATGCCCATCATATAGATGGCGCCCATGCACAGCGCGCAGGGTTCCAGGCTGGTGTAGATCGCGCAGGTGTGCTGGTCGTGCGCGGTGCGGTCGAAGTGCAGCAGGGCGTTCAGCTCGGCGTGGGCGAGTGCATTGCGGCTGACCTGCCCGGGCAGGTGGCTGTCATCGTAGATGTGATTGCGCCCGCGGGTGAGGATTTCACCTGCTTCGTTCGCGATCACCGCGCCGATCGGAATCGTTTCGTGCAAAAAAGCCTGCCAGGCTTCCTCCAGGCAGGCCTGCCAGACTGGCGGGAGCTCAGACCACCTCAATGCCGCTGCCCTCGACGACCTCGCCAATTACCCAGACCGGCTGGTCGATTTCACTGGCGCTCGTCAGAAATGATTCCAAACGGTCCGCCGGGACGGCCATCAGCAGCCCGCCGCTGGTCTGCGGATCGAACAGCAGCATTTGGGCGGGCTCGTCCAGCGCGGCGGTGAACGTAACCTGGCGATTGAAATAGCTGAGGTTGTCGAATGCGCCGCCGGGGAATGCGCCCTGTTCGGCGTATTTGCGTGCGCAGTTGATAAATGGCAATTTCTGATACGTGATCCGGAAGGCAACCCGGCTGGCGTTGGCCATCTCCAGCCCGTGTCCGAGCAGGCTGTAGCCGGTGACGTCCGTCGCCGATTTGAGCTGAAATTCACGCGCCAGTTGACCGGCTTGGGCGTTCAGCCGCTTCATCCAGGCGGTCACCTCGGCCACGTCAGCGGGTTCGGCAGCCTCCCGCTTGAGCGCGGTTGTGGTCACACCGAAGCCGAGCGGCTTGGTCAGCGCCAGCCGGTCGCCCGGGCGCGCGCCTCGTTTGGTGAGCATGTCATTGGGATCAACGAATCCCACCACGATCAACCCGTATTTCGGCTCTTCATCCTGGACGGTGTGTCCGCCGGCGATGACCACGCCGGCCTCGCGGGCTTTCTCTGCCCCGCCGCGGATGATCTCGGCGGTGATCTCTGCCGGCAGACCTGGCGGCAGCGCGGCGACGTTCAAGGCCAGGAAAGGCCTGCCGCCCATGGCGTAGACGTCCGAGAGCGAGTTCGCCGCGGCGATCGCGCCGTAATCGTATGGATCGTCGACCACCGGGGTGAAGAAATCGGTGGTGACGACAATTGCCTTTCGCTCGTCGAGGTTCCAGACGGCGGCGTCATCGGGCGAATCCATGCCGACCAGCAGGTCGGGGTACTCCTGCCCGGCGAAGACGCTTTTAATCGGGCGCAGGACCTGCGCCAGCGCTTCCGCGCTCAGCTTGGAAGCTCAACCCGCGCAGCGTGACAGGCTGGTCAGGCGGATTTGTTTGCCGGAGGGCGGTTTGGCGGGAGTGCTTTTCATGTTCTCCAGATTGACTCGCACTAACGATGAATGGATCCAGGCCGATTGCCCGGCGAGGTGATCATTCCGTCGGGGTCGGTGAGGGGCTTGGGGCAGGGGTTGGCGTCGGGCTGACTTCAGGGAAAGGGAAAATGAAGGGCGAGTCGCTCGGCAGCAGCATGGTCGTGATGTTCGGCGCCAGCTTGGAGATGTATTGATATGTTAGCAGGTCCGGGTTGTCTTTAATCGCCGCGGCGATCAGCTCGAGAGCCTGCTTTTCTGCCTCGGCTTCGATGATGCGCGACTGCGCCTGGCCTTTGGCTTCGATTACGGCTGCATCCGCCTTGCCCTGGGCGACCTGGCGGGCCTGTTCGGCTTCCTGCCGGCGCTGGTCAACGACGAAGGCAGCCTGCTGGGCTTGCTGCTCGGCGATCTGCTTCTGCTCGATCGATGCGGCGTATTCGGGCGAGAAGGTTATGTTGCGCAGGACGAAATCGACCAGCACCAGACCATTTTCTTCGAACTTCTTGCCTAATTCGTTGAAGACCATGTTGACCATTTCGCCCCGGCGAGTGCTGTAGACCTCTTCCACGCCGAATTGAGAAACGGCGTCGCGGATGGTGCCGCGCGATTGAGCGCGAACCAGCTCATTCATGTAGCGGTCCTGCCACTTGATGTGCACATCGACCACTTTAGCGGCGTCGATGGCAAAAATGACCGAGGCGTCCACGAATACCTCCTGCCCGTCAGACGTGCGCGCGGTAATCGAGTCATCACCGGCGATCTGACCCTCCGATGGCGCGACCGACATGGTGTAGGTCTGGCGCGAGATGGGGTAACGCTCCACGCGTTCGGCAAAGGGGATGACCCAGCGCAGTCCGGGGGTTAAAGCTGTGTCGCGATAGCCCTGCGGCGAGAGAGCCGAGATGACCACGCCGCGCTCCTGCGGCTCGATGAAAACCATCCCTGCGGCGGCGAAGGTCGTAATCACGGCGATTACCAGGGTGATGATAACCGTGCTGACGGCGTTTTTAATCGGCCGGCTGCGGCTGGCGCGGACGATGACCAGCAGCAATATACCAATTAAGGCAATCCACGCCAGAGTAGCGATCCCCTGAAACAGGCTGGCAATGTTCATGCATTCCTCCTCGCGACGGATAAATCAGATGTATTATACTAAGAATCATCCACGCGGGCCGCGCACGGTGCGCGTTGATTATGGCAGTCAATGGCGGAAGCAATCTGCGATATTCTCGAGATTAGCCTGAGCGATGAAGGCCTTTCGGCCCAATTCGACATCCCTGCGCGGATGGCGCCGGCGCCCGGGCAATATTTGCTCGGTTGCAGCCTGAGCGGCGTGGATGTCTTGCCGGTCGCGCTGTATCTCACCGGGGCGGTGGACAACCGCCTGGAATTGTGCGGGGATATCCCTGCGCACTGGACGCCCGGGGAAAAAATCTGGCTGCGCGGCCCGGCGGGGAAGGGTTTTCACCTGCCCGCTCAGGCGCGCAGGGTTGCGTTGATCGCGCTCTCAGGCCGGGTTTCACGTCTGCGGCCGCTCTCCAGGCAGGCTGTCGCCCGGCAGGCAGTCGTGAGCCTGTTCAGCGAGTACCTGCCTGCGGCATTGCCGGCGGAAGTCGAAGCCATGCCGCTGCAGGCGCTGACCGATGCCTGGAATTGGGCGGATTATGCCGCTATCGAAGCCGAATCAGCCCAGATTGACCAGCTGGGCCGACTGCTCGGGTTGGAACGTCCCGCCCGCCCGGTCGTCCCGGCGGAGATCCTGATCTCCAGCCGCTTCGCCTGCGCGGGCGCCGGCGAGTGCGGGCTCTGCGCGGTAAAAACCGGCGGTCGTTACCGCCTGTGCTGCAAGGACGGCCCGGTCTTCGATCTGTATTCACTTGATTTCTGAGTTGATGCCGATGAATGACTCGCGGAAGGACGATTCAGTAGTGGAAGAGAGCAGCTTGTCTGCTCCTGGCTGTACTCTGGAATTCTCATCCCCCTGGATGAACTCAGCCGGGACGCTTGGTTTCGCGCCGCCGGCGCAGTGGCCGCTGCCCGTCCCTCCGGCTGCCTTTGTGACCAATCCGATCAGCTACCGCCCGAGAAAACCAGCCCAGGACCGGGCGCTGCAGACATTTCCCGGCGGATTTTTGCTGCACACCGGCGTGCCCTCGCCGGGTTTCCGCGAGGTGATCCGCCAGTATGCGCCGCGTTGGGCGCGCTCGGCCACGCCGATATGGATTCATCTGTTGGGCGACACACCGGTGCACCTGGACCGCATGGCCCGCCAAATTGAGGATATGGATGGGGTGACAGCCATCGAGCTCAGCTTTGCGCATCACACCGGCGGGGCCGAGATCCTGGAGATGCTGCGCAGTGTTACCGGCGAGTTGCCGGTGGTGTTGGCTGTTCCGCTCGACCGCGTCCGTGAAAGCTGGATGCCCCAGGCGGCAGCCTCCGGCCTGGCAGCCATCAGCCTGGCGGCGCCGCGCGGGGTGGTCGCCACTGATACCGGACGCGGTATCCACGGGCGCCTGTTTGGGCCGGCTTTGCTGCCGCAGGTGCACACGGCGCTGGAATATCTCCAGGGCTGCGGCCTGCCCGTCATCGCCGGCGGCGGGGTGACGCGGCAATTCGAGATCGACAGATTGATCGCAGCCGGAGCAGCCTGCGTCCAGCTCGATTTCGTCCTCTGGCGCGGATGGCTGCCCGTTCGCTCGGATTGATTTCACCCATCGGCTGGGTATAATGAATAATGAAATAATCATTCAGGAGTTGCGAATATGAGCGCAAATGCCGGAGTGCGGCCTTCGCCCATCGCGGGCACATGGTACATCGGTGATCGGCAAAGGTTGATGCGCCGAATCGATGAATTTCTCGAGGATGCGCGCCTGCCTGAATACAGCGGGCAGGTCGTGGCGCTGGTTGCGCCGCACGCCGGACACCGCTATTCCGGACGCACCGCTGCACACGCATTTAAAACCGTTCAGGGCGCTGCCTTTGACCTGGTAGCGGTAGTCTCCCCCTTCCACGGCTACCATCCGGCTGCAGCACTGACCAGCGCACACTCGCATTACACCACCCCGCTGGGGCAGATTCCGGTCGATCAGGAGCTGGTGCAGCAGGTTTGCGAGGACCTTTACAGCAAGAGCGGCATCGAGATCAACGCAATCAGCCAGGATGAGGAACATTCGCTGGAAATCGAGCTGCCCTTCCTGCAGCAAGCGCTGAGGAAGCCGTTTCGGCTGCTGCCGCTGATGCTGCGCAGCCGCGATCAACACCTGGCTGAGGTGCTCGGAGAGGTGCTTGCCGGCCGGTTGAAAGATCGATCCGCGCTGTTGGTCGCCAGCAGTGATCTGTCGCACTTTTACCCACAACGCATCGCCGAACAGCTGGATGGTGAAATGCTCACCCAGGTGGCCGCCTTTTCACCTGAAGGCGTGATGACCGCTGAACTGACCGGCAAGGGATTTGCCTGCGGCGCGGCGGCGATTGCTACCGTGCTGCACGCCGCCCGCCGGCTGGGAGCCAACGAGGTCAAGCTGCTGCACTACAGCACCTCCGCTGATGAAACCGGCGACACCGGCTCGGTGGTCGGGTACGGCGCGGCGGTGGTTCTGAAAACCGGGTGAGCATTGACCATTTACGTCGAGATCGCCGTTAATATCCCTGGTCACGTCGGGTTGTTTGACTATCATCTGCCCGAGGATCTGGAGGGTCGGGTGGAGGCTGGCTGCCTGGTGGTCGTTCCGTTCGGGGCGCAGCGGGTGCAGGGGATCGTCATGCGCCGGCTTGAGCAGCCCTCGCTGCCGCAGACCAAGGCGGTGGAGGCGCTGTTAGATCCCGAGCCGGTTTTACGCATAGAGCAGCTGCTGCTGGCGCGGTGGCTGGCGGAGAACACGCTTGCGCCGCTGTCGGCCTGTCTTGAGCTGATGCTGCCGCCGGGGTTCAGCCAGCAGGCGGATCAGCTCTACAGCCTGGTCGAGCCGCTTCGCATAGCCGATAGCGAGCTGACCGCTCTGCAGCGGCGGATTATCCTGCTGCTGCGCAAGCGCGGTCCCCTGCGCGGACGGCAGATCGAGGCCGCCTTTCGACGCGTCCGGTGGCGGGAGGCGGTTCAGGCTTTGGTCCGTAAGGGCGTCGTTGTACGTCAGCCGGTGCTGCCCGAGCCAGGCGTCAAGGCCAAAACGATCCGCATGGCCAGGCTGGCAGTCGATCCTGAGCAAATCGATGCTGCTCTCGAGCGTCTCGGCCGAGCTGCCACACCAGCTTATGCCCGACGCAAGGCTATGCTGGAATTTCTGATCAAGGAGCCCTGGCCCGTCGAGGCAGCCTGGCTGTATGCCGCCAGCGGAGGCAATCTGACCGATCTTCGCCGCCTGGAGGATCTTGGCCTGGTGCAGCTCTTTGCCTCCGAAGTTTGGCGCGATCCGTTGAGCGAGATAGGGCCGGCGGAGCACCACCCGCCAATTTTAACCAGGGATCAGATGGCCGCCTGGGATGAGATCCGCACAGGGTTGGAACGGCTGGATCAGCCGCAGCCGCCAACGTTGCTGCACGGTGTGACTGGCTCGGGCAAGACGGAGATCTACCTGCGGGCGGTGGACGCCGTACTGCAACGCGGACGGCGGGCAATTGTGCTCGTGCCCGAGATCGCGCTCACCCCGCAGACGGTGCGGCGTTTTCTGTCACGCTTCCCCGGGCGGGTGGGGTTGATCCATTCGAAGCTGTCCGGCGGCGAGCGGTACGACACCTGGCGCAGGGCGCGCGCGGGTCTGCTGGATGTGATCGTCGGTCCGCGCAGCGCGCTGTTCACACCGCTGCCCGGGCTGGGATTGATCGTCGTCGATGAGTGCCACGATCCTTCCTACTACCAGAGCGACCATTCCCCGGCCTATCACAGCATCGATGCTGCCGTCCAGCTCGGCAGGCTGACCGGCAGCATGGTCCTCTTTGGCTCGGCGACCCCCGAGGTGGCGATGGTCTACCAGGCCCAGCGTGAGAAATGGCGCGTCCTCTCTCTGCCGCTGCGTATCCTTGCCCACCAAAAAACCGTCGAAGCTCAGCTTGCCCGGCTTGGAAAGCCGCTCCACTCCGCGGAGGGCGACGGCGAAGCACAGTTCCTGCCGCTGCCGCCGGTCGAGGTGGTCGACATGCGCCAGGAGTTGAAAGCAGGCAACCGGTCAATTTTCAGCCGGGCGCTGCAGAATGAATTAAAATCGGTGCTCGCCGCGAACCAGCAGGCAATTTTATACATCAACCGGCTTGGCAGCGCGACCTACGTCTTCTGCCGGGATTGCGGCTACGTGCTGCGCTGCCCGCGCTGCGAGCGGTCGCTGACCTGGCATGACGACGCCCGCGAGTTGATCTGCCATACCTGTAACTATCGGCGCAAAATGCCCGATCGTTGCCCGCAATGCGACGGCGAGCACATCCGCCAGTACGGCACCGGCACCGAACGGGTCGAGGCGGAGGTGAACAAGCACTTTCCGCAGGCGCGCACCCTGCGCTGGGATTCGGAAACCACCCGCCAGAAGGGCTCGCACGATCTGATCCTTTCGCACTTCACTCAGCAGCGCGCCGATATCCTGGTCGGCACGCAGATGCTGGCCAAGGGACTGGATCTGCCCCTGGTGACGCTGGTGGGGGTGGTGCTGGCGGATGTGGGACTCTCGCTGGAGGATTACCGCGCCGGCGAGCGTACCTTTCAGCTGCTGACCCAGGTCGCCGGCCGGGCGGGCCGCAGCCCGCTGGGCGGCAGGGTGATCCTGCAGACTTTCCAGCCGGAGCACTATGCCATCCAGGCAGCAGCTCGCCACAACTACGCCGGTTTTTATACCCAGGAGTTGGAGCACCGCCGCAGGATGGGATACCCGCCCTTTTCCCGGCTGGTGCGCCTGGAAATCCGCAAAGAACGCGCAGGCGCGGCTGAGGAAGCTGCTAAACGGATGGCAGACCGGCTGGAGAGCTGGATCGGCGAGAGCGGTAACAGCGCCGAGATCATCGGTCCAGCGCCGTGTTTTTTCCCGAGGGTAGCCAGCCTGTACCGCTGGCAGATCATTCTGCGTGGCGCCGATCCGCTGCCGCTGCTGCAGGGACGCGAGCTTGGCGAATGGCGCGTGGAGGTCGATCCGGTCAGCCTGCTGTGAATCAGGGCAACGTATACCAGGGATTGACGAAGCCGCCGAAGTAGCGCAGCTCGAAATGCAGGTGCGGACCGGTCGAGTTGCCCGTGCTGCCCGCCGCGCCGACCACCGCGCCTTGATAGACGCTCGAGCCGCAGCTTACATTCCAGGAGCTCAGGTGGGCATACAATGACTGGTAGCCGTTGCCGTGGTCGATCATGACCATATTGCCGTAGCCGCCGCCAACCGGACCGGCGTAGACGACCAGGCCGCTGTCAACGGCATAGATTGGATCGCCAGTGTATGCGGCGATGTCGATCGCCAGGTGACCTGACCAGTAATCGTTGCCGGAGAGCACATGCTGCGGTGCGGGCCAGATGAAGGTGCCCGTGCCATATGCGCCGCCGGCGCTGGTGTCGCAGGCGCCCGGTCCGTAGATGCTGGTATTGACGCCGGCCGCGCCGCGCGGAATGGTCGGCACAACCCAGGTGCGGAACTCGCGCTGTCCGTTCGGCACCATCACAAACTGATCCGGTTCGATAGTCGGATTGAGCATATCCAGATGGTTGCCCGGCCAGAGCAGGATATCCTCCGGAGAAGTTTTCAGCATCTCGGCGACCTTCTCAAGCGAATCCCCCGCCTTCCACTTATAATAGACCCCATCGACCGGCGGGATTTTCAATCCCTGACCGACCGAAATCATATGCGGATCGTCGTTGAGCACGTCATAGTTGGCCCAGAGGATCGATTCGGGCTTTAGATCGAATTTTTGGGCGATGCCGAAGACCGAGTCGCCCTTTTCGACCGTATAATCCACCGCCTCGGAACGCGAGCGGCTGGGGATGATTGTTTGCAGCGCGGGCTCGCGCACCAGTGACGCCACTTTCGCGGCAGGGATATAGTCCGGCAGGGGGATGTTGACCGCTGGGGGTGGTGGTTGATCGGCCGGGTTTTCGATTTCGCCAGTTGGCGCAGACGATACGATTCCAACCCGCAGGAAGATCAAATAGGTCATTAATGCGACCATCGCGGCTGCCAGGATCCAGGCCAGCCACACCAGCCAACCCGATTTGTTTTGCCGGGTTGGCTGCGGTCTAGCGGATTCCGATTGGGTCACATAGCCTCCGTCAGGCCCTCCAGGAACTCCTGATTGGTTTTGGTTTTAATCATGCGCTGGATGATCGCCTCGGTCGCGACGGCGGGATCCATGCCGGCGCCCTGCGGGGGCTGGCTGATCATCTGTATGTACATGCGCCGCATCAGCCAGGCGCGCTGGAGCATATCTGGCCCCAGCAGCAGCTCTTCGCGGCGGGTTGACGAGCGTTCGATATCGATCGCCGGGAAGATGCGCCTTTCCTGCAGGCGTCGGGAGAGGTGGAGTTCCATGTTGCCGGTGCCTTTAAATTCCTCGTAGACGACGTCGTCCAGGCGGGAGCCGGTGTCCACCAGTGCGGTGGCGATGATGGTGAGCGAGCCGCCTTCCTCCAGGTTACGCGCCGCGCCAAAAAAGCGCTTGGGCGGGTAGAGAGCAGAAGGATCCATGCCGCCGGATAACGTCCGCCCTGACGGATTGACCACCAGGTTGTAAGCCCGCGCCAGCCTCGTCAGAGAGTCCATCAATATTACCACATCTCGTCCGATTTCAACCAGGCGCTTGGCGCGCTCCAGGGTGATCTCCGCCATGCGCACGTGCGCGGTGACCGGCTCGTCGAAGGTCGAAGCGACAACCTCAGCCTCAACCGAGCGGTCCATGTCGGTCACTTCTTCCGGGCGTTCGCCGATCAGCGCAATGATCTGATGGTGGTCCGGGTTTTTTGCCGAGATCGCGTTGGCGATCTGTTTCATGATGGTGGTCTTGCCGGCCTTGGGAGGAGAAACGATCATGCCGCGCTGCCCGCGACCGATGGGCGCTACCAGGTTAATCAGGCGAGTCGAGATGATGGTGCGGTCTGTTTCCAGGTCGTAGCGTTTCTCCGGAAAAATGGGGGTCAGGCGTTCGAAGTTGGGGCGGTCGCGGGCTTCTTCGGGTGTCTGTCCATTGATTGATTCCACCTTGAGCAGCCCATAATGCCGTTCGGATTCGCGCGGCGGGCGCACTGCCCCGATGACCAGATCGCCCGTGCGCAGTTCATAACGACGAAGCTGTGCCTGCGAGACGTAAACGTCCTCCGGTCCCATCTGGTAGTTGGTGCGCAGAAAACCGATCCCCTCGGGCATGATTTCCAACACGCCGCCGCGTACTTCCTCGCCTTCTTGTTCGGCTTCGAACTGGCGTATGCGGATGATCAGGCTTTCTTTCTTCAACCGATGAGCATTTGGCACACCGAGCTGAATCGCCTTCTCGCGCAGGTCTGCCAGTGGGACTTTCACCAATTCATTTACATTCATTTTTTGTTTTTCCATGGCTGTGTTAATTTGTGGATGAACCGCATGAATTCTTCCGTACAGATGCGGTTTTTGGTTCGGTTATTTACTTGATCTATTCAGGGATTCCTTGGGCTTCAGCCCTTGAAAATATCCGGCTGCAATGTCCTCTGCTATGATCTCCGTTTAAAAATTATAACACGCCTAAAATTCGCAAGCAAGCATAATTCTTACGGATGTAAATGCGGCATTTCCCTCCTGACCTTTCCGGTTGGGATACAAAGGAGGTAATCAGATGCGTCCAAACAACGCGCGAAAAAACATTCCTGGCTTGAATTCGCCGCCGGCCAGCAAATTCTGTGCGCGGAACATGCCCGCAACAGCCCGGACGATCAGAACAGCGGTCAGCGCCTGAAGAAGCACCGCGAGAGCCGGCTGCCAGAGCGGTAAATCCACCGCCGAGAGGCGAGTCATCATTGCCACCGGCGAGGTGAGCGGGAACAGGCTCAATCCGAGAGAAATCGCGGAATTGGGTTTTTCCAGCAGGGCGCCAACGAGCATTAACGGGATCATCAGCGGTATCATCACCAGCACGGTAGCAGTGGAAGATTCCTTCAAATTTGCTACCAGCGCCCCGATGCCGGCCATCAAACTGGCGTAGATGGCATAGCCGAGGATGAAAAAGACCGCACCCCAGATCAGAATGGATGCCGGCAGCTGGATGGCCTGGGCTGAAGCCGCGCTGCGGTTGGTGAATTGCAGCATCAACCAGCCGGCGCCCATCCAGACGATGGTTTGCAGCAGACCGGTCAAGCCGAGAGCAACGATCTTCCCGGTGAGCATCTGCAGTGGGGTGAGGGAGGTCATCAGGATTTCAATCGTCCGGTTTTCTTTCTCTTTCGTAACGCTGCTTAACAGCAGGCTGGCTGATCCCAAAACAAAGAAGTAAAAAAGGATGGTAATAATATATGGAAGAGAGAGAACCCAGTTAGAGTCGATGCCTGTACCTGTGGGTTTATTCAGGTATTGAATGTTTAAATTGTCGGGTGCTTGAATGCGCTCGAGCACCTGCGGATGATCCCTCAGCAGGTTGGCGTTGATCAACAGGGTCAGGTTGCCTGCTGAATCCATGCCCCCGATCGGGTTGAAATCCGGGCGGTATACCTCGATCGTGCCGCTGTTCATGAAATCCCGTGTGATGATGAAGAAGGCGGTAATTTCCCTTTTTTCCAGGGCCGCCGATACACTGGCAAAATCCGGGTATTGGATGAAGACATCGCTCAACTCAGCGGGGACAGCGGTAATCAAACCGCTGTGATCGACGAAGCCCTGCGCTCCCGGCGCTGCGGTCTCCAGGGCCAGCTCGGCCAGGGAGGCGGAGGCCTGGTTTTTACTCTGGATGTTATTGACGATCAACAGTACCGCAAACCCAGCGATGGGCACCAGGAACAGGGTTGCCAGAAAGGAGCGGCTGAGAAACGTTTTCCGAAATTCGTATTTGAGAACCAGCGATGTTTTCATGCTGCAATCCCTAAGGGTTGGTTCAAGTGGATATCATGATTTGGCCCGGCTCATTATTTCGCGCAAGGAAAGCGATTTACCATAACGAAGCAGGCCCAGTCGAAAGGCGCGGCTGGCCAGCCAGACGGCCGCGGCGGCGCTTGCAACCAGCAGCCCGATCGCCAGGGCAATCTGCCAGGCGGGAACGGTGGTAAGCACCGAACGCATGGGCAGCGTCAGCGGCGAAGTGAACGGTATGAGACTCATGATCACGGCCAGCGGGCTGTTGGGTTTTTCGATAATCACCATCAGGAACCACATCGGAAAGACGACCGGGAGAGAAAACAAACCGGCGATCTGCTGTGCGTCGCGGGCCTCGGCTGCTGTGGCGCCGACCATCGCCATCAGAGCGGCGATCATCACGAACGCCGGCAGGAAGGTGATCAGCATCAAGCCCAAAAAGGATAAATCCAGGCCTGAGCCGCTGATTTCAGGAAAGAGGCGCATTACCAGCGCTACACCGCCGGCACCGGTGAGCGCCCAGATGATCAACTGAGTCAGTCCGACCGAGAGGTTTCCGAATATTTTCCCTGCCATCAGCTGGGTGGGGGATATCGAGGTGACGACCATCTCAATCGTGCGGTTTTCTTTCTCTTCGGTCACGGCCTGGAGCAAATAGCCGCCGCTGACGTTGATGGCGACGATCAACATGATGCCGGCTACCAGCGGCACCAACAGCCCCAATATGTTGTTTTCAGCGAATTCACGGCTGTCGGCCAGCGAACGGAAAACCAGCGCCGGACCTTCCAGGATGCGTTCCTGGATTCCCGCCGGTTGATCCTTGAGGAGGTTTTGCAGCAAGAACTCGCGGAAATCCTGGCTGGCGTTGTCGCTCAAGTTATCATCGACAATGACCGACACAGCGCCGGTTTCACGATAATCCGCGGCAAGGATGAAGGCAGCCTGGATCTCTCCATTGTTGACCGCCTGGAGAGCTGCATCTTCCGAATCGAAGGTTTGGATCTCGACCGACCTGGAGCGGCGCTCTTTCTGTTCGGGCAACGGCTGTGCACCTGCCAGGACGCCCGAATGATCGACGTAGCCAATCGGGCGCCAGTCGCTCATCACTAGCACAGTGATCAATGCGATGCCAACCATAATCAGGATAAAAAACGGTACTGAGAGGACCGATACGATGAACCGCTTGCGCAGGACGTGGCGCAGGTATTCGTGCTTGATGACCAGCCAGACTTTGTTCATGGCAGTGTTTCACCTGCGGTGACGATCTGGATGAAAATTTCATCCAGGGTGGGCATCGCCATCTCGAATTTATCGATGGCGATGTCTTTGGAAACCAGGTAGCGCAGCAGCTCCTGAGGTGAAAGCGTCTGGGCAAGATGAAGGCGCGTGGCCGAATTTTCCTTCTGAATGCTGAGCACGCCCGGGATGGCGGTTGGCAGGCCGTCAAGGGCGTGGACGATCACGTCCCTGCCGGTGTATTCGCGGCGGATTTCAGCCAGTTGACCGTAGAGGACGACCTGCCCGCGGTTGATCAGCACCAGGCGGTCGCATAATTCTTCCACCTGGTGCATCTGGTGCGTGCACATAATGATGGTCTTGCCTCGGCCGCGTTCTTCGCGCAGCAGGTCTTTGACCATCTGGGTGTTGACCGGGTCGAGGGCGGAGAACGGCTCATCGATGATGATCAGCTCGGGATCATGCACCAGAGCCGAGATCAACTGAGCTTTCTGCTGCATGCCCTTACTCAGCTCTTTTACTTTTTTCCTGCGGTCATCGCTCAGGTCGAAGCGCTCCAGCCAGGCGCGCACGCGTTTGGTAGCCTCTTCGGTTGTCAATCCTTTCAGCGTCGCCAGATAGACCAGGCACGCTTCCAGTTGGATGTCCTGATAAAGCCCGCGTTCCTCGGGCAGGTAGCCGATGCGGTCCTTTTTTGCTTCGCTCATCGCCCCGCCGAAGATTTCAACCTCTCCAGAGTCGGGTTTAAAAATATCCAGGATGATGCGCAGGGTGGTGGTCTTACCGGCGCCGTTGGGACCGAGCAATCCGAATATCTCACCCGGCTCGACCGAAAAGGAAACATGGTCGACAGCGATTTGTTGTCCAAAACGTTTACTGATTTCGTTTACTGTGATCGTGGTCATGGGCTTGTTCTCCGCCAGGAATACCGCTAGAATATTTCTGACCGGTGATGAGGTTGTGACCGGACTCATGATATGTACGATGGACCGCCGCCTGTGGTTGCAGGTGGCTGCTAATTCATACCCTGCTTTTGAGAAAATTGCAAGTGCTCACACCATGGTTTTACCATGCACCCGTTCCATGACCGTTACATGACCGTTACATGCAAATCCGGGCTCGCTGAGAACAGGAGCCCGGATGCAGGTGGTGTGGTCTGGTAGCTTATTCTTTCTCGTATGGAACGCCGTCAGCAGCGGGAACTTGACCTTTGCCGATCACGCCCGCCAGAACGATCATGGTTGCCACATAAGGCGCCATGAGAAGGAATTCAGAGGGGATTGGAATTCCAAGGATGGCGACTCGGGTCGCAATCGAGTCCGCAAAACCGAAGATCACGCCGGCGCCGAACGAACCGAAGGGGGTCCAGTTGCCAAAGATCATCGCTGCCAGACCGATGAATCCGCGTCCCGCGGTCATCACCTCGTCAAAACGTCCGGATGATCCAACAGTGAAATATGCACCGGCAAATCCGGCCATCATCCCGCCGAGCAGGACCGCCATATAACGTGTTTTGAAAACGTTAATTCCAAGCGTATCCGCAGCTTTAGGGTGTTCGCCGACTGAGCGCAGGCGCAGCCCCCATTTCGTTTGGAAGATCGCGATCTGTAAAACGATCAAGAAAACGAACATCCCATATACAAAGATGTTATTGTTGAAGAATATCTCTCCGAGAATGGGAATATCCGCAAGACCGGGAATCGGCCAGGGTTTGAAGATCCCGGGATTGTTCAGGTCTTCATATACTTGCAGGAATTTCGCCGAAATATATGACGTTAATCCAGTCGCAAGAATATTGATCACCGTGCCGGATATGATCTGGTTGGTTTTGTACTTGATCGACAACACGCCGTGGATGAGTGCCATTAAGGCGCCAACCAGGATGCCAGCAAGCAATCCGACCCAGACACTGTGCGTCAGGCTGCCAATCAGGGCAGATACCATAGCAGCCATTAACATCATCCCTTCGATAGCGATGTTAACGACACCTGCCCGTTCGCAAAGGACGCCGGATAGAGCTCCCAGGGTGATCGGTATTGCTTTACTCAACGTTGAGTTGAACAATCCGACCAGATTCATGGTTTTTCCACCGGCTGCCCAGATCAGGAATCCGAAAATGAACAGACCGACAACAATGCCGAGGGCGCCGTTGGTAAACCTTTGAAATCCTCGCGCCAACTGGTACCCGCCCATCACGGCGCAAATGACCGCCAGGACGTACAGCGCCAGTTGGGTTGGGATGATCCAGGGGGATAATTGGGTCTTTGCATTTGCTGTGCTCAGACCGAATGATGTGACAGTTTCGGGCGACAGATTGCGCGTGAAAAAGAACCAGATAATCAAGCCAAGCAACAAGAAAATGGCCCCCATCACCCGCTGACGGACCGGGGACACACGTTCTACATGCTTATGGAAGGTAGTGGTCGTAGTTGCCATGATTACTGCCCTCCCCAACTGCGGATGGTGACTCCGCCTTCTTCAACAGCCGGTTTCTTAAGCCGATAAATCGTACGGATAATCGCAGGAGCGGCGATAAACGCCAGGATCACCGCCTGCAAAATCGAGATAATGTCGATCGGGATGCCCGCGTTGAGCTGCATCCGCGTTGCTCCATTTCGTAGAGTACCAAACAACAGCGATGCCAGGATCACGCCCACCGGATGGTTATTTCCCAGCAGCGAAAGAGCAATGCTGTCAAAACCGTAGCCTGATGAGAAAGCCATGGCTAAATTGTGATTGACGCCGAGCACCTCATTCGCTCCAGCAAGCCCCGCCAGTGCACCCGAAAGAGCCATGGCAAGGACAATGTTGCGGGTAACATTCATCCCGGCGTACTGGGCGGCATCCGGGTTCGTGCCCACAGACCGCAGGTCAAATCCCCAGGTTGTCTTGAACAAATACCAGTAAACGAGGTAGGCGACTCCGAGTGCGATGAAGAAACCCAGATGAAAACGGATTGGAGATTGAAAAAATTGAGGCAGCCAGGCGCTGGGTTCAATGGTGGGGCTGACCGGGTTAAAAGAGTCTGGCCTTTTCATCGGACCCGTGAGCAGGTAGTCGCTGATCCGGAAGGCGATGTAATTCATCATGATTGTGTTGATCACTTCGTGCCCGCCGGTTTTGGCTTTCAACCAGCCGGGGATGAAGCCCCAGATCGCACCTCCTAATGCGCCTGCTAATAGAGCAATCGGGATGTGAATGATAGCCGGTAAGCCCTTGATGGCATAACCGGCATAGGTTGAAAAGATGGCGCCCATAAACAGCTGACCTTCGACGCCGATGTTGAAAACTCCGGCGCGGAAACCCAGCGCAACCGCCAAACCACCAAAGATGTACGGAGTTGAAGCCACAAGGCTTTCAAGAAAAGGATTGAACGCCCGGCGGATTGTCAAGGGATCGCCGCCCTGAACGGCCGATATCATACGAGCCGGGCTGCCGACTGCGCCCTCGAAGAGAGAGACATAGGCGATTGAGACGGCATCCCAGCTAGCTATTAACCCTGCGCCGATCGATTCCCCGAAGGCGGCATATACACTTTCTGTAGTAAATATGATGAAGATCGCGCCAATAATCAGCCCGGTGACCACTGCCAGCAGCGGGATCAGGAGGGTTTGTCCGCGGCGGCGCCTGCCTTGATCTTTCTTGTTGTTAGGGGACCTATTCAGTTCCTGCAGCAGGACTTTCCCGGCATCTTGTTTTTTAGGTGGTTCAGGTTTATTCAAGTGGCACCCCTTTTATATATTGGATGGTCGTGTGTGTACTTGTTTCTTGGCTTCATCCTCTGGGATACCCGCCATGAGGAGACCGATATACTCTTTGGTGGCTTCCTGAGCGGGTACAATTGCTGTGATCCGGCCCTGGAACATCACCGCTATTCGGTCAGAAAGCTGAAGGATCTCATCGAGTTCAGTTGATACAAGTAAAACCGCGACGCCGTCATCACGACGTTTGAGAATTTGGGTATGAATGTATTCGATCGAGCCGACATCCAGGCCGCGGGTGGGTTGGGATGCGATCAGCAGGTGCAGTGGTCGGGAGAGTTCACGAGCAACGATCACTTTCTGCTGATTCCCTCCGGAGAGCGAGCCTACGGAAGTCAATGGGCTGGGAGTACGGATATCAAAATCCGTGATCAATTTTTCTGCGTTTTTGAGCGCAAGATCCCATTGAATCAACACGCCGTTAGCAAATGGCTTTTGGTAATAAGTGCACAGGATTAAATTATCCATCACAGGGAAGGGCAGCATCAATCCATCCCGCTGGCGATCTTCGGGCACATGGCCGGTGCCGGCTTCCGTGATCATGCGAACCGGACTGTGGGTGATGTCTTTTCCTAACAAGGATACTTTACCGCTTTCCTTTTTACGAAGGCCTGTGAGCGCTTCAACCAGCTCGGTTTGTCCGTTTCCCTGCACACCGGCGACGCCCAGGATCTCTCCGGCCTTGACATCAAAGCTGACGTTTTCGACCGCGATCTGATCGACGTCATCGGTGACCAGCAAATTTTCGACCGTCAAAACCACATCCCCGATCTTGGGCGGATCCTTCTCGAGTACGAGATCCACTTCTCTGCCTACCATCATCGAAGCCAGTGTTTTTTGATCGGCTTCAGCGGGCGTGGTCGAGCCAACCACCTTGCCGCGGCGAATTACTGTGATAATGTCCGAGACGTCCAGAACTTCTCGGAGTTTGTGCGTGATGAAGATAATTGACTTGCCCTGGGAGGTCAGTGAGTGCATGATGCCAAACAACTCATCCGCTTCCTGCGGTGTCAGAACGGCGGTCGGCTCGTCAAAAATCAGAATATCCGCCTCGCGGTATAAGAGCTTGATGATCTCGACTCGCTGTTGGACGCCGACAGGAAGGTCTTTCACAAAGCTGTTCGGATCGACATGCAATCCGTATTGCTCAGATATTTGCCGGATTCTATTGGCCGCCTTCTCTCGATCGAGAAAACCTCCCCGCCTGGTGGTTTCATCCCCAAGCATTACATTCTCGGTCACGGTAAAGACAGGGATCAGCATAAAATGCTGGTGAACCATGCCAATTCCTCGTCGGATCGCATCTGAAGGGGAATGAATATCGATTTTTTCGCCGTTAACAAAAATTTCCCCCTCGTCCGGACGATAAAGTCCGTAAAGGATGTTCATCAACGTCGTTTTTCCGGCTCCGTTCTCACCGAGCAGAGCGTGGATTGCCCCTTTTTCAAGGGTTAAATCGATATGATCATTCGCCAGCACTCCAGGGAATCGCTTAGTAATGCCGCGAAGCTCCAATACCGGGGTCATATCTTTTCTCCAGGGGGATTAAATTGTGAAGATATTTTACCATAATGGCGATTCTGTTGAGATAAATAATGGGGGAGGAATTGGACAATAGCAGTGGAATGCCTTAATATGGATGATCGCCCAAAAATATCCAGTTGACATCTATTGAGAACGGTTAGTTCGTGTTGATGGGTGTTACATCCAAGGAAATGAGGCTCAGAGGGAATGAAAAAGGGCTGGCAATTGCCAGCCCTTTTGTACCTGTCGGTGATATTACGGTTTGGTCTTAATTTCGCCGCTGATGATCCCAGCGCGGATCTCCTCGAGCTCGGCGGTGAGTTCAGGAGTCAATGCGGAGGCAGCAATCGGCGCGATATCGACGCCGGAGTTCTCAAGAGTACCGGTCACGAAACCACCAGCGAAGGTGCCTTCGATTACCATCTTGGTCGCTTGGAGGGTGGTGGAGTTCATCTTCTTGAGAACAGAGGTTAGAATGACGTCCGCGAACTGGGGCACGGTCTGTGTCCAGTCGTCATCGACGCCGATCACCCAGGCATCGCCGCGTTCCTGGCAAGCAGCAGCAGTACCCTGTCCAACCGGGCCGGCGACGGGCATGATGATGTCAGCGCCTTCGTCCATGAAGGTCTGTCCGAGGGTGCGGCCGTCGTCCAGGCTCTCGAAGTTGCCGGTGAACTGGCCAGTTTGCGCGGCGGGATCCCAACCGAGGACTTCCACGTTCGCGCCCTTCTTCTCGTTGTAGTATTGGACGCCGTACCAGAAGCCGTCCATGAACACGGTCACGGTCGGGATCTGGATGCCGCCGAAGGTGGCGACTTTGCCGGTCTTGGTGGAGGCGGCGGCAACGTACCCGGCCAGGAAGGCAGCCTGGTCTGTGTCAAAGACCTGCGCAAGCACGTTCGGGATCACAGGATCGTAGCCGTAGTCAACGATGGAGAACATCTGATCGGGATTGGCTTCAGCCAATGCCTGGGTGGCGTCGCCAAGCAGGAAGCCGACCGTGACGATCAGATCGCAGCCGTCTTCGATGAAGGCGTTGATGTTCTTCTCGTAGTCGGTTTGCTGTTGAGATTCAAGGTATTTTCCTTCAACCCCAAATTCGGCTATGGCTTCCTCAACACCCTTCCAGGCTGTCGCGTTGAAGGATTTGTCGTCGATACCGCCAGTGTCTGTTACTTGGCAAATCTTGTAGACTTTTTCGGGGACTGCCGTGGGTGGAACAGCCGTCGGCGGAACCGCTGTCGGCTCTGGCGCTTTTGTGGGTTGCTCAACCACTGGTGCGGGTGTCGGCGTTGCTTTTTGGCAGGCAGCCAACGCCATGGATGCCATCAGAATGACGGCAAAAATCAAGTACAGCTTCTTATTCATACGAGTTTCTCCTCCTGATAAGTGGATGAAAATTGGGGAAAGCTGATTTTTCATGTGGTTGGCGTGTTCTTATACGCCTTCCGAACATGTCCCAAGTATACAACTGAATTTGCTTGCTAGCAAGTGCTTTTGAATATTCCACCTCCTTTTTGTCAAGAGCGTCTTTTGGCCTCGCCGCGGCGCACACCGATCATCATAAACAACGCGATCAGCATAAAAATTGGACCGACGATCATGATCAGGGCGTAGTTCCTGCCGCTGAATTGGACGATCAATCCGTTGATATTCGGTCCCAAGATTGCCGCCAGCGTCGAGAACAGATAATACAGGCCGGTGTAGGTGCCAATGTGCAGGTCGTCGGTCATATCGACAACCATGGGCAGCGAGTTGATGTTGATCAACGCCCAGGCGATACCGGCGACCATCAGGATAACCCCGACAACCGGGATGTTGCCCAGAACGGGCGCTTTGCCAAGCAGAAGGTTCAGTGTATCCGCGGGGATGGCATACATGGAAACCATGCAGGCAGCCAGCAAGATGATCCCGATCGCAATTGTGTTCCTTCTGCCGATTCGCGCGCCGATGAAGCCCGCCGGCAGCGCCATAATTACAAACAGGAGCGACAGCTGCCCAAGCAGCCTGGCCCCGTCTGATTCGGGCAGGCCCAGATGGTTGACCGCATAGAGAGTGAAGAAGGCTTCGATGGCATTATAGGCAACAAACCAGAAGAAGATCGCCAGCAGGATACGCAGCGGCGACTTTTCCTCCTCCTTCATGACTTTTCGAAGACTGACCCACAGGTTTGGCGGGGTGGCGTCGCTGGTTTCGAATTCTTTCGGCTCGCGGATGAAGATGAAAACGAGCAGCGCCGAAAGGATCACCAGCGCGCTGCCGAGCCAAAACGGATATGCCGGATTCATGTCGTATAGATCCGCGCCATACAAGAAAGCGATGATTGCGCCGATCCCGCCCATGAAGTTGATGATGCCGTTAGCCTGCGAGCGGTAATGCGACGGGGTAATATCCGGCATCAAGGCGACGACCGGCGTTCGCCAGAGCGCCATGCTTAACAAAAGCGTGCTGGTGCATGCCACGAACAACGGAAGAATGCTCTGTATTGGGATTAAGCCAAACGCCAGTGCGCCGATCGGCGCGCCAACGAGGATAAAGGGCATCCGCCTGCCGATTGGGGTGCGCAGGCGGTCAGACCAGGCGCCGATTGGCGGTTGGATCAACAGCGCCGCGATATTGTCCAGCGTCATAAAGAAGCCGATCAAAGCAGGAGCGAGGTTGAATTTGTTTGCCAGAAAGATAGGTACATAGGCGTTGTAAATGCTCCAGATGACGCTGACGCCGAAGAAACCAAAACCAAGTAAAAATGTCTTGCCAAAATTAAACCTGCTGCTCATTGGACCACCTCAGTTAAGTAGTAGTGTATTTATTGCTCGGTTGGATTTTTGGATGAATCATCCGGATTTGATTGGTTTAATTCGTTTGGCTTTTCGGATGTTCGTAGTATGTCGAGAAATTTCCGGTCATTTGCTGAAAGATCCGCCCTTGTCAACAAATCTGGCCGGCGCTGGTACGTACGCAGTAAGGCCTGCTCACGCCGCCAGCGGGTGATTTCAGCGTGGTTGCCGGATAGCAGCACCTCCGGCACGCGCCAGCCGCGAAATTCCACCGGGCGGGTGTAATGCGGGTATTCCAGCAGCCCGCTGGCAAACGAGTCGTCCTGGGCGCCGTCCGGGTCTCCAAGCACGCCGGGCAGCAGACGGGCGATGCTGTCGATCAGGATCAGCGCCGGGAGCTCTCCGCCGGTGAGCACGTAATCTCCAATGGAGATCTCATCGGTCACCAGATGCTGGCGCACGCGTTCGTCGATGCCCTCATAGCGCCCGCACAAAAGCGCCAGCCGCGGGTGCGAGGCCAGCTCGGCGGCGACCTGCTGCGTGTAGGTGCGCCCCTGCGGATCCAGCAGGATCACCGGGCAGATAGGCGGGCTGCCAAGCACGTCCTCCAGGCAGGCGAAGATCGGCTCGGGCTTCATCACCATCCCGCCGCCCCCGCCGAAGGGCGCATCGTCGGTGATGTGGTGTTTATCCGTCGTCCAGGCGCGGATGTCGTGCAGGTGTACCTCCACCAGCCCGTTTTGCTGGGCGCGCTGGAGGATGCTCGTTTCCAGATACGGCTGCATCACCAGGGGGAAGAGCGAGAAAACGTCGAACCGCATGCCAAGATTCTAGACCCAAGATTAGGGGATGGCAAGCAGAAAATAACAGAAGGTTGCCACTGCGAGCTTAGACGCGCTGCGCTTGACGTTTGTTTTAACGTAATGGTAATATGAAGATATGTATTTACGCGGCAGTAAATTGAAAATGAACCGGCGGCGAAGGCGCTCGAACCCGCTCACCATCCTGATCCTGCTGGCGCTGGTCGGCGGGGCGGTGTACGTCAATCAGATGGTTGTCCCCCAGACGCCGCCTTTATTCATCCCAACCTTCACGCCAACCCGGGCGCCTGAATCTTATATCAACGAAGCCGAGGCGCTGGTCAAGGAAGGCAAGTTATCCCAGGCGATCCAGGTGTATAAATCTGCTTCGCTCGTCGCCGCCGATAATCCGACTATCTTCATATCGATTTCCCGCATGCATATCTATCTGGGACAGTATCAGGAGGCTGTGGATAACGCAGGCAATGCGCTGGTGGTTAACCCCAACAACGCTCAGGCGCTCGCGCTGCGCGGATATGCCCTGGGATTGATGGGAAATTACCTGGAAGGCGAATCTTCATTGAACCAGGCGATCAACCTGGAGCCGAACAACCCTATACCCTACGCCTACCTGGCTGAAATCCTCGCCCTGAAGTCCAGCTCGCCGACTGGCGATCTGGAAACCCTCAACCGGGCAATCGAATATTCACGTAAGGCTGAGTCGCTGGGAGCAAATCTTCTCGAAACCCACCGCGCCCGCGGCGTCGTACTCGAGCTGACCAGCAATTACGAAGAGGCTGTGCGCGAATTTGCGGCCGCGGTTGCGATCAACCCGAACATCGCTGATTTGCACATCTACCTGGGGCGCAACTACCGCGCGCTGCAGGATTATCCCAACGCCATCCGCGAATTCACCAACGCCATCCCGCTCAATCCCACCGACCCGCTGCCATACACTTACCTTTCGCGCACCTACGCCACGCAGGGCGAGTTTGCCAACGCGATCCAATACGCTGAACTGGCGATCGAGCGCGCCCCAACCGACCCTTACCTGTATGGCAACCTCGGCGTAATGCATTACCGCAACCGCGATTTCCCCAAAGCGATCACTGCCCTGCGAATGGCAGTGCGCGGCGGCACGGCGGAAACCGGCGAAACAGTCGAGGGGCTGCCGTTGGATTACTGGCCGATCTCTGAATATTATTACCTGTACGGATTGGCGCTGGCTCGCCAGGGCGACTGCGGCGAGGCCCTGTTGATCGCCCAGGCGGTGATCGACGGGGTCAGCATCGAAGAGGCTTCGGTGGTCAATGCCCAGGAGATCATCAATACCTGCGAACTGGTCGCTTCGGGCGCGGCGCCGACGGCTTTACCCTCACCAACACCGTGAGTCCTTTGAAATGATTCAGATCGATCCGAAGCGATCCTTATTCCACCGGCAATTTTCGCGGTTCAACCCATATCGTATCGTCCTCCTGTTGGGGCTGATCATCGCGGGGGTGTATCTGCTGCTCGGCTTCGAGCGCGGCGAGGTCAAGCAGTTGTTCCTGCCAACCGGCACGCCGACGCGTGTGGCCAATTCCTTTGCGTTGGAGGCCGAGGCCCAGTTCACCGCCGGCAACCTGCAGAGAGCAATCGAGGCGTATAAAAAGGCGGTTGAGCTCGACCCGCAAAATGCAGGGTTGATGGCAGATCTGGCCCGGATCCAGGCTTACTATTCCAGCCTTTCGACCACGCTGACTGACAGCCAGCAGCGTCTGAGAGACGCCAAAGCGACCATCGACCGCGCCACCGATATCGCGCCGGACAGTCCCCGTGTCCAGGCAATCCGTGCGCTGGTCTACGACTGGTACGCCAATCCAGATATCTCCGGTGATGAGGCGGCTTACAACCTGACTCAGGCGGAGCAGGCAGCCATCCGTGCCCTGCAGTTGGACAACCAGAATGCGCTCGCCCTGGCGTTTTACGCTGAAATTCTGGTTGACCAGCAAAAATGGCTGCAGGCGGAGCAGAATATCGAGCTGGCGCTCGCAAGAGATGACAGCCTGATGGACGTCCACCGCGTCAGCGGGTATGTGCAGGAATCACTCAGCAATTACGAGGGAGCGATTGCCGAGTATCAAAAAGCGGCGGCAATTTCCCCCAACTTCACCCCGCTGTATATATCCATCGGTACCAATTACCGCACGCTCGGTCTGCGCTCGACCAACGAACTGCGCATGAAGCAAATGTACGATCAAGCGCTCGAGTTTTACGCCAAGGCGGTTGTGATCAACAAACAAATCGGCGTCAACGATCCCATTCCATACCTGTCCATTGCGAAAACCTATTCGCAAATGGGCGAGTTCTTCGCCGCAGCGCTCAACGTACGCACGGCGCTGGATATGCTCCCGGCGGACCCGGATATCTACGGTCAGCTGGGCGTGGTCTACTTTAAGGCGCGCAACTATGAAAGCGCTATACCGGCGTTGCAGTGCGCGGTCTACGGCTGCGATGCCAAAGTTAGCTGCGAAGTGCGCCGCTGCAACGAGGAAACCGACGCGCCCATCACGGTCAGCGGGCAGCCGTTGAACAACCGCACCCTGATCTATTACTATACCTACGGCTCTGTCCTGGCGGGCATGCACCGTCCCGCCAACAACTACTGCGCCGAGGCGGTCAAGGTGTTGGCGGAAGTTCGGGCAGCCTACGGCAATGATGCCGAAGTTTCAGCGATTATCAGTCCGAGTGAACAAATCTGCGCGGGGGCTGCCGTCGCCTCGCCCTGAGCCAGCCTGAATAGGAATATCAGAATTTTATAAGAGGGGATCATAACCCCTTGACTTCTGCCAAAAAGGCGAGTATTATTTTGGCTGATTTTAGCACTCTTGTTGGTAGAGTGCTAAAAAGATGGAAAATCCACCAAACAACCTGAAATGGGAGGTATCAATGACGATTAATCTCAAACCCTTAGGCAGTCGCGTAGTGATCGAACCGTTGGAGCAGGAGGAAGTGACAGCGGGCGGTATTGTCTTACCGGAAACTGCCAAAGAAAAACCGCAAAAAGGTGTTGTTCTGTCCATTGGCCCCGGTGATCGGGATGAGGATGGCAAGCGCATCCCCATGGACGTCAAGGTGGGGGACACGGTTCTGTTTGCGAAATACGCCGGTACAGAAATCAAGGTTGAAGGCAAGAAATTGTTGATTTTACGCGAGAGCGACCTGCTCGCGATCGTCGAAACCAAGTAATTTTCGATATTAAACATATAAGGAGAACACCTATGGCAGCCAAACAATTGGTATTTTCGGAAGACGCCCGCCGCCGTTTGAAGGCCGGCATCGATATTGTCGCGAACTCTGTGGCAACTACGCTCGGCCCGAAAGGCCGCAACGTAGCCCTGGATCGTAAATTCGGCTCCCCGACCATCACCCACGACGGTGTGACCGTTGCCAAAGAAATCGAGCTCGAGGATCCGTTCGAGAACATGGGTGCGCAGCTGCTCAAAGAAGCCGCCACCAAGACCAATGACATCGCCGGCGACGGCACCACCACTTCCACCGTACTTGCGCACGCGATCGTCAGCGAGGGACTGAAGACTCTGGCTGCCGGCGCCAACCCGATGCTGCTCAAGCGCGGCATCGAAGCCGCCTCCAAGGCAGTCGCCGACTCGATCCGCGAGCAGTCGATCACGATCACTACCAAAGAGGAAATCGCCAACGTCGCCACCATCTCTGCCCAGGACCGCACCATCGGCGAGTTGATTGCTGAGGTGATGGACAAGGTTGGCAAAGACGGCGTCATCACGGTCGAAGAATCCAAAGGCCTGGAATTCGAAACTGAGTACGTTGAGGGTATGCAGTTCGACCGCGGTTATATCTCCCCTTACTTCATCACCGACCCTGAGCACATGGAATCGGTGATCCAGGAACCCTATATCCTGATCCACGACAAGAAAATTTCGGCCGCCCAGGACATCGTTCCTGTGCTGGAGAAAATGGTACAGGTTGGCAAGCGCGACCTGGTGATCATCGCCGAGGACATCGATGGTGAAGCCCTGGCGACCCTGGTGCTCAACAAGCTGCGCGGCATGCTCAACGTGCTGGCCGTCAAAGCCCCCGGATTCGGCGACCGCCGCAAGGCTATGCTGCAAGACATCGCCGTGCTGACCGGCGCGAGCGTTATCTCCGAGGAAACCGGCCGCAAGCTCGAAACCACCACCATTGCTGACCTCGGCCGGGCAGAGAAAGTCGTCGCCGATAAGGACAACACCACGGTCGTCGGCGGCAAGGGCGAGGAAAAGGAAATCCGCGGGCGCATCGAGCAAATCCGGGTCGAGATCGATAAGACCACCAGCGACTACGACCGCGAGAAACTGCAGGAACGCCTGGCCAAGCTTTCCGGCGGTGTGGCGATCATTCGCGTCGGCGCCGCGACCGAGACCGAACTGAAGGAAAAGAAGCACCGCGTCGAGGACGCTCTCTCGGCGACCCGTGCCGCGGTGGAGGAAGGTATCGTTCCGGGCGGCGGCGTGGCGCTGATCAACGCCGTCCCCAGCCTGGATAAGGTCAAGATGCAGGACGAGGACGAGCAGATCGGCGTCAACATCGTCCGCAAGGCGCTCGAAGTGCCGATGCGCAAGCTGGTCGAGAATGCCGGTAAGGAAGGCTCTGTGATCGTCGAGGGCGTCCGCCAGGCGCAGAAGAAAGCGAAAGACTTGAAGATCGGTTACGACGTGCTGCGCGACGAGTACATGAACATGGTCAAGGGCGGCGTGATTGATCCTGCCAAGGTTACCCGCGGCGCGCTGGAAAACGCTGCTTCGATCGCGGCGATGATCCTGACCACCGAGGCGCTGATCACCGACGTGCCCGAGAAGGAAAAACCCGCTCCGCCTCCGATGCCGGAGTACTAAACCACTTTGGTTTCCATGAATGCAAGGACAGGCTGCCGTGAGGCAGCCTGTTTGACTTGTGACAGCCCGCGTGGTGGAAAACCAGATCGGGTATAATCTGTGCCATGCACCCAAAACGAACATCGCTGCCAGGGCTCGCCATTATTCTGGTTGTAGTCCTTGTATCGCTGCTTGCTGGCTGCGACCTCGCCGTGGAGAGGACGACCCCGACCGGTCAGAGCAGCCCGCAAATCTCGTCCACCGCCACATTGACCCAGCCGGCGCCGACCGTTACCCCGACGCCCGAGCCGCTGGCGCTGCGGGTAAACGGGGAGGGGATCCCGCTGGCGGAATTCGAGGCGCAACTCGCTCAAATTCAGGCGGCCGATGCCGAACTGGGCGTCGAGCGCCAGGCCGACGAGCAGCGCCAGATGGCGCTGGCTGAGCTGGTCGACCAGACATTGCTTGCCCGGGCTGCCTCACAGGCCGGCTTTGATTTAAACGAGGCTGATCTGGACGCCAGAATCGCCGCGATCAAGCTTCAAAAAGGGGACGAAATCCTGTTTACCGACTGGTTGACCCAAAATGGCTACACTGAATCGAGTTACCGCTCAGCCCTGACGCGCTCCATCCGCGCCGCCTGGCAGCGTGATCGGATCCTGGCTGACGTGCCTGATCCGATCGAGCAGGTCAAGGCCCGCCAGATTCTGGTGCGCAGCCGCGAAACCGCCGAGCGCGTGCTATCTCAATTGAACGCCGGCGCCAATTTTGCTGATCTGGCTTTCCAATATGATCCGCTGACAGGCGGCGACCTCGGTTGGTTCCCGCGCGGTTATCTCACCCGCATCGAAGTGGAGCTGGCTGCCTTTGCCTTACAGCCTGGTGAATTCAGTGAAATTATCGAAACCGAGTTTGGTTATCACCTCCTACAGGTGGTGGAAAGAGACACGCAGCGCGCGCTATCCCCCGAAGCGCGGCTGACGCTCCAGCAGCAGGCGCTGGAGGACTGGCTGAAAGCCCAGCACAGCGCTGCGGCGATCGAGATTCTGCTGCCCTGATCCATCCAGACGGATTGAGGAGGATAACAGCGTGTCCCCGGATGCCAATCCAAAAAAATCCGAATTTCTCTGGAATTTACTGTCTATCCTGGTTTTACTCGGGATTCTGGTTGTAACAGCCGTCGTATTGGTGATCTTTATCAATCCTTCCAGCGGAGTGAATCCCTTTCCGCCGCCAGCGCTGCCGGAACTTGCCTCGCTTCCGACCAATCCTCCAGGCTCGATCGCCCCTGCGGCAACACCTGCGAGGCCGGAGCCTGCCGCGACTGAGCCTATCGCGGCATCCGCAACCTCCACAATGGTCGTAATCGTGCCAACCACCGCGGCGGAGGCCGCCGGGCAGCCAAGCGAAGCGCCGGAGACACCTGACCTGGATGAATTCGCTGCCATCGAGGAAAGACTGCCGCTGCCGGCCTCAGAGTATGATCCCGCCCGCGGCTGCGATTGGATGGGCGTCGCCGGTCAGGTCTACGATATCCAGGGTGCGCCAATCAAGGGCATTCGCGTCTATGTGCGTGCGGTGCTGGACGGCAGCCCGATCGAGCTGATCGGCATGTCCGGCACTGCCCTGATCTACGGTGAATCCGGTTACGAGATCAAACTGGCCGACCAGCCGATCGCTTCGAACGGGCAGGCGACTATCCAGCTCATCGACCAGGCCGGACTGCCGCTCTCCAGCGCCTATCCGTTCGACACGTTCGATACCTGTGACGAGAATTTGATCCTGATCGATTTTCAGGAAATTCGCTAAACCAACTAAGATCCTCAGCGGCGAACTGGCTGCCCCTCGCAGGATCACATGGGACGCGGGCGGATCTCCAGCAGTTCATCCCCGGCCAGCAGCCCGTGGAGTGGATCGGCTGGCAGCTGCATGACTTTACTGTTGGCGAAGAACTCGAAATCGAACTCGATCTTCTCGCCGGCGGTCTTGCCCGGGATGGGCATCAGCCGGGCAGTCAGCGGCTTGCGCAGGCGCGCCGAGAGGGCCGCCACATCGAGCAGCAGCGCGGCGATCTGCGCGGGAGAACTGTCGCCCGGCAGCGGGACGGTGTCCAGCCCGGCGCCGCACACGCTGGAGACGAGCAGCAAATCGCGCACGCTGAGTGCTCCCTCGGCGGCGCGGCGGGCCAGGACCGAATCCTCCATCACCGGCAGGAACAGCCCGTTGAAGCCTGCGCGTTGCCAGCGCCCGCGGTCGAGCGTGTCAGCCAGAAAGGCGGCGGCGCTGAGCGTCCCGCTCATTCCGACAGCGGGCAGGCCGAGGGCTTCTAAAGCTCCACCGAGCGAGCACCAATCCTGTGGATACTGGGCGGTCGAGAAATCGAAACCTTTGAACTGGATGGCGAACTGCGTGCACACATCGCCAAGCGCTGTCTGCATCCGCGCAGCTTCCGCTTCGAGCGCGCGGAGCAGGTCCTGGCGCGCCGCAGTGAGGCTTTCGGCCGCTCGGAAGGTGTCCAGGATCAGATCAGCACATTCGACGGCAATTGCGCAGGTCGGCGGGTCGCCGTTGGCGTGATAGGCAGCCGGCAGGAATGGCGTGAATGGTGAGACGTTTGCCAGGGCGGCGAATCGTAGGTTGGCAAATCCATCCGGGCTGATGCTGGTTGTTCTGACGATGGCCTCTGCGCAGGCGCGCACGGCGGGCAGAGAAATTTCGCCGTGACAATCGGTCATTGCGCCGGTGGCGAACAGGCTGTCTGCGGCAGCCAGAAGCTCCGGGATACGCCCGTATGCCTCGAGCGTCGTCGGAAGCGCAGGGCCAACCGAGAGGTATTGAAACCCGGCGATCCGCGATTGTCGTTCCAGCTCGCAGGCGCGTTCGAGCCAATCCCCCGGCCAGGTGCAGAAGGGGGTGCTCGCCAGACGAACCGTCTGTACCTCGTATCCTGTACGGATGAGCCGCCCGCAGGCATCCTGTGAAAAGGCGGTCAGAGTATGCAGCAGGTTTTCAGCGTCAGGCAGGGTGGGATCGAAGAAGCAGGTGATCGAGCGGATTTTCATTGCGACCTCTGACGGACGATTTCGAACAGCAAAATACCGGCGGCGACCGCGGCGTTGAGCGATTCGCTCGCGCCGGGCATGGGGATGTGGATCAATTCGTCGGCATGAGCATAGGCGGCCGGCTGGGCGCCTTCGGCCTCGCTGCCGAGTACCAGGACGAGCGGTCCGCGCAGGTCTGCCCGCCAGCAGACCTCGCCGCGGCTCGAATCGGCGATTAGAATGCGCGCCTTCTGCCGTGCCGCGCCTGCCTGGATCTCTTCCCAGGAAGTGAACTCGATTGGCAGGCGGAAATGGGCGCCCATCCCCGCGCGGACGACTTTGGGGGCGAACGGATCAGTCGTGCCGGCCGTCAACAGGCAGGCATGCACGCCGGCGGCAGCGGCACTGCGCAGCACCGTGCCCAGGTTGCCTGGATCGCGCAGCCCGTCCAGGACCAGCAGGAAATCCCAATCCTGCCGGATGGGGATTTGCTTCCGCGAGACGACCGCCAGGATGCCCTGCGAGGTTTGCGTATCGGAGAGGCGTTCCAGCAGCCCCGGATCGATCTCTTCGACGGATGTATTGTGTGCTTTGAGTTGAGCAGTCAATTCCCGCCCTCGCGCAGACAGGGCGGGCGAGGTTAAAACCATCTCGGGCAGCCAGCCGGCGGACAGCGCCTCCTCGATCAGGCGCACGCCCTCGATGACGAACCTGCCCGTTCGCTCGCGCTCCTCGCGCCGGCTCAACAGCGCGCGCACATGCTGGATTTTTGGATTTTTAATGGAGGTGATCGGCTCAATCATGGGATTGACCGCCGCTTTTCTGCCAGATCTTGAATTGATCGAGGAAGACGTTCAGCGTCGGCGCGTCGATGATGACCAGCCTGACCAGGCTCAACTGGCTGGAAGGATGTCCGTCAAAGTACGCGCGAACGGCATCGAAGAAAATCGGCGCGGCGCGCTCTCTGGGAAAGCCGAAGATGCCGGTGGAGATGGCCGGCAGAGCAATTGACTTCAGCCCGAGGTCTTCTGCCCGGCGCAGGCTGCCGTCAATGGCGGCATACAGGCGGGCATCCTCGTCGCCCTGGCCCCAGTAAGGTCCGACTGCATGGATCACGTACTTGCAGGCCAGCCTCCCAGCGCTGGTCCAGGCCGGGCTGCCGTGCTCGACCGGCCCGTGCTTTGCCACCCAGCGGTCGGATTCGGTCTGGATGATCTCGCCGCCCCTGCGCACGATGGCGCCGGCGATGCCCCCGCCTTGGACCAGCTGGGCATTGGCGGCATTGACGATCGCATCTACGGTCTCTGCGGTGATGTCGCCTTGGACGATTTCCAGGCGCTGCCCGGAAGGAAAGGTGATCTCTGCTCGAGTTTCGCTCATCGGGATAGCGTCTCCGTGTCCCTGTGGTTAAGTATACTCTGAAAACTCGGGCTGCTTTCTCGCTGCCAGCAACAAAAACGGGATGGGGGTGTCCCATCCCGGTGATCACGCTGCAGACCTGATTGGTTGATCAGGCGGTTGCCTTGGCGACAACCGCGCTAAACGCCTGCGGATCGCGCACGGCGAGATCGGCAAGCATCTTGCGGTTGAGGTTGATGTTTGCTTTGCGCATGGCAAACACCAGCCGGCTGTAGCTGATGCCGTTGGCGCGCGCTGCCGCGTTGATGCGCGCAATCCACAATTTGCGCAGGTCGCGCTTGCGATTGCGGCGGTCGCGGTAAGCGTACCAAAGGCTCTTCAGCATGGCTTCATTCGCCCGGCGGAAGAGGAAGTGTTTGGTGCCGCGCTGGCCCTTGGTGAATTTCAATACTTTCTTGTGTCTGAGATGCCCTTGCGGGCCGCCTTTTACACGCATGGTTTACTCCTTTGCGAACCCCTGGGCGCCGGGAAAATCCCTGTTGCGAGCACCCAACAGCCGCACAAAAACGAAAAAAGCCTTAGTCCTTCTTCTTGAGGTAAGGCGCCAGACGATGGACACGCTGAATGATGTTTTCTCCCTCGAGAGGGATCATCTCAGTGAACAATGCCTTGGTCCGCTTGGAGGTGCGGCGGCGCAGGTGACTCTTGCCGCCCTTGGTGCGAACCAGGACTCCCGACCCGGTTACGCGGAACCTTTTGGAGGTCGCTTTATGGGTCTTGAGTTTGAATTTGCTGTCTTTTGCTTTGCGAGGCACGGTCAAACTCCTCAAAAATTGAATGCGGTCTGCTTGCGCGACCGCACATTATACCAGAAAATAACGGGTCTGGAGACGCGACTTGGCGAAGTTACGGGGGTTGAAGGGTTAAGATTGCGCCTTCTCGCTGGCTTCCGGCTGCTCGCTGACTTTCTTGCGCGGCGCTCGGACCGGAGCTAAAACCATGGTCATTGTGCGCCCTTCCATGCTCGGCATTTGCTCGACCGTCGATATGTCGGCGAGTTCCTGGGCAATTTCCTTCAAATCCTCGAGGGCGATTTCGGGGTAGGTAATTTCCCGTCCACGGAAGCGGATGGTAACGCGCACCTTCATGCCGTCTTCCAGCCAGCGGCGCGCATCGCGCGTTTTGAATCCGCGGTGGTGCTCGTTGGTCTTGGGGCGCAGGCGGATCTCCTTGACCTCGATTTTCGTCTGGGCTTTGCGCGCCTCGCGCTCTTTTTTGGTTCGCTCGTATAGAAATTTCCCGAAATCCATTACCCGGCATACCGGCGGATTTGCTCCCCCGGCAACTTCGACCAGGTCCAGTTCTGCTTCTTGGGCGATTCGCAGGGCTTTGTCAATCGGTACGACCCCCAAATTGTCTCCATTTGGACCGATTAGCAACACCTCGGGAACGCGAATCGTTTCATTGACCCGATAATTGGTTGTACTAATGGGCGTGTCTCCTTCCTTAATTTTTCCCTTTATATATTAAATAGTCCGTCAGACCTCAACGGACCGTCAGCGCATTCATATTACCACATCTGTTAGACAGTAGTCAACTGTAGTGGGGTGCCTAAATTCCGTGAATATATAGAAGGTTGTCCGAATTGCGCACTACATTTCAAGCAGGATGGTCACCGGGCCGTCGTTTTCTATTTCGACCAGCATGCGCGCACCGAACTGACCCTGCCTGACCGGGATGTCGTACGCTTTTAGATGATTGATAAAACGCTCCAGCAGCGGCAAGGCGGCATCCGGCGGGGCGGCGTCGGTGAATGACGGCCGGTTGCCCTTGCGCGTGTCGGCGTAGAGGGTGAACTGTGAGACGACCAGCGCCTCCCCCTGGATGTCCTGGATCGACAGGTTCATCTTGCCCTGCTCGTCCTCGAAGACCCGTAATAGTGCGATTTTTCGCGCCAGGGCGGCGGCCTGGGCGTCGCTGTCCTGCGGGGCGATGCCGAGCAGGATGACGTAACCGCGCTCGACCTTGGCGATCAGGCGGCCGTCCACGCTGACGCTGCCGCGTCTGACACGCTGCACGACAGCACGCATTACGGCAAGCCGATCGCCTGGCGAACCTCGACCATGGTTTGCTCAGCGATGACGCGGGCGCGAGTCGCGCCGTCCTCCAGCACTTCCCAAACCTGGTCGGGCTTTTGATCCAACTCGCTGCGCCGCGCGCGGAAAGGCGCCAGGTGCGTGTTCAGGTTTTTTGCCAGCAGCTTTTTACAATCCACGCAGCCTATGCCCGCCCGCCGGCACTCGACGTCGACCATCGCGATCTCTTCCTTGCTCGAAAAGACCTTGTGCATGCTGAAGACGTTGCACACGTCCGGATTGCCCGGATCGCTGCGGCGGATGCGCTGCGGATCGGTGACCATCTGCATGACGCGAGCGGTGGTTTCTTCGGGCGTGGCGGCCAGCTCGATGTGATTGTTCAGGCTTTTACTCATCTTCTGCACGCCGTCGATGCCGATCACCTTTGGCACGGTGGTCACTTTCATCTGCGGCTCTACCAGCACGTCAGCGCCGTACTGGTGGTTGAATGAGCGCACGGCCTCACGGGTGAACTCGATGTGCGGAGCCTGGTCGACCCCGACCGGAACGAGGTCTGCTTTGTAGAGGACGATATCCGCCGCCATCAGGACCGGATAGCCGACCAGCCCGTAGTTGACGTTGTGCGGCTGCTGGCGGATTTTTTCCTTAAAGGTCGGCAGGTCGGTCAGCTTGCCCAGCGGGGTAACCATGGATAGATAGGTATGCAGTTCGAGCACCTGTTTGACGTGAGACTGGATGAAGATGATCGAGTCCTGCGGGCGCAGGCCTGCCGCGAGCCAGTCCAGCGCCATCTCGTAAGTGTTCTGCTTCAAGTTGATCGTGTCTTCCATGGTGGTCAGGGCGTGCACATCCACGATGGAATAGACGCAATCGTACTCATCCTGAAGAGAGACGTAATTCTGAATAGCGCCGAGATAATTGCCAAGATGCTGGCGCCCGGTCGGTCTGGCGCCTGAAAACACCCGTCCTTTTTTATCGCTCATCATAGCTTACCCTCTATAAATTTATTGAGAAGGCGAAAGATCTCGCCAGTTTCTGCATGCCGTCCAAGGGCGGCTTTCGAAAAAATCTTTGCGCCGTTGACCGTCACCTCGAATACGCCGCCGCCGGACGGGATCAGCGTGATACTTTCGATCTGGGTTTCGTAGCCCTTCAACAATTCGACCATCACACTGACAGCCCGCTCGGTATAATGTCAAATTTGGCAATATTCGATGGAAATCTTGAGCGGCATTAACTTACTCCAGAATGAGGGAGGATAATCCAGCCGGGAAACACCCACCAATCCGCCAGCTTCACAGCCAAAGCGATTATAACCGAAGCTGTACCTTTTGGTAAAATGCTTGTATGGCAGTGCGATTTTTTCCAGCGGGAGTGCCGGTGAGCAAACGGCTGATGGACCTGTTGATCACCATTCCAGGCGTGCTGATCCTGCTCCCCTTGATGGTCCTGGTCGCCGCGGCGGTGCTGATTGTGGATGGGCCTCCGGTTCTTTTCCGGCAGAAGCGCCCCGGTCTCAGGGGTGAGATCTTCACGGTGTACAAATTCCGAACGATGAAAACCAGTGCGGACAAGAACGGCAGCCCGTTGCCGGATTCTCAGAGGGTGACGCCTTTTGGTAAATTTTTACGCGCAACCAGCTTGGACGAGTTGCCCGAACTGTGGAACGTGCTGCGCGGCGAAATGAGCATCGTTGGACCGCGCCCGCTGCTGGTCGAATACCTTCCGCGCTATTCAGCCGAGCAGGCCCGCCGCCACAAGGTTCTGCCCGGCGTGACCGGCTGGGCGCAGATCAACGGGCGCAACGCGCTGACCTGGGAGGAGAAATTCAACCTGGATGTCTGGTATGTGGACAACTGGTCGCTGCGGCTGGATCTTAAAATCCTGCTGATCACGGTCGTCAAGGTGATCAAGCGCGAGGGCATCAGCCAGCCGGGTCAGGCGACGATGGAAGAGTTCAAAGGCAGCCCGCAGGGGGAGAATTAGTCCGTTTCTCTAGGGCACGCTCAGCGGGGCGATCATGCCTGCCTTGAGCTCGGCAGCAACTTTTTCGACCAGCTGCAGCTTGCCCGGGGTGAGGATTGATTCATTGAAATCTGTCACCATCACAGGGGCATCCACAGACTGCGCGCTCGAGCCGAATTGGAAAAGCATTTCCCATATTTGATCCACGGCGGCAGCCGGGTCCTGGGTGACCGTCGCGGCCCACAGCGACGAGTAACCTTCCGGCGGCGGGGCGCTGCCAACGACAACCACCCCCTGACTTTTGAGATAGTCGAGCATTTCACGGCTGGCGCCTTGCGCAGGCAGGTAAAGTGTTTCGATGCGGTTCTGATCCAGTTGATCGAAGGCAGCCTTCCAGGCGTCAATGCCCTGTCCAGCGGCGGCTGTGCTCGTAAGCGGGAAGAACACTACCGGCGCGTAGATCGGTGCGCAATTACCGCACAGATACCGCGCCCCATTGGTGAAGGCATCCATCAATTGAGGACTGAGCGGATCATCCGCTGAGAACAGTCCACCGGCTCGCCGGTCTGGCGCGATGAGGATGGTGATCAACCCGGCGACAAAGCTGGCGTGGAGCGGCGAGACGAGAATCTGGCTGACATTCGCGCCGGGTTCGGCCTCTTCTGGGCCGATCAGGATAAAGGGAATTTGCGCTGAGGCCGCCGCTTGCCTTGAAAATTCCGCTGCATCGCCGATCCAGAAGACCGCCCGGGTGCTCCCCGGTTCGTTTCCAGCTAAAGCGTCGCTTTGCTCGAAACGCAAGCTGCTTTGGGAAGCCAGTTCGCTCAATCGGGAGCTTACATCGCCGGCGTATTCAGCTTCAATCCCGGTTTGGATGACCAGCAGGATCCTGCCGGGTTGCGGCGTGCTCGTCGTCGTCGGTGAGGGTTCGAGGATCTCTCCTGGAGTGGAGGCGGTTTCGGTCGGGGAGGGTTGTCCGCCGGGTGTGGACGGCACGCCGTTGCAGCTGACTAAAATGAGCCCAAAGGATAACAGTAGAATAAGCACCACATGGCGAATGCGGTTTAAGGTGGATGCCATGGGGTTTATTTTACACTGGAATGCTGCCGCAGGAGTGTATAATATTTCCATGATCGAGCTATCGATCCCCGGGCAGGGAAAAATCCAGCTCAGCCACCTGGTTTGCGACGTGAACGGCACGCTGGCGCTCGACGGGCGTTTGATCGATGGGGTGGCGCGCAGCCTGGCCACGCTGGGCGACCGGTTGACCATACACATGGTCACCGCCGACACGCACGGTCGTCAGGAAGAGATTGACCGCATCCTTGGCAAGCGCGCAGTCCGCGTCCAACCGGGCTTTGAGGCCGAGCAAAAAGCGGAATATGTGCGCAGCCTGGGCGCGAATCAAGTGGTATCCATCGGGCAGGGCGCCAATGATGCACTCATGCTGAAAGAATCCCGCCTGGGCATCTGCGTCCTTTCGCGCGAGGGGGCAGCCGGGGAGACCCTTCTCGCGGCAGCCGTCGTTGTACCGGATATCCTCTCTGCCCTCGAGCTGCTCGAAAAACCGCTTCGGTTGATTGCGACCCTCAGGAAATGACCATCCCCTCAAGTGAACCCATCCTGCCTGATGCTGAAAATAGACAGCCGTCTGACCGGCTGCGCCGGTCGCGGCGCAGGTTTTTATCCGATTCAGTAGAAACGACCGGCGCTGCTCAGTCACTTGCTCACCTGTTGAATCCCTCCTTCGACTACTACCTCGGCTTCCTGCTGGCAGGGATCATCGCCGCGGCGGGGATGCTGCTCGATGCGCCTGGTCTAACCTTCCTGGCGGTTTTATTCGCGCCATTTCTTGGTCCCGTATTCGGACTGGCGCTTTCCGCGGTTTTGGGCTCGCCCTTGTTTTTTCTCAAGTCGATCACTCACCTGGTGTTGGGCGGCGGACTTATCTTCGCCATCGGCGCATTCGCTGGCTGGATCGCCGCGAACCTGCCTCCCGGCCGGACCTTCAGCCAGGTTCGCGCATACACAGCTTTTTCCTGGGGAAATCTGGTCGTGGTGGCTGTTGGAGCAGTCCTGACAAGCTATCTGCTGGTGCGTTCACCGCGTAAGAAACCTCTGGTTGCCAATATCGCGGTGGCTTACGGGCTGGTGCTGCCCCTGATCGCCAGCGGATATAGCCTGACCGCTCGCATCCCGACCGGCATGAGTCACGGATTAATAAATTTCCTCATCCACCTTTCCTTGGCTGCCCTGATCACACTTGTTGTCTTCTTCTCGCTTGGATTGAAACCAGTGAAGTTATTCGGTTATGTTCTGACCTTTGCGATGATCGGCGCGGGCCTAACGGCTGCGTTGGTCTTATCAGGACTGCGCCCGCCTGGAGAACCCCCCGTAGCACAGGTCGAGCCCGTCTACAGCCCGAGTCCGCCGGGACTGCCGACGGTAAGCCCTATCCCACTGGCTACGTCAATCCCCACTCAACAAGCTACAGACCTGGCGCCGGGGCACACGACCTCAACCATGACCCCCACCCCTGCGCCGTCCGTCACTTCGACTCCCAGCGTGACTCTCGCTCCGACGCCGGTCTGGGCAAAAATCAATGCCCCGAGCGGCGGCGGGGCTTTCATCCGCGCCGAACCTGGTGGTAAAATATTGACCTCTTTGCTCAATGGCAGTCCAGTGATCGTCATCTCGGAGCCGCTGCGGGTGGAGGGTGGCGCGATCTGGGTGCAGGTCCGCACGGAAACCGGGGTGGAAGGATGGATTTTACAAAGCCTGCTGGCCACAGCGACCCCTTCACCCGGCTGGTAATATTCTGGGCTTCTGTGAAAAATCACTCGAATAGGAGTCATTAATGACAATCCATTTTGGGACGGACGGCTGGCGCGCGGTCATTTCGGACACGTTCACTTTTACCAACCTTCGTCTGGTTACCCAGGCGATCGCCGATGCGGTGGCCTCTGAGTCCTGGCTGAACGGGACGGCGAATCAAACGGCGGTCGATCTGCATAAGATGGTGGTTGGATTCGACACGCGCTTTCTGTCCGACCGGTATGCCTTCGAAACCGCGCGTGTACTGGCCGCCAACGGTTTTACCGTTTTTCTGGCCCACGCCGACGCGCCGACGCCCGCCATTTCCTACGCGGTCCGCCATATGAACGCGATTGGCGGGATCATGATCACCGCTTCGCACAATGCGCCGCGCTATAACGGGGTCAAACTCAAGGCGGCTTTTGGGGGCTCGGCTTCTCCGGAGCAATGCCGGCGGGTGGAAGTCTACCTGAATGATAATGAGGCCCAGGCGCGCGGCCCCAACCTGATGGATTTCGAACAAGCCCGCCAACTCAAGCTGATCCAGCGCTTCAATCCGATCACTTCATATCACGAACACCTGCGTAAACTGATCGATTTCGACCTGATCGCTGATAATCCTCAGCGGATCGTGGTCGATTCGATGTACGGCTCGGGCCGGGGCGTGATCCGGTCGATTCTGCAGGGCAGCGGCTGTGAGGTTTATGAAGTGCGCGGCGAGATGAATCCCGGATTTGGCGGCGTCCACCCCGAGCCGATCGGGCGCTACCTCGGTGCTCTGGCGGGAGCGATCGCCATGGGCTCGGGCAACTTCGGCCTGGCGACCGACGGCGACGCGGACCGGATCGGCGCGATGGACGAGCGCGGTCATTTCGTCGATCCGCACAAGATCATGGCATTGGGGCTGCGCTACCTGGTGGAAAAGCGCGGCTGGAAGGGCTCGGTAGTACGCACGGTTTCGACCACCCGGATGATCGACCGGCTGGCAGAGCGTTACGGGCTGGAGATCCATGAAACCCCGGTCGGCTTCAACCACATCGCCGACTGGATGTTAAAAGAGGATGTACTGATCGGCGGAGAGGAATCTGGCGGGATCTCCTTCCATGGGCATATTCCCGAGGGCGATGGGATTCTGATGGGTTTGATGATCGTCGAAATGGTCGCTGCTTCGGGCGGCTCGCTGGCTGAGCTGGTCGAAGATCTCCTCAAGGAGGTAGGCCCGGCGTATTACGAGCGCAAGGATATGCGCCTGCGCCACCCGGTCGCCAGGGACAAGATGACCGACTTCCTCAGCAGCCACGCACCGGCGGCGGTTGGGGGTGAATCGCTGCGAGAGGTTACCTCACTCGACGGAGTGAAGTACATCTTCACCGACGATTCCTGGCTGTTGATCCGGCCTTCGGGTACCGAGCCGGTGCTGCGGGTCTATGCGGAGGGGCGCACACCCGAGATGGTCAAAGCGCTGCTGGCGTTCGGCGAGCAGGTCTCAGCCAGCGTAGCCTGAAACAACTCCATAATAAAAAATAACCGGCTCGCATGTCTGCGGGCCGGTTTATGCATCTTCTTAATGTAGATTACCAGGAAATTGCGAAGGGTTCGGCCTGGTAGATCCCCCGGTATTGTCTGCCCGGTTAGCGATTGTTTACTGGCTGGCAGACAGTCTCAACCGGCGGACGAGGACGATGATCACCACCAGCGCCAGTGCCAGCCCAAACAGGCCGGGCAGACCGGCGTCTTCGGCAAATCCGGTGGTCGGCAGGGCGGTCGAGGTTGCCCGCAGGGTCGTACGCGGGGTCGCGGAGCGGACGACGGCCGTGGTGGCCTGCTGGACCGCCGAGGTGACGGTCGGTGCGGCTGTGTTGGCCGAAACTTGGGTGAGAAAGGCTGCGATGGTGGCGGTACGAGCGGCGCTGTCGATCGCGCCAGGGGCCGTCGTTGAGGTCATCACCGGCCGCGGTGTGTTGGATGGAGCTGGTGATGTCGGCGTCCAGGTGGGCGGTAAGGCCTTCTCGGTCATCCGTTGGTTCTCAGCAGCAGCAGTTTCAACCTGAAATTGGGCGATGGCGGTGTTTGTCGAGTTAATTTGAGCTGCCTGTTCCACAAATCGCTTTGCTGCCGTGTTTCGGCCGATCAACACAATGGCGATAAGCGCAAGAACCGTCAGGACCAATACCGCCCCGATAACAGCAACGACGGTAATGAATGTGCGGTTCGGTCCTTTCTTTTCGGGTTCTTCTTCGGGCGGTTCATCAATAAACGGTTCCCGATATTCTTCAAACGGGGTCCGCTCGGGATTGCTGTTATCGTCTATGGTCATAGTAGCCTCTCTTCTCCTGATTTCTTATTCTAGCACATCCATGTTTGCAAGGGGTACAGTTACCGTCCTGCCATTTTCCAGGCGGATATCGGCTGCCGGAGCGCGTAGACCGTTGGCAAGTTTGGATTGCCCCGGGCGCGTGTAGATAATGGTGCCGACGGCTCCAGCCAGCGGCAACGAATGGATGCGCACTGTCTTTCCAGGCAGGAATTCGGACGTGTTCAATATAGGATTGCCCTCGGCGGGCAGCGGGATAAACGCCTCCGGTCGTTCTCCTAATAGGGGTTCCCAGCTGGCGTTCAGGCTCAGCTCGCGTTTGTTGTTGGCGGTCAGCAACTGGAATGCCTTGCTGTTCATTGGAAGATACCCAAAACCTTCGATCAGGATGATCGGGTATTTGACTCTCATCGCGGCTGGGACGAGATGAGAAGCTATGCTGGAAAGGATCATTCCGGCGATGGGGAGCTGATCGGCGGCGGTTAATACCTCTTCTTTTGCCACAAATCCAGCGGCGACGACCGCGCCGAGCAAGGATTTGTCGATACTGGCGCGCTTCAATTCACTCTCCGGAGATTCTGCCAGGCAGGCGAGCGTGCCGAAGCTGACGCGCTGATTCCCCCACACCCCCTGGATCAACGCCCCATTCGCTTCGATGACAGCGCCGCGTTCTGGGAGGACTTCACTTACCATCCCGTTCAAACCAGCGAGAAGCTCGAACTTATCCCCAAGCAACTCCAGTAAAACCTGCCCTTTTTGAATGGCGACGATCTCCGCATCTGCAGGCGCCCTGACCACCTTGGAGAGGATGCCTTCCATTTGAGCAATGACATCACCTTTTTCCACCCTGTCTCCGACCTTACGCTCGATGCACTGCTGGATTTCAGCCAGAGAGTGGATCCCAAGCATGTGACGAAGATCGAGCAGAACGTGCGCGCCAGGCAGATAGGCTTCGGCAACGACATCGGTCGCGCTTACCGGATCGCCGGCGGTTACCAGAACGTTGCCCTTGCCGGGCAGCATCCGCGAGCGGCGAATTCGGGTCAGAGGAAGGATATGGGTTACAGGGGCGATCATAGCAGTTTGTCGAAAATCATTTGCATAATGTGTGCCAGTTTCAGGCGTTTATGGCGACTGCCCATTTTTTAAGCATATCGCGCCGGCGGGCGTCGTCTTTTGGCAGTACTATTGGGCGTCCGCGGGTGTCGATGACGGCTCCGCATACGCCGCCGATGATCTTGTAGCTGCGCGGAGCGTCGTGGCGGTTTGGATCCAAAGAGAGGGAACGCAGCGGGCGCAGGTGAACTTTTACAGTCTGGCCGGGCTGGACGGGCAGGGGGGTTATTGTTCCCTGGCGCACCTCCAGGCTCAAGTCTTCACCCGCGTCATACTCCACCCGAACGTGCAATACCGGCGTGCCGTATTTTGCGTTGCTGACCGGCGCTATCACTGTAGCGAGGTTGAGATAGGCGTTTGACTCGACCACCTGGACGGGTAAAATGGGATTGAATTGGGCGATTGCGCCGAGAGCCGGAGTGAGTCCGTGTGGATCGAGCACAAAAGTGGTCACACCAACGGGTTGGAGGCTGTCCAGCAGCATCATCAGGCTCTGGCCTGGGCTGGATTGAGTGAGCGCCTGTCCGGTGGCGAGGATCGGCTCATAAGCGCTGGCGAAAGTGGCCGGTAGTTTGCGCATAGCCAATGCTACAAGCTGGCGGGCCATCGCCTGTTCGACTGCAAGCGCCTCGTTCGTCGCCGGTACCATTTCAGGGAAAAGGATTTTTTGGGCCAGCATATCGCGCACGATGTTTTGGGGAATGTGCATCGGAAGCCAGCGGGTGATACTTTCCAGAGGGATATCCTTAAGCGCATGCTCCAGGCCCGCACCAAGCCCGATTGAGGAAACGCTCAATTCCAGGCTGCCTTCCTTGGCGGCGGCAACTGTCGTGGATGAAGCGCCCAGATCGATACCGAGCACGCCTTTCTTCGGATTATTGATCTGGCTGAGGAAACGGATCATACGCCCGAATGCCTGAGCTGAGTGGGAGGGCTCATCGCTGCAGACCGCGGAATACGACTGAAAACCGCCAATCTGACGGATGCGGATATGCTGGATGGCCTGCGACAGGGCTTCCTGCGCCGGCCCAAGGTCTTCCTGATCAATTTCTGGGCGGATGTTTGCTGTGATCTGCACTTCGGTAAAACCGGAGAGCGTTTCCTGCACTTGCTGCGCCATGGCTGAGTTACCGGCATAGATGATCAGCGGTCGGATTTCGAGCGGCAGAACCTGCAGCACCATGGTCAGCAGTTCGATCTGCCTGGCGATTGAGCGGGTCGCGCCATTTTCAGTTCCGCCAGTGAGCAGGACCAGGTCCGGCTGGGCTTTGACCAGAGCGTCGATCTGCGCGTGCGTCTTGCGTCGGTCGTTGACTCCGATCTTTTCGACGATCTCACAGTGCGTAGAGCTGACCAGTCTGCGAGCGGTCTCCATAGAAACGTCGTCGAGCAAGCCGAGGATGGCGACCTTCAGCGGCTGGGGTGTAGAAAAGGTCATCACGAGTTGATCGATGCCCCTGCCGTTGACGTCACTCGGCAGGATCAGTCTCATATCATCGAGGATATAGCGGGCAGTCAGGGTTTGCAGCGTTTGCACCGCCTGGAAGACGCCCTCGGAGATGTCGAAAAATGGAGCGCGGGCTGTGCTTGGAACCCGGCTGGCGCCGATAAAGCGGTACTGCCCGGTGACCAGATCGAAAAGCAGTCCGCGCGTATGGACGGAGCCGATATCAATTGCCAGGACGGTTTCAGCGTTTATGGTAGGAGTATCCATCTCGACTTAAGAAAAGAGGGATTGAATGAATTGGATGATGAAATCCAATCGTTCGATCAGGGCGGTTAAAGCAGCCGCCATCACGCCAGCAAAAAGCGCGCCAAGGGTGATGGCAATGAAAACCTGTCCAATTTTCGCAAAAAGGGTGACAATTTCTGGTTGTTTGACGTTTTCCTTATCCTGCCGGCGGGCTCCAAAGTGGAAATACGCCAGGGAGGTCATGCTGCCGAATAGCAGGATCACTCCACCCGCAAGTCTTGGGAAGAGGTCTTCTTCACTGGCAGCGAGGTCGAACGGGCTGATCGCTCCGCGAACCTGACCGAACAACGTCCCGGTGAGCGCCCCGCCAATTGCTACTGCCGCGCCGACTCCGACCAGGAAAGCCATCGACAGGTTGCCGAGCCGCGCTGTTCTCGGGAACAACTTGAAGATCAGGAGTCCTCCCAGGACTAAAGGAATGACGTTTAAAAACTTCTGCTCCATGGGGGCGGAGAGAATGGGCATGACCAACTTGGCCAGCAGCACCTGATAAATGATCAATACAGCAACATATCCGGCGGTTACACCGACAAACAGGTAGGCGGCGATGTGGAAAAGGGGATTGTCGCCGAGCGCGTAGCTGAGCACAAGGAGGGTCAAGAAGAACGCGACCAGAGACCAGATGATATCTGTGGGCATCGCTCAGGCCCTCTTCCTTGAAAAGTTATGAAATAATGCCCGAATTCCATAAACCAATCCGCCGAGCAGTATCGCCCCCAGGACAAACAGGATGCCTGCCTGATACGCGCCCCACAAGGAGCTGGTCTTGCTTGCGCCAATCTGGGCAAGCTGCTCGTATGCAGCGCTTCCGGATAGACCTGCCAGCATACCCTGGACCTGGTTCGACTGGTAATAAGGCAATATGATCGGGGCTGACTGCGCGCTGGAAATGATCAACAGTGGTTTGCCTGCCAGCGACGGCTGTACCTGTTCGATCCAGGCTCGGGCTGTTTCGGCGTTGTCGGTCATCAAGAGCAATCCGTCAAAATCTGCAACGGACTGGATGCCCTGCAGCAGCGGCAGATCCCAGGCTGGTGAACCGCTGGTCAAGGCAGGCGCGGCAATCGAGGGCTGCGCCGCCAGGCTCGCCAGGCTTGTGCTGCCGCCGACCAGATAACCAAGGTTAACCACCTGAAGGTCTGGTTGAAATACCGGCAAGTCGGTTGCTGCATCGGCGACCAACTGCTCGCCGAGGGCTGGGCCAGCAGGGACGGTCGAGACCATGATCAACTGGCCGCCGCTTGCGAGCATCTGGCGGAGAGGCGTTCTGGCGGCAGTTTGCATCTCTCCTGCCAAGGCCGGCTCATAATCGACGGCAACCAGAATGCGGGCTGGTGGATTTTGCACCTGACTGAACTGTTGAATCGTATTGAAAAAGGCGACTGTATCCGGCGAATATAGGCCTGGCAGGGATCCAAGCTGAATCCCGCTGAACAGCATAAAAGCCAGCAGTCCAACCAGAGCAATGCCAACGAAGAACCGCAATAGTTCGCTGGGAGCAGCCGCTTTTTCGACCTTGCGCTGGAGGGGTTTGGCTTCTTCAGAGATCAGGTTTTCAAGCAGGTTGGCATAAACACGCTGTTTTTCGGTCACCTGCATTTTCAGCGCCGGGACAGCCGATTTTGGATATTTCGTAACCGGATAGCTGCCCGGGATAATGCCCTGAAAACCTGCCAGCGGTCCGCGACTCTCGGTCTGGTTGTCGGCTTCAGCAGAAAAGCGCGCAGGCGCGACTGATTCGATCGGTTTGATCGCCTCCAGCCAACCGGGAAGCCGTGCCGGTTCGATATCTGCATCTCGCCTGGGAGGTGCCGCCGCTCGATCGATCTCGGTTTGTCTTGTGGTTTCAGGCTGTGCTTCAGCCGGTAGTTGCTCGACCGGTGGAAAACCGATATCCTCCTTCATACCGATATCTTCGGTCGCGGAGAAATCTGGAAGGGACTTATCCGGCTTTTCCAGGAAATCGCTGTCCCCGCCTTCCGGCGTGGATTCTTCGATCCAGTCCGGGAATTCTGTCGTAAAATCCTCGATTCCGGCTTGCTCCAGGAATTCAGGCGCCGCTTCGAAATCGATTTCTTCTCCCTCAGACATTCCCGTCCCAGAATCTACCGGCGTTTCTTTACCCTCCAGGTCGAGCGGGAGATCCAATTCACCGGTATCGAACTCCGCCTGCGATTTTTCTGCCTTGAGTTGTTCCAGCCAATCAGGGGCTTCTCCTGAAGGGGATGTTTCTTCCATTCCAAGGTCGAATTCACCCAGGTCGGCCGGGAAGGGCGTCTCGCCTGTGCCGGTCGGAGCGGTCTGCCCGGCGTGATCAATCTCCTCTCCGAGCGGCTCGCTCTCCTCTGGGGAGGGGAAGGGAGGTTGCGGCTCTTCACTGATTTTTAACCAGTCGGGAAGATCCCCTTCTTTATCGGGGGAGCTCAGGGATTGTTCATCCGGTCTGTCCTCCAGGGGCGGGGTCTGCATCTCCTGCAGCGCGCGGTCCTCCATCGACCGGCGGCGGATCCGTTCCAGCCACTCAGGAACATCGTCTTCTTCCGGACCGCCGGGCGTCCGGCTGCCTTGGTTCTCCTCGGCGCTCTCCCCTTGCCAGGGCTCATCGCGATCAGCGCCGCGCAGATTCGCCAGCCAATCCAGGTTATCACTGCCTGGCGGGGTCATTTCGCCGTCCTGCCTGGTGGAGAGCGGTTTATGGCAATACTTGCACTCCTTCGCATCAGGAAGGTTAGGGGTTCCGCAGTAAGGGCAGATCACTTCGCTCATCGTTATCCGCTGTACGGGCGGTCAGCCGCCAGAAGGATGCGTAAGCCGGTTGTCAGGCTGCCGAGCGCAATACCGAGTAGAATACCGCGCGCGCCCGCGACCGGCAGCATATTCAACGCAGACATCAAGGTTTTCACCAGGGGCACCTGATCAGCGATGGAGAGAAAACCGCTGGCAAGGATCAGGAAGACGACCGCGCTGACGGCGAAGATGATCGGCATCCAGCCCTTGCGGCGCTGAAATAGTCGGATGCTCGCGTAGGTCAGCGAGATTGCCAGAACGCCCATCAGGCTGGCCTCAACTGGCACCTGTATGGAGGTCACGACCTGCTGAAACCGCTGGTCACTCGGACTGAGCAACAATCCGGCAGCCAGAGTGAAGAAAAATGCGATCAGCGTGATCAGACTGTAATAATCCCGGTTTTGTTCCGAACTGAGCTTCTTGATATGCACTTTAACCAGGTGGATGATCGCAATCAAGCCGGCAATACCGGCGACAATCACTGCCCAATCGATCAGCATTGAGCGGATCATTTTCAATTCCGGCACAGGCAGGAAGTATCCGAGCAGGACGACAATCCCGGCGGCAATAGCGATAGCGGTGGAAAGCGGCGCTCTCATAGGATCCCTGCCAGTTTCAGTACAGCGCCTGCTGCGAGCGTGACGATGACCGTCCAGCGCAGGATATCCTGAACCATCAGGCTGGCTATATGCAGCCGACCACACTCAAGATAGGCGGGGACGGCGTATAATTCCTCGCCAAGGAGCGGCTCTTGCGCTGAAGCGTATAGCGCCGCCTGAGCCGGAAGGGAATCGCTGCCGGCAAAGGTATAGGCTGAAAGCATTTCGCCGCTTTCGGTCAGCAGAACGACTTCCGGCCCAAAGTTGCCCAACAGGATATGGGCGGATATATTTTCGATGTCGGTCAACGGCAGTGCGCCGGCGATATATGAAAAAGGGGTAGGACCGGTCATCATCGCGCGGTCAGGATTGTAGCTTTCCAGCGCGTCGCTGATGCGATAGGCAGCGCGCTGGGCGTCCTGGCTGAGCAGCGCCAGCCCGCCGTCGCCGCTGCTTACGATAGGGGGGCGGTCGCTGGTGCCGCTGTAAAGCGAGACGTGCTCCAGGGCGGTCAGCCCGACCAGGGCGCTGGTATTTGTCGATTGAATCAGGCTTGATTTGCCGAGGGAGACGTGCAGGCGGGTGCCTTTCTCCACTGACTCACCTAGCGCCCGGCGCAGCCGTTCGAAGGCCGGTATAGAGCGCAAATAGGTCGTATTGCGCAGCCCAGGGATCAGACCGAACATCACGATCAATCCGGCGCAGGCAAATATGATAATGAGAGCCAGGATTCCGTACATCATGTGTTATCGATTTTCCTCCCCGCGCAGGAAGGATACAAAGGAAGCAGTTTTGACCGGATCTTCCAGCAGGTTTGCGAATGCGCGCCACTTTTGGACTGCTGGTCTGGAACCGAGGAACGGGGTGCCGGCGTACATGAGCTGTGCAGCGATGATTCGCAAGGGAGCGGCGCCCTCCAGCAGGGCAGCAACGAATTCTGTCGCCCCCTTATCATGCAAGAATTGTGCCCATGTTGGCCAGAATGCTTCCTCTTCATATTCATGCATGTTATCAGTATAGCACAATTTGCCCGGCCATAAAGATATACGAAATCCAAAGCTGTTCACTGACGTGTCCATTGTTAATCATTGTAAGTGGAACCGTCTGTTTTCAATTTAACAGTTTTGTAATCAGACTCATCTCAGCGGGGTGGAAGATAACCACAATTGACTGCCGCCGCCCTGGTCGCGGTACTCCTGCAGCGACCTCTCCATTTCTGCGACGCTGCTCCAGAAAGTGGAAATCTGCGTTCGATATTCCGCTACAGCCCCCTTCCAGGCTTTCACGGCGCGGTCGGAAATGGGCTGGTTGAATGTGAGCCAGCCTGGATCAATCAGTCCGGCCAGGTCTTTGCCCGATGAAGTCAGATAGGGGTAGTCGCTGTAATAATAGAGTCGGTGCTGCAGGGATTCAGCGGCGGCGCGCACAAGATGATGGTCAAGATGCCCGCCAATTGCCAGCGGCGAAACAAGCCGGTCATCCTCACTGATTTTTTCGGATACCATCCCGGCAATCCGGGTTGCCAGCGGTTTTTCAGATTCGGGCAGCGGTTGGAACAATTCTTCGTTCGTTTTGATCAACGCTTGATCGCTATCAAGGCGACGGCGGTAAATACATTCAGGAATGGGAAAGTGGACCGGTAATGCGCCTAAAAGCCGGCAGGCGGTTATGTCCTCGCTGCGGCGGACTGCCGGCGCGTCTGCGCCGGTTTGCCAGCGCGCGTGCAGCGCCTGCGCCAGCGGCGACAGCCGGCCAGGGGGTGGGTCGCCAGCACAGACTGTCCAGACCTGCACTGCCTGTCCGCTTTGAACCAGCTCGAATATCAATCCGCCGCAGGATAGGGCAGCGTCATCCAGGTGAGGGGAGAGAAATATCCAGCGCATCGGTTTTTCCCTTTATCAGCGTGAGAAGATTGTATCACCGCCTGTTCTTCATGTTACAATGCTGAGGGATGAAACATTCGAGCTAGAGGAGCGGCGCAAATGGGCATTTTCGACCTGTTTGGAAAAAGACCTTACCAGCCCGCCCAGAAAAAAGAAATCGACCGCATGATCGAGAATCTGATTCGCATCGGTCAAAAGGAAGATTTCCTCTCTGAGCGGCCAGGTGGGTCATTCAATGCCCAGTGCCGGCACATCGGCGCGCGTGAAATCGGTCAGCGCCTGGCAGAGATCGGTGGCTACGATTTAATGGAATTTGTTCTAAAACGTGTCCGCAAACGCCTGGGTAGTAACATTGCGGCCCATCTTTCCTACGCCTGGACAGAGATTAACAAATGGGTTCCATAAATTCCCCAACCTTATTCTTTTTCTTGACAACTTGATTTCATTCCATTACACTGTTTATTGCTGGGGAGTAGCAGCCCGGTCAGGTTTCCGGGACGGATTGTCGTCAAGACGAAGGTCAACTTCCGGCAATCCGCGCGCAGAGATGCGCTGTGCAAGACCATCACACAGCAGGTGATGGTTTTTTTGATTAACTGGCGATCGGGACCACACAAGGAGACCTAAAATGGGCGAATGGCATCGAATGAGCGGCGTCGAAGCGGTGCGAGAGCTGGGCAGCGACATGTCCAAGGGGCTGGACGAGAACACCGTTGGCCGCCTGCGCGAGCAATACGGCTTGAACGAGCTGGTCGAGCGCGGCATCAAAAGCCCATGGAAGATCCTTCTCGAGCAGCTGACTGGCATCATGATCCTCATTCTGTTGATTTCAGCGGTGGTCTCGGTCGTCCTTCACGAGTACACCGACGCGATTGTTATCCTGGTGATTGTGGTCTTAAACGCGGCGCTCGGCTTTAGCCAGGAATACAAAGCCGAACAGGCGATGGCGGCGCTCAAGCGCATGGCTGTGCCAAAGGTAAAGGTACGCCGGGGAGGGCACTTGCAGGAAAAACCCGCGCGCGAACTGGTCCCTGGCGATATTATCCAACTGGATGCCGGCGATTCGGTCCCCGCTGATGCGCGGCTGCTGGAATGCGTCAACCTGCGCCTGCAGGAAGCGGTACTGACCGGTGAATCCGAGCCGGTGGAAAAAAGCGCTGAGACGATTGCGGGCGAGAACATCAGCCTGGGCGACCAGCGAAACATGGCCTTTATGGGGACGGTGGCAACGTACGGACGCGGGCTTGCGGTGGTGGTCGATACCGGCATGAATACTCAGCTGGGGCGCATCGCCGACTTGATCCAGAGCGTCGGGCAGGATAAGACACCGCTGCAGAAAAAGGTCGATCAACTCGGTAAGGGGCTTGCCGTGGCTGCCCTGATGATCGTGGGGATCGTATTCGGCATTGGGGTGCTGCGCGGTGAGGGTATACGCATCATGTTCCAGACTGCGATCAGCATGGCGGTGGCGGTGATCCCCGAGGGCTTGCCGGCGGTTATGACCATCGCCCTAGCGCTGGGTGCGCAGCGCATGCTGCAGCGCAGGGCCTTGATTCGCAAACTGCCCGCGGTGGAGACGCTCGGTTCGGTGACGGTCATCTGTTCGGATAAAACCGGCACACTGACTGAAAACAGGATGACCGTCACGGTGGTGGACATCGCCGGAAACCGGGTGGATTTCCTCGAAGAGCTGCAGTATTACTCGCCGCGCGTAAGCCCGCAGGAAACTAAAGTGCCGAAGATCGTCGAGCAACCGGCGGTGGCATTGATGTTGGCCGGCGCCGCAATCTGCAACGACGCCGCCCTTGAGGTCGCCGAGGAGGGCGGCTTTTACTCGGTTGGCGATCCGACCGAGGGCGCCCTGGTGGTTGCCGCTGCCCGCGCCGGAATGTGGAAGGGCGAGCTGGAGAAAGCCCTGCCGCGTGTGGCTGAGATCCCCTTCGATTCCGACCGCAAGCGCATGACCACCCTGCACCGCATGGAGAGCGAAAAACCACCCGCCGGGCTGGAGAAGGCCCAGGCCGTTCTCAATGCTGAAGCCTGGCAGCCGTTTCTTTCCATCACCAAAGGCGCAGTCGACAGCCTGATGGAAATCTCCAACCGCGTCTGGGTAGACGGCAGGGTCGAAGAACTCGATGCTGGTTGGCGAAAGCGCATTGATACGGCCAACGCTGATTTGGCAGAGAAGGGCATGCGCGTTCTGGGCGTGGGATTCCGCCGGTGCGAAAAGGATCCCGGATCGGATTGCGCTCGACCGGTCGAGGAGGATTTGATCTTCATCGGCATGATGGGCATGATCGACCCGGCTCGCCCGGAAGTGAGCCAGGCTGTACAAACCGCGCGCGAAGCCGGCGTACGCACGATCATGATCACCGGCGACCACCCGCTGACCGCGCTGCACATCGCCCGTGACCTTGGCATCGCCGGCGCGGCTGGTGGAGTGATCGCCGGCCCCGAGCTGGTCAAGATGGATATGCCCGCCCTGCAATCTGCGCTGGAGCATACAGCCGTCTTTGCGCGCGTATCACCGGAACATAAATTAAAGATCGTCGACGCCCTCCAGGAGAAGGGGCAGATCGTAGCCATGACCGGCGACGGGGTGAATGATGCCCCGGCGTTGAAAAAAGCCGATATTGGTATCGCTATGGGCATCACCGGCACGGATGTATCCAAAGAAGCCTCGGACATGGTGCTGCTGGATGATAATTTCGCCACCATTGTGGCGGCTATCCACGAGGGCCGGCGAATTTATGATAACATCCGTAAATTCATCCGTTACACGCTGACTTCGAACGCCGGCGAAATCTGGGTGATGCTGGCGGGTCCGTTCCTTGGCCTGCACCTGCCGCTGACGCCCCTGCAAATCCTGTGGATCAACCTGGTCACCGACGGCTTGCCGGGGCTGGCGCTGACTGTCGAGCCGGCGGAACGGGACACGATGAAACGGCCGCCCTACCCGCCTAAAGAAAACATCTTTGCCCGCGGCATGGCGCGGGACGTGCTCTGGATCGGCGTATTGATGGCGGTCGTCTCGCTTGTGGCCGGACTGTGGGCGATCAATTCTGGACGGACCGAAACCTGGCAGACGATGATCTTCACCACACTGACCATCTCGCAGATGGGCAATGTTTTGGCGATCCGCTCGCAGCGAGATTCGCTCTTCAAGATCGGGCTGCTGTCGAACAAATCCTTGCTGGGCGCTGTGTTGCTGACCCTGGGATTGCAGATCGCAGTCGTCTACCTGCCCTTCTTGCAGCGCATTTTCAAGACGACAGCCCTGCCGCTGCTGGATCTGGCGGTCTGCTTGGGCTTGAGCCTGTTTTTCTTCCTGATTGTCGAGCTGGTCAAGTGGATGCAGCGCATCTGGTCGGCACGCAATGCCAGGCAGGTCGACCAGCCGGCGTAGAATCATTTTTCAGTTATCACGTACATAGAGGTGGTTGCTCTCCGCGAGCCGATCCCTGAGCCTATCGAAGGCTCGGCTTGCGGCGTCGATGGTCAGAATGCCGTGTGGTAATCCACTTGTGACAGAGTCGTTGCGGTCTTTTGACCGATTCTTCGCTGCTTCGGCTAGTAAAACTTGTTAACAACAATAATGGGCGGGTGTTGAGCCCGCCCAGTCTAGATTTCTCAATGCAGGGTTATTCACCTTCGCCCAAAATGGCGCGATTGCTGGCTCAACCGCCAGCGCTTGACCAGATTGGTGAAATTGATCAGCACCCGCGTGCGGTTGACCGCCTGCTCGTGCGCCTCGCCCTCGACGTGGACGCTCAATAATTGACGGATTTCCTCGACGAGCTCTTCGGTCATTCCCCCGTCTTGTATCGTTTCCATCAGGCGGGTGCGGTCTTCCTCACTGATCGGCATATCTTCAATCAGTTTGAGGATTTGCCGTTCTTCTGCGGTTATCCGGGGAGCCATGCTGCACCTCCTTTATATAAATAGGGATCCTGAACTCATTATACATAATATTCGCACCTGCGCCTGTCCGATTAGCGGTGGTTGAGCCAATCTCTGGCATCGAGGAGGTTCCAATTGCTGATCAATGTCCGGCCTGTTTGGAGTGGAGTGATTACGATTGCTTCTGAATAAGATAAGCATCCATACAGCCGTTTTGATGTATATTGCGAGTGTAAAGTAACGTTGGGTAAGTCTTGCATCAGTAGATATTGAAATAATATGAGGCGTAAAAAATGGTCGAGAATGATCTGGCCCTGTATCCAGTCAGCACAACCATCAACGCGGAAGATCACCTCACTTTTTGTCTATATCCGGTGCCTGGTTTACTTATCAGGATTTCAGATCGGCAAAATTTAGCCGGTCGAACAGCGCGCGTTGCAGTACGAGGAAGATGATCACGATCGGCAGGCTCATCATCAAGGCGAGGGCTGCCAGCTGGCTCCACGGCACGGCGCCGAGCGAGCGCACACCCCACAGCGCCATCGCCAGCGTCGCGTTGCTGCTGCGCTCGATGAACAGCCAGCCGATGGCAAACTCAGAGTAGCCCATTAGAAAGGCGACCAGCGCGGTAACGCCGATCGACGGCAGTGCGTTGGGCAGGGTGATCAACCAGAACGCCTGCCAGAAGCCGGCTCCATCCAAAAAAGCAGCCTCTTCAAGTTCCTTTGTTATGGATTGAAAAGCTGCGCGCATGTTCCAGATGCAGAAGGGGAGATTGAAGGCGGCGTAAACCAGGATCAGCCCAAACATCGTGCTGCGCAGGTGAATAGTCTCGAGCAGCAGGTAGAGCGGGGTCATCAGGGCGACTAGCGGCAGGAACGCGCCGACTAAAATTGCAAACAGGCCGCCCTGGCGCCCGGGGAAGCGGAAGCGCGCGAAGGCATAGGCGCTGGCCGCCCCGAAGAAGATAGCAGCCAGGGTGGCTCCGCCGGCGATGATCAGGCTGTTGCGCAGTAATCCCAGGTAGGATAACGATTGGGAGGGCGTTTTCCACATATCTGCGAACACCCGCAGGGAAGGCTCCAGCGGCCACAATCTGAATTCGGTTGGCGCGCCGTGCAGCGAAGCGTCCAGCGCCAGCCGCAGCAGCCCCCACAGGGGCGCCAGCACAAAGGCCGCGACCACCAGCAGCGCCAGTTGAGTCAGGATATGCCTGCGAGCGGATACCTTCCTAGGCATCGGTAACTCCCGCATTGGCTTTGGACATTCGGTTGAACCAGCCGACCAGAAGGATCAGGACCAGCACCACCACCAGGTTGAGCCCGGCAGACACTGCGTAGTTGCCTTCGCTGAAAATGATGTAAGAGCCTGCGGCAAATGTGTACATCGGGGGGGTCATCACCGCGAAGAGATAGAATTGATTGAAAGCAAAGATCGCGCGGATGATGATGGCGGGAATGAGCAGCGGAAAGATGAGCGGCCAGGTAACGTGGCGGAATAACCGGTATCCGGATGCCCCGTCGATGGCGGCCGCATCATAAACCTCAGCAGGGATCATCTTCAAGCCGGCCATCGACGAGAGAAACATGAACGGAAAGCCGTACCAGAGCGCCGCCACCAGCAGGACGATCAGCGCCAGATCCACTCTCCCCTGCCAGCCGGTACTGAAATTGACGATCTCTGGCACCTGCTGTGCCCACGGTTTGGCAGCCAGGCTGAGAAAGCCGAAGCGCGGCTGGAAGATCTGCGACCAGGCGAGCGCTGCGACGAACTCCGGGATGGCCCAGGGCAGGATGAATAGCGCCTGCCAGGCGCGGTTGAAGAGAATCCCTTTGCGGTGTAAGAGGAGCGCCACTGACAGACCCAGCGCCAGTTGTGTCGCTACAGCCAGCACAGTCCAGAAAAATTCGAATAGATATGTCTCGCCCGAATTGAAGAGGATGGCATTAACCAGGTGGAGGCCAATATAGTGCACCTTCGCCGGCCGGCCGTCGTCCAACGCCGCCAGGTTCGGCTTGACCTGTCCGCTAATGCCCTGCCATACCTCGCGAAACACGCCGCCGTTTAACCCGTCTTTGATCGCCGAGGCTTGAAAATCGGTCATTGCCATGGCGGCCTGGTAAACGAGCGGGAAAACGCTGATGACCGCCAGGATGATCAATCCGGGCAGCAGCCAGGGCAGCACCCGGCGGGGGCGGTCGTAAGCCCTTCTTTCGTTGGGTGATTTATCCCTTCGTTTTAAGCGAATTGATTGGATACAGCGCCAGAACGGCTCAGCCAGGTGTGCCTTGAATCCCTCGGCTGCTGCGATGGAAAGCGGCGCGGTGATCAGCAGGACGTACTGCGCCCATTTGGTCGGCCAAATCAACAGGAAGGCCAGTCCCATTGCCAGCCAGAGCGTGTAAACCGGATACTTGCGCCGCGCGCGGCCCAGCCCGGTTGCGGCTAGAATGGTGATGAGCATGTCGATTGAAATGGTGAACACGCCGGGATGCCAGGGCACGGACATCATCAGCCAGTTCAACGGCTGCCACCAGGGCAGGCCGGCTTCACGAACCTGGGCGGAGGCGGCGTATTCCCCATGATAGAAGAGCGACTCTCTCAACCGTGTGATGGGATCGGGCCATAGATACGGATCGAAGGCGAAGAAGACCAGCAGCGCCGCGCCGCCCCACACCAGCAAGGGAGCAGCCCACTGCCAGACGCGCTTCAGACTCCACGTTGACCTCTCAGGGCGGGTTGTCCACAGCCAGTGGGCAGCAACCGCCAGCCCGCTGATGACGAAGTAATACTTGGCGGCGGCGGTTAACCCAAGGCAAAGCGCCGACAGGAGCCACCAAGAAGGCTGTTTCCGGCCTGATTGGATGAAGCGCGTATAAAAAACAACCACCAGCAGGCTGGTCAGCGCCGGCAGGCCCTCCAGCATGACCTGGCTGGTGTATTTGATCGTGAACGTGTGGAAACTGAGAAATAAGCCGGCGAGCGGATTCAGCATAGCCAGAACGGCTACCTCGAGAAGATTGATCAGGGCTGAAGCAGTCCGGGCAGCATGCAGCGGCTCGGCCGGTAGATCCTGGTTGATGCCGGCCTGCACGGATGCCTCCGGCACCAGCCCGGCCGGTTCGACGGTCAGCAGAGCAAAGCCGTAGATGATTTTCGTCAGCGGTGGGTGTTCGGGGCGGTAGTTCTCGCGCAAGAATACCCCCCAATCTCCCTGACGGATGCCCTCGGCGTAGAGCTGACCGGCGCGCAGGTAGTCGTCCTCGTCATAATCCGGCGGCAGTAAGGATACTGCCCGGGCTCGCAGCCCGGCTGCCAGCAGGATGACGATCAGCGCCAGCGTCACTCGCGAGGTGATCTTAATTACGGCTTTCACATTCTTTTTGTTTCCATAAAAAGGGGATCAAAGATAGCCTGACGCTGTTCCCGAATGGGACGTCAATTCGATTGTACATCAATCAGTTGGATTTCTAGGTGAAAGGATATCTCGCGATTCAAGGATCGCTGAGCATCCATAAAGAACAATGCCAGGCGGGTGTTTGTGGACGGGAATAAAAAAGGCTGTCTGATTTGTAATTTGTTGGCAGGCAAGGCAGCTCAGCGCCAGGAAAACCGCCCCTCTTAAGGTTGAGGGGTCAGCCTAATCGGCATGCATCGGGGCCGCCTCGACCGGCGCGGGAGCGAAGCGTTTCTGCCTGCCCAGACGGGCGTGCAGGGCGAAATAACCCAGGGCTGCGGCGATACACAGCAGCCCGCCGATGTACCAGAGCAGGTTAGGATCCAGATTATCGATGATCATGCCCGCCGCCGCGGGACCGATCGTCTGCGGGAGAGCCCAGCTGAGTCCAAACATCGCCATGTAGCGGCCGCGCATGTCCTCGGGGGCGAAATTGGCTGCCAGCGACTGGCTGGTCGGCACGCCGATCATCTCGCCGACGGTGATGATAATGATGGCGAGGGCGAAAAGGATGTAGGTTGAAACGAAGCCGAACATGCCAAAACCGACCGCATAGAACAGCGTCCCGACCGCCATCATGACGAAGGGCGGGCGGCGGCGTATCCAGCGGGTGACCGAGAACTGGAAGAGGACGACGATGATCGCGCTAGTGGTCAACAGGAAGCCGTACCTCTGCGGGTCGATGCCGTGCATGTCGCGCAGAAAGACCGAGAGCGTGTTATACATTTGCTGGTAGACGAGCAGCATGAGGATGCTGCACACTGAGAAAGCCATGAAGGCAAAATCGCGCAGCACCAGGCGGTAACCGGCCAGGGTTTGCAGAATTGTATCGCCCTGTTTTTCAGCCAGTGTCTCCGGCTTGGTCTCCGGGATGAACTTGAAGACGATCAACGCGACGATGACGCTGATCACGGCATCGATCACGAACAGCGCGAAGAAAGATTTAGCCGCCACCAGCCCACCGATGGTCGGGCCAATGATCCAGGCCAGGTTACCAACCACGAGAAGCACGCCGAAACCTTCGGTGCGCTTGTTCTCGGGCAGCAGGTCGGCGATCATGGCGTTGTGCGCCGGCCCGGCCATGTTGGAGAAGATTCCGATCACGATCGAGAGGGGATAGAGCACCGTCATGGCGTTGACCAACCCGAGGGTCAGCGTGGAGCAGGCGCTGAAGACCAGCCCGATAATGATCAATTTTCTGCGGCCGAATTTATCGGTCAGCGCGCCGCCGATCATGCTGCCGATCAGACCGAAAAGCGAAAAGAGGCCGAGGACAAACCCGGCCTGGGTCATGCCCACGTTGAATTTTTGGGTAATATAGAGTGAGAAGAACGGGAAGAGCAGTGTGCCGCCGACGCCGTCGATAAACGACGCGAGCACAACCACCCAGAATTTTGGTGGGTATTCATTGTAGATTTGTTTGATCTTAGTGAACATGGTTCCGATTATACTTTTCTTCAATGCAAATCGATGAATCTGGTGAACCGATCCGGCCGGAGAGCGCCCGGCTGGACGTCTTGCCAGGATTGTACTGGAAAACCCAGGTGCCGGTGAGCGACGGATAATATGTTCATCCTCACCAAAATGGGTGATTTCGACGAAGTCCTGCCCATCTGTTCAGGTCAAGCTATGGAATCCCTGGGGTAAGGTGAAATTGGTGATGTCTCATTTTGCCACTTGACATTAACGTTGCGTTATAGTTTAGAATATCCGCATGGAAAACAATAAAGGGTACACGGTCAAACAGGTCAGTAAAATGGCCGGCGTCAGCCCGCGCACCCTGTATTACTACGACCAGATCGGACTGATCAGGCCTTCCGCCAGAGAGGAAAACGGTTACCGCCGCTACACTGAAAATTCGCTGCTGCGTCTGCAGCAGGTGCTCTACTATCGTGAGTTAGGCTTCAGCCTGAAGGAGATCCAGTCCATTCTCGACCGTCCGGAGTTCGACCTGCTGGCGGCGCTGGAAGAGCACCGCCGGTCGCTGCAGAAACGCCAGGCGCAGCTTGGCCGCCTGATCGATACCGTCGACCGCACCATCTCTTACTTGAAAGGAATGTCAACCATGGACAGCCAGGAGTTATTTACCGGCTTCAGCGAGGAGCAGCAGAAAAAGTACGAGGAAGAAGCTGCGCAAAAGTACGGCCGAGAGAAAGTCGAGGAGTCGAGCCGGCGCTGGTCCAGCTACTCGCCCGAGGAGAGAAAGCGCATTCTGAAGGAGGGCGGTCAGATCTACCTGGACATCGCCGCGGCGATGCCGCTCGGACCGGCAAGCCCGCAGGCGCAGGGAGGTATCGCGCGCTGGCACCAGCACATGCGCTATTTCTACGAGCCTGACAAAGAAGTCTTGCTTGGCCTGGGGGACGCCTACAATGACGACCCTGCTTTCGCTGCTTTCTTCGAGCGCATCCACCCGGATTTAAACCGCTTCATGCGTGAGGCGATTCAGATCTATTGCCTGAGATTGTAAAATGGCGGAATAAGTCAGGAAGTGTTGGCCGTGTACCGGTCAGGCCTCTTCGAGGATGACCATGCCGACCACGCCAGGTCCGGCGTGAACCGACAGGCCGGGCGTGAAATCGGCGAGTAGAATCTCTCCGTCGTAACCGCTGCGGGCGCAGAATTGATCCTGCAAGGCGTGGACGCCGTCAAGGTTGTTGACATGGATCATCGCCGCCGATTCGATCCTTTTTCCCTCCACCGAGGTTTCGATCAACTCCAGCAGCCGTTGAATGGCTTTGTGATGGGTGCGGATGCGTTCGAGCAGCGCCAGTTTGCCGTCACTGACGGTCAGAATCGGCTTGATTTCCAGCGTGTCGGCAAGACCGGCGGCCAATTTGCCCACCCGCCCGCTCATGGCGACATACTTCAGGGTGGGCAGAAGCGCGTAAACGTGCATGCGCTTTCGGGTGTCCTCGACAGCGGCGGAGATTTCGGCTGGCGTCGCCCCCGCCTGGGCAGCGCGAGCGGCGGTCAAAACCATGAATCCCTGCGCCATCGACATGGTCAGCGAGTCGATCACGGTGATGTCTTTATCCGGGAACATTTCGCAGGCAGTCACGGCGGAGTTGTAGGTCGAGCTGACCTTGCTGGAAACGCAGATACAGACAATCGCCGTCGCGCCACTCTCGAAGGCGCGCTGGTAAGCGGCGGTAAAGGCGCTTGGTGAAGGCGCCGCCGTGGTCGGCAGTTTTCCTTTCTGGTCGATCCGTTCGAAAACTTGGGCGTCATCGATATCCACGCCGCAGGTATAGGATTCCTCGCCAAAGTGGATGGTGATCGGTACCTGTTGAATGGCGAAATTTCTGGCGAGGTCTGCCGGCAGGCTTGAATCGGTGTCGGTAATTATTGCGATGTTTGTCATAAGTTTTTCCTTGGCATGTGAAAGAAACCATCCTATCGGAAAAATCCGGGCACGATTAAATTAGTTAAGATGCTGTCACATTGTATATGGATGTTGATGATCCCGCTATAAAAAGCAGGGTGAATTTTTTATTACTATTCTTTGTTATATCGATAAAATTGAATTATTGTGATCAATCGATTCTCGAAATGATCATTCTTACCCATTGGATAGTTTAAGGAAAGGAATAGATATGGCAAAACAGACTCAGCCTCCATACATTCTTCAGATTATTACCACCGATATATTCGTTGAAGGTACCGTCGCAAGTGAAACGACATTGATTATCCCAAAGCCCGAATCCAACTATGCGCCTATCCATTTCCAATCGGCCAGGGTTCAGACCATCCGCACAGCGGAGGTAAAGCTTTATCAGAGTTATTACGTCAGACCGGGTTCAATTATTGCCATGATCCCGCAAATCGATTTCACTCAACATGAGAATTATTCAATTTGGAAACAGTACAAGACAGCTATCACGGGTGAATTTCAACTCGGACCGTACTCGATGACTGGAAGGTTGATGACCCTTCCATCTGGTTACCTGGCTGAAACCATGCCAGTTTTCGACGTACGTTTTCATTGCCAGCTCCCTGGGGTGCAGTTTGATGATCTCTACGCGACCTTTGCGTTGGTGGGGATCAATGCAATTCAAGGATGGGTTCCGGGATAGACCAGTATGGAAACGTTTAAAACAAAATCAGCGGGATTCGATCTCTCCCGCTAATTTTGTTTTTCAAAATCACATAATTTGCATTAATAATGGAAATTAACACTCGCTATGCCCGCAAGCGTAGCACTTACGGCAGCCTTCCTCGTTGATCACCGCCGCTTCGCCGCATTCCGGGCAGAGATCACCAAAGCGCTGAACTTTTTGCGGCCCGGTGACATTTTTGTTCTTGCTAACCGGTTCGGCGGCCTGTTCGCTGCGGACGGCTTGAGGCTCGCCGCTCTTCTGTGTGACCAGGCTGACCAACCTCTCGGCGCGGTTCTGCAGGTACTCGTCCAGCACCTGACCGACGCCGTCGGGCAGTGAGCGCACCCGGTTGGGGCCATAGCCCAGCGGGCGCCCGCCGCCGATGCCAAGCAGCTGGTTGGCAGCCTCGCGCAGGCGCCGCGACGGCTCGATGGTCGATGCCAGCCGCAGATTGTAGGAGAGCAGACGCCCGATCGCCTCGGATACCGCCGCGGTATCTGAGCCAGCTTTGGCTGTGTTAATAAAGACCTCGAAGGGCTGGTTCTCGCCGTTTTCGTTGACCGTGATAAAAGCCTTGCCAAGCGGGGTTTCGATCGAGTAGGTAAAACCGGTCAGGAACCGCGGGCGCGGCTTTTTGGTCTCGTGCCAGATGGTGAACTGCTCGATGGCTTCCTCGCCGGCGGATTCCTCGCCCTGCTGTTTTTTCCTGACGGTTGCGTGCGTTTCGAGGACGACCTTCTCGCGTGATCCGGTCACATAGACAGTGATGCCCTTGCAGCCCAGCTTCCAGGCCAGCAGGTACGCCGTGGCGACGTCTTCCTCACTTGCGCCGGCCGGAAAGTTGATCGTCTTGGACAACGAGTTGTCGACAAAAGCCTGCATGGCTGCCTGCATGCGCACGTGCTCTTCAGCGCTGATGTCTCCTGAGACGACGAATACTTCGCGGATTTCTTCGGGAACCGCCTCGACGTGCTGGCAGGAGCCTTCGCGCATGACCTGCTCGATGATCGCCTCGCGCTGTTCGGGATCGATACCGTATTCTTCGAGCGCATTTTCGAATTGTGGTGAAGCATAAACCAGTTGTAAGTCCTTGCCGTTATCATTGACATGGCGGATGTAAGCCAGGGCAAAGACAGGCTCGCAGCCGTAACCTTCGCATCCGGCGACCGTCGCAATGGTGCCGGTCGGGGCGATGGTCGTCTGCGCGGCGTTGCGGATGCCGTGAACGCGGATTTCATCGGCCAGCCACTGCCAGTCGATCTCGGGGCGGTTGTAGCTGTGCTGGTAGGGGGTGATGGGTTTGGGCGGCGACCAGCGGAAGTTTTCAGGATCGTAAATCGAGCCGGAAATGGCCGGGAATGGACCGCGCTCGCGCGCCAGCTTCAGGCTGGTGACCATGCAGTGGTAGCGGACGAATTCCATCACCTGCGCGGCAAATTCCTGACCGTCCTCCGATCCATAGCGGATGCCGCAATGATACATCAGGTCTGCCAGCCCCATGACGCCCAGGCCGATGCGCCGCGCGCGGAAGGCTGCTTCGGCCAATTGAGGCACCGCGGGGACGTATTTGTTTGCCTCGACGACGTCGTCGAGAAAGCGGGTTGAGGTCTCTACGGCTCTGCGCAGCTTCTCCCAATCCACGCCGCCGTCCTTAAGTGCGGATTGAGCCAGATTGACCGAGCCGAGGCAGCAATTTTCGTACGGGCCCAGCCATTGTTCGCCGCACGGGTTGGTCGCTTCGAGCGGGTAGAGATGCGGCACCGGGTTGTTCTGGTTGGCGGTGTCGAGGAAGAGCATGCCCGGCTCGCCGTTGTGATGCGCCTGGCTGACGATTTTTGAGAACAAATCTCGCGCGCGGACTTTCTTGTATGTGATGATCGGCACGCCGGCGGCTTCCAACTGCTCAATCGTTCCCGAATGCTTGCGGTATTCCGGATGATGAACGTCCGGAAAGCGCAGGTCCCATTCCTCGTCGTTTTCCACCGCGCGCATGAAGGCATCTGTGATGCCGACGGAGATGTTGAAATTGGTAATCTGGTTTTCGTCTGTCTTGCAGGTGATGAACTCCTCGATGTCCGGGTGGTCGACGCGCAGGACGGCCATGTTGGCGCCGCGTCGAGTGCCGCCCTGGGCGATCTCGCCAAAGGCGTTGTCGTAAACGCGCAGAAAACCCACCGGCCCGGTGGCCTGTCCCGCGGATGACCTCACCAGGCTGCCCTTGGGACGCAGCCGCGAGAAGGAAAAGCCGTTCCCACCGCCGGTCTGCTGAATCAGTGCAGCGTCGCGCAAAGTCTGGAAGATCCCGGCTGAATCACGTCCCATGTCATCGGTGATGGGCAGGACGAAGCAGGCGGCGAGCTGTCCCAGGGGAGTGCCGGCGCCGGTGAAAGTGGGCGAATTGGGGAAGAATTGTTTGGTTGTCAGCAGCTGGTAATAATCGCGGGCGGCGGCGTTCACGTCGCCTTTCCAGGTCTCTTCGACTTTAGCGATGTGGAAGGCTACCCGCCAGAACATTTCATCGACAGTTTCGGCTGGTTTTCCATCGCCTCCGCGGCGGACGTAGCGGCGCACGAGCACCTGGCGCGCGTTTTCACTTAACTGAATCGACGGGAGGTCCGTTGGAATGGGCGGCGTCGGCAGCAGCGCATGCTTCATTGATTTGTCTTGTGCGGTCATCAGTAATTCCTCCAACAATAAACGGGAATTTCCTAGCCTTCGAGAAGTCGATCGATTTCTTTGCGGATCGCGTGCAGATCGTTGAGGTGTAGATAGACGATAGCGTAGCGGATGTAGGCAAGCTGGTCGAGGTTTTTCAATCCGCCAATGACCATATCGCCGATTACCCGCGAAGATACCTCCGAGCGGCCCAACTGCTGCAGAGAGGATTCTATTTCACCGACCAGCCGCTCGATTTCCGCGGCGGATACGGGGCGCTTGGCGCAGGCAATCCGAATTCCGCGCATGAGCTTTTCGCGGTCGAATTCCTCACGAGTGCCATCGCGCTTGACCACCAGCGGGGTGGCCAGGATCGGACGCTCGTAGGTGGAGAAGCGCTGGTGACATCCGCTGCATTCCCGCCGGCGGCGGATGCCGCCGCGCGCATCGTGGGTCGTGTCGAGGACCCGTGTTTCCTCGTTCTGGCAATATGGGCAGCGCAAAATGATCCTCCCTCGAATTATTGCAAAATTTTTTTTAGGTTTCTGCTGCCTGGGCTGCTGCGGCCGGTCGATGTTGTCTGCAGGCGTGGTGCGGTGGATAGTTCCAGCCCGAGCATTCCCTGCTCATCGTTCTAGGAAAGCATACCCCCCAAATGTGGGGGTATGTCTGATAAAGACCGTATATTTACGGAAAAATTTTAGCATATAAAAAAAAGTTGTGCAAGTAGAACCCGGTACTTTTAATCTTAAAATATCTGCGGTGGACAATTGTTAACATTGATAATGGCAGGGCATTAAGGGACGAGTGCGTAAACAAGTTGCGTATAGGGCAATAGCATATCTGGCGCGGTGCCGGTTTGCGTCGATTAATTCCCCTGCCAATGGCGAAACCGTTTTAGGATGAATATTGGTGATTTCTTGCGGATTTCAAACCTTAAAAGGTTTGGGGGCTTTCCATCGGGACCGCTCCTTTGGAAAGCCCCCGTCAGACAGGTTGTACAGCTACCACTAAACAGAACCACGCAGCACACTTCACCCTGTGGAGGGAACAGGGTAGGAGCTTCTTAAGGTACAGGAAATACGCGCGGACTGCAGGCAGGTGTAACCAGAGATCACAAGGTGATCTCTACCGAGAAGAGTGAGGGCAAAAACAACAACGCCATACCGGCGGTTTAGGCTGCTCTGCCCGGTTGATCGCCAGGCAGAGCAGTGCCCCAACGCTTAGCGCTGAGAGCGGTTACGCAGGAAGGCCGGGATGTCCAGGTCGCTGGTATTGATGACGGTTGGTTGAAACTCGAGCGGCGCGGGAACAGCCATCGGGCGCTCCGCGTTAACTGCCGGAGTGGTCGCCGCGAGGGAGTGAGCCTCTTCCTTGCTGATCGGCCGCGGCTCCTTTAAAGGGGAGCGCACACCAGCCCGGTCGAACCCTGTGGCGATTACGGTGATACGAATTTCTTCGCCCATGTTGGGATCGATCACGGCGCCGAAGATCAGGTTCACATCTGGATGGGCCGTTTCTTTGATGATGGCTGCCGCCTGGTTCACCTCGAACAAGGTCAGGCTGTTGCCGCCTGTGACGTTGAAGAGAATACCGCGGGCGCCGTCGATGGTGATGTCGAGCAGCTGGCTGGAGATAGCCATCTCGGCGGCAACGCGGGCGCGGTCTTCACCGGTGGCGTGGCCGACTGCCATCAGCGCGGCGCCGCCCTCCGACATGATCGCGCGTACATCCGCGAAGTCCAGGTTGATCAGGCCCGGAACAGTGATCAGTTCGGAAATGCCCTGAATGCCCTGGCGCAGGACGTCATCGGCGGTCTTGAAGGCTTCCTGCAGGCTGACCTTTTTATCGACGATTTGCAGCAGCCGGTCGTTCGGGATGACGATCAGCGTGTCGGCGTGTTCTTTGAGCTTGGCAATGCCTGCTTCGGCGGACTGCTGCCGCCGCGCGCCTTCAAAGTTGAACGGGCGGGTGACCACGCCAATGGTCAGCGCCCCGACTTCCTTTGCGATCTGGGCAACGATCGGCGCTCCACCTGTACCGGTCCCTCCGCCCAGGCCAGCGGTGACGAAGACCATATCCGAGCCCTTTAGGACTTCGTAAAGATCTTCAGCTGATTCCTCGGCGGCTTTGCGCCCGGACTCGGGATTGCCGCCGGCGCCAAGCCCGCGGGTTGATTTGTCGCCAATGCGCACCCGGGTGGGCGCCTTGGAGAGCAGCAGCGCCTGGGCGTCAGTGTTGACCGCCACGAACTCGATGCCGCTCAAACCTTCCTCAATCATGCGATTGACGGCGTTGCATCCTCCTCCACCCACGCCAATAACCTTGATGCGGGCAAAAGATTCGCCTTGCTGAGAGTTGAGTAGATCCATGATATCCTCCGTTTGAACCTGTCTTGTGATTGGTACGTAATGGCTAAAACTTTCTGCGGGCCCTTGATCAGGGTAGTAACCTTTTCAGGAAGTTCTTTAACTGTTCTGAATTCAATAATCCTCCTTTAGAGAAGCGACGGCGGGTGGTGACCTGTTCGGTCTCGCTCATCAGTAATGCCCAGTGCAGCAGACCTACACTGGTGGAAAAAGCGGGGGAGTGCAGCTGGTCGGTCAGGCCGATCAGATTTTCAGGGCGGGCAACCCGAACCGGCAGGCTAAGAACGTCGCTAGCCAGGGTGCGCATGCCGGGCAGCAGGCTGCTCCCGCCGGTCAATACCATGCCGGCTGGCAGCAGGCCGTCGTAACCTGAGCGCTTGATCTCCTGCAGCACCAGCAGGAAGATTTCTTCCACCCGCGCCTCTATGATGTGGGCCAGGTCGCGGCGGTTGACCTGCTGCGGACCCTCCTGCCCGAACGAACGCACGGTGATTATTTCGTTTTCACCGACCTCGTTGGTCAGCGCGTGACCGTGCTGCTTTTTGACATCTTCGGCCTGCTGGATCGACAGGCGCAAGCCGTGGGCGATATCTGAAGTAATGTGGTTTCCACCGACCGCCAGCACCATGGTGTGCCAGATGTCGCCGTCGATGTAGATGGCCAGGTCGGTTGTCCCGCCGCCAATGTCGCAGACGACTGCGCCCATCTGCCGCTCGGTTTCGCTGAGGACCACCTCGGCGGAAGCCAGCGGATTGAGCACAAATTGGGATACCTGCACGCCGGCGGCTTCGACGCACTGGCGCAGGTTCTCGACGGTTGACTGGGCGGCGGTGATGATGTGCGCCTCGACTTCCAATCGGTAGCCGTGCATGCCGATCGGCGTGCGGATGCCGTCCTGCCCGTCGATGACAAAACTGCGCTGGATCACGTGGATGATCTGGCGGTTGTGCGGGATGGCGACCGCCTGGGCGGCTTCGAGCGCGCGAGCCACGTCGACTTCGTCGATGACCCGCCCGGAGATGCCGACCACACCGCGACTGTTGACCGAAGAAACATGCGAGCCAGCCAGGCTGACCAGCGCTGAGGTGATCTCCAGGCCGGAGGTGCGCTGCGCTTTCTCGATTGATCGCGCGATGGCGGTGGAGGCGGCGGCAATATCCACGATGGTGCCCTTGCGAATGCCCTGAGAGGGTTCGATGCCCACCCCCAGGATGCGCATGGAGCGTTCTCCCTCCACCCGAGCGACCAGGGTGCAGACCTTGGTCGTGCCTATATCGATACCTACGACAACTGGTTCATCCATAACGGGCTCCCCTTACTTATAAAATGGCGCGTTGACATACTCAACGCTGACCATCTGGGTCGGCAATTTTCCCTGCAGTTCCAGGTGGACGATAATGTACTGGTACATGTTCATTTTCAAATCGAAATTGCTCAAATCCTTGCCAATAAAGACATCCCATCCGCGCGGATCCTTCCAGCCCAGCCCGTTGCCAGTGTTGTAGACCATGCTGGCCTCCTCCGGTATGCGGGTGCGTAAATCGAGCAGTGAGGTGATAATAGCTGGATCGATCCGCTTCCCCCATACCGATACCGGTGCGGCTTCAGCTGTGACGGGTATCTGACTGGCGGCATCTGGAGCGGCTGACGCCATCTCCAAGGTGGACTGCTCCAGCAGCGGCGGCAGACCGTTGGTGGTAACCTGCAGCAGGTTGTCGACCTCACCGCGCGGGGGCAGGATGGTGCCCTCCGAATCGATCCAGTAAGCCTGATCGGCGGCGTTCCAGGAGACGACCGGCGCACGCTCGCTGACCTGGATGGTCACCTTGGCGGGCAGCCCAACGCTTACCTGGACATCCTTCAGTTCGGGAAACGCCGCAGCCAGCCTGGATTGCGCCTCGGCGGCGTTGAATTCGATGATATGGGTACCCTGCAGACCGAGGACTGCCTCGATGTCGCCGAAAGTCAGGCGCTGGATGCCTTGAATTTCATATTGCTGTACCTGGAATTGCGGCGAAGTCGCGAGCGCGTATAGCGCCAGCAGCAGCAAGACGGTCAGCAGTCCGGAAAGGTAGCGCCAGTCGGGGCGGATGAAGGGAATCGCGGGCAGACGCAGCTCGGCGCCGGTGCTGCCGAGGGTGTAATAATACTGCCGGCGGACGCGCGATTGCGTGGAGTTGCGCAGCGGGCGGGCTGCGGTCGGGTGAGTTCCGCGCACGATCACCGGCTGCGAAGGCACGGGCTGGCTGGCGGCTTTGCGCGTTCTGGAGACCCTGGTCTGGCTGCGCGTCGCTCTGCGCTGTCGGATGAGATCTGCCCGGCTGACATTTTCCATAACTTTATTTGCCCTCATGGTTCCCTCCGATACACAAATTCTGTGCGGTCGCGGTCCGATTTGCGTTCCAGAGCGAGGTCGATCAGGCGGTCGAGCAGTGCTGGGTACTTCAAACCGCTGGCTTCCCATAATTTTGGATACATGCTGATCTGCGTGAATCCAGGGATCGTATTAACTTCGCTGAGGTAGATATCGAGCGTTTCTCTGTCGAGCAGAAAGTCAACGCGCGCCATCCCGTTGCAGTCGATAGCTTTGTATGCCTGAACGGCGACACTGCGAAGCCGTTCACTGACTTCTTCGGGCAGGGGAGCGGGGATCAATAACTGCGAATTGTCCGACAGATATTTGGCTGAATAGGTGTAAAAGTCCTCGCCGGGGATGATCTCGCCCGGATAGGAAACCTGCGGCTGGTCGTTGCCCAGCACCGAAACTTCGATTTCGCGCGGATTTTGCAGACCCTTTTCGATCAACACGCGCCGGTCGTAGCGGCAGGCTTCCATCAAGCCTTCGTACAAATCAGAGCGGGTACGGCACTTGGTGATGCCGACCGACGAACCGAGGTTGGCTGGTTTTGTGAACACGGGATAATCCAGTGTCGCTTCGGCTGCCTGGATGACTCCATCGGGCTCCTTCTCAATTTGTGAGCGGTTGACAGTTGTCCAATCCAGAACCGGCAGGTGGTTGGCGCGCATGATCTGCTTGAAGATGTCCTTATCCATGCCGACCGCCGAGCCGAGCACGCCCGCACCGACGTAAGCGATCCCGTTCAGCTCGAAGAGACCCTGCAACGTGCCGTCCTCGCCGAAAGTGCCGTGCAACACCGGGAAAATTACATCCAGTTCGATCCGTTTTTGCATCGAAATGGCGCCGCCGGCTTTTGTGAGCGTATAGAGCCAGTGGTCGCCAGGCTCGGCGGGCAGCAACACCCGCTCCAGCTCGCCGACTCTGTTACTGGAAAGCTTTGCCAGTGCGTTAGCGCCGCAATACCACTGCCCGTCATGGGTAATGGCGATCTGGGTGATCTCGTAGCGCTCAGGATCCAGATTGGCTAGCACGGAGCGCGCGGAAAGGAGCGAAACTTCATGCTCGCCCGAGCGCCCGCCAAACATCACCCCAATCCGGATCTTGTTGTCCGTCATGCAGCCCTCACTTCTGAAGGATTGTTACCGTTCCAATCGCCAACCAACTCGACCTCCAGATCCAGACGAACGCCGAACTTCTGCTCGACCTTGCTGCGCACGATCTGTATGAGATCGTGGTAGTCCTTCGCGCTGGCATTCTGGTCGTTGATGAAGAAATTTGCGTGGATACTGCTGACCTCGACGCCGCCGACGCGCGCCCCTTTCAATCCGGCGGCTTCGATCAGCCTGCCGGCGTAATCTCCGGGGGGATTTTTGAAGACCGAACCGGTGCTGGCGCCAGGCGGCTGGGTGCGCTTGCGTTGGGCGGCATATTTCTCCATCTTTGCCTTCACCTGCTCCTGGCTGCTGTGCTCCAGCCCGAACTGAGCCGCGAGGATGACCGATTGCTGCGGGCTGCGTTTGAGGACGCTGGAGCGATATTCGAATGCCATTTGCGCGTTTGTCCAGAATTTTCTTCCCAGGGTTCGATGCAAGATATCTGCCAGTATCAAATTGGTTTGAATATCACTACCATGCGCGCCGGCGTTGCCGTAAACCGCTCCTCCAACTGTGCCCGGAACCGTGGCCGCCCATTCCAGCCCGCTTAAGCCGCGCAGGGCAACCTGTCGGGCGACTGTGCCGATGTTCGCGCCAGAGTCAGCCCAGACGACAGGCGGGGTGGCTTCTGCATCGATGCGAACAGTATGCGCGCGGTTTAGCAGCACCACACCGCGGATGCCAGCATCGCTGACGATCACATTTGCGCCGCTGCCGAGCAGGACAAAGGGCACATCTCGTTCCCATAATGCCATCGCTGCCTGTGCCAGCTCATCCGCGCTGCGCACCATTAACAGGGCATCCGCCACGCCTCCCACCCGAGCGGAGGTGTAGTTCGCGATCTGCACATTTTCCTGCAGGCGGCTGCCGAAAAGGTTGTGCAGGTCGGAGAAGGGGATGGTGATGGAGGCGGATTTCATGGCGGGTGACTTCCGATAACTGGCTGGATGCCGGTTAGATGGATTTAATCCTTTCAATCAGGCGGTAGAGAACGTCCACGCTGGAACCGCTTCCGGTTTTGATTTCCTGCGAATCGGGCTGAGCCGCGTGAATCTGGGCATTTTGCGCCTCGATTATCCGCTCGAGCCGCAAATTGCAGGCAGCGGCGTATGCGGTCAGATTGTTCCGTTTGGCAATGTCAGTCATGGTTGTTCTCCTTGTTCTGCAGCCCGCGCAGCACGTCATTGCTGACCTGGTCGGCGTCTCCCGCAGACAGGACCAGCAGCACGTCGCCTTCCCGCAGGTTTTCCAGCAGGTAAACCGTCGTTCCCGCCAGGGTGGGGATGAAGCTGGCGTTCGGGTGCTGCATGCGCTCGACGACCTGTGCTGAGGTGAAATTGCCCTGCTTTTCACGAGCTGCGTAGACATCGGTGACGATGACTTTGTCTGCCATCTTGAAGGCGGAGGAGAAATCTTCGAGCAGGGCGATAGTGCGCGAATAGGTATGCGGCTGCCAGACTGCCCAGATGTGCGCGCCCGGGTAGCGCTGTCGGGCGGCGGAGAGGGTGGCGCGCACCTCAGTCGGGTGATGCGCATAGTCGTCGATTATGCTGATCCCGCCGTGCTCGCCGACCAGATCGAAGCGCCGTCCGGTGCCGCTGAACTCCGCCAGCGCCGCGATTGATCCGGGGAGATCCAGATCCAACTGGTGAGCGACTGCCAAAGCCGATAGGGCGTTGAGCATATTATGTTCACCGGGAACCAGCAGAGATACCTCTCCAAGCCGGCGGCTTTTTCCCTTTTCATGGAAATGGATATCGAAATCCAGCCCGCCGCGGCTGTTCAACCGGGTGTGTGACGCCGTATAGTCCGCCTGCGGGTGTTTGCCAAAGGTGGCTACATAGACATCTTTCCGGTGGGGCATATGGGCCAGGCGCACCGAGGTAAAATCGTCCGCGCAAGCGAGCAGCAAGCCGCCGTACTGCAGCCGGTTGAAGAACTGGACAAAACCATCCAGGTAATCATCGGGAGTTGGAAAGCAGTCCGGATGGTCGTGTTCGATGTTGGTGACGATGATGATCTTCGGGCTGAGGCCGAGGAACATATAGTCGTACTCATCCGCTTCGATGACAAAGTGCTCGCCCTTGCCGGCGTGGGCATTGCTGCCGAGATCCTTCGAAACCCCGCCGATGATGTAGGAGGGATCCAGCCCGATTTTGGTGAGCATCCAGGCGATCATCGCGGTGGTGGTCGTCTTTCCGTGCGTCCCGGCGACGGCGATGCCGAGCGATCCTGCCATCATCTCGCTGAGGAAGTCCGACCGCTTCAGCACCGGGATGCCCTGTTCAAGCCCCGCCTGAACTTCGATGTTTTCCAGTGGTATGGCAGAGGAACGCACGATGATGTCGGCGCCAAGGATATTGCTTGCGTCGTGGCCGGCATAGACCGTCACTCCCTGTTTGATCAGCTGATGGGCGAGCGGTGAGAGCGTCCGGTCGGACCCCGTGACCTGATAGCCCCGTTCCTTGAGGAAGAGGGCTATGGCCGAGAGGCCGGTGCCGCCAATGCCGATCAAATGCACGTGTTTCATCAGATGAACACCACCAGGACAAAGACGAAAGCGATCGCGACGGCGAAGTATATCGTCGGGGTGCCCAGCCAGGCGGGCGGGAGGAAAGGCATCAACCGCAGGGCGGCTTCGCCGATCGGGGTCGCCGCATCCGGCGCAGAAACAATGGCGAAGGGATATCCCGCCTGATGCAGGTAATACCAGACGCTGCCCCAGATCAGGAAGCCGTTCACCGCACCAATGAAGAAGCCGAGCAGAATGTCCTGCAGCCGTTCGCGGGCAAACCGCCCGGATTCGGCGATGCGCGGCAGGTTCGGCGTCTGATAGCCGAAGAAGACCAGCGCCAGGACGAGGATCGAACGCAGCCAGAACAGCGTGGTTGGCGCCGATATTGGCAGGGTATCGCGGATGAAGGGGACGAAACGCTCCAGGACGGCGATGACAAACATCGAGAGGATCACGCCAAAGGTGACCAGGATTTCCCTCGCCCAGCCGCGCACACCGCCGATCAGCGCGAACAAGATCACCAGCAGCCAGAAAACGACATTGATACTTACCATGGTGTTCGTTTTCCTTTCCGGGCAGGCAGAGCCGCCAGCTCGCGCAGCAGATTGGCCATGTCCCTCGCCGCGTTCGGGCGGGAGAGAGCCTGCATGGCGCGCCGCATTTCGCTCAATTTTTCCTGGTTTGTCAATAATGTGCTTACCGCCGGCAACAATTGCTCTGCCAGACGATGATCCTCGACAACTACTGCTGCTCCGCGCTGAGCCAGGTACTCGGCGTTGACTTTCTGGTAGCGCCAGGCGTACGGGTATGGGACCAGTACTGCGGGCAGGCCAAAAGCGGGAAACTCCCCCAGTGCCGATGCGCCCGCGCGTGAAACGACCAGGTCCGCAGACGCCAGCGCGGCGCCCATCTCCTCGTGTAGATACGGGAAGATGTGGTAGCGGCTGACTAGATGCTCCGGTAATTTTACTGCCGCTGCCTGGATCTCAGCCCAGTCGAGCTGCCCGCTCAGGTGAACGACCTGCGCCAGATCGAGCAGGGCGGGTAGACTGGCGGTGACCGCGCGGTTGATCGAGCGAGCGCCTTTGCTGCCGCCGAAGATCAGCAACACGGGCAGGTCGTCTCGCAGGTTGAGTGCTGCCCGCCCGCTCTCGCGGTTCCAGGCACGCAGCTCGGGGCGGACCGGGTAGCCGGTTACTTCGGTCCGTTTGTTCGCTGAAAAGAATCGGCGCGTCTCCGGCGCGGTGACTGCCAGGCAGTCAGAGAATCGCGCCAGCGTTTTAAGCGCCAGTCCCGGCTCGATATCCGGCACGTACAGCAGGCTGTTGTGCGGAATGCCCATCAGTGCCATCGGCACGGCGACGTACCCGCCGGTGAAGAACAGCACGTCGGGCTCGAATTCACGCAGGATGCGCCGGGAGGCGGACGCACCGCGCGCCAACTGCAGCAGGTTGCCCGGCAGCCGGCGTAATCCGACTCCGTGCACCCCGGCAGCCGGGACGGCAGTAAAGGGGATGTTCTGACGGCTCACCAATTCAGCCTCCATGCCCTTCTCTGCGCCGACCCACAGCACCGCATCGGCATCATCTCCTAGTTCCGCGAGAACGGTGAGGGCTGGATACACGCCCCCGCCGGTTCCCCCGGCGCAAATTAACAACCGCACCGTATGATTTTCCTTCCTTCGAAAAATCTTCGCGCGAAGTGGTCCGCGCGACGGACATAATCAAGCCGATCGCGACCATGGTCATGGTCAGGCTGGAGCCGCCGGCGCTGACCAGCGGCAGGGCGTTGCCGGCGAACGGGAAAAGGTTGACCATCACACCCATGTTCAGGATGGCTTCGATGGCGATCCAGAGGGTCAGTCCGGCCGCCAGCAGCCTGCCGAGCATATCCTTTGCCCGCCCGGCGATGACCAGTCCGCGCCACATGATGACCACGTTGAGCAGGATCACCAGTCCGGCGCCGAACAGGCCGGTTTCTTCCGCGACCACGGCGAAGATGCTGTCGGTGTGTGATACCGGCAGGCCGAACTTCGACGATCCGCGCCCGATGCCGACGCCGAAGACTCCGCCGCGCACGATCGATTCGATCGAGCGCTTGATGTGGTAGGAAGCCGATACCGGGTCGCGCAGCCCGGCGATGTACTGGGCGATGCGCGCCTGACCGGTGTCTGAGATAGCCACGAAAATCGACCCGATCGCCAGCACGCCGAGCATGATCAGCACGATCTGGCGCAGGTCCACGCCGGCGAGGAAGAACAGCAAGCCGCCAAGGATCATGATGGTCAGCGTGGCGCTCAGGTCGGGTTGCAGGAATATCAGCGAGGCGGTCGTACCGAGGATGAACGTCATCGGGATCAGGCCGAAATGGATATTGTTCAGTAGATTCTGCTTGGAATGCAGCCAGAAAGCCAGATATACAATGATCGCCAGTTTTGCAAGCTCAGAAGGTTGGATGGAACCGCTGAACAAAGTGCGCTTCGAACCGTAACGGCTCTCGCCAAAGATCAGCACCGCAAAGAGCAATGCGATCATGACGATCATCATCACCACCACCAGCTTCCTCCAGCGGCGGTAATCGATATACATGACCACGGTCGCGGCGGCGGTACCGAGCAGTGCCCATTTGAGCTGGTTGAGGAAGTAAAACCCCGGATGTTCTTCACGCAGCATCGAGGGCTGCCAGCTTGCCGAGTACACCATTAACAATCCAAAGCCGAGCAGCGCCATCACTGCCAACAGCATGGGCACGTCGATGCCCAGCCGCAGCGGTCGCGAGACGGTTGCGCCGGCGAGCGGTTTGGCGCGGGAATTTACGACAGCTTGTTCACCCATTGGCGAAAAGCTTCTCCTCTCTCTTCAAAATCTGTGAACTCATCGTAACTGGTGCCGCCAGGCGAGAGCAGCACCACGTCTCCTGGCTCGACGATCTCAGCCGCAGCGGCGACTGCCTGCTCCAAACCGGCACAGCAGGTGATGGAATGGGGCTTGCTGCCGGGCTGGGGGGCGCCTAGTGCATTGAGAATTTTCGCGGCGGCCTCGCCAAAGACGATCACGTGATCGACCCGGCCGTGGATTTGGGCCGCCAGGTCCTGCCAGGGCAGGTTTTTATCGCGGCCGCCGAGCAGCAGCACCAGCGGCTCGTCAAAGGAGCGCAGCGCGGCGCTGGTGCGTTCGGGAGCAGTGGCGATCGAATCGTTAATCCACTGCGCGCCGTTCCAGGTGCGCACGTATTCCAGGCGGTGGTCGACGCCGTGGAAGCCCTGCACGCCCGCACGGATCGCGCCGTCTGAGAAGCCAGCAGCGCGGGCGACGCAGGCTGCCGCGAGCACATTGGCCAGGTTATGCTCGCCGCGCAGCAGAATATCGGAGCGGGGCAGCAGCGTCTGCATCTTGCCGCCCTCGCGCCAGTAAAGTATCTCGTCGTCGCAGAAGGTGCCGTTAAATTCGCCCTTAGGGCGGCGCAGACCGAAGCTGACCAGCTTTCCGTGCGCCAGGCTGCGCAGCCCCCAGGAGCCGGCATCCTCCCGGTTGAGCACGGCAATACCGCTGGAATTTTGATAAGTTAAAATCCGGGCTTTGGCCGCGGTGTAGGCTTCCAGCGTGAGGTGCCGGTCGAGGTGGTTGGCAGTGACGTTGAGCACCGCCGCGATTTGCGGCGCGCTGGTCATGATCTCGAGCTGGAAGCTGGAAAGTTCGAAGATGACGATATCATCGTGTTTGATCTCATCCAGGTGATCCACCAGCGGATTGCCGATGTTCCCGCCGATCCAGGCCCGCCGAGGCGGCTGGACTTCAGCCTGAGCCATGCGCCCGACCAGCGAGGTGGTGGTGGTCTTACCGGCTGAGCCGGTGATGCCGATGACCGGGCAGGTAACGGTGTCGAAAAAGATCTGGGAGTCATTCGAAAGCGGGATGCCGCGGGCGAGCGCCTCCTGGACGATTGGGATGCTGAGCGGGACGCCGCCGGAAAGGCAGAGCAGGTCGGCGCTGTCGAGCAGGCTGAGCGGGTGTCCGCCAAGCGACCAGTCGAGAGGCAGACCCTGCATGGCTGCCAGAGCAGCGCTCATCTTTTCCTCTGTTCGCTGGTCACTAAGGGTCACACAAGCACCGCGGCCGATCAGGAAACGCGCCAGAGCCAGCCCCTGTCGGGCGGCTCCCAGGATAACGACGCGTCGATCTTTCCAGGAATCCATGCTCACACCATTGCCAGGGCGATGCCGAGCATCGCGAATAACAATCCAACCAGCCAGAAGCGCTGCACGACCTGCGTCTCGCTCCAACCGCCGAGTTCGAAATGATGGTGCAGGGGGGCCATGCGGAACAGCCGCTTGCCCTTGGTGATCTTGAAATAGCTTACCTGCAGAATCACACTCAACGCCACGCTGACCGGGATGATGGCGATGATCGGCAGCAGCAGCCACTGACCGGTCATCAGCGAAACGACCGCCAGGGTGGCGCCGATAGCCAGCGAGCCGGTGTCGCCCATGAAAAGCTCTGCCGGGTGGACGTTGAACCAGAGGAAGCCAAACAGCGCGCCGACCAGCGTGAAGCAGAAGCGGGCGATGAAAACCTGATTTTGCATCAGCGCGACCGCGCCGTAAGCCGCGAAAGCCGTGGCTGCGATCAGGCCTGCCAGCCCGTCCAGCCCGTCGGTTAAATTGACCGCGTTCGACATGCCAACGATGATGAACACTGCGATGGGGATGTAAAAGTTTCCCAATTCGAGCGGTTGCTCGACGCCCGGCCAGAACATCTCAGGGACTTCCAGGACATACTTCAAGCCGAAGGCGATGCCAAGCGCGAGTATGATCTGGAGGATGAATTTCGTCCGGGCGCGCATGCCCAGCCCGCGGCGCGGTCCGCGAATGCCCTCCCAGTCATCGACGGCGCCGAGCAGACCGTAGGTGAACAGAACCAGCATAGGCAGCAGCACCGAACGACCAATCAGCGTGACTCCGATCAGCGATGCGGCATTCAGGAGCACAGTGAGCAGTACAACCGGCATGATCACCATCACGCCGCCCATCGTCGGTGTGCCCATTTTTGACACATGCCTTTCAGGTCCTTCCACGCGGATCATCTTTCCGACACGGAAGTGGCGCAGGATTCGCAGCAGGGGCGGGCCCCAGATGATCGCCAGCATGAAGCTCAGCGTACTGAGCGCCAGAGCCAGGGAGGTTTCTTTCATTCTTCCACCTCCAGCGCTGAAACGATGCGATCCATGCGCAGGCCGTGCGAGCCTTTGACAAGCACCACATCGCCGCTGACCAGCATCTTGCGCAGCAGGTCGATGGCTGCCGGCGTGTCATCCACGCAGGTGATTTTGTCCTTTTTCATCCCGGCTTCTGCAGCGGCTTCGGCGATCAGTCTGCCGAGTGTGCCTACCGTGACCAGGGTGTCCGCCACGTCCGCTGCGCGCACCCCGATCATCTGATGACCCTGTTTCTCGTATGGGCCGAGCTCCAGCATGTCTCCCAGCACTGCCACCTTGCGCCCATCCAGCTCCTCAAGCAGGTTCAATGCTGCAAGCGTCGATTCGGGCGAGGCGTTGTAGGAATCATCCAGAATCAGTGCGCCGTTTTCGGTATGCACGGCGACCAGGCGCAGTTGCGTATGACTGCGTTGTAATCCGCTGATGATCTCCTGCCAGGTCAGGCCCTCCACAAGGCCAACCGCTGCCGCGCGCAGGACCGTGTGAACCGAGTGGCGCCCGATCATCGGCACCCGGATGTTCATCGAATCGTTGTGAAAATGTAGCTGCAGGCGAATACCCTTCAAGCCGTCGCTCTCGATCGCATCCGCCCATAAATCAGCGCAAGGATCGAGCCCGTAGAAAAACACATTGGCCCTGGTCATTTCGGACATTGGGCGGACGTGGGAATCGTCGCAATTGAGGATGGCAACGCCGTTCGGCGCGTCCGGCAAGGCCTGGACAAGCTCGGCTTTGCCGCGGGCGATCTCTTCCTGCGAGCCTGCCCGTTCAGCATGCACTGTTCCAACATTGGTGATCACGCCCACCTGCGGCAGAGCCAGGTCGCACAAGAAGGTGATCTCACCCGGGACGTAAAAGCCCATCTCGAGAACAGCGACCTGATAACCAGGTCCCAACCGGAGCAGAGTCAGGGGCAGGCCGATCTCATTGTTAAGGTTGCCCACATTTTTGAGTACTCGATAGCGCTGGCTGAGCACCTCGGCGATCAGTTCCTTGGTGGTTGACTTGCCAACCGAGCCGGTGATGCCGACGACCCGTACGTCTAATTTGCGCCGCCAGAAGGCCGCGATTTTTTGCAGAGCGCTCAGGGTGTCTTCGACGCGCAGACAGAAGGGTGGATTGGGAAGGGTCATTTCGGGGGCCGCCGCGCCTCCAGCGCGGATGTCGACCACCGCACAGGGGTAGCTGATGTCTTTCTGGATCAAGGCCAGATGCGCGCCGCGTTCGAAAGCCTGCTGGATGTAATCGTGCCCGTCCACCCGCTCGCCAGGCAGCGCGACGAACATCCCAGCCGGGATCACCTGGCGCGAATCGATCGCCGCCTCGCTGATCAACAGGGAGGCGCCTTCAGGTCGTTCGCCGGTCAGGGCTTCGATTACATCTGCGTAAGTTAGCAAGGATATGTCCTCATGGCTGCGGCAATTGCGCGCGGATATCGTCAGGTGGAATTTGCAGGTGGATCAACACTTCTTTAGCGGCTTCGCTGAACACGGGCGCCGCTACCACGGAACCCCAGGGTGAGGTGGTTGGTTTTTCCAGCCAGACGTAGATGATAAATTTTGGATCGTCAGCGGGTCCCCAGCCGACGAAAGAGGCGTTGGTGACGCTCGATTCGTAGCCGTTCGGGCCGGGAATTTCGGCCGTGCCGGTCTTGCCAGCGATGCGATAACCGGGCACGAGGGCAGATGAGGCTTCCTCTTCCAGCGAGAAGGCCAGCATGTCCGTCAGGGTCCTGGCCGTTTCGGGCTTGACCACCTGACGGATCAGGCGCGGGCGGATATCGTATTGACGCCCATCCTGAATGTAAGCTTTGACGGCGTGGGGCGCCATCATTTGCCCATCATTTGCCATGGCGGCAATGGAGGTGATCATCTGGATCGGCGTGGCAGCCACGCCCTGACCGAATGCGTTGGTGCCGAGGTTAATCGGGTACCAGTTCGGGTCGCCGGGCAGGCTGAGCGGGTAGACCGCCTCGCCAGAGAGATCGATGCCTGTGTACTTGCCAATGCCGAATGTTTGCAGATACTCATAGAATTGCGTCGGTCCGAGCTCTTTGGCGACCCAGGCCAGGCAGACGTTCAAGGAGTGCTGCATGCAACCGGTCATCGTTTGCGGTCCCCAGGCGCCGCGATCCCAGTTGTAGATGTAAATACCGCCAACTTCGATCGCGCCGGTGTCGATGAACGGTGTGTCAGGCGTGACGGTACCATTATCCAGCGCCGCGGCCATGGTGAGCACCTTGAACACCGAGCCGGGTTCGTATAATTCGCCAATAGCCCGGTTGTACGGGCTGTTTTGCGGGAACACATCTTGATACGTCCAGTACTCGTTTGGGTTGAAACTTGGCGTGGTCGCCATCGCCAAAATTTCACCCGTTTCCGGATCCATCACGAGGATTGTGGCTGATTCAGCGCCAGTATCCTCGAGTGCTTTATTGGCAACGCCTTCCATAGCCGCCTGTATTTCGCGGTCTATGGTCGAGATGAGAGAACTGCCAGGAGGAACTGATGGCAGCTCCTGGATTTCGGATGGATTCATTGGCAGGACGATGCGCTGCTTGGTACCTGCCAGTAAGCTATTATACTGCTCTTCCAGGCCGAAAAAGCCGTGCCCGTCGCGCCGGTCGTAATAATTATAAAATCCGACGACATTGGAAGCCAGGTTGTTCTCCGGGTAGCTGCGCTGCAGATGAGGGACCCAATGTACGCCGCTCAGGGAGGGCCAGGCTTCGCCTTTCTTGGGTTTCTCCAGTTTTTGATATTCTTTAATCTTGTTTTCGAGCTGTTGGACTTTTTCAGCAGGCACGAAATCAGCCACAATCCGGTACGTGTCATTCCCTTCGGTCGTGAATGATTCTGCCAGTGTTTTAACCGTTTGATAATCCAGACCCAGCACCGCTGATAGGTCCTGGGCGATGGTTTCGGGATTGGAGACCTCAGGCGGAGCGATACCGATTTCATATACCTCGATGTTGCCCGCCAACAGGCTGCCCCAGCGGTCGTAGATATTGCCGCGCTCGGGGGTAATCACCCGTACTTCCTGGTTGTAGGTTTTTTCGAAGGTTTCTTTGAGCTCCTTCGCTTGGGTGCTGTTCTGTATGCGAATCATCTGCCCCAGGATCATCGCGCCAACCAGGGTGAGGGCAAACCCGATGAAACGAAGACGGCCGATGCCTGATGGATTCATTGGCGGCTCGCTTTCGTTTCTAGCAACCGGTAAGTTCCCTGGTAGAACCACTCCCAAAGTGATTGCTTATAAGCCGGCTTGATTAAGTTGCTGTTCGCTGGCTCGTTACCGGGCGGTGGGGCAAGGAACACTACGTTGCGCCCTGAAAATCCCTCGACAGGTACGTACTCGATATCCTCTAATGAAGCCGCGCGATAACCGGCATCGCTTGCCCGTTTGCTCATCACCGCCGCCGAGTTGAGATATGCTAGCTCCGTGCGTAAATCAGCCAACTGAATTTGCAACGCTTCCCGCTCAAGCTCAAGATCATGGATGCGGGTGCCAGCGGCGGTTGCGCTGGCGCTGATATATAAATAAACGCCAGCCATCAGCATAACAACCACTAGCACCAGTAAAAAGCCGCCAATCCACTGGAGCTGGGTGCGCCAGGGGGCTTGTCGGTATGCCTGTATCAGGGTCTGCTTCATTACTATTAAGTCTCCACAGTGAAGGTGAAATCCAGTCCGATAAAACGGTGCTTTGCAAATGTCATGCCATGTCGAGTTTTTCGGCAACCCGCAGGCGGGCGCTGCGAGCGCGGGGATTGTTGCGAATTTCCTCCTCCTCGGGAATAACCGGCCTGCGGGTCAACTCACGGATAAGGGCGCGGTGACCGCAGGTGCAAACTGGCTGTTCGGGTGGGCATATGCAGTCACGGCTCTCCCTGCGGAAGAACAACTTGATCAGTCGATCTTCAAGGGAGTGGAATGAGATGATCGCCAATCGTCCGCCGGGAGCCAGAATTTCCAGCGCCTGCGGCAATGCGGTCTCGATCGCCTGCAGCTCCTCGTTGACTGCGATCCGTAAAGCTTGGAAGGTGCGCGTCGCCGGGTGGATACGCTCACGCTTACCAACTGCGCTGCGGATTACCTCAGCCAGCTCGAGGGTGGTCGCAAGGGGGCGAGCCTGGATGATTGCTCTGGCGATTCGCCGGGCGTTGCGTTCTTCGCCGTAGCGCCAGATCAGGTCGACCAGGTCCTTCTCGGGGAGGGTGTTGACCAGGCTGGCGGCATCCCGTTTTTGCTGAGGATCGAAGCGCATGTCGAGCGGTCCCTCAGTCTGGAAGGAGAAACCTCTCTCGGGGGTGTCGATCTGCATCGAGGACACGCCGAGGTCGAAGAGGATGCCATTCACGCTATGCCAGCCAAGGCTGCGACATTCTTCTTCCAGCTGGGTGTAGGAGGCGTGGATCAGCACCGCGCGCTCGCCGAATTCAGAAAGGCGCTGGGATGCGAACTCCAGCGCCTGAGGATCTCGATCGAGCGCCAGCAGGCGCCCTTCGGGCGAGCTGCGCTTGAGAATTCCCCAGGCGTGCCCACCCGAGCCAACGGTAGCATCGATGTATCTCCCTGGGCTGATTGGCTTTAAAAAGTGTATAATTTCATGGTAAAGAACAGGTTGGTGCGCGGAAAACGGTTCCGTAGCCATCCCGATTCCGCTATAGAGGGATGTTGAAGGCAGTGAACCGTTGTGCAGTGGTCTTGGGATCCTGCAGGTTTTCCTGATTTCTGGTCCATGATTCTGGATTCCAGATTTCGAAGAAATCGCCCGCCCCGACGATGATTGCGTTGCTGTCGAGCTGGCATTTACTGCGTAACCACTGCGGAATAAGAATGCGGCCGGATTTATCCACCTCTACCCAGGTCGCATTTGAAAAAATCCAGCGCTTCAGTGATCGGGCGTCTTCATCAGTTACGCTGGTGCCGCGAATGCTACCGGAGACGTCTTCGAAGGAAGCAGCAGTGAGAACCATCAGGTTCTGGTCGAATCCAAGCGTGACGTAAGCGCCGCCGACGAGCAGCTCCCGGTAACGGGAAGGGATCGTCAACCTGCCTTTTTCATCGATGGTGTGCTCGAATTGACCTAGGAACATTCGTTCTAACTCTCCGATAATGGCGGAACGCCGGTTCCATCCGGCGTCCCACCACTTCCACCCACTATTCTCCACTTTCTCCCACAGTATAACTAATTTGTGGGTACAATGCAAGTGTTTTTGGCAAATTCGTATAACCAATTTTCTAAAGAGGACAGGATGTTGAAGACTCAAACCAGCTACCGATCTTTTTTTGTTGGCATGGATACCCTGGTTCCATTGCTGGACGGGACAAACGTCCCTTATGTCAATCTGGATAACGCAGCCTCCACTCCTGCGCTGCAACATGTGCAGAAAACCGTTGACGATTTTATACGCTATTACAGCAGCGTTCATCGCGGGACTGGCTTCAAGAGCCAGCTTTCAACCCATTTCTATGAGAGCGCTCGCCGGCAGATGCTCGAATTCGTCGGAGCAGACGCGGAGTCGTTCACCTGCATCTTTGGCAAGAACACTACCGAGGCGATCAACAAGCTCGCCAGGCGCTTCCCCTTTCAGCCGGGCAGAGACGTTGTCCTGATCAGCGCGATGGAACATCATTCGAATGATCTGCCCTGGCGAGCTGCCACCAGGCAGGTTCATATTAACCTGCTGCCCGATGGGCGGCTGGATGAAGCTGATTTCGACAGCAAGCTGAAACTTTATGAGGGGCAGGTTGCGCTGGTTGCGATCACCGGCGCGAGCAACGTTACCGGCTATATCAATCCCATCCACAGTCTGGCGCGCAAGGCGCACGCCGCCGGCGCGCAGATCATGGTCGATGCGGCGCAAATGGGACCCCACCGACGGATCAGCATGGGCGCCTTGGATGACCCGGAGCATCTGGATCACCTGACCCTCTCTGCGCATAAAATGTACGCGCCCTACGGCACCGGCGCCTTGATCGGCCGCAAGGACGTCTTCGAGCAAGGCGAGCCGGATATGCGCGGAGGCGGCGAGGTGGAGATCGTGACCCTTGACAAGGTAGTCTGGTCAGAACCGCCCGAGAGGGACGAGGCCGGAAGTCCCAACACGGTCGGCGCGGTGGCGATGGCCGCCGCCGCCGCCCAGCTTGCGGCCATCGGCATGGACGCGGTCGCCGAGCATGAGGCGGAATTGACGGCATACGCCCTCGAGCAATTTCCGACCATCCCGGGATTACGCATCTACGGCGACACCAATCCGGCTAATGCCCGCGAGCGCCTGGGGGTGATTCCGATCAACCTCGAAGGCGTTTCGCATTACCTGCTGGCGGCAATCCTTGGGCATGAATTTGGCATCGGTGTTCGCAACGGTTGTTTTTGCGCGCATCCTTATATGTTATTCCTTCTGGGGGTTGCCGATAACAAGGCCGAAGAAGTGCGCTCCATGATCCTGCGCGGCGACCGACGGGAGGTGCCGGGCATGGTGCGCGTGTCGTTTGGCCTGTACAATTCTATCGAGGATGTCGACCGGCTGGTGAGAGCGCTGCGCGCAGTCGCGTTAAATGAGTATAAAGGGATTTATCACCAGAACATCCGCAGCGGCGAATTTGTCCCAAAGGGCTGGTCTGTGGATTTCGAGAAATACTTTTCTTTTAGACCGTCCGATTTTGAGAGATGAGGTCAGAAGGGTGAAACCACAACTGTTCGCATTACTGACGGCAGTCTGCTGGGGGATTGGCGGGTACTTCGAGAAGAAGGGACTGCACCTGGGCAACCTCTCACCGACGATGGGCATCACCATCCGCACGGCGGTGGCGCTGGTCATTCTTGGCGCAGTTAGCTACCCGCAGTGGAAGACATTGCCTGCAACCGGATCCAAGGCGCTGCTGTACATGATCGTCGGCGGCGGGATTGTCGCCGGCGCTGTGGGGATGCTCTGTTTTTACACCGCGCTCAAAGGCGCGCCCCTGACTAAAGTCATGCCGATTGCTTTCACCTCGCCGCTCTTCGGTGCGTTGATGGGGTTGCTCTTCGGTGGCGAGCCCCTGACCATTAAAACTGTGCTTGGCATGGTCATGACGGTGGCGGGCATCGTACTGCTAACGCTTGGCTGATTATTCATACATTTTTTGGAAGGAATATACCATGGCAGACCTGCAATTCTACGACACATACACGCGCAGCCTGCGCAAGTTCGAGCCGCTCAATCCGCCCGAGGTTGGCCTCTACACCTGCGGATTAACCGTCTACGATTATGCGCACATCGGCAACCTGCGCACCTACATCTTCGAGGACGTGCTGCGCCGGACGTTGGAATTTAACGGTTATACCGTCAAGCATGTGATGAACATCACCGATGTCGGTCACCTGACCTCAGACGCAGATACCGGCGAAGACAAGATGGAAAAAGGCTCGCGCCGCACCGGAAAATCCGCCTGGGAGATTGCTGAATTTTATACCGCCGAGTTCAAGCGTGACATGCGCCTGTTAAATCTGCAGGAACCGACCGTCTGGTGCAAGGCCACCGACCACATCCAGGATCAAATTGACTTCATCCATTGCATCGAGGAGAAGGGTTTCACCTACCGCACCTCGGACGGGATTTATTTCGACACGACCAAACTGGATGACTACGGCTTTCTGGGGCGGCTGGACATCGAAGGGCTGCAGGCTGGTGTGCGCATCGATGTCGGCGAGAAGCGCTCCCCGACCGATTTTGCCCTTTGGAAGTTCAGCCCGCCGGACTCTAAGCGCCAGATGGAATGGGACTCGCCCTGGGGGGTAGGATTCCCCGGTTGGCACATCGAGTGCTCGGCCATGTCATCCCGCTACCTCGGCTCGTATTTCGACATCCACTGCGGCGGCGAGGATCACATCACCGTGCATCACACCAACGAGATCGCCCAGACCGAAGCCTGCTACGGCACCCGCCTGGCAAACTATTGGATGCACGGCTACTTCCTGCTGATGGATGAGCAGCAAAAGATGTCCAAGTCGGCGGGAGGGTTTATCCGTCTGCAAACGCTGATCGATCTGGGGTATGACCCGCTGGCGTACCGCATGTTCTGCCTGAGCGCCATTTACCGCCAGAAGTTAAACTTCACCTGGGACGGCCTGGACGGCGCGGGCAAGTCGCTCGACCGGCTGCGCAACGCCTGCTATGACTGGGGTCAACCGACCCAGCCGGATCCGGGATTGCTGGAGAAATTCCGCGAGCAAATCAACGACGATTTGAACATGCCGCGTGCGCTGGCGGTCACCTGGGAGCTGGTGCGTTCCGACCTGCCCGCCGGGGTCAAGAAGGCAACCCTGCTCGAGTTCGACCGGGTGCTCGGATTCGATCTGGCCAATTGGCGCCCCAGGGAGGAAGTGATCCCTGCGGATGTGTTGGGACTGCTAGAGAAACGCCAGCAAGCCCGCGCGGATAAACGCTGGGCGGATGCAGACCACTACCGCAACCAGATCGTCGAGCGCGGTTACGAAGTGATGGACACTCCGGAAGGGCCAAAGGTGCGCTTGAAGAAGTAACCGGCACATCAGAAAGGAAATCCCCATGGATCCGATTGCCCCTGTTGAGGAAGGATACATCCCCTTCCACGGATACAAGACCTGGTTCAGGAAGGTTGGCAGCGCGGAGGATTCGGAGAAAATACCTCTGCTGTGCCTGCACGGGGGCCCTGGCGCTACCTGGGATTATTTCGAGCCGTTGCAAACCCTGGCTGAGACCGGGCGCTGCCTGGTTTTCTATGATCAACTGGGCGGGGGTAATTCCGATGTGCCGGAAGATCCCTCGATCCATACGATGGCGCTCTTTCTAGAGGAAATCGAGGCGGTGCGCCGCGCGCTGGGGTTGAACCGCGTGCACGTCCTGGGTCACTCCTGGGGTGGTATGCTGGCGATGGAATACGCGCTGACCAAACCACCTGGGCTGGTCAGTCTTATCCTGGCCAACACCGGCGCCAGTGCCGTCCAATGGGCGGTGGAAATGCGCCGATTGGTAGATGAAATGCCGTCCAACTTTCGCGAGGCGGTCTATAAACACGAAGCCGCCGGGACGACCGATGCGGAGGAGTACATCGACGCCCAGCGCGAATTCTCTCGCCGCCACCTGAGCCGGCGAATCAGCCCTCGCCCGGACTGTATCCGTAGAATGTCCAAAAAATACGGCAACAAGGTTTATAACTACATGTGGGGTGCGAGTGAATTTTTTATCACAGGAAAACTCAAGGATTGGGATATCACGGCCTGGTTGGGCGAAATCAGGCTGCCCACGCTGATTATCAGCGGGCGTTTTGACGAAGCCACTCCTGCAATTGTAAAAACGCTGCAGGATGGCATCGCCGGATCTGAGTGGGTGCTGTTCGAAAAGAGCGGGCATTTTCCTCAACTGGAGGAAACCGAACGATTCCTGCGCTTGCTCGGCGATTTCCTGGAAAAAGTCGAAGCACAGAAACAGTACCCCGGACGGTAGAGAGACGCTGAAAATGAATGGGAGGCGCAGACTGCCAGCGCCTCCCGAATTATTCCTGTCTGATACTCACCCAGGCTCGCCTAAACCCTGCGTAATTTTATCAAGAAGAAGCTGCCTTTACCCAGCTCGCTGGTTACTTCGATGGTGCCGAGATGTTGTTCGATTACCTGACGGGCGATGGACAGCCCCAGACCGGCTCCGCGGAAGATGTTCCCGTTGATTTCGTCCAGGTGGAAAAAGCGGTCGAAGATGCGCGGCAAGGCATCAGGCGGGATGCCGACGCCGTGATCGCGGATAGACACCAGGATGTTATTCGGCTCCTGATCGACGGTTACTTCGACGTCGCCGCCGTCCGGGCTGAATTTAATTGCGTTATCCATAATCGCGCCAAAGGCGCGTCCAAGGCTGCGCGGTTCCGCCATGATGGTCAGCATGCCCGGCGCAATGTGCAGGAAAATGCCGACCCCGTTTGCGTCCGCCCGGCTGCGATATTTTTCAACCACCGAAGCGACCACCCGGCCGATATCGGTTGGCTGAAACTCCGGCAGAATCAATTCCATCTCCTGCAGGAAGAGGATGTCATTGGTCAGAGTGATGATGTCCTGCAGATTATGCGAGACCGTTTCCAGAGCGGCCGCCAGCGCCTCGCCTTCGAGCCTGCCGCTGCGAGTCATCAATAAAAACCCGTTGGCAGCCATCAGCGGAGTGCGCAGCTCATTGGCGATGGTTGAGAGAAATCGCCGCCGGGCAAAATCCTGATCCGCCAGGGTTTGGTAAGCATCTGCCAGCTCTTTGGCCTTAAGACGCAAATCCTCGATGGTCAGCTCGTCGTTTTCGCGCAGACGCTGGCTCACCTCGCGGATCATCGCCAGGGTGATGCTGCTGTTGTTCTGGATCAGGTCTGAGAAAGCTTCCTTCTCGATTTCGAGAACGGTCACCGGAGAGAGTGCGGTGATGGTCGCCGCCCGTGGGGCGTCGTTGATGATTGCCATCTCGCCGAAGAAATCGCCAGCGTGTAAAGTGCTGAGCAGCCGCTCCTCATCGGCGCTGATCCGCTTGGTCACCTTAACATCCCCTTCCATCAGGATGTAAAAGGTTGTTTCGTATGCACCCTCGCGGGTAAGTACGGTATCGAATGGATAGGACTGGACTCTGCCCTGCTTGACCATCCTGTCTGCTTCTTCCGGGGATACTCCAGGGAAGGCTCGAGATAGGGCTTCGTCCAGGCGAATCGGTTTTTCCATGTCTCAGGTTCCAGCCATTAGGGAATCAGGATCTATGAAGGATCTTGAGCTTTCGTATATACAGATAGTATCTTCAGTATCATTATAGATACTTAAGTTGAATTTTGGGTTATGAATATTGTAAGGTTTTCCGGACGTGGTTTAGAATTTTGAGATTAACTCGATATTGACCGCCTGTACACCCGCGGCACGGTCAGATTTGGTCAGCTCCATTTCAAAAATAAAATTGCGGCTTGGCATACTGGTCGGGCGAACGACCTCCGGCAGGTTGGAGTCGTGGAAGAAGGCGGTGGCGTAGGGTGAATCGGGGTGGCGGGTATCCGTCAACCATAATCCGGAAGAGATGGATTTCAGGTAGCGGATGAAGCCGTAGCCCTGCTCGCTGTGCCAGTAACACCAGCCGCGCACGCGTGAGCCGATCTCGCCCCAGGCAGGCTGTTCGGGCTTGCTGTTCGGAGAAGGGATCAGGTTCGGGATGAGGTAGCCTGAAATATAAAAATCGGCTTCATGCCGCAGGCGGTTGGAGACGTTGTCAAGCGCCATCACCTCGACCCGGCAGCCCTTATCCTGCAAGGCGCGCACAACCTGAACAAAGTCCCCATCGCCGGATGCCAGCAGGACGCGGTCGAGGTTTTCGGATTGTAACAGAGCATCTACAGCCAGGTCGAGGTCCGCGTTGGCTTTGCCGTAACGGTTGCCGCTTTCGTCATCGAACCACTGGATGTCTTTGACAATCACCTTATAGCCCATATCGCGCAAGGCTGAGTAGAAGTTTTGAGTGCCTTTGCGGTAATTTTCGTCCCATTCCGCGCGCTCGCGGTCATAGCTGACGTAAGCGTTCATGCGCATGGGCTCGCTGTAATCGCGGCAGGCAAATTCACGCAGTACATCGTACTGCATTTTCTGACCTCCATTATTATAGATGTATGAAACATCCACGTAAATTCCAACTTTACTAATCTGACCACGTGATGGCATCTTTAATCCTCCTCTATTTATTATTTTTCAATGGTTTATCGCCTGATAACTATCTTTAGTATCTTTCCCGCCGATTATCAATCTTCTCCTGGAGATGTTGGGTCAAGTTGCTTTTGTTGATCCCTTGAGCAGGGTGCGGTCTTCCTGGGCTTTCAGCCAATCAGTTGTCTATAGTATTCTTACAGGTTCCTGTCATAGATCAGGGTTGTTACAACAGATTTTACGCTTGCTTGTCACCGAATAAAAAAAATCAAAGCCCTAAAAATGAATGTCGATGAACTCCGGGAGTTCCGTTATCAATACTCAAGGGGAGGTCGTTTTTGATCGCCCATTATTGTACCTTCCCATCCACAGAGGAGAATACCTACCCCGAGGCATGGAAATGGTGTTTATTATTTATTATAGTCATATTTTACAAGGTTGTTATAACAATTATTGGCGCCGTTTTCCAATCTGACGTACTTTTGTGTTTACGGGTTGTAATATTCGATTGGGATGGATCACCGCGTTCAGCGATCATCATTTGGCCGAGGGCAGGCGCTCCGATCCTGCCGGGATTTGCAGATGGGTTGAAAGGTTTTGAGTTCTCACCTAGCAGGGCTGTTGTTTTTGTTAATGGGCGTCTGGAAAAAACCACCAGACGAAAAGATCTCTGCGGAATAAGCAACCCGAAAATTAACTCTGGGTTATAGTAGTGTAGCTGGAAGTATCACTTCATAAGCACGAGGGGTTGTTAATTGCAGCAGCGTTTGAAACCGATCCAGAAAATACTCTACGGCTTTGGCGACACTGGTTTTAGCCTGACCGGCACGATCATCGGAGTGTACTTCCTGATGTTCCTGACCGATGTGGTCGGCATCCCGCCTGGGCTGGCAGCAATCGCCATTTTCATCGGCAAGACCTGGGACTACATCAACGATCCTTTGATCGGCTATCTCTCGGACCGCACACGCTCGCGCTGGGGCAGGCGGAGGCCGTTCCTGCTCTTCGGTCCGTTACCCTTTGCGCTGATGTTCATCCTCCTTTGGACGCGCCCGCCGATCGCTGACGACATGACGCTGGTGTTTTATTATGCGGCGGCTTACGTGCTCTACGACGCCGCCTCCACCTTTGTATCCATGCCCTATTTTGCCCTGACGCCCGAGCTGACTGAAGACTACGATGAGCGCACATCGCTGACCAGCTACCGCATGTTCTTCTCGATCGTTGGCAGCCTGATCGCTTTTACCATTCCGATCGCCATCTTCAGCAGCATGCGCCCGGAAAACGCTCCGCGGGTGCTGCTGATGGGCGTGATCTTCGCCGTGGTCAGCGCCATCCCGATCTGGGTGGTGTTCTTCAACACGCGTGAGCGCAGCCAGTTTGCCGCGCAGAAACAGCCGCGTCTGCGCGATTCCTTCCGGGCCGCCCTGAAGAACCGCCCGTTCGTCTTCGGGGCGGTCATCTTCCTGCTGACCTGGGTTTCGGTCGATATCCTCCAGGCCGGATTGATGTATTTTATTAAATATGTCGTTCGGCTCGAAGCACAGAGCGACATGCTGATGGGGACGATCTTCATCACCGCCATCCTCGCTCTGCCTGTATGGAACTGGCTCTCGCGGCGCTGGAACAAGCGCATGGCTTACGTGGCGGGCATTTCCTTCTGGGCGGTGGTTCAGCTCGTGTTGATCACCTTGACACCCGAGACCGACATCACCTTTGTTTTTTTCCTCTGTTTCCTGGCCGGCATCGGGGTGAGCGCCGCGCATGTGCTGCCCTGGTCGATCCTGCCGGACGCGGTCGAGTGGGACGAGTGGCAGACTGGCGAACGCCACGAAGGCATCTTCTACAGCCTGGTGACCCTGATCCAAAAAGTCGCCACCTCGGTTGCCATCCCGTTGACCGGTGTTGTCCTGCAGGTGACCGGTTACATTCCGAACAGCGCCGACCAGCCAACCTCCGTGCTGACCGGCATCCGCCTGATCCTGGGGCCGATCCCGGCGGCGCTGCTGTTGATCGGCATCCTTTTTGCCATCTTCTATCCACTCAGCCGCGAGCAGTACCATCAGGTGGTCAGCGAGCTGGAAATCCGCCGGGCGGCAGCGCACACTTCCGCGGGCGGTGAAGAATGACAGGCGCAGTCGCTGTCCGGCCGGTTCAAAACCGGCGCGAGATGAAGGTGTTTCTCGAATTTCCCTGGCACATCTACCGCTCTGACCCTATCTGGGTGCCGCCGCTGCTGCCCGAGCGCAGAAAGATGCTCGATCCAGAGCGAGGTTCTTTTTTCAGGCACGGGCAGCTCGAGTGCGCTCTCGCCTGGCGCGGCAGTCAGCCGGTCGGGACGATCTGCGCCTGCGAGGATTATCAGCTCAACGAAGGCCGCGGAAAGAAGGACTGCGTCTTCGGTTTCTTCGAGTGCATCGACGACGAATCTGTCGCCCGGGTGTTGTTCGATTACGCCCGGGAGTGGGCAAACCGGCGCGGCCTGACTGCGCTGTACGGACCGTTCAATCTGGATTATGAGGACGGCTACGGCATTTTAATCGAAGGTCGCGACCGGCCGCCTGCCATCCTGTGCGGCCACACGCCGCCCTACTACCAGCGGCTGGTGGAAAGCTACGACTTCAAACCTGCGCGCGGAGACAACCTGGCTTTTGGCCTGGAGCTGGTCGAAACGGAGCAACTACGCTTGGTGGAGGAGATGGCTGATCGGGTGCGTCAACGCCGGGCATATACCGTGCGCACCGGCCGGATGGAGGAGTGGGAGGAGGAGATCGACCGCATTCACCCGCTGATCAACGCCGCTCTGGCGCACCTGCCCGATCACCGTCCGTGGCCGCGCGAAACCCTGCAGGATCTCTTTGCCCCGTTCAAGAAATTGGCCGATCCGGATTTGATCCTGTTCGTCGAAGACGGCGGCAAGACAATTGGATTCTTCCCCGGGCTGCCGAACTTCAACGAGGTCTTAGTCCATGCCAACGGGCTGCGCTATCCCTGGGATTACGTCAATTTATGGCTGCATGCGCGCATAAAGCCCGAGTGCCTTTCGATCAAGAGCATCCTGACCTACCCGGAATACTGGGGCACGGGCGTGCCGGTGCTGATGTTCGCCGAGATGGCCCGACGCGCGATGGCGAAGGGCTACCGCTGGGTTGACCTGTCGCTCACCTCCGAGGACAATCCGCGCACGCCGGCTCTGGCGCAGCGCTTCGGTGCGAGGATTTACAAGCGCTACCGGGTTTACCGCTTGCCGATTTAAGGCGGGTTAGCCGCAGTGGTCGGCCTGACCAGATTGTTGATCCAGCGGCGCGAGCTGAAGCGCCACAGACCTATGCCCAGCTTGACCATCTCCTCGGTCATCACCATCAGGTAGACGAAATAGACCGGCAGGTGCAGCACAAATCCGCCGAGCAGTGCCAGGGGAACGCCGATCGCCCACACACCGGAAAGATCGAGCAGCATGCCGAAGCGGGTGTCGCCGCCGGCGCGCAGCACGCCGACGATCACCAGCAGGTTGGAAACTCTGACCCACATCGTCGCGGCTGAAATGATCAGGACGGTGTTGACATACTGCAGCGACAGCGCGGAGATATTGTACAGGCTGATCACCGCGTCTCTAATCAGCAGGATGAGCACGCCCATCACGACGGCTCCGAGGATACCAAGCACGAGTGAGCGGCGGGCGTAGTTGAAGGCCGTCTCTTCATCACCGGCGCCAATACGATTGCCAATCAGGATGCCGGTTGCATCTGACAGCGCCAGAAAGAGGACGAAGGCCAGGTTTTCAATCGACGAGACGATGTTCATCGCGGCGATCGCCTCGGTGCTGATGTGGGCATAGACCAGGTTGTAGGTAGTTATGCCAAGCGACCACATGAATTCATTGAAGGCGACCGGCAGAACCGTGCGGAGGTAGCGCCTGAGCAGGCCGCCCTTAAACCCATTCAACTCCTGCAGGGATGCGGCGGCAGCGGTTTTGCGCCGGTAAGCCAGGGTGACCAGCGCCGCGCACTCGAAAAAGCGCGCGATGACCGTGCTGACCGCTCCGCCTTGGATGCCCATCTCAGGGAATCCCAGGCGGCCGAAGATAAGCAGGTAGCCGAGGGAGGTTTTCAGAAGAATCGATGCGGCGCTGACGAACATCGGCAGGCGGACTTCCTCGGTGCTACGCAGGATCGAGGCGAAGCTGTTGGTGATCGCGGTAACCATGTAACTGGCGCTGACGATACGCAGATAACCGGATCCGAGCCGGATGACCTCCGGATCTTTGCTGTATACCCCCAGGAATTGAGTCGGGAAGCTGAGCGCGATCAACGTGAAGACCGCCGCTGCGCCGGTCGCCAGCGCCAGGCAGATGCCGAGCACTCGCCGAATGCTGGCGACATCCTTCTGCCCCCAAAATTGCGCGGTGAAGATGGCCGAGCCGGTGCTGATCCCAAACAGGATCAGGATCAATATGAAGAATGCCTGATTCGCAAGGCCGACCGCGGCAACCGAGGTTTCTCCCAGCTGACCGATCATGGCAACGTCTATCAGATTCATCGACGCCGAGATCAGGTTCTGGGCGATGATCGGAAGCGCCAGGCGGGTCAGCGCCCTGAAAAATATTTTTTCCCCGAGGTACCGCGCGAGCATGAGAACCAGCCAAACCGTAGGATGATGAAGGCAGGATTATACTCCAAAAAACGGATGATCGGATATCCCTCAGAAATCGCCCATGAGCCGCTCGCTAAAGGATTCGTTCAGCAAGGTTTCCAACGGTTTTGCGGAGCAGCGGCAGCGGGTGCGCGGGAAGAGCAGCTTGCGAATTGTGGTGGGAAACCCTCGGCCCAAGGCGGACGTACAGGTTGGTAAGGTTCTGGGCGTTGATGCCCGCGACGATGATCGCCCTGGTGGACGTCCCGGCGGTCAGGCGTAGATGCGGCGGATCGGCTGGCTCCGCTCTTCTTGCAGCGCTGTCAGCGCCTGGGTGATGACCACGCCGCGGATGTCTCCGCCGTCGATTGCAATGGCAACGTTTTTGCGAAACGGTTTCAAGATGGTTGCTTTTCAAATTCCCAAAAACGGGGTTCCCACCACTTTTTTGGAAAACTATCCCATTGAGGCCAGGCGACTCGCTTGAACAGCAGACGGCGAGACCTGGATTCCAATCAGGGGGAAGCTGCTCGATGGCAGCGATGATCTGTGCGCCGGCCGCAATCACGCGGTTTCAGCCTGCGCAGGTATGCGATCGCTTATCTGAAGAGATTAGAAAAGAATCTGGCAATGCTGTCGCCGAGGGAATTCAATCCATTCAACACCGGACTGATTGGATCCCATCCGCTGTTCCCACTCAACTGTCTGAATCCACCTCGGAATAGCTCGGGGCCGTAGAAGAGATAGAGGATGAGGATAACCCCAAGAAGCAACACCAGTAGAAAGGGAATGGATTTTCGGTCACCAGATCCGCTCATGATTTCACCTCCGGGCTGATCCGACGCTGCCTGTACGACCTTGATATCGGTTAACCCTTCAATCCCGAGACAACCACGCCTTCCAGGATAAATCGTTGGGCGAAGAAGAACACAACGATCAGTGGAACGTCGGTCAGTACAGCCGCGGTCATGATGGTCGGCCACTGCTGTACGGTCAGATTAATATTATACAGGGTTGAAACGTAAACCGGCAAGGTGTAGAGATCGACGGTTTGCAGATACATGAGCGGCGCCAGCAGGCTGTTCCACAGGCCGACGAAAAGGAACGTCGCGACGATCGCCAGCGGGGCTTTAAGCAGCGGGATGACGATTTCCCAGACGACCTGGATGTGCGAGGCGCCGTCGACGAAGGCGGATTCGTCCGTCTCCCTGGGAATCTGGTACTTGGGTTGTCGTAATAGAAACACCATCGCGCACCCCCGGCGAAGAAGCCCGGGATAATGATCGGATTCAAGTTATTCAGTCAACTTCTTTCCTGGGAGGATCAAATTGCGGCGGCCGTTCAGCCAACCCGGGCAAGTCGGCTGGCCACGTCCTGCATAAAGCGCTGAACGAAGCCCTGGATGAACTCGCCGGGATCCAATCGGGCGTCCAGAAGCAGCGGGCTCAAATCCATAGCGTAGGATTGAGCGACCGCGGCATCGACCGAATCCGCCACGTAGAAGCTGGCGTTCACCCGGCGGCGTGCCAGCGAAGCAAGGTCATAGCGTTTACCGCCGCTGATCTGTGAATCGAACACGCCGAGCAATGCCGCCTGCAGGTTTTCCTTGTCTGAGAGGTCCATCAGGACCTTCTCGCTGTCGAGCATCCAATCCAGCCCGCGCCAGACCTCGCAGCCGTACATCTTTTTCGGGCGTTGGGCGGCGGGCAGCCGGCGCGCAGCGTCGACGGCGCGCAGCGCGGCAGCGACGTGGGTGTCGTGTTTATCGGCCAGATTGTGGGTGAAAATCAGCTCTGCCGAGGCGGCGGTGAGGATGGCGGTCAAATCCTCGAACGGGGCAGGATTTTTCCCGTCCTTCAACGAGCTGCTCGGATAGTCGAGCAGGATCAAAGCGCCGTATTCGCCGATCACGGCCGCCTTGCGCTGCTCCTGAAAGCGCACCTGGCGCATCTCCTCGCCGCTGTAACCGGCGTAGATGCCGCTGCGCGGCGAGCCGCGCCCGTCAGTGATAACCACCGCGGTGAACCATTTATCCGTCCGCTGGAAGCACTCCAGAATGGGTTGGCTTGCCATGATCTCGACGTCATCCTGATGAGCGGCGATGCAGAGGTGGGTGGTTCGCGCCAGCGCCTGCTCGACGGGCGTCCCGTCCGGGATAAATATTTCACTTGTCGGATTGTGTAATTGCATAACCGCTCCTTATGTGATTTCCGGCAGGCTGGCTGCCGCGATCGCCTGCCCGATCCGGCGGCTGCTTTCATCCGGGAGGTGGATGCGAATGGTTTCGGCCAACTCGGGAAATTCGGTCTCGAGGACCCGGCGCGCGCCGGCGAGGATCCATTCCCCGCCGCGGCCCGACGTGCAGCGCCCTAGCAGAATCACCTGGCTGATCTCATAGAAATCGGCGTAGTGCGCCAGGGCGTAGCCGAGGTAGACGCCCATCGTCTGCCAGATCTTTTGCGCGCCAGGATGGCCCGCTTCCAGCCTTTCCTGTACGAATATCAATTTTTCCGCATCGTTCAGATCGATTGGTATTGTGATCCCCGCGCGGGGCGCCAGGCGGAAAACGCACTGCTGCGAGAGATAGGACGCGCCGCAGCCGGCATCTCCCGACCATTCCTCGACCGGCGCGTCAGGGCTGATATCGACCGGCGCGAAGGCCAATTCGTTCAGCCAGCCGGTGATGCGGCCCTGCGGATCGACGTAGCCGGAGGCCTGGCTGGAGCCCATGGCGATGCCGAGCACGGCGTTCTCGCCCAGCGATATCGATCCCGCCAGGGCGGTTACATCTCCGTCGTTGATCACTACCAGCGGCGCGTTCATCTGCTCGCCCAGGCGCTGGAAGAGCGTTTTGACCTCAGCGAAGCGCTGCTCGGGCACGCTGCGGAAGAGCGAAGCGACCATTGGGCGGTTGTCAATGATAATCCCGGCCGAGCTGCCGCCGATGGCATCCACGCGCGGCAGCTTGCTGGCAGCGGTTTTCAACGCCGCGAGGATTTCACGGAAATGGTATTGCGGGTCGGGATTGTCGCGCGGCTGCCAGACGACTTCCTCGCTGTAGAGCACCTCGCCGTCCATCACGGCGCTGACTTTGCGGTCGGACGCGCCCAGATCAAAGCCAATGCGGCAGCCGTCCAGGTGGCGGCCCAGCCGCTGACCGGTCTCGCGGGCGGCCGGCGCGTCCTCGGCGCGGCAGGCAACCACCTCGAAGGGGCGCTCATACACCTTTTCTGCCAGAAAGCGCTGGTCGAAACTGCGCGGGCCGTTCGGCGAGAAAACTTCACGAATGAATTCGGCGATCCGCGGCGAACCGCCGACCGTCAACCGGTATCCACCGCGCTGCCAGAGCAGGAACTTGACCAGGCGCTCGACGTACGGCAGATTTTCCGCCGCAAGCGGGTGATCATCGGGGAGTACCCGCGTCTCGTAACGGGAAATCTCGCCGCCGGAGCGCTCGAGAGCGAGGACCAGCGGGACAGCCTGACGGTCCAGGCGAGCTTGGAAAGCGCGATTGACCAGCGCTGCCGGGAGAAAATGCTCGTCCAACGGGGCGGGGACGCGAGGACGGATCGTCTTATCGGGGGTAGTCAACCTGAAAACCTATTCGTGGGTTTGGAGGAACAGCAGTGAATAATTTTCGAGGAGCATGTACGCAGACGCGCCCAGGATGCAGGCGCGGAATTCAAGCGTGCCAGTCTCCAGGCGGGTGTTTTGCGCCATGCGCGAAAGCGCGGATTGCAGCATGGCCTCGTGAACCGATTGGCGCCAGGGTTCGCCAAAGCGGACCATGTCGCCGGTCAGCACGATTTGTTCGATGTTCAACACGCCGATCAGGCTGGCGATGGAGGTGCCCAGCGCGGCGCCGGCTTCGAGCACGACCTGCCGGGCGAGAGGATCGCCCTGGTGAAAGGCGGATTCCACTTGCGCCAGATCGGTTTCAGCATTTTCCTGAGATTGTGGCAAAGCGGCCACCGGTTGGGCGATCTGCTGGTAACGTTGGACGACCGCCCGGGCGCTGGCGATGGTCTCCAGGCAGCCGCGCTTGCCGCAGCGGCAAAGGGCGCCGTCTTCGCGAACAACCACGTGACCGATCTCACCGGCGCCGCCGCCGTCGCCCTGGAAAAGACGCCCGTTGATAAGGATCCCGGCGCCGATGCCGTGTTTCACATTGACGACGATCAAGTTGCTGCCGGCGGGGTGATCGCCGCCGTAGACGTACTCGCCGATGGCGGTTGCCTGGCTGTCGTTGAGCACGGAAACCGGCAGGTGATAACGCCCAGCAAGCAGGGGCGCCAGCGGCAGGTCCTGCCAGTCCAGGTTGACCGCGTTGACCACGACCCCCTCGCGAGTGTTGACCAGTCCGGGCGTGCCGATGCCGATGCCGATCAACGGCTTCCAGGGGCTGGTGGTCAGCAGATCGAGGATCTGATAGATGAGCTGCAAGGCCTGTTCGCCGTTGCGATCATGGACGGGGAATTCGACCAGCTCCTTGATCTCGCCGCGCAGGTTGACCACCGCGCCGATAAACCTGTCCTGGGCGAGGTTCAGGCCGGCCATGTAGCGCGAATCGGCGACCAGGCTGAGCAGGATGGGCGACTTGCCGCCGATCGAAGAGCCGAAGCCGACCTCCTCGACCAGTCCTTCAGCGATCAGCCTGGCGACGATGTCGGAAACGGTGGCGCGGGTAAGTTTGGTCAGGCGGGCGACCTCGGCGCGGCTGATGGTGGCGTGATCGAAGATGGTTTTTAGCACCAGATCGCGGTTGTGAATCTTGGTAAGCTGATGGGTGGCTTTATTCAGGCTCATGTCGGCAGAGAAGGGAAGGATTGATAGGGGGGGCTTTGTAAGTTGTTTGAACTTACAAAGTTATTTTACAACCTCCCATTAAAAAATGCAATAGGGAATTTCAAGAATAAAATGAAAAATAGATTAGTTTTATATAAATTATCTTAAAATTTTGTTGATCTCGATCCCTGCTCATGTTACACTCTTTCCACCATGAAACAGATAATAACTTTACTAGTCTCTCTTCTCCTGGGCTTTCTATCCCTTAGACCAGGAGCCGCATCCGCTGCAACAGCACTAAACACCTCACAAGCTGGATTTGCCTCTCTGCCGGTGGGTTTTCGCCCTGCCCACGCCAATGTGCTTCCTGCTTCCCATGAAAGAGGTGGCCATTTATCGGCTCATTTGCGCTGCCCTGTTGAGGAACCTGAGCTGTGCGATCCCGAGCTCAGGCTGCCGCCGCCGATGCTGCCCGATCTGATGACCTTAACCCCGCACGATCTACGCGTGGTCGCCAACAATGTGACCGGTGAAAAGCTGCTGCGTTTCAGTAATTCGGTGATGAACCTCGGCTGGGGACCGGTCGAATTATGGGGGACGCGTGAAGAAGCAGACGACCTGTCAGTCGAGGTCATCCAGAAGATTTTCCGCGCCGACGGCTCGTCGTACACCTTCCCGGTGGGCAGTTATGTGTTCCATGACATCCACGGGCACTGGCACTGGGACAACTTCAGTAAATACGAGCTCTGGACGCTCAAATTGGACGGAGAACTGGATGAACTGATCGAAGTAAGCGGGAAGGTGGGCTATTGTTTGCGCGATAACACCCTTCTCCCTGACAGTTTGATCGATCTGGCCGGCAGGGCACAGAACCATTTCACGCGTGGTCAGAAGTACATGGAATGCGGCTGGGAACGGCAGGGCATCTCGCCTGGCTGGGTGGATACCTACCTTTACAACATCGACGGCCAGCATGTGGACATCACCGGCCTGGAGGACGACGACTACGCGCTGCTTTCGATGGTGGATCCGGGCGAGCGGTTGAAGGAGTTCCGGGAGGATAACAACGCGGCTGTGGTTTACTTCCGGTTGGAGAACGGCGTGCTGGCTGGATACGACAGCGATTATTCCGCTCTCCAGGATTGAGCTGCCGAAACAGGCCTAGATCAGCATCTTTTGCCGGTACTGCAGCGCCTCGGCCAGGTGGACGACCTGGATGGATTCACAGCCAGCCAGATCGGCGATGGTTCGGGCCAGCTTGAGGATGCGGTGGTAGGCGCGCGCTGAAAGCTGGAACTGCGCCATGGCGGTGCGCATCAAATTGACCCCGGTTTCGTCGAGCTGGCAGTACTTACGCACCTCCGCGGGGCGCATATCGGCGTTGGATGCGATGCCGAGCTCGGCAAAGCGCCACCGCTGGATTTCGCGGGCGGCTTCCACCCGCGCCCGCACCACGCTGGACGGCTCGCCGAGGCGGCTGTCGGAGAGCTTCTCGTACTCCACCCGCGGCACTTCGACGTAGATCTCGATCCGATCGAGCAGCGGGCCGGAGATGCGCTTCTGGTACTTGGTCACCGTGGCGGAGGAGCAGGTGCACGGCTTGAGTGGGTCACCGAAAAAGCCGCACGGACAGGGATTCATCGCCGCGACAAGCTGGAAATTAGCCGGGAAGGTCAATGAGCCGTGCGCGCGGCTGATGGTGACGATCTTGTCCTCCATGGGTTGGCGCAGCACCTCCAGCACGCGCTGGCCGAACTCGGGGAACTCGTCCAGGAAGAGCACGCCGCGGTGGGCCAGCGAGATTTCGCCCGGGTGGGGCTGATTGCCGCCGCCGACCAGCCCGGCATGGCTGATGGTGTGGTGCGGGGCGCGGAAGGGCCGCGAACGGATCAGCGGCACGTCCGGGGGGAGCATGTCGCAGATCGAGTAGATGCGGGTGACGTCCAGCGCCTCCTCGATGGTCAGGCACGGCAGAATGGAGGGCAGGGCGCGGGCCAGCAGGGTCTTGCCGGCGCCGGGCGGGCCGATCATCATCACGTTGTGTCCGCCGGCGGCGGCGACTTCCAGCGCGCGCTTGACGTGCTCCTGACCCTTGATCTCGCCGAAGTCGGTCTGTACTTCGGGCAGAAGGGTCGCCTCGACATTGACCGGCTCGACCGGCGGGATGGTAATGTCGCCGTCCAGGTGGGCGTAGAGCGCCGCCAGCGAGTCAACCGGGACGATCTCCAGGTCGGGGATGAGTGCGGCCTCGGCGGCGTCGACTGCGGGGACGAAAACGCGCTTGTAGCCCTGCTGGCGGGCGGTGGCGGCTATGGGCAGCACGCCGCGTACGTGGCGCACGCTGCCGTCGAGGGAGAGCTCACCGATGACCAGCGATCCATCCAGCTGCTCCTGTATCAGTTGCTCGGTGGTGATCAGTACCCCCAGGGCGATCGGCAGATCGTAGGCGGGACCTTCCTTGCGCACCGAGGCCGGCGCCAGGTTGACGGTCAGCGGCTTGCGCGGGTAAACCAGGCCGGCGTTTTTGATGGCCGAATAGACCCGCTCGCGGGATTCCTGCACGGACGCGTCCGGCAGTCCGACAATGGTCATGCGCGGCAGCCCCTTGCCGAAATCCACTTCCACTTCGACGATGACGCCGTCCAGGCCGATGACGGCGCAGGAGTAAACGCGGGCGAGCATGAAAATAGTGTAAAGGAGGTTGTGGAATATGTCAAACCGGAAAATCACTAAAAAATATCATTCGGCCGCGCGATGTTTTTTCCTGGCTATCAGGATTTCCCCCGCCACTACCAGTCCAGCAACCAGTCCGTACAGCCCAGCCCCCCATAAAAACAGTTCATGATGCGTACACCAGATCCTGAAGAAGTCAAAGAGAGGTAGGATCGCCGTTAAACCCCACGCCGCCAGGTTGATAATCCAAAGTATGCGTTGATCGCGATACAGGAATAATAAGGTCAGACAGACCAGGGGAAGCGCCAGCAGCCAGCACAGCCCATACAGTCCCCACAATGAACTCTGACCCTGGATGACCGCCGCCATGAATGCAACCAGCGAGATCAGGCAGGCGCAATGGCCGTCTCCCAACCAGACGAGGGGCGGCAGGCAGGTATCTGCGGTCGCCGGGTGGGCGTCGGAGAACCAGGGCCCAAAGAGGGAGGCCAGCGCCAGGAGCAGCGCGGTCAGGCGTCCGACGGTTTTAATCGTGGATTGACGAAACAGTAATTGGTTTGTTATTGTGCTCATTCCGGGAGATTTCTTGGTAGGAGGTGCGGAATTGGAGATGTATTTGAAGTTTACAACGACTCCATTTTTACTATATAGACTATTGGTTCCTCCGTCAACTAGATGACTGAGGGTTTCGCAGGGGAAATCCTCTTATGTAACTCGTGGAAATCAACTGTCGAAAACACTAAATGATCACAGATTATGTACTGCCATAGCAACTATATCGAACTGACTTTGAAAGGACTGCAACTTATCCGCACCTGCGTGTTCCAGAATTTTCCTGCGGAACCACATTTTTCACAGGGAAATCAGTTGCGGCTGCTTTCGGATCAACCGCTTTTAGTAAAAATTCTCGCATCATTTCACAGCGCCGGTCGAGCACGCTCAACAAACCCGGGGTACGCCTGCCTACATCAAAACCGTGGTACGCCCCACTGACGACCTCCAGCACGGCCAGGTTGCCCGCTGATCTCAGCGCCTCAACGAATTGCACAGCCTCGTCACGCAGGCAGTCAATCTCGGCGGCTTCGATGTATGCCGGGGGCAGATTGCGCAAGTCCTCTGCCTGCAGCGGGGAGGCGTACCCGGGCATGCCGTGATCGCCGTTGGCGAGGTACAGGTCCCACATTTGCCGGGTGGCATTCGCTGACCAGGGGGTATCGGCAAGCTCGGCCATCGATGCAGACTGCATATGCCGATCCAGGGCGGGGTAGATCAGCATCTGCATGTGGATCTTTGGACCGTCCATGTCGCGCGCCATCAGCGCTACTGCCGCGGCCAGGCAGCCGCCCGCGCTGTCGCCAATCAAGATGAGCCGGTCCTTGTCTATACCCAGTCTCTCGGCATTCTGATCTGCCCACAGGATGGTGTCGTAGCAGTCTTCCAGGGCCGCAGGGAAAGGAGCGTCCGGCGTAAGTCGATAATCCGGCATGATGAGCCTGGCGCGCACCTGAGCGGCGTAATAGCAGCCGTTGGATCTCATTTGGTTGGTGAGGGGAAAGAAGAAGGCGCCGCCGTGAATGTAGATCAGACACGGGGCTCTCTCGTCAATGTCTGCCGGGGAGTAGATTTCAATCGGGATTTGCCGGCCTTGTCTGCTGGTGACAGCATCCTGATAGCCGGTTACGCCGCGGGGCGGTTTATACCAGCGGGCGTTGTAGATGACTGTGCGGATGAGCGACTGGGAGGCTTTGAGCAATCCAGGCCTGAATTGGAAGTTGCCGGTTCTCAAGATCGGTGGAAAGAATTCTTTTGCGTATGAGTATTTGGGCATGGGATCGCTCATATTCCAGTTTCTACGGCAACGTATGGGATGGGTGACCATGGACAATGGCGAACAAATTATCCCTCACATCTCGACTGATTGTCTTGCATTATTATTGGGGAAAACTTGGAATGACTTGACTCTGCGGGGTCAGGCCATGGAATTTTCCGCCTCTATCCTAGCTGACCGGATTCGGCCGGGCGAAGCGGACCAACTCAGGCGCAGCCAGCATGCCGCCGTGCTCGCCGACCACTTTCCCAAACCGTTCGCCAATTTCCAGCCGGTTCGCTTCCCAATCCGCGCGAGCCTGGGCGATCTCCTCCTGGGCGCGGGCGACGAAATTCCACCACATAATGATCTGTTCAGGGAACGGCAGCCCGCCGATCAGTAAAACTCGGCCGCCTTGCTGACTGCTGAAGGCGGCACACTCCCTGCGGGTACCCAGGTAATACAGCGTGCGCTCATCCAAAGGCTGACTTTCGAACATGCAGTCGGCGGATAAAACCAGGGCAGCGTGCTCGAATTCAGGGTTGAGCTCCAGCTCGAGGATTTCGCCCGCGTGGATTTGCAGGTCGGCTCCAAGAATTTCCGAATAAAATGGGGCAGGAGATTTCCGCCCACCCAAAGCGCCGGTAAACACCTGAATGATTCCACCCCGGACTTCGATCAGCGGAACCTGTTCCAGGTGCATGAATGACGGTTGGACATGACGGTGGGAATCCGGCAGGGCAGTCCAGAGCTGGACGCCGCTCAAGTGCCCGCTGTTGATTGGCGGGGTTTCTTCCGCGTGCGAGATGCCCGCCCCCGAGGTCATCACATTGACGCCGCCGGGACGCACTACCGCTTCGTATCCCAGGCTGTCGCTGTGCAGCACCTCCCCTGCCAACAGCCAGGTGACCGTCTGCAAGCCGATGTGTGGATGAGGCGGGACGTCCATCGGCTTATCGCCGGCGAACGTCAGCGGGCCGAAACAATCCAGAAAACACCACGGGCCGACCAGACGCCGCTCGCGAATGGGCAGTGCTCTTGATATCGGCAGATTCCCCAACCTGGATTCCCGGCTGGGGTGCGGATCGAATACAATCCCGGTCGCATTGAGGGATTTAGGAATCCTCCCGGAAGAATGTTTTTGTATCAATCCGGCCTCCTGATTTCTGGATCTGACGTCTCAACATGCTATTAGGCGATAATTATCGCGATTTTCATGGATCATCCCTAGCATACACCAAAATATCCTCTGCAACCATGCGAGACAGTCATGTTTTCACCATCAATTAGAATTGCTCTTTGAATATAACGATAGTTCCAACATGGACTTCTCAGCTCCAGGTTAAGTTACTCCAGGCTACATTTACAAATAAACAGCTCAATTGTAGTAATTCCACAAATATGTCGATATACTAAAGATGTGTGTCCTTTTTGGCGGTGGAAAGGAGATTGTTATGAGCAATCCATTTGCCGACTTAAAACTGAAGCCTGAAGCCGATTTGCTGGAAACGCAGGATGAATTTCAGCAAAAAAAGGCCAAACGGGAAGCGATCTACCAGACCTATGATCCCATGGTACGCGAGGTGCTGGATTTGTTCATTGCTGCCCACCGGCAGGGCGATTGGATGCAGGACAGCGACTGCTCGCGCCGCTACTGCTGCCACGTTGCCTGGTTCGCTGGCCCTAAAGAGAAGTATTCGGACCCATTCGACCCGCACCACACGATCCGCCGCCGGCTCGAGGTCAGGCTGGAAATGGACGGCCTGTGCAATCCTACCGGATTTACTGTCGTTCATTACGGCGCCGTTGATAAAAACGTGCGCGTCGGGCTGGACAAGGGTGATCTCGTGCGCGGCATCAAAGCCGTCATGGATTAGCGCAAAACAGCAATAAAATTGGTGCACATTCAGCCAATCCTAATATTTAGAGTTCCATTCATTTCCCTCTCGTAAGAATTGAATGCCAAAAATCAAGGGTCGGCTGGCTGCTAAGCTCATCCGGTCCACCGCCAACACCGACGAAGTAGACTGCTGTGCCGTATTTCCCTTGCTGATCAACAGGAGTCAGGCAGTATTTCTTTGCCCTGTGCCTGTTGTAACGAATAGTATCGCGGTAGCATGAAAATGCGTGAAATCGGGAACAATCAGGACGCAGATACCGTTAGAGCAGTAGGATTTCACGTAAAGGACAGAAGAAATGAGAAACATGCGAATATTCGCCTGGGTGGGCATTCTCCTGGTGGTCGGTTTGCTGGCAGGCTGTACAAATAAGGACGAGGTCAGGCTTACGGCGGATCAGTTAAATGGGATTCTTGGGATGAGAACGGGTGAAACGCTGGTGATCGAGCTGCCGGCCAACCCTTCGGCAGGCTATGCCTGGGAAGTGGATGATCTGGACACGGCACTGTTTGAGCCGGTTGGCGAAACCGAGTTCGTCCAGGAAAAGAACGATGAGGGCTTGGTTGGGGTGCCGGAGACCCAGATCATCCGTCTCAAGGCAATTGCCAGCGGCAAGACGACCCTGAAACTGATCTACCTCCGCTCTTTCGAGCAGGGTGTTGATCCACTCGATACGAAATGGTTGGATGTCGATATTAAATAAAGAATTGGTGAGCGATTAATCGGCAGGCGGATTTTATGACTGCCTCCGGTTTTATTATTCGCCGTGGTCGTCGGAACAGTTCGAGTCGCTCTGCCTGGCTGCTTTCTGCAGCAGGCGCGCGAACGCCCGCGCCTGTTTGGGGGTCAAATAGATGTTGGTCTCATCGTGGATGAAGATGCGCTCCGCATCCTCGCAGGATTCCCAGAAGCGGATGCAGATGTTATCGCAAAATTCACTGTCGTTTGGCTCGTAGAACACATCGACGTTCAATGTGTCATCTAAGAAGTTCAAGGACATTGAATCACCTCCATCAATCGCTTTTTTCGGGCGCCTGACTTTCCCGCCCGCGGCCCAACTCCTGCGAGCGCTCATATGCCGCCCAGATCGCGCGGCTTAGCGCGGTGCGAAAACCGGCCTTTTCCAGATAGTATAACGCAGCCGCCGAGGTGCCGCCCGGGGAGGTCACCTCATTGCGCAGGTGGGCAGGGTGATCCTTCTTCAGAGCGTAATACTCGACCGATCCGCGCAGGGTCTGCATGACCAATTGCTCGGAAATCCGCCGCGGGAAACCCAGGTGAACGCCGGCGTCGATCAATGCTTCCATGAACAGGAAGACGTACGCCGGGCCGGTGCCTGAAAGCGCGGTCGCCATGTCGAGGTAGCTCTCATCGGCGAGGAAGATCTCCTGTCCCAGCGCGCCGAGGATGCGACGGGCGCATTGATTCTGTTCCTCACTGACCGATTCGGACGCCGTCCAGACGGTGATGCCCTGTCCTATCTGGGCCGGCGTGTTCGGCATCGCCCGGACGACAGTCGGGTGAGACAGTCCGCGCGAAATCGATTGAATAGAAGCGCCGGCGACGATCGAAAGGACCAGCGCTTTCACCTGGATGTGCCCGCGCAGCCCGGTCAGCACCGATTGCAGCCGCTGCGGCTTGACGGAGAGGATGACGATATCCGCCTGGCTGGCAGCCTCGACATTCTGGGTGTTGAAATTGATCCCGTACGCGCTGATCAGCTCGTCGCCGCGCTCCTGGCGCGGCCCGGCCGCGGTGATGTTCGCCGGCGTCGTCACCTGGGTGCGGATTAATCCTGCGATCATCGCCTCGGCCATCACGCCCGGCCCAATCACGGCAAATTTGGCTTGATTTATGGTCATGTTATCCCTCCGTTTGTTGGATCGGCTGAGGCGAGTCTGACCAGCGGGCGAAGATGGCGGTTGGCAGCAGACGGCTGGCGCTTTTTTCGAGCAGGGCGATTTCTCCGGCTTCGACGCGGCCGGGCAGCGCCTGGGTGATCTCTTGCATGGCGTAATACAGGGTTACTGCTGAGGCTTTGACCGCATAGGCGGTCAGCACGATAAAAGCCGGGCGCTCGGACAGGATCGACCGGCAGGCCTGTAAGAGCATTGGCAGCAGTTTGTAGAATTCCCAGACCTCTCCCTTTGGGCCGCGCCCGAATTTTGGCGGGTCGAGGATAATGCCGTCGTAAAACGATCCACGCCGGGCCTCGCGCTGGACGAATTTGAGCGCGTCATCCACGATCCAGCGTACCCTGCACTCCACCAGTCCGGACAGCGCCTGGTTTTCACGCGCCCATGCGACCGCTTTCCTGGAAGCATCCAGGTGGGTCACCTGCGCGCCGGCGGCGGCTGCCGCCAGGCTGGCCAGCCCGGTGTAGCCGAACAGGTTAAGTACCTTAATCGCGATTCCACGGCTTTTCACCTGATCAGCGATCCAGTCCCATTGACTGGCCTGCTCAGGAAAGATACCAACATGGCGGGAGGCGCTCGTTTGGACATAGAAACGCAGATTTTTATAGCTGAGCTCCCATTTTTCTGGCAGCTCCTTGTGCCTCTCCCAGTGGCCGCCGTTTTCCTCGGGCGCCGGGCGAAAGCAGGCGTTTACGTTTTCCCATTCCCGGCGCGGAAGAGCCGGCGACCAGACTGCCTCCGCTTCCGGACGAACCAGCAGGAATTTGCCGAATCGTTCCAGCCGCTGCCCGTCCCCGCTGTCCAACAATTCATAATCTCGCCAGTCGGGTGAGGTCAGGATATCGAGGGTTGGAAAGATGTGTGTTGGTTTCGCCGGCATTTCGAATTGGTGAGTTTGTCAATGAGATGATTAGATGGTTGACAGTATACCAGTATCCAGGACATTCGACATCAGCCGTCTCGAGGATTATAATCTGGCAATACAGCCAGGGGATACCGGCTGCAAGTACATGCCTATGAATCCCACGCGAAGGAATTCACCATGACCCATGACTTTGACCGCCTGATCGACCGCCGCCATAGTGAAAGCATCAAGTGGAAATTATTTCCGGAGGACGTTCTGCCCATGTGGGTGGCAGACATGGATTTTCCTTCGCCAGCGGAGGTGACCGAGGCGCTCAAGGCGCGAGCTGACCACGGTGTATTCGGCTACGCCGTGACGCCGGTTGAGCTTAAGGAAGTCATCGTCGAACGGCTGTTACACAGATATGGCTGGCAGGTCAGCCCGGAGGATCTGGTCTTCCTGCCGGGGGTGATCACCGGTTTCAACCTGGCGGCGCATGCGCTGGCAGAACCGGGCGCGGGATTGTTGATCCAGCCGCCGGTCTACATGCCTTTCCTGGATGTCGCGGAAAACGCGGGCATGGTTCAGCAGGAAGCGCAGCTCACAATCGGCCCGGATGGCCGTTATGAGATCGACCTGGACCGCTTCCGCGCGGCGGTGGATGATCGCACGCGCATGTTTTTGCTCTCCAATCCACACAATCCGGTCGGGCGGGTCTTTACCCAGGCTGAGTTGAGCGCCATGGCGGAAATCTGTCTGCGCAGGGGCGTGGTGATTTGCTCGGATGAAATCCACTGCGACCTGGTCTTTTCCGGTTATCGGCACACGCCTATCGCCGCGCTGGATGCTGAAATCGCCGCCAGCACGGTCACCCTGATGGCGCCGAGCAAGACCTTCAATATCCCAGGATTGAAGTGCGCGTTTGCGGTTATCCCCAATCCATCACTACGCGACAGGTTTCAGAAGTCTCGCAGGGGGTTGGTCGGGGACGTCAACCTGATGGGCTATCAGGCCGCGCTGGCGGCTTACCGCTTCGGCGACGCCTGGTTAACCGAGCTGCTGGTCTATCTGCAAGCCAACCGCGATTTCCTTTTCGACATCATTCGGAGAGATTTTCCATCCATCCGAATGAAGAAACCGGATGCGACTTACCTTGCCTGGCTCGACTGCCGCGATGCCGGCGTTGGAAGCGACCCCTGCGGATTCTTCCTCGAGAAAGCCAGAGTCGGATTGAACGATGGGAAGAGCTTCGGACCCGGGGGGGAGGGCTTCGTGCGTCTCAATTTCGGCTGCCCGCGGTCGACCCTCGAAGAGGGTTTGAACCGGATGCGCGCGGCGCTGGAGCTCATCTTATAGGATCGAGAGATGACGAGCAGCCTGAATAACACACCCGCCGGGCAGGGTGCTGCCAGGCGTCCCTGGATGCGTTTGGGTTTTGTTTTTCTTTTGGTCTACTTTATTCTTGCAGCGACAGGGATCACTTTATCCGCATCCGACAGCCGTAAAAAAGCGGATGCACTGGTTCTGCTCAGCGGCGGCGATCAGGCGCGCCAGGAGGAAATTGCCTGGATGTATGCGAGGGGATATTCCGAGCGAGTCATTTTGACACGCACCGCCGGTGCAAGTAACCATACTGCAGTCCAAAAGGCGCTGGCTCAACTTGGCGTGCCCGGATCGGTAGTCTGGTATGCGCCCGGTCGATCGGACAGCACCTATGACGAAGCGCGGCATGTGCATGAATTGATGGAGGGGAAAAATCTGGGCGATGCGATTGTGGTCACCGATCCATATCATGCCTTGCGAACACGGATGATTTTCCGCGGTGAATTCCGCCAGAGCGGCAGGTCTGTCTGGGTTCGCTCGGCCCAGGCGCACTGGTATGGCCCGTTGACCTGGATGTTCACCTTGGAAGGCTGGCGGGTGACGCTCACGGAAATTATTAAAATCGGCGCTTACCTGGTAGGCATTAAGGGCAGTTAAAATGACAGAGCCGCTTGTGCGGCTCTGTTTGATCACGATTATTAGCTGGATTACTGGATCGGGATGACCTGTGCGGCCTGGAGTCCTTTCGGGCCTTTTTCGATCGAAAATTCGACCTTCTGACCCTCTTTTAATTGGCGGTAACCTTCCATCTCGATTGCTGAGAAGTGAACGAAAACATCTTCTCCATCGTCACGGCCAATGAAGCCGTATCCCTTGGCAGGGTTGAACCATTTTACGGTTCCGGTGAAACGTTCGGACATGCTTTACTCCATCTTACTAAAAAAATTTTCTTGCGACTGCTCCAGCCGCAACAGCGGATGCAAGCTTATCACTACTTATTTGGGCTGTCAAGATGACGTTGGGGAATTAGAATCACCATGAATTGTCATGAAAGTACCCATGCCAGGTTCCCCATGAGGTGAGCACGCATCGAAATTAAGGAGAGCACCCCGCCGTGCAGTAAAACGATATAATTCATTAATCGATGAGAGCAAATCAGCGTATCGCCATCCCCCTGTTAATTGCCCTCCCAGTTGTTGTACTGGGATTGGTCGCCGTCTCGCCGCGTCCGCTGGCGCTGACGGTTACCTGGCAGGCCGCCCGTATGGCCGCCGCCCAGGAAAGATACGCCGATGCGGCGGCATCCTACCGCGAAATCATCGCCTACCAGCCAGAGCGGACTGACCTTTGGGATCTGGTCGGCGCCCTGGCGTTCCAGGCCGGCGACTTCGCCGGCGCGGTCGATGCTTATCAGCAGGCTGAAGCGGGGGGCGCGTTGAGCCTGGAGGGGCGCTTCCACCTGGCAGCGGCTTACCAGAACCTCGGTGAGATCGAAAAAGCGCAGCAGACCTGGAGGCTGCTGGCGGATCAGCCGGGCCTGAGCGCCGGGCAGTACGCTGAATTGGTCGGGCTCTTGCGCCAGTCCGGCGACTATCCCGGCGCACTGCAGACGGCTGAGGCCTGGACGGCTGCTTATCCGGACGATCTGGCGGCGGCTTATGCCTACGGACTGCAGCTGTCCTGCGTCGATCCACCACTGGCGCGGGAAGTTCTGCTGCCGGTCAGCGCCGCGAATGTGCCCGAGGCGGCCAAATCCACGGTGCTGCTGCAGGGACTGGATGCTGCCCTGGAGAGCACGGCTGAGGAATACAGTCTGGTCCTGATTGGGCAGCGCCTGCTCGAGGTGAAGGAGATGGATTTTGCCGAGCGGGCATTTGTCCAGGCAACTAATCTGAATCCGCTTTATGCCGAAGCCTGGGCTATGTTGAGCGAGGCGCAGCAGTTGCTCGGCGGCGACGGCTGGCCGGCATTGCAGCAAGCCCGCCAGTTGAATCCGGATTCGGATATTGTACAGGCAGTGCTGGCGTTGTATTACCGCCGCCAGAATCAACCAGAGCAGGCGCTGGCGACGCTGCGGGCGCTGGCGGCCGATCATCCGCAGGATGCCCGCTGGCAGATCGAGATCGGCGCAGCGCTCACAGAGCAGGGGGATTTGATCGAGGCAATGGCTGCGTATAAGCAGGCGACTGAGCTCGAGCCGGATAATCCGCTCCCCTGGCGGGCGCTGGCTGCCTTCGCCGCCGAAAACGGCTTCGACGCCCAGAGCTACAGCATCCCGGCAGCGCAGAAAGCGCTGGAGCTGGACGACGAGTCCGCGCAGTCTCTCGACCTGATGGGCTGGATCCTGTTGATAGAAGGCGACCTGGAAGGTGCGGAACAGTTCTTGCAACAGGCACTGCAGAAGGATGCAAGCTATCCGCGGGCGCTGCTGCATCTGGCGCAGGTCTACCTGGACATGAACCGTTTGAGCCTGGCATATAAACCCCTCAGCCAGGCGGCTGAGCAAAGCGACGATCCATCCGTTTCCCTGCAGGCCGCGCGGCTGCTCGAGAGGTACTTCCCCAAACAGCCATGACGGAGCATCCTTCGAGTACAACCACCCAGGCAGCACTCTGGATGAAAAACTATACTGCTCCGATTCCAACCGGCTGCCATTCTCAGGAGAAGCTACATGGCCAAGTTCATCGTTAGGATGGTGCTGTCTGCTGCGATCATGCTGACGCTCGCTGCCTGCAACCTGGCGGATTATATATATCTTTCAGCCGCGAGTGAAGTCGATGCTGGCAGCGTGATGTTTTTCGACGATTTCTCTGACGCTGAGGGTGGTTGGACCACCCTGGATGATGAGGCTGCCCGCATAGCCTACGAGCAGGAGGGGCTGCGCTTTACAATCAACAGCCCAAATTATGATTACTGGTCAACGCCCAGCATGCGTTTCTCTGATGTAACTGTGGCAGTCGAGGCGAAAACACTTGGCGGACCCGAGGACAACGACTTTGGCTTGATCTGCCGCTACCAGGATGAGGACAATTACTACGCGTTGTTGATCAGCAGCGACGGCTACGGTGGAATTATCAAGGTCAAGGATGGTCTCTACCAGGTTTTGAACAATCCGGAGGGATTGGAGTTCGGTGCGATGATACTGACTGGCAAGGAGACGAACCAGTTGCGCGCCGATTGCATCGATGACCGTTTAGCCCTCTATGTCAATCACGAGTTGTTTCTCGAGGTACGGGACAGCGATTTTACCTATGGTAAGGTTGGCTTGACCGCGGGCTCGTTCGCTCAGGCGGGTGTGGATATTTTGTTCGATAACTTTTTTGTGGTAAAACCATAGGAGTATGAGAGTTTTTCTCGATTCGATTGGTTGCCGCCTGAACCAAAGCGAAATAGAGATATTTGCCCGCCAGTTCCGCGCCGCTGGATATGAGATCGTTGAAAGCCCGGGCGAGGCGGATCTGGTCGTTGTCAACACCTGTACGGTGACCAGCGCGGCTGCCTCTGACTCGCGCCAGAAGATTCGCCAGGCGTGGCGGGCTGGCGCAGGTGAGATCATCGCCACAGGCTGCTGGGCGACGCTCGAGCCGTTAGCTGCTGCGGGCCTGCCGGGCGTGACCAGGGTGGCGGCAAACGCTGAAAAAGACGGGCTGGTCGCCAGCGTGCTCGGCGTCCCGCCGGAAAAATTCGATTTCGAGCCGCTGGCGCGCAACCCGCTGCCCGGAATTCGCTGGCGTACGCGCGCTTTTATCAAAGCACAGGATGGGTGCGATCATTTCTGCACCTTTTGCATCACCCGCCTGGCGCGCGGTAAAGGGCGCAGTCAGCCCATCCCGGCGATCCTGGCGGAAATCCGCGCGGCTGTTGACGGAGGCGCGCGTGAGATCGTACTATCGGGCGTGAATCTGGGCTCCTGGGGCGCCGATTGGGGCGGGAACACCCATTTGCACGACCTGATCAAGGCTATCCTGCAAGATTCGGACGTGGAGCGCATCCGCTTATCATCCATCGAGCCGTGGGGCCTAGATGAGGATTTCTTTCGGTTGTGGGAGAATCCGCGTCTGTGCCGGCATTTCCACCTGCCGCTGCAATCGGGCAGCGAGCGCACTCTAAAGCGGATGGCGCGAAAAACGACACCGGCGGAGTACCGGCGACTGGTCGAGATGGCGCGCGGGATGGCGCCGGGCGCGGCGGTGACCAGCGACATCATCGTCGGATTTCCGGGCGAGAGCGAGGAGGATTTCTGCGAAAGCCTGGAGTACGTCGCGTCGATCGACCTGGCGGGCGGGCATGTCTTCAGCTACTCGCGGCGCGAGGGCACCGCTGCTGCGCGGCTGAACGACTTCGTTGATGGAAGAACGATTCGCGCCAGGAACGCCGCCATGCGGGCGGTATTAGAGGCATCAGCACAGCGCTATCGGCAGGCTCAGATTGGCGCGGAGGAGCAGGTATTGTGGGAAGCCTGCGATCAATACGGTCCGCAGGGATGGCGGCTGCACGGCTTGACGGGCAATTATATTCGCGTGGAAGGGATCGCCGTGGAGCGTTTGTGGAATAAAATCAGTCGGGTGCGGCTGGAGGAGGCGAGGGCGGGAGGGATGGCGAGCGAGATCCTGGCGAGCTGGTGAGGGGAAATCAATGCGCATAGCCAATTTAATTATGGGCGGAGAAAACGCTGATAATCGTCACAAATCCGATCACCCTGGCGCTTGCCTACAAGCCAAGTCGGTTGATGATTTGTTTCAACAGACCGGCTGATTTTTTCAGCCCTTCGATCTCATCCGGGCTCAGATCGAGGTGGATGATGCGCTCCACGCCGCCCAGATCGACGACGCTGGGCAGGCTCAGGCAAACGCCGTTGATTCCGTAATAATCTTCGATGTGGCTGCAAACCTAAAGCACCGTCGCCTGATCCCGCTGCCGTTGAGCGAGCAGTGCTTTGTTCAGTGCATTCCCTGCTCAGGAACCCTTTTCCTTCTCTTTGCGTGACTGCAGAAAGCGGTTATAGACGCGTTTCCAGGCCTGGGTGGGTTTTTCGGGACGCGTTTTCTTATGCTGGTCGATGCTCAGATAAAAAGCAAAATCCTCGATCAGATTGGTGATGTGCTCATTCACCTGGTGGAGGATAATCGGTCTGCCGAGGTTGATCGATGGGATGACCACATCCGGGCAGTAGGGCAAAGCGATGGTGATCGGTTTATTCAGCGCATTTTCGATCCGTTCGCGTTGCAGCCCAAAGCGAGGGAAGGTGTAATTCAATACCAGCTTGATTTTTTCCAGGGGATAATCCAGCTTGGCATACGTATCCAGCGCGGCTGCGGCAGCGCGTACCGAGGAAAGTTCCGGCGCCATCGTAAGCAGGATCAAATCAGCCGCGTCTAAGGCCTGTAAGGATATATCGCTGAAATCATGCGGAAGGTCGGCTACGATGTAATCGTAATCCGGGCGTAACAGGTGAATCGATGTTCTCAGGACGTCCTCGGTGAGCATCTCTGCATCGGTTGGAAAGGTCGGCGCGGCGATGAAGGCGACTCCGGAGGAATGACGGGCAGAAATCGAATGAAGAATGGTCGCATCGAGCTCATTGGCTTTGATCCCTGCCAGATCCGCCCAGGTACGTTTGAGCGGCATATCCAGCATCAAGGCGACCTGTCCGGCCATCAGCACCAAATCGAGCAGCATGACCGGTACCTCCCACAATTCCTGCAGCGCAATCGCCAGGTTCACCGCCAGCGTGGAAGTACCGCTCCCCCCTCGCAGGCTGTGCACTGCAATGAATTTCGCTTGTTTCTCGGCCTTTTCTTCGCCCGGGGGCAATATCTTCCCCATCGACTCCACCCGACGAAGCAGGACCTTCATGCGCGCGACAAGTTCTTCCGGCTCAAAAGGTTTGTTGATGTGATCATCCGCGCCGGCTTCGAAGGACAGTAATTTATCCTGCAAGCCGGTCTGACTGGTCAGGACAATGATGGGCGTGTTGGCGAACAAAGGATCTCGCCGCAGGCGGCGGGTCACCTCATAGCCCGAGATATCCGGCAGGTTGATATCCGTGATTATGACGTCCGGTTTCATCTGGCGGGCAGCGTCTAATCCTTCTCTACCGGTTACTTCCGCGCGGGTGTCATACCCGTACGGCTTGAGGGCATGTTCGATCATGCGGTGAAAGATGATTTCATCTTCGATAAGCAAAATGGATGGCATTTTTTATCCTCTGGCTTACTGTGGTAGGATTTGGTCTCCAGGCATATCAAGGGTCCGATAAATAGCCAGGAAAGCTTCCAAGTCCGGGATTTGTTTTTCGATTTCGTAGATCACGTTGTGGACACCTGTTAGATCGCCGTTTTCGATATACTGCTCGAGCTCGTGAAGTTGGTTGGCGATGGCGCGCGCCTCGAAGTTGGAGGCGACGCCGCGCAGATTATGTACCAGTAATTTTAGCTGGTCCAAATCCCTTTTGGTTTCGGCAAAGTACAGGTTTTGCACTTTTGCCCGGCACTCGCGGATGAACTCTTCGAATGTTGTCAGGAAGAACTGGAAATCGTTACCAAAACGCGGCAGAATCGTTTCGATGTAGCCCGGCTCGCCGAGCGAGCGCACAACCCTCCTGGGGTAGTTAAAAATCTCAGCATCGTCGATGTCAGCGAGTGTGCCAGCAGCAGGCTTAATTTGCGGCTGCTCCTCAATAACAGGTTTCTCGTCTGCCGGTAGCTGATCGGGCGTAACTGCGGGGACTTCCTGGGGCCCGAAAACATCCATCGAACGCGAGAAAGCATCGAATTCGTGATCCGCCGGTTTTTTATGGCGCCCGTTGCCCTTTCCAAGACCTGTTTCCGCCGCCGATCTATCCGTTTTCGGTTCCGCTGCTGGCAAGGTGGCAGGTGGAGGCTGCAGTATCGGTTCTTGCTCGGCCTTTTCCGGCTCACCGCTGATTTGCAGCGGCCTGATCCATTTTTCAACTTTTTGGAACAATGTACCGGGTTTGACCGGCTTGGAGATATAATCGTCCATCCCGCAGGCAAAGCAGCGCTCGATGTCCCCGGTCAGCGCATGAGCGGTCATGGCAATAATCGGTGTGGCGGTGTCATGTTCCTCGTTAGCGCGGATGTGCATGGTCGCCTCGAAGCCGTCCATTTCAGGCAGTTGTACATCCATCAGGATCAAATTGAACCGCCCGCTGGAGAGGATTTCCAGCGCTTCTCGCCCGTTTTCAGCCGTAACGACGCTGTGACCAAAGCGCCTCAACAGGTTGACGACCACTTTCCGGTTGACCGGATTATCCTCGACCAGGAGGATAAGGCCAGGTTTGGCTGTTTTTAGGTCGGTCGGCGCAGAGGTATCCCTGCGAGCCGGGGCGCTGTCGGCTGGGGGCGGGGCGCCGCCGAGGATATTGCGCAGCGTTGATTCCAGCGCCTGCAGACGTACCGGCTTCAACAGGTAGCCCCCATACCCGCGAGCAGTAGAGCGCGTCAGCCGCCTTTCAGGGGTGGTGAGTAAAATGATGGGGATGTCCTTGAAATCAACCATCGCGCGGATCTGTTGGATGATTCCCTGGGCGCCGCGGAATGCTATTTTACTGTCGATAAACAACACCTGGTGAGGTTTGCCCCCCTGTGCAGACTGCTCGAGCTGCTGCAGGCATTGAGTTTCATCCAGGGCGGAAACGGCGATGCCGCCCATGCTTTCGATCTGCGATTTCAAACTCAGATAACTGTTTTCGTTTGAATCGACCACCAGGATTCGCAGCCCCCGCACCAGACGGAGTAGATCGAGCGGTCCGGTCTCGTCGATCGGCTGTTTGGTGAAGGGCAGGTTGAAGGAGAAGGTACTGCCAGCACCCTCTTGACTGTTCAAGGAGATCTTCCCGCCCAACAGATTGACCAGTTGGGCCGAGATCGACAATCCGAGACCGCTGCCGCCGTATTTATGCCGGGTATAGGCATTCGCCTGGGTGAAGCGCTCGAAGATAATGGCCTGCCGTTCCGGCGGGATGCCGATGCCCGTATCCCGCACGTAAAAACCCAGGTTCACCTGCGGACCGCTTTCGGATATTTTTTTGACATGGATCACGACCTCGCCCTGCTCGGTAAATTTGACCGCATTGCCAACCAGATTGACCAGAATCTGACGCAGGCGGTTTGCATCACCATTGAGCATGACCGGTACATCCGGCGGAATGATCAGACTGAGCTCAAGGTTTTTGCTGGCAGCTCGCTGAGCCTGGCTGGCGGCGATGTTTTCCAGGACTTCACGAAGGTTGAAGTCGCTGATTTCGAGCTCCATCTTGCCGGCTTCGATCTTGGCGATATCCAGGCTGTCGTTCAGGAGTGTCACCAGCGATTCGGCGCTATCCAGCGAAGTCGTCATGTACTCGGTCTGTTCTTCGGTCAGGCTGGTATCCAGCGCCAGATTCAACATACCGATGATCGCGTTCAGCGGCGTGCGGATTTCGTGACTCATATCCGCCAGGAATTCGGTTTTTGCCAGGTCGGCCTCCTCAGCCTTCCGCCGCGCCATGACCAGCTCGGTGATGTCATGATACAGCCCGAGGATGCCAAGCTCCTCGCCGTTGACGGTCACCGGCACGTTGAAGATTTCCACCTCGATTTGCTCGCCTGAAGCGGTCTTTCGGCGGCCGACACAGTGGATGATCTCTCCGCTTTTTACCCGTCGGTTGTACTCCTGAGCGATTTCTTTCTGGTCGGCGGGAGTGATCAGGTCATCGACCCGCTTGCCGAGCGCTTTCACCTGCTCATAACCGAAGAGCTGCTCGAATGCGGGGTTGCAGGCGACGATGTGACCGTTAAGATCCAGGGTGACGATCGCGACCGGGCTGTTCTGAAACACGCCTTCGAAAAACTGCTTCTGACGTTGAATCTCCGCTTCTGCCCGCTTGCGCTGGGTAACGTCGTGGAAAATGTAGATAATGCCCTGCTGGATCTCGGAGATCTGGAATGGGAAGCTGCTCACCTCGAACCAGCCGATCGAAGAAGGCAGCGATAACACCTGGGTTTTCACCGAGCTCTTTCTCTGTTCAGAAGAGATCACGCCGGGGAAAACCTCCTCGATATTTCTGCCGATGATCGACCTGAAATTCGTTTCAAGCTTGTTGATCGTCGCCCGATTGCATCGTATGATCTTGCCATTTGAATCGGCGAGCAGAATTAGGTCGGAGATGGCGTCGAAGGTTGCTTCCCATTCCTTTTTAGCGCGAGTGATGATCGACTCTGCCTGATGGCGTTCCAGGATTTCTCGCTGCGATATCTCCTTGAGCGTGTACAGCTCTGTCGTGTGCTGCATCATTTTCTCTTTGAAATCCTCAAGCATCTGGATGCGGCGGACGACCTGAATTGCGCCGATGATGGAAAATGACGCCAGGATGAGCGCAAATCCATCTGCCAGCCAGAGCGCAGGTTGCGAGGATTGAGCGGCGAGAAAATTTTCTACCGTGACTCTGGTTCGGCTGTTTATTAATTCCGCCAGGGTGACGATGAATGGGAAAGATAAAGCAAGAAATGCTCCGATCAGCTGGATGCCAGCCTGGAGGATCATGCGGTTTGTTAATTTGGGACTCGTATCGACGAGCATATATGTATTATAGACAGATTTACTGTTCTTATTCCCTGTAAATTCCGGCGGGTTCCAGATTCGACACTTTATTCATTCGATATACTGACCTTGTAGGCAATCTGGCCTGAATGTACCCCCCTTCTGACACATGGCCGTTACGGCGCTGGTTGGATCGATGAGCTCAATCCTAAATTAGCTTTTCCAAGCGGTCAGCCTGATCAGATCATATTATAATTGACGCTGTGACTATTTAGAATTATAATCGCAGGCTTTGTTGATCATTAGGCGTCTTGCGAACGTGGGAAAGGCGTTTTTGGCAAAGCATAAAAAATGAATATTGATGATGATCACGGGACGACGGTTCTGCGGCGTACCGCAGAATATAAACCCAAGAAGTCGATCAGAACCTGGCTGATCGGCCGCCCGTTGCCAACTGCAGATGCGCCCCACCAGACAATTGGTAAATTTATTGGATTGGCCGTCTTTGCCTCAGATGCGCTGTCTTCGACCGCGTACGCCACTCAGGAAATGCTGGTCATCCTGGCTGTGCTGGGCACAGCCGCCTATGGATTCGTTTTCCCATTATCGATCGCGATTGTAGTATTGCTGGCAATCGTCACGTTATCATATGAGCAGACCATTCACGCCTACCCCAAGGGCGGCGGGGCATACATTGTAACCCGTGATAATCTGGGCGCGTTCACGGCCCAGGTTGCTGCCGCAGCTTTGTTGACCGATTACATCCTCACCGTCGCTGTCTCGATTTCCTCCGGCGTTGCCCAAATCGTTTCTGCCATGCCGTCCTTGTTTCCCTTCAGGGTGTGGATCTCGGTCGGCCTGGTGGCATTTATTATGCTGGTCAACCTGCGCGGGGTGAAGGAATCGGGATCGGCGTTCGCGTTTCCAACCTATTTCTTCCTCATCTCGATTTTTATCACGATTGGAGTTGGATTGTACAAGTACCTGGCTGGTAGCCTTGGGATTGTGGTCGACCCGCCTGAGCTGGAGATGACGCACCTTGCCCAGGGAGTATCCGCCTTTCTCATCCTCAGGGCATTTTCCAGCGGCACCGCCGCGCTGACAGGGGTGGAAGCCATCTCCGACGGCATCCCGGCGTTTCGCGAGCCGCGCTCGAAAAATGCCGGCGGCACGCTGATCATCATGGCGGCCATCCTGGGCGTTTTGATGCTGAGCATCTCCTTCCTGGCAGGACACATCCAGGCTGTACCGTCAGAGGCCGAAACAGTGATCTCTCAAATTGCGCGGACCGCGTTCGACGGTCGCGGGGTGTTGTATCTCGGAGTGATCATTGCGACCACTGTAATCCTGATCATGGCGGCGAATACTTCGTTCGCGGACTTTCCGCGTTTGAGCGCCTTCGCGGCGATGGACGGCTACCTGCCGCGCCAACTGACCTATCGCGGCAGCCGGCTGGTCTACTCGCGCGGTATTGTCCTGCTGGCGGTCATGGCGTCGATCCTCATTGTTGCCTTCCAGGCCAGCGTGACGCGCCTGATCCCGTTGTATGCCATCGGCGTTTTCTTATCCTTTACTCTATCACAATCGGGAATGGCGCGGCGCTGGTCGAAGATCGGCAGGCTTAAACCAGGTGATGAGATTCAGGAAAAGGGATCGGTACTGCGCTCCGATAGAAATTGGCGCTTGAAAATGATCATCAATGCGTTCGGCGCGGTTTGCACAACGATCGTCTTTTTCGTCTTTGCAATCACCAAATTCCCGGACGGCGCCTGGATCGTCATTGTCATCATCACCGTGCTAGTTTTCTTATTTTCCACCATTCACCGTCACTACCGCAATCTGGCCGGGCAATTGTCGCTGGATAACTATGGAGCGCCTCCACGCATCGCCCGCCACCGGGTGGTCATCCCCATCGGCGGAGTGCACAGCGGAACGCTGGCGGCACTGCGTTATGCAAAAACCCTCTCTGACGACATCACCGCAGTGCACGTGTCGATCGATCCAGATGAAGCCGAAAAAATCCGCAAGAAATGGGAAATCTGGGGGGACGGCAGGCGGCTGGTCATTTTAGATTCTCCATACCGCTTGTTTATCGAGCCGTTACTGGCTTACATCGAGGATCTCGATCATCACCGTCTGCCAAACGAAATTATCACAATCATTGTGCCAGAATTTGTCCCCCGCCGCATGGTTTCAGGGTTATTGCACACTCGGACGGCGAACACATTACGTCAAGCGTTGATGTATAAAAAAGACCTTGTCATAACGAGCATACCGTACAAGGTCAATTGACTGTGGATCATTTCGTGAGGTAATTAGATGAACGTAATCATAGTTGGTTGCGGCAGAGTGGGCTCCTCTCTTGCGTATCGTTTATTTAAGGATGGACATCAGGTGGCGGTGGTCGATCGAGATTCACAGGCGTTCCTCAACCTCCCTCCCGATTTTACCGGGCGGCTGCACGAGGGCGATGCGCTTTCGCAGGACGTCCTGATCAGGGCGGGTATCGAGCAGGCTGACGCGCTGGCAGTTGTGACCAATTCGGATCCGATGAACGCGGTCGTCGGGCATGTTGCCCGGGTTGCCTACAGCGTCCCGATTGTGGTGACGCGTAACTATGACCCGCATTTCATGCCGTTATTCGAAGAATTCAATCTGCAGGTGGTCAGCTCGGCCAGCTGGGGCGCGCAGCGGATCGAGGAATTGCTGCATGGCTCGAGCATGCATACGGTATTTTCGGCAGGCAATGGAGAAGTCGAGGTTTATGAATTCGTCATCCCGAAGAAATGGCTTGGCAGGCCGCTGCAAGAGTTGTTCGCCGGGAACGAATGCGTTCCTCTGGCTGTAAGCAGAGCAGGGCGAGCCAGCCTGCCTGAAAATGACTTGATTTTCCAGGAGGGAGATGTGCTGTATGTCAGCGCATCTTTTGAGGGAATCAGTGGATTGCGCTCCCGCCTGAGTAGATCCGGCACGGTGGAGGAATAAGATGTTTGTGCTCATCGCCGGCGGCGGGCGCACCGCTGCACAATTGGCGCGTATCCTGATTGCTGAAAATCATGAAGTCAGTCTGATCGAAAGCCGGCCGGAGGTCCTCGCGCGGATCCATAAGGAGTTGCCAACGGAAGTGATCTATGAGGGCAATCCGATCGATCCGTTGATACTGGAACAGGCTGGCGCGAACGACGCTGATCTACTCGCAGCCTGCGCAACCGAGGACGAGGTCAATCTGGCGATATGTTTTTACGCCCGCAACCGCTTTAACATCCCCAGGATCATCGCCCGGATAAACAATCCGCGCAATGCCTGGCTCTTCGACAAGAAATTTAACGTAGATGTTGCCGTCAACCAGGCGCAGATCATGGCATCGATTATCGAGGAAGAAATGTCCCTCGGCGATATGATGACCCTGCTAAAAATCTGCCGGGGAAACTATTCGCTGGTCGAGGAGAAAATCCCGCCCGATGCTCCGGTGGTTGGCAAGCAGATCAAGGATCTAGCCATACCCGAGCACTGCGTTATCGCTGCAATCATTCGCCACGGCGAGGTGATTGTACCCCGTGGTGTTACCGTTTTCGAGACCGGCGATGAGGTCCTGGCGGTCACTGATCCTGAGGCCGCAAAACAGCTGGTGAAGATGTTCGCTGGGCAGAAACCCAATCACCACCGTTAAGCTGTGACTCTAGTTGACGCAGGAGGTTGAACCTTCATCTGCGTTGACCACCGGACGGGCATAGGTTATAATTGCCGTTCGTAAATATTGATTTGTTATCATCTGTGCGCTGTGGAAATGACTAAACCTAACGATTGGATTACCTCTTACAGGTTGGTTTGGTGATTTGCGCAGAACACAGTGGATCACATCTTAACTTTGAAAGGAACATGTGATGCCCAAGCGGACATACCAACCGAAGATACGCCGGCGACTCCGCGTGCATGGTTTTCGCGCGCGCATGGCAAGCGCGGATGGCCGGGAAGTCTTGAGACGCCGGCGCCAGCGCGGCCGCCATGTGCTGAGCGTTTCGAAGAACAATCACGTCAAGAAAACTCGCTGGTAATCACCTGGCGGGGTTTAGATTTATCCCTCCGTCTGCCCTGATGGGAGATCGAAACGGATGGGTACATGAGTGAAACTGGAATTCCGGTTGCGGAGAGCGACGGATTTCAGCCGGGTGCGGCAACAAGGCAAATCTTTTGCGCATCCGCTGCTGGTTTTAATTGCACTTCCCAATTCGAATGGCGAGCTGCGCATCGGAGTAGCTGCGGGACGTTCGGTTGGCAAAGCCGTGGAGCGCAACCGCGCCAAACGGCGATTACGCGCAGCAGTCGCTCCTTTGATCCCGCGGATGAATACCGGATGGGATATCCTTTTTATATCTCGCTCCGCAATCCGCGGCGCAGCATACACCGAAATACAGGACGGCGTCCGGTCGGTCCTCACCCGCGCTGGATTGCTGTCATCAGAAAGTAACATGAACCATGATTGAGCATGATTACACGGACGAGCCGCGCCTGCGGGATTTGCCGTTTAATCTGCGCAATTCTCTGCGCTGGGTATTGCTGGGTCTGATCCGCCTGTATCAACGGCTCGTTTCTCCAACATTACCGACCAACACCTGCCGGTTTTATCCGACCTGTTCGCACTACGGTTATCAGGCGATCTATAAACACGGCGCGCTAAAAGGAACTGCCCTCGCGGTTTGGCGGGTGCTCCGCTGCAATCCATTCAATGACGGCGGTTATGACCCGGTTCCCTGAAGGCTCCCGGCAGGTGAATCAATCCTTCCGACGAAAAAGAAACCCAATGAGATATAAGAAATTCACAACCGCATTACTTGTACTTTTATCAGCTCTGCTGCTGGCTTCCTGCACGGGCAATCTCAGCGGCACAAGCTGGCCGGGGATATCGACAACAGACGATACAATCTATGTTGCTTATCTCAACCGCATCTACGCAGTCCGCGCTCAGGATGGCAGTGTGGTCTGGCAGTACCCTGATAAAGCCGGGCGCGAGACCTACTTCGCCGCACCGGTGGTCGCCGATGGGCATCTCATCGCCGGAGATTACCAGAACAACCTTTTCAGTCTGGATCCGGGCAGCGGCGCGCTGCAATGGACCTTCAGCGAAGCTAAAGGTAAGTGGATCGCCAGTCCACTGGTGGTGGACGGAAAGATCCTGGCGCCTAACGGCGATGCTACCCTCTATGCGCTCGACCTGAACGGCAGCCTGCTGTGGAAGTTCCCGACCAAGAGGGCGCTCTGGTCGCAGCCGGTGAGCGACGGCCAACACGTCTATCAGGCATCCATGGATCATCGCATCTATGCCATCGATCTGAACAACGGGAGTGAAATCTGGTCGGTCGATCTCGGCGGGGCGGTGCTTTACTCGCCGATTCTCAGCGAGGATGGCGTTTTATATGTTTCCTCCCTGGCACGTAACCTGGTTGCGCTCAATACCACCGACGGCTCTGTTCTATGGGAACGCAACTTCGAAAGCGACCTCTGGACGCAGCCCGCGTTGGCAAACGGCAATTTGTTCTTTGGTGATACTAAAGGATTGGTGTTTGCTGTTTCTGCTGCCGACGGTTCGGACGTCTGGTCACAGGCGATCAACGAGCCGGTCCTCGGCCGCCCGACTGAAATCACCGAAGGAATCATCTTCCCGACCGAAAACGGCAGCCTGATTGCAGTCAATTTCAAGGGCGAACGGCTGTGGTCGCGGGCGTTCGAAGGTGCAATCTACACCGGTCCGGTAAAGATTGGCGATACGCTCGCGGTGGGGATCGCCCAGGGAAAGGAATTCCTGAAACTGATCAACGCCAGCACCGGTCAGGATGTCTGGACGTTTGTAGCCCCTAAATAAGAAGGCAGACTAACATGTGGGAAGCAATAATAATCAAACCGTTCACCAATGCGCTGTTGTTTATCTATAACATTGTCGGGGGGAACTTCGGCGTAGCGATCATTCTGTTCACCATCTTGATCCGTCTGATCACCCACCCGTTGATGGTAAAGCAGATCAAGGGTGCGCAGGGGATGCAGGAACTGCAAAAGAATCCCGAGTGGCTTCAAATCCAGGAAAAGTACAAAGGCGACAAGGAAAAACTGGCTCAGGAGCAGATGCGCCTGTATAAGGAGCTGGGCATCAATCCCTTTGCCTCCTGCCTGCCAACACTGATTCAGTTTCCGATCATCATCGGCCTGTATCAGGCGGTCATCGCTGCGCTGGCGAGCACACCGGTCGATCTGCTCAATTTGTTGCGCAATATCTATCCGGGATTTCTCAACGTTGCTTCGCTGATCCCGCTCAACAGCAAATTTTTGTGGATGGATCTGGGAATGCCAGAGCGGTTGAATATTCCGGGCATATCCTTTGGCATCCCGGTTCTGGTGGTGATCGTAGTGATCACTACCTATGTACAATCAAAGCTGATTGCCACGCCTTCAGCCAATCCGAAAGATCAAACTGCCGCAATGACCAACGCAATGAACCTGTACATGCCGATTTTTATGGGTTACCTTGCGTATACGCTGGCATCCGGACTGGCGCTGTATTTCATCGCCTCCAACCTGATCGGCATCCTGCAGTATGCAATGCTTGGTAAGGTGAATTGGGCAAACGTTATCCCCTGGATGAAGAAGCCGGAAGTCTCGCCGTCGATGAAATCTGCGGCAAAACCAGCGGTTAAATCCACAACGAGCACGGCTTCGAAGTCGCGCTCGAAACCAACTGCCAGACCGCCGATGAAACCGGCATCCAAATCGGGATCAAAGTCAAAAAAATAAGCAGAAGTTAGCTTTCATTCGCTCCAGAGGTGTGATCATCCGGAAGGTTAAGACTTGAGGTCGAAATGAGTCCTGAAAAAACCACATTAGAAATCATTGCACTATCTGTTGAAGAGGCCGTCACCAAAGGATTAAGTCAATTAGGTTTGCCAGAAGAAGCGGTAGAAATCGAGGTGCTGGATACCGGCAGCAAGGGTTTTTTGGGTCTTGGGACGCGGCAGGCCCGTGTCCGCCTGAGAATCAAAGAATTCACGCGCGAGGTTCAAGCAAAGCCGCAGGTTCCAGTTGAAAAACCCGTTAGCGCACGGATTAAAGAAAAGGTCGAAACGGCCAAACCTGCCGCCCGGCGAGCAGCAGAGGCAGCGGCACCTTCCGGACAGGTCAGCGACGAGCAGGTGTTAAAAATCGCCGAGCAGGTCACCAGCGAACTGTTGGAAAAAATGCACGTGCGTGCGCGCTTGAAGGCGCAAATCGTCCCTCCAGCGGATGAAAACGATCAAGCCCTGGTATTAGTCGAGGTACAGGGTGACGATTTGAGCATCCTGATCGGGCGGCGCTCGGAAACGCTGAATGCATTGCAGTACATCACCAGCCTGATCGTTGCCAAAGAAGCCGGTAGATGGGTGCCGTTGATGATTGATGTGCAGGGCTACCGTGCCCGACGTGAGCGTCAACTGCGCGCGCTTGCGCGGCGTATGGCTGAGCAGGTGGTGCACACCGGCAAGAAAACCGCTCTTGAGCCGATGCCAGCCAATGAACGCCGTATCATCCATCTCGAGCTGCGCGATCACCCCGAGGTGATGACCGAAAGCGTTGGTGAAGAACCCAACCGCAAGATAACGATTTTCCTCAAGAAATCGAGTAAGTAATCCAAACGCGATAGAGGATTTGCCTGCGCGGCGCAAAGGTAAATCCTCTATTTGTTTAATCCTGCCGGGCGGCAGGATTGCCCTGTGCCGGCAGGTGTCGTTGAGAGTATCCCCACAGTGCACAGCGTGGATTAATTTGGGCGAATCCGGGAGTTCATTGGCATAGTGGCGTTCGACCTCTTCCCGCCATGCGAAGTGGGGCGGGGGGTCAGGTTTTGTCGCCGGCATATCCGCTGAATTTGAGCGGTTTTATCGAGATGAATCCGCAAGATTACATGTAAGTACTCCCGACTCATATGAATCAGTGACCAGGCCCGCCCAACCCCTGGCTTTTGGGTATAATCAGTTATTATTCATTTCTCAGCCCTGGATCACCGATCGAAGGGAAACGCCAATCCCGGAGGAGCAGACTGATGAAAGCCGTTGACATCATCATTCATAAGCGCGACGGTAAAGAGCTCTCGCGAGAAGAGATCGAATTCTTCGTGCGCGGGATGGTCAGCGGGGAAATCCCTGATTATCAGGTCTCCGCCTGGGCGATGGCCGTACAGCTCAACGGGATGACTGAGGAGGAAACCACTGACCTGACCATGGCAATGGCGCACTCCGGCGAGGTGCTCGATCTGAGCAGCGCGGTGCCCCTGGCAGTCGATAAGCACTCCACCGGCGGAGTGGGCGATAAAACCACCCTGGTGGTTGAGCCGACAGTGGCGGCCTGCGGCCTGCCGGTAGGCAAGATGTCCGGACGCGGATTGGGCTTCAGCGGCGGGACGCTGGACAAAATGGAATCGATCCACGGTTTTCGCACCGACCTGAGCACCAGCGAGTTTCTGGAACAGCTGCACAGCCATGGGCTGGTGCTGACCGGGCAAACGGCCGACCTGGCGCCGGCAGACGGCAAACTCTACGCGTTGCGCGATGTGACCGGCACCGTCCCTTCGATACCACTGATGGCATCCTCGATTATGAGCAAGAAAATTGCTGGTGGGGCGCAGGCGATCGTGCTGGACGTCAAAGTGGGAATTGGCGCCTTTATGGAAACGCTCGAAGAAGCCCGGCAGCTGGCTCGTCTAATGGTTGCGATCGCTCGAATGAGCGGAAGGCGAGCGGTGGCACTGCTCTCGGATATGAATCAGCCGCTCGGCTTTGCCGTCGGGAATGCCCTGGAGGTCAGGGAAGCCATCCAAACGCTGCAAGGGGCCGGCCCGCGCGATTTCTGCGAGCATTGTCTCGTTGTAGCCAGCCATATGCTGGTTATCGGCGAGAAGGCAGCCGACCTGGATGCCGCCCGCAAGATGGCGGAGGGGGCGTTGAACAGCGGCAAGGCTTTCCAATCTTTCCGAAAATTGGTCGAGCTGCAGGGAGGTGATCTGCGCATGGTCGATCAGCCTGAACTGTTGCCTCGAGCTGGGCTGATCGAAACGGTAGACGCGGACCGCTCTGGTTATCTGGCAGGCATCAACGCCCGCGAGGTGGGCGAAACGGCGGTCGACCTGGGCGCCGGCCGGCTGCGCAAGGGGGAGGAGATCGATCCAGCGGTGGGGATCATGATTCTTCATAAGGTCGGCGAGCGTGTCGAGCGGGGACAACCGCTGTTTGCCATCCATGCCAATGACCGGCTCAAGCTGGAACGCGCCAGAGAGAGGCTGCTGGCTGCCCACCAATGGAGCGAGGAACCCTGCGAAGAGCTGCCCTTATTTTACGATACGGTCGCTGATTGAATTCAGCGCCAGATTGTTGATTTTTTAACATTTTCGTGGCATAATTTACACGCACAAAAAAGCGACGATGGAAACGAGTATGCCTGGATGATCCTGTCAGCGAACCCGGGAGGGTGCGAGCCGGGGCAGTTCGAAAGGCGGAAAATCCTTCCGGAGCTGCAAACTGAACGCAATAAACGTTGCCACTAGGAGCGCCGGCATCGCCAGCCGTTAGCAAAGGCGCAGGTATCAACCGATCATCGGGGCGTACCTGGAGAGAGCCTGCCGCAGGCAGGAAACAGGGTGGTACCGCGGGAATCCCTCTCGTCCCTGTCAGGGAGGAGGGTTTTTGTTTTAATGTCGCCTTTGATCGAACCAAAATGATGTGAGGAGAATCCATGTTTCGACCAGTTTCACCAAAATTGAACGTAGTTCTGATGGAAGAAGGCATCCTGCGCTTCTGGAACTCCCATCACATTTTCACAAAATCGCTCCAGCAGCGCGAGGGGGGGCCGCAATTCGTTTTTTATGAAGGACCGCCAACCGCCAACGGAAAACCGGGTGTACATCATGTGCTCGCGCGGGTGTTCAAAGATATATTCCCGCGCTACCGAACCATGCGCGGATACTACGTCAGCCGGCGAGGCGGCTGGGACACGCACGGACTGCCGGTGGAGATCGAGGTCGAGAAGAAGCTGGGCTTTACCAATAAACAACAAATCGAAGATTTCGGCATCGCCAAATTCAATGAGCTCTGTCGTGAATCTGCCTTCACATACATCCAGGAATGGGAAAGGCTGACCGACCGCATCGCCTTCTGGGTCAATTTGAACACCGCTTATATCACCTACAAGAACGATTATATTGAGTCAGTATGGTGGATACTACAGCAGTTCTGGCAGCGCGATTTGCTCTATCAGGGCTTTAAGGTGGTACCGTACTGCCCGCGCTGCGGCACCCCGCTCAGCGATCACGAAGTGGCGCAAGGATACGAGGAGGCGGTCGATCCCTCAGTGTTCGTGCGCATGCCGCTGGTCGACGATCCGGGCACTTCGCTGCTGGTCTGGACGACAACGCCCTGGACCCTGCCAGCAAACGTGGCAGTCGCAGCCCATCCTGACGTTGCGTATGTCAAGGTCGAGCGAGAATTGCCGGAGGGCGGCAGCGAGAAACTGATTCTGGCGGAGGCGCTGCTTGGCAAGGTGCTCGACGGGGATAAGGTTCAGTTGATTGACCGCTTCAAGGGCAAGGCGTTGAAAGGAAAGCGTTACCAGCCGCTTTTCACCTTCATGCCCACCGATAAACCGGCCCATTATGTTGTGCTGGAGAGTTTCGTCACCACCGAGGACGGCACCGGTCTGGTGCATATGGCGCCTGCCTTCGGCGCCGAGGATATGAGCGCAGCGCTGGAATTCGACCTACCCATCCTGATGACCGTTGCCCCTGACGGGACGTTTGTGCAGGCGGTGCGGCCCTGGGCCGGGCAGTTCGTCAAGGACGCGGATCCCTACATCACCGAGGATTTGCGCGCGAGAGGCTTGCTGCTGCGCGCTGAGACTTACACGCACACCTACCCGTTCTGCTGGCGCTGCGACACGCCGCTGCTGTACTATGCCCGCCCGACCTGGTACATCCGCACCAGCAAGTATAAGGACCGCCTGGTTGCGTTGAATAAAACCATCAACTGGTATCCCGACCACATCAAGAACGGGCGCTTCGGCAACTGGTTGGAGAACAACATCGACTGGGCGCTCGGGCGCGAGCGTTACTGGGGCACGCCCCTGCCCGTCTGGGAATGCGAGACTTGCCACCGCCAGGAATGTCTCGGCTCGCGGGCTGAGCTCTCCACAAAGACGGGCAAGGACCATTCAAAACTGGATTTGCACCGGCCGTACGTGGACGAGGTTTCCTATCCCTGCAGCGAGTGCGACGGAAAAATGAAGCGCGTCCCCGAACTGATCGATGTCTGGTTCGATTCGGGATCGATGCCCTATGCCCAGTGGCATTACCCTTTTGAGAATCAGGAAGAGTTCAAGCGTCAGTATCCCGCTGATTATATTTGCGAGGCGGTAGACCAGACACGCGGCTGGTTTTATTCCCTTCATGCCATCAGCACGTTGCTTAACGATCAGGTCTGTTTCAGGAACGTTATCAGCCTGGGTTTGATTCTGGACGGCGAAGGTTATAAAATGTCCAAATCGCGCGGGAATATCACCGAACCCTGGGAGGTGATCAACCAGAGCGGCGCGGATGCGATGCGCTGGTACATGTTGACTTCCAGCCCGCCGGGGCAGGAGCGCCGTTTTTCAACCGAACTGGTCGGTGAGGTTGTGCGTAATTTTACCCTGACGCTCTGGAACGTCTACTCGTTCTTTGTCACATACGCCAACCTGGACGGCTGGAAGCCCGAACCAGAGGCGGCACCTGATTACAGCGAACTCGACCGCTGGCTGCGCTCGACCCTGCATGCGCTGATCCGAGACGTGACCGAGGCGATGGAAACATACGACGTGCTTGGAGCGACCCGCCCAATCGAAACTTTCATCAACCAGTTGTCCAACTGGTATCTGCGCCGTTCGCGGCGGCGATTCTGGAAGAGCGAGTCAGACGCCGATAAAAATTCGGCGTATGCGACCCTCTACGAAGCGCTGGTGGCTGTCAGCAAGCTGCTCGCTCCGTCGATGCCGTTCATCGCCGATGAGCTTTACCAGAACCTGGTGCGCGAGGCCGACAGCAGCGCGCCCGAATCGGTTCATATGGCGGACTGGCCTGTTTATGATCCGAAGGTGATCGATGATAAGCTCAACCGGGATATGAACCTGGTGATGAAGCTGGCTTCGGTCGGGCATGCTGCGCGCAACAAGGCCAACCGCAAGGTGCGCCAGCCGCTCTCCGAGGCAGCTTTCTCTGTGGGCAGCGCAGAAGAGATGCGCGTGGTCGAGGTCTATGCGGACATCCTCAAGGATGAGTTGAACGTCAAGCGGGTGCGCGCGCTGGATACCGCCGGTGAGGCGGTCACCTACTCGCTCAACCCGCTGCCCAAACAACTGGGACAGAAGTACGGCAGGCGCTTCCCGGCTGTGCGCCAGGCGCTGCTCGGACTCGCTGCTGAGCCGGCTGCCCGCGCCCTGCTGGACGAGAAACCGATCGAGGTCAAGGTCGATGGTGAGAGCATTGCAATTCTGCCGGAGGAAGTCGAGGTGCGCGCCCAGGCGCGCGAGGGATATGCCGTCGCCAGCGAAGGCGCTTATCTGGCTGCGCTGGTGACCGAGCTGACGCCTGAGTTGATCCATGAGGGGCTGGCGCGCGAGTTCGTCCGCCGCGTGCAGGATTTGCGCAAGCAGGCCGATCTGGAGATCTCCGACCGCATCCGCCTGTACATTCAGGCCAGTCCGGGCCTGGCGAAGGCGATCGAGGAGTTCCGCGACTACATCATGGGTGAAACCCTGACGCAGGAGATCCTCCTAGCAGCGGCTCCCGCTGGGGCAGCCAACAGCAGCGCCAGCTTCGACGGCGAGGAGGTAGTCTTCGGGCTGGAGAAGGCGAAGTAAGGCTCAGCTCCAATTGTTGCCAGGCCGTTTCTGCACCCAATCAGAGATAAGTTCGCACAGACTGCCTGTCAGCATATGCAAAATAAAATCAACGAATGTCGGGAGAACAAACAACAATCCCTCGAAGTGGGTTGTTGTTTGGTTTTGACGGACAAAGCAGGGTAATTCATGGCTGGTTCCTACACAGCGATTCCCACCTGACGGTAGCCAGGGAATGTACTTGATCTGGGGTAAAATTGGGCATAGCCTATCTTTGGAGGCATTGTTGACGAAAATCCTGCGTAAATACCTGTTTCTGGCACTGCTTTCCTTGCCTCTGATCGCGCTTGACCAGTACTCCAAGGGGCTCGTCCGCGCGAACCTGTCCATCGGTGAAACCTGGGTGCCCTGGCCCTGGCTGGAACCCTACGCGCGAATCGTGCACTGGCACAACACCGGCGTCGCTTTTGGCATGTTCCAAAATGCCTCGACGGTGGTTGCGATCCTATCGACAATCGTGGCAATGGCGATCATCTTCTACTTCCCCAGGGTGCCAAATGAGGAATGGACTTTACGCATCGCCATGGGTCTGCAGCTGACCGGCGCGGTTGGCAACCTGATCGACCGCTTCACTATCGGCTATGTTACTGATTTCATTTCCATCGGTACTTTTCCGGTATTCAACGTTGCCGATTCCTGCATCACTGTCGGCACGATCATACTGATCCTCGGGGTCTGGCTGCAGGAGCGGCGCGAGAAAGCCAGGCGCGATGATGGAGCTGAACAGACGACTCCTGGCAACGAAAATCCATCTGAGCATTTTGAAATTCAATGAACCGCCAGACCAAGACTTTCACCTATGCTGGGGCTGAGAGCGCGCGGCTGGATAAAATCCTGGTCAGTTGGCTGCCGGACCAATCGCGGTCGCGGCTGCAAAACCTGATCCGCGGCGGATACGTTCGGGTAAATTCTATCCCGGTCCAGAAGGCCGGTCACAGCCTGCAGCCTGGAGACCAGGTGCAGATTGAACTCCCACCGGTTGAGCCGGGGGCATTGACTGCCGAGGTGATTCCGCTGGACATCCTCTTCGAAAACAGCGACCTGCTGGTGATCAACAAGCCGGCCGGGATGGTCGTCCATCCCGCAGCAGGGCATGCCAGCGGCACCCTGGCACACGCGGTTCTGGGGCACGCAGTCGATCTGCAGGGGATTGGCGGAGAACAACGCCCGGGCATTGTTCACCGCCTGGACAAGGACACCTCGGGGATTATCCTGGTGGCAAAGAACGACCGTGCGCACCGCTGGCTTCAAGAGCAGTTCAAGCAGCGCAAGGTGAAAAAAGTCTATCTTGCCCTGACCGATGGACACCCGCCGACTCCGCAGGGCAGGATCGAGGCGCCCATCGCGCGCGATCCGGCCCACCGCAAGAAAATGACGGTTGTGCCGCCAGGACGCGGCAGAGATGCCGTTACCGAATACCGGGTGATCGAACATTTCAACGAGCATGACCTGATTGAGGCCGCGCCGTTGACCGGTAGAACTCACCAGATTCGCCTGCATCTCGCTTTTATCGGTTGTCCAGTCGTCGGCGATACAGTCTACGGACGGCGGAAAGCCAGCCTGCCTTTAGATCGCCATTTTTTACACGCCGCCCGCCTGACCATCCAATTGCCCGGCCAGCAGCAGCCATGTACATTTGAGGCAGACCTGCCCCGCGAGCTCGCAGCTGTCCTGCAGTCTCTGCGGCCGCGATCAAATTAACTCGGTGGTGAACACAATGACCATGGAATTTATCGATTTGCGTTCGGATACAGTCAGCATACCGACCCCCGCAATGCGCGAGGCTATGTATCGCGCCGAGGTTGGCGATGACGTCTACGGTGAAGACCCTACATTAATCCACCTGGAGGAAATGTCGGCGGAGCTGATGGGTAAAGAAGCCGGGCTTTTCGTCCCCTCTGGGACGATGGGCAACCTGGCAGCGGTGCTCGCCCACTGCCAGCGCGGGGATGAAGCATTGATGGGGCACCTGGGACACACCTTTTTATTCGAGGCTGGAGGCATCTCCGCTCTGGGCAGCATCTTTGCCACCACGCTGCCCAACCTGCCTGACGGCACCCTGCGCGTTGATGACATTCGCAATGCGATTCGCGGCGAAGACCAGCACGAACCGGTCACCCGACTGGTGATCCTGGAAAACACGCACAATCGCTGCGGCGGCGTGGCGCTTACGGCTGAGTACACTCGCGCGGTGGGTGAACTCGTCCACGCCCGCGGATTGAAACTGCACCTGGATGGAGCGCGGATTTTCAATGCCGCAGTCGCGTTGAAAACGTCCGCTCGCGAGCTTTCTGCACCGGCCGATTCGGTCACTTTCTGCTTGAGCAAATCGCTGTGCGCGCCGGTCGGATCGGTACTGTGCGGTTCGGCGGAATTCATCGCTCGCGCGCGGAGAATCCGCAAGCAATTGGGCGGGGGCATGCGCCAGGCAGGCATACTCGCCGCTGCGGGGATCGTCGCTCTCGAGCAGATGGTTGACCGGTTGGTGGAAGATCACCGACGCGCTCAGTGGCTTGCTGAAGGCTTGTGCCAGATCGGCGGGCTGCAATTGACCTTTGGCATGCCAGCGACCAATATGGTTTTTGTTTCACTCGCCGAGACGGAAAAGAAATCGGCGCGTGAAATTGCCGATCGTCTCTACGAACATGGGATCAGAGTTGGCGTAACCGGCGCGCGCAGCTTCCGGTTGGTGCTGCATTATTGGATTGACGACAGCGCAGTCGAGCGCACGATTGAAGCCTTCAATGCCGCCCTCGCTGCCATTCAGTGAAGCGGCATCAGAAAACGTCAAGTCGAATGGGACATCTTCATTAATAAAGGAGTTTACCGTCTGTCAGCGCAATCGAAAACGGTCATCTGCGAATCTGTTATAATTTCTAATAGAGCCGGTCCGGCGCTGAATCCAGGCAAGGAAAAACTCCCATCGTTACCGCAAGAATTGCGCGGTATTCATCTTGCCTATTAATCAGTGAAAGTGATCATATAGAAGCCTTTGCCGGTATAGATCTCTTCTCGATTGATTCATGAATTTACATCACGGAGGGAGTTTTGAGCGAATGGCTTAGTATTGAACAAATTGACGAAGCAACTCGTACCATCACGAGATTGATCAAGATCCAACCAAAAGTAGGACTGATCCTCGGTTCGGGCCTGGGGAATTTGGCTGAATTGGTCGAAGAGGCTGTGACTATCCCCTACAAAGAAATTCCGAACTGGCCGCTGTCAACCATCTCCGGACACGCCGGCTGCTTACGAGTTGGCATGCTGGAAGAAAAACCGGTGCTGGTCATGCAGGGGCGAGCTCACTATTATGAGGGCTACCCGATGGGGCAGATTACTCTGCCAATCCGCGTAATGCAGCGGTTGGGTATTGAGCAGTTAATCGTCACCAACGCGGCCGGGGCTATCAATCCGGAATATTCTGCCGGCGACGTAATGCTGATCACGGATCACATCAACCTGGTCGGTATGACCGGCTTGAATCCGCTGCGAGGCCCGAATTTGGATGAATTTGGCGAACGCTTTCCGGATATGAGTCAGCCATACGACCGGAAGTTGATGGACATCTGCCGGTCCGTGGCGCGGATGGAAAGCGTCACCCTGCATGAGGGCGTCTATGCCTGGTTGTCCGGACCATCTTTTGAAAGCCCGGCAGACCTCCGCTTTCTGCGAACGATCGGCGCGGATGCAGTCGGCATGTCCACGGTTCCCGAGGTGATCGTTGCGCGGCACGGCCGGACGCGCGTCCTTGGCCTTTCCGGCATCAGCAACAAGGCAAACCTGGACGGCGCTACCGAAACCACTCACGAGGAAGTGCTTGAGGCAGGCAAGGTTCTGGTGCCGAAACTGACGGCCTTAATCCGTGGGACGTTGCAGCACATGGATGTTTGATTGATCGCGCAATTCCGCGCGCCCTTCGTTCCAATCCACTTTTTGGCAATAAGGGTGCAGCCCGAATGGATGACATCCTTCGTTTCTTAAAAAACGCAGAGCCCTGGATTTATCTGGTGCTGTCGATCGCTGGCCTGCTGGCTTTGCGAAGGGTAATCCAATCCTGGCAGGAGTGGCAGACGACCGTTTTTGGCCTGGAAAAAGAAAACGCCCAGCGGCGATTTACCGGTTCTTTAACTGTGTTAATTTTTTTATTCTTACTTGGTATGGCTGAATTTGCTACCGCTTCCATCGTCTTTCCGGATTTTCCGAGAGCGCAAAACGTTGCAACAGCGACCATTGAACTATTGGTCACGCCGACCACCACAATCATGGTGGAATCGGCCGCCACTTCAACTCCTGAAGCGCCTGTGACCGTCGCTCAACCCGTGCAGGAAGGTTGCGTCGAAGGCCAGATCGAGTGGGTATTCCCAACGCCGGGTATGGAGTTGCGCGGAGAAACGGAATTGCGCGGCACGGTTTCTGTCCCGAACCTCGGTTTTTACAAATATGAGTACAATCAAGTAGGGACCGATTCCTGGGTGACTATCGCGGCTGGTGACAGCCCCATCATCGATCAGCCGCTGGGAGGCGCTGGCAGCGGGCAGTGGGATACCAGTCAGCTTCTCCCGGGTGATTATTTGCTTCGCCTGGTGGTTACCGATAATGTCAATAACATATTCCCTGCTTGTGTGGTCCCTGTAAGAATTATCGCTCCTTGAGGAATGAAATGCCTGAAATCGAAATCCGCCCTGCATTGTCCACTGATTATGAAGCCTTGTATAAAATCGATCTGTCGAATCGCACGGAATATGTATGGCAGATGGATCGCCTGATCGAAGAGGGTCAGGTTACGATTGGTTTTCGAGAAGTACGGCTGCCGCGCGCGATCCAGATCGACAATCCAAATCCGGTCGATTCCTGGCAAAAAGCGGCCAAATCTTCGAGCGGAATCCTCGCTGCGATATTGCAAGGATTGCCGGTTGGTTATATCATACTGGATGAGAGTATGGTCCCGCACGGTGTCTGGATCAAAAACCTTGCGGTGGCGGAGCAACACCGCCGCCAGGGAATCGGCAGCGCTCTGCTAATTTCGGCTCAGGAGTGGGCGATCCAGCGCAGGTTGAAGAAGATCATCCTGGAAACTCAATCGAAGAATTACCCGGCCATCCGTATGGCGATCAAACTGGGCTTTGAGCTAAGCGGCTACAACGACAGATACTATGCGAACCAGGATATTGCTTTATTTTTCTCGAGGTTATTGCGATAGCCTGCCGATCACGGCACCCATCATAGGATAGGATCCACCGGTGAATTTCCTCATAACGCTCAACCAGATCCTGATGGCGGGAGTAGCGATTACTGCACTAGCGCTGCTTTTGTATTCGCTCTCGTTTAATTTACGGGAGCGGGTTGCCCGTTCCTTTGCCATCATATTGAGCTGTCTGGTGATTGTGTACACAGCTGAATCCCTGTCGAGCGTGATGAACCGACCAGACCAGCTCGAATTCTGGCTGCGCGTCCCCTGGATTGGGATTGTGTTTTTACCCTCCGCGTACCTGCATTTTTCAGATTCACTGCTGGCGACAACCGGCAAACCCAGCCAGGGTAAGCGCCGTTGGGCTATTCGCTTTTTCTACCTTTTCTCGCTGCTTTTCCTTGTGGGGCTGCCAACCGGGCTGTTGATCGGCGAGTTGAAGATGACCGACACGCCGAATCCATACCTCGAGCCGACCTGGCTGACCGATCTGTTCATCGGATTTTACCTGCTGGCAATGGCGATGTCGTGGTACAACTTTGTGCGCGCCTACCAACGCTCCGTGACTACCAGCGGACGCCGCCGGATGGGCTATCTGATGATCGGCTCAATCGCTCCTTCGCTCGGCGCGTTCCCATTTCTGTTGTACAACTCCGGTTTTGCCTCTCGTCATGTCTTGGTCTTCTGGCTCTTTTCCGTCGTGGTCAATGTTCTTGTCGGCGGGCTGGTCGTGGTAATGTCTTATTCGGTGGCTTTTTTTGGAGTAAATTTACCAGACCGCACGGTCAAATCCAGGCTGTTCAGATGGATTTTACGCGGACCGGTGGTCGCCAGCATCGCCCTGGCGTTGACCACGATCATCCGTCGGGCCGGGGAGAATTTCGGGCTGGAGTACAACACCTTTGTGCCCATCACAATGGTAGCCACGATCCTGCTCGGGGAGTATCTGATTACCCTGTTCTTTCCACTCCTCGAGCGTTGGTTTCTCTATGGAACTGACAAGAAGGAAATTGAGACGCTGCTGGAGCTTGAAGAGCGGCTGATCACTCCAAACGACCTGCGTCAGTTCCTCGAGGCGATCCTGGCGGCATTATGCGACCGTCTGCAGGCTCGCGGGGCATATCTGGTGGCGATGAATTCCACCGGGCTGGAGTTGATCGTCAAGGTTGGCAAGACCTTTTTCGATAAGAACCTAGCTACTGATGAGTTGAGCCGGCTGCTCACCAAAGACACCCAGTTTGACGAATTGTTCCAATGGGGCGAGGATGTCCTTGTTCCCTTGACGGATCAGAATGAAGAGGACCGCCAGTCGTTGATGGGTATTCTGGGCATCGCCAGCGCCAACATCGCTGACCTGGACGAAACGGAACATCAGGCGATCGATGCCTTCAAACAGCGGGTGACGCTGGCGCTGCACGACCGCCGACTGCAGGAAAGCGTTTTCCGTTCGATTGGCGAGTTGTCCACCAAAGTTGCCTACATACAACAGATGCGGGCGGCCGCCCGCTTCGATCAGAGCGGGATTCTACTCGGCGAGGTTCCGCTTGAATCGAGCGATATGTCCCAGATTGTCAAAGATGCGTTGACACACTTTTGGGGCGGGCCAAAACTCACTGAAAGCCCGCTGATCAAGCTCAAAATCGTGCAGGATGCTGTCAACTCGCATGACGGCAATACCGCCAATGCTTTAAGGACGGTATTAAAAAACGCGATCGAGCGTACCAGACCAAGCGGTGACAGGAGGTTCACTGGCGAATGGGTGCTTTATAATATCCTGGAGATGAAATTCCTTGAGGGAAAGAAAGTCCGTGAAATTGCTATGCGCCTGGCGATGTCAGAGGCAGACCTCTATCGGAAGCAGCGCATCGCGATCGAGGCGGTGGCTAAGGCGATCATGGAAATGGAATCCCAAAATGATCAGACAACGTAGTTGCAAAAAAAATACTGATTGGTTTACAATCAGCATACTGCCGATTATCTGTTTACATTCCAGGGGAGGTGAAAAGCATGGTCGTTAATAAGACAGATCGTGACCACGAACCCGACTTTCCAGAAGAGCTGGACGAAGGATGGTGGTCCGCTGTCCTATCCGATGAAGAATCCATCACGGAACCAAGCCGGGAGAGGGTGAGTAATTCCGCTCCCCAGCCAGCGGTTACTATCGTTGATTGGGATCAGGTTCAGGGTTTATACGAGCGAGATGAGATCATCACGCTAAAGGTCCAGGGTTTCAATCGAGGGGGATTGCTCGTTCAGGGTGAAGGAATCCAGGGTTTTGTCCCCGTTTCGCATCTGATTGACATGCCAAACGGGGGCGGTGAAGAGAAGCGCCGGTTAATCCTCGCCAGTTATGTTGACAGGTCGATCGACCTGAAGGTAATCGAATGTGATCCTTCTCAAGAGAGAATTGTCCTGTCTGAGCGGGCTGCCCTCGCGGGAGAAGGTCAGCGGAGGGCCTTATTCGAAACATTGCGCGAGGGCTCGGTTCTCAAAGGGCGCGTCACCAATGTGACTGATTTTGGCGTCTTTATCGACCTGGGCGGTGTGGAGGGATTGGTGCATGTCTCAGAAATGTCCTGGGGGCGCGTGCAGCATCCTTCCGAACTGCTGCACATCGATGACGAAGTGCGCGTTTTCGTGCTCCAGGTAAATGAAGAAGTATCCCGCATCGCATTGAGTCTGAAGCGGCTGCATCCCAATCCCTGGGAGACTTTGAGCTACCGTTACCAGCCTGGCGACATCGTTCCAGCCAGGATTACCTCGCTCACCCGTTTTGGGGCATTTGCTCGACTTGAAGAGGGAGTTGAAGGTCTCATTCACATTTCGTCGATGAAAATGCCGCCGAACTGCCGCTCAGTCGACCGCTTCCTGTCTGTAGGTCAGGCGGTCAATGTGCGCATCCTGCACATCGATACCGAGCGGCGGCGCCTGGGATTGGGCCTGGTAACGGTTGAATGAGCGGCGCTGCGCCAGTTAAAAGAGGATCGAAAAGTAAGGAAACCGTCAGGCCGGAAACCGATCAGACGAAAAAAACGTTTGGCGATGATCTGAGCGACCTCTGGATTCGTTTCAGCCGCTTTGGTTGGGATTTGCTCGGGGTGGCGTTGATCGCTGCTGCGTTGTTGACGTTGCTGGCGTTGTTCGGCTTAACCCAAGGTACTTTTATCTCACCCTGGGGGGAAGTCCTGAAGAAGTGGACCGGGAACGGCTCATACTTGATCGCCTTAGCCCTCGGGATACTCGGCTGGGCGGTGCTATCGCGGCGCACCAGCCGCCCAGTACAGCTGCGCATCGGGCAGGTGCTGGCGCTTGAAGGGCTGATCTTCGCCGTCATGGCCCTGCTGGCTGTGCTTGGGGGGTTTTCGCTGGACCGGGCTGAGGCCGGCCTGGATGGCGGTGTTATTGGCTGGGGCCTGGCCAGGCTGTTGTATCAGATCCTGCCAGTGCCCTGGGGCACGATATTTCTCATTGGTCTGACTTTTTTACTGTTATTGGGTGGATCAGGTTTGGACCGCTGGTTGTACCGCCGCCTGGAAGCCTGGGCGCTGACTGAAATCCCCGATGATCGTCTTATCCAGCTGCCTTTGCCCGGTCCGGAAGAAGGAGAAAATCGGGGCTCTCAAAAAGCAGCTGGCGATTTATCTGAAAAAGAAGCTGGCGGCATTCCCTTGCAGGTGGTGCCTGTCAGACGTGACGAATCCTTGCCGCCGCTCTCGCTGCTGGCGGAAGATGAGGCGAACGGCATCGACGAAGAACGCATCATGGCGGTGGCAGCCAAGATCGTCAAGACGCTAAAAGAGTTTGGCATTCCTTCACGCGTGGTGGGTTACCGCACGGGTCCGACCGTCACCCAGTTTGCGGTGGAACCGGGCTACATCGAAAAAATTGGCCCGGATGGCGAAACGGTTAAACAGAAAGTGCGCGTATCGCAGATATCTGCCCTCTCGCGCGACCTTGCCCTGGCCCTGGCTGCCGACCGGCTGCGCATCGAAGCGCCTGTGCCCGGGCATTCCTACGTCGGCATCGAGGTGCCGAACACAACCACTTCATTGGTGCGGCTGAAGCCGATCATCGAGTCGCGCGAATTCATCCGCCTGGGATCGCAGTTGGCGCTGGCGCTCGGCAGAAACGTCTCCGGCGAGCCTGTAGTGGCGGACCTGGCGCGCATGCCGCATTTGCTGGTCGCCGGTACCACTGGCTCCGGCAAATCGGTCTGTCTGTCTGCCATTATCACCTGCATGGTGATGAACAATCCTCCTGAAAGCTTGCGTCTCGCAGTGCTCGATCCAAAGATGGTCGAGCTGGCCCGCTTCAGCGGATTGCCGCACATCCTGGGCAAGGTCGAGACCGAAATAGAGCGCATGCTCGGCGTGCTGCGCTGGGCGCAACAGGAGATGGATCAACGCTATCGCCTGCTCGAAGCCGCCCGCGCCCGCGACCTGGAAAACTACAACCGCAAGCTGGAGCGCCGTAAACTGCCGCCGCTGCCGCGCATCGTAGTCTTAGTCGACGAGCTGGCAGATTTGATGATGGCCGCGCCTGATCAGACCGAGCACAGCCTGGTGCGATTGGCGCAGATGGCGCGCGCTACCGGCATTCACCTGGTGATCGCCACTCAGCGCCCGAGCACCGATATTGTTACCGGCCTGATCAAAGCCAACTTCCCGGCGCGGATCGCCTTTGCAGTGGCTTCCTCAATTGATTCCAGGGTGATCCTGGACGTTAAAGGGGCAGAGTCGCTGCTCGGCAGAGGGGACATGCTCTTCTTGAATCCGGAGGTTGGCGCACCGCAGCGTGCTCAGGGAGTGTTGCTCAACGACCGCGAAGTGGACGAGGTCGTCGCTTTCTGGAAAGCCCAACGTGCGCAATTGCCCGTTGAGGCGCCGCCCTGGGAGGATTTGGTCGCAGAAGAGGATGGGGGCGACGAATTGATCGAGAAAGCGATCGAGCTGGTGCGCAGAACTCAGCGGGCGAGCGCTTCGCTGCTGCAGCGCCGGTTGCGGATCGGTTTTCCGCGCGCCGCCCGCCTGCTGGACGAGCTCGAGGATCGCGGCGTGGTCGGACCGGCTCTGGGTGGGGGCAAAGACCGCGAGGTGCTGATCGACTCGGAGGATTCAATGGAGGATCGAGAGGACGACCTGGAAAATTGATCCCGCGCTTGACAGCAGCCCTCAGGTACGATAGCATACAGCATATTTTTATTGCGGCTCCATCTTACTGTCCGTTCGTCCAACCCGGTTCTCTCCTGAGGGAAAACATTGGATAATCCTGTCAAAAGTCAAGATCAGGCCAGCTTCACAGATTTTCTGCGTAAAACGTTTTCCAAACCACTCGAACGGATCGGGGGATTTTTCAACCGCCTGGGGATCAGCCCCAACGTTATGACGCTGATTGGCCTGATAGGGCACATCGCTGCGGCGTATTTGTTAGCCAGCGGCAGAATCAGTTGGGGTGGATTGCTCGTCCTGTTTATGGGGCCTGTTGATGCAATCGACGGGGCGATGGCTCGCCAGGGCGGAAAGGTTACCCGCTTTGGCGGTTTTTTCGATTCAGTCATCGACCGCTATGCCGAGTTGTTCATCCTGGGCGGACTGCTCATTTACTACGTGAAGCTGAACGCACCACTGGCAATTATCCTGATCTATCTGGCTGCGGCTGGCTCCATTCTGGTCTCCTACACCCGCGCCAGAGGAGAATCGGCCGGGTATCCGGTCAAGGGCGGCATATTGACCCGCGTCGAGCGCTACCTGATCCTGGTGCCCTGCCTGCTGCTCAACCGCCCAATGATCGCGCTCTGGGCGCTTGCCATCCTGACCAATATCACCGCGATACAGCGCATCTGGCTGGTCTGGCGCAAGGCAAAAGCCGAAAACGATGTCCTCTGAATCGTTTCTGATCTCAAGGAGCAAGTAACATCCATAATAACCGAGGGACGATATGGAGCAACCTTTCATAAAAATTGGCCCGCTGACCATCCATTTCTACGGCGTGATCATCATGCTGGGGGCGCTTGCCGCTACCTGGCTTTCCGCAGTCGAGGCGCGCCGGCGCAAGATCAATCACGAGATCGTCTGGGATATGCTGCCCTGGCTCTTAATCGGCGGGATCATCGGCGCGCGTATCTGGCACGTCCTCACCCCGCCGGCGTCGATGGTCGAGATCGGCCGGACGACTGCTTTTTACTTTGCCAATCCGCTGGAAATATTGAAGATCTGGGAGGGGGGATTGGGAATTCCAGGCGCCGTCATCGGCGGCGCCGCGGCATTGTACATATATTGCCGCGTAAAAAAGTTGAATTTCGGCACCTGGGTGGACATCATCGCGCCAGGCCTGGCGCTGGCTCAGGCGATCGGGCGCTGGGGCAACTTCGTCAACCAGGAGGTCTACGGCGCGCCGAGCAATCTGCCCTGGGCAATCTATATCGATCCGCTCCATCGCTTACCGGAATACGTCGATATTTCCCGCTACCATCCCTTGTTTTTGTATGAGTCAATTTACAACGTGTTGAACATGGCGATCCTGCTCTGGATCGGGCGAAAAATTGGTAATCGGCTGCGCACAGGTGACCTCTTTTTGACTTATCTTGTGATCTATCCAGTCGGACGTTTCTTCCTGGAATTCCTGCGTCTCGATCCCTCACCTGTTGCCGGGGTGAACATCAATCAGACTATCATGGCGGTCATCGCGGTCGCAGCCGCGATTACCCTGTTTCTTCGCCATCGCAATTGGAAACCGGCTGAACCGGAACCACCCTCAGAAGGTGAGCTGTCCTGAAAGGAGCCGTGTTTTTCAAGTGATCGAGCGATGATTTATACCGAGAGTCTGACCAAGTATTTCGATAACTTTTTAGCGGTCGATGCCGTCAATCTGGATGTGCGTCAGGGTCAGATTCTCGTCTTGCTGGGACCGAACGGGGCGGGTAAAACCACCACCGCCCGGATGCTGACCTCGATCCTCGTCCCCTCGGCCGGGACGGCAAAAGTGGCCGGCTACGATGTCGTCCGTGAGGCTGACCGTGTGCGCGCATCGGTTGGCGTGCTGACGGAGCATCACGGACTTTACGGCCGGATGAACCCGGTCGAATACCTGGAATTTTATGCGGCTTTATTCGGCATGGACAGGACCAGGGCGACCCGGCGCATCGATGAGCTGCTCGAGCAGTTTGGCCTGACGCAGGCGCGCAAGCAGCGGCTGGGTGAATATTCCAAAGGTATGCGCCAGAAGCTGGCCTTGGTACGCGCGTTGATCCACGATCCGCCGGTGCTGCTGCTGGATGAGCCCACCTCAGCGATGGACCCGGAAAGCGCCCGGATGGTGCGGGACTCGATCCGTACCCTGCGATCGGAACAGCGCACCATCCTGATGTGCACCCACAACCTCAGCGAAGCCGAAGAATTGGCCGATCAGATTGCCATCATCCGGCGTGGGAGAGTCATCCTCAACGATACTCCGGTTAATATCAAGAGCATTTTGCTTGGACCGGAGGAATTCGAAGTTCAACTGGCTGGCAGTCTCGATGGCAGAATGGGGGATTGGCCTGACGGAGTGGCGCTTACAGCCCAGGATGAGAATTGGCTGCGCTTTAAAATCGAGAATCCGCAGACGACCAACCCGATGCTATTGAGGCGGTTGCTGGAGCAGGATATGCGGGTTGTTTCGTTCAATCTGGTTGCCCGCAGCCTGGAAGACGCCTATATCCAGGCGGTGATGCATGATACCCCTTCTGGGAAGGCGCCGCTTGCTTAGCGCGTTTTCCCCCTCGCTGATCGTCGCCCGTCGCGAGGTGCGCGACCAGTTCCGTGACTGGCGGATCATCATTCCGATCCTCTTTCTGACGCTGTTTTTCCCGTTTCTAATGAATTTTACTGCCCAGCAAATCCTGGGTTTTGTGCAGCAGTACGGCGCGACCATCATCGGCGAGCGCCTGGTGCCGTTCCTGCTGATGATTGTCGGCTTTTTCCCCATCTCAGCCTCGCTGGTGATCGCGCTGGAGAGCTTCGTTGGAGAGAAGGAGCGCGGCAGTATCGAGCCTTTGTTGAGCTCGCCGATCAAGGACTGGCAGTTATATCTCGGCAAGTTGATCTCATCGATCGTCCCCTCGCTGGCAGCCAGTTTTCTCGGTATGGGGGTTTATTTGATTGGCCTGGTGCTTAAGGGTGTCAGGCTTCCTGAGGCGAATTTACTGGTACAAATTTTTATGCTGACTATCGCCCAGGCGATCGTCATGGTCAGCGGCGCGGTGGTGGTTTCCACCCAGGCCACCTCGGTCAAGGCAGCCAACCTGCTGGCAAGTTTTATAATCATCCCCATGGCGCTGCTGATCCAGGGGGAGGCCGTGGTCATGTTCTGGGGACGCGAAACACTCTCCTTGTGGTGGATCGTTTTTGGTCTGATCGTCCTCGCGGCACTTTTTGTTCGTATCGGATTAGCTCACTTCCAACGCGAGGAACTGCTTGGGCGCGAAATCGACGTGCTCAACGTGCGCTGGGGCTGGCGTGTGTTCAGGCAGGGATTTAGCGGGGGAGCGAAGACTCTCCGCCAATGGTACCGACAGGCCGTCTCTGCCAGCCTGCACAGCCTGCGCTTTTCGCTTCTGGCTGTTGTTGTGCTGGCGATCATCGGGGTGGTCATCGGCGTTCAACAAACCCGCAATTTCGAGATTCTAATGCCTTCCATGCAGATGGACGAGCGGCTGGAAACGGTGCTGGATATTCTGCCGGTTTCCTCGGCTGCGCCTGTGGCGCTGATCCTCTGGCAGAATGTGCGTGTGCTGATCGTGGCCTTGGTGTTTGGCATTTGCTCTTTCGGCATCCTGGGGGTGATTCCGATCTTTGCGACCATGGCGTTGCTCGGCTTTCTGGTACAGACGCTGGCGAACAACGGCATCCCCGCCGAGATGACCATCCTCGGTTTGATCCTGCCGCACGGGGTGTTCGAAATCCCGGCGCTGATCCTGGCGGGAGCAGCGGTCCTGCAGATTGGCGTAGTCCTTGCAACACCGACTTCCAAGCGCACCGTCGGCGAGGTTTTCCTTACCTCGCTGGCAGAGTGGATGAGGGTTGTTGTGGGCATTATCCTGCCGTTATTGATCCTGGCAGCAATTATTGAGACCTGGGTTACGCCGCGAATTGGCTTGGTTCTTTTTCGTTAACGGTTGTATTATTGAGTGGAGGGATTGCATGGCTAAGATCGTATTTCTTGGAACCGCAAACGCAGTTGCAACTGAGAACCACGACAACACCCACCTGCTGATCTTGAATGAACACAGGGCTGTTCTCGTCGACTGCGCTGGAAGTCCGGTTCCACGGCTAGTGCGAGCTGGCATCCAGCCCGACCAGCTGAGCGATCTGCTTCTGACCCACTTCCACCCCGACCACGTCGCCGGCGCGCCGCTTTTATTAATGGATCTCTGGTTGCTTGGACGTACCCGCCCGCTGACGGTGCACGGCCTCGAACATACCATATCGCGCTTCAAGGCCATGATGGATCTCTATGAATGGCGCCGGTGGCCCGACTTTTTCCCGATCCAGTTCAATATCATTCCCGAAAAGGAATTCAGCCCGATCATTGACGATGCCGATTTGCAATTATGGTCTTCTCCGGTCAGGCATCTGTTGCCGACGATCGCCATCCGAATAGAAATTCCCTCCGGCGGAGCCAGCGTGGCTTACTCGACCGATACAGAGCCGTGCGATGAGATGGTCCGGCTGGCGCGAGGCGTGGATATTCTCATCCACGAAGCCTCAGGGGCATCCATGGGGCATTCTTCAGTGGAGCAGGCAGCTGAAGTGGCGGCTAAAAGCGGGGCGCGCAGCCTGGCGTTGGTCCATTACCCGGCAAACATCAACGCAGACGAATTGATCAAGGCTGCCAGCGGGAAGTTTTCCGGCCCGGTGCGTTTTGCCCGCGATTTCGAGGAAATTGATCTCAAATCTTGAGCGAGTCGATATCCGCCAGGTATCCCCAGGTAGCGCTACCAGCCATGTAAATATGGTTCCCACTCAGCATTTTCATGCAAGTGGCGGCCGAAGATATACATAGCTGACGCCGGGGGTGTCGAGGGGCGGTGGAGCAGCTGCATGCCTGATTCAGTCAACGAGCGCCCGCCTTTGCGGTGGTTGCAGGTTGAGCAGGCGGCAACGACATTATCCCAGGTATGCATGCCGCCTAAATGGCGAGGGATGACGTGATCGATGGTCAAATCCAAAGTGCGCTTGCCGCAATACTGGCAGGTGAAGTTGTCACGGCGGAAGATTTCGCGCCGGTTTAGTTTCACCCTCGGGCGCGGCCGGTGAATCATGATTTGCAGGCGAATGATAGAGGGAATTGGGTACGCCTGGTTAACCGTCTGGATCGTACCGCGCCCGTTTAGAATCAGCGCGGCTTTATCGCTCAGAATCAGGCCAAGCGCGCGGCGAATGTTGCAGACGTTGATCGGCTCGAAATTAGCGTTTAGGACAAGGACGTTTTCGATCATCCGGCACCTGATGGAACGATTATAGCACGACATTCGACAATGGATTGTGAAGCCTGTTAAAAACGAATATGATATAAATCAGGAGCTATAGGTAGGAGAGCGATATGAAGGTTATCTTAGCTGGTGGATCGGGACTGATCGGCAGGTATTTTTCCAGGCGCCTGCTGCAGAATGGGCATCAGGTCTGGATTTTGAGCCGCAATCCGCAGGGACAGTTGTTGCCCACCGGGGCGGTGGGCCTGCGCTGGGATGGAAAAACACCCCAGGGTTGGTGGCAGCTCCTCGAAGAAATGGACGTTGTCGTCAACCTGACCGGCGAAAATCTCGCCGGCGGCCTGTGGACTGAAGGCCGCAAACAGCGCTTCCTCTCCAGTCGGGTCGATGCCGGCAAGGCGATCGTCGAGGCAGTGCGAATGGCAGCGCGCCGCCCAAAGGTCCTGCTGCAATCCTCCGGTATCGGCTATTACGGCCTAAGCGGTGACCACGTCGTCAGCGAAGATACCCCGCCGGGCGAGGATTTCATGGCGAAGCTGTGTGTCCAATGGGAGGATTCTACCCGAGCTGTGGAGGAGCTGGGTGTGCGCAGGGTGATCATTCGCAACAGCCCGGTCTTTACAAATGAAAGTCTGATTCTGAAGATGTTTTTGCTCCCATTCCGCATGTTCGTCGGCGGCAGGCTCGGCTCGGGCAGGCAGTGGGTGCCCTGGATTCACCTGGACGATCAAATTGGCGCCATGCTGCATCTGATCGAAAACGAGGATTGCCGCGGACCGTATAATCTGGCTGCGCCAGAGGTGCTGCGCAATGCGGACTTCGGAAAAACCATCGCCCGGGTGCTCAGGCGGCCGTACTGGTTCCCGGTGCCGGCATTTGCTCTGCGCCTGGCGATTGGCGAGATGAGCCAGATGGTACTCGCAGGGCAGCGCGCGGACAGCTCCCGGCTTGTCGAAAGCGGTTACACCTTCAAGTATCCTGCGCTTGCAGAAGCTCTTACCCAGATTGTTACCGCGAAGAGATAAGCGCTGCTCACTTATGGTGGAGTCAACGCTGCCCTGAGCACAGAGATTCCGATGTGGTTTGCCAGCTGAGCATTATCCTCCTCGATCACGAGGGCAACCGCAAGCGGTGCTCCACTCAACTTCGGCACCGTTCCGCCCACGAACCAGGTCAACTCACCCTCTGCGGTGAATGCCCTCGCGGTCGTCTGCCAGAAGGGCGAACCTGCGCCAGCCAGCTTGCCGAGCGAATCCTCGATCTTGGTTATATTCAGGGCGGCGCCCGAGAGCGTGGACGGGAGCACAATCCAGCCTTGATGCGGCGTGTGCACCGCTGAGGTCAGCAGCGGTGACGGCCGCTGCCCCTGGTTGGTCAGCGCAGCCGCGGCCAGCGCCATTTGCAGCGGAGAAAGGTGGAACTCATCGCTGAGTAGAAGCGCCGGGGTCAAATCCGCCGGATTTATTTCCGATACCCCTTCGACCGCCGGCAGGGGAATTTGCGGGGTATGATAAAAACCCAGCGAATTAAACAGACTGCTGAGTTTTTCCGGACTGGATAGCATCAACAGGTCGCTGACCGAGCCTGGACAGCCGGCTCGCACCACCGCTTCCCAGGTCGCGCTGTTCTCAGGGAGCAGCGCGCAGGTCAACTGCCCGCCCGCGGCCTGCATGGTCATCTGCCCGGTTGTCGCGGGCAGCGAGCCCGAGGAGTTGAGAAGGGAGAAAACAAACGGCCCCAGCGACGCGCCGGGCGGGTAACTACCCTGGGTGGCGCGGTTAAGCAGCGGCGCGTTCGGATCGTCGTTCCAGGCTTCCCAATTTTCATCCATCTGATTTGGATCGTAAGAAGGATGCGAAGCCAGCGCCAGGATTTCACCCGTTTTGGCGTTCAGCAGCACCAGAGCGCCAACATGCCCTCTTAACAGGTCGTCGGCTGCCTTTTGCACCGCCAGGTCCAGGCTCAGGCGCACGTCCAGGCCTGGCGGCGGCTGCGAGTAGATCCACTCGTTCAGCCAGATGAGCGAAGAAGGATTGCCCTGCAGACCGGTCAAATAGGCGTCCATGCTTGCTTCCAGGCTGGCCTTGCCGGAGAGGGGGTGGTTGTAACCGATGGTGTTGCCCAGCTCAGGGTAGAGCAGCACCCGCTTGAATTCGCCTGGTTTCCCCTCCGTTACAGCGATCGGCTGGTTATTGCGATCCAGCAGGCTGCCGCGTGGGACGTAGCGCTCGTGCACTGTCCAGCGCAGATTGTCCGGTCGGAATTGTAAGCTTTCGGAGCGGACCACACCCCACCATCCAGCCAACAGGATGAGCGCGAGGAAACCTGCCAGCGTGATCGCGGCGGTGAGAACGAAGGGGCGCGGCTTGATCGTGGCGCCAGGCTGCTTCTCTGGCTGAGCGCTGATAACCAACAGGATGGCGGCCGAAAGCGTAACTGTGATTAAGGAGGAGCCGCCGTAGGATACAAACGGCAGGGTGACGCCGGTCAACGGCAGCAAGCGTAGATTCCCGCCGAGGATGAATATTGCCTGGGCGGCAAAGTAGATCGAGAGCCCGCTGGCGAGGAAACGCTCGTAATTTCCCCTTGAGTTAACCGCGATGGTCAATCCGCGTATTACCAACAGGCTGAAAAGTAGAATCAACGCACCCAGACCCATCAGGCCGGTTTCTTCTGCGATGGCTGTACCGATAAAATCTGAAGTTGACACCGGCACCAGATTGGGGCTGCCCAGTCCGGGACCGGCGCCAAACACCCGCCCACTGGCTATTGAAATCAGCGACTGAACGATTTGGTAGGATTCGCCAAATGGATCCAGCCAGGGATTCAGCCAGGCGTTTACACGCACGCGGATTACATCGAACACGGCGTAGCCGGTTATACCGGCGGCGAGGATAACGGCTGCGGCAATGACCAATACTCTGCGCCGATCGGTGGTTATGAAAATAATCAGAGTATATAAAACGATCAGCAGCGTGGCGGTCCCCAGGTCGCGTTGGGCGATCAACAAGACGGTTGCCGCACCGGCGATGACCAGGGTGGGGGCAAGCAGTTGCGGCAGGCTCCACCTGAGCGGCATCTGGTCCGCCAGATATGCCGCCAGGTAGGCGATCAGCAGGAATTTGAGCGGCTCGGAGGGTTGCAGATAGATACCGCAACAACCGAGCCAGAGCCGCGGACCTACACCGCCCGGGTAGCTGCCGAAAAAGAACGTCAGGATGGTCAATAGCAGACCGCCTACAAGCCAAATGTATTTATAGCGGCGCAGGATGCGCAACAGATCGGGGAAACGGGCGGCGAGGTAAATGATCAAAAAACTCAGGATCAGCCAAAGCGTCTGACGCATGCCGAGGGTAGTATCCAGCCGCCAGACGGTCAGCAAACCCCAGCCGCTAAGCAGGGCAACGAGCGGCAGTATATATGGATCGTGGTCGGGCAGAAGGCGGTTTACCTGGCGGCGGATCAGCCTGTAGCCTGCCAGCCAGGCTGTAAAACCCGTCCAGTGCAGCCAGGGATAATCCGCCTGCCAGGAATGCAGCCGGACAGCCGGTGCAAGCGTCAGGATCAGGGCATAGAGAAATAGGAAGGCGCCGGCAATATCAAGCAGCCGGCGTTCGAATGTTCCACGTAAATCAGCTTTGAGAGGAAATAGCACGGCTATTCTTTCAGATATTTATCGATGAGCAGCCCCAGTTTAGCGCGAGTCGCCGCGGGGATTGTTTCCGGATGGGTGATCAGGGCTTTTTCCAGCGTGCGGTCGCATTCGCAATTTCCAGCGGCGCCGTCAAGATGCGGGATCAGGTTTCGAATGGCGATCTGTGCTGTTTCGGTATTTTGCGATAGCGTGCGTACGACCATTTCTACGTTGACCGGTTCCTCATCCAGATGCCAAACATCGTAGTCGGTAATATGCGCCAGGGTGGCGTAGCACAACTCAGCCTCGCGCGCCAGATAGGCTTCCGGGCTGGTTGTCATGCCGATGATCGAGATTCCCCAGGAGCGGAAGAGGTGCGATTCCGCCCGGGTTGAAAAACGCGGCCCTTCGATGGTGATAAACGCGCCGCCCTTGTGCACTGGCGCCGGGGTGCTCGAGGCTGCCTGGTAGAGCAGCGCGGACAAGTTTGGGCAGAAAGGATCGGCGGCGCTGATGTGCACGACCAGCCCCTCCCCGAAAAATGAGGATTCCCGCCGGCGGGTGAAATCGATCAACTGATCGGGCACGACAAAATGGCCGGGATTGTAATCGGCGCGCAGCGAGCCGCAGGCGCTGATGCCGACTACGTAGCGCACACCTGCCAATTTGAGCGCGTAAATGTTGGCGCGATTATTAACCTCGGTAGGGCTGATGAAGTGCCCCAATCCGTGCCTGGCAAGGAAGGCGACTCTGTTTTCCCCCAGCCTGCCGATCAGGATCGGTGAGCTCGGCTTGCCAAAAGGAGTATCCAGCTCGATCGTCTCGACGTCGCTGAGACCGGAAAAATGGTACAGACCTGAACCGCCAATTACACCCAGGATCGGTTTTTGCGTCATTTTCTGCTCCTTGCGCGTTGTGGAATTACGGATTTTTGGCAACCTCGATGCGAAAAGCCGCCTGACCGCAGCGGATTTCATCACCCGAGACGAGGACTGTCAGCGTGCTGATCGGTTCTTCATTCAGATAAGTGCCGTTCGTCGATTGTAAATCTTCGACCCACCACTGGTTCTGGTGAAAGAAAAAGCGTGAATGGCGGGCTGAGACGGTTTCGTCAGATATCACCAGCGTGCAGGCAGGATCTCTGCCGAGGACGACTTCAGGTGTATCGAAGCGGTGCGGTTCATTTTGCAGGAAATCCAGCGGGTAAATGAGCAGCTGAGGAATGCGCTTGACCGCCAGTGATTGGCTGCGTACCTGCAGGTCCTTCCAGATGGTGTACACCGCCCAGAAGATGAAGCCGTACAGCGCGATCGCTAGCAAAATGCGCAAGATCAGGACGATGACACCGCTCATGGAGCTGAATCCTCCTTTGGAAGGATTTTAGCAGGCGAGGTTCCGTGCTCTTTCTCCTCAACGCTCTGCTCCTCCCCATAAATTACCGCGACGCCCGCGAAGGAAATCACATCACCGGGGATCAGAGCGTGTTGTGACACCCGGCTGCCGTTGATGTAGGTACCGCCGGTCGAGTTCAGGTCGAACAGAGTGTACCTGCCACGGACGTTGCGAATCTGCGCGTGCGTGCGTGAAACGCGCGGATCGTCCAGCACAACGTGGTTATCATTGCGCCGGCCGATGTTCACCACCGCTTGTTCGAGTGGGCAGGTCTGTTGCCCGTTGATGATCAGAAATGCTGATACCTCTCCCTGGCTGGACTGCTCGGGCGCTTGCGCGCCGTTGACGGACATCACCGCGGTTGAATTTACCTCCTGGGAGGGGTAGGCGGCGATCAGGCGCACCTCGCGGATGCCTAAAGATGGGTCGGATTTCAAAAGCAGCTCAGGCTCGCCGTAAAGGGTGGCGCCGGCTTCCCGGATCATCTCCCTCGCCGCGTTCAGCAGCCAGGCCTGCCACTCGGGTTGTTCCTGCCAGGCGCTGGTGTTTGTGGGGTGCATGAAGAGGTGCAGGATGTTTGCTGTCGGTAGACCCGCGGCGGCTTCCTGGGCAATCTGGTTTCGCAAGGCTTGAATTACTGCATCCGCCAGGCGCGGTTGACGCGAGCGCCAGGGCAGCCAGGCAAGGCCGTTTTCGATCCATGCCTGCAGACGCGATTCGATGTAATCGAGCTTCGACTTCATACTTTATAATTATAAGACCAGATTTATGCAAACAAAAAATCCTTCCGGGTATGAAGAGATGGCTCACACCGCCGATTGGGCGCTGCGCGTTTGGGCGCCTGATCTGGTTGAATTACTGCGCCAATCGATGCAGGGCATGCAAAAATTAATGGGCATCCAGGTTGCGGCCGGCGGGAGGCAGCCGAAAACCCTCGCGCATTCGGCGCTTGACGGTGAGAGCCTGCTGGTCTGGTTTCTGAATGAGATTCTCTACTGGAATTTAGTCGAGCGTGTTGCCTGCGTCGAGCTAGAGTTGACGCTCGACGGCCTGCGTTTGGTCGGAATTGCACGCTGCGCGCCAATCCAATCGCTGACAAAGGAAATAAAAGCGGTCACTTTTCATAATCTGAGCATCCTGAAGAAAGATGAGTTTTTCGAAACGACCATTGTCTTCGATGTATAAATAATCTGGCAATCAAGCCGGTATAATAAAAGTGCAAGCGGCCGCCAGCCGCGAATGGTGCTTGGAGCCGAGTGATGGTGCAGCTGCAGGACGTAAAAAGAATCAGCGAGTACGAGTGGGAAATACCCAAGTCCTACCGGGATGATATGCGCGTGCCTGTGCGTTTATTCGTCAGCAGGGAACTGCTCGAGCACTCCATGAACGACCTCTCGCTGCAACAGGCGGTCAACGCGGCAACCCTGCCAGGCGTAGTTGCTCCTATCGTGGTGATGCCGGATATGCACCAGGGCTACGGCTTCCCGATCGGCGGCGTGGCGGCGACACGCTTGCCGGATGGCGTCATCTCACCGGGGGCGATAGGATACGACATCAACTGCGGCGTACGCTTGCTTGCTTCCAACATCCCGCTGGAGGCTGCAGAAAACCGCATGTCCGAGCTGGCCAACGCGCTCAACCGCCACTGCCCAAGCGGAGTGGGGCAGGCAGGGTCGATCAAACTCAAGGAGGGTGAGCTGGATCAGGTCTGTAGGCAAGGGGCACGATGGGCGCTCAAGCGCGGAATGGCCAGCGAAGAGGATTTGCTGCGCACCGAGGAGGGCGGTTGTTTGGACGGCGCCGATCCAGGCAAGGTCAGCCAGCGAGCCAAAAAGCGCGGTCTGGATCAACTCGGCACGCTCGGCGCGGGCAACCATTTCATCGAGGTTGGCGTGGTCGAGCAGATCTTCGACCGCGAGGCAGCCCAGGTGATGGGTCTCAAGGAGGATTATCTTGTCCTGCAAATCCATTGCGGCTCGCGCGGGTTCGGTCACCAGATATGCACGGATTTTGTCGACGAGCTGCAGGACAGCGTTCGCCGTTACAACATTAAATTGCCCGACCGCGAATTGGTGTGCGCTCCGTTGAACAGCCCCGAGGGACAGCGCTATCTGGCAGCCATGCACGCGGCAGCCAACTACGCCTTCTGCAACCGGCAAATCATTGCACATTCTGCCCGCCAGGCTTTCGAGGAAGCACTCGCGGGTACAGTCAAGCGGCTGCACCTGCACCAGGTCTATGACATTGCCCATAATATCGGCAAAATTGAAACCTACCATGTAGAGGGTAAAAAAATCAGGGTTTGTGTGCACCGTAAGGGCGCGACGCGCGCTTTCGGCCCCGGTTCGCCGGAATTACCTGACGTTTACCGCGGGATTGGGCAACCGGTGCTGGTGCCTGGCAGCATGGGGACGGCGTCCTGGGTGCTGGTTGGGACCGAGGAGAGCATGGCTCGCTCCTGGGGATCCTCCTGTCACGGCGCCGGGCGTGTTCTCAGCCGCAGGCAGGCAAAGCGTGAGATACGCGGTGATAGACTGCACGACGAATTGGAAAAATCCGGTATCCTGATTCGCGCTGGCTCAATGCCCGGTCTGGCGGAGGAAGCTCCGCGCGCCTATAAGGACGTCGATGAGGTGGTCGAAACAGTCAGCGGGGCGGGGATCGCCCGCAAGGTCGCCCGTCTGCGCCCGTTGGCGGTGATCAAGGGATAGCTAGCCGTCCTGTCCGTCGGCGAGTACTTCCCCGGGGCGGCTGATAGCAGCGGTGCGCGCGCGGGTTAGTTCGATAATCGCTTTTACCGGCAGACGCAGGTTTAATCCTCGCTGCCCGCCTGAGATATGGATCTCGGTATGATCGAGCGCGGCGCTGTCCAGAACGACCTGAAATCCACGGTTGATCAATGCCAGCGGGGAGATTCCACCCGCCTGCAGGCCGGTCAGCGCCTCTGCTTCGCGCTGGGTGGGCATTTTCAGCTTCTTTTCTCCAAGAAAGGCTGCCAGCGACTTGAGATCGACCGAGCGGTCGCCGGGGATAACCGCCAGAAGCGGTTTTCCGCCTTTCTCCCGCTGCACAATGATGGTCTTAAATACGATCGCTGGCGAAACGCCGATCATCCGGGCTGTCTCGACCGCGCCGAGCTTTTCAGCGGGGAGCTCGAAGACTTTATAGGGGATTTTTCGGGCATCCAACACGCGGGTGATATTATTGACTGCCATCTTGCCACCGTCAATTGTTGGCGGGTTAACCAGGAGGGCGCAGGTAGATTGGATTACTGTAGATCCAGCCGCGCCGTCTGCCAAGGTGATGGATATAGCACTCTGCCCGATACACTCCTGGCTGATTGGTGATATGCACGCACACGTTCTGGTCCTGCCAGGTTTTGATTGGCGCGCCGTCTTTAATTAAACGGCACTCGCTTTCCAGCGGCAAGCGTACCTGCAGTGTGGCAGAGCTGTTGAGCTTGATCTCTTCGCCCATCTGAGTCAATCCGCTGGCGGTTTGCGCTGTAAAGCGAAAGCCGCGGGTCGAGGCGGGCAGGTCGTAACCGATAAAGCAATTTCCGCTTCGCAGCGCCTGGTAGATCATCCTGCGGTCGGCTGCCAGTTCGCCGCTCAATGGGCTGGGGGTGAAAACATGGGTGTTGATCGTTTTGAAATGATATGTGTATGGGAACACCGCCCGGCGCAACGGCCCCATGCTTTTCTTGAGCATGTGCGCGTCCGATCCACCGACAGCCACAACTTTTTTCCCGCTGCTGAGCAGGGAATCCCAGCGGGCGATGGTCTGCGGCTCTGGTCCACGGGCGATGAATTGTGGCAAGAAGGCATAAAAAACCGCAGTAATCCGGTTGCGAATGACGCGTTTCAGCTCTGAAAAACCATTCCAGAGCTCCATGCCGGTGTAACCGTCCACATCCCAGTCGACCCAGGATATGTCGTCCTCGTGGAACAGCGGCAGGGCCGGGTCGGTCGGGTGGGCGAGGAACGCCAGCCCGCCGCGCTGGATGACCCGGTCGATCAGTTGCTGCGGATTTCTGGCGCAAGCGGCCATCTCGGCTTCTGCGCCGAAAACCAGCAGGTGATTTTTTTGCGGATCGCGAGCCTGATCATGGATTTCTTCTCCAACCAGCATGAGAACGCGCCTATTCCCCCGGCGGTAATAGCCCTCGAAGCCCTGCACCCAGACGTTATGGTCGGTCACGATGACCACGTCGACGCCGCTATGCAGCGCGTATTCGGCGATATCGGCGTGCAAGCCCGTCCCGTCTGAATATCGAGTGTGCATGTGAAGGTTGACGACGAGTTCGTGCATGACGGTTGACTATTATTGCCGTTAGACGTTATAATCTTTGCGTTTAAACCTGAGGAGGACGAGCGTGACTATCTACTTCGACATCGCTTTGATTATAATCTCAATCGCATTGATCGCCAGCGTGATCTTCCAGAACAAAGGCGTGGGTCTCGGCGGTCTGACCGGTGCTGACAGCAGCCAGGTCTTCACCGCGCGGCGAGGTTTGGAAAAGACGATTTTTCTGATCACGATTGGCCTGGCGATTTTATTCGTCATCATCACGATTCTTGCAGTGGCATTCGCCGGGTAGATCTGCGAAAACCATTCGACCGTTGGAACCTAAACCGTTGTTCACCGGGAAAGCGCACTTTGCTGTCAGGGGGAGTACGCTCTATCCAGGCAGTTAATCCATGAAGAAATTCCGCTGGCAACTCATCATTATCTTATTAACTGGCCTTGTGGTCGGCATCCTGCTTTTAAGCGAGCAACCCGAAGTCAGCCAGACCGTGCCAGAGCCGGCAAAAGGCGGCTATTACACTGAAGCCCTGGTCGGCTCGCTGCAGCGCCTGAATCCGCTGCTCGATTTTTACAACCAGGCTGACCGCGACGTCAACCGGCTTATTTATTCCCGGCTCGTTACCTTCGACGACCGCGGCTTCCCAGTCACCGATCTGGCTCAGGCCTGGGGTATCTCCGCCGATGGCACGGTGTACAACTTTGTGCTAAAGGACGGCGTCAAATGGCATGATGGTACTCCGCTGACGAGCGCCGATATCGTCTTTACCGTCGAGTTGATGCGTAACGGTGGCGAGATCGTTCCGCAAGACTTGCAGGATTTTTGGAAGAATATCGAAGTGGTCAGGTTGGATGATACCAACCTGCAGTTCAAGCTGCCTGAGCCTTTTTCGCCCTTTTTGGACTATCTTGCCTTTGGCGTTTTGCCCAAACATCTGCTCGACGGTAAAACGATCGACCAGATTAAAGACGATAACTTCAACCTGCAGCCGGTCGGCAGCGGCCCCTACAAGTTCGAGCGGCTGATCAGCGAGAATAACCAGATCACCGGCGTGGTGCTGGCTGCCTTCGAGGATTATTACGGGCAGCAGCCCTTCATCGAGCAGCTCATCTTCCGCTACTTCTCAGATTCCGCGGCTGCGCTGGAGGCCTACCGTAACGATCAGGTGCAGGGCATCGGCAACGTCAGCGGCGAGGCCCTGGCCGGCGTTCTGGCTGAATCCGATCTTTCGCTTTACACCGGCAGGCTGCCCCAGATGAGCATGATTTTGTTCAATCTGAAGGACCCTTCAGTTCCCTTCCTGCAGGATAAGAACATTCGCCTTGCATTCTACAAAGCGATTAACCGTCAGTACATCCTCGATCGGATTCTGGGCGGACAGGCCATCTTTGCTGACGGTCCGATCTTCCCGGGTACCTGGGCTTATTACGACGGCGTCCCGCGCGTCGAACACGACCTTGACGGGGCGCTCGACCTGCTCAAGGAAGCTGGTTACACCCTGCCGGCGGAAGGCGGCACCATCCGTAGGAACGAAGAGGGCGTGGAGATCATAATCACGTTGATCTATCCAGACGACGAGCAGCACCGCGCGATCGCCGAAGCGATTCAAAGTGACTGGCAGGCGTTGGACGTCCAGGTGGAGCTGGAAGCCGTGCCCTATAACGTGCTGATTCTCGAAAGGTTAGAATCTCGCAGCTTCCAGGCTGCTCTGGTCGATCTCAACCTGACCCAGTCGCCTGATCCGGATCCTTATCCATTCTGGGATCAGGTGCAGGCGACCGGCGGGCAGAATTATTCGCAGTGGGATAACCGTAATGCCAGCGAATATCTGGAAGAAGCCCGGGTAACGCTTGATGTGAACGAACGCGCGCGATTGTACCGCAGCTTTCAGGTCATCTTCAGTGAAGAATTACCCGCGCTGCCCCTGTATTATCCCGTCTATTCTTACGCCGTCGATCAACAGGTGCAGGGAGTAAGCATGGGACCGCTCTACGATCCCAGCGATCGTTTCACAACTATCCTGAACTGGTTCCTGATCGCGCGCGTACCCACCGCGACCTCTCAAGCCCCAACCCAGGCGCCGTAATCTGTAGCAATCTACCTCGAAAGGAAATTCCATGCATCCGATCGATCCGGATTTTATATATATCAGGACATCGGTGCGAGATCTCGAAGAATATCTGCTTTCGGGTGTGCTTTACTGGCCGCTGAGTGTAAAGGGGAAGGGCAAACTGCCGCCTGGCGCGACGCAGCTGACCATTGGCAATCTGTTGCTCAGCCTGAAACGTTTGAAGGCAGCCGCGCCCACGGAGAAGGCGGAGATAGATGAGATCAGCAGGATAGCTGAGGAGGTTCAAGGCGCGCGCCGGCGCTGGAAGTCCAACTGGTATAAAAAAGCTGGCGAGGAGGTCCGCAGCCGGTTGAAACAGTGGGACCATTATATCTCCGAACTATCCAGCGGGGAAAACAAGCACGGAGATTATCCCTACAACATCCGCCAGCGCGCTATCCTTGGGCTGCTGATCGAAGATAGCGACTATCCCGGCTTATCGGATCGGGCATATCTTGATGCGCTGGATCACCGGTTGATAGGCCACTCCCGTCCGGCGCCTTTCGTCTGGGATGAAACGCTTCAGGCGGGATTTCCAGAGGACGCTTACTGGTACCTCTACCGCGCTCCCATCTAGAGAGGAGAGATCATGAGCAGGTTCTATACTCGAAAGGGCGATAACGGCACGACCGGACTGCTCGGTGAAGGGCGGGTTTTAAAATCCGACCCGCGCATGGAAACACTCGGCGCGCTTGATGAAGCCTCGGCGGCGCTGGGCTTGGCGCGAAGCCTGATGAATTCCGCTCAGAATGCCGCCCTGGTGATCCAATTGCAGCAGGACCTGTACCATCTCATGGCGGAAGTATCGGCGACCGTCGATACCGTCGAACGCTTCCGGGTGATCGATGCCGGGCGGGTGCAATGGCTGGAGGCTCAGACGGATGAAATCGGGCGCGGAATCAGCCTGCCCAACGAGTTCATTGTGCCGGGGGATACGCCGAGCGCTGCCGCGATCAGCCTGGCGCGGACAGTTGTACGCAGGGCCGAACGGCGGCTGGTGCAGTTATTTACTGATGGCTTATTCGATAACGAGAGTGGTCTGGCTTACCTTAACCGTCTTTCTTCGCTCTGTTTTGTGCTTGAGCTCAGCGAGGTCAAGGCTGGAGGAAAAGGCACACCCACGCTGGCGAAGGAGGATTGATAATTGACAGGTACGATTATCAATGTTGCCACGATTCTGGTTGGTGGCGCGGTTGGTTTATTGCTGGGCGCGAGGCTGCCCGAGCGGCTGAGCCAGACGGTGATGGCAGGATTAGGGTTGTTTACCCTGGCTTTGGCTGTGCAAATGTTCTTCTCCACCCAGAATGCGTTGATTGTCCTCGCGAGCCTGCTGATCGGCGGGCTGCTCGGTGAATGGTGGCAGCTGGAAGCCCGGCTGCAAAAGATCGGCGTACGCCTCGAGGAGTGGCTGATGCATTCGAGCGCGGGCAGCGACAGCCGCTTTGTGCGCGGTTTCCTGACTGCTTCGCTGCTTTTTTGCATCGGACCGATGGCGATCTTGGGATCCGTCCAGGATGGATTGACCGGTAATTCTCAAACCCTGGTTGTAAAAGCGATCATGGATGGATTTGCTTCGGCGGCTTTCGCATCAACACTCGGGGTAGGGGTGTTGTTTTCCTCGATCCTGATCCTGGTTTATCAGGGCAGCCTTTCACTGATGGCAACGCAGGTGCAGTGGCTGGTGAGCGAAGGGATGGCGGCGGAGATGACCGCGGCGGGTGGAGTCATATTAATCGGCGTTGCCATCTGCAGCCTGTTGGAGATCAAGAAAATCCGCTCGGGCAATCTTCTTCCGGCGCTGATCATAGCGCCGTTGATCGTGTACTTGTTGGAATTATTCGGCCTGTATTAGGGTGTATTTGAAAAACCGCAATTAAACCGGCGCTATTGGCTCCGGGCTGCCAATTCTCGATTCGTTAATGCAAGCGGCAACCTGAATCCAGGCGATATCCAGGTTCCGGTAAATTCCTGTTATCGTCCAGCCTTCAGCAGTTATTGACCCAGCAGTTCGTCGATCTTGGCGGTCAACTCACCGCGGTTGACCAGGGCGCCATTGACGTCGAAGGTCGGTGTGGCATTGACACCCTTGCCTTTGGCATAGGCGAGATCATCCAGCACCTGCTGGCGGTACTTCCCCTGCCGGTAGCAGCGGTCGAATTCACCCATGTCCAGTCCAAGGTCCTCAGCAAACGCGCGCAGCAGCGGATCGGTCAGCGCAGCGCCGTAGTTGACAAATATATAATCACGGTATTCCCAGAATTTCCCCTGATCATTGGCGCAGTAGGCTGCTTCGGCAGAGGTGTTCGATTCCGGGCTGAGGAAGCTCATCGGAACGTATTCAAAGTAGATTTTTCCGGTATTGATGTAATCCGCCAGCAGCCCGGGCTCCTGGGTTTCCCAGAAATTGGCACAGTGCACACACTTGAAGTCCGAAAATTCCTGGACCTTGACCAGCGCGTTCGAATCGCCAAGCGTCATGCCATCCATCAGCGGTCTTTCGATCTTTTCCGGACGGATATAATTATCGATGTCAACGGGCAGATTGGGGATGATCAGCACTGCTGCGATAATCAGCGCGGCCACACCGGCGATGCTGATTAAAATGGTTCTCTCCCGCTGCTGACGTTTGCGGTTCTGCAGGCGAAACGCCTCCCGGCGGCTGAGTCTCTGACTTTTATCTGGCGTTATTTTTGCCATGCAATCCCTCCGATCAAGGATGATTCAATTTTGCCATATTTGATCGATTTTGTCCAGCTAATTAGCGTTGAGAAACTCAAAGTTTATATACATATACGGGGAAACGGTCGCCGGTCAGGGTGAAGCCTGCCTTTTGGTACAACGCAAGCGACGAACGGTTATCGTCCTGAGTGTTGATGGTGACCTGCCAGATATGATCCTGGCGTGCGCGGTTGATCAAATCGGTAAGAAGCGTTAGCCCAATCCGCTGGTGCTGTAATTCTGGCAGGACTGCCAGGCGTGCCAGATGGTACGCGAACATATTGCTCGTCGATATCTGGTAGCCGACCACCTGGTCGTCGATATCGGCCACGGTGGTGTAAACCGCAAGATCATAGGATAAACGTATCTGCTTCAGAGAGTTCTGCCAGACGGGCTCGAAGGCCAGACGGTCGATCTCTGCTACCTGTACTAAATCCTCCGGCTGCATCAAGCGGACAAACACCTTGGAATTGTGATCGATCGGCGGCAGCGGCTCAGCGGATTCCCGTTCGAGCGATACAATATGCTGATGGAGCTCAAATCCATTGCGGCGAAGTAAATTGGTGAACCAGTCGCTCAGACCAAGCGCTGCCACCCAGGGTATATTTTTAGTCTGAAAGTGGGCCAGGCAGGCATTGAACAACTGAGGCCAGACAGAGAGGGGATTGACGCCAGCAGCGCAGGCAAAGTAACGAATCCAGGCGATTTCTGGCGGGTCGTCTGGGCAGACCAGGCAAGCCTGGATGCCTTCGTTCGACTCCAGGATGATGAACGGCTGGCTTCCCACCCAATCCAGGGGCGGGCACCAGTCCAGGTGGCGGTGTGAGCGGGGCGCGCTGTCCAGGAAACGGCTTAAGGCTGGCAGGTCATAACGGCTTGCCGATCGGATCGCGTAATCCTGATTCATCGACATCTGGCACTCATCGGTTGTGCATCCATCCGACTTTTAGTCGAAGCCGCTGCTTTTCTTGACCACTGACATCAGGCGGCGAATGAGGCGTTCGCTCCAAGTGCGGCGGGAGCTGGATTCGACTGCCGCGTCCATTGTGAAGAGGGCTTCGACCGGCTTTTTTAGGCGAATTTGCAGCGCCGATATGCGTTTGAGCAGTAGAGCGCGCATTTCTTTCTCGCCGGTACCTTTCAACAGCTGGGCAGCCTGCTGGTAATCCCGCAGGGCTTCATCAGGGCGGTGCAACTCTTCCAGCGCGGCCGCCTGGTTGCCAAGCGCCATCGCCTGGCGCCGGTGGTCACCAGCCTGCTCGAAAATAAGCGCGGTGTTCTCGACTGCCTTCAGGGCCTCTGACGGATTTCCCGCCTTTAACCAGGCAACACACTGGTTGTTGCGCATCTCAGCCGCCTGAAGCACATCTCCGTCAGCCAGATACACCTCGGCCGCCTGATTGTATAAATCCGCAGAAAGGGCGAATTGGCTGGCGCCGTATGCCTTTTGGGCATTTCCTGCCAGCATATGGGGTGAATTTGCCTGGTTCATATCCGCGAGGCGTCAGATCAGTAGGTGATTTCGAGTAAACCTTCAGCGATTGCGCGTAATTTATCAACGGATAGTTCGCTCAAGCGCATGGCAATCTGCAGATAAGGCAGGTTAACCGGTTTGCCGAGGAATTCCCGCACCTCCACTGGAAGTTCCAGAAAATGCTGGACGGCCCGCTTCTCGGCGCGCCAGCCGCCGACCACCCCTTTCTGGTCGAAAAGCTCCTCGTTGCTCAGTTGCATCGTGTTCGCCAGGATTTCCAGGTCGGGCAAAGGGATTGGCTCATCCCCCGACTCGTAACGGCTAATCTTTTCTTCCGGGACAGAGGATTTTTGCGAAAGCTCGGTCGTCGACAGGTTTAAGTTGGAGCGCGCCAGGCGAAGGCGGGTAGCGATGATCCGCTGACGAATTTTTAACAGCTGGGCAGACGGCTCGGCAGGTTCGGCTGAGAGTTGGGCGGACAAGGCCTGGCTGCCCCAAAAATGCTCCAGGGGCACATCTAGGTAAAAAGCCAGCAACTCCAATTGCGGCAGCGTCGGGGCGGTTTCGCCGGTTTCCATGCATTGATACTCTTCCAGGCTGACGCCAACCGCTTTAGCGCACATTTCCGCTGTCCGGTTGCGAACCGTGCGCGCATCCATGATGAGCAGCCCTAACTTCCGTGTCCTCACTCGAGTCAATTGTTGATAAGTTGTCATCTCAGCCTGCCTTATCTTTCAGGATGTTACCCACTGGTCAATCTCGTTCATCGCAAATGCATAACCTCAGATTATTATAGCATTGACCAGACAAAGGGCTTTTCAGGGTGTGGCTTACCTGCGGTGTTGCGAATTCAACATTCCCGACAAGTTGGCGCCAAACACCTCCGGGCCAAGTTTGAAACCGGCCATTTCCAGGCGCGGGTAGAACATCGGGCGGATGCCGGTTGGAGTTAATTCCCCGAGCACTTTGCCATCCTGGCTCATGCCAGTTTGCTGGAATTTGAAAATCTCGGTCATGACGACCGTATCGCCTTCCATGCCGTTCACCTCGGTGACCGAGGTAACTTTCCGCGTGCCGTCCTTCATGCGCGAAATTTGAATGATGATGTCGATTGCTGCCGCGATCTGCTCGCGGATGACCCTGACTGGCAGATCCATGCCCGCCATGAGCACCATCGTTTCCAGACGGGAGATCGCATCGCGGGTCGAGTTGGCGTGCAGAGTGGTGAGCGAGCCGTCATGCCCGGTGTTCATCGCCTGAAGCATATCCAACGCTTCGCCGCCGCGCACCTCGCCGACCACGATCCGGTCAGGGCGCATGCGCAGCGAGTTGCGCACCAGATCACGGATGGTCACAGCACCCTTGCCGTCTGCGTTGGGTGTCTTTGTTTCCATGCGGACCACATGGTCCTGCTGCATCATCAGTTCTGCAGCGTCTTCGATGGTGACGATGCGCTCCTCGCTGGGAATGTACCCGGAGAGCACATTTAGCAGGGTGGTTTTGCCTGAGCCAGTTCCCCCGGAAATGATGATATTCAATCTCGAGATCACGCAGGCGCGTAAGAAATCAGCCATATTCTTGGTGATAGAGCCGAGCTGGACCAGCTCATCGATGCTCAGTTTATCTTTCTGGAATTTCCGGATGGTGATCGATGGTCCATCGATGGCGACTGGCTGAATGACCGCATTGACACGTGAGCCGTCTGGGAGTCTCGCGTCGACCGTTGGGCTGTCGGCTTCGATGCGCCGCCCGAGCGGCATGATGATTTTGTCGATGATGCGCAGTACAGCGTCGTCATTTTCGAAGGTGATGTTCGTCTTAATCAGCTTGCCTTTCCGCTCGATATAGACATTACTACAGCCGTTGACCATCACTTCTGTGATCTCGGGGTCTTCCAGCAGGGGCTGCAGCGGGCCAAAGCCGAGCAGGTCATCCATCACCTCGCGTGAGATTTGTTCGCGCAAGGTTTCCGGCAAGGTTACTTTGAGATTGGAGATCGCTTTTTTTAGAAGTTCTTTGACAACTTCATGGCGGTCCTGTCCCAGGCGCTGGTCGCTTTCCAGCTCCCGGGCGATCATGTTGAGTAAGTAAGCTTTGATTTTACTGATATCTTCCGGGCGGTAGGTTTGTGGAGAGGGAGCGGTCATTTGGCACCTTGATCTTCAAGCTCAATCTGACTTTGCGGTAAAATCCAGATGATTTGGGATTTTTGAACGGCGACAAAACTGGACTTGAATACCAACAGGATGCCCTCCTGGTCGTAGATCAACGCTTCGGTGACTGCCAGGACGGATTCGTTGCGGTCGAGCTCATCTTTCAGACGCTCACCCGGCCGAACGTGGACTTTTCCGTAGATGCGGTGAGTGATCGTCTGGATGATGACCTCGATGGCGACCTTAGAGATCATCTCGGTAAATATCTTGCCTTTTTCTTCGAAGCTTGGGCGCACAAGTTCAGTCATTATCATTCTCCTCATTTTCAGGGGCCGGCATCAGATAACCCAATCCGGAACGGGTGACGATGTGGACCGGATTGTGCGGATCATCTTCCAATTTCTGTCGCAGGCGGGCGATGCTTACCCACAGGATCTCTTTGTCCTCCCGGTAGGATTCACCCCATACCGCGGTGAGCAATTCCTCGGCGGTCAGGATCCGCCCGGCGTGCTGGGCGAATTGTATCAGCAGACGGTATTCGGTTGCCGAGAGATAGACCGGCTTGTCCTCTTTCCATACTTCCGCCCGGGCGAAGTCGATGCGCAGGTTTTTATGCCTGAAGTAGCGTTTATGGATGCCAGCCTGGGCAGTTTTTGAGCGGCGGAGCACAGCCCTAACTCTGGCGATCAATTCGGTGGCTGAGAAGGGCTTGAGCACATAGTCATCTGCGCCGACATTGAGTCCACGCACACGGTCCTGTTCCTCGCCGCGAGCAGTCAGCATGATGATAGGTACATCCGAGAACTGGCGGATCCGCTCGCAGGTGGTGAAACCATCCAGACGCGGCATGGCAATATCCAGGATGACCAGTTCAGGGATGCGGCTGCTCAGGATCTCGAGCGCCTCTTCACCGTCTCGAGCCGAGTTGACTTCATAGCCTTCAGATTCGAGGTTGACTTTCAAGAGATGGCGATATAACTGCTCATCGTCAACAACCAATATCTTTGATCCCATGGGTAGCCTCCGGGCGTGTGGATGGATTACAGATGGTTATGGGGCTTCTGGTAGAAAGACGTGGAAAGTTGTGCCGTTGCCCATGCCGGATGTAATTCCAATTTGACCGCTGTGCGCCTGCACAATTTGTTTACAGATAAACAGACCCAGGCCAGAGCCGTGCGTGGCCGGCTTGTAGTCGGGAATGCGAAAGAAGCGGTCGAATATCTTGGCGTGATATTTTGCGGGTATCCCCGGACCCCGGTCGCGGAATTCGATCTTCACGCCTTTATCGACCTCCGACACATTGATATCCAACGGGGAGTCAGGCGCATATTTTGCCGCATTGCCGATCAGGTTCTCGAATATCTGCGCGATGCGCCTGGGATCGGCGCGGATGGTCTTGATCGGCGAGGGGATTTTCGTATTGATGACCATCTTGGGGTAGTGGGCTCGGGCGCGCACCAGAACATCGTTCATCAATGCATCCAGGCGCACAGTCTGGAAATTCATGAAAACCTGCCCGGATTGCAGCTTGGCTGAATCGAGCATATTGGCAATCAGGTCCTGCAGGCGGTCAGTTTCCTGGTCGATAATTGTCAGGAATTCACGCTGGACATTTTCATTCCAATTGGTGTCTTCGCGAAGCAGAGTGGTTGTGTAGCCCTTGATGAAGCCCAGCGGGCTGCGCAGCTCGTGCGAGAGCGTTGCGATGAAGTCTTCCTGCACCTGGAAGACGCGGTATTGGAACTCTAGGCGTTCATTTTCTTTCTTCAGGTTTTCGCGGGCAATGACGAGAGAAATCTGGCGGGAGAGGTATTGCGCGAACGCGATTTGATCCTCATCGTAGGGTGGCCCACCAAAGCGGATGAAGATGATTGCGCCGAGTGTCCAACTGCCGGACAGCAGCGGCAGTCCAAGCGTATACGGCTGCCGCAGGCGGTCGGTCTCAAGTGAGGGTTGCGGTTCCTGTAAAACCATCTGCCGGGTTTCGACCAGCCTGTTCGCCAGTATCTCTCCCCAGGCAACATCTGCTTCTGCCGATTTTCCCCGTCCGGTGGCGCGGGCAAATTCGACTTCCAGGTTCATGGTGATCGAATCGACCAGGTAGAGCACCAGGTTGTCGAAGATGAAGTAGGGGCGGATGAACTTGACCAGTTCATCCATGACCGTACGCCATGGCTTTTCCTGCCAGAGGATCCGGTCGACCTCGTAGACGGTTGCGAGGGTTATTTGTGGGAATTTCCGCTTGGTCTCATTCATGGGGATATTTCGCTTCTTCCCCCTTAGTTATCAGGGGGAGCCTGAACGAAAACCGACTGCCCTTTCCCAGCTCAGACTCGACCTGGATGGTCGTATCGTGCGCGTCGAGGATCTTCTTGACAAGCGACAGACCCAGTCCGGTGCCGCTGTATTTGCGCGTCGAACTGCCGTCCAATTGGTGAAACGGCTCGAAAACCTCGGTAATGCGGTTTGGCGAAATGCCAATCCCGCTGTCGATCACTTGGACATTGACGCAATCGGTTTCCGGGGCAAGCTCGAGATGGATTTTTCCGCCAGTCGGGGTGAATTTGATTGCATTGTCAACCAGCTGGAAGAGCACCCAGTTTAATTTATCGCGGTCAGCGCGAACCTGCAGGGATCTTTCGGGGCTGACGAAAACCAGATCCAACTGCTGGTCATCGGCTTTACGCCGGGAGTGTTCGATCACCTCGCGGCAGAGCGTGCACAGCTCCAGCGGCGCAATGTTGATCGGCATATGCGTGCGTTCAGAGGTTGCATAAAGGATCAAATCCTCGATCAACCGCTCCAATCGCTCGCTTGCCCGTTTGATGGTGCCCAGAGCTGCAGATTGGTCGCCGGTAAGCGGACCTAATTCGCCGCACAGGAGCAGTTCCTGATAGCCTTTGATGTGGGTCAGGGGAGTGCGCAACTCGTGGGATATGTTGGCGATGAAGTTGGCCTTGAGCTGGTTCAGCTCGGACAGCTTGATAAGCGCTTTTTCCAGCTCAGCCGTACGCTGCTGAACACGCTGCTCCAGCTGCTGATTGGCGTCGATCAGCGCGGCGCGCAACTGCAGCACATGTTCGGTGATGGCGGAATCTAGCTGCGTCCGGCTCAGAAAATTAAGCTTGACCAGGATTTCTCCCAGGAGGGGCACGTTCGTTTGGGTCTTCCTCAGCGCAGATTGTTCCTGCAACGCTTGCTGCAGTTGGTCGCTGGTGATCAACCCCTTATTCACCAGATGCTCCCCGATGCGGGGCACTAGAATTTCAGGCGAGAGGATTGGTTGGGTTTCGGTCATAGTTTGTTTGTCTTAACTTTCCCAAACAAATTTGCCAGCGACCATTGTCGCAATGGGCTGAACGGTATGCAGCTGCTGCGGATCCATCTCAAAGGGATCCTCAGCGAACACGACCAAATCCGCCAGAAATCCGGGGGCAATTCGCCCCAGGCGGTCCTCGAGACCAGCGGCGTAAGCGGGGCCGGTGGTGTAGCCGGCTAAAGCCTGCATGAGGGTTAACCGCTGCTGGGGGTACCAGCCTTCTGGTGATGGCGATCCATCCTGCCGACGGCGGGTGACGGCTGCGTGCAGTCCCCAGAAGGGATTGGGGGACTCGACCGGCGCATCGGAGCCGAAGATCAGCCGCGCGCCGCTATTAAGCAGCGAGCCGAGCGCGTATGCCGTCCGTGAGCGGCCGCCCCAATATCGGTCGGCCATCGGGTAATCGGACGTGGCATGGATGGGTTGCATCGAGGCGATGACGCCCAGCGACGCCAACCGGTCGAGATGATCCGGATGGATGATCTGCACGTGCTCGATGCGGTGGCGCAGATGTGGCTTGCGGTTTGCCTTTTCGTAACTGCGCATCTGATCGTATGCCTTGAGGACCTCGAAGTTCGCCCGGTCCCCGATTGCATGGATTGCAAGATTAATGCCGTTTTCTCCGGCCTGCTGGCCAATTTCGATGATCTGCTCAGCATCCAGGAAGAGCAGCCCGCTCCCGCCTCCGCCTTCGTAGGGCTGAAGCATGGCGGCAGTTTGCGGCCCCAGCGCGCCGTCGGCAAACAGTTTCAAAGGGCCGATTCGCAGAAAATCGCTGCCAAAACCGCTGCGCAGACCGACACCAAGCGCGTGGGGTAAATCCTCGCGAGGAATGCCCTTGACGACGCGCAGGGCGAGCACGCCCGCCTGGTCCATCTCCTGCAAGGCCAGGAAACAGGTGCGCGGATCGAAATCATGGACGCCGGTGATGCCCAGCGACAGGAGCGTCATTTGGGCGGTTTCAAGCGCGGCGCGGAGGTCGCTCAGTGTCGGTGCAGGGATGACTTTTTCTACCAGTTCCATAGCCGATTCGAGCAGGATGCCGGTCGGGCTGCCGTCCGGATTGCGCTGAATCGCCCCGTTCTGTGGATCGGGAGTGCTGCGAGTGATGCCAGCCAGCTGAAGCGCGGCCGAATTTACCCAGGCGGCGTGCAGCGACTTGGCCGTCAAGTAGACCGGATTGCGCGGCGCAGCCTCGTCGAGCAGGCTGGCGCTGCCAAAGCCTTCTGCCCAGGAATTCTGATTCCAGCCGTGACCGCGCAGCCAGCGGCCCGCGGGGGCGTTTTTGGCAACGTCTTTGACCCGCGCCAGGCAATCCGCGCGGCTGCCGGTTTCACAATCGATCCGCTCCAGGCTGAGCGCGTAATTCTGCAGGTGGATGTGCGCATCGGTCAGGCCCGGCCAGATGGTGCCTCCATCCATGTCGCGCACGATATCCCTGGGCGCAGCCAGCGCCAGGATCTCCTCATTTGTTCCCACCGCTGCGATGCGCTCGTGGTCAATTGCGACCGCTTCGGCGCGCGGGGTATGTTCCCACATGCTGAAAATTCTGGCGTTGTAGAGGACCAGCATGGATCACTCCCTGAGGATTTGTGAGATGAGCGCATTCAATTCTTCGTCGGAGTAGTAATGGATGGTCAGCGAGCCGCCTTTTTTGCCGTGCTTGAGGGTCACCCGTGTGCCGAAGAACTCGCGCAGCCGCTCTTCGAGCGAGCGGATTTCCGCCGGCGGTTCGGGTTTTGCCGGGCGCGCCGGCCGCTCGCCGGCGTACATGCGCACCAATTCTTCGGTCTGGCGCACGCTCAAACTGCGGCTGATGATGATCTGCAGAACAGCTTTCTGCGCCTGGGGCGTGGCCAGTGCCAGCAGAGCGCGGGCGTGCCCCTCGCTGATCTGCTCTTTGGCCAGCGCCTCGAGCACGCTTTCGGGCAATTTGAGCAGGCGCAGGGTGTTGGTCACCGCCACACGGCTCTTGTTGACTCGCTCGGAAATCTCCTCGTGCGAGAGGCCGAACACCTCGGCCAGCACGCGGTAGGCCTCGGCTGTCTCCAGCGGGGACAGGTCGGCGCGCTGCAGGTTTTCGATCAGTGCCAGCTCCAGGCGCTGCTGCTCGGAGGCGTTGCGCACGATGACCGGCACACTCTCCAGGCCGGCCATTTTCGCAGCGCGCAGCCTGCGCTCTCCGGCGATCAGTATATACCGACCTGTATCAATGTCCTGGGTGACGATCAGCGGCTGCAGGATGCCGTGCTCGCGGATCGAAGAGGCTAGCTCGATCAGGTTGTCGTCCTGCATGCTGACCCGCGGCTGTCGCGGATTGGGTTGGATAGCGTCAATCGAGACGAGTAATGCGCCGCCTTCCGATCCAGCGGATTCCGCGCCGGGGATCAGCGCGTCCAACCCTTTGCCCAAGCCGCTTTTTCTAGCCATTGTAAGCCTGCCTTATTCAGTTTCTAATTCGGGAATTTGGACACCGTCCCCTGCCAGTATTTCTCTTGCCAGCGATGAATATGCCTGCGCCGCCGAGGATTCGGGTGCGTGAAATAAAATTGGCATCCCGTAAGAAGGCGCTTCCGCTATACGGATGCTGCGCGGGATGACTGCCTGAAAAACCCGGTCCGGAAAATATTTGCGTACCTCACTGACCACATCCGCAGCCAGGCGTGTGCGCGAATCGAACATGGTCATGATCACGCCGCGGATGCGCAGACCAGGAAACAGGCTGCTGCGCACGCGGTTGAGCGTCTGAGTGAGCTGGCCCAGTCCTTCCAGCGCCAGGTATTCGCACTGCACCGGGATGAGCACGCCGTTGCGCGCCGCGACCAGGCCGTTGACCGTCAGCAAGCTGAGCGATGGCGGGCAGTCGATCAGGACGTAATCGTAACGATCGATGACCGGGGAGAGGATTTCCTTCAGGCGGCGCTCGCGGTCGTTCAACTCGATCAGCTCAATCTCGGCGCCGGCCAGATTGGGCGAGGATGGCAGGATCGACATCTTGTAGCGCGGGTTGTACAGGATGTGCGGCGCAACCGGCTGTCCACCGACCAAACCTTCGTAGGTGCCGTTCTTGACCAGGCGCTTGTCGATGCCCAGCGAGGAGGTCGCGTTCGCCTGCGGGTCGAGGTCGACCAGCAGCACCTTCTGACCGTAATGTCCCAGGTAGGCGCCGAGCGAGATGGCGCTGGTCGTTTTCCCCACCCCGCCTTTCTGGTTGACGAATGTGTAAACCCAGGTCATTCCGCGACTTAGCCCTGATAGATCTCGATCAGATTTGCTTTTACTTCCTCTTCAGTTGGCACGCCCGCCAGGCCCTTGCGGGTGACCGACAGCGCGGCTAACTGCGTGGCGACTCGCGCCGCCTCCCACGGATCGCGGGTGTATTCCAGCCGGCTGAAGAATACTGCGGCGAAGATGTCGCCCGCGCCGGTCGGGTCGATTTCGTTCTGGGCAGGCGCGCGGAAGTAGCGCATGTCGCCGTTCCAGTACAGCCGCGCGCCGGTGACGCCCTCAGTGACCACCAGCACGCGCACCGCGCTGACCATGTCCTCGATCACGGCTTCGTCGGCGCGCACATCTTCCACGCTGATTACCGCGGCGTCGGCGGCTTCGAGCACGTAGCGCGCCTCGAGCCAGTCGGTATAGCTGACCTTGCCGGATTCATCCCAGGCGCGCATCCAGCCCTGCGGCGTCACGCCGACAAAGGAATCGGGGAAGGCGCGCGCCAGTTTGACATCCACCTCCTGAGCGAGCGGTCCCAGATGGACAATGCGCGCGCTGCGCCAGGTGTCCGGCACCATGGAAATGTCCAGATCGCTTGCGCGGTGATAGAGGTACTGCACCCGCCCGTGTTCGGTCTGGATATTGGCGAAGGTGGTCGAGTACTCCGATGGGTAGCGGACGATCGAGATGCCCTCCAGCTCCGGCAGTCTTTGTTCCGGGTGGCAGGCGGTGACCACGCCGACGCGCAGTCCCATCGCGCGCGCGGTCAGCGCAGAGTAAGAAGCCGTACCGCCGAGCGAAAAGCCATGCGGAACGACGTCCTGGGTGACGTGGCCGATCAGCAGATAATCAATGGGTTCGATAGGGGTATAGTCGCGCATTAATGAATTATACCTTGAGCATATTTCCGCATGCCGGTGTGGAATGGTGGCAGCGGGTTATTCTTCGTCGAGCGGACGCGGCCCGTACGGCTCGTCGATGCCGGGCTGACCGCCCAGGGGGAAGAGCGTCGGCGCGCCTTCCTCATCAGGGATTTCGCGAGGCAGGGTTTGCAGCGCCTCGTCGAGGGTGATCTTCTCACGCCGCGCGCCTGGAGTAGCCGTGCCGCAGTAGGGGCAGAGGTTCCAGGGCAGCTCCATCAATTTCCCGCACTGGTGGCAGACCTTCTTCAGCCGGGTGTGGCAGCCCGGGCAGATGATCCAATCGGACTGGATGCGGCGGTTGCAGCCCGGACAGAGGGGGATGTCCTCGATGTTTTGCAGCAGCGCCTCTTCTTCCAGGCTGCGCTGGTATTCGTCCTCCAGCGTGTGCGCCGGGCGCAGGATCAGGTAGATCAGGATGCCGGGCAGGAAGAGCACCGCCACCACCAGCGTGGCGAGGATGCGCGCCAGCGGATCGCGCGCGCGGCTGCGAATGTCGCGGAAGGTCCAGATGACCAGCGCCAGCCAGAGCGCGGCCAGGAAGGCCGCCGCGAAGCCGACCGCCACCATCACCAGACTGCCCAGGGAAGAGGAATCGAGCGTCATCATCTGCTCCAACCCTGACATTATAGCATGGATGCACCGCGCAGGAGGTCCGCGGGCGAATCCGCTTGCCAGCCGGGGGAGATCGGGCTATATTATTGCCAATCAACACACAGGGGATAGCAGCATGAAAGAAGGATCCACATCCTACCGCATCCGTGATCTGGAGACCACCGACCGGCCGCGCGAACGCCTGGCGGCGGTCGGCCCGGGCGCGTTGAGCAACGCTGAGTTGCTCGCCATTTTGCTGCGTGTGGGCGTGCGCGGCGAGAACGCCGTGCAGGTTGGTCAGCGCCTGCTGCAGACCTTCGGCGGGCTGAGCGGGCTGCACCGCGCCTCTTTTGAAGAGGTGCGCCAGCAGCACGGCATCGGCGCGGCCAAAGCGGCGCAGATCAAGGCGGCCATCGAGCTGGGCCGGCGCATGGCGCTCGAATCGCCGGAGGAGCGCGCGAAGATCAACCAGCCGTCCGACGTGGCGGCGCTGGTCTCGTACGAGATGGAGGGCTTCGAGCAGGAGCAACTGTGGGTGATTCTGCTGGACACGCGCAACCGGGTGATCAGCATCGAGCGGATCTATAAAGGCTCGCTAAACTCGTCCTCGGTGCGCATAGCCGAACTGTTTCGCGCGGCAATCCAGCGCAACGCCGCGTCGATTGTGCTGGTGCACAACCATCCCAGCGGCGATCCGGCGCCCAGCCCTGAGGACGTGGCGCTGACGCGCGGGGCGATCCAGGCCGGCCGCTTGATGGACATCGAGGTGCTCGACCACCTGGTGATCGGGCTGGGTAAGTATGTGTCGCTCAAGGAGCGCGGACTGGCCTTCAGCGGCTAGGCTGGCGAAATGTTTGACATTTTTGGGCGAACGTAGTAAACTTTTGGGCGCTCTACGGCGAGGTAGCTCAGTGGTAGAGCAGGGGACTCATAAGCCCTTGGTCGTGGGTTCAACCCCCACCCTCGCCACAAATGATTTTCTGTGATTACTCCATCGTTTGTGATGGAGTTTTTTGTATTAATCCCTTGGTATTAAGGTGCTGAGGCTAGTCTGGTCAAATTGTGTAAAAGGCCAATAGAAAAAATGTACGACCTAATTTCTTACCCTTTCCTATTCTGTCATTCTTAAGAATAGTATGGAGAGATACCCAGTCTTACAGGTTAGAAATGCAAAGATTATCTACGACAGATCATCTCATATGAGTATCCGATTCACCCATGGGAAAAGGATAACTTTAAAATCAGGGACGCTTACATAGAGATTGTACGAAAGGTTCTATATAATCTCTGTAAATAAATTGATTTTTTGGATACGAGAGTAAAAAGAGGAATGTTACTTTCGAACTTCGCATTGTGCTATGCTATATAATGATCTCACACCATATGAAAATCATTCGGTGAGACACCTCAGAATGTATCGTCTTGGATGTAATACTTGCTAAAAACAAAACCGACAGGCATTATTTGAAGTGTATTATTCAGTTCAATCAATATTGGACAACTTGAGGCGGTTGATATAAATCCAAAACAAAACAAGTAATAAGGATGGTTATCCATGGTGACAGAAAAAGCAACGTACTTTCGATCATTATCCTCAGATAATTTGTCTCACTACACAATCAACCAGATCCTTGATTACATGAAGACCTTGGGATTGCGTATTTCAGAAGTTAAACCTGAAATATATGGAAAAGGTGAATACGGTAGCAAAATCACTGAACAATTAACTCGATTACCAATGCATTTGATTGAAGGAAATCCAAGTTGGGAAGGTTTACTTATCGGTTTTCCAGGAAACCGGTTGGATTTAGCAACCAGATCGGTTGGCTCGCCTTACCTGCGTATGATCTTATACCCAATTTTGGATTTGCATCATCGACTTCGTGAAAACTATGGAAAACGTCTGCCGTGTATATATTTCGTTGGTGAGCGATTCTCAGGAGTCTTCCTTAGGAAGTTTGAATTACTGCGGGAGGTGGTACCCAATATTGTTGTTTTGACCAAAGATTTGTTTGAATGTGCTCAAAACAGCTCGTTACCTCCAATAACTGAAAAAGGTATAGATAATGAAACGTGGACGCAAATGATACTATCACAGCAAATGTATTCGTCCGAGGGTTTATTGATCAAGACAGATATAAAAGAAGTTTGTGTAAGATTCTTAGCATCAGAAGTTCCATGTTACGAAGGGACTCAGAATCCAGAACGATTGGATATACTCGGATATGATTCGAGCGATCATGCATTGATTGCGTTTGAAATAAAAGGGCCAAAAGCCGGCAGGGTTGAGCTCGAGAATCTTTTTCTTCAAGGGATTGAGCATCGAAACTGGTTGGAAAAAAATAAAATGGCGGTGAAACTATTATTTGACAGAGGCCCAAAGGGAAAGAGGATTAATACTAGAAAAAGGGTGAAGTTATTATTGGGTTACTATGGCAACGAAGTCCCACATTTATTTTACGAACTGAGAGAACAATCTCTACGTAGGGATCCATATACAGAAATTGGTTTCGTAAATTTATCACAAAAAAGCGATAAGGTTGTTGTTAGGAACTTTCGATAAGCTCGTAGGGTGCAGAGCTGCCGGGTTGTCAAGGGTACTCTCTCTCACTACATTGCAGCTCTGTACCAAAATCCATGCCAAATTCCCGGCGGTTGGGGCAGCGGCGCCAGTTATCATATCCAACAAATTCCACATTTTATCTAACGCCGCTTCACCCTGCGTTTCCCCTGATAAAATGGAAGAAAAAGGAGTGACCTCATGGGCACCAAATTCGATATGATCGGTATTTTCGTCGCGGATCTCCACCGCATGGTGGCTTTCTACCGCGATGCGCTGGGGCTCGAGATCGACTGGAACGGTGAGGGGCCCTACGCGGAATTCAAGCACGCGGGCATCCGCTTCTCCATGTACGAACGCAAGGAGCTGCCGCAGCTCCTCGGTCAAACGCCGGAGTTTCCCCAAAAGCTGAACGGCACTTTCGAGCTGGCGATCAACGTCGGCAAACCGGAGAACGTGGACCTCAAATATCAGGAGATCGTCGCAAAAGGCGGGCGTCCCATCTACGCGCCGCGCGACGAGCCCTGGAAGATGCGCTCGGCGATGATCGCCGACCCGGAGGGCAACATCCTCGAAATCGCTTCGGATTTTTGGGAGTGAATTCGATTATCTGGTATTTTCGGAGCTGCGCCTCGCGGCGCAATTTACATCGCCAGGTATTTCATGGCTTCATAGATGAGAAAAGCCGGCCAAACGATGCCCTTGAGAAAGCCCAGCACGCCCAGCCAGAAGGTGGTAGCCTGACCAATGAAGTACACCCAGGCGCCGATCATGCCCAGTCCGTAGACGGCGCCGCTGCCGCGGTCTCGATAAACCACTTTCTTTTCGGGACGCGAATATTGGGTAGGGGTTGGTTCAGCAGTCATCATTTTCTCCTTAATTACTTGACAAATACTTGTTTTATATACGGAAGTGTTCCTAAAAGGTTGCGGCAGTGAGCAGCGCTTTTATGAATATCGAAAAGCGCTTATCCTTTAACAAGCGGGAGCTTGAAACACAAAATTGCAGTGAACAGGTAACGTATAATAATTTCAGACATCAGGTCAACCGGATTTGTGAATCGTGAGGATGACCTTTCTCAATTTTCAATGGATTGTTGGATTGACGATTAAATGCTCGAAGAACCTGCCGTCTCGCATTCCGATCTGATCAACCTCCTGGCCGGCGAATATGGACTGCGCCCTGCCCGCGTCGAATTTCTCCCGCTCGGGGCTGATCTGAATACAGCGGTTTATCGCGTTAAAACGGCCGACGGGGCTGAATATTTCCTCAAACTGCGCAGCGAGGAATTTCTCTCCGCCTCCGTGGCCGTCCCAAAACACCTCAGCGAAAGCGGAATGCAGCAGATCATTCCGCCGCTGGCGGCTCGATCCGGCGAGTTGTGCGCCAGGTTTGCGTCCTTTTCAGCCATCCTCTACCCGTACATCCAGGGCCGGGATGGCTTCGAAAGAAATCTTACCGACCGTCAATGGGTCGAGTTCGGCGCGGCCATGCAGCAGTTCCATTCCGCTGATATTCCCAACAGCCTGACCCGCGGCGTCCCGCGTGAGGATTTTTCTCCCCGCTGGCGGAACACGGTCAGCCGTCACCTGGCGCGGATTGGAAGTATAGGCTTCGCGGATTCGGTCGCGGTTGAGGCTGCGCAATTCCTGCGCTCGAAAGCCGCGGTGATTCGCGATCTCAATGCCAGGGCGGAGCGGCTGGCGGGGACGCTGGCGAGCCAGCCGGCTTTGTTCATCCTCTGCCACGGCGACATCCACGCCTGGAACCTGCTGATCGCGGACGACGGCGCGCTGTATGTGGTCGACTGGGATACCCTCATCTTCGCCCCAAAAGAACGGGATCTGATGTTCATCGGCGCGGGGCTGGCGGGCAGAGGGCGCTCGCCGGAAGAAGAAACCGCGCTGTTCTACCGCGGCTACGGCCCAACCCGGCTCGACCTCTCCGCGCTCGCGTATTATCGCTATGAGCGCATCATCGAAGACATCGCCATATTCTGCGAGCAAATCTTCCTATCCGCACCGGCCGGCCAGGATCGGGTCCAGGCTTTGGAGTACCTGCAATCCAACTTCCTGCCGAACGGAACGATTGAGCTCGCTAATCGAGCGGACGGGCATTACTAGGAGCCTCGCCCGATATTCTCCTGGGGGTCCACCGATGTTGATTGACCGAAAAGGGGGATTGACTCCAGTCAGAAAAACAACTATTATTACTTACAGAAAGTAAGTAATTTTAATCTTTTTGAGTCACCTTCACGCAATCATTCTCCGCTTGCAAGCCATGCCCGATCCAAGCGATGTATCTGTCCGAACCATCGCGCAGTCTGAAATGCGCACCATCAACCGTTCCGCGGTCCTGGAGTACCTGCGCCTGGTCAAGGCCGCTTCGCGCACCGAGATCGCCGCGCGCCTGCAGATCAGCCAGCCGTCCACCGGCCGGATCATCGACGAACTGATCGAATCCGGGCTGGTGCGCTCTAGCGGGCGCAAAGAGCGTCTGCGCGGCCGCAGCCGCGACCTGTTGGAATTGAACGCTGATAACAACCTGGTGATCGGGATCGACCTCGGCGGCAGTCACATCAGCGGCGCGATCGTCAACCTGGGCGGCGAAATCCTGCAAAAGTTCACCGATTCGGCCATTGGCGGCAGCGGAGAGGAGAATTTCGACAAACTCGCCGGATTTTTGCGCCTGTTGCAGACGGAAGCTCAACGCCTGCCAGCTCGAATCCTGGGGGCAGCGATTGGCGTTCCCGGCATCCTCGACAGCCGCGCCGGGCTGGTCAGGCTGGCCCCTGGCCTGGATTGGATCGATTTCCCACTGCGTCAGCGGTTGGAGAGGATCAGCGATCTGCCGCTCATCCTCGAGAATGACGTCAACCTGGCGGTGCTTGGCGAATTCTGGTACGGCGTAGGCAGAGGCGTGCGCGACCTGGTGATGGTCGCCATCGGCACCGGCATCGGCGCCGGGATCATCCTGGACGGCAAGCTGCACCGCGGTTACAGCGAATCCTCCGGCGAGGTCGGCTACATCCTGCCGGGGATTCAATTCTTGAATCACAAATATCCAGGTTTTGGCGCACTCGAGAGCGTCGCTTCCGGAAAAGGAATTGCAGACCAGGCGCTCAAGAAGTGGCCGTTGTTCCATGCTGGGGAATCCCCACCCGAAATGGAAGCCGTGGATGTGTTCAGGGCTGCTCGCGACGGGCAGCCCTGGGCCGTCCAGGTGGTGAGCGAAACGATCGATTACCTCAGCCTGGCACTGGGCAATATCATCGTCTGTGTGGATCCCGAGTTGGTCATTCTGGGCGGCGGGATCGCCTCATCAGCCAGCATGCTGATCGACCCGATCAGGGAACGGCTGACCGGCGTGATCCCCAGATTGCCGCGCATCGAGGAATCGGCGCTCAAAGAACGGGCGGCGCTGCTCGGGGCGGTGGTGCGCGTCTTCCAAAACTTCACCGATTACACCGTGGTGGCATCCGGGTAATATTTTTGGACGGCTTGCTCTCTGCGGTCGCCGCGGAAAGCTGGCAGAAAGGATGGTCAGGCAATGAATCTGGATCACTACGCTCCGTGCCAGGTCATCGACTGCCATATCCATTACCGCCATCCCTCGCAGATGGATCACCTGATGCGGGTCTGCGATGCGCTGAGTATCGAACGGCTTAACATCGTCTGCACACCGGACCGGGCGCGGCTGAGCCTGGTGCCGGATGCGCTGCACCTCAAGGCGCACTACCCTCAGCGTGTCTTCGTCTTCGGCGGGCTGGATATTTCCTCCTACTTCCGCGCGCCGGAGCGGGTCGGAATTATGTTCGCCGAAACGCTCGGCTTTCTGGCGGCAGCCGGTTGTGACGGGATCAAGATGATCGAGGGCAAGCCGGATATGCGTAAAATGCTGCCGATACCCCCCTTCGACAGCCCGGTTTTTGAGCCTTACTGGCAAAAATTAGCGCAGATGCAGATGCCGTTGCTGTTCCACGTGAACGATCCGGAAGAATTCTGGGATGCAGCCCGCATCCCGGACTGGGCGGCAGAGCGCGGCTGGTATTACGGCGACGGTACCTTCATCGATAACGAGCGACAGTACAACGAGATATTCAATATCCTCACCCAAAATCCAGACCTGAAGGTGATCTTTGCCCATTTCTTCTTCCTTTCAGCGCAGCTCGAACGGCTGGCCGATCTGCTAGAGCGGTTCCCGAACATCTGCGTCGATCTGACTCCCGGCATCGAAATGTACCGCAATTTTTCCGCGAACATCGAAAAAACGCGCGAATTCTTCCTGCGCTACCAGGACCGCATCCTGTTTGGGACGGACATCGGTGCAAAGGCGTTGTTGAGCATTCCGCAGACTGACATTCAACTGGCCGAAAGCAGCGAGAGGGTGACAGTTATCCGCAACTTCCTCGAAAATCCCGGTGAATTTCAACTGCGGCCGGACACTGGCTTTCTATTCGGCGCCCCCGGCGTTTCGTTTCGCGGTTTGGGATTGCCGTTATCTGTTCTAGAGAAGATTTACAGCCGCAATTACGAGTGGATCGTCAGCCCGACGCCGCGCACGGTCGATGGACGGGTGGTCATCGAGATGTGCGCGCAAATCGAGCAGGCCCTCCCCTCGATGGGCGCTGGCCCGGCGGGCGCGGTTGCAGATCCGTCGGTCGCGTGCATGGTCAGGTCTTTTTTTGAATCCCGCATTTGATTGAATCAATCGAATTCCTTGGTTTCAAGCAGGAGGAAGACATGAATCGCATCAAGAAGTGGCAGGAGCCTTTCTACGGCATCGGCGGCTTTGGGCCGGGATTTATGTACCAGTTGGTCTTGACCTATCTGTTGTACTATTACCGCCCGGCTCAGGCTAACATCGCCGCCGGCGCTCTGGTTTTCGCTCCCGCGGGAGCGTACGCACTGGGGATGCTGATCGCACGCATCCTCGACGGGTTGGTCGACATCCCCATCGCCGGGTGGACCGACAACCTGAAGTGCCGCTGGGGCCGGCGGCGACCGTTGATGGTGCTCGGATTGGTCCCGGCGGTGATCTTCTTCATCCTGCTCTGGTTCCCGCCCATCACTGGCGGCAGCCTGGGCGAGAACGGGCACTGGGGTAACGCGGTTTATGTGGCGGTGATCAGTACCTGTTATTTCTTCTTCCACACGCTGCTGACCGTCCCGTATCTGGCGGCGCTTTCTGAGATCGTTGCCGATGAGAATTCGCGCGTGCGGGTGGCGAGCTGGCAGACGGTATTCAACACTGGCAGCTACGTGCTGGTCTTCGTCGTCGCGCCGCTGCTGTTTGACCGGTTCGGCGTGCGCGGTGCCGCGCTGATGCTGCTCCCCAGCTTTCTCACCTTCATCGGCCCGCTGCTGGTCATCAAGGAGGCTCCAACGGATGGTTCGGCGGGTACGGCAGCCGAGCAGCGCGTCCCGCTGTGGGAGAGTTTTAAGCAGACGCTGACCAATCGCACCTTCCTGATCTACATGTCATCGGTGGCGACTTTCTTCTTCGGCTTGCAGTTATTCCTCGGCGGGCTGGCCTTCATGGCGGCGGATATGATGGGCATTTCCGAGTCGCAGCTCGGGCTGATGAACGCGGCTGCCTTCGCGCCGATCCCGATCATGCTGATCATCTTCAACCTGATCACGCGGAAGAAAGGCGCGAAGCTCGCCTTCCGTGCTGCGCTGCTGGTCTTCGCCGCCGCGATGCTGCTCTTCCCGTTGAGCTGGTCGCAGTTCAACATCCCGGTTCCGCCGCTGGTTATCGGCATCATCGCCAGCGCGATCGGCAGCTTTTCGATTGGCGCGTTTTTCACCATCCCGTACGCCTTTCCCGCGCACATCGCTGCCGTGGACGCCGAAAAGACTGGCAAGAACCGCGCCGGCATGTTCTTCGCTGTTCAGGGCGTGATCAATCAATTTATGGGCTCGCTGGCCGGCTCCGCGCTGGCGCTGCTGCTGACCTGGAGGCTTGGCGTGGTCGTGCTGGGGCCGATCGTGGCGGTGATCATGGTGCTGGCGTTCCTGTTCTTCGCCGGATATCCGCTCGGTAAGCCGGCGCAGAAGCCAGGATAACCTTTCTTTTTCCCGGATATCGGGCATGGAGCGGTTCGAAATGATCGCCCAGCTCACTCTTTCCTTGAGGAGAGCAATTAATCCTAAGGAGGCTGGCAGCGAATTCCCAGCCTGGTAAAGGCGGCGGTGAGCGTTTGTTCGCTGCGCTGGAAATATTCGTCGCTGCGTTTGTCCTCCAGGCCGTACTTCCGGTAGACCCAGTTGGCGTGGGTGTAATTCATCCGGTCGAGGATCACGTAATCCACCCGGTCTACAAGGAGGTCGGCCAACGTTTCAGCTCCAGGCAGGAGCGGCGCGATCATCGCGAAGGTGCGGATGCCGGCGCGGTGCAGCTCGCCGAGCGCATCGATGCGCCCGCCAATCGGCGGAGCAGCTGGCTCGAACAGCCTGCGGATCTGGTCGTCCGCGGTAGTGATGCTCATCCCTACCTCGAAACCGCGTCCAGCTTTCAGGATGTCCACATCGCGCAGCACCAGCGGCGAGCGAGTCTGGACGGCAACCGGCCAGCCGTGCTCCGCCAGGATTTCCAGGCAGGCGCGGGTCAGCCGGTAGCGGGCTTCCAGTGGCTGGTACGGATCGCATACCCCGCTGATCCAGACAGCGTCCATTTTCTTGCGGGTGATTTCGCTCCGCAGCAGGGCGGGAGCGTTGATCTTAACGTCGACGAACTGCCCCCACGGCTCGGAATGGCCGCTGAAGCGCTTCATAAAGCGGGCATAGCAGTAGCTGCAACTGTGCTGGCAGCCCACATAGGGGTTGATCACGTAGGGGTAGATTTTTGACGCGGACAGAATCGTCTTCGAATGGATTTCTTTGATGATCATTTTTCTGGTTTCCAGGTGACACTGGTGCATTTAATTGTATATTGATTTGTCATCTCGATCCACCCTCACTTGACCTGGTCTATATGACCTGGTTTATAATGACAGACCTGAATTGGAAAAAATCATCAATGCTGATTGCCTGGCTGACATGCGCGTTGGAGTGATGGAAGAAAATGGTAAAGCACATCCCCCATTCATCCTTAAGCCGCAGGGAGTTTCTGCGCCGAATCACCGCGCTCGGCGGGGCGGCGGCGCTGGCGGCCGCACTGGAAGCCTGCTCCGCGCCTGGGACAGATCTGCGGGCATCGCCTCCCCCGCCCGCATTAGCTGAAACGCCCATTCCCACTCAGGGATTTACGCCGCCCACTACTACCCCGACTGAGCAGCCTGCGCCAACCGAAACAACCACTGTCCCTTCTCCTAGTCCCACCGCAACACCAGAAGAGGGCGTTGCGCGTGTCGCCTTCGTCAAGACCGACGACCGCGCGGATGGCGTCCGCAGGTCAATCGACCTGCTGGGATTCAATCCCGTCGAAGGGAAGGCTGTCTTCCTCAAGCCGAACTTCAACAGCGCCGACCCGACGCCAGGATCCACGCATCCGCTCGTCCTTTCTACTCTCGTGACCATGCTCCATACGATGGGTGCGGAGCGGATCACCGTCGGCGACCGCAGCGGGATGGGCAACACCCGCCAGGTGATGGAGCGCATCGGCGTCTTCCAGATGGCGGAGGAGTTGGGCTTTGAGACTATCATCTTCGACGAGCTGGGCGAGGAAGACTGGCTGATGCTCGAACCGCCGGGCAGCCACTGGAGCCGGGGTTTCCCCTTTGCCCGCCCGTGCCTGCAGGCGGAGGCGCTGGTGCAGACCTGCTGTCTCAAAACGCACCGCTACGGCGGGCATTTCACCCTTTCTTTGAAAAATTCCGTCGGCATGGTTGGCAATCGCATACCGGGCTTCAATCATAATTTCATGGATGAGTTGCACTCCTCTGCCCACCAGCGCAGGATGATCGCGGAGATCAACACTGCCTACTCCCCGGCGCTGATCGTCCTGGATGGGGTGGAAGCCTTCATATCCGGCGGACCGGATCGCGGTGAACGGGTGCAGCCCCAGGTGATCCTGGCCGGCAACGACCGGGTCGCGATCGACGCGGTGGGGGTGGCGCTTCTCCGCTACCACGGCTGCCAGACCGAAGCCGCCAGGGGCGGCATCTTCGAACAGGAGCAGATCGCCCGCGCGGTCGAGCTCGGGATCGGCGTGGATGGCCCGGAAAAAATCGAATTCCTGACGGACGATGTGGCGAGCGAGGATTACGCCGAGCGGATTATGGAGGTGCTGGCAGGCGGCTGATCAGTCCTCGCAGCATGTCCATCTGCGCCGGACGGGCAACCAGCAGCTCCTCCGGAAGCCGGCTGCCGTCCAGGTAGTCGCCCGGTTTGAAGGGCTTGCCCGAGAGGAATTCCACCTGCACGCCGCACTGCTCGAGGACGGGCAGCAGCCCGGCAAGGTCCCACAGGTTCACCCGGCGGGTGATCGCGCCGATCGAAGCGCCGCTGGCGACGTACGCCAGGTGGACCGCTGTCGAGCCAAGCACGCGCACGCGCGGAAAGCGGATCTGGAAGCGGCGGTGGAAGCTGGACGGCGCGCCGAAGAAGACCAGTGGGTCGTCCGGATCAGGTACACTGCCGGGATCGAGCGGAACGTCATTGAAGAAGGCGCCGCAGCCGCGGCCGCCCCAGAAGAGATCTCTGCTCCTGGGCATATAGAAAAAGCCAAGGGCGGGTATGCCGTGATCGAGCAGTCCCAGCGAAATGCCCCAGGTCGGTGCGCCGATCAGGTACATCTTGGTGCCGTCAATCGGATCGAGCAGCCACTTATGCGCGCTTTCACCGGCGCCGACGCCGTTTTCCTCGCTGATCATTTGATGATCGGGAAAGGTCGCCTGCAGAAATGAGCCGATCAGCTCCTCCATGGCCAGCTCGACGCGGGTGATGGGCGTGCGGTCCGGCTTGAGCTGGTATTCGAGACCGGCCGGCTGCGCCAGAGCTAAATCTCCTGCCCGAATAAGGGTTGACCGGATGGCGCTGATGATTTCGGCTGAAAGGATGGGCATGATCACTGAATCGCTGAGAATTATTCTGGGATGATTGTACCCCAATCCGCGCCTGAATCACGGTTCCCATGCGCGGCGCTCTTGTAATCCACAAACGATTAATCTATACTGACATGGAATCTTTTTATTCGGTCATGGCGGGGACTATTTATCTATTCCAGCGCTTCCGCAAGCTAAGGAAGAGTGAGGGTGATATGGGTAAAAAAACGGACAAGCCCAACGAGAAAAAGGTGAAGGTGAAAGAAGAGAAGAGGAGCGGAAATCCTGAAAAGGGTATCGACGTTCCAGCGGCGGCACCCGCGATGGAAGCTGTCGCGGCGAAGGCTGCCGCGCCTGATGGGGGAAAGAAGAAGAAATTGGAAAACAAGACCTACCTCAAGGAGCTGCGCCGGCTGCAGATCGAGCTGGTCAAGATGCACGAGTGGGTCAAGGTCAATGGCAAGCGGGTGGTGGTGATCTTCGAGGGGCGCGATGCCGCTGGCAAGGGCGGGACGATCAAGCGCATCACCGAGACGCTCAATCCGCGCGTTGCCCGCGTGGTCGCCCTCGGCATCCCGACCGAGAAGGAAAAAACGCAGTGGTACTTCCAGCGTTACGTCGCTCATTTGCCCGCCGCCGGAGAGATCGTGCTGTTCGACCGCAGCTGGTACAACCGCGCCGGCGTGGAACGGGTGATGGGCTTCTGCAGCGAGGAGGAATACCGCGAATTCCTGCGCTCGGTGCCCGAATTCGAACGGATGCTTATCCGCTCCGGAATCATTTTGATCAAATACTGGTTCTCGGTCAGCGACGAGGAGCAGGAGCGCCGCTTCCAGGCGCGCCTTGACGATCCTACCCGTCGCTGGAAGATCAGCCCGATGGATCTCGAATCACGCCTGCGCTGGGTGGAATACTCAATCGCCAAAGATGAGATGTTCAAGTACACCGATACCAAACAAAGCCCCTGGTACGTGGTCAATGCGGACGACAAACCCCGCGCGCGGCTGAACTGCATAGCCCATTTGTTGAGTATGATCCCTTACGAAGACCTTACCCCCGAAAAGCTGGAGCTGCCCCCGCGCCAGAAAGACATTGGCTACGTCCGGCCGCCGATGACTGACCAGACCTTCGTGCCTGAAATCTATTAGGCGTAAATCGCTGCATGGTACTAGGCATGGCGGGCGTTCACGCCCGCCTTTTGTTTGGATTCCTCACAGCTTCGATTATTTACCCAGCAAACCGGCTTTTTCGGGAACTGTTCCCCGGCTCCGTGCGTCTACAACCTGTTGGCTGAATTGTCTAACATCTTCGATCGATTGGGAGCAGAAGGAGAAAGTCCCATGCGCAGCAGAATATTCCTTTCATTAGCAGTACTCATTGTTTTGGCGCTAAGCGTCAGCGCCTGCGCCAGTCTTTTGCGGCCGGTGTCAGGCAACCAGGACGACCAGGCCGCGCAGCAAACAGCGATCATGTCGACCGTTTCGGTCGTGCTGACCCAGCAGGCGTTCGAGACCCTGGTCGCCCAAGCGACGCAGCAGGCGAGCCAGCCGATCGCGACTGCCACCAGCCAGCCCACCGTGATTGTTGCCAGCCCAACCGCGACCGCCACCGCAACGCAGGTGCCGGCCACCGCCACGCCGACCCAAATTCCGACTCCGTGCAACTGGGCGCAGTTTATCAAGGATGTCAGTGTTGTGGATGGGATGGAATTCAGCGCCGGTCAGAAATTTACTAAAACCTGGCGGCTCAAGAACATCGGCACATGCACCTGGACCACTGATTATGACCTGGTCTTCGTCGATGGCGCGGCGATGAGCGCTCCCGCCGCAGTCGACCTGAAAAACAGCGTGCGCCCTGGAGAAACGGTTGACCTTTCGGTTGAACTCGTCGCCCCCAGTAAAGAGGGCAATCACAAGGGTTCCTGGATGCTCCGTGATGATGGAGGCGCACTGTTCGGTCTGGGCGCCGATACCAGGCAATCCTTCTGGGTGTCGATCAAAGTGAGCGGATACAAGAGCGACAACGTGCCCGCCTCAATCTACCCGTACGACTTCACCGCAGAACTGTGCAAGGCGGACTGGGCCAGCGATGATGGCGAGGTCGCCCTTCCATGCGCCGGCGCCAGCCAGAGCGAGAGTCAATGGGCAGCCGTGTTGATGACCCCGAAGTTCGAGGACGGCAAATAGGAAGACGAACGTGCAATTTGGATGCACCTTAACAGCCCGAACGACTGGATGCAGGGATTTTACCCGGCGCAGCCAGTCAGGAACGGCGATCGCTTCGTGGCCTGGATCGGCTGCCTGGACGGCAGTGACGCCTGTAACGCGACCTTCAGCCTGGATTACAGGGTCGATGGCGGCAGCGTTGAAAATCTGGCCAAGTGGAATGAATCCAGAGACGGAAAAATCACGAAGATCGACCTCGATCTCAGCCAGTTCGTCGGCAAGAACGTGCAGTTCATCCTCGGTGTGACCAACAAGAACTCGTCCGGCGCGGTCGACGTCTTCTGGTTCATCCCCTCGATCCAGCACTAGCCTCTGAATCTGAAGAAAACCGCTCTGGGATCACCAGGGCGGTTTTTGGATTGGTTCAGGAAGCCGGTGAAGGCTGGTCCGAGAGCGCCTCCATGACCAGCTCCATCTGGCGGCGAAACTGACGGGTGTAGAGATGGAAATACTTGCCGCGCTTACGCAGCAGCTCACTGTGTGTGCCCATCTCTGCAATTCTGCCGCCTTCGATGACGATGATGCGGTCGGCGCGCTTGATCGTTGAGAGGCGGTGGGCAATGACAAAACTGGTGCGCCCTTTCATAATTGTTTCCATGCCTTTTTGTATCAACGCCTCGGTCAGCGTGTCGACCGAGCTGGTGGCTTCGTCCATGATGAAGATTTCCGGCTCGGCAAGCACAGCGCGCGCCAGGCTCACCAACTGCTTCTGACCGACCGAGAGCAGGTTGCCGCCTTCGCCAACGTCCTCATCGTAGCCTTTGGCAAATTTGACGATAAATTCGTGCGCGCCAGCCAGGCGGGCGGCCTCCTCAACTTCCTTCTCAGTGGCGCTCAGGCGTCCATAACGGATGTTATCGCGGATCGAGCCGGAAAACAGGTGCGGGGTTTGCAGCACCATGCCGATGCGCGACTGGATGGCGTGCAACGAATAGGAGGTGTAATCCTGTCCGCCGATCTTGATCTTCCCACGTTTCGGCTCATAGAAGCGGCAGATCAGATTGACGATGGTAGTTTTACCCCCTCCTGTTTCACCAACCAGGGCGACGGTTTCACCGCGTTTGACTTTGAGGGAGAAGTTTTCGAGCACGGGTTTCTTGTCGCCGTCATCGTAGTAGAAGGTGACATTTTCAAATTCGATATCTCCGCGAATCGTGCCGGGGTCGAAAGCGTCCGGGCGGTCCTTGATGTCCGGGATGGCGTCGACCAGCGAGAAAATGCGCTCCGCCGAAGCGATGGCGTGCTGCATCTCGGCGAACACGCGCGCCAGGTCCTGGATAGGCCACATCATAAAGGTGATGTAGGAAATGAACGCCTGGATGCCGCCGATGGTCATGCCGCCGAATTCCGCCTGATAACCGCCGTACCAGACGATGCTGCCGAGCGCAACCGCCGAAACGATTTGCACTGACGGCAGGAATAACGCGCTCAACCAGGCCGCCCGGTAGCCGGCTTTATACATATCGCGGGTCAGCAGGCTGAATTCTTCCAGGTTGGCATCCTCGCGCCCGAGCGCTTTGACCACGCGCACTCCGGAGATATTTTCATTGAAGGCGCCGGTGATTTTCGAGTTGAACTTGCGTACGTTGCGAAACTCGCTCAGGATTCGCTTGCGGAACTCATAGGCAATGTACAAGAGCAGCGGCAGGATCGCCAGGACGATCAACGCCAGGCGCCAGTTGATGTAAAGCATGAACCCCATCGCGGTCAGAATGTTCATGATCGCCCAGGAGACGTCCAGCATGCCCCAGGTGACCAGGTCGGCGACCCGCTCGGTATCCGAGGTGACCCGGGACATGATCCAGCCCACCGGCGTGCGGCTGAAGTAGGAGAGCGACAGGGCTTGCAGATGATTGAACATCTTCTGGCGCAAATCGTAGCGCACCCGCTCTCCCAGCACACCAGCCAGGAAGACGAAACCGAACACGCAGGCGGCCTGGATCAGGGCTAATCCGCCGTAAGTCACCAGCAGGCGGTACAAAACCGGTTTATCCTGGGCGACGATGCCAAGATCGATAATCTGCTTGCTCAGATAGGTGAAAATCGAGTCGAGCGCCGAGACGGTCAGGACGGTGAGCAGGAAGCCGATCACCCAGCGGAGATGCGGGCGGGTCAAACCGATGACGCGTCTCAGGGTTTTGCCGCTGAATTGAGTCTTGAATTCTTCTTCCTCGTAAAATTCAGCTGACACTGGCGATTTCCTTTTCCAGCTCGTCCTCAATGCTGGTTTGCATGTTGAAGATTTGTTTGTACATGCCCTCCTGGCGGATGAGTTCGATATGCTTGCCAATCTGGCAGATTCGTCCATTATCCATGACCAGGATCAAATCAGCGTCCATGATGCTCTGAATGCGGTGGGCGATAATGAAGGTCGTACGTCCGACCATCAGGTTCTGCAGGGCGTCGCGAATTTCTGCTTCCGTCTCGGTATCGACCGAGGAGGTCGAATCGTCCAGGATGAGGATTGCCGGATTCTTCAGCAACGTGCGGGCGATTGCAACCCGCTGTTTCTGCCCGCCGGAGAGGGTCACGCCGCGCTCGCCGACCAGGGTGGAGTAACCCTTTTCGAAGGTGAGGATCACGTCGTGAATGGCGGCTGCCTTGGCTGCGGCTTCGATTTCTTCCATTGACACGTCTCGACCTACACCGTAAGAAATGTTTTCGCGAATCGTGCGCGAGAAGAGGAAGGGCTCCTGTTCGACGATGCCGATCTGTTTGCGCAGGTAGCGGCGCGGGATGCGCTTGAGCTCGATGCCGTCCAGTGTAATCGAGCCGCTGGTGTACTCGTAGAAACGCGGCAGTAATTGCACCAGCGTGGTCTTTCCGGATCCGGTCGAGCCGAGCAGGGCGATCACCTGACCCGGCTTGCAGTGAAAGGATACATCCTCCAGGGCAATGTTCCCCTCAGCATAAGTAAAGCCGACGTTCGAAAAGCGGATATCCCCTACAACGCTTTCCGGCAGATAATCCCCGTCATCCAACGGCTCGCGCTCCTGCTTGATAATCTCCATCACGCGGTGGTAGGAGACCCAGCCGGTGGACATCTGCACGATCAGCCTTCCAAGGTTGCGCATCGGCCAGATGATCCAGACAATCAGACCGATGTAAGCCATATAAGTGCCGACGGTGATGTCCCCGTTGATTGCCATGAGTGCGCCGGTCAGGTATCCGCCGAGGATTTGAATTACGCAGATCGTGTCGGACACAGGCCAGAAGAGCGAGTGGATGGTCAGAAGGCGCTTGCCGCGGATATATTTTTCCCAATTATCCCGTTCGAACTTGCCCATCTCGTATTCCTGACGGGCGAAGGCTTTGACAACGCGGATGCCGCTCAGATTTTCTTGCAGTGTGGTCGAGAGGATCGCGTCCTGGTTCTGGTAGTCTTCGTATGCTTTGTAAATTTTCCTGAAGAAGAGCAGAGAGACCACCACGATGACCGGAACTACGATGATCGAAATCAGGGCTAACTTGACATTTAGCTGTAACAGCGCGATGAAGTTGATAACGAAGAGCAAAATGATACGACCGATACCGATCGCCTGATCGGCGAAAAACCGGCGCAGCGCATCGACGTCGGAAGTTGAACGCTGGATCAGCTCGCCAGTGTCCATGCGCGAGTGGTATGTGTAAGTCAGGTTCTGGATGTGGTCGAAAAGGTAATTGCGCAGGCGGCGGGCAGTGCCTTCGGCGGTCTTCGCCGCCAGTCGCCCACTGACAAACGATGAAGAGCCCTCAACAATCGCCAGCCCCAGAAATCCCAGGGCGATGAGGGGCAATGAAACCACGGCGTCTCCGGCGATGAGATAATGGTCGACGAAGTAACGCAGCAGCATGTACGTGGCGGTTTTAGTGAGAGCCACGATTCCCAGGCTGAGGTTCGCGCCGATGTATTGAAGGCGGAAGCCGGTCATCATCCGCCACAAGCCGATCAGGCGGTTGGAACTGAGCGCCTGTTTCAGGTTGTAATTAAGGACTTCTGAAGAAATGGACACCGCCTACCTCTTGAATGAAACCTGCGCTCAATCATCAACCGACATGGGCTGATCAGACGCCTGTCTGGTCGATCGCCCGCAAATTCGGGTCGTTGCCTGCGAAGTAAATCAGGATTCATTCCTGTTTCTATAGAGTCGTGAATGTATTGTAATCCAAAACCCGGACAGAAAATAATCACCTGATCGCGTGAATTTATTCTGATGATTCACTCAGAGCGGCTGGCAGTTCGGGCAGATGAAGCTGCTGGTGCTGCCTGTTTTGATTTTTTGGATGAGCTCGGCACAGCGTGGGCAGGGCTGGTTTTCACGGTAGCCGATGAGGATATCATCCATGCTGAAACCGCCTTTTTCCCCGAAGAGATCGACCTCATAAAACGCGCCGTTTTTGTTCAAAGCCGGGGATAATCCGTCGCGGATCCCGATGTAGAGCTGGTCGACTTCCTGGGAGGTCAGGCTGTCCAGCGTGCGCAGCGGGTGCAGGCGGGCAATGAAGAGGATGTCGTGGATGTAGGCGTTGCCAATACCCGCCAGGTTGCTCTGGTCGAGCAGGAAAGATTTGACGCGCTTTTTGCTGCCCTGAACCATCTCACGCAGCTGGTTGCGGGAGACTTCGAGCGCATTTGGGCCCAGCTTTGCGGTCATATCGTGAGCCTGAAGCTGGTCGAGGGGCACATAATGCGCGTAGCCAAACCACCAGAAATTGATCGACAGGCAGCTGCCGTCATTGAGATCGAATAACAGGCGGAATTTTTCCGGAAGCGCGGCGCGAGTGACCAGGCGGATTTCGCCGCCCATGCCAAGGTTGAGCAGCAGCCAGCCGCGGTCGGTGCGGGTGAAGAGCCATTTGCCGCGGAAGCTGACATCATCGATCCGCGCTCCGCTCAGGGCAGTTTGAAATTTCGCCGGCTCAACATTCAAGCATTTGGGCTGCAGGATTTCAATCCCTGTGATCGTTTTTCCGGTCAATTCGACCTGCATTTCTCTGGCACGCGAGGCAATTTCGGGCAGCTCAGGCATGTTTTCTCCTCTGGATAAAATGTATTTTATTATATAACAGAGGTTCCAGCCCTTAACTGTCATCTTTTCATTGATGCATTCAGGTTGGCCTCCCGTTTTTGTTTGCCTTTTCAATCCTTGTACCTTATAATCAAATCACTATACTCTTTCCGGAAGGAGGTTTGTTTGACATGGCAAGTGTAACGTACGATCATGTTTGGAAAAAATTTGGGGATTTTGTCGCTATAAATGATTTAAACATCAAGATCGACGACAAGGAATTCCTTGTCCTGGTTGGTCCTTCGGGCTGCGGAAAAACCACAGCATTGCGCTGCCTGGCAGGGCTGGAAGAGGTAACCGATGGTAAGGTCTATATTGGTGATAAGGTGGTCAACGATACCCCGCCAAAAGACCGCGACATCGCCATGGTGTTCCAGTCCTATGCGCTTTACCCGCATATGAGCGTGTACGACAACATGGCTTTCGGTTTGAAATTGCGCAAACTGCCCAAAGATGAGATCGACCGCCGGGTAAAAGAAGCGGCAGGCATCCTCGGAATCGATCACTTGTTGAAGCGAAAACCGCGCGAGTTGTCCGGCGGTCAGCGCCAGCGCGTGGCGGTTGGACGCGCTATCGTACGCGAGCCAAAAGTCTTCCTGTTCGACGAACCTCTTTCGAACCTCGACGCCAAGCTGAGGGTGCAGACCCGCTCGGAAATCAGCAAGCTGCACATACGGCTGCAGACAACCTTCATCTACGTGACCCACGATCAAACTGAGGCCATGACCATGGCCACGCGTATCGCCGTGATGAACAAGGGCATTCTCCAACAGCTGGATTCACCGCAGAAACTGTATGATTACCCGGCCAACCTGTTCGTGGCTGGCTTCATCGGATCGCCAGCGATGAACTTCTTCCCCGGGCGCTTGAGCAAGTCGGACGGCAATTTCTTCGTCAATGCAGGCGACTTCTCAGTGAAGGTGCCAGAAAATCGGGTTTCGGTTTATGCGCCCCATGCAGGCAAGGAGATCATCATGGGCATCCGCCCGGAGGATATCCACAATCCGGAGTTCGCCCCTACTGGTATCCATGCCGAGCCGGTGGAATGCAAGGTCGATGTGACCGAGTTGATGGGCAACGAGATCTTCCTGTACATGCTGGCGGGTGATCATAACTTTACCGCTCGCGTCGATCCTCGCACGCGCTTCTCCATTGGCGAGAAGGTACAACTGGTCTTCAACATGGACAACATGCACATCTTCGATCCCTCGGTGGATAAGGAAAACCCGGTCGCCATCCGCTGATATCAATACAGATGATCAAAAGCAGCGCAATTCAAATTGCGCTGCTTTTTTTATATCGCGCAGGCAGCTAAGTCCGCGACCAGCGCCCAGGCAGGAGAGCGGCCGCCAGGCCTAAAATACCCGTCAAGATGCCCATAGCGGTAAAGCCATCCTGCCAGAATTTCAACGGGAACAGGCGGATGAGACTGTCGTCGTAGTAAAAGAGCCAGGAGTCGCCGCTGAAGAAAAGGCGGTGAAATCCGGTGAATAAGCCTGAAAAACCGGCGAAGACACCGACCAGGATCAGGCCGATCAAGCCCAGAGTTATAAAGCCTCCGGTGGAAATGGCTTTCCAGTAGGCGGGCAGCCATTTTAACCGCCAGGCAAGCACACCCGCAGCAATCAGGAAGATCGTCAGCCCAATCCAGACGCGAACCATCAGTTGGAAAAGCCTCTGAACGTCCCACATGTGACTCAGCTCGCGTTCGTTGTAAAGAGGCTCACCGCCGGCTAATTGTTGCTCGCTCAAATAACTCAGCTCTTCGTTCCCGGTGATGTATTTCAGGGAAATATTCGCCCAATGCAGGCGGTCTTCTTTACTGAAGCCGTAGGGATCTTCCGGAAAGTTCGGCAGGTTGTATTCGATGGACAGCATGGGGGCAGTGAAGAGCAGTTGGATTACCGACATCATCAGGAAAAGCGGCACGGCTGCCGCGACAAGTATGGAGATGACCACACGGATTATTTTCATTTGATCGACTCAGCTCCACCGGATATTAAGAAATTGACAACCATGGAATTTGTGATCCACTCGATCGGCGCCAGATCGTCTGTAAAGATGGGTCCTGGCTCCGAAGTGGGCTGCAGATTAACCAGCGTGCTGGCAATCGACTGAATCAGAAGCGCCGGTGCTGCTCCGCTTTGGTTCAGAGCGGTAAAGTTGGCGCTCAGATTCTCGGCTTGGGTTGGCTGAACAGTTGCAAACAGGATCGTGTTGAAAGAGTCGGGCAGGTCCATGACGTGCACAGTGGGGAATACCGCCAGGCAGGTGCTGGTAAGGTAATCCACAAGCCTCCGATCCTGAGGACTGCGGCCGACGTTGATCACCATTACCCCGTCCTCACTCAGGTGGTCGCGGACGATCTGGAAAAATTCCAGCGTGGTCAGGTGCCAGGGGATGTAGGGCGGGCGGTAGGCGTCCACGCTGATCACCTGGTATTTCTTCTCGCTCTGCGCCAGCGCCACGCGCCCGTCCTGGACGATCACATTCAGGTTGGGCATGGTCATGTGGAAGTATTCACGTCCGACTTCGACGATGAGCGGATCGATCTCGATGCCGTCGATTTGGATGTTGGGGAAGACCGCGCTGGCCTGGAAGGCGGTGGTGCCGGCGGCCAGCCCGACGATTGCCATGCTGGAAATCGACTCAGGCTCCACCGGCGCCGGGTTGAAGAAAGGCGCGACCAGCACCTGCTCCCAGGGGCCGTTGAAAAACTGAATATCGGGATGGTAGATCGAGTGATAACCCTGCCCGTCATTCAACCGCAGCAGGCGCGCCTGATCGATCTCCAGCACCTGCACGTAATTGTAGGGCGAGTCTTTTTCGAAGATCAGCCCCGGGGTTTTTTTATCGGGACCGCGTACGCCGAGGATATACAGGATGACGATCACAACTGGCAGCAGCATAAAGGGCAGTGACTTGCGCCAGCCGCCGGTGAATCCCAATCCGGCGATGGCGGTGCACAATAACAGCGCGCTGATGACAAGAAACGAGCGGTAGGTGCCCACCAGCGGGATCAGGATCAAAACGGGGAAGAATGTACCGAGGAAGGAGCCGAGCGTCGAGATTGCGTAGATCTGCCCGGAAACGCGCCCGGCCTGGCGCGAATCCTGGATCGCCAGGCGGATCGCAAAGGGTGAGGCCGTGCCAAGCAGGGTGATCGGGATGCAGAAGAGCACCAGTACAGCGGAAAAGGAGCCGATCAGCGCGCCGAATTGCAGATCATCGAAGGCGGCGGCGGCGATGCGTAGAATCGGCCGCGAGATGATCGGCACCAGCCCGACGGCGAACGAACCCCAGATCAGGATCTTGAAAAAAGTGCTGAAGTGGGGCGAGCGGTCAGCCCAGCGGCCGCCGAGAAAGTACCCCACCGTCAAATATATGAGTATCAGACCAATGATGGAAGCCCAGGTCAGGTTGCTGGCGCCAAAGTAATTGCCGAGCAGCCGCGAGGCGGCCATTTCGACCGCCAGGCTGGTGAAGCCGGAGACGAACACGGTGATGAACAGCCATTTGCGCATTTGCAGAATTATACACCAGGCGTCGATGACCGGGTGACAGCGCGTTCCTCTGCGCCTGAGGAGGTTATAATAGGTATAGAAAGCCGACCAAAAGGAGACAGGATGAAACAGGTGACGGTTGAGCAGATGCGAGCGATTGAGCGCGAGGGCAACCAGCGCGGGGTGAGCTACGACGAGATGATGGAGCGCGCCGGGCTGGGAGTAGCGACGGTCATCGACACGGTTTTCAGCCAGGCCGAGAAGAAACCCGTGCTTGGATTGGTAGGATCGGGAAACAACGGCGGCGACACACTCATCGCGCTGGAGAATCTGGCCAGGAGCGGCTGGATGGTTTGCGCCTACCTGGTGCGCCCGCGGACGAAAGGTGACGCGCTGGTAGAGCGGGTCAAAGCCGCTGGTGGCAAGGTGATCCCTTACAACAGCGACAAGGATTTTGCCCGTCTGGAAGATTTGTTGGAAAAAGCCGGCATCCTCCTTGACGGCGTCCTCGGCACAGGGATCAAGCTGCCCCTGCAGGTCGAAATTGCCCAGACTCTGGCCTTCGTAAATGATTTTCCAGAGGGGCCGCTCGTGGTCGCGGTTGACTGCCCGTCAGGCGTCGACTGTGACAGCGGCCGGGCTGCGCCTGAGACAATCCCCGCCGATATCACCATCTGCATGCACGCGATCAAAGCCGGACTGGTAAAATTCCCTGCCTTTGAGTACGTCGGTGATTTGTTAACAGTCGATCTGGGCCTGCCGGAAAACCTTAAAAGCGAAGAGGGTCTCAATACTTTCGTTCTCTCTGCTGGAATGATTGAACCGACGCTTCTACCGCGGTCGAGCCAGGCGCATAAAGGTTCTTTTGGCACGGCTGTGATTGCCGCCGGCTCGCTGGAATACACGGGCGCGGCTCTGCTTGCAGGTGAAGCGGCCTATCGCGTTGGCGCCGGTCTGGTGCGCATGGCCGTGCCGGCGCCGCTGCACGCTGCGCTTGCCGGACACCTGCCCGAGGCAGTCTGGCTGCTGCTGCCGCACGCTGATGGAGTGATGAATGCACCTGCGGTTGATGTATTGTGTGCGAACCTGGACGCGGCTTCGGCGCTGCTGATCGGGCCTGGTCTGGGACTTTCTGAGGACACCACCGCTTTCGTCCAGGGCGTGCTGCAGGAGTTCGAACGCCGCAAGGGCGCAGCGGGCCAACTGCCCGCGCTGGTGCTGGACGCGGATGCGCTCAAACTGGCGGCCCGGATTCCAGGCTGGCATCAAATGCTGCCAGAGCGGTGTGTGCTCACCCCGCATCCGGGAGAGATGAGCGCCATGAGTGGGCTGAGCGTGGCGGAAATTCAGGCCGATCGGATTGCTGTCGCCAGGAAATATGCGCAGGAGTGGGGTCATTGTTTGGTGCTCAAGGGTGCTTTGAGTGTGGTGGCTGCGCCGGATGGGCACGCTTATGTCGTGCCGGTGGCCACAGCGGCGCTGGCGCGCGCCGGCACCGGCGATGTACTGGCGGGTCTGATTACCGGATTGTTGGCGCAGGGAATGCCCGCACTGGAATCGGCCTGCGCTGGAGCCTGGGTGCACGCTCAAGCGGGTGTAATCGCTGCGGAGAGGATGGGGCAGACCGCCAGTGTGCTGGCCGGAGACGTACTGGCAGCCGTGCCAAAAGCGCTGGCAGATTTCCAATAAATGTGATTGCGCTAATTAATTAAAATAGAACGACCAGGAAATTTCCTGGTCGTTTTGGTAAATCCGTCGCTTGGTGTTTATGCCTCGGTCGGGTTGGCGTCCCCTTTGGGTGCGGTTTTAATCAATTTAGCCTTTTGTTCCTCGAGCACAACGGCGCCTTTCTGTTGCAGTTCAGCGGCGGTCTGCTTGGCCTGCGCCAGCAGCGCTTCCGCCTTGCGGACGGCTTCGTTCGCCGCTACTTCAGCCTGTGAGTAGACCTCGCCGATGCCCTCCGAGGCTTTGTCGCGCAGCTCGATCGCGCGTTCTTTAATAACTGTACGAGTCTCTTCACCCGATTGCGGTGCTAACAGTAAAGCGGCAACAGCGCCAGTAAGCCCGCCAACGATAAACCCAACCAGAAAAGCTCCAAACTCATCACGTTCAGCCATTTTTCCTCTCCTTTCAGTATTTTCTGTTTCTGTTTCCCAGATCACCGCTTGTCTGGGCGAATGATATCGAACAATTTTTTCAGACCAGCCAGGTATTCGTTTAACTTCATGATCGGCTCGACCATGTTGTTGGACAGAAACTGGGTCGTGCCCTTTAATGTGTTGACTGTTTCGTTCGTCGAGTCAAGGATCGGTTTGATCTCGTTTTGCAACAGATTGATCAACGTTGCCAGTTGTACGATCAGGATAATCAAACCCACGCCGAGGACGAGCGATTCGAGCGCCATAAAGATGATGAAGATATCCCGCACGCGGGCGGTTGTCCCCTCGGGCGCCAGGGCGAGCATTACGATGCCGAACACAACCAGGCCAAGCACAACCAGAGCAATAACAATAAACAGCCAGATGCGCGACGTGCTCGATTTGGTTCTGGCTGTACTGATTTGTTCCACCTGGTCTGGGGCAGTGGCCGGTGTTGCCGTTTCTGTCATGGTATTGCTTATTATAACATAGGGCGATTGTGAATAACTCACGATAGTCATCTGCAATTATGTTTTAGTATCTAGTTTATAATAAGAGTTCACCATCACGAATGCGTATTTGAACTCGATATGAGCAATGATTTCACTAATTATTTTTGGGTGATTGGTCAAGCTATATTAAATGGTGGTGATCCTTATTCAATAATCGGGAACGTTTATCCCCCAATCACCTGCTTCTTTTTTACCGTTTTTGCCATTCTCCCCAAACAAGTATCATGGGTAATATGGTTGGTTATTAATGTATTGATATTTGTGTCTATGGGCTATAAAAAGCAAAAAAGGATTTCTACATTTGTTTGGATTGCATACACCCCATTATTTTTTACTTTCGTTGCAGGACAATTAGATCTTTTTATTTTTTGGCTGTCTTCTTTCTTAACCAAGGATAATCGATTTTCACCACTTATCGCTGCGTTCATCACATTAAAACCGCAGCTTGCATTGATAGTGCTTCCTGCTGTATTTCTTGATTGGTTCCTTTTCAATAAAAAGAAGTTTGTTATTGGAGTTTTGTTATGTATATTTTTACAAGGTCTTCCTGTTCTGTATGATTCAACTTTGTTTAGTAAATGGATGGCTTCCTTGACAAGTCGGGCAGAATTATATCAGACATCAAGTCCAGGACTTTTTTCTCTTACAGAGGTAGGATTGCCAGTATTCGTTCTCATACCAATTGCACTGGTGTTGTTTTTTGGGGGATTGATTATGGGTAGGAAAATCTCAATTCAAGCAAATTTACTTGCTTTACCTTTTGGTACTTGGTATAACTCAGTATTTTTGATATGGACTGCACCGTATCAATTGATGGTACCTATCAGTTTATTGGCTGCACTACTTGCATATTTTGTAAAAGGAGTTTATCCCTTTACGCTGATCCCGCTTGCCGCCTTAATATGGTCGATATTCGAATTGTCTAAAACAGAAGGATTTCGTAAGTATCTCAAGCCAAGTAAGTAAATAGAAATTGGGTGAATATTGTTCGAGGGTTTTACACGAATACATTATTCCACCTTTGTAAAGGAATACATTTTCATTAATTGATTATTTATTGTAAGGCGATATCATTATAGGTCTGGTTGTCATTCGATCCATGGATTTATCATGAACAGCATTGGTAAGTTATCCATGTTTGGGCGGTGGTACGTAAACAGGATATCATACCACTACGGTTTTCTATTCTGTTTCTGACTTGAAATTTTTTCCTCCATATTAATCCATATGTTAGCCCACATTGCGGCTACCCCGCCTTCGTGATAGACTCAAGTGTTATGCATCTGCTTTTCCTGGCGGTTCTTGTTTTGATTAACCGGTCTCCTGGCGCCCCCTTAATCCAGGCAGGTCAAATGGAGATTGTTATCCAGGCCCCTCGCGCGGGAGACGTCCTCAAAGGGATCATCCAAATCCAGGGTACAGCGCTGGCAGATCAGTTCACCCGTTATGAGGTCGCCTTCGCCTACGCCGATGATACCTCCGGTACATGGTTCCTGATCGATGAGGGCGGCCGACCAGCCGGGGACGGGCTATTGGCCAGTTGGGACACCTCGCGCATCACCGACGGCGATTACCGCCTCAGGCTCCTGGTGGTTTTGGCGGGCGGTGAAAACCGCGAGCTGATCGTGCCAGACCTGCACGTGCGGAATTACACGCCAGTCGAGCCGACTGTAATTCAAACAGACCGGTTCGCCTCCACCGAAGAAGCAGGCGCTGAAGCCGTGGAGACAACATCGACCTCGCCGCTCACTTTAGCTGCCACTCCACCGGTCAACCCGGGCAGCCTGACCGATGAGGACTTCTTAAAGGCGCTTGCTGGCGGTGCAGGCGTCAGCGCGTTGGTCTTCCTCGTGCTTGGATTGCGTTCGACCCTCTCCAGGGGTTCGCGGCGCAGATGATCATTTTCCAATCGAGTTGTGCACCATGACACCGCTATTCTTCTCACGAAAACGTAAACAAATCGATGCATCCCCTTCCACCGAGAGCATCCTGGTGGTGGGTTTGGGCAATCCCGGGCGCGAGTACCGCGACAGCCGGCACAACGTCGGCTTTATGGTCGTCGACCAGCTCGCGCAGGAACTATCGGTCAGGATGACCCGCGTGCAGAGCCGCGCGATCACCGGCTCGACCAGCCTGGAGGATAAAAAGCTCATCCTGGCCAAGCCGCAGACGTATATGAACCTGTCCGGTCAGTCGGTCGCCAGCCTGGTGCATTTCTACAAAATCCCCGTCGAAAACCTGCTGGTGATCAACGATGACATCGACCTGCCCTTTGGCGTGCTCAGGCTGCGCCCCGGCGGCGGTTCAGCCGGGCAGAAAGGCATGCAGTCGATCATCGAGCGGCTCGGCACGCAGCAATTCGCCCGACTTCGCGTCGGCGTCGGCCGTCCGCCCGGGCAAAAGCAGAGCGCCGACTACGTCCTGCAGTCATTTTCGCCGGCGGAGCGTGACGAGCTGGCTGTGATTCTCAAAGAAGCCGCCGAGGCGGTGCGGGTATTTTCGTTGCACGGCATCGATAAAGCGATGACTCAATTCAACGGTCCGGTATTCGAGGAATAATCCTTGCTCGAACGCATTCGTTCTCTGGACGCTTATCAACAGGTCCTCAGCGCGCTGAAGTCTGATCTGCCGCTGCCCTCGCTTGGACTGATGCGGTCGGCGCGGCTGCCGCTGCTGGCGGCCTTGCAGCAGGATTTGAACATCCCCATGCTGCTGGTGACCGACCGCTCCGATCGGGCGCTGACCGTCCTGGAAGAGCTCGGCTTCTGGCTGCGGCAGTTCAATATTCAGTATTTTCCCGAGCCGAATCCGCTCTTCTACGAACAAGCAGCCTGGGGCACAGTCACGCGCCGCGACCGGCTACAGGGCATGACCCGCCTGGCGTCCTACCTGATCCCTGGGGCGTTAAAACTGGAAACCGCGCCGGTGCTGGTCGCGCCGATCAGGGCGTTGATGACGCGCACTCTACCGCGCCGCGATTTCATCAAAAACTCCAAGATCATCAAGATTCATCAAAAAATTTCACCCGAGGCGCTGCGCAGGTCGTGGTATGCCATCGGCTACGAGCCGGCGGACACCGTGCTGGCGCCCGGGCAGTTCTCGCAGCGCGGCGGCATTCTGGATGTCTGGCCGCCGGCGGAAGCCCTGCCCGCCCGACTGGAATTCTTCGGCGACGAAGTCGACACCCTGCGCCAGTTCGATCCGGCCACCCAGCGCACGGTGAAAAAGCTGGAGGGACTGCTGATCACACCGGCCAGCGAGATCCTGCGCGGTTACGCCGAGGCGCTGGGGCTGCCAGTCGAAAACCTGGATGAGTTCTCGCTGCCCTACGTCCACCCGGCGCAGGCCAGCATCCTCGACTATCTGCCGAAGCAATCGCTGGTCCTGCTCGACGATTTCGACCTGCTACAGTCGGTCGCCAGCGAGATCGAAGAGCAGTCGGTCAAGGTGCGCAACGACAGCATCGCCGAAGGCGTGCTCCCGGCCGACTTTCCCATCCCTTACCTGTCCTGGTCGGAGCTGCTGGATGCGCTGAGCGGATTAACCTGGCTGGAACTGGGCTACTCGGGGACTGAGGAGCCGTCTGCGTTGGCGGGCTGTTTCAGGCCGGGGCCGCGCTACGCCGGGCGGCTGAAGCCCTTCCTGGATTACGTTTCCGAACTCTGCCGCAGGCGAGAATCGGCGGTGATCGTTTCCCGTCAGATCAGCCGGCTGATCAATTTGTGGGATGAACACCGCCAGGAGGAGTGCCTTCAGAGCGCACCAACTTTCATCGAAGGCACACTGAGCGAAGGCTGGACATTGGAGGAGGGTGGTCAGCCCGCCTTCCATCTGATCACAGACAGTGAAATCTTCGGCTGGGAGCGCCCGCAGCCGCGTGCCCGGCAGAGGCCGGCCGCCGAGGCGCCCGAGGCGCTCTACGCGGATTTGCGCCCGGGAGACTGGGTCGTCCACGTCGATTACGGCATCGGGCGTTTCACCGGGCTGGTCCAGCGCAGCCTGGAAGGCGTCGAGCGCGAGTTTTTGTGCGTCGAGTACGCCGAAGGCGACCAGCTTTTCGTCCCGGTTCATCAGGCCGACCGGCTTAGCCGCTACATCGGCCCCAGCGGGCAGCCGCCAACGCCGACTCGCCTGGGCAGCGGCGAATGGACGCAAACCCGCCAGCGCGTGCGCCAGGCGGTGATTGAGATCGCCCAGGAGATGCTCGACCTGTACGCCAAACGCCAGGTAGCCGAGGGATTCACCTTCAGCGCGGACAGCCCCTGGCAGCAGGATCTGGAAGCCAGCTTCCCGTATATCGAGACCGACGACCAGAAGGAAGCCATCCAGGATGTCAAAAAAGATATGCAGCGCTCGCGTCCGATGGACCGCCTGCTGTGCGGCGATGTGGGCTATGGCAAGACCGAGGTCGCGCTGCGGGCAGCTTTCAAGGCGGTCATGGACGGCAGGCAGGTAGCGGTGCTGGTGCCGACCACCGTCCTGGCGCAGCAGCACTACGATACCTTCCGCCAGCGCCTGGCGGCCTTCCCGGTCACGGTCGAAATGCTCTCGCGTTTCCGTTCGCCGCGCGCGCAGGAGGAGATCATCCTCAGGGCCGCCCTGGGCGAAATCGATATCCTGATCGGCACCCACCGGCTGATCCAGCCGGATGTGGAGTTCAAAGACCTCGGTCTGCTGATCATCGATGAAGAACAGCGCTTCGGCGTTACCCACAAGGAGCATTTCAAGAAGATGCGCACCGAGGTCGATGTACTTACCCTGACCGCCACGCCGATCCCGCGCACGCTGTACATGGCGCTGACCGGCGTGCGCGACATCTCGGTGATCAACACGCCGCCGGCTGAACGCCTGCCGATCATCACCCATGTTGGGCCGTATTCACAGCGCCTGATCCGTCAGGCGGTCCTGCGCGAGCTGGGGCGCGGCGGACAGGTATTCTTCGTCCACAACCGCGTGCAGACCATCCGCGCTATGTACAGCCATCTGCACCAGCTTGTGCCGGAGGCGCGCATCGCCATCGCCCACGGGCAGATGAACGAGAACGAGCTCTCGCGGGTGATGCACGAGTTCACCCAGGGTCAGATCGACGTGCTGCTGTGCACTTCCATCATCGAATCCGGCCTGGACATCCCCAATGCCAACACGCTGATCGTCGACCGCGGCGATACCTTTGGGCTGGCGCAGCTTTATCAACTGCGCGGACGGGTCGGGCGCGGCGCGCAGCGCGCATACGCTTACTTCTTTCGCCACCGGCGCAGACCGCCGACGCCCGAAGGGCAGGAGCGCCTGGAGATTATCGCCGAGAACACCCATCTTGGCGCGGGTTATTCGATCGCCATGCGCGACCTGGAGATGCGCGGCGCGGGCGAGCTGCTCGGTACGCGCCAGCACGGCTACATCGCCAGCGTAGGCTTTCACCTCTACACCCGCCTGCTGGCCCAGGCGGTGCGTCAAATCCGCCAGGTGAGCGGGCTGCCCGCACCCGAGGAGAAAACACTGCTGATGCGCGAGTTGAACATCGCCGTCGCGGTTGAGCTGCCGCTGCCAACCGGCATCCCTTCCAGTTACGTCAGCGACCAGAACGTGCGCCTGAGCCTCTATCGACGGATCGCCGACGTGGAGGACGAGAGCGAGCTGGACGCGCTCGCCTCCGAGTTCGAGGACCGCTTCGGCCCGCTGCCTGAGCAGGTGCTTAACCTTTTTTACCAGGTGCGCGTCAAGCTGCGCGCCGAGCAGGCCGGGCTGGTCAGTGTGGCGGCCGAAGGCGAGCAGATCGTGCTGCGCTTCCCGCCGCTGCCTGAGTCGATCCCATCCCGCGACCTGCCGCCGATCGGCCCAAAGATCCGCTCGGGCAAGAACGCTTACTGGATGCAGATCAGCTTTGGCGAAAACGGCTGGCGCGGGCAACTGCTCGAAACCCTCTCTGCTATAATCGATGTATGGCGCTCATCCTGATCATCGAAGACGAATCCGAACTGGTCAAAATCATGCGCTCCTACCTGGAGAAAGCCGGCTTCAGCGTGGTCACCGCCAGCCGCGGCGATCAGGGCCTATCCCTCTGGGAGCACCAGCCGCCCGACCTGGTTTTGCTGGATTTAAACCTGCCGGGTATGGATGGGCTGGACGTGGCCCGTGAAATCCGCCGCAAGGGCGATACGCCGATCATTATGCTGACCGCGCGGGTGGAGGAAACCGACCGGCTGATCGGCCTGGAGCTTGGCGCGGACGACTACGTCACCAAGCCGTATTCGCCGCGAGAGGTGGTCGCGCGCGTCAGGGCGGTGCTGCGCCGGGCAGGCAAAGCCCCGGCTGCCGCAAACCTGATCCACGTGCACGACCTGGAAATCGACCTGGACGCCCACACCGTCAGCCGCGACTCTAGCCCGGTCGAGCTAACCCCGACCGAATTCAGCCTGCTGGCTGCCCTGGCGGGTCAGCCCGGGCGAGCCTTCAGCCGCCTGCAGTTATTGGAAGCGGTGCAGGGTGTCGCCTATGAGGGTTACGAGCGCACGATCGATGCGCACATCAAGAACCTGCGCGCCAAGCTGGAGCCGGATCCCAAAGAGCCGCGCTATATCGAAACCGTTTTCGGCGTCGGTTACAAGATGAAGAAGGCCTGATGTCTGAGAATGCAGGCGGGATAGGGTGAGGTGGCCATGCGTTTGCGCTTGATCTTAGCCATGGCGCTGGTCGCGGTGATCGCCGTGCTGTGCGTGGTCGTGTTCTTCCGCCTGGATGCCGCCGATCAGCTGACCAATTACCTGTTCCGCGGCGGGATGTACGGCATGACCGGCCTGGTAGATACGCTCGAGGAGTATTATCAATCGAACGGAAACTGGCAGGGGGTGGAGGATGTCATCAACTCGGCGGGGATGATGATGGGGAAGGGCGCATCCAGCCCGGGCTTTCGGCGCGGACAGGGCCAAATGCCGGGCATGGGCGCAGGCATGATGCAGCTCGAGCTGGCCTCCCTCGACGGCACGGTTCTGTACGACAGCCGGGGAACATCCGAGGGGGCAACACTCGCGCAGGATGAATTGGATCAGTCGGTGCGGCTGCAGGATGCACGCGGCAACACGATCGGCTATCTGTTGATTGGCGGCGGCGGGGCATTGAGTCGGGCAAACCAGGGATTGTTGATGCAGGTGCTCAATTCGGCGGCGCTGTCGGCGGGGCTGGTCGCGCTAGCCATTGGGCTGGTGCTGGCGCTGCTGATCGCGGCCGGGTTGATTCGCCCGCTGCGTCGGCTGACGCACGCCGCGCAGGCGATGGCCGGCGGCGACCTCAGCCAGCGGGTGAAGGTCAGCGGCCGCGACGAGGTCGCTCTGCTGGGCGAGTCCTTCAATTTGATGGCTGCCTCGCTCGAAGAATCCGAGCAGCAGCGGCGAGCGATGACGGCGGATGTGGCTCATGAGCTGCGTACGCCGCTGGCGGTGCAGCGCGCGCAGGTGGAAGCCATGCTGGACGGCGTCTACCCGCTGGACGAGGGCAATCTGTTGCGGGTGCTCGAGCAGAATGAGCTGCTCGGCCGGCTGGTCGAGGATTTGCGTACGCTGGCGCTGGCCGACGCCGGCGAGCTGCAGCTGGATAAAACGCAGCTTGAGCTGATAGGCTGGATCCGCAGGCTGGTGGAGCGCTTCGAGCCAGCCGCCGGCAGCCGCCGCTTGAGCATACAGGCGGCGCAGACGGAGATTGTGGTAGTGGCCGATCCGACCCGGATCGAGCAAATCCTCAACAACCTGCTCAGCAACGCCATCCGCCACACGCCCGAGGGCGGCGAGATATCGGTGAAGATCAGCACGGACGCCGAAAACGTGTTCGTCGAGGTGCGCGACAGCGGCGAGGGCATCCCGTCAGGGGAGTTAAAGAAAATCTTCGACCGCTTCTACCGGGCGCAGCCGTCGCGCAGCCGTGGGGAAGGCGGCAGCGGATTGGGTCTGGCAATCGCCCGGCAGTTGGCGCTGGCGCATGGGGGGGATTTGACCGCGGCGAACCATCCCCAGGGCGGGGCTGTGTTTACATTGAGATTGCCAGATTGGGGAAAAAAGTGAACCTGACCTGGATTAATTAGAATATTTGTTTTATAATTATTTTATTGTGGTTAATATCAATAATAAGCAGCGTCCTGGTTCAAGAACCTGACGAACAATCCAGAGGTTGCTATGGAATTCAAACTTCACGCGCCGTACCAGCCGACCGGCGACCAGCCCGATGCCATCCGGCAACTGGTCGAAGGAGTGCAGAAGGGCTACCGCCATCAGGTGCTGCTCGGCGCGACCGGCACCGGCAAAACCTTCTCCATGGCCAACATCATCCAGTCGCTGCAGAAGCCGGCGCTGGTCATGGCGCATAACAAGACCCTGGCGGCGCAGCTCTATGCCGAGTTCAAGGAATTCTTCCCTGAGAACGCGGTTGAATACTTCGTCAGCTATTACGATTACTACCAGCCGGAAGCTTACGTCCCGCGCCACGACCTGTACATCGAAAAAGAGACCGAGATCAACGAGGAGATCGAGCGGCTGCGCCTGGCGGCGACCGCCGCGCTGATGTCGCGCAAGGACGTGGTCATCGTCGCCTCGGTCTCCTGCATCTACGGCTTGGGCAACCCGGAGGAGTTCGGTAAGGGACAGATTCAACTGAGCCTGGGCGAAATCTACCGGCGCAATGCGCTGCTGCGCCAGCTGGTCGAGATCCAGTATCAGCGCAACGATATGGAACTGCGCCCGGGCACCTTCCGCGTGCGCGGTGACACGCTCGAAATCTTCCCCGCTTACGAGGACCGCACCGCCTACCGGATCACCTTCTTCGGCGACGAGGTGGAGAAGATCCAAATCGTCAACACGCTGACCGGCGAGCTGCTCAACGCGCCGGCGTCAGTCGCGGTCTTCCCGGCCAAGCAGTACATCGCCGGCGAGGACCGTCTGCGCAAGGCGATTAGCGACATCGAGAAAGAGCTGGAAGAGCGGCTGGAGTATTTCCGCTCGCAGGATAAACTGCTCGAAGTCCAGCGCCTGGATCAGCGCGCGCGCTACGACCTGGAGATGCTGCGTGAGGTGGGTTACTGCTCCGGCATCGAGAACTACTCGCGGCATCTCGACCAGCGCCCGCGCGGTTCGGCGCCCTGGACGCTGATCGACTACCTGCCGAGCGATTACCTGCTCTTCCTGGATGAGTCGCACATGACCGTCCCGCAAATCCGCGGGATGTACAACGGCGACCGCTCGCGCAAGGAGACTCTGGTGGAATACGGCTTCCGCCTGCCCTCGGCGCTGGACAACCGCCCGCTCAAGTTCGAAGAGTTCGAAGATCACATGGGCTACACCATCTACACCTCGGCGACGCCCGGACCTTACGAGCTGAAGAAGGCGGATCAAATTGTCGAGCAGATCATCCGCCCGACCGGGCTGGTCGATCCGCTGGTCGAAATCCGCCCGACGCGCGGACAGGTGGACGACCTGGTCAAGGAGATCCGCCTGCGGGTTGAATCCGGCGAGCGGGTGCTGGTCACCACGCTGACCAAGCGCATGGCGGAAGACCTGGCGGATTACCTGCTCGAGCTGGGCGTCAAGGTGCACTACCTGCACTCGGAGGTGGAAACGCTCGAGCGGATCGGCATCCTGCGCGATCTGCGCCGGGGTGTCTTCGACGTGGTGGTGGGCATCAACCTGCTGCGCGAGGGGCTGGACCTGCCGGAGGTATCGCTGGTGGCGATCCTGGACGCGGACAAGGAGGGCTTCCTGCGCTCGACGACCGCGCTGATCCAGACCATCGGGCGGGCGGCGCGGCACGTCCACGGGCAGGTGATCATGTATGCTGACCGGATGACCGATTCGATGAAAAACGCCATCGACGAGACCAACCGCCGCAGGACGAAGCAGGTCAATTACAACCAGGAGCACGGCATCGAGCCGGCCAGCATCGTCAAGGCGATTCACGACCTGACCGAGCGGCTGGGCGCGGCGACCAGCGTGGCCGAGTCGCGCGGGTCATACTCCGCCGGCGGAGGGAAAGGCGCCCCGCCGGTGCCGCCGAACGAGCTAAAGCGCATCATCCACGAGATGGAAGCGCAGATGAAGCAGGCCGCCAAGAACCTGGAGTTTGAAAAAGCCGCCGTGCTGCGCGACCAGATCTACGAGTTGAAGGCATTGCTGGCGGAGGAAACCGATATGCCGCCCTGGAAGAAAGCCAGACTGCTCGCCGGGGAGATGGATTAGGACGGGATTCAGTCGATCCTCTCTCGCCTGTGGGAGCGGCCGGGTGAGGGCTAATACTGGAAGAAAGCGCTTACCCAGACAATCTGACCTGGAATCGGCGGAATTCACCGGTGGGCGCTTCCCATTCCTGGCGCACGCGCTCCACGTAAGCCGCCGGCGGGCCTTTGCGCAGCATCTCCAGCAGGGATTCCAACTGCGCGCGCGGACCTTCAGCGACCACCTCGACCTCACCCAACCAGGTGTTGCGCACCCAGCCGACCAGCCGCAGACGCGCGGCGCAGTCGATCACATAAGCGCGGAAGCCGACCCCCTGGACACTGCCCTCGACGAAGGCGTGCACGCGCGCGGGACGGTCCTGTTGAGCCGGAGGCTGGTTCATTCGAGCGCCTCCTTCCGCCTGCGGAAGGGGATCAGCGAGGCGGTCACCGCCAGGATGATGATGAGCAAAAGCAGCAGGTAAGGCTGCAGGTTCTTCCATAAGGCGGCGCTCATATTCAGCCCGAGGTATTCCTGCTTCCAGCGCGCTTCGAGCTGCACCAGGGTTTCGTCGAACGCCGCGCGGATGCCTTCCTCGCAGCCGTACCCATCCCGGTACTGCGCGATCAGGTTCGCCAGCCCGCTGCTGCCGAAATTCTTGTGCAGGAAGCGCAGGAAGGAAGCGGACTGGGCATAGGCAAGGATCGCACCGGACAGGTCGCGTGGAAATTCGCCGCACAGACCGACCATCGGCAGCAGCCTGTCCTCGCGGATCGCGCTCTGCATCACCCGCTCGTAATCCTGGTTGGGATACAGCTCGGCGATGGTCGCCAGCCCTTCGATCAGCCAGGTTGGCAGGCGCGAGTAGGCCGGCCCGGCAAGCTGGTATTCGACGATGTGCATCAGCTCGTGCGGGATTTGCCGTTCCATTTCAGCGCGCTGGTCAGGGCCCGAGGGGATGGACACCAGCACCACGCCCAAATCCGGGCTGGCGTGTCCGGCGATCCAGGGGGTGCTGGTCAACTGCAGCGCCGCCTGCAGATCGGCGGCGCGCGGGTAGACGTACACGCGCAGGGGCATGGGCGTCTCAGCCGGCAGGTATATCTGTACGTTCGTCCAACTGGTCTGGATCACATTTAGAATCGACTGGCCGAATTCAAGCTCGCCTTCTAGCCAGGCGGCTTCGAAGCCCTTTTCTTCCAGCTTGTGCCATTCGAAGCGGTTATCTTCGTAAAGAAACGTCGACTCAGCACTGGTGAAGGTGTTGCCATCCGCCAGGGTGACGCGATACCAGTAGTCCACCTGGCTGAATGGACGCAGCGGGTGCTGCGTCAGGTCGTAGCTGGACTGCAGGTTGCCGTCTGCGGGTGGATCGACCGACACCACGCGCGTATTCTCGCCCGCCGGGCGGATGAATAGGTTGACTCGTTGCAGCGGAGCGCTGGCCTGTACCATCCCCATGAATTCGACTTGCTTGCCGAATTCGTAGCGGCTGCTGATGTTGGTGAATTGCACGGCAGGCTGAAAGGCGGGTCGAGAAACCGCCGCCAGCAGGCTGGTGATCATCAGCAGGATGATGGTTGGATATCGCAAGCGTCAGCCCCCCGCGAATGGATCGGTCAGTCTTCGTCTTCCTCGTCCAAATCCTCGCCCTGGTCGTCCTCGTCCAGGTCGAGCAGCTCCTCAAGTTCGTCTTTTTCCTTTTGATCGAAATCGAACATGCCAAACTGGTCGAAGCCGTCGGTGAAGTACAGGTTTTCCAGGGCTTCTTCGATCAATTCGGCCTCGTCCTCGTCCTCTGCCTCCTCCAGCATCTGTTCGAGCCGGGTGCGCACGTTTTCACCGCCGATCTTCGAGAGCGACCAGATCGCTGCCAAGCGCACCTCGTCGTCTTCGATGCCCTCGTCGAGCAAATCCATCAGCGGACCGCGCGCCCGGGCGGATTCCAGCTCGCCTAAAGCGCGCACCGCCTGAAACTGGACCTCGACGTTCGGGTGGTCGAGCATGTCCAGAATGGCCGGCACCCAGACGGTATCGGCGGAGCGGCCCATCGCGAACAACGCCGAGCTGAGCCATTCGGCATCCTCGTTGTTGTAGGCGGAGCGGATAAACCCCTCCACTTCCTTTCGGGAGGAGAAACCGAGCGATTCGAGCGCCCGCCGACGGACGAGGGCGTCCTCATTGGAGCGATAGACGCTGATCAACTGCGTTTCGACCTTTTCCAACCAGGTTTCGGAAATTTCCTCCAGCTCGCCAAGGTAGATGAACTGCCCGAGCGAGGATGCCGCTGCCGCGCGCACCAGCATATTTTCGTCCGTGTTCAACATCTGGATGAACCTGGGGATCAGGGCAGGCTCGTTCGATTCCCACAGGAGTTGCAGCGAGGTCTGGCGCACGCGCGGATCGCTGTCGTCCAAGGTGAACTTGCACATCTCATCGAAGGATACCAGCGTATCGGCTTCGGCAAGGTTTTCCAGGTCCTCCAGGATCGCAGCTCTGCGGTCCGGGAGCACCTGCGGCCAATTTTTCTTCAACTCGACCAGTTCGGCCGCTCCAAGGTCCGAAAAACGGTGCAGGTAGGCGGGCGGGAAGGGCTGGCTGTTGTCCAGCAGGGATTTGATCACCAGATCGAACGAAACCGCGGATTTTTGGGGAATTTCCATGCTGAACTGCACAGTCTACGGCAATTTAACCGGATTGATGATGTCCTGGGCGGTGATGTAGAACATCAGGGCAATCAAGGTGACAAAACCAATTAGGTGCACCAGGTTCTCATACTTTGGTGGAATGCGCTTGCGGAAAAGCAGCTCGGGTAGTATGAACAGAATGCGGCCGCCGTCCAGGGCGGGGATCGGGAAGAGGTTCGTCAGCCCGAGCGCGATCGAGATCAGGATCAACAGGCGCAGCGTGAAGGTGCGGTCGATCGGATCAGCCGAGGTCTGGTTTTCGACGTCGCGCTCGCGCGCCTGTGAGAACATCGTGTAGATGCCGACCACGCCGACCACGCGCGCCTGCTCCTTGGGCACCTCGCCGCGAATGAGCATGCCCGGCATCTCGAGGATCGCCACGCATTGATCGATGGTGGCCTGAACCGAAATCGGGATGGTCCTGATCCAGGGGACTGGCACCATTGGTGTGGAAAGGCCGACGCCGAGCGCGCCCTCGTTTTCCGGCGGATTGACCCGCGGAACTGCGCGGACGACCACGCTTTCTTCGCCGCGTTGCAGCACCATCTCGATTTCCTTGCCTTTATTGTCCTGGATCAACTGGATCAGGGTATCGCTGTCGCTGATGGCTGTCTGGTTGACCTGGCTGATCAGATCGCCGGATTGCATCCCGGCCTGCGCTGCCGGCGAGTTTTCGGCGACCGAGGCGATCATGACCTTGGTGTAATCTGGCACGCCAACCTGGCTGAAAAGCAGGGTGAAGAGCAGCACGCCGGTGGCCAGGTTCATCAGCGGCCCGCCGAGCAGGACGATGATGCGCTTCCAGGGTTTGGCGGTGCCAAAACCGCCCGGCACGGTCGGATCGGTCTCGCCGGAAAGGCGCACAAACGCGCCGAAGGGGATCCAGTTGAGCGAAAATTCGGTTTCTTTGATCTTGAAGAGCTTGACCAGCCGCGGCGGATAGCCGAAGCCGAACTCCTCAACATTGATGCCGAATATTTTTGCGAACAGGTAATGTCCCAGCTCATGCACGAAAAGCATGAAACCGAAGAATAGGATAAACATTAACAGGGTTAGCGGATCGATCATCCTCGTCTCACTTCTAAGCGATTTTCTAATTATTCGCAATTATATCTTGTTTGGAGGGCTTGCGCAAAAACATGGAAATCGATAGGATACCAGTTTGTGAATTTATATGGAACGATAGACGATTAGTCGCTTGGCCAATGGCGTGCGTTTCATTAATCTATGGTCTCGCGCAATGATTCAGCCTGGTTGGCTAAACGATCCTCGCCGGCCCGCCAGGCGGGGCGCTGAGCACCGAAAGCACGCCCGGCATAGCCTCCAACCTCTCTCTCACCTGCCGGGCGTAACCCGCCGTGCAGATCACATGCACGTTTGGCCCGGCATCCAGGCTGTAGCAGGCCTGGATGTTCTCCCTGCGCCAGGATGCCACCGCCTTCATGATCGCTAGTGATTGCGGCGCCCAGTAGAACAGCGACGGCTGCGAGGTCATCATCACCGCGTGCATCAGGTTGCTGTCCAGCTCGACGATCTCGGCCAGGGCGGCGAAGTCGCGGTTCAGCAGCGCCGAACGGCAGACCTCCAGCCGGCGCGGCGCGTCCGCTACCCGCGCGGCTTGCAGCGGGCTGCTGGTAGCCAGGGCGTGCCCCTGGGTGGAGCCGACCGGTTTATGCTCGGTCTGGATAACGGCGATGCAGTCGGTGAGCTCCCAATGCTCGGGCGGGGCAATTGATTCGGCAAAACAGTCCTCGTCCCGCGTGGCGGCGTGCCATTCGACGTAGCCGCCAGGTATAGAGCGAGCCGCCGAACCGGATCCGCGCCGGGCGAGGATGGTCACCTGGCGCTCGCTCAGCTCCAGGCCGAGCGCGCGCGAGCCGGCCAGCGCCAGCGCGGCATAAGCGGCCGCTGAGGATGCGATGCCCGCTCCGCTTGGGAAATTGCTTATCGATTCGATCCTGGCGTAGAGTGGTTTGCCCGCCAGTTGGCGCAGGTGATCGAGAAATACTGAGGCGCGCTGAAGCGCATCGCCGCTAGCCGGCTGAGCGTTGATCGTCAACGAATCGCGCTCCAGCCCGGGATCGAACTGGACGGTCGTGCGCGTCTCCAGCCCGGCCAGGTTCATCGATAGGGATGAATTCTGCGGCAGGCGCAGGCGGTCATCCAGGTTGCCCCAGTACTTGATGAAGGCAATATTCGGATGGGCTATGGCGGTCGCGATAAATTCAGGCATTTAGTAATCCTACTCGCAGGAGATCACACCATTGAGTTTACCCTGAAAACTGCGTCGGTTGACTCTCAAAAGCGGTCCGATTCTGTTCTCTGCGGACAGTCACCGTTCGATGTTCTTGAATTCGCCAAATGGTACCTGTAGCAGGTGAGGGATTTGAATAAATCCATGAATAAATGTAAAATGCCCACCAGCGGCGTCCGCTTTACTTTGAATCCCTCGATGAGTTGATCGGCACCTGAACAAAGCATCCAGAATCCTTATGTGGTAGAGAGATCAACGGACGCTGGCTGAGGAAAAACCATGAAAACCCTTCTCCATCGACCTAGTACTGCGGCGGTTGCTGCGGTTCTGCTCTGCCTGCCGATGACCGTCCTGGTTGCGATGATGGCGGTAGATCTCGAACCGAGTATCGAGCGCCTGCGCCGCTTGCTTGGGCTGTCCGCAAGCCAGCCGGATGTTTTCGGCTCAGTGATATTCATCGGCATGTTCTTGCTCTTAGCGCTGGCGTTTGGCGTTGTCAGTGCGCCCATATCGACTTCATTGAGGCTGGGCAGAGGACTTCTGGCTCATCCGGTCAATCTGCTGCTTGCCGTCCTGATCCTGGCTGGCATATTCGCAATCCTGGGCGGCTTCATCGCTGACCAGCTTCCGTGCTGGATCGGCGTTCCCAACTGCGATTAGCCTGCCAGCAGGCGTATGATTTTTTTGCGCAGAAGTTTTCCCTCAACCCTTACCACGGATTTGGATCAGCCTGTCCGGTGGTATTCTCACTTGCCAGTAAAAATGTTTGCATCTAGAATTCCATCAGGATAATTTCCCTTTTTCCCCACGTGTTTCTTTCGATTCAGGAGCGATTCTATGAAATCCGAGAAGCTGAAGTCATTCAATTACGCTATCGGGATGTTTGGCACATCTATCCCGATCAACATGCTCAAAACCTACGCCGCCATTTTCTACGTCGACCGGCTGGGCCTGACCACGCCGCAATTTGCCACGATTCTGCTTGTTTACACTTTCATCGACGCACTGGATAATCCCATCTACGGCTTTCTCTCCGACCGGACGAGGTCGCGCTGGGGGCGTCGCCGTCCCTGGCTGGTGATCGGCACCCCGCTGCTGGTACTCGGACTGATCGCTTTCTATTCCACCCCGCAATTCCTGGCCGGGCAGTCGCTGCTGGCTTATGCAATGCTGTTCTACATCTTCACCGGCACAGTCGATTCGGTCATCAATGCCAACTACGGCGCGCTCTTCCCCGAGCTCTTCCGCACCGACGCCAGCCGGGCGGCGACCAACGCTCTGCGCCAGGCTTTTCAACTGGTGGCGATGATCATCAGCATCGCGCTGACGCCAATGGTCACCAGCGCGATCGGCTTCAGCACGACAGCGATCGTTTACGGCATTCTCGGCGGGGTGGTGATCTTGTATATGTCCTTGACGGCGAAAGAAGTGCGCATCGATGAGCTGGATGCCAAACCGCCGTTATTCAAAAGCCTGAAGGATCTGGCTGCAAACGCTAAATTCTGGCTGGTTGGGTTCACCAACGCCTTCTACAGTGCGGCCATGTCGCTGGTTCTGGCCTCCCTGCCGTTTTTTGCCAAGTACACCCTGGGAATTTCGGATAGCCAGCAGACGATATTGTATGCATCCGTGTTGATCATCGCGATCGTCTGCGTGGCGGTCTGGGCCAGGCTGGTGCGCCGCTTTTCACTCATTCCGGTCTGGCGGATCGCGCTGGCATCCCTGGCGGTTGCCTTTGCGGCGTTGTATTTTGCCAACTCGTTGCCGACAGCGATCGTCGGCTCGGCTCTGGTCGGTTTTGGATTTGCCGGAGTGATCACGACCATGGATTTGATCGGGGCAAAAGTCATCGATGAGGATACAGCCCGGCACAACCTGCGCCGCGAGGGGATCATCTCCAACGCGCTCGGATTCATGAACCGGTTGAACGGATTGTTCACCAGTCTGGCCTTCTGGCTTGTGTTCAGGTTGTTCGGCTTCGAGAGCGGCGACAATCCCGGAGCATCTCCGGATCAGGCAGCCCGCTTCCTGATGACCCTCTTCCCAATCCTGATGACGCTGATCAGCTTTGCATTCTCGTTCACGGTCAACTTCCGCAAGCCAGACGCGGCTGCCGAGGCGCCGGTAATCGCTTCGACGCCAATGGATTAGACAAGGAGCAATCTCATGGCCCTGATCAGACTGGATCACACTCCCACAACCAGCAAAGTCAACTCACCGCTCTATATCATTCTGCCAAATCCGGGGGAAATGAAGGATATTCCGGTTCGCAAGCGAAAGGTCCTCTATTTGCTCCACGGTTTGAGCGACGACGGCAGCGCCTGGCAGCGCTATACCTCGATCGAAACATATGCCATTCAATACGGGCTAGTGGTGGTCATGCCTTCGGTCGGGCGCTCGTTTTATTCCGACCTGCCAAACGATCAGCAGTACTACAACTACCTGACCCAGGAGCTGCCGCGCTACCTTGAAGACGTGTTCGGGATTCCACCCCGCCGTGAAAACACTCTCATTGCGGGCAACTCGATGGGCGGCTACGGCGCCCTCAAAGCGGCGCTGAATTTCCCGCAGCGCTTCTTCGCCGCCGCCAGCTTCTCGGGGCTGGTGTCGATGGCAGTCGTGACGCATATGCCCCACGACGATCCGCGCAGGAATGAATTTACCTGGATATTCGGCGATCCATCGACATTGCCGGGCGGCGAGCACGATCCGGTTTTCTGGCTTCAGCGAGCTGTGAAGGAAAAGGTGCAATTACCGTATCTGCATATCTCCTGCGGCAGGCAGGAGGATCTCTACCCCCTGCATCTCCATTTCACCGCCGCCTGCCGCTCGCTGGGCGTGGATATCGCCGCTCACGAATATGACGGAACCCACACCTGGCCTTACTGGGACCAGCAAATCCAGCGATTTCTGGCAGATGTGCTCGACCAGCCGAATAGATGACATGACCATGGATAAACAAGTCTCTCTCAATATCCACATCGAACCCGCCCGTCAGGGGGAGTATTTCACGATTCCCTTCGAGGTCCCGGCGGGGATCGAAATGCTGACCATCAAATACCGCTATCAACGCCGCCTCGCGGAGCGGGTCGAGCTTGACCAGGGCCGATTCTTATCGACCCCTGAAGTCAACATCATCGATCTCGGCCTGATCGGACCGGACGGGCGTCAGGTCGGCGCCTCAGGATCGGACAAAACTGAGATCTACGTGCGCGAGACGGACGCGACCCCCGGCTACACACCCCGCCGGATTGCTGCGGGCGAGTGGCAGATTCTGGTCGGCGCGTACAAAGTCGCGCCGGGGGGCGTCTCGGTTTCCTATGAGATTGAATTCACTGAAAAGCGAGTGCGGTTGCTCAAAGGCGACCTGCACACCCACACGCTGGCATCCGACGGCGTGCACACGCTTGAGGAGTTAGCCTGGAAGGCTCTGCGCAACGGGCTGGATTTCGTCGCGGTGACGGATCACAACCAGCAGGTTTCGACCGAGCGGCTGCCGCGCATCCCCGGCGTGACGATGATCCCCGGCGTGGAATGGACGCATTTTCAGGGACACGCGAATTTCATCGGGGTCGACTGCCCATACGACGAACCTTTTTACGCCAATAGCTTCGAAGAAGTATGTTCTCGCTTTGAATCCGCCAGGCAGCGCGGCGCGCTGATCACGATCAACCATCCCTTCGAGGAGATCTGCCCTTTTCAGTTCGATTTCAACCGGCTTCCGTATGACTGCCTGGAGGTCTGGAACGGGCCGATGCGTGAATCGAACTTGCGCGCGATCGGGCTATGGCAGCAGTTGCTGGCAGCCGGCAGGAAGATCCCGATCTCGGGCGGCAGCGACTACCACCGCGACACCCCTTTCATCTTCCTCGGCGGGCCGACAATGGGCGTCTATGCCGAATCTGCCGGGGCGAGCGACATCCTCACCGCGATCCGCCAGGGACATGCCTTCATCACCTTTGCGCCTAATGGACCGACGGCTGAGCTGTGCGCTGGTGACGCGGGGATGGGTGACGGAGTCTCATGGAATGAGGTCAACGAGTTGCGCATTCGCGCAGCGGGGCTGCTTACAGGCGACCTGCTGAGGGTGGTAACCGCCGCAAGCAGCGATGTGATCTTCAAGGCAGCCACGGATGGGGAGGTCGAGCTGGTCTATCCAGTGGCGTCGACGGGCTTCGCCCGGGTCGAAATCCTGCGCAGCTTCATCCCCGGCCTACCGCCGCTGCCTGCGCTGCTCTCGAATCCGGTTTATTTCGAATCCTGAGGTTATGAGTAACACCTGTTGGCGTCACCTTCGTTTGCACCGATAACACCGCTGTGCGCTGAGGTGAGCCAGTTACTGATCACCGGACTCCCTCTGACGAGGCAGGCATAAAGCCATAACTTTCAAATACCTTTGCTGCCTCGGATGACTGAAGAAATTCGATCCAGCGAACTGCCTGCCTGTGGTTTCCATCCGCGATCGGGGCGAGATAGTATTCGGCGACGACGTTGAGCTCATCCGGGATGGCGATGCTGCCCAGAACCGCGCGGTTAGCGGGGGTCAGGTCAGTCGCGTAGACGATGCCGGCGTCTGCCTCGCCCAGGCCGACCTTGACCACCACCCCCTTGACCGATGCCTCGTAGGAAACGACATTGGCGAGGACATGATCTTTGAAATCTGGGCCGAATTCTGTCTTCATTGAGGCTTTTTCCATAAAATCGAGCGAGTACTGCCCGACCGGCACCTCAGGCGCGGCTAGCAGTACCTTCACGCCTGGCCTCGCCAGATCTGTCAGCGAGGAAACTTCGCCTGGATTGTCGCTTGGATAGATTACAACCAGTCTGTTTGTGACAAAGGCAGATGCGTCCTGACGCTTTACCCGACTGCTATCGATGACGACGTCCATTTGTTTTTTATCCGCGCTGGCGAAAATATCCGCTCTGGCGCCGCTGGTGAGCTGTTGAGCAAGTTGGGTCGAGGATGCGAAGTTTAGCTCGACCCGAATATCGGGATTGGCCGCCTCGAACACCGCGGCCAGTTCAGTGAATGCTTCCGTCAGGGACGAGGCTGCCATGATGGTGAGCTCCTGCGGCGGCCGTTCTGCCGCAGCCGGCGACTTGGGAGCGCCGGCGCAGGCTGACAAAGCGATTAACACGAAACCTGCGAGTGGTCCCAGGATTCTGCGGAGCGGTAAACCGGCTATCGAAGGTGGCTTATTCACCAGTCCTGCTCAGCGGCTGTTTCGCCGCGCCTGCGCCGGTTCAGAACGAGTTTCAACAAAACCAGCACCGCAAACGAGATGCCAATCAGAATGACAGCCAGAGTCAGGGCGACGTTCAGGTCGATTTCAAAGCCGATGTAGATCGCCAGCGGCATGGTCTGGGTTCGGCCCGGAAAGTTGCCGGCAAAGATGATCGTTGCGCCGAATTCGCCCAGGGCGCGCGCCCAGGTGAGGGCGGAGCCGCTCAGCAGGGCGTTGATGCCGATGGGGATCATCACGTAGCGGAACGTCTGCCAGCGGTTGGCGCCGTCGAGCGCGGCGGCTCGCTTCAATTCGCAATCGATCCCGCTGAAACCGATTGCGGCGGTCTTGATAAACAAGGGCGCGGCGATGAACATCTGCGCCATGACCACCGCAGCGGGCGTGAAGGGTATTTCCACCCCGAACGGCAGCAGGAGGGTGCCGACCAGCCCACGCCGACCGAACGCCATCAGTAAGGCGACGCCGGCTACCGCCGGCGGCAGGACGGTGGGCAGGTCGACCAGCGTGTCGACCAGTCCATGCAGGTGGTAGTGTGGGTGGCTCAGGTAATAGGCAACCGGCGTGCCGAAAAGGATCGTCAACAGCACGGTAATCCCCGAAGTGACCAGGCTTAATTGAATGGCCTGATGGATTTGCTCGTTCTTCAAATTCGCGAGAATCTCAGTAGGTGATGCGCGTAATAAAAGAGCGATGATTGGTATTAATATAAAAGCCAGGTAGGGGATAACGGTGATCTTCCAGATCGATGATCGAAATCGTGGTGGGTGACCGGCGGTGTGGTTCATGGTTGTTGAGTACCCATTGTCATTTTTGTCCCACGGGATTGTATTGTAATATTTCGACCTCGTTTGCTTTATAGATCGCTGCACTTGAAGTCCGGATTTTCTCCATCCATTGACCGGCGTCCGCGCCGTACAGCTCTTCGACTTGCGGGAGAAACAGGATGAGGTAGGCATTTCGGTCGTCTGGCGCGCGTTCGAGCGGTTCGGCGCTTTGCATGTCGATGAGGATGGGATACGCGCCGGTGTAAAACAGCACCAGACCCGGGTCGTTCGACATCAGCGCGAGGGCAGGATCGAGCGAGCGAATGTGCGCAAAAACTTCATTTCCACGCCAGTGCAGGCTGGTGTAACCCGCGCCATTGGAATGCATCTGTTCGATGTAAGAGATGGTGTTGCCCTGATAATACCAGACGACGACAACCGCTGTCATCAGGAACAGTCCCTTGACCAGCCAGGCGCGTTGGGCCAACCGGGAGAAAGCCGCGAACAGCATCGGCAGAAGGAAATAGCCGGCCGCCAGAATGGGAGCCAACAGGCGCCAGTCAACGTCCGCGGGAGTATCGCTGAACAGGACGCCAGCCAGGTGGATGGCCAGGTAGCCGAGCATGAACAATCCGAGCAGGGCTGACCAGATCCACGGCGCGCGCACCTGCTCAGCCAATCGGCGCTTTTTGACCTGCCGGATAAGTATTCCAACTGCAACGACAAGGAACATTCCGCCAATCGCCAGCTTGAAAGGGATTGGAAGATAACGGTTGCCGCGGGTGATGAACGGCAGCCAGCGGATCAGGTTCTCATAAAAGGCCTGTGCGTAATATTGCAGCCCCCGCGCGATCGAGTCTGCCGCCGCAATGCCCCGCCCCCCAATAGCGCCGGTTTCGATAAAAGCATAGATGAGCCAACTCGATGGGAGAATGATCCCTCCGGCAGCGAATATGGCCAGGTCGGCAGCCAGCCGCTTTTTTTCACGTCCGGCGCGTATCAAGAGAAGCCCAGGCAGGCCGGCGAGGATCAACGCAGCGCCGGCGTAGCGCGCCAGGGTGGCCAGCCCGATCAGCAGCCCCGCCAGGGCAAGTCGTCCGCGGCTAGAAGGGGAGAGCAGGTGTTCAGCCAGCAGGTAAAGCCCGAAAAATCCGCTCACCAGAAACATCCCCTCTGACATTGCTCCGGAAAAAAGGCGCACAAGGTCGGGTGAAAACAAGGGCAAAATCCCCGCCAGGGCAGACAGCGCCAGTAAGCGGCTGAAGCGCCAGGTCGACCAGACGGTCAGCGCGCAGAACAATCCGAACAAGAGCGCATTGAGCCAGCGCGCCGCCTGGATCCCGTCCGCGCCCAGGGAGATCGGCAGACTGAGCAATACTGGAAAGAGCGGCGGATGCAGACTCAGCAGGGTGGGTCTCCCGTGAGTATCCGGTATGGTCAGGCCCTGCCCGCTGGAGAAGTTGCCGGCTGCCGTCAGATAAGCCGCGGAATCCGAATATGCCCATGGAGCGATGTCCGTCGCGTAGAGGATGATGCCCAGGCCGGCGGCGAACACGGCTGTGAGCAGCAGTGCTAATCCGAGGGTCGGCAATCTGGCAGGGTTCGGCGTCATCGCGTTATCAGCCGTCCAGGGATGTCGAGATGCCCGCTGCTGTCACTCCAACCCGACCGCGGGTTTGTATATTCCGTCATAATTGGCGCCGAGCATACCAGCTTCATAGGAGCGCCTGTCGATGGGGGATAGGAAACGGACGGCTTCTTCGTCCAGAAGCGGCGTGCTCCGCAGCGCGTAGAAGCGCCTGACGACAAGTTCCACGCCGGCAGGCAGTGTCTCCCATTCATAGCGGTCGTAACGGGAGAGGTCCATCGGGCGGGTGTAACCGCGCAGGGTTTTCAATCCTTCGATATTGTAAAACATTTCAAAGTACGACATCGCCAGCTCGCGCAGCGAGGCGTAGACCGGCTCACGGTAACGCAGTCCGGCAAAGTTTGATTTCGCCACCGCGCCGTAACGGCCGTTGTACTTGAACACCGCCAGGACGTGATCATCATCTGTGCCTGGCTCAGGGAGAAGATCCATAATCATCGGCGCATATCCGATCAACCGCAACGCGGCCGCGGCAAACAATCCGCCGTCCAGGCAGTGGCATTGACCGTCGCGAATCACCTCGACCGGCGTACGGTTGTGGTCTTCACCGATGTAGGGGATCGAATCAAGGTAATTCTGGATATCGATCGGCAATTTGAAGCTTCTAACAAGGCTTTGCTCTTCGCTGTTCAGATGATCGATGAGTGACATCATTCCCTCCGCGCAATATACCGATTAGCCAGGCTGCATCAATCTGTTAGTATATCACGCCCGGGATATTCGGACTGGCCAGAGGTCGGAATGTATCGTATGGATGGGGATGAAGAACTGTATGCCGATAATGTTAATCGGATAGATCATTAATCTCGCAACCGCTTGGATTAAAAGGGGTTGTATTTTCCGTATCCGTAATGCAATTTATTCCGACAAAAGCAAGGAGCATTTCCCATGTTAGACCCTAAAGCAGTAGCCATTGTTGGTTTGGGGGCGATCATGCCGGATGCTGAAAATCCGGACAGCTTCTGGAAGAATGTTCTCGAAAACCGTTACTCGATCTATGATGTGCCGGCAGAGCGCTGGCGAACCGACCTGTACTACGACCCGAACCCGTCCGCCGTGGATAAAACCTACAGCAAGATCGGCGGGTGGGTGCGCTCGTTCAACTTCGAACCGTTGAAATGGGGCATCCCCATCCCGCCCAGCGTGATGTCGGTGATGGACGAGGGGCAAAAATGGGGCATCGCCACCGCCAGGCAGGCTTTGCTCGACTACGGTTACCCGCAAAAACCGCTCGAGCAAAGCCGGGTCGCGGTGATCCTCGGCAACGCTCTGGCAGGCGAAAACCACTACATGACCAGCCTGCGCATTCACCTGCCGGATTTCCTCGCCTCGCTTTCCAGCCTTGGTGCATTCCGCGCTCTTCCGCAGGAGATTCAGGCGGCTTTGATGGATGGGGTTCAGCAGGATTTCCGCGCGCGGATCGCCAGCATCACTGAGGACACCATGCCCGGCGAGCTGGGCAACATCATCGCCGGACGGATCGCCAACGTGTTCAATTTCGCCGGGCCAAATTTCGTCACCGACGCAGCCTGCGCCTCGTCCCTGGCTGCGCTGCAGGCAGCCGTCGACGGGCTGGTGTCGCATCAGTTCGACGCCGCGCTGACCGGCGGCGTGGACCGCAACATGGGCATCGAGGGCTTCGTCAAGTTCTGCAAGATCGGCGCGCTCAGCCCGGACGGGTCGCGCCCGTTTGCCGAGGGCGCGAACGGCTTTGTCATGGGTGAGGGGGCTGCGCTTTTCCTGCTCAAGCGTCTGGCGGACGCCGAAAGGGACGGGGATAAAATCTACGCCGTTATCCGCGGCATCGGCAGCAGCAGCGACGGCAAGGGCAAGGGCATCACCGCGCCCAATCCGCTCGGGCAGCAGCGAGCGATCGAGCGAGCCTGGAAGAACGCCGGCGTCAATCCCGCCAGTGTGGGATTGATCGAGGCGCACGGCACTTCGACTAAAGTTGGCGACGTGGTCGAGGTCAACAGTCTGAACGCGATATTCGGTCAATTCGGCCTGCCGGCGCGGCAGATCGCTCTCGGGTCGGTCAAATCCAACATCGGGCACCTGAAAAGCGCCGCCGGCGCGGCTGGCATGCTCAAGGCGGCGCTGGCGCTGCACACCAAAACACTGCCGCCCTCGGCCAATTTCCACAGGCCCAATCCCGACATCGATTTCGAGCACATCCCCTTCTATGTCAACACCGAGACGCGCCCATGGGAGAACCTGCCGGGCGAAATTCGCCGGGCGGGAGTAAGCTCCTTCGGTTTCGGCGGGACGAATTTCCATCTGGTGATGGAGGAATGGGTGCCGGGATTGCTGACCTCTGAAACCAAAGTCTTCCCTGGAATCGAGCTGGCCGCGGCGGCGCAGCCGGATTCAACCGGAGATAAGCTCCTCACGGTGGAAACGATCAACAGAATGCCGACCTACCGGGGGCTGCTTTTCCTCGGCGCGCCTTCGAAAAACGAATTGAGGGCTGGGCTGCAGTCCGTGCTAGATGATGCGCGGGAGGGCAGGGTTCCGCAGCCGTTCGTACCCCCGGCGGCAGATCTTCGCCAGCCTGAGCGGATCGCGATCGATTACGGTGATGCCGTCGAGCTGGTCAAGCGCGCGGAGAAGGCTCTGGCAGCAGTCGAGGCTGATTCGGCCAGCGCCTGGCAGGCGTTGAATGCCCAGGGCGTCTACCGCGGCAGCGGCGTGCCCGGCAAACTGGCTTTCCTCTTCCCGGGCCAGGGGTCGCAGTACGTCAATATGCTCAAAGACCTGTGCGAGGCGGAGCCGGTCGTCGCCGACACGTTCAAGGAAGCCGATCAGATCATGACGCCTATCCTCGGGCGCCCGCTGACCAGCTACATCTACGTCAAGGGCGACGAGGAATCGCTCAAAGCGGCGGAAACCGCCCTGCGCGACACAGCCATCACTCAGCCGGCCATGCTGACCGCCAACGTCGCCATGCTGCGCCTGATGCAGAAGTACGGCTACCGACCCGATCTGGTCATTGGACACAGCCTGGGCGAGTATGCTGCTCTGGTCGCCGCGGAGGTGATGACCTTCGCCGAGGCGCTCGAGGTGGTCAGCGCCCGTGGACGCGAGATGAAGAAAGTCTCGATGGAGGATAACGGCTGCATGGCGGCGGTTTCCGCGCCGATCGAGCTGGTCGAAAAGATACTCGGCCAGGTGGAAGGCTACGTCGTCCTGGCCAACATCAACAGCCCGCTGCAATCTGTGGTCGGCGGCAACACCAGCGCGGTGGATGCCGCGCTGAAGGCCTTTGATCAGGCCGGCTTTCAGGCGACCAAGATCCCGGTCTCGCACGCCTTTCATACCCGCATAGTCGCACCCGCCAGCGAGCCGCTCAAGAAAGTGATCGAGCGCATGAGCCTGCAGCCGCCGAAGATCCCGGTGGTGGCAAACGTGACCGGCGAGCTTTATCCGAACGGCCGCGCCGAAATTCTCGATATTCTCGGCCGGCAGGTGGCATCGCCGGTGCAGTTCATCAAGGGCATGCAGACGCTCTACAACCAGGGCGTGCGGGTGTTCGTTGAGGTTGGGCCGAAGCGTGTGCTCAATGCCCTGGCGACGGATAATTTCAAGGAAAAGAGTGACGTCACCCTGCTTTCGACCAATCACCCGCGCAAAGGAGCCGTGGTCAGCTTCAACGAGGCCCTGTGCGGGCTTTTCGCCGCCGGAGTGCTCTACGCTGACGCCGACGGCAAAACTGCCAGTCCCGCAGCCGAGGGGGCAAGAAAGCTTGATTCCCGGCCAGTGAGCATCAGCGAGCCGGTTCAGCAATCCGCGCCAGCCGCGCAGGTCAACGCAGCGGTCATCGACGGCAGGCTGCCTCTGACCGGTTCGGTGGTGATCAGCGGGGCCGGCCTGGGGCTGCCGGGGCGCGGCGGGGCCGTCTTCGCTGATAACAACGTCACAAGCATCCTCAAGGGGGAGATACGCATCGATGCGCTGCCAGAAGACGCCCGCCGGGCGATGGTTGAGAAACGCGTCACCCGCCTGGAGAAAAGCGACGCCGGCGCGCAGATGGTCAACATCGACCGCCTGGACATGACCATCAAGCTCGCCGGTCAGCGCGGTTCGTTCGACCTGATCCAAGATTTTGGCGTCCCAACCGAGCGCGCCGACGCATGCGATATATCCACCCAACTCGCCATCGCCGCAGGCATCGAAGCGCTGCGAGACGCCGGCATTCCGCTGGTGATGGCCTACCGCCAGACCAGCAAGGGCACCTATCTGCCTGACCGCTGGCTGCTGCCGCAGGCGCTGCGCGATGAAACCGGGGTGATCTTCGCCTCCGCCTTCCCGGGCGTCGACCGTATGGCCGAGGAAGCCGACCGCTTCTATGCGCACAGGCAGTTGCAGGTCCAATTGAACGAGGTCAGGGGCATCCTGGCGCTGCTGCCGGATGAACAAACTGAGTTACGCACAACCCTGTCTGCGCGCGTCCGGGAGCTCGAAGTGAAGCTGAGCGAGCTGGATTATCACTTCGACCGGCGCTTCATCTTCCGAATTCTGGCCATGGGGCATTCCCAATTCGCCGAGTACATCGGCGCGCGCGGGCCAAACACCTACGTGAACGCCGCCTGCGCGACCACCACGCACGCCATCGCCATCGCCGAGGACTGGATTCGCAACGGGCGCTGCCGGCGGGTGGTGATCATCGCCGGCGACGATGTGACCAATCCCACCACCGCCGCCTGGATCGGAACGGGTCTGCTGGCTTCCGGGGCGACGACGACCGAGAGCGACCTGCGCCTGGCGGCGCTGCCCTTCGACCGGCGGCGCAACGGGCTGATCATGGGCATGGGCGCGGCCGCCCTGGTGGTCGAATCCGAGGATGCGGTGCGCGAGCGCGGGATGAAGGGCATCTGTGAAATCCTGGCGACCCAGATTGCCAACAGCGCCTTCCACGGCACGCGTCTGGATGTGCCCCACGTACGCGAGGTGATGGACCGCCTGATGCGTCAGGCGGAGGAGCGCTTTGGCATTCGCCGCGGCGAGATCGCAGCCGAGACCATGTTCATGTCACACGAAACCTACACCCCCGCGCGCGGCGGCTCGGCCTCCGCCGAGATCAACGCGCTGCGGCACACTTTTGGCGATCATGCCAATCGAATCATCATCGCCAACACCAAGGGCTTCACTGGACACACAATGGGGGTGGGCATCGAGGATGTGGTCTCGGTCAAGGCGCTGGAACACGGAATCGCGCCGCCGATTGCCAATTATGACGAACAGTTCGAGCCTGATCCCGAGCTTGGCGACCTGAACCTCTCGCGCGGCGGCAGCTACCCGCTGCGTTACGTGCTGCGCCTGGGCGCCGGTTTCGGCTCGCAGATTGCCATGGCGCTCCTGCGGGTTATCCCGGGAGTGAAGGAGCGGAAAGTAGAGGGGCGCTACGACAGCTGGGTGGCGAGCGTGGCCGGCTACGAAAGCGCCGAGCTGGAAGTAATGCAGCGCACGCTGCGCATCCGCCACGCCGGCCCGCCGCTGAAAGCGCCGGCGGCATCGACCTGGCAGTATGGGCAGGGTCCGACGCTGTGGGCAGAACGGACGGCTGAGCAGCATCCTGCCGCGGTGGTTCAACCGGCGGCTCAGGCACAGCCGGTCGCGAATGTCCCTGCTGCGACAGCCCAGATGCCTGCACCAGCTGCCGCGCAGGCAGCGCCCGAGGAGATCAAGGCGTATGTGTTGCAGCAGGTCGCCGAGAAGACCGGTTACCCGGTCGAGATGCTCGATCTTGGTCTCGACCTGGAGGCCGACCTGGGCATCGATACGGTCAAGCAGGCTGAGCTCTTCGCGACCATCCGCGAGCATTATCACATCCCGCGCCGGGAGGATTTGCGCCTGGTGGAATACAACACGCTGGAAAAAGTGATCCAGTTCATGCATGAAGCGCTCTCCACAGGAATCCCAACACCGGTCGAAAAATCCCAAAAGCAGCCTGAGCCTGCCGTCCAGGCGACGCTTGAACCGGCTTTCCAGGCCAGTGCTGCGGGCGCGGGCAGCGTCGAAAGCGAAGCGGTACAGCAGTACGTGCTGGCGGCGGTCAGCGAAAAGACCGGCTACCCGCCCGAGATGCTCGACCTGGACCTTGACCTGGAAGCCGACCTGGGCATCGACACGGTCAAACAGGCAGAGCTGTTCGCCATGGTGCGCACCCATTACGGCATCCCGCGCCGTGAAGACCTGCGCCTGGTGGATTACAACACGCTGGCCAAGGTGATCCAGTTCATCCTCGACGCTCAGCCGCAGGCGGCGCCTGCGTCGGACGGATCGAAAGCGGAAGAAAAAGCCGCGGCGGCCGAGACGGTCGGCCAGCCTGAGCCGTCTGCTCGGACGATCCCTGCCTCGGCTGCGAGCGGAGAGGAAATCGGCGAAATTACTGCCTTCGTCCTCGATCTGGTCAGCCAGAAGACCGGTTACCCGAAGGAAATGCTCGACATGGATCTCGACCTGGAAGCTGACCTGGGCATCGACACGGTCAAGCAGGCCGAGCTGTTTGCCGCCGTGCGCACAAATTACGGCATCCCCCGCCGCGAAGATCTGCGCCTGGTGGATTACAACACGCTGGAAAAGGTAGTCGCGTTTGTGCAGGAGGCGCTCGCACCGGCGGGCGCTGGCGCAGTGCAGCCGGGCACTCAATCCACGCAGTCCGAGCCCGAGCTCGCAACTTCCCAAACGACTGGAGAATCAACCGTGGAGAGCAGCGAAGATGGGGCAGCCCAAGCCGAAACAGCCGCGCAGTCCGGCGGTCTGCGCAGACGGCTGCCGCTGCCGGTGCTGCGCCCGCGCCTCGACCTGTGCCTGCCGACCGGAGTCAGGCTGGAGGAAGGCGTCAGGGTTCTCGTGGTCGCTGACCGGGGCAAGGCAGCCGATTCACTCGCCCGGCGCCTGCGCGCGCGCAAGGTGCAGGTGCTGCTGGCAGCGCCGCAGCCTCAAAATATGCTGATGGAAAACTTAAGAGCCTGGCAGTCGGTCGGCCCGATCCACGGCGTCTTCTACCTGCCGGCGCTGGACGCGGAGGCGGGGCTGGATGAGCAAACAACCGCATCCTGGCAGGAGCTGCAGGATGAAAGGATCCTGCCGCTCTATCACATCCTGCATGAAATTCATGCAGCGCCCTTCCTGATCTGTGCGACGCGGCTGGGCGGGCTGCACGGCTACGATGGCAGCCTGCCGCCTGCGCCTTCAGGCGGGGCAGTGCGCGGCTTCGCCAAGGCGATCCAGATGGAGCGCGCGAATTCGTTCGTCAAAGTGGTCGATTTTGCGGCGGACGAAAGCGCGAGCACGGTTGCTGCCAGGCTGATCGAGGAAACGCTGCGCGATCCTGGCGCGGTCGAAATTGGCTGGAAGGGCGAGCAGCGCTTCAGCGTGGCAATGGTTGAGCGCCCGGTCGACGAGCAGCCATTCGAGCTCGGCGAGCGGCCGGTTTTCCTGGTGACCGGCGGATCGGCGGGAATCAGCGCGCCGATCGTGATCGACCTGGCGCAACGAACCAGGGGCAGCTTCTATCTGCTCAGCCGCACGCCGCTGCCGCCAGCGGACGACGCGGACGTTGCCCGGCTGCGCTCAGACCGCGAGGGGCTGAAAAAGGATCTCGTCCAGCGCCTGAGCGCGGAAGGAAAAAAGCCAACTCCCCGGCAGATCGACAGCCGCCTGAGCGCGCTCGAGCGCGCCGCCGCGACGCTGGAGGCGATGCGCGCGGTCGAGCAGGCTGGCGGAAAGGCAAAATACCTGGTTTGCGACATCACCGATCCCGCGCAAGTCGAGAAAGCGGTACAGACCGTCGCCGCGGAGGCAGGCAGGCCGGATGTCGTCCTGCATGCCGCCGGCCTGGAGCACAGCCGCCGGCTGGAAAGCAAGCCGCTGGACGAGTTCAACGCGACGGTCGCGGTCAAGGTGGGTGGTTTCTTCAACCTTTACCAGTCGCTGCGTAAACTCAAGCTGCAGCCGAGAGCGGTGGTATTCTTTACCTCGGTGGCGGGGCGCTTCGGCAACGCCGGGCAGAGCGATTACAGCGCGGCCAACGACTGGCTGTGCGCGGTCGGCGCGGCGCTGAATGCGCAGGCGGACGGAGTAAAAGTGCTCGCCATCGACTGGGGCGCCTGGTCAGAAGTGGGGATGTCCGCGCGCGGCTATATCCCCGAGCTGATGAGGCGCGCCGGCATTGAGATGATTTCCCCGCAGGAGGCAGCGCCGCACGTCTACGACGAGCTGACCCACGGCGCCAGGGGCGGCGAAGTCATCCTCTCCGGTTCGCTCGGCCGGTTGGAAACCGCCGGGCGCGAGGACGGCGGGATGGACCTGGAAGCCGCCAACCGGGCGCTGACCGAGGGCGAGCCGATCCACGTGATGCTCTCGCGCGCGACCGGCCTGCGCCTGCACGAGGGCATCCTGCTCGAGGCCGAGCTGGACCCTTCCAGCGAGCCTTTCCTGAGGGATCATGCCCTGAACGGCGTGGAGCTGCTGCCCGGCGTGATGGGCATCGAGGGCTTCACGGTAGCTGCCAAGCATGTCGCCTCCTCGATCGGCGCCAGCAAGCGCGGCTTCGATGTGACCGGGCTGGAGGAGATCCAGTTCCTCACCCCGTTCAAGTTCTACCGCAGCGAAAAGCGAAAGATCACCTGGAAAGCGCAGGTCGTATACGAAAAAGGCTATCTGCAGGCCTATGTCACCCTTGAATCCCGGCAGGTGAGCAGGGCGCGCCAGGATGAGATCGTGAGGCATTTTTCCGGCATCGTGCACCTCAAGCCGCTGGATGTGCCGCTGGCGGAGGTCACCGTCCAGCCGCCGGAATGGAACGGCGCCTACACTGTCGCGGCTGCGGATATCTACCGGCTCTACTTTCACGGGCCGTCCTTCCAGGTGCTGGAGGGCGTGCAGCGTTCGGGCGACGCGCTGCTTGGCAAGATGAGCGCCAGCCTGCCGCCGATCACCCGTGACGGAGGGACTGCGCCGATCACACCGGTTCTGGTTGAGCTTTGCCTGCAAACCGCTGGCGTGTGGGAGGCCGGAACCACCGGCGCGCTTGGTCTGCCGCGTTCGATCGGCGCGCTGACCCTGTTTAAGGCGCAGCCGAACGGCGCGCCGATCTTCGCCGAGGTCAAACCGGGCGAGGATGAGCATGGCAACCTGCGCTTCGATGCACGGGTTGTCGACGCAACAGGACATGTGTACCTCGAGCTGCGCGATTACCGCACCTCGCCGCTGCCTTACACCGTCGAGGGCAAGCTGCTCCAGCCGTTGAAAGAGCTGGTCGCAGTGAAGTCAGCGCCCGATGACATGGGATGATTTGAAAGTGTATTGGACTCTGGCTGAGGCCGCCCCGCAGTGGGACGGCCTCGCCTGGCTTTCCGCTTACGAAATCCGCCGCCTGGAGGGCATGCGCTTCCCGAAACGCCGCAGCGAGTGGCTGCGCGGGCGGGCAGCCGCCAAATCGCTGCTGTGCGCCTGTCTGGATGATCTGCGCGAGGTCGAACCGGCGCGATTATCCATTCAGAACGACCCTGATGGCGCTCCCATCCTGCTCCTGGACGGACAAAAGCACAGGCTCAGTCTGTCGATCAGCCACCGCGACGGGCTGGCCTTCTGCGCGGTGTGCGAGGCGGACGGCGTTTCGCTCGGCGCGGACGTCGAAAGGGTCGAGCGACGCTCGGCGGCCTTCGCCGGCGATTATTTCACACCCGCGGAACTCGAATCCATGGGCAGCCTTTTCGATGGGGGATACGAGCGGATGGTCACGCTGATCTGGAGCGCGAAGGAAGCCGCGCTCAAGGCGCTGGGTAAGGGTCTGCGCCTGGACACGCGCAGCGTGGAGATCCGTGGGATCCGCGCAGCGGAGAGCGGTTGGGGCAGCTTTTCAGTGCGCTGCGGGCTGACGGCGGGCGCGTGGCGCGGCTGGTGGCAGGCTCGCGGAGAATACATACTGACACTGGCAACACTTACCCAAAGCGGCGATCGGGCTGCGATCCGGTTGGTTGAGATCGATCAGCATGGGTAGCTGAATGCCTAAGCTTTTTCTGCCCTGCGGCCGGCAGGGTAGGGGCTCAACCGAGCGGTTTTTCGGGGCGGTAATTCTCCAGGCCGGCAGCTGATTCGATCCCCAGGGCATTGAGGGTGCGCAGGCGCTGCAGGTAGGCGCAGCCGGTCAGGATGTGCAGCGCGACGTCGACCGCGCGGCGGTTCTCCGCCGCTTCCAGGTACGTACCGCGCGTCCAATCGTTGAAGCTGCCCATCGACGGGCCGCACCAGACCTGATAATCCATCTCCCGCCCGGGCTCGCCGGTGTTCGACCAGCGCGAGGACAGGCCGAGGTACCAGCGGAAGACGAGCGCCATTTTCTGGTGCGGATCGGCGTTGGCGCGCTCGATCTGACGCGGGTCGCGCTCGCTGAAGAACGCCACTGTGTCCGCCCATATCTCTTCCAGCGGGCGGCGGAAGATAGTCTTTTCCAGCTTTTCGCGCTCCACGCCAGGCAGCGCCTCGAGCGACGGGAAGCGCGAGTAGAGCTCGTACAGCCTGGACGAGCGCAGCCCGAACATGGTGCCGCGCTTGAGAACCTGCACCTTCACGCCCATCTCGAACATGTCTGCGGCGGGGGCCATGATCACATCGGCCATGTCAGCCTGCGCCAGTAAACGCCGGGTGTGCTCTGAAGCGCCGGCCTCCAGGCAGGCCTGGTTGACCGAGCCGGTGACGACGTAAGCCGCACCCATGGCGAATGCCGCCGCGGCTGCAGTGGGCGTGCCGATTCCGCCGGCGGCGCCGACGCGGATCGGGGTTGGGTAATTGAATTTCGCCTGGATTTCGTCGCGCAAGGCCAGCATGGCCGGCATCAGACAGACCAGCGGGCGGTTGTCGGTGTGCCCGCCCGAGTCAGCCTCCACAGTGACGTCGTCGGCCATGGGCACTTCCTGCGCCAGGCGGGCCTGCTCCTCGCTAATCTTGCCCTCTACTAGGAGCTGGTTGATCAGGTCAGCCGGGGCGGGCTGCATGAAGCGCCGGGCGACCTCCTTGCGCGAGAGCTTGGCGATGACCTTGTTTTCAGCGACAATTTTCCCGTCAGGTTCGGCCCGCAGTCCGGAGAGGCGGTAGCGCGCCAGGTTAATGGTCAGATCCAGGTAGGCTGAGGCTTCGACCGCGCGGACGCCGTGCTGAATATACAGCTCGGCGGCGGCGCGTTCCAGGGCCGGCTCGTTCGGGCTGTTGATCAGGTTGAAGGCGTACGGTCCGTCCGGCAGGGCGGCTTTGATCTCCAGGATGGCGCACTCCAGCCGCGCGGGAAGCATGCCGGCTGCGCCAAAAGAGGCCAGGATGCCGGCTTTTCCCAGGGCGGTGACCAGAGCGACCGAGGCGATGCCGTTGGCCATCGCGCCGGTGTAATAAGCGTAGCGAGCGCCGTAATGCTGGCGAAAGCCAGCGTTGCCGAGCGATTCGAGCGGCGTGGGCGGCAGGTACGTAAGCGCTTCGACGGCAGGTGCACGACCGTCTGCAAGCGGGGTTGCGCTGCCGGCGTTGGTCAGGCCGGTGCGGCCGTCCGTGCGAACCACCCAAATGGGCTTATCCAGCGCCAGCAGACAGGCGCGGATGCCATCGCCGTCGAAAGCCAGCGTCTCGCGCGGTCCATCCCAGGCCATCATGAATGGTAATGAAGAGCGGCTGACTGCCAGCAGGTCGGTGTTTTTAAGAGACGTTTCGGTCATCAGCGATCCTTTGCGGGAATTTGACTGGATTTTGCCCAAAAGTGAGGTCAGTGTTAATCACATGGGATAAAACCCGCTTGTTTTTCCCTGGTTGCGGTTGTCTGGGTCAGCGAAGTGTTTGTGCGGGGACAACTGCGCGGTTGAGCTTGACCGGGACGCCGCCGTTGACCAGCGAAAGGCCTTCTTGGAAGATGAGTCTGGTCTGGGTCGCCAGTAAATCGTCGTTACATAGAAAGGCTACCTGCCAGCCCGGGAATCTGGCGCGCAGCACGTTGCCGAACTGGGCGTAAAGGTTGCGCAAATCCTGGCTGGGACTGACGCGCAGACCGTAGGGTGGATTGGTGGCCACCCAGCCGGGCTGAGCGGGAGGCTCGACGGCCGAGACCGCGCGTTGTGTAATTTCCACCCAGTCAGCCACGCCGGCCCGGGCGGCATTTTCCAGCGCCATGTTGACCGCGCCGGCGTCGCGGTCGGAGGCAAGAATGGGCGCGGCGGGAGGTTGGACGCGGCGTTCGGCATCGGTTCTCAGGGCCTCCCAGACGGCGAGGTCGAATCCGGGCCACTCCATGAAGGCGAAGCGGCGGTTTAAACCCGGCGGGATGCGCATAGCCATCAGAGTGGCTTCTATTGGTATGGCGCCCGAGCCGCAAAAAGGATCGACCAGCGGCGAGTGCTGCTCCCAGCCGGACGCAAACAGGATGCCGGCCGCCAGCGTCTCGCGCAGCGGCGCTTTAGCCAGCGCCTGGCGGTAGCCGCGCTGATGAAGCGGGGCGCCGGAAGTGTCCAGGCTGATGCTGCACTCGTCGTTGACCAGGCGGACGATGATCAGTTGGGCGTTCTGGCTGTCCGCGCTGTACTTCTCAACCTTTACTGCGGCGCCAAGCCGCTCGCTCAGCCCGGATGCGACGCGCTCGGCGACCGCGCCGGTATGGTACAGCCGCGAGCGGTGGCTGGTCACCCGCAGCGCGATAGGGCGGTCCTTGACGATGAATTTGTCCCAGGCAAGGTTGCCGGATTTCCGCGCCAGCTCGACGAACTTGCTGGCGTGAAAGCTGCCCAGGCGCAGCAGAATCCGGCTGGCGCAACGCAGGTGCAGATTCGCGCGGTAGACGTCCAGCAGCGCGCCTGCGAACTCCACACCGCCGGCGCCGGGTTCAATGGTGTGGGGGGATTTCTGAGCAGATCCAGCCGGAATCTGCCCGATGCCCAGCTTGGATAACTCGTCCGCCAGCGTGGATTCCAACCCGGGCGGGCAGACGGCGTAGAGTGAGAGCAGTTTATCGTCCATTCCGCCGCCTGGTTCTGACAGTCTGCCCCCCGCCGGTGACGATCCGTTTCTGGCGATCCTTCCTGCCGGCGTCCTTCTCGACGAACAATTTTTCACCGCTGAAAGGGTCGCGTTCGGTGTAATACATCAAACTCGCGTAGGTCGAGGGGGTGGGAGTGAAGACCTGCACCTGCTCGGGGTGGATTTTCAGCTTGAGGCTGGCGAACTTCCTGACGAGCTGCATCTCCGCCTCGGAACAACCCGGGTAGGCGGCGATCCAGTAATAGGTTAGAAATTGCTGCTTGCCTTCCTCGCGATTCATTTGGTCGAACTGCCGCTTGAACTCCAGCAGCGGCTTGACGCCGGGTTTGCCCATCCGCTGCAGGATGGCCTGGTCGATATGTTCCGGCGCGACCTTCATCTGCCCGGAAACGTGGTGGCGCACCAGTTCGCGCAAATAGGGCAAGCCGCTTTTACGGTCTGCCAGGACCATGTCGTAGCGGATGCCCGACGAGACAAAGACCTTTTTGACGCCCGGGATGCGCCGCAGCGCCGCAAGCAGCTCAATCTGTCTGGCATGGTCGATTTTCATCTGGCTGCAAATTACCGGGATCAGGCAGCGCTTATCGCTGCACGCGCCGCTCCTCAGCTTCTTGGCGCACTCGAAGCCGTACATGTTCGCCGTCGGCCCGCCGACGTCCTGCAGGTAGCCCTTGAACTGCGGGTGACGGGTCAGGCGCTCGGCCTCGATCAGGATCGATTCAGGGCTGCGCCAGCTCACTGTTCGCCCCTCGTGGACGCCGATCGCGCAAAAGCTGCACTCGCCGTAGCAGCCTCGGTGAGTCGAGATCGAAAACTGGATCGTCTCCAGCGCCTTGACCTTGCCCTGGCGTTCGTAGTAGGGATGCTGGGCTCGCTCGTAGTCGAACGAGTAGATTTCATCTAATTCGGTCTGGGTGGGCGTGGCCGGCGGGGGGTTCTGGATCAGCCAGCGGTCGCCGTGACGCTGCTGCAATCCTTTTGCGGAAATTGGATCTGTGTTCTGGTAAAAGAGGTGGAACATGGCGGTGAAGGCAGCCTTATCGGCAGCAACGGTCTGATAATCCGGCAGTTCGATGTAGCCGGGCCTGCTCGAGCGGGAGAGATAGCACAAGCCGCGGATTTCATCCGGGCTGACGCCGCGCGCAAGGCAGTGAGCCAGTTCCACGATTGATTTTTCCGCCATCCCGTAGAGCAGGTAGTCCGCCTTGGCGTCCAGCAGGATCGAAGCGCGCACGCGGTCAGACCAGTAATCGTAGTGCGCCACCCTGCGCAGGCTGGCCTCGATGCCGCCCAGCACGATCGGTCGGGTGTGCTTAAAGCGCCGCCGGATCAGGTTGGTGTAAACCATGCTGGCGCGGTCAGGCCGCTTCGTATTCGCGCCGCCGGGAGTGTAGTCGTCTGTGCGGCGCTTTTTGCGGGTGGCAGTGTAGTTGGCGACCATGGAATCGACTGAGCCGGCGGTCACGCCCCAGAACAGGCGTGGCTCGCCCAGGCGGGTGATGTCCTGAGCGGAACGCACATCCGGCTGGGCGATGATGCCAACCCGGTAACCGGCATTGAGCAGCAGCCTGCCGATCACCGCCACGCCGATGAAGGGGCTGTCGATGTAGCTGTCGCCGCTGACCAGGATCACGTCCAACTGATCCCAGCCCAGTTCAGTCAACTCGTTGGGGGTGGTGGGCAGGAACACCGGCGGGACTCAGCCTCCCAGGCAGGTGCCCACCTGGCGGGCAGCCTGCAGCCAGGCATGGTCAGGCGGCACAGGTTTGACTTTACCGGCAACCTCACTGAGTGGGACTGGCACGGCTTCGCCGTTTTGAATGCCGATCATCACGCCGGTGCCGCCCTGCTCTATGTATTTCACGCAGGCGGTGCCCAGTTGGGTCGCCAGCAGCCGGTCGCGCGCCGAGGGCGTCCCGCCGCGCTGCACGTAGCCCAGAATGGTCACGCGGGTAATCAAACCGGTGAGGTTCTCGAGCTGGCGGGCGAGATGGAGGGTGTCGCCGGCCGCCTTTTTCTCGATCATGTCCAGCTTGCTGGCGATTTCCTGCTCGGTTCGGCCGGCGTGCAGACGTTCGCTGGCTTTGCGCGCCGATTCGAAAAAGCGCACGTTGTCCAGCGATATGGCGCCTTCCGAAACGGCGATCAGGCTGAAATGCTTGCCGCTGCGGTTGCGCTGCAGGGTAGCCTCGGCGATGATGTTGAAATCGTAGGGGATCTCCGGGATCAGGATCACGTCCGCGCCGCCGGCGATGCCCGCGCCCAGGGTCAGCCAGCCGGTTTCTCGCCCCATCAACTCGACGATGATGATGCGGTGGTGGCTGATGGCGGTCGAATGCAGCCGGTCGATCGCTTCGGCGGCGGTTTCTACGGCGGTGTCGAAGCCAATGCTCTCGTCTGTCAGCGGGATGTCATTGTCGATCGTGACCGGGATGGTGACAATGTTAAGCCCGGCTTCAGTCAATGCCCGCCCGCTCTCCTGCGCTCCGCCGCCGCCCAGGCAGAGCAGACAATCCAGCTGGTGCTGCTTGTACACCTGGACGATCTCGGCAGTGCGGTCTATAGCTTTACCGTCTACCAGCACTTTGAACGGCAGGTCTCGGTTGGTGCCGAGCAGCGTGCCGCCTTTTGACAGAATCCCGGAGAAGAAACCGCCTTCCAGTTTTAAATACTGGTTTATTGCCATGCCGGAGAAGCCGTCCTGGAAGCCGACGACCTGGATGCCCTGGCTCTGGGCAGCCTTTCCAATGGCGCGGATCACCGCGTTCGTGCCGGGGCTGTCGCCGCCGGTGGTCAGGATCCCTGTCTTAATGGTCATTCAATATCCCTTCAACTCGCTTGTGCAACCCGTTTATGGATTGAGCGCCTTGTATTTCTCCAAATCGACTGATGCGATGTAAGGCAGATTGCGCCCCTTTTCGTCGATGTCCAATCCATAACCGACGACAAAGTAATCGGGGATCTCGAAGCCGCAATAGTCGATGGTCAAATCGACCTTGTGACGCGCTTTTTTATCCAGCAGCGTGCAGATTCTCAGGCTGCGCGGCCTGCGTTCGAGGAGCAGCTTGCGCACGGTCGAGATGGTGTAGCCGGTGTCGATGATGTCGTCGACCAGGATCACATCCCAGCCGTTGATGTTCGTCTTGTGGTCCGAGTCGATGCGCACGAAACCGCTCGATTCTGTGCCCGCATACGAGGAAATCAACATGAAATCCATGGTCATTGGGCGGCGGACATGACGCATTAGATCGGTCATGAACATCACGCTGCCGCGCAACAAACCGAGCAGGAGCAGCTTTTCCGAGTCTTGATAATCGCGGGTGATCAGCTCGCCGAGCATTCTGACGCGTTCTTCGATCTGCTCCTGGGTGATCAAGACCTCACCGATGAACGCATACGGGAAATCCAGGTTGGGCTTCATTGTCTGACCTTTGTTATTTTTCTGGCCGATTGGCGAAGATATGGGGAAGTACACAAAGAATCATACCACGCCCGTAAGGTTTTTCAAAACTCCGTGGTGAAGATCTGGCCTGATGATACGGCTCAAATCAGCATGCTATAATGGATGAGAAATGGTCATCCTGGCGGTAGTATGGATTAGGAGCCAGTCATGAGCGTGGTGACGATATCGCGTCAGCTCGGCAGCCTGGGTTTTGTGATTGGCCAGACTCTGGCGGAGCGGCTCGGCTACCGGTTGGTCTGGCGGGAGTTGATCAACCAGGCCGCGATCCGTGCCGGTGCGCCTGAGGTTGCCCTGGCGATCATCGACGAGTTGAATCTGCTCGGCATTTGTCCCTCGCCGGAAAAGTGCCAGGCATACATCGAGGCCGTTGAGCATGTGCTCCATGAGCTGGCCAGGGAAGGGCAGGTGGTGATCGTCGGCAGGGGCGGGCAGCTTGTGCTGCGCGGACAACCTGACGCGCTGCACGTGCGTATCGTCGCCCCGCTCGATGTCCGTGTCGCGCGGGTGGCTGCCAGCCGCGGCGTGACTGCCAGGGCCGCCTTGGCGCAAATCAAGGCTTCAGATCGATCGCGGCGGCTGTACTTCCAAAAGTTTTACCAGGCGGATTGGGACGAGCCGACCTTTTACGACCTGATCATCAACACTGCTCATATCGATCAAGATATGGCTGTTCAAATGATCCATCAGGTTCTCTTCCATCACCGCCTGGAAGATGCCGGATAAATTCAGCAAGGATCATCCAGATTGACAACGCCAGAACCTGAAAAAGTAGAATTCGCCCATCCAGCCGAACGTCTGTTCGCCCGTATTCTCGATTTCTACGGCGTTCGCTGGATATACGAGCCGCACACCTTCGATCTGGAATGGGACCAGAGCGGTAAGGTAACCCTGGCGTTCACGCCTGATTTCTACCTGCCCGAACAGGATCTGTACGTGGAATTGACCACCCTGCGGCCGCAATTAAGCACGCAGAAAAATAAAAAAATGCGCCTGATGCAGGTACTTTATCCGCGGATCAATATTAAACTGATGAAACGGCGTGAAATGCGCGATTTGATGGTCAAGTACGGCCTGTATGATGAGGCTGAAAGCCTGCAAGGCACTGAGGCACAGAAGGCGACATCATGAGTAAAAAACTTGTCGATCGATACGGCCCCCTGGCGAAGGACATCCGTGAAATCGTTATCAGTGAAGAGGAAATCCGTCTGCGGGTGGCGGCGCTTGGCCGGTTGATTTCTGCAGATTACGCCGGCAAATGCCCGCTGCTGGTCGGTGTGCTGAAGGGGGTGCTTTTCCTGATGGCTGACCTGCTGCGCGTGATCGATATCCCGGTAGAGGTGGACTTTCTGGCGGTGTCGAGCTACTCACCAGAGGCGCGGGCCAAAGGTATGGTACGCCTGGTCAAAGACCTGGAAATCCCGATCAACGACCGGCATGTCCTCTTTGTCGAGGATGTCATTGACACCGGGCTGACGCTCAACTACCTGCTGAAGAGCCTGCGTGACCGGCAGCCTGCCAGCCTGGAGGTGTGCGTGCTGTTCAATAAACCCGCTCACCGCCTGTTGGATATCCCTTTGAAATATAAAGGCTTCGATCTGCCGGACCGCTTTCTGGTCGGTTACGGGCTGGATTTGCGCGAGCGCTACCGCAACCTGCCGTTTATCGGTCTATTGAGGGCGGAAGCATTGAGCAATCTTAATCATCAGAGCGAATGCCCATAGAAAACACCCCTGGATACAACTTGCGATCCAGGGGTGGAAAGAACAGGGGCTCCAAGTAACCTACCTGCACTACTCTCCGCTTCCGAGGCTACCCCTTATGGTTTTTACTTCCCTTTTCTCCGGGAAGGAGTGTTCTCCACTCACCATCTGGCGGTAAGTCCTACCAGGAGGACTGCTTGCAGTCACATTAGGTAAACCGGGTTTTTTAAGGTCAATTACCCTTATCGAGCAGGTATTACCAAAATCTCCTGTTGCATCGGGGAGAGGCTTCCAATTCCTCGGAGCTCCCTGCAATTTCATTATAGGGTACCAAAACGGAGGAGTCAATAGATTTTCAATTTGTATAGACAATAATAATAGAAATTTTAAGATATCTAATTTTAAATCCGATGATTAAACGAAATACCGCCAGGATGCGATGGGCATATAATTGACCTGTCAAGTCGAGTAAAACAACTGGGCGGGTATCTGGCGCAGCGTCGAATATTCGTAACCCGCATCCGAAGATTACTGGAAAATGCCGATGGCTACAATTGATCCGGAAGCTCCCGCGAAATCGAGGCTCGCCAGCCTGCCGCGCAACGTCTGGGCAGTCAGCCTGACCAGCTTTTTCATGGACGTTTCGAGCGAGATGGTGATGAACATCCTGCCGTTGTTCCTCTCGAACGTCCTTGGCGTAAAGACAAACATCATCGGCATCATCGAAGGCGTGGCTGAGGCCACCGCCAGCCTGCTCAAAGTGTTCTCCGGCTGGCTGTCAGACCAGCTCGGCGGGAGAAAATGGATCGCGGTTGCCGGTTACGGGCTTTCAGCGATCGTCAAGCCGCTGTTTTACATCGCCAATTCCTGGGGATTAATCGCCGGGGTGCGCTGGATCGACCGGGTCGGCAAAGGCATCCGCACCGCTCCGCGCGACGCGCTGGTCGCCGATTCGGTCGAAAAAGAGGCGCGCGGGCTTGCCTTTGGTTTTCAGCGAGCAGCCGATACCGCCGGAGCGGTGGTGGGCATCATCGTGGCGATCGTCGTCATCTGGCTGGCGCAGCGAAATTCAATCGCCCTGGGCGAGTCAACCTTCCGCACGGTGGTGTTGATCAGCCTGGCGCCGGCGTTCCTGGCAGTTCTCGCCCTGGCCATCGGCGCCAGGGATGTGCCCGTTCAAGGGGAGCGCAAAGCTCCAAAATTCGCCTTTAGAACGCTCGGCAAACCGTTTGTGATCTTTATGGTCATCATGAGCGTTTTCGATCTGGGCAATTCCTCGGATGCATTTCTAATCCTGCGCGCCCAGGAGCGCGGCATGAGCGTGATCGGGATTTTGATCATGCTGATGGCGTTTAATATGATCTATGCGCTGCTCTCCGCCCCTGCCGGCGGGCTTTCCGACCGGATTGGGCGGCAGCGGATGATCACGGCGGGCTGGCTGGTCTACGCGGCGATCTACCTGGGATTCGGCCTTGCGGTGCAGACCTGGCACATTGTTGTGCTTTTTATCCTTTACGGCTTCTATTACGCCCTGGCCTACAGCACTGCCAAGGCGTTCATCGCCGACCTGGTACCGGAAAATGTGCGCGGAACGGCCTACGGCACGTACAACGCCGTGCTTGGCATCCTGGATTTCCCTGCCTCGGTCATCGCCGGCGTACTCTGGCAGGGAGTTGGCGCCTGGGCAGGATTTGGTCCCTCGGCGCCGTTCCTGTTCGGCGCCGGCATGGCGCTGATCGCCAGCATATTATTACTGACCTGGATGCCAAAGGTCGGTTCGATGAAAGGGTAATCGTTTTTTTCAAGCCCTGCCCTGAGAAGGATTTTTGTCTCTCCTGGTACTCTGTCTCCCAGATGACCCAACGCCGCCCTCCCTGACTGCCTTCCCCGTCGAGGCGGATTTTTCAGGCGGAATATCACGGAAAGACATTGTCAATCCAGAATCTGGCTATGCAGCTGGTATCCACAACCTCAGGACTGCTGAAGAGCTCTCTCGATCTGGTTCAGGTGTTCCCGGGTGTGCGATTTCATCGTCAGGACAGTGTATCCCAGTTGCCACATCGAACTTTTCCGAGCGGCGAATTCGGGCGGGAGGTTTTCGATAAAGGCGATAGTTTCGAGCTGTGCGCGTGTAAATTCCTCAATCAACTCGGCGCAGGTGGGGAATGCCGAAAGGGTTGCGCTCACTCTCGCGCTGGTATTGTCGGTCCAGGTGAAATTTTGACCGACCAGGGCGGATTGGATCGCAAAATGCAGATCCCGCTCGGTGTGAATCAGGTGCGCCAGCACTTCATTGGCCGACCAGCTCGCGCCGCTCTTCTTACCGCAGGTTGTTTCTGTCAGGCCGGCGAAACAGGTGCGTAAGCCCTTCAAATCATCCTCGTAAGAAGACCGCACCTCGGCTGCCAGTTTCGCCGGTATCAGCGGCACCTCTGGCACCGGCATCGGAAGGATTTTTAACCTGGTTTCACCAGGGGATTGCCCGCGGTAGAATTTGACCACGACCTCGTTGCCAACCTGACAGGATTGCAGCATACGAACCAGCGCAGGGAGGTCATCGACCGGCTCTTCATCGATGGCTACGATCACGTCTCCTTTCACCAGGCCGGCCTCAGCCGCGCTGCGTCCGGGGATGACGTCGTTCAGATAAATGCCGCTGCTGATTGGCAGGCCGCCGATCGCGGCGAGTTCGGGATTCATCTCGATTGGATAGATGCCGATAGCCGGACGGTTGACCAGGCGCTGATCGATGCCTGTGGTGAGCACAGATTCCAGATTGAGCAGGCTTTTACTCCAGCCGCTCTCGATCGCTTTCCGGCCCTCCACCCAGATTTCTTCACTGCCGATGCAGGAATGGATCAATTCGAGCTGGGTGCGTTCCCCGTTTCCGCTAATCAGTACCTGCACCTGTGTCGGCTGCGGCTCGCCGCGCCCGTGCCAGGAAAACAAGACCTCTTTATTCGGCTCGAGGCGGATGTACTCCCCCAGGGTGTGGAAGCCTGAATTCCAGAAGAGGGTTAAAAAGCCGCCAGGCCTGGCCGATAGGTGCGCAGAGCGGCACAGCCATTCCTGGAATCCGGGAGCAGAAGTGAAACAGCGGTAAATTTGTCCGGCAGGCGCATCGATTATGCGTTGAAATGTGAACAAATTAAGATCCTGGCTCATATCCCTTACCTCGTTCTTGAACGGCTATCCTGGAATGGATATCGATCATCTGTAGTGTAGCATAAATGGCAGCCGGTGATAAAAGTATCCCAGCCGCCAGCCGTCAGATCCTATAAAAATCAGCCAAATCGCCAGACGGATATTTGCAGCGAACTTGCTGGCTCGGGGTTATGGGATACCATCGACGGCGGTTTTGAGCTGCTTTCGCGATCCCGCCTGCTATGGGGACATTGATGGAAATCGGGCGGCGGTCGATCTAGTCGTGCTAGCTGGTTTAATGTTTCCTGTCCCGTAGCACTCCCGCGAGATTGCAATTCTCCGATGGACAGGCCTGCCTTTGTGGAAATTTATCAGCACAAATCGCAATATATATGGAAAAAATCGCGTCAGCCAGTTGAAATCCGACCAAAAAAGTGTTAATATAGCAATTCGATATAAGTTTGAAAGAAAGGTAAGTTGATGAAACTAGCTGTTGGACAGGCTGCTCCCAATTTTACTTTACCGGCGACCTATGAACGTACAGTCACACTCAGTGATTATCGCGGGAAAAATGTTGTCCTAGCCTTCTTTCCTCTCGCCTGGACGCCGATATGATCAGGTCAAATCCCGGCTTACGAGGCCGACCTGGCCAAATTTGCGGGATTGAACACCCAGGTTCTGGGTATCAGCGTCGATCATATCCCCTGCCTGGAGGCATGGGCTGAAAGTCTCGGTGGGATCAGCTACCCGCTGATCAGCGATTTCTGGCCGCACGGCGAGATCTGCGAGAAGTATGGCGTGCTGCGCAAGGACGGGTATTCCGAGCGGGCGATTTTTGTCATCGACCGTTTTGGCATCATCCGCTACATCGATATGCACGACATCGACGACCAACCCCGCAACGAGGAGTTGTTCGCGATCCTGCGTTCCATCGATCCCGAGGCTGCCGCGAATGAACCGGCGGAAGCGGAAGCGCCGTCGTTCGAATTACCCCACGGCGGGATCGTGATGTACTGCAACAGCTGGTGCCCCGGCTGCCGTAAGGCGCGCGCCTGGTTCACGGCGCACGAGCTTCCCTATAAAGAGATCGACATCTCAAAAAACCGCGCGGCGGCCAATCAGGTCCGCCAGTGGGCCGGCGGGAATGAGACCACGCCGACCTTCGACATCGACGGTACTATCCTGATCGAATTCAATGAAGAAGAGATGATCAAAGTGCTCGGAGACCGGATCAAATCCTGAGCGAAGTACTGAACGTATTCTGGCAATGATTTCCGTCTGATCAATTCAACCAGCCTGCCAGCAGACCGGTCAATCCGCCGCCGATGACCAGCCAGGTGGTGTTCACCTTCCAGCGGAAGACGAGCAGCCCGGCAATCAGCGCGATGGCAACAGCGACCCAGTCACTGAAGGTTGCCCGCGCGATCTGCAGGGTGACGCCCGCCATAAGGCTGAGCGCGGCGATGTTTATGCCGTCCAGCAGCGCGCCGAACCAGGGCGATGCACGCATTTTCGGGATCAGTGGATTGCTAATCGCGACAAAGATGAAGCCGGGCAGGAAGATGGCCAGCGTCGAGAGCAGCGCTCCGCTGACCCCGCCAAGCTGATAACCGATGAAAGTCGCGGTGGTGAACAGCGGTCCGGGAGTGACCTGACCAACGGCTATTGCGTCGAGCAATTGCTGCTCGGTCAGCCAACCGAGCCTATCGACGAAATCCGCGTGTAAAAAAGCCAGCAAAACGTAACCGCTGCCGTAAAGGATCGCGCCGATTTTTAAGAAAATCAGAAAAAGAGATGTCAGATTGAAAATGCTGGCTGCCTGTGGGGGCAGACTGAGCAGAAACAGGGGCGGCAGGGCATTCAGGATGTTTTTCTGCCCGAGGATCTTGCGATAATTGCGCAACAACATGTAGATGATCCCGGCGCTGAACAGCAGCAGTAGCTCGTTGACGCCGAGCAGATATAGGATTAAAACGACCACACCAAAGGCAGCCAGATACCAGCTCTTTACAGCGTTTTTCCCAAGCAAAATCAAAGCCTGAACAATAATTGCGATCACAACCGGCTTTATGCCGTAGAGCAGCCAGCTTGCCTGGGGCGTGCTGCCAAAGCGCTGGTAGACCCAGGCCAGTCCCATGACGATCAGCATGGCGGGAAGGATGAAAGAAATACCGCCGAGGATCAATCCCGGCCAGCCGGCGCGCAGAAATCCCAGGTGGATGGTCATCTCGGTCGAATTTGGCCCGGGAATGAGTTGGGTCGCCCCGATCAAATCGAGGAACTGCTGGTTGTTTACCCATTTGCGCCGCTGGACGACCTCGTTTTGCATCATGGCGATGTGCGCCGCCGGTCCGCCAAAGGCGGTCAGCCCCAGGCGTAGAAAGACAGTAATAACCTCGAGCAGTCTTGCAAGGTTATCATTGGAAAGAGGTTTATCGCTTGGATCAATATTCCTGCTCAAGCTTCACCTCTGTTGACCGGCGCGACAGCAACTTTTCCTCCCAGTAAGCACCCTATGATGATCCGCCCGTGAGTCGGCTTTCTCATATTGAATCACAGCCTTGAGAACTGGTCAGAGACTTGCATATTAAGATGCGTTCGATGGATAGAGGAACTCCAATCCATGTGGCAGGCAATCCCGCCAGGTGGGGTAGTTATGACCGGCGTTAATTTCATGGAAATGGAACGGAATGGCCAGGTCGGATAAAACGGAGGCCATCCTGCGATTCGCTTCGATTAACCAATCGAACCGCCCGCAATCCATCCAGATGCGCGCATCAGTACCGCGAATCCCTTCCAGCAAATCCCAGACCGGAAAATCGAAACCTTCTACCGAATATGCGCCTGCCTGGCACAGACCGCGCCCGAATATTTTTGGCAGTCGGAGCAGGGTGTACAGCGCCATCAATCCACCGAGAGAGGCGCCGAGGATTCCGTACGCGCCAGGATGGGTGTCAATATCGATCAGGTTCAAGTTATGATGAGCGTAGGGCAACACAACCTCGAGCAGGTAAAAAAGCGTTGCATCCGCGCACGAGTATTCCATGAACCGATAACGCTTCGAATTGTTTATCATTGCCAATGCTAGCGGCTGGATTTTACCGGCAGCAATCAGGTTGTCCATGATAACGGGCAGGCGAGTGCGTTGCAGGTACTCGTTCCCGTCATAGACGATTACCAGCGGCACTGGATAATCCACCGGCGGATGATACAGGTGGACAGTTCTGGAGCTGTCTGTAACCAATCCATGCGATGGCAAGCGCATCTTTGAAATTTCCCCCTGAGGTATGCCTTTCAGCTTATGATGCCAGGTAGAGGAACGGTACTCCGGCATGGAGAAGTAATTGTTATACTGTCCAAGTCCGTTTGGTGTGATCTGCGGGTTATGCGGATCTATAATTCGCTCATCACCCTTGCAAAATGCGTATTCGATGTAGCTGTCCGCGGGCAGCTCCGCCTGATAAACCCACAGGCGCTCGGAGAGGCGGCTCATTTGTGCAGCCTGATCGCGGTTCCAACCGATGTGATCTGCCAGCAATTGAGGCGGATCTTCCCCCTCCCAGCAGATGACCGCCTTGCCGGAACCGATTACAGGATTGCCGTTCGATCTGAGCTGCCGCAACATGTTGGTTTCGTCGGTCAACACTGAACTCCGATGAGATGGATTTTCTAATAACCGCTGCACTTTGCAATATTTCAACAATAGTTTAGTATACTATGTCTCTTAGCGCAGGGCATTATAAGGAAAAGACAATCCTTCCTCTAGAAGGGAAATATTGAATGCAAACTAAATATAGAGTGGCTGTGTTGGCCAATTTGAAAGTTAACGCCCCGAAATGGGAGGGCATGCCCGCTGATCAATGGGACGATCTCGATTCGGAGAAAACGGTCAATGCGTTGGTAGAGGCGATCCGAACGGGGGGGTACGCGGCCGAATTCTTCGAGGGGGATTTATCGATTGTCGAAAAGCTGGGTAAATTTAAACCTGATATCTGTTTCAATATCTGCGAGAGCCATTTCGGCGATTCACGCGAATCGCAAATCCCGGCGATACTCGAGATGCTGCGTATTCCATACACCGGCTCGAAGGTGCTGACCCTCTCACTCGCCCTGGATAAGCCGATGACCAAGCGCGTGCTGGCTTACCACGACCTGCCGACGCCTGATTTCCAGACCTTCGAGCGGGCCGACGAGCCGCTGGATCCGGCGATGAAGTTCCCGATGTTCGTCAAGCCCAGCCGCGAGGGAACCGGCATGGGGGTCAGCCTTAAGTCCATCGTGCACGATGAATCAGAGCTGCGCGAGCAGGTCAATTTTCTATTGGGAAAGTACAAACAGACCGTTCTGGCGGAGAGTTACATCGACGGGCGCGAGGTTACGGTCGGCATGGTCGGCAACCTGATCGGGCCGGTGGCGCGGCGAATGCCCGAAAATCCCGACGCGCACCGCATCCAGGCCGGTCTGCGTTTCTTCCCACCGCTCGAGATCGATCTGACGCCGTATGAAAATACGGATGCGGTCTATTCCAACCGCCTGAAAGTGCAGCTGGCCGACCAGCTCAATTACATCTGCCCGGCGCCGCTGGACATCGACATGGTCGATGAGTTGAACTGGCTGGCCGCGGCGGTCTTCCGCGTGACCGGCTGCCACGATTTTGCCCGGGTGGACTTCCGCCTGGATAAAAATCAGGATTGGAAGCCATATATTCTCGAGATCAATCCTCTGCCTGGTCTTTCGCCCGGCATATCAGACATCATCATCGAAGCCGCCGCCGATGGGGTCGATCATACTGAGCTTGTCTTGATGATCCTGCACACGGCGATGAAACGCTATGGATTGATCACTGAATAGACCGGTTGGTTGAGCGGAAGGGACGTCCGCGCTCCCATTAGTACATAGGCGAACGAGACGTCCGCCCTCCCAGTTGCACACGGACGCAGGTGATTGACCTGCCAATAGTTAAAATCTTATCCCCGTTTTACGAGTGAGATTCACGGCATGGATCCGGGTTATTTTTCGTCTTCATCCTCGAAGTATTCGATAAATTCGTCGTCGAAATCGTCATCGTGATGGTGCTCGCCATGGACATGCCCGTGCGCCAGCTCTTCCGGGCTGGGCGCACGCAAATCGAGGATCCTGACGTCGAATTGCAGCGTTTCGCCGGCCAGCGGATGGTTGAAATCCAGCCGGACGGTGTTCTGGTTCACCTCGACGACCGAGGCCGGAAATATTTCACCGTCCTCGTCGCGGATATCCAGCTCGATGCCGACTTCGAGCGGCAGGTCAGCGGGAAATTCCGCGCGGGGAACATCGATCAGCGCCTGCGGATCGACCTCGCCGTAGCCGTCCTGTGGAGTGACCACGATGCTGCGCGTATCGCCGATCTTCATACCGTAAAGCTGGTTCTCCAATCCGGTGATGATGTTATGGCCGCCCTGCAGAAATTCCAGTGGACCTGATTCTTCCGATGAATCCACCTCTTCGCCTTCTATGGTCAATTTGTATTCCATTGCTACGATCACATCGTTGGCAACAATATCGGGTTTGCCTTTTTCGCTCACAATAACTCCAATCGGTTTTTACACTGATATTCAGAATTCCGAGATTATATCACGGCAAACAGTGTATCCGTCTCATTGCCCGCATGGAAGCGGGCGACCATGCGTTGATTTCCATCCCTTTTTTTCGCGTCAGGCTAATCGTTATAAATCTCGCAGAGCACGGGCGTTCCGCTTTGATTGAGCTTATCAGCGGTGAGCAGGCCAAAGTCCAGGGGCATGTTTGTCTGCATATGGTCCGGAATGACCGGGATCCACTCGAAAGAATCGCGCGATTCAGGTGATTGGGCAGCGTATTTTTCACACAGCAGCCTGACCACTTCAGCTTCGGCGATCAGCGCCTGCTCCGGATCGGGCGCGGTTTCACCCTGATTGAGCGCAGGTCCGCCGGCCCAGCTGGAAAAATGATCGCCTGCCTGAGTATCGAGCAGGATGTAATTATCCCAGGTGATATTCAAGCTCTGATTGAGAGATTTTAAGAACGTATTGCTCGGGACATTGCCGGCAGAAAGTGAAAAACTGGCGACGATCTTGTCTTTTTCGAGGATGCCGAGCGGATAGATGCGCTGGAAGATCAGCTTGGGCTCTGGGAAATAAACGATCAAACCCCAAATCGAAACCAGATTTGGGGATCGAGCCTGGAGATCATCCACTCGGATGATCAGGATATTATGTTGGAACTTGGAAACCGGGGTGCTGAGCGGGTTCCCGGCTGCACTTCCAAGGCTGCCCTTGCCAGGGACGATTTCTGCTAAGTAAAGCCCGATTAAGAAACAGGCTATAAAAGCGATGATCGTCAGGGCGATGACTATTTTGCGCATGTCAGGTCTTGTATTTACACTTTAGTAGCGAACTGCCCTTTGGTCTTCCTGAATCGTTTTGAGGGATTCCCGGACGCGCCTGCTGGATAATTGCTTTTAGAACTGCGTAAAAAGTGTGGACCGATTTAGGTTTTTGAACCAGGGAGCAGCTGCCGAAGGATGGCGTGGTTGCCAAGGGCGGATTGATATTCAGCAAAAAGACAACGCCGATGTACAACTGGGAGCGCGCTTGGATGATCGCCTGCTGCAACCACTCCGCCTGGCGCTGCGGATCCCGATACAATCGATCGCCGTAATCTATTGTACCATCAGGGACCGAAAGCTGGGTTATCCAAATGAGCCCAGATTGGTGGTCATTCTCCAACATAACCTGCCGAATGGCCTCGTAATGCCTGAGCACAACAGGCTTATCGCCGCTGGGGGAGTCAAGCGGGCTGCCGGTCAATTGGGGGAAATGCAGGCTGATCACTTCCATCCACTGGCTGGCGCCGGCTGCATATAAGCCGCGTAAAAAATCGACGTCCTGCCAGTCGTTGGCGGCATGGGATGGGTCGAGCGGGGATAAACCGGCAGCGACCAGCAGCAGATCCAGTCCCTGCGCCTCCAGGCTGCTTTTTACATCCCGGTAGAGCCGTGAATAACTGGCAGGATCAGGCGCGGCGTTCCAGCCGCCGGTTGTGTTCGCTGCTGGGAAGATCTCGACTGCCTGAAGTACGCCTGGATAGCGCCCGGCGAGGGTGGTAACTAACTGAGCTGTCGCCTCGGTCGAAGGTCCCTGCGCGGTCAGCGCCCAGGCTGGCGGATTGCTCAGGCTGATCATCACCGCCGAATGGCTGTCCGCTGCCTGCTGCATTACTTCATCCAGAGTGGAGAAGTCAGAGATCTGACCGGCTTGCGGCGTCCAACGCGACCAATCGAAGTGAACCGCGATCCAATCCAGCTGCAGCTCGCCTGACAGAGTTAAACCATCCTGAAGGTATTTTCCGTCCAGATGCAGCCAGGCGCCGTAACCAAAATCAGACGATCCAGGCGCGCCTGCCGCCGCCTGGGCTGATTTTGGCGGGTATATGCTGAGCAGGATGAGGAGAGTCAGTGTGATGAAATGGAAACGCTTCATCAACAGGCTCAATGCGGTTTTATATGAATTGAGGGACGATGAAACCCAGCAGTAAGCCAAACATTCCAGCCAGGGCAATCAGGCCGAGGTAGGATTTGAGTTTTTGAGACCGTTTCAGCTTTAGCACTGCCCGTAATATTGAACGGGTATAGCGCGAGCGGCTGACTACATCGATGAATAATTCCCAAAAAGCGATTTCGACTTTGCAAAGAATGGATGCGTACATCTGCAGAACCTCCCGAGTTGGTTTTCTCAGCGTGAAGTGGTAAGTTTGGTGATTTTTCCCGCAGCGTTGACCACCGCGCGAACAGTGCGTGAAATGACGCGTCCGTCTGCAGCAGTTGCCTTGCCTTCGAAGATGAAGAGGGTCGATTCATTCATCTGCGGCTTTAACTTAGGTGCGCTGCCGCGCACTTCGGGGAATTTTTGGTAGACCTGTTTGCATACCGCTGTAATTGTCTTTTTGTCCATGGTTTTGCCCAGAATTAGCGGATACGCCGGCGTAGAAAGGCCGGGATATCCAGATCGTTGTGAATTGAAGCAGCATCGACCAGGTGCGTCTCAACCAAGGGTTGAGTCGAGGTGAACCGGCTCGGTACTTCGGCGGGTCTTGGCTGGGCGATTTTTTGCATGAAACCTGGCACTTCGACAGGCGTCGCGCCCAGGCCGGTCAGGATCATGATGACCTGAACGCGGTCGCCCATGCGCTCATCGGTGATAACACCAGGGATGATCTCCGCCTTATTGTGGGTCTGCTCCTGCAGCTCGCTCAACGCATCGACCACTTCGCTAAAGGTCAGGTTGGAACCGGCGGTAAAGTTGATGATGATCCCGCTGGCATTTTCGAGGTTGATCTCTTCGATCAGCGGGTGGTGGAGGGCATGTTGAACCGCTTTTTGAGCCTTGCGCTCACCCTGACCGACGCCAATCGAGAGCAGCGAACCGCCTCCGGATTGCATCACGTTCTTGATGTGGGAAAAATCGACGTTGATCAGGCCGGTCTCGGTAATTAATTCCGAGATGCCCTGGATGCCCTGGCGCAGGACGTCATCAGCCAGGCGGAATGCCATTTCCAGCGGGAGGTTGCGCGGCGCCACTTTAAGCAGCCGGTCGTTGGGGATGGTGATGAGGGTATCGGTGTGAGGGCGTAACCTGGCCAGACCTTCTCGGGCGTTGATCTGCCGGCGGCCAATCTCGAAAGAAAATGGAGTGGTCACCACCGCGACGGTCACCGCGCCAAGCGAGCGGGCGACCCGGGCGGCGATCGGGATCGAGCCGGTGCCGGTGCCGCCGCCCATGCCGGCGGTCAGGAATACCATGTCAGCCCCGCTCAGGGCTGCGTTGAGCTCCCGGTAGCTCTCTTCGGCCGCCGCTTCTCCCACGCGTGGATCGCCGCCTGCGCCCAACCCGCGAGTCTGGCTTGAACCGAGCTGGATTTTAACCGGCGCCAGGCTGTTCTTCAGCGCCTGCGAGTCGGTATTGGCAGCGATGAATTCGACGCCGCTCAAGCCAAGCTCGATCATGCGGTTGACTGCGTTCGAACCTCCTCCGCCCAGGCCGACGACCTTCAAAACCGGTTTAGGAGGGAGGGAGGGTTGACTGTGGATGGGATTTCCGGAAGTATTCAAGTTCATGGTTCACCTCGACTATGGCGCTACATTGCAATACTTGTGCCATCCTCGCTGATTCGTTCCACTAAACAACCTTTATCCTGCAATTTTTTTATGCTGACGGCAGCCTCTTTGGCCAGGTTTTCAGCGACGGTCACGCGGACTGCCAGGGCGGCTTCGTCAAGTGAAAAACCGATGGTCGGATTGTGCTTTTGAATGTACGGCAGCAGGCGGGTAAACCAACGCCCCAGGTATGAGAGGTCGCCTGCGGGCAGAAGCAAGTAGTGCTTGATCGGGTGGGTGACCTTGACGAAGAAATCCTCATGCATGATCGGCGGTGTGAAATCCACTTCAGGTTCGCATGGATTGATTTTCGCAGCTATCTCGCGGGCGTGGGCGAGCACAGGTCGGCGCCTGGAAAACCATGCGTGGGCGCCGTACGGTGATTTTTCGTCGCTGGCTAAAAGCCAGAAGTTGCAGGAGATGACCTCGGCGGGCAGGTAGAGGGACGGTTTTCCATCCGGTTCGGAAAACTCCTTGCCCATCCCGATTGGCATAACGGCGGCGAGAATCTGGCGCATGGTGGTGATGTGTTCGGGAGAACTGAGCGAGTCAACTGGCAGATTCTCCGGCGTGGAGGGGAGGCCTGCCTGCAGTAAAATCAGCGGTATGCTGCGCTCTAAGACGGCGTGGGCAATTGCCTGGTACCAGTCAAAGATGCAGAAACCGAGCTGGTCTTCGGAGCCCTGTGGGGTGAAATAAGCCCGCGATTCAGGCCAGCGCTCTGGCCCACCGACACCCCAGGTCAGCGGACGGTTGAATGTCCAGGCGTAGGCTGAGAGCACCAGGTTATCGAGGACGGAATTTTCATTGCGCCGCTCCATAGATTGGAGAGAGGCGCGCAGGAAGGCTGTATCCCAAAAATTGCCACCCGGCTCAAGACCCGGGAAAACCGGGGCAACGCCTGCCTTGACGATCTCATTGGCCAGGGGAAGCCAGCGGTCTAAAAACCGCTCGACCAGGTCTTGTTGAGCCCAGTTCCCTTTGGGCCAGGATGATCTCAGGTTCGGCCGGTCGAAGATCTGGATATATTTGACGCCCCAATGACTGTAGGCCTCGAACAGCGGCGCGATTTCAGCAATTTTCGGCGCGCGGGTGATGGGCACCGGGAACTGGACGATCGGCGCTATGCACGCGTTAACCAGCGCGGATATGAATGCCTCCGGGATTGCCCGGCCGGTTTCTGACTGCAGCACAACCCAACCGACCTGCAGATCCTTGAGCAGTGGCAGCCAGATTTGCAGATCGCGCTCAGTATAATGGAGCGTGTCCGGGTAATAGTGAAAACCAAGGCGGTTGATCGTCCGGTTAGGATTTTGATTGGATGGATCGAGGGATTCAGTCATTTTTTCTCATACTCGTCTGTTAGAACTGGGAGGGATTGTCCATAACTTTGCAAGGTTTATGCCATACAAAGTTGGTTTTCCCTCCCTGCGCTCAGAGGAAGATTAGACCTTACAAATCTGACGATTCTGCTATAATTGCACTTGTTTATGATTCTGGTCACCGGTGGAACTGGGTTTGTAGGCCGCCATATAGTCGAACAGTTGATCGCAAGCGGCAAACAGGTACGGATACTTCTTCGTCCCTCTAAAAAATCGCCGAACTTGCCAAAGGGGACAGCAGTTGAAGCAGCGGTGTGCAGCCTGCTGGATGAGCGGGGATTGAGAGCGGCGATGCGCGAGGTGGATGAAATTATCCATCTGGCTGGCACCGAGCGGCACTCCAGCCGCGCTGAACTGCAGAATGTGGACATCCAGGGTACGCAAGTGCTGGCAGCTGCCGCGGCTCAATCGAACGTGCGGCGCATCCTTTTTCTCAGCCACCTGGGCGCAGAACGAGCCTCCGCTTATCCGGTACTCAAAGCCAAGGCGATGGCCGAAAACGCCATCGTCAACTCAGGCGTCCCCTGCACGATCATACGCAGTGCGGTGATTTTTGGCCCGGGTGACCAGTTCACCACGAGTCTGGCACGCTTGTTGCGCCTTTCTCCTGGGATTTTTATGATCCCTGGGGATGGCAGCAGCCTGTTGCAGCCCATCTGGATCAATGACGCCGTTTCTTGCCTGCTGACCGCTTTGGAGAATGAGCAATATGCCGGACAGACCATCTCGATTGGTGGTATGGAAGCCTTGACCTTTCGGCAGGTGGTCGAGCAGGTCATGCGCGGCGCAGGCATCCGCCGGCGATTGGTCTCAGTTTCACCCTCCACCATGCGAATAATCGCTTTGTTCACAGATATGTTCACTAACTTCCCGGTTTCGATCTTCTGGTTAGATTACCTTTCCACCAATCGCACCACGCAGCTGGACAGCCTGCCGCGAATATTTGGCATCCTACCGGCGCGTTTCCACACTAACCTGGATTACCTGACGAAATCCGCCCATGCCGCGCTCAAACAGAGAGGCAATGAAGGATAAATGGTCAAGAGAGCGATCAGCATTCACGGGCATTTTTACCAGCCGTCTCGCGAAGATCCCAACACCGGTGAAATAACGCTGGAAGAAGGGGCGCATCCGTTCCGCAACTGGAACGAAAAGATCCATGATACCTGTTATCGCCCCAACGCGGAGCTGGGTAATTTCGAGCGGATCAGCTTCGACCTTGGGCCGACGTTGATCAACTGGATGCTCTCGTATGATCCAGCGACCCTGGCGAAGATCATCTCACAGGAGCGGGCAAATTACATCCGATACGGGGTCGGCAACGGCATGGCGCTGCCGTACCACCACACCATCCTACCGCTGGCTGCCCGCCACGATAAAATCACTCAGATCACCTGGGGTATTCAGGATTTCATCACCCGTTTCGGGCATGCGCCGGCTGGGATGTGGCTGCCGGAAGCGGCAGTCGACGAGGAAACGCTGGTTCTCCTGGCTGAAAAAGGGATCAAATTTACTGTCCTCGCGCCCTGGCAGATCGTCGAAACCGACCTGGAGCCAGGAAATCCCTATTGGATCAAGCTGCCAGAAGGTCAGCGCCTGGCTGTATTCATCTATGAACAGGATCTTAGCATGCGCATCAGCTTTGATTCTGTGTCGACATCGAATGCTGATCAGTTCATCAACGACTACATCCTGCCTGCTTTTTCTCCGAACGGGCGCCCAAAAGACAGCGATCAACTGCTGATCCTGGCTTCGGATGGCGAACTATACGGGCATCATCAGCCTTTTCGCGATAAGTTCCTTCATTATTTAACATCCAATGGCACTGTCCAGCGCGGCTATGAAGTCGCTTACCCCGGACTATGGCTAAAACAGTACCCTCCCAAGAAATCAGTGCATTTCATCCCCAATACATCCTGGAGCTGCCACCACGGCGTGGCACGCTGGATGACGCCGTGCGATTGCACACCGGATGGTGACTGGAAAACGCAGCTGCGCAAGGCAATGGATAGGATTGCCGGGGCGATAGACGAACAGTACCTGCATGTTGTTGGTGCGCATCTCAAGGATCCCTGGCGCTTGCTCTACCGCTACATCGAAGTATTGCATGGGAAAATCGCCCTGCGCGATCTGATCGGCAGCGTCTTCGAGATCAAGGCGGATCAAGATGAACTGCAAAGGTTGGATTACATCCTGCGCGCGCAGTTAAACAAACAGCGCATGTATACCTCATGCGGCTGGTTCTTCGAGGATTTCGACCGGCTCGAGCCGCGCAAGAACGTGATCTATGCTGCCCAGGCGGTCTGGTGGACGCGCCTGGCGACGGGGGTGGACCTGATCCCTCAGGCGCGGGAGTGGCTGTCGCTGGTCAGGTCCTGGCGCTCGGGAGTAAGCGCGGATCTGGTCTTCAACGGGCAGATCGACCGGGTACGCTACGAGCAGTTGAGCTTCCCGTTCATCCAGAGCGACGAAAAGTATTAGCAGTCATGCTGCTCAAAGCTTAATATTCATAACACGGCAGGGACAGTGTGCCGGTCAATCGGGCATTCGTGACGGATAATTGAGAAGGGTGAAAGGTGCCTGGATTGATATTCGTCAGGCTCATATGGACGGATCCATATTGTCATTCTTAAGTGCGACACCTGCTGCACGGGTGCAGGCGTGAGGAGAAATTTTAATGCGCGTCCCAGGATTTCTCGCTTCGCTCAAATGGATATAGCCCTCCGCCGACCCTTCGACTGGCTCAGGGATCGGCGGAGGGCATCAATTTGCTCCTTATGCGGAAACCGCGCTTTCGTTTTATTAGAAAACAAACTGATCGGACCGCGTTAACCGACCAGTAAATGATATAGATAAACAGGATGGGAAGAACTTACTTTCCTGAATATTTTCGCTGCCACTCGTAGAGCTTGTTCAGGGCTTCAATCGGGCTGAGCGAGTTGATATCCAGCTCCTTGAGCTCGTCCAGCATCGGATTGGTCTCGGGGAAGAGCGCCATCTGCTGCGGAATGGACGGATCGAGCCGGACTGCCTTGCCGGAAGAAGCCTCGAGCTGGCGCATGATCTCGCTGGCGCGCACGATAACCGGGCGCGGCAGGCCAGCCAGCTGGGCGACGTGGATTCCGTACGAGCGGTCGGCACCGCCGGCGACGATCTTGTGCAGGAAGACGACCTGTCCGTCCGCCTCGCTGACGGCGACGTTGTAATTGCGTACGCCGGGCAGCAGTTCGCTGAGCTGGGTCAGCTCGTGGTAGTGGGTGGCAAAGAGCGTGCGCGAGCGCAGGCGCGGGTGGTTATGAATATATTCAACCACCGACCAGGCGATGGAAAGCCCGTCATAGGTGCTGGTGCCGCGCCCGATCTCGTCCAGGATCAGCAGGCTGCGGTTACTGGCATGATGCAGGATGTTTGCAGCCTCGATCATCTCGACCATAAAGGTCGACTGCCCGGCGTGGATCTCGTCCTGGGCGCCTATGCGGGTGAAGATGCGGTCGACCAACCCGATGCGCGCCGAGGACGCCGGGACAAAACTGCCGATCTGCGCCATCAGTACGATCAGCGCCACCTGGCGCAGGAAGGTGCTCTTGCCGGACATGTTCAGCCCGGTGATGATGCGGATCAGCTCGCCCTTCTCGAAGGTGGCGTCATTGGGCACAAAGCGCTCGCCGTGCAGCGTGCGCTCGACGACCGGGTGACGCCCGTCGCGGATGTCGAGTGTCAGGTCGTCGCTCAGCTCGGGACGCTGGTAGCCGCCGGCAGCGGCGACCTCGGCCAGCGAGGCAAGCGTGTCGAGCTCTGCCAGGCTCTGGGCAGTTTCGATCAGATTGCGGCTGGAATCAGCCAGCAGGCGGCAAACCTCTTTGAAAAGCCGACCCTCGATCTCGCGGATACGCTCCTCGGCGTTGAGCACCAGGGTTTCATACTCTTTCATCTCCGGGGTGATGAATCGCTCGGCATTGACCAGCGTCTGCTTGCGGATGTACTCGGCAGGCGCCTGGCTGGCCGCTCCGCGCGAAATTTCGATGTAATAGCCGAAGACCTTGTTGTAACCAACTTTTAGGGTCTTAATACCGGTGCGCTCGCGCTCGACCTGCTCGAGCCTGGCGATCCACTCGCGGGCGTTGGTCGACGACTCGATCACCTGATCCAGCTCACTCGAGTAGCCGGCGCGGATCACGCCGGTGTTTTGCAGCGTGGAGGGCGGATCGTCAGCGACGGCGGTTTCGAGCAGCTCCAGCTCGGTGGAGCAATCGTGCATCCTGGCGGTTACGCGCTCGAGAGCCGGGTAATTACCGCCCAATTTTGCGCGGATGGCGGGCAAAGCGCGCAAATAGCTGCGCATAGCCACGAGATCGCGCGGAAGGGCGCTGCCCGCCACCACCCGGTTGGTCAGGCGTTCCAGATCGCTGAGCGGCCGCATGGCAGCGCGCAGCTCGGCGCGCAGCAGCCCGTTTTCCAGCAGGCAGGCGACACCGTCCAGGCGTTGATCGATCTGGGCGCTGTCGAGCAGCGGCTTGGAAACCCACTGGCGGATCAGGCGGTGGCCCATCGGCGTTACGGTCGCGTCCAATACGTGCAGCAGCGAACCTTGAACGTCGCCGCTGCGAATCGTCTCGGTAAGCTCAAGGTTGCGGCGCGTTGCCGCGTCGATGGTCATGAACTCGTCAAGCGAGTAGGTGGACAGTTCAGTCAGCAGAGCCAGCGCGGATTTCTGAGTTTCGCTGAGATACTGGACGATCGCGCCCGAAGCGCGGATCGACAGGCTGCGGCCGCGCAGCCCAAAACCATCCAGAGAGCTGACCTGAAAGTGACGTTGAAGGCTTTCCTGGCAGCGGTTGAGCTCGAAGCGCCAGGACGGCCAGCGCGTCAAATGGCCGGGGAAGCCGTTGGAAAGCTCGGTCTTATCGGTCAGCAAAATCTCAGCCGGACGCAGGCGCATCAGCTCGGCGCGCAGCAGCCCGTGGATGTCCTCACCCATAAATTCAGTGGTGAAAAACTCGCCGGTGGTGATGTCCGCATAGGCGACGCCGGCTTCGTTTTCGTCCATCACCACGGATGCAAGGTAATTATTGCGGTCGCCTTTCAACAGACCCGGCTCGACCACCGTGCCCGGAGTGACCACCCGCACCACCTCGCGCGGGAACAATCCGTGCGCCGGCTGCTCGCCAACCTGCTCACAGATGGCGACATGGTAGCCCTTGTCGATCAGACGGGCGAGGTAATTCTCAACCGCATGATAGGGGATGCCCGCCATCGGGATGCGGCTACCTTTAGCGACGTTGCGCGAGGTCAGGACGATGTCCAGCTCGCGCGAAGTGATTTCAGCATCCTGGTCGAAGGTCTCATAGAAGTCGCCCAGGCGGAAGAACACGATCGCATTTGGGTATTGCTTTTTGATTTGCAGGTACTGCTGGCGGATGGGGGTTACGTCCTCGGGCATGCTGTCATTCTATTGGCTCGGGCGATTTTGCGCAAGGTTAATTTCAATGGCAAGCGCGCAACCCGGCGGTCGATTTTGCGTAAATGAAAATGAAAGGATGATGAACATGGAAAAGGTATTGCGTCGTTCGCGCTCCAACCGGCTGGTCGCCGGTGTTTGCGGCGGACTGGGTGATTTTTTCGGCATCAGCGCAGGCTGGTTCCGTCTGGCATTTTTGTTGATGCTGCTTCCCGGGGGCGTACCGGGTCTGCTGGCTTATGTGATCTTGTGGATTGTGGTACCGAACGAGTAAACAGGCTGCGGCAATACTCTCAAACCCATCGACGCCCTTGCGACTGGCACGTAGACTGGCCCAGGGCAGGCTCAGGGCAAGCTCAGGGATCGCTTAAAGACAGGATTCCGTAGTTGATTGCTCGGGGTTAACGATATAATCGCCGGTATGAATGATCAACATGCCCGCTTTCTACCCTTTCACGCCGTCAACGAATTCTTGCTGAGCGATTACCGCCTCAAACTGATCCAAACCGTGCTCGCCAGCCTGGATCAGCTCTCCGACGAGCGCCGTAATAACATCAACCGGCTGGTCAAGCGGCTGGTCAAAGTGCCGGGATTCCGCAACAGCGCCCTGGCGCCGGCGCCGGTTAAAGCCCGCGCGGCGGTGTCGGCCTTCGAACGCTCGGCTGAGTTCTGCGCCAGCATCCTGGCTGGCTGGGCGGAGATGAAAACCGACCTGGCCGGAAATGTTTTCAACCTGCTGATCGAGCGCGGCTCGAAGGTGCTTCCACTCGAGGCGGACCGGACGAAGCTGCCCGGTTTTCTGGCCCGCTGGCCACAGGCGGAGACCTTCGAGGTGCTCGACGAGGCTTATCAACAAGCCTATCCGCAGGACGACGAGCATGAATACGACATTAACTTGATGATTGCCTGGCTTTGGGGGCGTCTGCCCGCCGAGCTGGTCGATACAACCCCCGCCGATCAGGATTTGCCTGAAGCAGAGTAAACCTTTAACAGCTTTCTTGAAAGGTTAATTACCGTTTGGTGCAAAACCGTTGCTGCCGTTCGCGCCGTCGCTCTCGAATTCAATGGTGAACGGCTCGTCTTCGTTTATTTCCCCAATGGTTTCCAGGGCGATGTCGCCGAACAGTCTGGTCTGCTGAGCAGCGACGATGTGGCGCTTGACCAGCTCGAGCAGCGCAAGGAAGGTCACCACGATCTCGATGCGCGTGGTGCCGGGTGTGAGCATATTGCGGAAGCTGGTCAACCTCACGTTGCGCAACGTATCGATGATCACCCGGATTTTCTCGCGGATCGTGATGCGCGGCATCGCGACCACCGAATCCAACGACACCAGCGCGCTTTGATTGAAAAACACCTCTTTGGCGGCCGCGACCAGATCCTGCAGGCTGACGCCGCTCAGGTCCAACTTTGGCGTGGAAACGCTCTTAGGAGGGGGCGCGACGCGCAGGTAGGTGCGCAGAGCGCGTTCTTCGCGATCCTGGATGAAGCTGGCCAGCTCCTTGAAACGTTTGTAGAGGATTAGTTGCCGCGCGAGCGCGTCGGCGTCGTCTTCTACAGTAACTGCGCCAGGCTCAGCAGGCGGACGTGGCAGTAAAGCCGCTGACTTGATCTGCAGCAGGCGTGCGGCAATGACCAGAAATGCGGATACCTCAGCCGGATTGTGCTCCTGCAACCGCTGCAGATAGTCCAGATACTGGTCGGTGACCTGAGCCAGGGCCAGGCGGGTGATGTCCAGCTCCGCCCGCTCGATCAGCTCCAGCAGCAGGTCGAGCGGACCTTCGTAGACCGGCGTTGCGACCTGATATCCTTCCGTCTGATGCCCTGCAACTTGTAAACTCACGCGTGCAATTATAGCAGAGTTGTCTTCCGCAGGGCATTGTTTGGAAAAAATCCCCGCAGACTGTATAATTCAGCTATGCCAAATCATAAACTCAGCCATATTGATGAAAGCGGTCGGGCGCGCATGGTCGACGTGAGCGAGAAATCGGATACGGTACGCAGTGCTGTCGCCCGCGGTGAAATCCACCTCAAAGCTGAAACGCTGGAGCTGATCCAGGCCGGCGCGCTCAAGAAAGGCGACGTCCTTTCGGTTGCCCAAATCGCCGGCGTGCTGGCAGCAAAAAAGACCGCCGAGCTGATCCCACTCTGCCATCCGATCCCTATCGAGCATGTGGCAATTGATCTGCAAATCGACGAATCCCTGCCCGGGGTGGTCATCAGCGCGACGCTGAAGACGACCGCGAAGACAGGGATCGAGATGGAGGCGCTGACCGCCGTATCCATCGCCGCGCTGACTGTCTACGACATGGTCAAGGCGGTGGAGAAAACCGCCCACATCCAGAACATCCGCCTGGTCGAGAAGCACGGCGGGCGCAGCGGTGATCTGATCAATGAATGACCCTGTCTGAGGACGCATGAAGCAGATCACGGTACTTTTCTTTGCCTATCTACGCGAAACTGCGCAGCAATCGCGGCTCGAGCTGCAGGTCGAGGATTCGGTCAAGATTCCCGAGCTGAAGCGGATCATCGCGGGGATGTACCCGGCCCTGGAGACGCGCATCGGCAGCGTCCTGGTCACCATTAACCAGCAGTTCGCCTTCGACGAAGATGAGATCCCCGACCGGGCGGAAGTCGCCCTGTTCCCGCCGGTCAGCGGCGGCTCGCAGGGGCGCGATATTTGTGCCGTCACGGATCAGGCGCTCGACATCGACGATTTGCTCGCCAGTATCACCTACCCGACCACCGGCGCTGCCTGCGTGTTCAGCGGCATGGTGCGCGGGGTGACCCGGCGCGGAGAAGCGCATGATACTGCCGTCCTCGAATATGAAGCATACATCCCCATGGCTGAGGAAAAGATGCAACAGGTCGCCGGGGAAATCCGCGCGCGCTGGCCAGAGGTGGAAGGGATTGCCATTGTGCAGCGCATTGGACATCTGCAGCCGGGCACGCCGACGGTGCTGATCGCCTGTACAGCGGCTCACCGCGACTCGGGCGTGTTCGAGGCGGCCCGCTATGGAATCGACCGGCTGAAAGAGATTGTACCTGTCTGGAAGAAGGAAATTGGCCCGGATGGGGAAGTCTGGGTTGAGGGCGATTACATCCCACGCAGAGGAGATTGAGCCGTTGCCGACGATTCGCTGCACAGAATGCCGAGCGCCTTACCCGAAACATAGCGTACCCTATTTATGCCCGTATTGCGGGGGGGTATTTGATTTCGACGCTCCGCCTGATTTTTCCCTCGATCATATCGACACTTCTCTACCTGGCTACTGGCGTTACCAGCATGCCTTTTCTCTAGTAGAAGACGCGCCCATCATTACGCTCGGAGAGGGCAATACGCCGATGGTTTGGGAGCAGAAGGAAGACCGTCAGATCGGCCTCAAGCTTGAATCGCTCAACCCGACCGGCTCGTACAAGGACCGCGGCAGCGCAGTGTTGGTCAGCCAGTTGCTCGGGCGCGGGGCGCACACGGCAGTCGAGGATTCATCCGGCAACGCCGGCGCTTCGTTCGCCGCTTACGCAGCGCGCGGCGGTATGCGCAGCCGCATCTTCGTGCCAGAATCTGCATCCGGCCCGAAGCGCAGCCAGATCGAGCTGTACGGCGCTGAGCTGGTGCGCGTGCCCGGGCCGCGTTCAGAAGCAGCCCGCGTTGTCCTTGAGGAAGTTCAACAGGGCGCGGTCTATGCCAGCCACGCCTACCTTCCCTTTGGTCTGGCGGGCATTGCCACTATTGCTTACGAAATCTGGGAACAGCTCGGGCGCCAGGCGCCTGGCTGCCTGATCGCGCCGGTGGGACACGGCGGGCTGCTGCTCGGCATCCGCCGCGGATTCGCGGCCCTCAAAATAGCCGGGCTGATCTCGGAGGAACCATTCTATCTGGGGGTGCAGGCCGCAGCCTGCGATCCACTCGTCCGCGCGGCACAGAGCGGTCTGGAAGCGATGTCGCTGGTTGGAGAAGGAGCGACGCTGGCCGAGGGCGTTCGCGTGCGCACGCCAATCCGCGCCAGAGCGTTGATCAACGAGATTCTCCCGCTGAATGGACAATTTATTGGCATTCCCGAGGGGGAGATCGAGGCGGCATACCTCGACCTGGGCAAACGCGGTGTCTGCGTCGAGCCGACCTCAGCGCTGGCCTGGGCTGCGATTGACCATCTGAATCCAGATAAAAAAGGACCAATAATTGCCGTTTTGACTGGATTTGGGTTAAAATATGTGAAAACCAGTTGATTTGCGGAACTGGGGGAGCGCGAGCTACCTGAACCTGAGTGCTGAGGTGGCTAGCGCACCCTGAGTTCGCAGGAGGGTTTATGGACCAACATGCTCCCGTGCAGGCGCAGGAAACGCCGCTGGGGCTGGCGGAGAGGCTTGGGCTGCAGTTTTCGGATGTCCTCCTGCTCAGCCGTGCGCTAACACACCGATCCTATCTAAACGAACACCCGGAGGCGCTCGAAGATAACGAACGCCTGGAATTCCTCGGCGATGCAGTTCTCGATTTCATCGTCGGCGCCTGGTTGTACAACCGCTACCCGGAGATGCCCGAGGGCGACCTGACCCGCATGCGCTCGGCGCTGGTGCATACCGAACAACTGGCTACCTTTGCCCGTCAGATACGTCTGGGTGAAGCGATGCGCCTGGGCCGCGGTGAAATGCAGGCGGGCGGGCGCCAGCGCTCCGCGTTGCTCTGTGACACATTCGAAGCGTTGATCGGCGCGATCTACCTCGACGGCGGAATCCAATCGGTGACCAATTTCATGGATCCTTTCCTCGAGGTGGCGGCCGATGACATTCTGGTTAACCGCAAAAACGAGGATCCTAAAAGCCTGCTGCAGGAATGGGCGCAGTCGCAGGGGCATCTGACGCCTGTGTACGTCACGCGAAGCTCCTATGGCCCGGACCACTCGAAAATTTTCGAAGTGATCGTCTTGATTGGCGGCGAAGTGCACGGCGGCGGCAGCGGACCGTCGAAGCAGGCAGCCGCCAAAGCCGCGGCTCGCGAGGCGTTGTTGAAGTTGGGGCTGGTCGATTGAACAATATTCTTGTGGACACCCGAGGAACCACAACTTCATGATTTCCCGTTTGAAATCGCTAGAATTGCACGGTTACAAAACCTTCGCCAGCCGGTTTTCTTTTGAATTTCCCGGGCGGATTACAGCGATCGTCGGCCCGAACGGCTCGGGAAAATCAAACATCGCTGATGCGATCCGCTGGGTGTTGGGCGAGCAATCCTACAGCCTGCTGCGCGGGCGAAAAACCGAGGATATGATCTTCTCCGGCTCGGAGCAGCGTCCGCGGGCGAGCATGGCTTCGGCCGCGATCACTTTCGACAACGACGACGGCTGGCTGCCCATTGATTTCAGCGAAGTATCGATCGCCCGGCGGGCTTACCGTGATGGGAATAACGAATACGTCTTGAACGGACAACGGGTGCGCCTGAAGGAAACCTCGGAATTGCTGGCCCAATCCGGTTTGGCAGAACGAACTTACACGATCATTGGTCAGGGCCTGGTTGACGCAGCGCTCTCCTTAAAACCTGAAGAGCGGCGGCGTTTTTTCGAAGAAGCGGCCGGGATTGGCCTGTATCGGTCACGGCGCGAGGAGTCCCTCAACCGACTTGAAGCTACCCGCCGTAACCTGGAGCGGGTCCAGGATATCCTCAGTGAGCTGGAACCGCGACTGCGGAGTCTGGAGAAGCAAGCCGCCCGGGTAATCGAGTACGAACGGATCAAGGCGGATTTACAGGCGCTGCTGCGTGAGTGGTACGGCTACCACTTTCACCGCACGCAGCAGGAGATCCGCCATGCCCGCGAGGTGCTGCGCGCCCGCCAGAGTCAGCTCAGCCAGGCACGCAAGAAGCTGGAGGAGGTCGACGGACGGGTCACCACCCTGCGCGAATCGATCCAGATGATTCGGGCGCAACTCAATGAATGGCACGCCAGATCGGCGGAGCTGCACTCGCAGCGCGAGCAGGTCAACCGCAGCCTGGCGGTGCTCGATGAGCGCCAGCGCTCGCTGCATGAGCAGAAGACATTGCTGACCAGCGACCTGGTGCGTCTGCAGGAAGAAGAAAAGGCGCAGCGCGAGCTGCTGACTGAGATGGAAACTGAGCGGGAGCGCCTCAAGCTTGAGGTCGATGAAGCCCGCTCGATGCTGGATGGGGCGAAGAAAAGCCTGGCGGAGCGAGATTCTGAGCGGGCGCGGGTGGAGAAAGCACGCGCCGATTTACGCAAGGAATTGCTGCGCTGCGAGACACGCCAGGTGGAGTTGAGAGCGCACCAGAAGGAGCTGGCGGCCCGGATCGCCGGGCATCAAAAGAGCCTGGAGCAATTCGAGCAGACCCGTGCGGGGGGCGATGAGGAGCTACGGCAGACGGAATCGCATCAGCAATCGCTGCTTGCCGAACAGTCCAGAGTCGAAGCAGAGCAGCAGGAACTCGAAGACAAGGTTCGCCAACTCGAAAAGCAGCTTCAGGAGCGAGAAACCCGGAGGAAAGAGGCGCAGGAGCGCCTGTCGACGATATCGACTGAGGAAGCGCGTCTGCGCGCGAAGCTGGCTGTGCTCGAACAGGCACAAAATTCTGCGAGCGGTCTCAACCAGGGCTCGCAGGCGGTTCTACAGGCGGCCAAACAGGGGAAATTGCCCGGGGTTTATCACTCCATCACTGCGCGGATCGAGGTGCCCGAAGAGTATGAAACCGCAATCGCCGCGCTGCTCGGCGAGAATCTGGACGCGGTCCTCCTCCCGTCAAAAACCAGCCCTGAGCCAGCGCTGGACCTGCTCTCCGGCGGTGAGCACGGACGGGCGCTGCTGGTTCCCTTCGACTGGCTGCGGCGGCGGAAACCGCTCAAAACGCCGAAGGATGCCGATTGCTTCGGCAGAGCGGTCGATTTGATCCGTGCGCCTGAAGATTTGCAGCCATTTTTAGAGGTTGTGCTCGGCAGTGCACTGATCGTGCGCGACCGCCGGTCGGCGCGGCGGATCGTCAGCGGGCTGGATGATGATGTTCAGGTTGTGACGCTGACCGGCGAGGTGTTCTACGCCAGCGGGGCGGTTTTGGCGGGCAAGGATGCCCGCGCGGGGCTGATTGCGCGCCCGCGCCAAATACGGGAGTTAAAGCAGCAGGTTGAAGAATTAGCCGGGCAGGCGAAACAGGTTGAGGCTGAAGCCGATGCGCACAGGCAGGAGATCGACCGGCTGAGCGGCGTACTCCAGGAGAAACACAAGAAATTGCGTGAAGAGAGCGCCCGTTTCACCCAGATCAGCCGTGAAGTACAGCAGGCGTCGTTGGCCTTGGAACAGGCCCGCCAAAAGCAGCGCTGGCAGCTCGGCCAGATGGAAGAATTGAAGGGGCAAATCAACCAGGCGCAGGATGATCAGCGCAGAACCGGCGCCGAGATCGATGAGTGCGCCGGTAAGATCGAATCGCTTGATTTACAGGAACGCGAACTGGCTGGTCAGCTCGAGGAGCTTCCAGTCAGCGAATTGCAGCAGCAGGTGGTGCATTGGAACACTCAGGCGGCAGTGACCGCCCGCAGCGCTGAGAACGCCGAGAGGCGGGTCAGGGAGTTTCAGCAGACATTCAAGAGCAATCTGGAGCAGCAGGAGACCCTGAAACAAAGGGTCAGCCAGATTGGCGTTTCATTAACAGAATTGGACGCCGAGAAAGCAAGGCTGCGCGAAAGTGAATCGTCTTTTAACCGGGCTATCTCCGAGCTGCGTGAAAAGATCGACCCGGCGGAGCAGGAGCTGGCTGCACTCGACAAGCAGTACGAAGGTATTCAGATGGATTACTCGACGGCGCAGGTCGGTGTCACCGCCGCTGAGCGTAATCACGCCCAGGCCCAGCTGGAGCTGACCCGCGGCAGAGAAACGCTCGAATCGCTGCGCCGGCGGATCGAAGACGATTTTGGGCTGGTTCAATTCGAATACCAGAGCGAGATCGCCGGGCCGACTCCTTTGCCGCTGGAGGGTATGGTCGAACAACTGCCGGTCATAACCGAGATTCCTCCCGAACTGGAGGAAAGCATCAACCGGCAGCGCGGACAACTGCGCCGCATGGGCGCGATTAACCCGGAGGCGCAGAGCGAATACCGCACGGTCAAGGAGCGGCGCGATTTTCTGGTCAGCCAGGTGGCTGATTTACGTAAAGCTGATGAGGATTTGCGCCAGGTCATTTCCGAGCTGGATGAATTGATGAAGCGCGAGTTCCGCAAAACCTTCGAGGCAGTGGCGGTCGAGTTCCGCGAGATGTTCACCCGTCTTTTCGGCGGCGGGCACGCCCGCCTGGTGCTGGAGGATGAGGACGATCCGGCTCAGACCGGCATCGACATCGAGGCGCGCCTGCCCGGCCGCCGCGAGCAGGGGCTTTCCCTGCTATCCGGCGGCGAGCGTTCGCTGACCGCGGTTGCCCTGATCTTCTCGCTGCTGAAAGTCTCGCCAACCCCGTTTTGCGTGCTCGATGAGGTCGATGCGATGCTCGACGAGGCCAATGTCGGTCGCTTCTGCGAGCTGCTCGTCGAGTTGAGCCAGAACACCCAGTTCATCGTCATCACCCACAACCGCAACACGGTTCAAGTGGCGGATGTGATCTACGGAGTGACGATGGGCAAGGATTCGGCCAGCCAGGTGATTTCGCTCAAGCTGGACGAGGTCGGCGAGGAGCTGGTTCGCTAAAAGATCATGGGGCCGATTGGAAAGTCGTTATATCAGCCTTAATAAACAATCGGAGAGAGAAAACAAAGCTGGCGGCTCAATAACCGCCAGTTTTGCACTATTTTAGTCAAATCACCGTCAACCCGACCCGATTTTTTTCTTTTCCTCTGGGCAAGGACCTGCGAAAGCCCCAATGATGTTTGATCGGCCTGAAAACGGATTCAAGCTCCACATTTCTCCGCCTGGATAGGTAGTAGATGCCTTCCTCAGATAGCAACTGGGCCCGTACCTGGTTCGCGAAGCCCATCCAAGTATACCTGATCATTTCGCGTGCTCACGGCTTAAATTTTAAGGGCTGTCCCTCTCTTGCTTACTGGACAGCCCCTAGTTTTGGCTTAGGATTGAGTTAGATACTCTGGAGGAGTGGTGGGAACGGTCGGGACCTTACCCTTCCAGTTTTCGAACTTTTCGATTTTCATCTCTTCTTTAATACTGGCCAGCCATTCGTCGAAGGCCTGTTGTTTGACCTCATCCAACCGGTCGGCGGTCATCGGACGTTCTTCCAGTCCAAGCAGTTGGATGAGATGCCAGCCAAACGAGGTCTGTACAGGCTCGCTGATCTGACCGATTTCAGTCAGGGCGAAGGCAGCCTCTTCGAATTCGGCGACCATTCTGCCTTTCGAGAACCAGCCAAGATCGCCGCCAAGGTCTTTGTTGCTGGTGTCGGTCGAATATTCGGCTGCCAGCTGAGTAAAATCCTCGCCTTTTTCCAGGCGGTCGCGGAGCGCGGCAGCTTCACCTTCCGAAGCAACCAGGATGTGGCGCGCCCAAACGTACGTTTCGGCTGTTGGTGTGTCCTTGGTGACTTCCTCGAGCAGTTTCTCGTAGATCAACCGGACGCGAAACACAGATCTGAACTGCTCGGGTTTGAATTGAGTTTCCACCTCGAGGGTGCTGACATAATCCTGATAGGCTGTATTGAAACCTTCCTCGGTGTATGGTGTTTCAGTGGGGAAGGGGGTGGCTGTCGGCCCTTCGGTGGCGGTCGCAGCCGGTACTGTGGCTGTTGGTGTAGCGGTGGGCGGTTCCGTGGCAGCGGTCGGGCCGCTGGTCGCGGTCGCTGTCGGCGTGGAAGTCGGCGGGACCAGGGTCTTCTGCAAGGATGACAGGGTAGGGGTTGGCAGGATAATATCCGTCGGGGCAGGGGTTGGTGTGCCATCCTTGTAGAACCCGAAAGCTTCCTGAACCGCCCTGTCGACTTCCTCTTCCGATACGGTAATGCCCATCTTTTCAGCCTGGATCATCATCACGCGGTCGTTGATCAACTCATCGAGCACCTGACTGCCAAGGCTGTCGGGATCATTCAGCAATGTTGCGTTCTGCTGAATCATCGAGTCGTAATAGCTGGCCGAGTTTTGATCAAAGCTGAACATGCCTTTATAGTATTCAAGCAAGGCCATGTTTTTAATGATCTGGTAACGGTCGTAACTGGCCCGTGCCTGAAATTCTTGCAGGGTGATTTTGGCGTCATCGACTTTAGCGACCGGTTTTTTTACCTGCAACACCGTCTGGTCGAGGATACCGTAGCCGATAACCAGGATAACCAGCGCGGCGACGAGGATGGTTGTAATTAAAATCAGTCTCCGTTGCAGGTTCTCGCGGGCAACCCGGCTTTGCTGCTTTTTGGAGACATGCTTGGGGCGTGGCGTTCTTGCCATTTCTCTTTCCTCTCCAGGTATAAGCAAAAGTGCATCGAGCTGTGCAGCTCATGCCTCTTTGCTTACTCAACGCATTGTAACTAGCGGATACTCTCGGTCCAGTTTTCGCCGACGTAGGGAAGCAGCGCCAGGTGGCGGGCGCGCTTGATTTCGCGTGCCAGCACCCGCTGATGGCGAGCGCATGTGCCGGTCTGGCGGCGCGGACGAATTTTCCCTTCCTCAGTGACGAAGCGGCGGAGTAAATCCACCTGTTTGTAATCGATCATTACATTCTTATCGGCGCAGAACTGGCAGATCTTGGGCCGCGATACATATCGCCGTCCTCCATAACTCTGCTCGCCCTCGCCCGGATTGATTTCGCTCATCGTAAACAACTCCTAAAATGGATATTCATCTTCGACTTCGTTGTCCTCAAGGGCTTCGGAAGCCGGATTCTGGTTTTCTCGGCGGTCACCGAGCATCATCATTTCGCTGGCAACGATTTCGACACTGGTGTGTTTGTTACCTTCAGTGTCTTCCCAGCGGCGGGTTTGAAGCCGCCCCTCGATGTATACCTGCTGGCCTTTGGTCAGAAATTGCTTGCAAATCTCGGCGAGGTTTCCCCAGCAGACCACGTTAAACCATTCGGTTTCGGTGTGACGTTCCCCGTCTGCTGTGTTCCAGGTGCGACTGGTGGCGACTGTATAAGTAGTTACCGGTCGTCCAGAGGGCGTGTAGCGCATCTCGGGGTCGCGCCCGAGATGCCCGATGATCATGATTTTATTCAAGCCTCGACTCATGTGATTTCTCCTTGATAGCAAGCACTGATTTCAAAAAAACGAATCAATCACGAAGGATGATCGAGAACCTGATCAAAGATTCAAGGAAGCGCAAATTACGCTCCAGTTCGGCGCTGTAGGCGGGCGGCATCTGGAGTTCAAATAGAACGTATTGGCCGTCGCGACGTTTGTTGATCGCGTAAGCCATGCGTCGTTTGCCCCAGTTATCGATTTTTGCTATCGAGCCGCCAGCTTCGGATATCCAGCCCTGAACTTTCTCGATGATACCTTTAACCGCGGTTTCATCCAGGTCAGGCTGGATGATGATCACCAACTCATAGGCGCGCATTAATGGAATCCTCCTTTCCTCGGGATTGCCCTCTGACAGAACCGTTGGTAATGCAGAGAGCGGAAAGCAGCAACGACTAACGCTACTAACTTTTCTGGGCATAGTTTACTACAGAATGAGAGTAACGTACAGGTCTAGTCGGGTTTGAGCAGCTCCTGCACATCTGCGCGGGTATAAAACGCACGGAAGGCGGCGGTCTCCTGCAGGATACTGCGCAGGGCAGCTTCCATGAAGGTTATTTTCTCAGGTTCCACCTCACCCCCTTCAGTGATGCTGAACTCATCGATCGATTCTGCTCGGAAGCGGATGTATCCGCGCGCTGCGAGCCAGCGCAGCCCGGCTTCTACCGCCGATGTTCGCTGGTTCAACGCCGACGCCAATGTGTTAAGACTGACCTGCCCGCCTTTCGCGCGCAGCGCGTAGCGCACCATTCCACCCAGGCTCTTCAAGAAATCAGCGGGCGCGTCGCTGGCGCAAGGCAGACCGAAAAGAACGACCTTTCGAGGTTGGACGGTTTTGAGCGCATGGAGCAGTTCTGCCCGCCCCGGCGGCGGGTTGGCGATGATCAATGTCTCAGCCGAGGTAAGCTGGTTGCGGTTGCGCGCTCCTGGCAGGGTGGGCGTACCTTCCTGATAGAGAACGGCATTGCTGCCAAGAAACTGGGGCAGTGAACCCAGCGGATCAGCGGCGGCGCGCATATCGACGACCTGCTCATAAGCGCCATCGGCAACTTCGATCGAAGCTTCACGCGTCTGGCGGGCATCAAGCCATTCCATCTGGATTTCCCTCTGGCCGCGGTAATCGCTGGCGCGCAGAGTGAAAGCCAGGTCGAACTGCCCGGAGGGGAGCAGCCCCTGAACGCCCTGCCACCAGATCAGGCGGCGGGTGTGCCCGCGGCTGTCCTCGATGACGACCGCCAGATGCTCGCCGGTCTTGCCAATCGGGGCGGAATCGACTACCTTAACACTGCGTGTAGCAAAAACGAAGGGCGGATTCCCAGCGCCGAATGGAGCCAACTGATCGATTTCAGTGATCAGATCCAATTGAATCTGTTCCAGCTCGAGATAAGCATCGATCTGAATTTCCTTGATCAGCGGGCGGTCGCCGATCTGGCTGCGTACAGCCTGGTTCAGCGCTTGTTGAAAAGCGGGCAGCTTCTCCGCCTCCAGTGATAAACCGGCCGCCATGGCATGACCGCCAAATCCAAGCAGGAATTCTCTGCCGGAAGCAATCGCCTGGGTGATGTTGACGCCGGCAATCGAGCGCGCCGATCCGCGCAGGGGCGCGTCTGGCGGGCTGGCCAGGAGGATCACCGGGCGCTGGAAGAGGTCGACCAGGCGGTTGGCGACGATGCCGACCACGCCTGCTGGCCAGTCAGGATGAGTTAAAAGCAGTACCGGGGAGTCCATCAGCACCGGATTGCGCTCGATTTGACCCAGCGCGCCTCGAAAAACCTGCTCGGTCAGGAAGCGCCGCTCACCGTTCAGGCCTTCCAGGCGGGCGGCGGTGACCGCGATGACCTGCTCGTCGCTGCTGGTCAGAAATTCGACCACGGGATTGGCGTCGTCAAGCCGGCCGATGGCGTTGAGGCGCGGCGCAATGTTGAAGCCAATGTGCTGCTCGCTCAAATTCGCGGGATTGAGCTCGGCCAGTTGGTACATTTTCTGCAAACCCGGGCGCTGCGGATTGCGCAGTTGCTGAAGCCCAAGCTGGACAAGGTAGCGCGCATCGCCGGTCAGCTCGGCAACATCGGCGACCAGGCCCAATGCCGCCAGGTCCAGATTTTGCTCGGCCAATTCCGGCTTGCCCAATTCCGCGCTCAGCGCAGCGACCAGCTTCCAGGCGGCGCCTACTCCCGAGAGAGTGCGAGCGGGGTGATCGGCGGGCAGGCGCTGCGGATTGATCACTGCCATCGCCGGGGGGAGCTTTTCCGGCAGGGTGTGGTGGTCGGTGATGAGGAAATCGATGCCGCGCTGGCGGGCAAATTCGACCGCATCGTGCGCGCTGACGCCGGTATCGCAGGTGAGGATCAATTGCACGCCCTCAGCCAGGAATCGCTCCAGATTGGCGAGGTTGATGCCGTGTCCTTCTCTGGCGCGCACCGGGATGTGATACTTCACCTGCGCGCCGACCTGGCGCAGCATAGAAACCAACAGCGTGGTCGAGGTTTGCCCGTCGACGTCGAAATCGCCCCATACGCCGATGCACTCCTGCGCGCGAATGGCGCGGAGCAGCCGCCCGACGGCTTTATCCATGTCAGTCAGGTCGAAAGGATCAGACGCCTGGTAGCAGCGCGGATCAAGGAACGCCCGCGCCTTACTGGCGCTGCGGATGCCCTGGCGCAGCAGCCCGTAGGCCAGTCGTTGCGAATGGTCAGCGTATGGGCGCAGCTCGTCGGGGATTTCCGCTGCGGCTGGTTCCAGCCATCTTGTTTCGACTGATATTTTCAATCTGACCTCGTAGGTGTCAGTACCTTTTTAGAATTCGATCTCGGCAACCTGGTCGAAGTCGAATTCTGAAAGAAGGTCGCCTTCCTCGCTGGCGGTTTCGCCCTCTGTATCTCTGCCGGCGGCGACGCCGCGCTGGCAAAGCGAGCGATAATTGCAGAATTTACACTGCCGTTCTTCCGCGGTCAGCGGAAACGGCGGAGTCTGCGCCCGAATTTGTGCGATTATCCCGGCGATGAACTCGCCGTCCGCCGCGTATTGAGTCTGATTGTATGCTATCGAGACCGGGCGGGTGGGATCGGCGCTGAACCAGTAGATCATCTCGATCTGCGCGGGCAGGATGGCGGTCCCGCCTTTGAGATGCGCGCCTGCCAGGGCGAGCAGGAACGGGTAAAGCCGGGTCTGCGCGCGCGAGCGCAGTGTCGAGAGGGGCGTAGGTTTACGGTTGGTTTTCCAGTCGACGATGACGGCGCGATCGCCAGGCTCGACAGCGAGCAGATCGTATTTCGCAACCAGGCGGCAGCCTGCGAACGGTGCCGCCAAGGTGATTTCAGGATAGCGTTGGGCAGGAAGGTCGGCCGGCGGATGCGCCAGGTAACTGTGCCACCATTCATCCAGCTCCAGCTCGGTGGCCTGGATAGCGACGGTTTCCTGAGGCAGGCCGAGCTGGTGCTGCTGTACCATCTGGTGGAAGCGCTCGCCCAGGCGCATGAGACGCTCCAACTCCAGAACCGGCTCGCTGCGGATGGCCGGCCAGGCCAGTTTTTGCAGATAGCGCAGCTCGAAACGGCGCGGACAGTCAAGGTAGTCCTGTAAGTTTTGTTGGCTGAAGCTGAATTCAGCTGGCAGTTCCATGAGATTCTGCCTCCCAAAATGCGCGCAGGTTGACCAGCGCGACAGCCGGCTGATTCTCGCGCCCCGAGGCGCCAGATTTGCCGGTGTTCCAGGTAATGACCAGTGCCCGCCGGGCGCGGGTGATGCCGACAAAAAGCAGCCGCAGCCTTTCGGCGGAATAGTCCAGGCGGGCTTTCTGCGTGGCGATGCCTTCCTCAAGAAACAGGTCGGTAATGCGGTTATCGAGCAGCGCGCGCAGTTTTTCCAACAGCTCAGCTTCCAGGTTGAGATTGTCCCTGACGTACCAGCGCTCGGCGATGTAAGAATCGTACTCCTGGGCGGAGGGAAAGTCGTAATTGTTGACTGACAACAGGTGGACGCGGTCCCATTCCAGGCCTTTGGCCTTGTGGATGGTGGCGACGACCACCTTGCCTTTGTACTGGTCTGGGTCGAAGCCCGAGTCCTCTTCGGAAAAGCCGGTCAGCCGGCGCTCATTGCGCGCGACCGCGGCGAGTTCTTCGATAAATTGCGCCAGTTGCCATTCTGGATGGGTCCGCGCCGAGCGTCCTAGGATGAGCGTCAGCTTGTGAGACAAAGCCAGATCGGCCGGGCTGCTGAACAGGTCCTGAGAGATGGTCAGGATGAGCTGGTCAATCGGTAAAAAGACCGCCAGCTGCCAGCGGCGGATCTTCACACGGAAGTCGGCCAGCACCTCAATCACCTCGGCGGGGGTGCCCTGCTGTTCAAGCGCGCGCAGCCAGTCGTGCTCGTACCCCGGCCAGAGATAGTCTTCGACCCGCTCGCACTTCAGGATCGAGGTGTAGGCGCTGTGGTAGATCTCCTTTTGCCCTGTGTCACCCAGCTCGGCTTTGTGAATATCCTTGAAAGCTGCCGCCAGCCTGTTGACGGCTGAGGAGTAATCCAGGCAGCGCAGGACGCCGGCGAGCAAATCGGCCGTCTGGCGGGTGGACGCCGAGGTTTGCAGCAACTCGACGACCTCGATCCCAGCTTCTTCGAGGGCTTTGACGACCTTGCTGCCGCGTTCGTTGCGCGGCACCAGCACCGCAACGGTCTGATCCACATTTTCGGGGAGCCAGACCGCGAGCGCTTTAACTACCTGCTTGATTTCTCTCTCGGGGGAGTACTTATGCGGTGAGAGGAAGATGCCGGCCGGATTATCCTCCGGATTCGGCTGGGGATCGCCCGGCGGGGTCTGGCGGATGTAGGGCGGCGACAGCGCCGAGCGCAGCTCCGCCACCGGATGCTGCTCCATCGTCCAGCGAATCAGTTCGTTGGCCAGGCTGATGATGCTCCTGGTTGAGCGTCCAGAATCGGGCAGGTCGAGGGCGGTCACCCCTGGCGCGTGCAAAAAACGGCGCAGGTATTCCGGGCTGGCGGTGGTGAAAGTCTCGTAGATGGCCTGATTCGGATCGCCGACCCGCACCCAGTTGCCGTCCTCGCCGGCCAGCCGGCTGAGGATTTCCTCCTGCAGGCGCGAGGAGTCCTGAGCCTCATCTTCGAGAATGAAGGGCCAGCGGCGGCGCAGGCGTGCCAGGTAATCCGGATCGACCTCCAGGGCGAGCAACGCCAGGCGGATCAGGTCGTCAAAATCGACCGCGCTGCGGTAATTCAATGCACGTTGATAGGCGCTGTAAATATCGATCCCCAGATCGAGCAGCGGGTGGGAGTATCCGCTTTTCTGCAGGGCGTCAGTCACCTGCTGCGGTAAAGCCTGCTGATCCTTCGCCAGGCGGATGAAATTGCGGGCCATATCCGCGACGGTCTTCTCCCAGCGCTGGTAATTCCTTTGACCGGCGTTCTCGTTTGCGGAGCTCCAGGCATCGAGGAATTCAGGGTGGGCGCGCAGCCAGGCGTTGGCGGCGGCAGCGAGGATCTCTTGCGATTCGCCTTCGTCCAGGATCGCGAATTGATCGGACAGGCCAACCAGATCCGGGCGCTCGCGGACGATATCATGCGCCAGTCCGTGCAGGGTGCGCACGCGGTAGCCGAAATCCGGCAGCAGACCGTACTCGCGGATAAAACCGGCGATGCGGGCGGAAAAGTTATCCACAGCCGAATTGACCAGGGTGACGATCAGGATTTCCTGGTCGTCGTCCAGCTGGCTGCCTGAAAGGAGATTGGCAGCCAGGCGCGAGAGGGTGTGGGTCTTGCCGCTGCCCGGAACAGCTGAAACGCCCATCCTCCCGCCGGTGTAGGCCAATATTTGCTGCTGACTCGGGCGCGGCTTAAACACGGGATTCCTCCTGAGCCGGCGCGGGCATGCGCCGCAGGATTGCCTGAATGGCCTGCAGTAGCGCCCCGCGCTCCTCGGCGCCGCGTTCATTGATTTTCATCGAGCACAGATAGATGTGCTCACGGCAGCGCTGAATCAGGCCTCCGGTCAGACGTGCCAGGCTGTCCTGGTTGGTCTGCACTTCGTCCGCGTCGGTCCAGGGCCGGCCGGGCAGCCAGCCGCGGCTGAGCACTTTAGGATGGGTCAACGGCTGGTAAAGCCGCTCCCACCAGCCCACACCGCCGGTATCCAGCCAGAACTGAACCCTCACCGGGCGGTTGGAGATCAGGTAGGTGTAAGCCGGCGCCAGGAAAACGGCGTCCTGCGGTTCGCTGTCCCAGGTCTGCAAATACTGCGCCGCCAACACGCCCTGCTGGACCATACGCAGGTATTCCCTTCCGATATCTTCTAACGGTACTGCAGCAGCAGCGGCGACCGTACGGAATTTCTGCACTGACTCGATCAGCCTGGCGGCCACGCTGGCTCCCTCAAAGTTGGCGTGAAAGCCAAATCCCGGCTGTGAAAGCACCTCGCCGAATAAGCGCCCCAGGAAGATATCCAGCTCGACCGGCGTGGATTCACGGTAGGCTAACAGCCACTCGCGCAGTCGCGTGTAGCGCTCACCCAATGTGTAGGTGATCCGCTCGCGAGCATCCGGGTTCAGCGGCTCGAAAGGCAGCAGCGGTCCGTCCTTGTTCGCGGGTTTGAAGACGATGCGGGTCATCAGGTCGGCGCGGACGAGGTCCAGTCCATGCAAAGCGTGCGCGAGGGCCAGACGCGCCTCATCCTGCCTGACCTCCAAAGCCCAATTCGGGTGGGCCAGCTTCGCCAGCGCCATCAGCGCCTGGGCGGCGGGTTCGTCGCGCAGGCTGCGCGACGGGCGGTGGGAATATGCCGGGATATTGGCAGCGTCCAGGCGGTTGAGCAACGCATATCGCAGCGCATCCGAGAGGTACGGCGAGAGGATAACAATCTCGCCGGCGGGTACGCCTTCCTCGCGCACCAGCTCTACGATTCGCTGGCAAATCCAATCCACCATCTGGGTGGAAAACCGCTGATGGTTGTGGCTGAAGGCTTTGCGCAGGTTCGCCGGCGCATCGATCGACCTGTCACGGCGGACCGCGGCAGTCAACGCGGTTGAAAAAAGGCTCAACTCGGGGGAGGGCACCACATCTCGGTTGACGCTGGCTGTTCTCCCGCAACGCTCGCGCAGCAGATAGCCGTGATCCGGATCGGCGCCGAGGAACGCGCGGTAGCCGCCGCCCTGGTCGTATATGAGCAGGGAGCCATCCAGGTTGGGCAGCCAGTCCATAACGATGTCATGCGCGATCGGCACGTCCTCCTCGATATTGTCATAAATCATGTAGCGGAACTGGTTGTTGAGATAGCTGCGGACAAGGTGCGAAGACCAGAGCTGATTGGCGAACACCTCCAATTGAAGTGAAAAGTCGAGCAGATTGTTTTCCAGGCAGAAAGAGCGGAACAGAGCCGCGCACTCCTGCGCCTGGTCGTAGACGGTTAGCTGGGCCGGTTTACCGATCCAGGCGGATTTTAGGCGCTCGCCGATTTCGGTGTGGGAGAAACCGACCACAGCCGATTTGTTCAAGTTATCCAGGATTTGCGTCAAGAGTCGGTTGCGATCGATGACCAGCTGTTCGAAGTAGCCCTTTTCCAGCAGGGGCTGGACGATGCGACTCATGTAGTATTGTGCAGTCTCCAGGGTGAGGAAAACCGGCGGGTCGTGCGGGCGTTTGAAACCGGCGTTCTGGGCAATCGCCGGCCAGAACAGCCGCACAATCCGCTGCGCCAACCCGCCAATCGTGAGCACAGACGGAAAACCGCCCGCAGGAAAGTCGATCCTGCGAATGGCCTGGTGGTACGGTCGGGCGAGCGTACGCTGTGGCAGCAGTACAAGGATCGAGGCGGCAGAGATGCCGCTCTCGACCATGCGCAGCATGCGCTGCACGCCGGCGGTAGTTTTGCCGCTGCCGGCCGTGCCTTCCAGAAAAATGGACGCATCCATTTCTGCGGCGCTGATTTCCTGTTGAAATGGGAATGGGATGTTCGCTTCCATTCTGTCAGCTTCCAAAAGGAGTTCTCTCCCGGTAGGGTTAGTTGTAAATGTAAACGGTTGTGCTAATAATCCAAACCGGCCAGTTGGTGCAACACCGCGCGTGCCAGACGGGCATCCGTAACGGCGCGATGAGCGTTGGGAATCGGGATGCCTAGCTGCCGTCCGGCTTCTTCCAGTTTGAAAAAGCGATAAGATCTTCGGGCAGGATCCCAAATCCCGCGGTATTCTGCGTACATATTCAGGATATCGAACCAGCTGAGGTTTTCCCGCCAGGGCAGCCGGTAGCGTTCCATGGACTGCCGCATCATTCGCAGATCGAACTCGGCGTTGTAGATGCCAATCGGGCGGTTGATCAGGTGCTGGCGCACACCCGCCCAGACGGAGGGCCAGGCCAGCGCCTTTTGCACAGTTTCGTTCGAGATGCCGTTCAGACGCGTGGCTTGTGCGGGGATCGGCTGGCTGGGGCGCACATAGGATTCGAACAGAGTCTGCCCATCAGCTCCGACCACCCCTATTTCGATGATTTCAGCATTTTTATCCAGGCCGGTCGTCTCGGTATCCAGATAGACAGGCTGCTGCTGGATCATCTGCCGGGCGACTTCCATCACTCGCCGTTGATTTGGAGTAAGTTGAACGGTCATCCAGTTGCTCCCCGGCCTATTGCAGGTTCCAGTAGGCGAACTCGTCGATGCTGACGGTGAAATTGGGCGTGTTTTTGGCAGCGATGACAGCGCCGAATGATCCGGCGTCGGTAAAAGTATCGTCCTGGACTTCGGCGATCAGCCTGCCGTTAACATACAATTTATGGGTGGCGCCGCTGGCCATCACGCCCACGCGGTTGGTCTGATTGGAGCCGGTCAGGATGATACCGCCTTCGTTCGCGCCATCAGTTCGGTGGACGTAATCCACTCCGTCCCAGTAGCCAAAAGCCCAGCTACCGTCGCAGGTGAGCTGAAACCAGTAGCCTTTGATGTAATCCGGACTGCGATAAACGAGGCCGTAGGTATCGGAACCGGAACAGTCGCCCACATTAATCGATGCCTCGATGTAGGCGTTGTTTACTTTCGTTCCGCCCGTTCGCCAGCCGTGGTAGCCAGTGGCGTACTTGCTGGTCAAGATTAATGCGCCGTTCTGTACGCGGATCAGGGTGTAATCGTCCTCGTAACTTTGATTTTCCAGACCAAAAGATTTGCCGGAGTCGAGCGTATCAGTGTATTCCGGAGGGCCAAGGAATTGGCGCGGATCGCTGCTTGAAGCGGTCTCAGTCGAGGTTGCCTGCGCAGTTTCGGTCAAGGTAACGCTTGCCACGACCTCAGGCGTCGGGCTGGGCTGCGGGGTCTCGCTCGGAATCAAGATCTGCGGAGTTGGCTGACTGGTTAATACCTTGACCACCTCAGTTGCCACGATGTCAGGCGTACTGGTAGATTGACTCACCGGCAGGTTGCAGGAGGTAAGTATGAGTAAAAAGAATGGGCACAAGAACCGCATTTTATGCATGGCGGAATCCTTAACATTCATGATGGGCAAATTATACCGGTTTACTGCCTGCTTTGCAGTGAAACTGGATCGTGGACTGCGCTAAGGCGGGGTAGAATTGGTGTATGACGAAGGTGCTGGCGTTTTATAAGCCTTATGGGGTTGTCACTGCCTTTACCGATGCTGAAGGCCGCCCGACGCTGAAAAAATTCATCGATGTTCCCGGCGTCTACCCGGCGGGACGGCTGGATATGGACAGCGAGGGTCTCGTGATCCTCTCCGACGACGGCGATCTGATCCACCTTCTGACCCACCCCCGCCACAAGGTTGCGAAAACTTACCTGGTGCAGGTAGAGGGCAAGATCACCCCGCAGGCAATCGCCGCACTCCAGCGCGGAGTGGCGTACGGCGGAAGGTTGGCACGCCGCTGCGAGGCTATGCTCATCCCCGAGCCGGATTTAGCCGAGCGGGAGAAACCTGTCACGCCGCACAGGGAGACCAACTGGCTGCGCCTGGTCCTCAGAGAAGGCCGCAAACGCCAAATCCGACACATGACCGCAGCGCTCGGCTATCCTACGCTGCGGCTGGTGCGTATCGCCATCGGGCCGATTACATTGGAGGGATTGTACCCCGGTGGATGGCGTTACCTGGACGCGGTAGAAATTACCCGACTGAGGCAGGCAGTCTGAGGAATCCAAAGCGTTGGTGTCAGACGGACATCTTCGCGCGCTGGCGGCGCCAGTCGTTTTTACAAACTAAGTATAATTAGACACGTCCTGTTATGAAAACGCACGTGATCCGTCTTGAACCCCACGATGATGTCACCTCCATCCGCGACAAAATGGCATGGAGTAAATCGACGCGTATTTTACTGGCTTTTCCCAAAAGCCGCCCGCCGAATCTTAGCCAGGTCGATCTAAAGTTAATTCTCCGACAGGCAGCACAGCTTGGTGGGCAGCTGGCTCTGGTCAGTAAAGAGCGCGAGTTGATCGCAGACGCGCGCGTCCTTGCCATCCCGGTTTTTAGCAGAATCGCCGAAGCGCAGCGCGCTCCCTGGACGCTTCCGGGCCGCAAGGTTTGGCCGGTTCAAAAAGCGTACCGTCGCGGGGAAGCGCTGGCGAAAAAGGATGCCGGACGATCGGCGCCGGGGCAGAGCACACCTGCCTGGGCGCGGATCGCCGGATTCATCCTGGGCTTGATCGGTTTCTTTGCCCTGATCCTTTTCTTCCTCCCCAAGGCGACAATTGGTGTTACTCCCAGGCGGATCGAGCAGGAACTGACGGTCAAGTTTTGGGCAAATCAGGCCGTGCCGGCGGCGATGGCCAACGGCGGCATGCCAGCCAGACTGCAGACCATCGTGGTCGAGGGCAGCAGGGAGAGCGTCGGCAACCTGGAAACGACCATCGCCGATAAAACCGCGGCAGGCAGGCTGGTGATCACCAATCTGACCGAAACAGCGGTGGAGGTGCCTCAGGGCACGGTGTTCCTGACCGTCAGAGAGCCGGTTGTCCGCTTCAGTTCGCAGCAGGCGGTGACCGTCCCGGCAGGCGCGGGACAGACCGTGGAGGTAGCGATCCAGGCGCTCTCGGCGGGGTCGCTGGGCAACGTGCCCGCCGAAACGATCCGGGCAATCGAGGGCGTGCTCGGGCTGGCGATCAGCGCGACCAATTCTGAGCCGACCGGCGGCGGCAGCGACCGTACTGCCCGGGCTGGCAGCGAGCAGGATTACGAGCAGTTGTACGATACCCTGTACACGGGCCTTTCTGATAGCGCGCTGCAGCAGATGGAATCCATCGCCGGCGAACAGCAAATAGTGGTCAGCAGCAGCCTGAAATTGAATGAAGTGCTCAAGAAAGAACGTACGCCGCCTGTCGGTCAGCCTGCTGACCGTATCCGGCTGGACCTGAGCCTGGATTTTTTGGCGCTGACCATCTCGACCAGGGATGTCGAATCGGCCGCCCGGATGGCGCTGGATATGAGCCTGCCGCCGGATTATCGTCCGGTCGAAGATGGGATCGATATTATCCAACTTGGCGAACCTGAGCTGGATTCTGGCGGGACAGTGCGCTGGGAGGGAAAGGTTTCCCGGACTATTGCCCCGACCTGGAATCCGCAGGAGATCTTACCGAAGATCGCCGGCTTGCCTGTATCCCGGGCAGCGGTACAGATTGCAGACCAAATCGACCTGGCGGATGAACCGGAGATCAGCCTTTTTCCGGCCTGGTGGGGCAGGCTACCCTTTGTAACCTTCAGAATAAGGATGGTGGAGAAATGATGCCGGAAAACCGCCGCATTCTGGCTGTCGATCCGGGGGAGAAACGGATCGGGGTGGCTGTCAGCGATCCGACCGGCACAATTGCCAATCCCCTGGCGGTGGTTAAACATACCGCCCGGCGGGAGGATGTTGCCCGAATCGCGCAAATGGCGGAGGAGCAGGAAGCGGTGAGGATTATCGTCGGTCATCCGCTGGATGCGGAGGGGGAAGCCGGTCCAGCAGCGCTGCGCGCGGAGCGCTTCGCCGAGGCACTGCAGGCGCAGACAGGACTGCCGGTAGAATTATGGGATGAGTTTGGCAGCACCCAGGAAGCTCGCGCCGCGCGGATCGCCCTGGGAGTACCCAGGCGCAAGCGCCGCGGGCACCTGGACGACCTGGCGGCGGTAGTCATTCTGCAATCTTATTTGGATTTCACCGCCTCACACCTGCTTCCTCCAGGCGGAGAAGGAGAATAATATGTCAAATCGACGGCGCAGGGGCGCGCCGATTGTCTCACTCCTGTTCCTGCTTCTCCTCTGCATCCTGGTGGCCGGCGCGGCCTGGGCGGTCGTTCAGATTCCGGCCCTGGCTGAACGTGAATTCGGACCGGCGAACCCGGCGTTGGGGATGGCGGACAGGTTCTTGTATTCAGCCCGACTGCTGGCAGAGCGCGATCAGCTCTTGCGGCCGGTAAACCTGGTTGACACTCAGTATGATTTTGAAGTATCAGCGGGTGAATCGGTCAATTCGATCATTTTTCGTCTGGAGGAGGCCGGGATCATCGCGAATGCTGAGGCGATGCGCGATTACATTGTCTACGCCGGGCTGGACACAGGCATTCAGGCCGGAAGGCATCAATTGAGCAGCGCCATGTCGCCGGTGGAGGTGGCTCAGGCGCTGCAAAACGCCGCCCCGGGCGAGGCCGTGCTGGTCATCCTGGCCGGCTGGCGGGCCGAGGAGGTGGCCGAAGCGCTGCCAACCAGCGGGCTGTCCGTCTCCCCGTTGGAATTCATGGATGCGGTACGCAATCCACCGACCGGAGTGGTGCCGTCTGCCTTGCAGCCGCTGACCAGCCTGGAAGGCTATCTGTTTCCGGGGGAATACCGCCTGCCGCGCGAAACAACCCTTGAAGAATTAATCGCTGCCATTTTGACCCGCTTCGAAAGCAGCGTCAGCGCCGAAATGCGCCAGGCGTTTGTGGAAAACGGCCTCTCGTTGAATGAAGCTGTGATCCTGGCCTCGATCGTCCAGCGGGAGGGTGTGATCGACGAAGAGCGGGCGATGATCGCTTCGGTCTTCTACAACCGGCTGGCGATCGGGATGAAGCTCGACGCCGATCCAACCGCCCAGTACGCCTACGGCTACAACCAGACGCAGAAGACCTGGTGGACAAATCCGCTCGGCACGGCGCAGATCGAGGTCAATTCGCCTTACAACACGTATGTCTACCTCGGGCTGCCGCCTGGACCGATCTGCAGCCCGGGACTGTCCGCCCTGCAGGCAGTGGCTTACCCGGCTGAAAGCCCCTATTATTACTTCCGCACGCGCTGCGACGGGTCAGGCCTGCATGTTTTTGCGGTCACCTTCGAGGAACACCTGCAAAATGCCTGTCCATAATCATTGCCTTGTGATATAAAAATGACAGTATCCTTTCCGGACCGGAGCGTGGAGGATGGCTATCTTAGGTATTGATATCGGCGGTTCAGGGATCAAAGGGGCGTTGGTGGACGTTGAGAACGGTCAATTGCTGACCGAGCGCAGGCGGCTGCCCACGCCGGATAAGGCGAAGCCGAACGATGTGGCTGAGGTAGTCCACGAACTGGTCAGCTATTTCGAATACACCGGGGTGATCGGCTGCGGATTTCCGGCGGTCGTCCAGCATGGGGTGGCTCGAACGGCGGCAAACGTGCACGAAAACTGGATCGGCACGGACGTCGACGATCTGTTGGCGAAAAGCACCGGCTGTCGGGTGCACACGCTCAACGATGCGGACGCCGCCGGCATCGCGGAGATGGCCTTTGGCGCCGGCTGCAACGCGCAGAAAGGAGTGGTCATCGTGATCACCCTGGGCACCGGCATTGGTACAGCGATATTTACTGATGGGCGTCTGGTGCCCAACACTGAATTCGGTCATATGAAAATCCGCGGCAAGGACGCCGAGGCGCGCGCCTCGGACGCCGCCCGGCAGCGTAAAGAGATGACCTGGAAGAAATACGCCGCGCGTCTGCAAGAGTACCTGACTGAGGTGGAAAATCTCTTCTGGCCCGACCTCTTTATCATCGGCGGGGGCGCCAGCAAGCGGGCGGATGAATTCTTCCCGTTGCTGAAAATCCGCACGAAAATCGTGCCGGCTCAGTTGTTGAACCAGGCCGGCATCGTTGGTGCGGCGGTCTACGCCAGTCAGCAGGCGTGAGCTAACCGCCCCCGCCTGCGCCGCTGACCAGCCCGCCGCGGGTCAGTTTCTCCAGATCGGAAAATACTGCCCGGATCTGGCTTTCACTCACCGGCCGACCGTCGTCTCTGGCGACGAGCATGCCCAGGCGGGCTTTTTCGATAGCGACGTCTTCAATGGAAAGGCCGCGCTGGAGGGCTTCTTTGACCAGCTCGGCTCCCTTCGCATAGCCAATCAATGGATTAAGTGCTGTCACCACGATTGGGTTCTTCATCAGCCAGGCCGCGGCTTTCTCGACGTTGGCCTGGATTCCCACCACGCATTTCTGGGTGAAGGCGTTCACCGCGCCGATGGTGATTTGCATCATCTCGAACAGGTCGTGGGCGATGATGGGCATCATCACGTTCAGCTCCAGTTGACCAGCCTGCGAGGCGAGCGCGACAGCCGCATCCAGGCCGATGACGTGGTACATAGCCATGTTGAGCATCTCGGCCAGTACCGGATTGACCTTGCCGGGCATGATCGACGAGCCGGGCTGCACGGCTGGCAGGCGGATTTCGTCCAGCCCGGTGGTCGGGCCGGAGGCCAGCAGGCGAAAATCGTTGGCGATACGCGTCAGGGTCAGCGCTAGGGTGCGCAGCGAGGCGGAAAAATCGGCCATGTCTGCCATGGATTGCATCGATTCGAACAGATTGTCCGAAATGGACAGGTCGATCCCCGAGACGCGCGAGAGGGCCGCGACCATCTCCTGGTGATACTGCGGATGGGCGTTCAGGCCGGTGCCCGCGGCAGTGCCGCCAATGCCCAGCCGGCGCAGCCCGTCCGCCGCGCGCTGAATCCGTTGCGCGTCCCGCTCGACCGCCCGTGCGTAGGCGCTGAACTCCTGCCCCAGGCGCACCGGAACGGCGTCCTGCAGGTGTGTGCGCCCTGATTTAATGATGGGATCGAATTCCTGCGCTTTGGCGGCCAGCGCCTCCACCAGTTCATCGAGGGCACGGAGCAGCTCGTCCAGGCGCCACAGGCAGCCGAGTCGGATAGCAGTCGGGATGGTGTCGTTGGTGGACTGCGACATGTTGACGTGGTCATTGGGCGAAACGAGGTATCCACCAAGATATCCGCCGAGCAGCAAGGTGGCTCGGTTGGCGATCACCTCGTTGGCGTTCATGTTGTGACTGGTGCCGGCGCCGGCCTGGAAGGGATCGACGACGAAATGCTCATCCCATTCCCCGCACATGACCTCTTCAGAGGCCTGGATAATCACCTCGGCGGTGCGCTCGTCCAGCAGGCCAAGGTTGCTGTTTACCTCGGCTGCCGCCCGTTTGATCAATCCCATCGACCAGATAAACGCCCGGTACGGGCGTTTGCCTGATATTGGGAAATTGAGCACTGCGCGCCGGGTTTGCGCGCCGTAATAGGCGCTGGCAGGCACCTGCAGATCGCCGAGAGAATCGCGCTCGATACGGTAATCTTCGTTCATACCGGGTTAAATCCTTTTGTTGGCGTTCGCCAACGGCTACATCAGGATCAGAACGGCCAAGGCGCAGCATTAAGCAGGCTGCGCCTTGGAAAACGCGCGCATGGTTCACGCGTCTATGAGCAAAAGCAAATGGCAGGTGAGACGATTAAGCCGCGCTGTAGCCAGGCCCATTGGTGAAATATTCACCGTTCAGTGGGATATCCGGCGTGAGATCGACTTCCTCGCCAGCCTCGAGGATGCGGGTGGCTTCGAGGTGAACGGGCTCTCCGTCGTGATTTACACCGTCATAAACCGTCGTGAAACCAGGCGTTCCGACCGGCATGCTTTGATACTCGCCACCTTTGGCTATGTATTGTGAGGGAACCTCGTCTTCGATAAAGATGGCATCGTACGGGCATTCCGGAATGCAGGCGCCGCAATCGATGCAGGTATCCGGATCGATGTAATACCAGGGGTATTTATCGACTGGCTTGCCAGGGACGATGCACTCGACCGGGCAGACTGTCGCGCAGCCGCCATCGCGCAGGCAAAGACTGGTAATTATATGTGTCATACTGGTTTCTCCTCCTCATGGATATGAAACGGTGAAATTCTGCAGGCAGTTAGTGGAGTGCACTATAATGAGGTAACCCACACGTACCAAGGTTGCTGACCGTCCGGCAGAAGATAATCAAGTTTTTCTACCTCATTAGTACACTTGGCCAAATGAGATTGTAGCCAACAGGTTCAGGTTTGTCAAGCTCGACAGAATGTCTTCCATGGATCCTACCGCAAAACCTCCCGTCTCGCCTCTGTTCGTCCTCGGATTCGGTATTCTCGCGGTTTCAACCGCATCGATATTAATCCGCCTTGCTCAGCAAGACGCACCTTCAATAGTAATCGCAGCCTATCGCCTGGGTCTGGCGACATTGATCCTGGCGCCGTTTGGCCTGCGCCGGTCACGACGCGAGCTGCGCGGCCTCAACCGCGGGCAGGTGCGGGATTTAATTCTATCCGGCGTTTTTCTTGCCTTTCACTTTGCTGCCTGGATCACCTCGCTGGAATTGACCTCGATCGCCAGCTCGGTCGTGCTGGTGACCACCACCCCGTTGTGGGTGGCTATCTTCTCGCCGCTGATCCTCGGCGAGCGGTCGCGCCGTGAGGTATGGATCGGCCTTTCTCTGGCGATTATCGGCGGGAGCATCGTCGGGCTGAAGGGCGCCTGCCAGTTCGGCCCGGCCGGATTGACCTGTCAGGGGCTGCAGGATCAGCTAGCCGGTCGCGCCCTGCTCGGCAACGGCCTGGCGTTGTTCGGCGCCTGGATGGCCGCCGGTTATATGATCGCCGGCAGACGCGTGCGACCGCACTTCTCGCTGGTATCCTACACTTTTATCGTCTACGGCATCTCAGCGGCATTTCTGCTTCTGTTCGTTCTGGTCAGCGGTCAATCCCTGATCGGTTATCCGCCCGTGACATACCTGTTGTTTTTGCTGCTCGGGATAATCCCGCAGATTCTGGGACACTCCTCGTTCAACTGGGCGCTGCGATATCTGCCGGCCGCCTTCGTCTCGCTGGCGCTGCTGGGCGAGCCGGTTGGCACGACGATTCTGGCGGTGTTGATCCTGCGTGAAAACCCGGCGATGATCGAGCTGATTGGCGGCGCAATGATCCTGAGCGGCATCTATCTGGCATCCCGCCAGGAGCCGCGCCCTGCCAGTGCGGCAAGCGAAGGTCGGGCCGTCACTGGCGACAGCCCTTGATAGCTTCTCACCACCACAGCCGGATTACTCAGCCAGGTAATCGAGCTTGACTTCGGTATCCTCTGCCGGCGCGAGTTTCGAGCGGGCGTACAGGTAATTGGTTTCTTTCAACCGTTCCAGCAGACTTGGTTGGAGCGCATCCGCGGGCAGCCGCCAGTTCCAGTTACCGCTTGCCCGGCCGGGCAGGTTCATGCGCGCTTCAGGTCCCAGCGAGAGCAGATCCTGCATGGGCGCCAGGGAGAAAACGGCGACCGACGACCAGACCGCGCGGATCATGTCCCAGGCGATATCCTCGCCGGAGCGGCCCAGATAGCGGCGGATGAAGTCGCGCTCCTCTTCCGGCGCCGAGGCGTACCACCCAATAGCGGTGTCGTTGTCGTGCGTGCCGGTGTAGGCCACGCAGTTTTGCACGTAATTGTGCGGCAGAAACGGATCGAGCGGATCGGTGCTGAAAGCGAATTGGAAAACCTTCATTCCTGGCAGATCGAAGGCCTCGCGTAGAGCGACAACGTCCGGGGTGATCACACCCAGATCTTCGGCGATGATCGGCAGGTCGCCAAGCGCGTCACGAATGGCATTGAATAATTCCGCTCCCGGGCCTTTCACCCAGCGCCCGATCTCGGCCGTGAGATTGCCGAACGGGATCTCCCAATAGCCGGCGAAGCCGCGAAAATGATCCAGGCGGACGATGTCGACCATCTGGAGAGTGGCTTTCATGCGTTGAATCCACCAGGAATACCCCTGCTTTCGGTGCTCTGACCATTTGTAGAGGGGATTGCCCCACAATTGTCCGGTCGGTGAGAAGTAATCGGGCGGTACTCCGGCGACGACTTTTGGCTTAAGCTGTTTATCGAAGTGGAACAACTCGGGGTGAGACCATGCGTCCGCGCTGTCATTGGAGATGAAAATGGGGATATCACCGATGATCTGGATTTCCTTGCGGTTGGCATAGCCCTTGAGCGCGTTCCACTGCCTGAAGAAGAGAAACTGGCGAAAGCGGTGCCGCTCGATACGCTCAGTTTCCTGGCTTTGGAATTCAGCCAATACTTTCCTGGTGCGCTTGCGGAATTCGTCGGGCCAGGTTTCCCACGAGCCGCCGCCGTAGGACTCTTTGATCGCCATGAACATGGCAAAATCGTCGATCCAAAAGGATTGTGTATTACAGAACTGCTTGAACTCAGCACCCAGGGCCGGGTCCGCGGCAGCTTTAAAGCGGTCGTAGGCGCGGTCTAGGACGGTTAATTTCCAGGGGATGACAGCGCCGAAATCGACGCGATCGGCGGGAAAGGTTGGGCGGTCGATCAGGTCACCGCGCCTGAGCAGGCCATCGTTGAGCAGCAGCGCCGGGCTGACCAGGTAGGGATTGCCGGCAAAAGCAGAGAAGCACTGGTAAGGCGAATCGCCGTAGCCGGTCGGTCCAAGCGGGAGCACCTGCCAGAGCCGGCAGCCCGCCCCCGCCAGAAAGTCTACCCAGCGATAAGCTTCCGGGCCAAGATCACCGATGCCATCCGGTCCAGGCAGGCTGGTGGGGTGAAGGATGATGCCTGATGACCGTTCATATCTCATTCGGTAACCTCCGTGTTTGTACAAATTCACCTGGGGCGATCTCGCGCTCGGAAAAATCGGCTGATATTACATCCGTCCCGATTGCACCGCCCGGCCGCAGGATCAAACCCGCTGGAACGATCGAGTTGCGCCCGATCATAGAAATTACGATTTTATCATCAATTATCCCGCCGATCTGGCAATCATTCTCGATACGGATGCGCTTGTCGAGCACGGTGCGGATGACCTGGGAATTTGAGCCGATCTGCGTGTCGGTCAGCACAATCGATTCGAAAATTTTTGTTCCCGATTTGACTGTCACGCCAGGTGAAAGTACTGAACGGACGACTTCAGCGCCGGGTTCGATGATCACGCCGTCGCAAACCAGGCTGTCTTCGATCAGAGAGCCTTTGGTGAGCAAGGCAGGCGGCTGCGCCTCGGTGCGGGTGTGGATGATCCACTTGCGGTTGAAAAGGTCGAAGGTTGGCGGCGTGCAGAGTAAATCCATGTGCGCCTGCCAGTAAGATTCGAGCGTGCCGACGTCCATCCAGTAACCGTTGTAGGGGTAGGCGTAGACAGCAGTGCCGTTGTTGACCATATTGGGCAGGATGTTCTTACCGAAATCATGCGAAGAATCCTGGCGCAGGTGATCCTCCCAGAGGACGTGGTTCAGCGTTTCAAGGTTAAAGATATAGATACCCATGTTCGCCAGCGTCGAAGGCGGCTCGGCGGGTTTTTCGACGAATGAAGTGATACGGTTGTTCTCATCGACGCCGACGATGCCAAAACGCCGGGCATCCTCCATCGACACCTGGATAGTTCCCACGGTCACGTCGGCGCCCTTGTCCAGATGGTACTGGATCATCGGATTGTAATCCATGCTGTAAATGTGGTCGCCCGAGAGGATCAGAATCAAATCCGGGTTGCCGCGCTTGATAAAGCCAAAGTTCTGCTGGACGGCATCCGCGGTACCGACGAACCAGCTCGAGCCGCGCGCGCGGTAGGGAGTGAGGATGCGCAGACCGCCGGTAAAGTCGCGGTCCAAATCCCAGGGGCCTCCGGCGCCGATGTGCTCGATCAGCGAGTGCGGGCGGTATTGGGCGACGAGCATGACGTCGAACAGGCGTGAATTGACGCAATTTGAAAGCGGAAAGTCGATGATGCGGTATTTGCCGGCAAAGGGGACGGCCGGTTTGGTTCTTTTGGCGGTGAGCACGCCCAGACGGGTGCCTTCTCCGCCCGCAAGAATGATACTGCGCACGTTCATTTGCCACCTCCCAGAAGTTGTTGGTACAGCCTGGCATACTCGTTTGCAGGTTTTTCCCAGCCAAAATCCTTATGCATCCCTCGTTGTTGGATTTCTTCCCATTTCCTCCGATCCTGATATGCGAACAGCGCCCGCTGTAGAGCCTCCGCGAAGGCTTCTGGCGAGGCCTCATTGAATAAGAAGCCGGTCGAACTGGCCAGCGTCGGATCGTCGTGAATCGTATCGATCAGCCCGCCGGTCGCTCTGGCCAGTGGGACGCAGCCGTAATTCATCGCGATCATCTGCGCCAGGCCGCAGGGTTCGTAGCGCGAGGGCATCAAGAGGATATCGCCCGCGGAGTACATCCGTCGTGAGAGTTCAGCGTCGAAGCGGATCAGTGCCCGCACCCGATCGGGAAATTCGGATTCCAGGCTGCGGCAGGCAGTTTCGAGCAGCGGATCACCGGTGCCGAGGATGACCGCCTGCCAATCAAGCGTGGATAATTGGCGCAGCCCGCTGATGGCGATGTCGATGCCTTTTTGTTGGTCCATGCGGCTGATGGTGATCAACAGCGGCGTGTCTGATTGAAGCGGCAGCCCCAGCTCGGCTTGCAACCTGGCTTTATTCTGGCTGCGTAGAGAGAGGGATTCCAAAGTGTAGTTCACGGATAGGGCTTCATCAGTGGCGGGATTCCACAGATTGCGGTCCAGTCCGTTAAGGATGCCTGAAATCCTCTCTTTGCGCGTCATCAGGAAATCCTGCAGGCCGCAGCCAAATTCAGGTGTGAGGATTTCGGCCGCATAACCAGGTGAGACCGCGACGATCTGATCGGCGGTTAGCAGCCCAAGCGGCAGAGGGAAAGCGGTTGCCCACCAGGGCAACCACGGATCAGGCGAGCGCGGCAGCCCGTAATCCAGGAGAGCTGGCTCGGCATCCTTGCCCATGAAAGGTAGATTATGCACGGTGAGGACTGCGAGAGGTTTCCGCTCCCCGGGTTTTACTTGCAGTGAATTGGCGTAAACCGCTGCTGCGGTATGCCAGTCGTTGGCATGAAGGATATCCGGCTGCCAATCAAGATACTCGATTAACGCCAGGCAGGCGAGTGAAAAGAAGATATATTTTTCCCCATCGAAGGTGGGATTGACGCTGTTGTAGACCGGACCGTCGGGGGGAATCGGCGCGCCCTCGATCAGGTAGGTTGGCAACCCTGCAGCACTGGTCAGATAAGCTTTGGCGGGAATTTTTGTGCGCCGGCAGTTGACCTGGAACTCGGCGACAGGCTGCAGCGATTCCACCCTGCGGCGAATGTCGTGGTGGAAAGGCAGCACCAGTCGTACGTCTAACTGAGGTTGATCGATCTGACGAAGGGCAGCCGGGAGTGCGCCGGCAACATCGCCAAGGCCGCCCACTTTAACCAGCGGCGCTGCCTCTGCAGCCAGGAAAAGGACGTTGACCTTTTTTTGCAGTCGATCAGTCATCCATTTCACTCCTTTCCTGACTGGATTATTGGCGATTGATTACTTGCTCTCGATCAGGCTGTAATAATCCTGACTGATGGTTTCTTCTGGCGATGCGCCAAGCTGAGCCATTAATTCCACCACCAGCCTGGATTTATTCTCTGCATCGCTGCGGCTCCAGGTGCGGCTTTTGATTTCCATGAAGCAGCCAATTTCTGGGGTTTTCATTGTATCGATATTGATAAAGAATTCCGTATCTTTATAGCGGATTAGAAACCGCAGACGGTCCTTGATGATTTCAGTTTCTTTTACCGGCTTGAAGTATTCACGGTAGAAGCGGGCGCTCTGAGTGGCGTTTGCCAGGAAGCGCGAGCGCGAGAGCAGCACCTTTTGGGGAAAGTGATGTTCGCGCGACGGGCCGATCAGCGTCAGGCGCGAGCGCACCCGGGTGATTTCGCCCCTGTCGCCGATGAAGTGGTCTTCGCGGAAGCGCAGCAGGCTTTCCTCGGGCGGCTCGAATGAAAAGTAGGTGTCGTATTCGCGGTAATGGCGGCGCCGCAGGACTTTTATACCGGGTTGTTCGATTGAATCGAGCACGGTTTGCACATTTGCCACCGGCACCTTCGCCTGAACCTCGAAGCTCTCTTCTTCCTCGGTTTCCTCGCCCAGAGCAAGCAGCTTGGAAAGCAGCGATTTCTCGCGAGCAAGCAAGAAAATATCGATCTTACGGGCATAATCGCGAGCGGCAGCGAGTAATTCCTCCTCCTGAAGCGTACACAGGGCGTGGTCGCGCATCAACCAGCGGCCGTTGACCATCACATCACATACGTCGACGCCTTTGGCGGCATAGACGAGTTGACCGTACGCGCCATGCGCATCACGGCGGAAGCGCGGCGAATTATGCACGGCAGAGATATCCACCAGAATCAGGTCAGCTCGCTTACCTGGGGTTAAGGAGCCGGTGATGTCGCCGATGTGTAAGGCCCGCGCACCGATTGAGGTCGCCATCGCCAGGGTCTGTAGGGCGGGCAGGACAGTCGGATCGCCGGTGGAGCCCTTCGCCAGGAAGGACGCCAGGCGCAGTTCTTCGAACATATCCAGATCGTTGTTCGAGGCAGGTCCATCTGTGCCGATGCCGACGTTCAAGCCCAGATCGAGCATGCGTTTGACCGGCGCGATGCCAGAAGCCAGCTTGAGGTTGGAGGACGGATTATGGGCAACGCCGGTGTTGTAGTGCTGGAAGGTGCGCATCTCGCCCTCGTCGATGTGCACGCAGTGAGCGGCAATCACTTTTGCTTCCAGTAAATTGAGTTTTTTTACGTAAGGGACAACCGGCATGCCCTGATCTCTGCGCATGTTTTCGACTTCCTGGGCGGTTTCGGCAATATGAATATGCAGTGGGACGTCGAACTCGAGGGCAAGGGCGGTACAGGCCTGTAAAATTTCCTCGGTGCTGGTGAAAGGGGCATGCGGTGCAATCGCCGGGATGATCAGCGAGTGTCCTTTCCAGCGCTGTATGAAATCGCGCGCGTAGGCCAGCGATTCTTCGTAAGAATGTGCGTCCGGGGTGGGGAATTTCAATATGGTTTCCGCGCAAATAGCGCGCATACCGCTTTCGGCGGTCGCGCGGGCGACCTGATCCTCGAAGTAATACATGTCTGCGAAGGTGGTAACACCATTGCGGATCATCTCGGCGGCGGCCAGGCGCGTCCCCAGGTCGACGAAATCTGGCGAGACGAATTCGCGCTCGACGGGCATCATGTAGCCCAGCAGCCAGACATCCAGGCGCAGGTCGTCAGCCAGACCGCGCAGCAAGGTCATCGGCACATGCGTGTGGGCGTTGACCAGCCCGGGCATGAGGATCTTGCCGCCGCAGTCGATGATTTCGTCAGCCTGAAAACGGCTGAGGATGCCTGCCTCTTCTCCGACCGCGGCGATGCTGTCGCCGGAAACAGCGATCGCGCCGGGCTCGAAGGTGTGGTTCTGGTCATCCATGGTTAGAATGAGTGCGTTCTTCAGTATGATCGTTACCTGTTCCATTAAATCTGTTCTCCCAGGAATTACTGGATCTGCCTGCGGATGAAATCCAGGGCGCTGTTGACGCCCCAAAGAAGGCCCATCTCTTGCGGACCGCCGTAGGTTCGCGTGTTCTCCTGCTCACCTGCCGGGGTGACCAGGAATAAATTGAGCGTTTGACGCGTGTCGCCTGGCGTGTATTGTACACCGGCAGCTGTGTCGGCGGCGCATTCGGCTCGAAAATCCCGAACCATTTGACGAAAATCATCATCGGGATCGAGATGGGTTATCTCGCGAATGGAATCGGGCGGGACTCCAGTGGTTGTGAGAGCCTGCGAGAGTTGGCCCTGTAATCCGCAGGTCACCGCCGCCAGGCTCCATCCGCGCGCAGATAAGGACTGCCTGAGGACGCTTTCGAGCGTGTCGCTATCGGCGCCGTATATCGCATCGCCAACACGCTCGCGAATCTGAGCGGCTAAAGCCTCGTTCAATTCATCCGCCTCCTGCTCTGACACCGCCTTGGCGGCGATACGGATATCCACGCGCCCGGCGTGGGCAAGCAGACCGACCGTTGGGTTGGTTGAATACTCGAACTCACTGATCCATTCGTCCAGCTGCGATTCACCCACGCCGGCGCAGTGCAGCACGTGGATTTTTATCACCTGATCGAGCTTATAGTGGTTTCGCAGCAGCGGGATGACTTTATCGCGCATCAGCGCGTCCATTTCACGCGGGACACCCGGCAGGCAGATGATCAGGTTATTTCCCGTATCCAGGTAAAAAGCAGGCGCGCTGCCGACCGGATTTTCGAGCGCGACCGCGCCCTGAGGAATGTAGGCCTGGCGTCGGTTATTATCGCTTGGCTGGCGGCTGTAGCGAGTGAAGCGCTCCTGAATTTGCGACCAGAGCTCCGGGTGAAATTCCAGCTCGACGCCAACAGCTCGGGATACAGCCAATCGGGTAGGATCATCGACAGTCGGGCCTAATCCGCCAGTGGTCAGGATAATATCTGACCGCTGCATGGCTTCACAGATCGCGGCGGCGATGCGCTCGATATTATCCCCGACCGTCATTGTACGGTAGAGGTCAATGCCAAGTTCACGGAAGATACGGGCGATGCTGGTCGTGTTGGTATCCTGTATCTCCCCCAATAACAGTTCCGTGCCTATGGCGATGATCTCTCCAACTGGCATAAGCCCTCTTGGTTGATGTGCCTCATTAACTCTTTCAAGAAGTGTAGCATATTTGCATGGTTCGTCAAATAGATATGCCCGCTGAGAGTAATTCTTGATAGAATTATTCAATCCTGCTTTACGGAATATGAATCGGTATGGAGTAAGATGAACTCGAGCCGCCGTCGCGTTGGTGCGTGGGGTGAGCACCTGGCAGCTGAAAAGTTGCGCAGAGATGGGTATGAAATACTCGCCCAGAACTATTACACCCCTTACGGAGAAATTGACCTGATCGCCCGGAACGGCGACCAGATGATCTTTGTGGAGGTCAAAACCAGGACTTCACATAGCTTTGGGCTGCCCGAAGAAGCAGTCTCAGAGCGCAAAAGCGAGCACATCCTCCAGTCCATCGAGCATTACTTGCAGGAGCATCCTGATATCGAGTGCGACTGGCGTGTGGATGTGGTCGCCATTCAAAGATATCCCGCCAGCAGCGAGGCGGAAATTGTCTGGTTTGAAAATGTGTTGGCCTGATCTGCCCTATCCCCTGGTTGTCATCCTTGGCCCAACCGCGGTTGGTAAAACCGAGATATCTATTAGACTGGCTGAGATGTTCGCTGGGGAGATCGTCTCGGCCGATTCACGCCAGTTCTACCGCGGCATGGACATTGGCACTGCCAAACCCACCCAGGCGGATCAAGCGCGGGTAGCGCATCACCTGATCGATGTGGCAGATCCGGATGACACCTGGAGCCTGGCAGTTTACAAGAAAGCTGCGGAACAGGTCATCGACGAGATCCACTCGCGCGGAAAGCTGCCCTTCCTGGTCGGCGGCACCGGGCAGTACGTTCATGCAGTGCTGGAGGACTGGACGATCCCGGAGCAGGCGCCAGACGCGCGCCTGCGCCAGGCACTCAATGGCTGGGCGGACACGATTGGACCGCTCGAGCTGCACCGCAAATTACGCCTCGTGGATCCTGAGGCAGCCGAGCATATCCAGCCGAGTAACCTGCGCCGTACAGTCCGCGCGCTGGAGGTCATTTTCGGCACCGGCAGACGCTTTTCGGAACAGCGCCAGCGTAAAGGATCGCGCTACTCGTATTTGAAAATTGGGCTGCGCAGGCCGCGCAGCGAGCTTTATCAGCGCGTGGATGCGCGCATCCAACAAATGATTTCTGAGGGTTTCGCCGATGAGGTGCGCGCCTTGCTCGAGCGAGGCTACGACCGCCAGCTCCCGACCATGTCGGCGATCGGCTACCGTGAGATGATCGCTTACCTGCGCGGCGAAATGAGCCTGGATGAAGCCGTTATCCAGATCAAACGCCTGACGCGCGCGTTTGTCCGCCGTCAGGCGAACTGGTTCAAGGAAAGCGCCCCGGATATCCACTGGCTTTCAGTTGGCGAAAACACGCTGGAGGATATTGCCCGGCTGATCTCTTCACCGGCAGCCTGGGTTGAAACCGGCCGCGCAGCGGTGTACAATGAATAATCAAAGTCGCAGGGAGGTCGTTTTGGAGAAACCCTGGCTCACGCATTACGATCCGGGCGTGCCTGCCAGCCTGGAGTACCCATCGGTAAACCTTACTCACTTTCTCACCCGGTCTGCGCATGATTTCCCTCAGCACGCCTGCACGATCTTTCAGGATAGCTCGCTCAGTTATGCGCAGATGGATATCCTTACCGACTACCTGGCGGCTGCGCTGGTATCGTTGGGGCTGAAGAAAGGCGACCGGGTTGGTGTGCTGCTGCCAAACATTCCCCAGTTTGTGTTGGCGTTTTACGGCATTTTAAAGGCGGGTGGGGTGGTGGTCGCGCTCAATCCGCAGTATAAACAGCGCGAGTTGGAATATCAGATCAAGGATAGCGGTCTATCATTGCTGATCGGGTTGGTGACGCTGGCCGAACTGGTCGATCAGGTGCGGGCGGTCACCCAGCCGGTGCAGACAATCTATACCGCTGTGGGGGACGCGTTCGAGCTGGCTGGCCTGTTCGACAACAAAAACACCCAAGAAGTGATGATCGAGCGCGATTTTGCCGACCTCCGCTTGCTCGACCTGCTGCGCGCCGGCAGTTATCTCCCCGCGACCCGGGTGAAGATTAGCCCGGATGACATGGCGATTTTCCAATACAGCGGCGGCACAACCGGAGATCCTAAGGCGGCCATTGGGCTGCACCGCAACCTGGTGGCGAATACCGTCCAGTTTCGCCGCTGGCTGGTGGGATTGGAGGAGGGTCAAGAGACCGTGCTGGCGGCTATTCCACTCTACCACGTCTACGGCATGGTCATCGCGATGAGCCTGGGAGTCGCGTTGGGCGCTGGCATGGTTTTGATCCAGAATCCGCGTGACCTGGAGGACGTTCTGGCGAACATTGAACGTCACCAGCCGACGCTCTTTCCGGGCGTGCCCAACATGTATCAGGCGATCAACCGCCACCCAGATGTTGTTAGCGGAAAAATCAACCTGAGCTCGATCAAAGCCTGCATCTCCGGCTCCGCGCCGCTGCTGCTCGAAACCAAGCAGACTTTCGAAGCCGTCACCGGCGGCAAGCTGATGGAGGGCTATGGTCTTTCTGAGGCGCCGACAGCGACGCACTGCAACCCGATGTTCGGCCAGAATCGCGAGGGTTCGATCGGTCTGCCGCTGCCCGACGTGGACTGCCGCATCGTCGACCTGGAGGACGGCGCGACGCCGTTGAAGCCTGGCGAGCGGGGCGAATTGATTATCAAAGGCCCGCAGGTCATGCAGGGTTATCACCAACGCCCGGACGAGGACCAGATCACCCTTGTGAACGGCTGGTTGTACACCGGCGACATCGCCTGGATGGATGCGGACGGTTACTTTTACCTGGTCGACCGTAAAAAGGAATTGATCAAAATTGGCGGGTTACAGGTCTGGCCGCGGGAGGTAGAGGAGGTCATCGCGCTGCACCCGGCAGTTAAGGAAGTGGCGGTCGCGGGTGTGCCCGACGCTGAGGGGGTGGAGATGGTCAAAGCCTGGATCGTTCCCCAGCCGGGCCAGCCAATCAGCGCCGATGAGATCCGCTCCTGGTGCCGCCAGAACCTGGCGAATTATAAGGTGCCGGCGGTGGTGGCTTTCCGCGAAGTGCTGCCGCGCACCACGGTAGGCAAGGTTCTGCGCCGCGAGCTGGTTCGGCTGCACAAAGAAGGACTGGCGTAATCGAACAAAAACAGCCCGGCTGGACGCGGGGCTGTTGTCTTTTAAAGTCATTTGGATTTAGTTCGGCACCACCATCGGAACACCGCTGCTCTTGGGCACCGGCGGTGGGAAAATTGATTCGAACTCTTCGCGGGAAAGGGTTTCGACCTCAAGCAGTTTCTCGGCAACTTCGTCCAGCTTATCGCGGTATTTTCCCAGGATTTCGCGAGCTTTAACGAAGGCCTCGTTAACCAGTTTGCGCACCTCGCGGTCGATCTGTTCGGCGACGGCTTCGGAGTAATCGCGCTGCTCGGAAATTTCCCGTCCGAGGAAGATCAACTCCTCTTTCTGCCCGTAGACCATCGGGCCCATCTCGCTGCTCATACCCAGACGGGTGACCATGGCGCGCGCCAATTGCGTGACGCGCTCGATGTCGTTGCCGGCGCCGGAAGTGATGTCGTCGAAGACGATTTCTTCCGCGGCCCGTCCGCCGAGCAAGCCGACCATCTCGGCAATCAGTTTTTTACGCGGCATGAGGACGCGGTCCTCAGACGGCAGTGCCAGGGTAAAACCGCCAGCCATGCCGCGCGCGATGATCGACACCTTCTGCACCGGGTCGTGTTCCGGCAGGACGTTCATCACCACAGCATGACCGGCTTCGTGATAAGCAATAATCCGTTTTTCTTCTTTGGAGATGAGGCGGCTTTTACGCTCCGGACCGGCGATGACCCGTTCGATCGATTCCTCGAATTCCTCCTGCGAAATGCTCTTTTTATTGCGCCGGGCAGCCAGGATGGCCGCTTCATTGACCAGGTTTTCCAAATCCGCGCCAACGAAACCCGGTGTAGAGCGGGCCATGACGGAAAGGTCGACGTCCGGATCGAGCGGTTTGCCTTTGACGTGCACCTTGAGAATCGCCTCTCTTCCGCGCACATCTGGCCGGTCGAGCACCACCCGCCGGTCGAAACGACCCGGGCGCAGCAGCGCCGGATCGAGGATGTCAGGCCGATTGGTGGCGGCCATGATGATGACATTCGTGTCCGTGTCGAACCCATCCATCTCGACCAGCATCTGGTTCAGGGTTTGTTCGCGCTCGTCATGGCTGCCGCCAAGGCCTGCGCCGCGCTGACGGCCAACCGCGTCGATCTCATCGACGAAGACGATGCAGGGCGAATGGCGCTTGGCCTGGTCGAACAGGTCGCGGACGCGGCTGGCGCCGACGCCGACGAACATCTCAACGAATTCCGAGCCGCTGATTGAAAAGAAGGGTACGCCGGCCTCGCCGGAGACGGCTTTGGCCATCAGCGTCTTGCCAGTGCCGGGCGGGCCGACCAGCAGCACGCCCTTGGGGATGCGCGCGCCGAGCTGGATGAACTTCTGCGGCTCGCGTAGAAATTCGACAACTTCCTGAAGTTCCTCTTTGGCCTCTTCCACACCGGCCACGTCCGAAAAGGTCACGGTCGGGTGGTCGCCGGTGAACATCCGCGCGCGGGACTTGCCGAAAGACATGGCAGCGTTGTTGCTGCCCTGCGCCTGGCGGAAAATGAAGAAGAATGCCCCGATCAGCAGGATGAACGGGAAGATGTACCCCAGCGCAGTGATCACGCCAAGCCACGCGCTTGGCGGCTTGATAATGACTTTGATTTTGTCCGGGCCAAGCTGATCGTGCGTGACGCCGAGGTTTATGAGCTGCTCGATCAATGTTGCTGTTGATTCTTTGGTCGAAACCACCTCGGTGAGATCTTTATAGGTGATCCGCAGGCGGTCATCATTCTCTTCGATTTTCGATACCCGCTGATTTTTAATATCCTCTGCGACCTGGTTAATCGAAACTTCTGATGTGCTGCTGCGTTGATTGAAGTTATACACAACCATAGCGATAATGGCGATGAATAGCAGCAGGTAGATGATATACGACTGGTTGCGTGAACTCACAAAAACCTCCCGTATGGGCGCTTCCCATACACGGAAAATCGACTATTTACACTCGGAGATTATACCAATCTATCCATCCCACTGCCAGTATGTGAATAAAGTTGCCGATAAATCTAACATAACTCTTATGTCCACCGGGCGGCAGGGCTGGATGGGTGAGTGTGAGATCAAAACAGGCGTAGGCAGAGGGTCAGCACTGCGTTAATCAGGGTATTTCCCGCTAATGTTCTTTCACCGCCTGGATGGCCTGCCAGGCCTGTTGGATGTGCGAGCGGTCATGTGTCGCGACGAAATTCAGCATCTCTTTTAATGTAGTTGGGCCGAAGATGGCATGCCGGGCAGGATTCTGCCAGGTTTTTTCATTCAACGATTCCAGCAATTGAACCATCTCCGCGCGGATTTGTGAAAAATCAGCCAGGGCGTCGGGTCCGCACTCCTGGCGGTAGTTACGCTCAGCCGCCCAGGGGTCGGTGACAGCACCGGGGATGAAGGGATTATCACCGTCCAGGATGGTGTGAATGCGCGGTAGATTGACTTCGCGGTCGACGTCGCGCAAATGGCATAAGATTTCAGTCAGGCTCCATTCGTCCTTGAGCGGGCGCAGGTTCCACATCTGCTGGTCGATCGACCTGCTGAAATTGGTCAGGGCAGCCGGAGTGGTGATCAGGATTGCCTTGACGGCTGGTATAGTATCGAGGGGAAGGAGCTGGGCGTCCTTCTCGATGCGTAGCAGCCAATCCGCGAGGCCGTCGAAGCTCCCCTGGCTGCTTGCCGGGTGGCGCGGAGAGGAGGGCTGCGTCCCGTCATTTTCGCATAGCCAATAGGTTGGCAGTCCCAGTGCTTCCGCCGGGAGGATGTCATTTTCCCAATCGTTACCAACCATCACCGCAGGAGATTCAGGCCAGCGCAGGAAGGCGAGCAGCTCGGCATAATAGGCTGGATTCGGCTTGCAAAAATGGGATGTTTCGAACGACGCGATCCAGGCGAAAGGGTATTCTTCCGGAGGAAATCCCGCCCAGGCAAGCCGCTGATGGACCGCTGTCGCCGGGAAGAGCGGATTGGTGGCGATGACTACCTGCCAGCCTCGTTCGAACGCGCTTTTCAAGAGACGGGCAGCTTCTGGCCGGGGTGAGGTCAGCGAGGCCAGCAGCGGAAAGCGCACGCGGTAGAATTCCTCGAGCACACCGATCAAGTCAGCGCGCGAAATGCCAATGCTTGGGTAAAAAACCTGGTTGAAGGTTTCTTCCATGCTGCTGGTCAGATCCATTTTGGTTTGCATCGCCCGCACGGCCTTCGCCATCGCCTGCATCATGCGCTCTGGCTCGACATATACAGCCAGGGCTTGACCAAGCTCCTTGAAATATTGGTCCAGAAACCGGTTGATAGGATTGGTGAGCAGGGTGTCGTCCAGGTCGATCAGCAGCGTCAGCATTATTTGTCCTCATTACTGAACACGGGCGGGAGCGGATGGCACAATCCGCAGCCAATTTCGGGCTTATCCACCTTTTGCTGGGCTTTCTTGCAGTACGCAGATACCTCGACGCGCCTGCCGAGCCCGAGCAGGCCAGGCCTGACCCTAGCCTGCAAGACCATATGCTCGCAGGCGTTGGCGCGCTGGATGCTTGGCACCGGGCAACTGCGGCAGAGATTCGGCTTCCAATTCCGCGGAGGAGCCGCCGGTCCGATCAAGCGGCATTCTTCGTGTTGCCTGCCGCGGTAATAGTCACCGTAGAAGTACTGGCATTCAAACCCTGCCGGGGTTTTCACTGCTGGCTCCTCTCTGCGACGGTTTGCGCGGTAATTAAATTCGCTTCCTCATAAAATCGGTTTAACACGCTGCCGGCGGGGAGCCGTCCCGCCCTCTGACCTATGCCTGGATAATGAGTCGAACATTCTCCGGAGATCGTATAGCAGGCCAAACGATTGGATTAATTCAATACGCGGGTCACATAACCGCCGGTGCGCGTATCGACGCGGATGACATTGCCTTCATCCACAAAGCTTGGCACCTGCACCTGCACGCCAGTTTCGACCGTGACGGTTTTGGTCACGCCAGTGGCTGTGTCGCCGCGAATGGCAATATTTGCGTGAATGACTTTCAGATCAACCGTTGTGGGTAATTCGGCATCCAGGGCTTCGTTGCCGTAGAAGGTCAATTTAACTTCCATTTCCTCCTTGAGGAAACTGGCTGCATCACCCAGGATGTCGGCGCGGATGGGATACTGCTCGAAAGTTTCCGTATCCATAAAATAGTAAATTTCACCATCATTGTAGAGATATTGGGCGTTATGGTAATCCAGGCGGGCTTCTTGAACCCGGTCACCGGAAGTGAAGGTTTTTTCCAGCGTGCTTCCAGTCCGCAGGTTGCGGGCTTTTATGCGGATGGTGGCGTTACCGCGTCCGGGCTTGTGATGGCTGTATTCCAACACCTTATAAAGCTCGTCGTCCAGCTCAAAGGTTACGCCTTTGCGAAGATCGTTTACGTCAATCATTACTCTCTAACCTTTTTCAATCGATTTTTAACGGGATGATTATAGCCCAGGGCAGGAACGCTGACAAGATATCTCTGGGGAAAGATGACTTTAATCACGAAAATGCCCCCGCGTGGGGGGCATTGCTTTCCTGGATGTGCGCAGAGAAATCAACGCAGTGTGGGCTCGATTAATCCGTAGGTCCCATCTCGCCGGGTGTAGAGAATATTAATCGCATTTGTATTTGCATTGAAAAAGACAAAGAAATCCTCATGACCCAGCAGCTTCATTTGCTCGACTGCCTCCAGTTCATCCATCGGGATCAGTTGGAAGGCTTTCCGGCGGACGATGACCGGTACTTCATCGACCATGTCAGTACCTTCACCAGTTTCTGCGGCGACCTCATAAGCAGGCGTGCCGTCACCCCGCCCGCGGGCGCGCTTCCCTTTGTACCGTGATATTTGTCGCTGCATTTTTTCGACGGCTTCATCGATGGAGGTGAATAGATCGTCGGCTCGTTCTTCAACTCGCAGGATAAATCCCTTTCCCCGCATGGTAATTTGCGCGACCTGTCGATCAGCCGCGCTGCGCGCTGATTTGACGTATGCCAGGTCTACGCGTGTTTCGTCGACGCCTGTGATAAGGCGGCCTAATTTTGACACTTTCTTTTCTGTGTAATCTCTGATTCGGTCGGTCAATTCCATGTTTCTGGCTACAATTTCGATCTTCAGATCCATTTCAGCCTCCTATTTGGGTAAATTGGGATTTCCATCAATTACATACCTAATAATTCGAGTGCAACAGCATTGATCAACTGCTCTGGTCAATCACAGCCCGTGCAACGGTTAATCCATATACATTGTATGCATTTTTCCGCAAGCAGGCATGGCTGGATTCGCTCATGGTTGCGCCGGTGGTGGTCACATCGTCGATGATCAGTAGACTCTTTCCTGCAACGATATCTGCTTCCGCTTCGAAAGCATTCTGAACGTTAAGCAGGCGCTCGCGGGCGTTTAATCCAACCTGTGAGGAGGTTTCGCGCACACGTTTGAGAGCGGCGGGTCGATAAGGACGTTGAATGGCCAATGCCAGGCTGCGAGCGAGCAGGTCAGCCTGGTTGAAGCCGCGTTCCTTGACGCGACTCCGGCCAAGCGGAACAACTGTGACTAAATCCACCGTCCAATCCGTTGTTGTGTATAAATCAAGCAGTCTCCGGGTAAATATTTCTGACAATCCAAGATCGGAGTGGTATTTCAAGCGCCGGATTGCCTGACGAACAGGTCCCTGATATACTGCCCAGGAGCGCAGTTCCCGAAATGGCGGTGAATTTCTGCGGCAATCTGCGCAAATATGAAAGCCGGTTTGAGGGATTCCGCAAACCGGGCAAATTGATTTTTGGTCGATTTTAACTGTTTTTTCCTCACAATCCAAGCACCATCTTGCTCCGGGTTGTTGGCAGCCGCCGCATTTGGGCGGGTAGAGCCAGTCAACAGCAACCCAAACCGATTGTACGATTCGATAGGCCGGGGACGCGCCCAGTCTATCCTGCATGGCAGCTCCTGAAATGGTGATGGTGGCCGAATAAAAATTGAATTGTTAATTGCGGGCTTTGGCGGATATCGCTTAACCCGTCTGAATTGTGACTATGGAGCGAACATTCCACCTAAGGCTGAATGGATCAGGCGAAGCGCGGCCGGGGTGAGCAGGACGATGATCAATGACGGGAAGATTAACAATCCCATTGGGATGAGCATTTTCAGTGGCGCTTTATGCGCTTCCTCTTCCGCGTGCTGGCGGCGTTTAACCCGCATTTGGTCGGACTGAATACGCAGCACTTTTGCCAGGCTGACGCCGAGCTGTTCACTCTGGATAACTGCTGCAACAAAGCTGGTCATCTCGGCCAGACCGATGCGGTCGGCCATATCGCGCAGCGCTTCACGCCTAATTTTTCCTAGCTGGACCTCTTGGATGGCGCGGGCGAACGCCAGCGAGAGTTCGGATTGCCACTTGTCACTGACTTTAGACATAGCCGCATCGAAGCCCAGGCCAGCCTCAACGCAGATGGTCAGCAGGTCGAGCGCATCGGGCATCGCTTTGCGGATCTCTTTTTGCCGCCGTGAGATTTTGCTGGATAGCCAGAGTTGCGGGAAATAGAATCCTAAAACGGCGAAGATCAGCGTGACTAAAATCTTCCTGCCGACCGGCCAATCCGACGAGCCGAACACAAATACGATGATCACCACCCCGCCAAACAAGAGGGCCCCTAAGAACTGCATGGCAAGCACCATGGTCGCGTCCATCCTGGCCGGGCTGCCCGCCAACTCGAGCTTGTGCTCGATGGAATTCATGGCATTCTGGGGGGTGAATTTGATGGCAAGTTCACCCAGTTTTCGGGCGATCGGAATTATGACGCGCTCGCTGAACGGCTGCGAGAGCTCGAGATCGCGCAGGGTAAATTCCTCGCCGGTCTGGCTGAATTCCTCCAGGCGGGCTTGCAGTGCACGCTCGTTCGCCAATTCAGGATTGCGCAGGCCGATGACAGTCAGCGTGACGGCTCCGGCGATGACGAGAACGATCAGACCAATGATCAGGTACATAGTGTCCTTCCTTTCCCGCTGCTATACTTCGATCTCAGCCAGTTTCATCATGGCGAAGTAACCGGAAACGATGAGGATGGCTGAAAATCCAAGCGCGATGTAGCCGCAGGGGACATTTTCAGGCAAGAAGAAGGTCATCATATATTCCCGGTTGAGCAGGTAGAGGATTACGATAACGAAGATGGGCATCATAGCAAGGAAGCGCCCGGAATATAACACCTGGGAGGTCAATACGCGAATTTCACCTTTGATGCGAACGCGTTCGCGGATGGTGAAAGAGATTGTGTCCAGAATCTCAGCCAGGTTGCCGCCGACTTCGCGCTGGACGTTCATGGCAGTGATGACCAGATCCAGGTCGTCGGACGGGATGCGGAGGAGTAAATTTTGCAGAGCGCGCTCCATCGGCACGCCCAGCTGCATTTCCTGGACTACCCGGCGAAATTCATCGCAAATCGGGGGAGGGAGCTCCTTGCTGACGGATTCCATCGCCTGCATGGTTGAATACCCAGCCCGCAAGCCGTTAACCATCAGATTCAGCATATCTGCAAGCTGATCATCGAATTTGCGCAACCGTTTTTTTTGCTGGCTGCGGACGTACATCCGTGGTAGAAAAAATCCGAGGATAGCTCCGCCGAAGGCGAGGATGTACGATTGGCGGCCGATGACATACCCTATCAAAGCGACGATAAGGATGGAGAGGATAATTATCAACACGTACTCGCCTGACTTTAATCGCAAGTCAGCCCGGGTGAGATCGCGGGATATTCGATCTCCAAGCGTAGATTTTTCCACCCTGCGATTGACCCAGGCGGTCAGAGGGGAGGTTCGGTCGCGAATTCTACGGGCTTCTTCTTCCGCTTCCTGGGTTTCGACATACCGGCCAAGGCGTTCTTCGACCATGCTTTTTTCACTGGTAAGGGATACTACGATCCCAATGACCAGCAACAGCAAAGCAATTCCCCCGCCGATAAATATGATTATAGTTGGACTTAGAGCCATTTTAACCTCTCCAATATCCAGGCTTGCGCCTTTCCAGCCAGTCTGGATTAGTGGCGGCGATCTCCCATACCCCAGATGCTTGGAGGGAGATGAATGCCGGCTGACTCAATTTTTTCGTAGAAGCGCGGGCGCAAGCCGGTCGGGCGCAAACGCCCAACAACCTTGCCGTTATCGTAGCCGGTCTGCTCGAAGATATAAATATCCGTCATGGTGATGATGTCACCTTCCATGCCGGCGACCTCAGTGATATTGACGATCTTGCGGCTGCCGTCGCGCATACGCTCCTGGTGGATAACGATGTCGATGGCGGACGAAACCTGTTCGCGGATGGCGCGGACAGGCAGTTCCATGCCGGCCATCATGGTCATCGTCTCCAAGCGCGCAAGCGTGTCGCGCGGACTGTTGGAGTGCAGGGTGGTCATCGAGCCGTCGTGACCGGTGTTCATGGCCTGAAGCAGGTCGAGCGCAGCTTCATCGCGCACCTCGCCGACGATGATCCGGTCGGGGCGCATGCGCAACGCATTGATCACAAGCTGTCGGATGGTCACCTCGCCGCGACCCTCAATGTTCGGGGGGCGCGATTCCAGGGTGACCACGTGCTCCTGGCGGAGCTGGAGCTCGGCTGCGTTTTCGATTGTGACGATGCGCTCATCATTTGGAATGTAGCCGGAGAGCACGTTCAGGAACGTGGTCTTGCCAGAGCCGGTGCCGCCCGAAATCACGATGTTCAATCTGGCCTTTACGCATGCGTCCAGCAGCTGCATGGCCTCCGGCGTGACTGATCCGAATTGAATCAACTGATCCACCGTGATCGGGTTTTTTGCAAATTTTCGGATTGTAAGCACTGGACCGACCAATGAGAGGGGCGGGATGATCGCGTTAACGCGCGATCCATCCGGCAGACGCGCGTCCACATACGGCGATGATTCGTCGATGCGGCGGCCAAGTGGCGCGACAATGCGCTCGATGATGCGCATGACATGATCGTTGTTTTCGAAGGTCAATGGAACGCGAGAAATTTTACCTCTGCGCTCGATATAGATATTCTTGGCACCGTTCACCATGACTTCAGTAACGGTGTCATCATCCAGCAGCGATTGCAATGGCCCAAAACCGAGTATCTCTGCTGCGATTTGTTCGAACATCCTCCCACGTTCAAGACGTGAGAGGACAATGTTTTCCTCGTTCAGGATTTGTTCGAACAACTCTTGAATCGTCTTACGCACCTCAGCCACTTGAGTCACATCGACGTTTGAGTCGATCGTGCTGAGCAGTTTATTTTGAACCCGTGTTTTAAGGTCCTGGTAGGTGTCCTGAGTAGATTGTTGTGGTCCCACAACGCGGCGGGCTGGTGGCGCAACCGGGTTGGACGGTCGTGATGGGAACCCATTTTGGACCGGTTGCTGGGATTTTTCTGGCGGATTACTGTCGCCTTGTATTCTCTTGAGAATTGACATTCAGTCCCTCCTTAAAAATGGATAGGCACCGTTATTTTTTTCCATTCGATCCTTTGGGTGCAGCCATCTCATTCTCTGGCGCTCGTTTTTGGACTTGCGCAGCCAGATCAAGGATGCTCTTGCTGACCGGGAAAGTCTTGTTTTCGTGGACAAACGGGACACCTCTATTAATTGAGTTTATCACGGTTTTATCCTCGAAAGGAATAGTACAAACGATTGGCTGACGTAAACTATCGCCCACTTTTTCGGGTGTGATGGCAATCCTTTTGTCATAACGGTTCATGACAAATAGGATACGCTCGCGGATTCCAGACTGGTCAGCTAATGAGAGGAACAGGTTACAACTCTTGATCGATGGAATTTCCTGAGTAGTAACAAGAATGATCTCGTCCGCATATTCAAGCGCGGATTGAACCGGTTCGGTCAGGTAAGAATCCGTATCGATGACAATATATGTGTACATATTTGTCAGGAATTTGATCAGCTTGGAGATTTGTTCACCGGTGACCACCTCGGCCAGTTCTGGCTTCGGAGGGCAAGCCAGTACGTTCAGGCCAGAGGGGGTATGCGTGACCATTACCTCCTGAACGATCTCCGGATCGATTTCCTCAACCCGGCTGGTCAGATCAATCATGTTGTTTTTATGCTGCCCGTCAAGCATCACCGAGATATCACCATACTGTAAGCTGCAGTCGAGCAAAGCGGTGGGTGTGGAGGGACTCTGCAAGGCCACCGCCAGGTTAGTGGCGATAGTCGAACAGCCAGTTCCGCCTTTAGGGCTGTAAACCGTGATAATTTTTCCATTTTGAATTGGAAAGTTAAAACGCGGACCAGATGCTTCTGTTGTAGCAGCGGGGTAGGAGGTCAGCGTCCGGGCGCGTTCAGTCGCGGCTACGGCGCCGGCCCGGCGAACAGCCGCAGCCAGTTCTTCAATCATCGGCGGTTTGGTGAGGAAATCCCTCGCTCCGGCCAGCATTGCCCGGCGCATGTAGCTGGGATCGCTTTGAACCGATAGGATGACGATCTGGATATGCGGTATCTTCTTCCGGATTTCTTCGGTGGCAGCTATCCCATCCATATCCGGCATGTTGATATCCATGATAACAACATCCGGCTTCAATTCTACAGATAGCTCAATCGCCTCGCGGCCGTTCTTAGCAGCGCCAATGACTTCGACGGATTGCTCAAAAGTGAGCATCCGTCGAATGTTCTCTCTGGCCTCCTGGATATCGTCAACGATTAATACCCGAATCTTTTCAGGCGATGACATATTTTCTCCGGCTGAGACGCGGTTTCTGACAACAGCTTACGGATGAATACGAAATGGAACGACTTATTCTTCAGGAACAGGAGTCGGCTCGCTCAGTAAGGGCAGAACAAGTCCGTCCATCCGCGGTTCAAGCGCATAAGGCAGCTTGGCGGGCAACGGAATATTCTTCTGATCCATGAGATACTGTTGAGTCACCGCATCTGTGACAATCGGGTTAGTATCTGTTGGATTGCGCAAAGCCAGGTTGAGCTTGATGCCGGCCAACATCATGTAGTTGACTGCAACAGCATCCTGCGGGCTGACCACCAGTGAGATCAGATCGGGCATGGGGATGGCAGTTGGTTCAGGCGCAGCTTCCTCGCCCTCTGCAACGGGCTGCGGCGCGACTGTCGGCTGGGCTACCACAGGCTCAGTGTAAGTGCCGATCCGTAAAACCACCGCATCCTGGATGACGGTCTGGCAAACCAATCGCGGGCGTTGAGGCTCTGACGGGATCGAATATACCGGCTGGTTGAGGGTGGGATCGACTTCCGTGCGTCCCTGATATGATCCGGAATTGGCTGGCTCCACGCCCATCGTCAGAACGCTTGCACCGCTTTCCGGGTTGGTGTACGGTCCATTGACAATACCGGTCAGGTTCGGCAGCTTGGATTGAAACTCGGGATCGATGTCAACCAGCATCATACACCCGACAACCATGACATGGTCCCCTGCGGCGAGAGAGTTAGCGACCGATGTCAGGCGCGTGATCGGGATTGACATGGCGACGAAGTCTTTTGGCACGTCAAAGGAGGCAACCGAGCCGCCGGCTGGCTGGATTAGCACAGCAGGCGTCAGCGGCACGCCGGGATCCAGATCGTATTTGGCGCGTGAGCCCAGCACGGATTGTAGATCCGTCATGAAGGTGCCCTGCACCAGGTTTTCTTCCGGGTACTTGATCGTCATCACCGTCCCTTCGGTGATTTCAGCACCGCGCGGGACAAATTGGGTTGTGATCACGATATCGACTAGGTTTTGGGCAGGCGCCGGGGTTGGTACTTCTTGCGCAATCCTTCCTCCAACCTGCCACTGGTAGACCAGGTAAACGCCTGCCAAGACAAGGATGAGGAGCAGCGCCACTAAAATGAAAATTCGTCCACCTCTTCTACCGCGAGCAGCCATATGCGTGCCTCCTTACAGAAAGACTTGAAAAATCAAGAGATACGAACGATACGAACATTATAAAGCATTTAACCTGACAGCGTCCTAACACCGGTGTTCCTGACAAAACTGAAAACTACCACCTGGTTTAGGGACAACTCAATTATAGTGAAGTGCAAGAATAATGCCAAAGAATTAATCTTATAATATTATTAAAAGACAGACCCTGTTTCGACAGGGTCTGTCTTTTGGGCTGTAATGAGGGGTGCAAGTTAGACAGCGCTGACAATGTTGGAGAAAATCTGTCCAATGGCGGGGCCGAGCAGGGCAAGAATAACAATCACAACTATGGCCACCAAAACAAGAATCAACGCGTACTCGACAAGACCCTGGCCCTTTTCCTTCGGTGCAAATAACATCTGATTTTTCCTCCTTTCTTCACGGATACACAGGTCATAAACCTATCTAAAATTATAGCTTTTTTGTAATCGAAGGCAATAGATTTTACTTACAGATACCTTACAGCCTCCTTAGAGTTTTATGACAACTTTCTAAGGATTTTTACGTATTTAACATTGAGTAGAACATCTCATGAAGCGTGACCTCTGGATGGATTTTTGTTGTTCACGCGCATAAAATGACGCTATAATCTACTTGTAAACACTGTGCTTAGTTTTTTGTCGGACCCACGCTAAGGAGGCGAAATGAGCGACTTGTTTGATAGAGTTTTAAAAGATCAGGACATTTTTAAGAAGCTTATTGGAAAGATTCCCGGTTTTGATGGGTATATGGAAAGATCGAATCGGCGAATGGCTGACAAGCTGGTGCGGGAAAAGATCGCCAGCGAATTCGAGGATCTCTGGCAGCGACTTTCCGGTCTGCAGGTTGATTTTATCAACCAGGGTGAAATCAAATATGTCGATGACCTCGAGGCTGCTGCGATTAAGCTTCGCCAATTCATCGACCGGGTTCGCACAGCCGCTTATGGTTATTCTGGTTTCTTTGACGCAGTGAAGGTCAAGGAGGCAGATCTGGAGCGCGTGTACAAGTACGACCTGGCTATGTTTGACCTGGCGGAACAGGTGTCGCTTGGAATTGATAACATCGAGGCTTCGCTAGGGACTGACGGTTTGCCTGCAGCCATTCGCAATGTGGTGTCGCTCGCCAAAAAATGCGTGAAGGCTTTCGATAAACGATCTGATGTGATGATGACCCCCGAGGGCACGGGATCCGAATCGATATAACTAGTGGGATAATTCTATTTACGGGAGAAAACTAAAATGGCAAGAATTTTTGATGTAGTTGAGTATCCATCCGAGATGACGGATGAGCTGGTCCATCGTTTCCCTGAAGTGGGGGTTGCGGACCTGCGCATCGGCTCACAGGTGATCGTGCGTGAGGCTCAGCGGGCGGTCTTCTTCCGCGACGGCAAAGCGCTGGATTCCTTCGGCCCCGGGCGCCATACAATCACCACCGCGAATATTCCGGTTCTGGTCGATCTGATCGGGAAAGTTTTCAACGATCGGACGCCCTTCACTGCTGAAGTGTATTATGTTTCAATGCGCGAATTCGTCGACAGAAAATGGGGCACTCCCCAGCCGATCCTGGTCCGCAATCCGGGCATGGGATTGGGCATCGCCCTGCTGCAGGGATTCGGTACCTACAGCTTCCAGATCAAGGACGCGCAGCAATTTGTGACGCAGATCGTCGGCGCACAGGGCATTTACCGCATGGCGGAAATCGAAAACCGGCTGCGCACGATGCTGCTCTCAAAGCTCCAGGACCTGCTCGGCGAGACGACGGCCGCCAGCTCAGTCGCTGAACTCATCGGTTTGATCGAAGAAATTGGAGCTGGGGTTCGCGCCAAGGCGCAGGATGACTTTGCTGCGATCGGTTTAACGCTTAAGTCGTTCTACATTGGCAGCCTAAAACCGTCCGATAAATCGGCGGAGGAGCTGCGCGCGATGGGTATGCTGGACATGCAGACCTACACCCAACTGCAAGCCGCGGACGCGCTGCGCGAAGCGGCTCAGAATCCGAGCGGCGGCGCAGGCTTGACCGCCGGTCTTGGTGCTGGCGTTGGTCTTGGCGGGGTGATCAGCCAATCGCTGCAGGGCATGGCTGGTGCAGGGCAGGCTGGCAGCGGTGGAGGGGGTCAACCCACTCCTCCTGCGGCGACGCCTTCGGTGATGACACCCACAGAGGCGGCTCAGGTCTTGCGCGTCTCGGAAGAGGACGTGATCGCCGCGATCACATCCGGTGAGCTTAAGGCGAAAAAGATCGGCAACGCCTATCGCATCAGCAAAGAAGCTCTTGACGAGTTTCTTAGAGGATAGGTCTATTATGGATGACCAACCCGGCTGGATCCTTTGAATCAGCCGGGTTTGTTTACATTTAATATCTTATTTCTCCTCATGGTATAATCGCTTTTTGATCTGCGATTTCTTGAGCAATCAATGGGGTTACTGGATGAATCTGCACGAATACCAGTCAAAAAACCTGTTTTCCATGTATGGGATTCCCATCCCGCGAGGGCGAGTAACAAACAATGCCGGCGAGGCTCAGAAAATTGCTGCGGAGCTCGGCGGTAAAGTGGTGGTCAAATCACAGGTGCTGGTTGGCGGGCGAGGGAAGGCAGGCGGTATCCGCCTGGCAAAATCAGCCGAAGAAGCAGCTGACCATACTACACGCATACTCGCCATGCAAATCAAAGGGCTGCCGGTGCGCAGAGTGCTGATCGATGAGGCTGTCAGTATCGAAAAAGAAATCTATCTTGGCATCACCAATGACCGCGCCATGCGTAAGCCAGTCATGATGGCCTCCTCTGAAGGTGGCATGGACATCGAAGAAGTCGCCAGGCGCTCTCCGCAAAAAATTGTCAAGGTGCACATAGATCCGTTGCTCGGCTTACGGGATTACCAATCCCGGGATATTTCCCATTCGATCGATCTACCGCGTGAATACTGGCGCGGTTTCATGGAGATAGCCAGGAATTTATGGCGCGTATATCAGGAGAAAGATGCCACGCTGGTCGAAATAAATCCGCTGGTCATTACTAAGAATCACACACTGCTTGCGCTGGACGGGAAGATGGTCATCGATGACAATGCCTTATTCCGGCATGCCGACCTCGCAGAGCTGCGTGATTTCGATATTGAGGCGCCAGCGGAGGTTGAGGCTCGCAAGCATGGAATATCCTATATCAAGCTGGATGGGGAAATTGGCTGCATGGTCAACGGCGCTGGTTTGGCGATGGCGACCATGGACATTATCAAGTTGTGCGGAGGTAATCCGGCGAACTTCCTGGATGTTGGCGGCGGGGCGAGCGCAGAGAAAGTCGCAGCAGCTTTCCGAATTATCCTATCCGATCCGAACGTTAAAGCGATTTTAATCAATATATTCGGCGGGATAACCCGCGGGGATGAAGTCGCCCGCGGGATTCTGGCAGCCATCGAAGAATGCCGGATTCAGATCCCCATGGTGGTTCGACTAGTGGGCACTCATGCTGAGGAAGGATTGAAGATCCTGTCCGCTGCAAAAATGACCACCGCAGAGTCCTTGATCGACGCGGCACAGAAAGCGGTAAGCGCGTTGAGGGGGGAACAGGTATGAGCATCCTGATCAACAAGAACACAAGGCTATTAGTACAGGGCATCACAGGGCGAGAGGGACTATTTCACACCACTCAAATGGTTACTTTTGGGACGAGCGTTGTCGCCGGTGTGTCACCCGGTAAAGGCGGCGATTGGGTGGTGGGCGGCAAAGTACCCGTGTTCGATTCAGCCAGGGTCGCTGTCGAAGCGACCGGCGCGAACACATCCGTAATTTTCGTGCCGGCGCAGTTTGCTCCGGACGCGATCTACGAGGCTGCAGATTCGCATATCGAGCTGGTTTTTTGCATCACCGAAGGAATTCCCGTGCAGGACATGATGCGCGTGCGTGAATACCTTGACCAGCGCGGCGTCCGCCTGGTTGGTCCAAACTGCCCGGGGGCGCTGACGCCGGGAGAATCGAAGGTGGGCATTATCCCGGGCAACATCGCAATCCCCGGCAATGTAGGCGTGGTTTCCCGCTCCGGTACGCTGACTTACGAGGTGCTCTATGCGCTCCTGCGGCAGGGCATCGGTACCAGCACTTGCGTCGGCATAGGCGGGGATCCGATCAGCGGGACTAATTTCATCGATGTACTTGCTATGTTCGAAGAAGATCCGCATACGGATAAGGTCGTCATGATCGGTGAAATTGGCGGCACGGATGAGGAGCGGGCAGCTGAGTTTATCTCCCGTCAAATGACCAAGCCGGTGGTCGCTTTCATCGCCGGTCAAACCGCCCCTCCCGGTAAGCGCATGGGGCACGCAGGCGCGATTATCGAAGGCGGGGCAGGCACGGCGGAAGAGAAGGTTAAAACTTTAACCAGTTCCGGAGTGCGCGTGGCCGAGCACCCGGAAGATATCCCGATTCTTTTATATAATTGAGACGTTGAACGGCAACCCTGGGTAGTGATTTAAAAAAGGCGCGGTTTCAGGCACTCCGCGCCTTCACTTTACCAGAAAGGTGAATTAGTTATGATGCGTTTCGATAAATTTAACCGCGTCTCCTACTGATTTAATCATGCGGGCGTCTTCATCGGAAATGGCAATGTCGAATTTCTCGCTCAGACCATCGATCAGGAAGAACTGATCCATCGAGTCGGCTTTGAGATCCTCGATAAAACGGGTCTCGGGGGTGATCTCAGATTCATCGACTTTTAGCACCTCGACAATCACCGCCTTTACATCTTCATAATAATCGTTCATCAGAGACCTCCGGAGTTTTCATTGGGTAATGTAGATATTGTAACTTTCCTGGTTGTTATGTCAAGGTCAGAGGTACGTGAAAAATCTCGCCAGATTTGATTGCTGGGTTCAGGGTGCATTTTAGCCGTCACAGATAAAATTTTGGTATACTGACAGATATCTTGAGGGATTTCGAGGGTTTATGAGCAGCGATCAGCGGAACATAACCCAACGCAAGGCAGATCACATCCGCATCAATATTGAAGAGGACGTGCGCTCGGGAGTGACCACTGGTTTGGATCGGTATTATTTTATCTATAAAGCGCTGCCCGAACTCAACCTGAAAGAAGTCAGCACGGAAGTCAAGATATTTTCGCGAACTCTATCCGCGCCGATTCTGATCTCTTCCATGACCGGGGGGAGCTCCGAATCGGAGAAGATCAACATGACGCTGGCGCAGGCAGCCCAGGCGACTGGAATAGCCATGGGATTGGGATCTCAACGCGCCGCGCTTGAATCCACCGACCACGTGACTTCGTATGCCATCCGCAAATACGCTCCGGATGTCCTCCTGTTTGCCAACCTGGGAGCAGTGCAATTAAATTATGGCTACGGCGTGGATCACTGCCGTCGTGCAGTCGAGATGGTGGCGGCGGACGGTTTGATCCTCCACCTGAATGCGCTGCAAGAAGCCCTGCAGCCAGAAGGACAAACCAACTTTTCCGGACTGCTGGTAAAAATTGAGCAGGTCTGCCGTGAACTGACGGTGCCGGTGATTGCCAAGGAGGTTGGCTGGGGGATATCTGGCGAGACAGCCCGCCAGTTGGCTGATGCCGGCGTAACTGCCATAGATGTGGCGGGTGCTGGCGGCACTTCCTGGTCGCAGGTGGAGATGTACCGTATCAAAGAGCCGCGCAGGGCGCATATCGCCTCTCTTTTTCGTGATTGGGGCATTAGAACCGCAGATTCCATTCAACAGGTGAGGCGAGCGGCTCCTGAGGTGCTGGTGTTTGCCTCCGGCGGACTGCGGAACGGAATCGACATCGCTAAAAGCGTTGCGCTTGGAGCCTGCCTGGGCGGCATGGCGGGACCGTTTCTGAAAGCGGCTACCCAATCGCTGGAAGCCACAGTGCAATTGATCGAAGATCTGCGCCAGACCATCCAGATAACCATGTTTGCCTGCGGCGCAGGTAATATCGAGCAGCTTCAGCAAACCGGACTTGAAGAAAGATAAGATCCAGATGCTTGCAGAACTCATCCAGCTCATGCAGCCGGCGATTGATGCTGAGATGCAGCAAGTGATCTCGAATCCGCAGTTCCAGTCCTATCCCGGGCTGGAGCCGATCTTGCGGTATCATTTGGGTAGGGAGAATCAGAGCGGCCAGGGAAAAAAGATCCGCCCGCTGATGGTGCTTCTCTCCGCGGCTGCGCCCGGCGTAGATTGGCGCAGTGCGCTGCCCTCCGCCGCCGCGGTAGAATTGCTGCATAACTTCTCGCTGATCCACGATGACATTGAAGACAGCAGCCCGCTGCGGCGCGGGCATGAGACAGTCTGGAAGAAATGGGGCATCCCGCTGGCGATCAACGCCGGCGACGCCATGTTCACTCTCTCTTTCTTGGCGCTGGAACGCTTGAGCGAAACAGTCGGTCCGGAAGCAGCCCTGCGTTCGATGCAGGTATTGGCACAGGCCAGCCTGCACCTGACCTGCGGACAGCATTTGGATATTTCCAACGAGGGCGAGCGATTGATCGAATTGGATGCCTACTGGTCGATGATCGCCGGGAAGACAGCTGCGCTACTAAGCGCCTGCATGCGGCTTGGCGCGATCGCCGGCGGGGCGACCGATGAACAGGAGCGCCTGCTCGCCAGGTTTGGCGCTGAACTTGGGATGGCCTTTCAGGCATGGGATGACTGGCTGGGCATCTGGGGTGATGCGGTGGAGACTGGCAAGTCGACAAAAAGCGATCTGATTGCCGGCAAGAAAACTCTGCCGGTCGTCTATGCCCTGCAGAAGCCCGGACGTTTTTATGATCGTTGGATGCGGGGAGGGATTTTACCCGATGAGGTTGACGAGCTTTCTGCCTGGCTGGCAGAGGATGGGGCGCAGAAGTTCACAGAGAACGAAGTGGCACGCTTGACCGCTCAGGCAATTGACTCCCTCCATATGTCAGGCTTTGAGAACAAATATGTACAGGGTCTTCAGGAACTGGCTCTTTCTCTGTTGAAGCGGAGAAAGTAAAATAAGGCTGCTATTGCCGCCTGATTAATGTTGCTGGACATTTATAATCGAATAGTGAGGTGCCATGGAAAAAGAAATCACCCTGAGCGATCCGCAGGTCGTGACCGCTGCTGAATTGCTTCTGGAGCGCGAGATGGATCCTGAAATGATCCAGAGCGCTGTGAGGAATATGTTGTTTGCCTTTGGAGAAAACCCCGAGCGGGATGGGCTGAAACGCACTCCCGACCGGGTTGCGCGCATGTATCAGGAGCTGCTGGCTGGCTACCGCACCGATCCGATTGCGCTGGTGAATGACGCGCTGTTCGAGGTCGATTACGACGAGATGGTCATCGTGCGGGATATTGAATTCTACTCCCTATGCGAGCATCACATGCTGCCCTTCCTCGGGCGGGCGCACGTTGCCTACATGCCCAAAGGCCGGGTGATTGGCCTGTCGAAGATCCCGCGCATTGTGGATATGTTTTCTCGTCGGCTGCAGGTGCAGGAACGAATGACCCGCCAGATCGCCGATTTCCTGGAGGAGGTGCTGCACCCGCGCGGGGTGGCGGTTGTGCTCGAGGGTATCCATCTCTGTTCGATGATTCGTGGAGTCAAAAAGCACGACTCGCGTATGACTACTTCGAGCATGCTCGGCGCGTTCCGCAACAACATGGCGACCCGCATGGAATTCCTGGATAACATATCGCGCGGCTCGGAATCGCTGCACTTCTAGCTGTTGAGGATCCTGATCGCTTACTCTCTATAGCGTGCATGTCTGCCCGCTTTTTCAGGATATCAGGCAGGGATCCATTGTGGGAAGGTGAAAATTATTGGACGGAACCTCCCTGAGCTACCCTCCAGGCGCGCTCTGGTTGGGAATTGTCAGGTCAAGGCGCGGCAGCGCAGAGGATTTGGATTTCATCCCCTGTACAATCTCGTTCAAGCTCATCCCGCTGGATGGATCGGTCAGATCCGGGCGCAATTCAGCGGTTGGGATCGCCAGAAATTCTCGCACCCACAGATTATGATCCAGGACCTGTTCGTCGAATAAGATGATGTCCATGTCGATGGAGCGCGGGGCGTACTTATCCTCCGTGCGCACGCGGCCAAGCTCGTTTTCGATGGGGGTAATGACCTGCTCTTTCAACTCGGCGGCAGAAAGTGGGGTGGAAATCCAGGCTGCGGCGTTGAGAAAGCGCGGGCCGTCCGAGCCTACCGCAGGGGTATCCCAGATGGTCGAGACGGCATTGAGGGTCGCCGCCTGACGCAGCTTTTCGATCGCCAGCAGGATGTTGCTGACCGGGTCGATATTGGAGCCAATGCTTAAATAAGCCTGGTGCATCGGCCTGGCTTTTTCCGCAAGCGCCCGCTCGATTTCCACTCCGACCGACTCGGCGAAACGCACCGCGCCCGGCTTTTCGATCCGCACGCGCACGCGTTCCACCCCGGGTTCTTCCAGGCAGATACGGGCAACGTCCGTGGCCAGGGCTTCGACGGTGTAGCGGGCTGAGTGCTCGACGAAGGCGATGACCTTCTTGGCTACGGTGCGGTAATTGACGCATTGATCGATGTCGTCGCTCACTCCTCCCTTGCGGATATCGGCATAAAGGGTGAGGTTGATCAGAATGTCCTGGCGCTGAGCGCGCTCGCGGTCGGAGATGCCGATAACGCCGCGTACGAGCAGGTTCTTGATCAGAATTTGGTCCATGAGCATGCCTTTCTAGATTAGGTGTCGACCACCGTCCAGGTGGATAATGCTGCCGGTCATGTCGCTGGCGCGCAACAGGAAAACCAGTGCTCTGCCGACCTCGTCCAGTGAGGCCCAGCGTCCTGCCGGTACCTTCACCAAAATCGAATCGCCTGCGCCGCCGTCGCTGGGAGGCAGGATTGCGCCGAGCGCCAATCCGTTGACGCGGATATTTGGCGCCAGGGCTTCGGCTAGAGATTTGGTCAACGCTGCCAGCGCTGCTTTACTGATCGTGTACGGCAAATGGTCGGCCCCGGGTCGCAGCGCTCGCCAGTCGAGAATATTCACAATCGATCCGCGACTCATTTCCAGCCGTCTGGCGAAAGCCTGGGCCAGGAAAAACGGGGCGGTCAGGTTGATCTGCAGGTGTCGTTGCCAGGATTCAAGGGTGGCGTTGTCCCAGGTTTCATCGCCAAAGATGGCGGCGTTGTTGACCAGAGCTGTGAAAGGCTGGATTTGCCAGGCGCGCTCGACCAGCGTCTCGGCGCCGGCTTGGTTCAAATCCTGCTGGAAAATCCATACCTTACGTCCCATGCCATTGATCTCATCCGCAGTCGATTGAGCTTCCTTGGCCGAGTGGCCGTGATGGAGGTGGATGTCCGCACCTGCGCGGGCGGCTGCCAGCGCCAGCGCGTGGCCGATCCGCCGCGCTGCGCCGGTGATCAAGACGGTCTGGCCAGTAAGCTCGTTCATCGGCTTTCCCCATTCTGGTTTGTGGATTCCGCTGGTTGCCCGGCTTGGCTCGACAACCGTCTGGCGATCAGCCAGAGCACGCCGGCCAGGATCAGCCAGGCAACCACCTGGGCGATCCGCAGGCTGGTAAAGATCAGCAGGCTGTCGCCGCGGAAAGCCTCCAGGAAAAGCCTGGCGCCGGCGCTGGCTGCCAGTAGAATCAGAAACCGTACTCCGGGAGTTCCGGCCCACTTCTGGTGCTCTCTTGGCCAGATGAGCGCGGCGATCACAATGGCCGCAAGAATTTCGTAGATTTGGGTCGGATGGCGTTCAGTTCCCCATAGGGTGATGCTCCAGGGCAGGTTGGCGGGCGCGCCGAAGGCTTTGCCGGAAGCGAGGTGTGAAAATCCAATCACGATCATGATAATCGCCGCGGCGGGCGTGAATGCATCCAGCGTTGGCCAGAAGGGCACTTTCTTTTGTTGACCGTAGATGAAAGCTGTCAGCAATCCAACAGCCATTCCAGCGAGCGGATCGAGCATCTCGGGCTTGAGCGATAGCAGCGCGAGAAGATTACGGGAAAACGCAGGGGCGTTTTGGGCAGCATAGGCGAGCCTGGCGCCAACCAGACCGGAAATAAGCCCGATTGCGGCCAGATTGTAGATCTGGTTGGCATCCAGACCGAGCTTGCGGGCGTAGCGCTCGGTGCGTAGAAGACCAACCCACACGCCGATCAGCAGCAGCAACCCGGAGGTCTGGATCGAAAGCGGGCCGAGGTCCACCACTGGCAGCATGATTACGGCTCCTCGACCAGGCTGCTGGTTTCAGCAAAGAGCAGCGCGCTGGAGATGGGACCGCCGTAGACGATTTTGCGGATGATTCCCTGTTTATCAATAAAAAAAGATGTCGGCAGGGCTTCGACCTGGTACAGGCGGGAGACTGAGCCGTCGCTGTCAAGCAGCGCGTCGAGATTGATCCTGTTGCTGGCTAGGAAGAGTTGAGCGTCCTCGAGTCGGTCCTGGTCGCTGACGTTGACCGCCAGGACCGCCACATCCGGCGACTGTTCGGACAACTGCTGAATGGCGGGCATTTCGGTTTTACACGGCGGGCACCAGGAGGTCCAGAAATTGAGAAAAACGACCTTGCCTCGCAGCGCACTGAGCTGGACAGTCTCTCCCGACAGGCTGGTGAGGGTGAAGTCGGGCGCGGCAAATCCCTCACGCGGCACAGCTTCGACATCTGCTGCCGCGGGCGCGGGAATGAACAGGCTGGTGACGGCGATCCAGATGGCTGCCAGCGCAAGCAGCGCTGCCGCAGTCAGGGGGAAGCCGGGTCGGTTGGCGTTCATAAGGTAATAGTATTGAAGCTGGATGGCTGTGTCAAGGGTAGATGGAGTGAAGTAAAAAATGTTGGATTTTCAGCCGAATTAACTTGACAAATTAGAGGTTATTTACTAGAATAACAAGTGTATATCCCCCCCTAGGGGGGAGGGTAGGAGGTCAGATGAAGGAATCAAGCATTTCCACAAGGTTAAAAACCGCTGAAGGACACTTGCGCGGCATTCAGCGGATGGTCGAGGAAGATGCCTACTGCATCGACATCATCCGGCAGATCCAGGCGGTTCAATCCGCGTTAAACAAAGTCAGCACCATCCTGCTCGAGGGTCATCTCAACTCATGCCTGATCACCGCTGTTCGTGGTGAAGACCCCGAGGAACGCGAGCGGGTGTTGAAGGAAATCGCTGATGTTTTCGACGCTGCGACCAAGGTTTAATCATTTTCTACTCAAAAGGAGAATCTCATGAACACTGTAACCTATCACGTCCCCGCCATTCACTGCGGTCATTGCGTACATACGATCCAGATGGAATTGAGCGAGCTGGAAGGCGTCCAGTCGGTCAAGGCGGATTTGAACGCCAAGCAGGTAACCATCGAATATTCTGCGCCCGCCACACCTGAAAAAATCGAACAGCTACTGGCTGAAATCAATTACCCGGCGGCGACATAATTTTGCCCGTCCGACAGACCTCTGCCGGATAACCGCCTGGCCCCACAAGAGGGTAGATATGATTTTAGAAGAGGAAGTAATCTGATGAGTGAATCCCGCCAGGTAGTGCTGCCAGTCACAGGCATGACTTGTGCGAATTGCGTCGCAACCATCGAGAGAAACATCAAGAAAGAAAAAGGCGTGCAATCGGTGGCGGTTAACCTGTCGTCAGAACGGGCGACTGTCGAATTCGATCCGAGCGAGGTCGTCCTCGACGCGCTGATCGCCCGTGTCGAGCGGGCCGGTTATGGGATAGCCCTCGGCACGGCCGAGTTCAGCATTCGCGGGATGAGCGACGACAACGACGCCCGCCGCCTGCAAAAATCGCTTGAGAAAATCGCGGGTGTGCGCGAGGTTAACGTCACCTTCAGCAGCGAACGCGCCCGCGTTCGCTACATCCCCACCCTGGTAAGCCAGGCCGATTTGCGCCAGGCGGTCAGCGCCGCAGGCTTCAGCGCAGTAGAGATGGGCGGGGATGCTCGCGACGCCGAGGCGGAAGCCCGGAATGCTGAAATCGCCCACCAGAAGCGGTTACTGGTAATCGGACTGATCTTCACCGTGCCGCTCTTTCTTCTCTCGATGATCCGTGATCTTGGCTTTCTGCCCGAGGTCTGGGCGCACTCACCCTGGCTGAATTGGATCATGTTTGCGCTGGCGACGCCAGTACAGTTCTATGTCGGCTGGCAGTACTATCGCAACGGCTACAAATCGTTGCGCAACGGCTCGGCAAACATGGACGTGCTCATCGCCATGGGTTCTTCGACCGCCTACCTCTACTCCATCGTGGTGACCATTGGCTGGATCGAAGGGCACGTCTATTTCGAGACCGCGGCGGTGATTATTACCCTGATCCGGCTGGGAAAGTTTCTCGAAGTCAGGGCAAAGGGCATGACCAGCGACGCCATCCGTAAGCTGATGAGCCTGCAGGCGAAAACTGCCCGGGTACTGCGCGGCGATGCCGAGTTTGAAGTGCCGATCGAGGATGTTCACAGCGGCGATGTCGTCATCGTCCGTCCCGGCGAGAAGATACCGGTAGATGGCGTGGTGATCGATGGGCGTTCGACGGTGGACGAATCGATGCTGACCGGCGAATCGCTGCCTGTACTCAAGAGCCAGGGCGAAAATGTCATCGGCGCTACCCTCAACAAGCAGGGATTTCTCCGCTTCGAGGCGACCAAAGTCGGCAAAGAAACTGCGTTGGCTCAGATTATCCGCCTGGTCGAGGACGCCCAGGCCAGTAAAGCCCCGATACAGAAGCTGGCGGACCGGGTTTCAGCTGTGTTTGTGCCGGTGGTGATCGGCATCGCCCTGGTCACCTTCCTGGTCTGGTATTTTCTGATCCCCGGTCCGCCCGAACCAGGCAGCAGTGAATTCGCCCGGGCGATGATCCACATGGTGGCAGTGCTGGTGATTGCCTGCCCATGCGCGCTCGGACTTGCCACCCCGACCGCGGTGATGGTCGGCACCGGCAGGGGCGCCGAATCCGGCATTCTGCTACGCAGCAGCGAAGCACTCGAACGCGCCGGCAGCCTGACGGCTGTCGTGCTGGATAAGACCGGTACGATCACCCGCGGACAGCCGGCGGTCACGGACGTGATCACAGCGCCGCAATGGATTGGCGTGGATAATCCGCAAGCCGAATTAATCCGCATGGCGGCAAGCGTCGAGCAGGTCAGCGAGCACCCCCTGGGTGAAGCGATTGCCGCTGAAGCCGGTGAGCGTGGATTAAGCCTGAGCGAACCGCGCGGCTTCACAGCTGAGATCGGTCAAGGCGTGGAAGCTGAAGTCGACGGCTTTCAACTGGTGGTTGGCAGCCCGCGGATGATCGAATCGCGCGGTCTGAGGTTGAACGGAATGGACGCCGAGGTCAGTCGGCTGCAGGCGGAGGCGAAGACCGCCATCCTGGTCGGAATCGACGGCGAGGTGCGTGGCGTGATCGGCGTAGCGGATACGATCAAGGAAGGCTCGCTTGAGGCGATCCGCGGTCTGAAGCAACTGGGCTTGAAGGTTGCTATGATCACCGGGGACAACCGGCGCACTGCTGAAGCAATTGCTGGTCAGGTTGGCGTCGATACCGTCCTGGCGGAGGTACTGCCGGACGGTAAAGCGGCCGAGATCCAGAAGTTACAGGCCGCCGGCGAGGTGGTCGCCATGGTCGGCGATGGGATCAACGACGCGCCTGCGCTGGCTCAGGCAGATGTTGGCATTGCCATCGGCACTGGCACGGATGTCGCTATGGCGGCTGCGCCGGTCACGCTGATCAGCGGCGACCTGCGCGGTGTTGTGCGCGCAATTAACCTGTCGCGGCGGACGCTGAAGACGATCAAGCAAAATCTGTTCTGGGCGTTTTTCTACAATGTCATCCTGATCCCTGCGGCGGCGGTTGGACTGTTGAATCCAATCCTGGCGGCGGGGGCGATGGCCTTCAGCAGTGTGTTTGTGGTCACCAACAGCCTGCGGCTGCGAAAATACCTCCCTTAAGGAGCCTGAAGCACAATTGTGGAGGGGTGCACCGCTGTACGGTGCAACCTCTCCATTTTGTGTTTAACGGGATTTAGCGGATAATGGTAGAATGTTTTGTTGTTGGTTTATTCCGCCCGTTGCCAATCCAATTGAAAATTGAGTGTGAGGGTTTTTATGGCCATTGCTAATGAACTTGAGGCGAAAGCCATCAATACCATCCGTTTCCTGTCTGCTGACGGGGTGCAGAACGCCAACTCGGGTCATCCGGGCCTGCCAATGGGGACAGCGGCGATCGCCTACACTCTGTGGACACGCCACCTCAGGCATAATCCGTCGAATCCGGAGTGGCCGGACCGCGACCGCTTCATTCTATCCGGCGGACATGGATCGATGATGCTGTATTCGCTGCTCTACCTGACCGGCTACCGATTGGACCTGGAAGAACTGAAATACTTCCGCCAGTACGGCAGCCGCACGCCGGGGCATCCCGAATATGGGCTTACCCCGGGCGTGGAAACAACCACAGGCCCGCTTGGACAGGGCTTTGCCAACGGGGTGGGCATGGCTATCGCCGAAGCGCATCTGGCGGCGGAGTTCAACCGGCCCGGCTTTCCGATTGTCAATCACCATGTATATGCCATCGTCACCGACGGCGATCTGATGGAGGGCGTGGCGTCCGAAGCCGCCTCCCTGGCGGGTCACCTCCGGTTGGGCAAATTGATCTACCTCTATGACGATAACCACATATCCATCGACGGACCGACCGAGCTGACTTTTACCGAAGACAGAGCCAGACGGTTCGAGGCGTATGGATGGCATGTGCAAAAAGTAGCCGATGGGAACGATGTACGTGCGGTCCATGCGGCGCTGCGCCGGGCCAAGCGCGACCCGCGACCGTCGATCATCATGTGCCGTACGCAGATCGGTTATGGATTGCCAACCCGCCAGGGGACTGCCAGGGCGCACGGCGAGCCGCCTGGCGAAGAAGAGTTGCGCGGAGCAAAAATCGCCCTCGGTTGGCCAGAGGAGCCGAAATTCTTCATTCCCGAGGAGTCGTTGCGCTTCTTCCGCAAAGCAGTCCTGGCTGGAAAGCGGGCGGAGGCAGCCTGGAAGCGGTTATTCGAGGAATACCGCAAGGAATATTCGCTCCTCGCGGCTGAATTCGAGCGGCGCATGGCAGGCAAACTGCCTGAAGGCTGGCAGGAAGGACTGCCCGAGTTCGCAGCTGACGAAAAAGGCATGGCCACCCGGGCAGCCTCCGGGAAGACCATCAACGCCCTGGCTGGGAGGCTGCCAGAGCTGATCGGCGGATCGGCCGACCTGACTCCTTCGAATAACACCTGGATCAATGAGAACAAACCCTTCCAGTCCGATGGGTATGATGGACGCTACTTCCATTTCGGCGTTCGTGAGCATGCCATGGGCGCAATTACCAATGGGATCGCTCTGCATAAGGGATTGATCCCGTATGCGGGCACGTTTTTGGTTTTCTCGGATTATATGCGTGCGGCAGTGCGGATTTCCGCCATCTCGCATATCCCGAGCATCTGGGTGTACACCCACGACAGCATCGGCCTGGGCGAGGATGGGCCAACTCACCAGCCGGTTGAACACCTGGCGGCGCTGCGCGTCATCCCCAACCTGAACCTGATCCGCCCGGCGGACGCAAACGAAACGCGCGAAGCCTGGATCGCGGCCGTTGGCAACCGGCAAGGACCGACGGCTCTGGCGCTCACCCGCCAGCCGGTGACGACGCAGGACCGCACGCTGCTGGCGCCGGCCAGCGGTCTGCACCGCGGCGCCTATATCCTCGCGGATTTAGGCGGGGGGCGCCCGCAGCTCATTTTGATGGCGTCGGGCTCAGAGGTGCAGTTGATCGTCGCAGCGGGTTACTCGCTGGCAGCAGAAGGCTTCAACGTTCGCCTGGTATCCTTCCCAAGCTGGTACCTCTTCGAGCGCCAGGATGCGGGCTATCGGGACAGCGTCCTCCCGCCGGCAATCAAGCGGCGGCTGGCGGTCGAGGCGGGGGTCAGCCTGGGCTGGGAGCGGTACATCGGCGATTACGGGCGTGTCATTGGGATCGATCGCTTCGGCGCGTCAGCACCGTATAAGGTCATCTTCGAAAAATATGGATTAACCGTGGAAAATGTGCTCAAAGAAGCTCGCCGGATGATGGGCGGAATCTAAGAGGTAAAGGAGACTGGTATGCGCGTAGCCATCGCATGTGATCACGCTGGTTACCCTCTAAAGGAAGAAATCCGAAAGACGATTCTATCGGCGGGACATGAAATTATCGATCTGGGTACCTTCAGCGAAGAAGCCGTAGATTACCCCGATTACGCCGAAAAAGCCGGCAAGGCGCTGCAGAACGGGAAAGCCGATCGGGCTGTTGTCTTGTGTGGATCAGGCGTTGGGGCCAGCATCGCCGCCAACAAAATGACCGGGGTCTACGCCGGGGTCTGTCATGATACCTACTCAGCCCATCAGGCCGTTGAGCACGACAATGTGAACATGATCGCGCTCGGCGCACGGGTGATAGGCCCTGAACTGGCGCGGGAGATCGTCCTGGCGTTTCTGGGGGCAAATTTCACCCGTGAAGAGCGCCATTTAAGGCGGGTCGGCAAGATTCGCGCCATCGAAAATGAATATTTGCGCAAAAATGCGCCGGCGAAGGAATAAATTTAAATCCCGTCGAAGGAGCTGGCTATGAAACGGATTCGCAAACTGCACGCGCTTGGGCAATCATTGTGGTACGACAACATTCAGCGCCGATTGCTGGTCAACGGAGAATTGGAACGGATGATTTCAGACGGTCTGATCCGCGGCGTAACCTCGAATCCCTCCATATTCCACAATGCCATCGCCAAATCGACCGATTACGACGCTGCGCTCAAACCGATGGCCTGGGCAGGCTGGTCTACCAGCCAGATATTCCACCAGCTTGCAGTTGAGGATATCCAGAGCGCTGCGGATTTGTTCATGCCGCTCTACGAGGAGAGCGGCGGCGCAGATGGATATGTCAGTTTGGAGGTCAATCCGCTGCTGGCCAATGAGACCACCCCCTCGCTCGCCGAGGCCAGGCGCCTGTGGAAGCTGGTCGACCGACCGAATTTGATGGTGAAAATCCCGGCAACCCGGGAGGGCATCCCGGCGATTCGCCAGGCGGTCGCTGCCGGGATCAATGTCAACGTGACACTGATTTTTTCGCTTGAGCGGTACGCGGAGGTCATCGATGCTTATATGAGCGGCCTGGAGGATCGGCTGGCTGATAACCTGCCGATCGATAAGATCGCCTCGGTGGCATCTTTTTTTGTCTCGAGAGTCGATACCAAGGTGGATAAGATGCTGGCTGAGATTGCCAGCAAGCAGCCAGAGAAGGCCAGAATAGCCCAGACGTTGATGGGCAAGGCAGCGGTGGCGAACGCCCGACTTGCATACGCAAAATTTTTAGCAGAATTTTCGTCAGATCGATTCGAGCGTCTGCGCAAGCGCGGCGCCCGCTTGCAGCGTCCCCTTTGGGCTTCGACCAGCACCAAGAATCCAGCCTACCGCGACGTTCTCTACGTGGAGGAATTGATCGGTGTGGATACAATCAACACGGTCCCGCCGCAGACGTTGGAAGCCTTTGCCGATCACGGCAAGGCGGTGGTCAAGCTGGGTTCTGACGCCCAGGCAGCGCAGCACATCATCGAACAACTGGAAGCGCTGGGGATTTCCATGGCGCAAGTGACCTTGGAACTCGAGGTAGAAGGGGTGAAGGCTTTTGCGGATGCCTTCACCGGGCTGCTAGCCACTCTGGAGGAGCGCCGCGCAGGCGCGCAATCCGAGTTAGGCCTGCTGGGTGTTTCACTGCCAGCGCAGGTGGTGCGCATGGAATACGAACGGACCATGGCGCGCATCTTCAGCATCGATCCGGGGGTGTGGACCGACCATCCAGAAGGGCAGAAGGAGATCCAAAATCGTTTGGGCTGGCTGGTTTCACCGCAAAGCAGCCGGGTATTGATCCCGCAAATACAGCAAATCACAGCCGACTGCATCCAGGCAGGGTATGAATCCGCTCTACTGCTCGGCATGGGCGGATCATCGCTGGCGCCAGAGGTGCTGCGCCTGGTTCACGGACGAGGTGTGATCGGGGATTCTCCTGCGCTGGACCTGACGATTCTGGATTCGACCGATCCCACTCAGGTGCGAGCAGCCGCCCGAAATGCACCGATCGAAAAGACACTTTTTGTTTTTTCCAGCAAATCCGGAACCACCAGCGAGGTGGCTGCATTTTTTGAATATTTTTGGGCGAAAGCTGCCGCAAGGTTTGGCGATCAGGCTGGAGGGCATTTCGTAGCGATCACCGATCCAGGCACTAAACTGGAAAAGCTCGCCCACGAGCGCAACTTCCGCGCGGTGTTGACAGGCGACCCAATGGTCGGCGGGCGGTATTCGGCGCTGACGGCTTTCGGCCTGCTGCCGGCGGCATTAATCGGTATGGACGCCGACCGGCTGCTTCAACGCGGTGCTGAGATGATGGCGCAGTGCATGCCCGCCGTCCCAGCCGGGCGCAATCCGGGCCTTGTGCTCGGCACGCTCATCGCCGAGGCAGCCCTGGACGACCGGGATAAATTGACCATCATTGCCGACGCTGAGTTGGAATCATTTGGTTCATGGCTGGAGCAACTGATTGCAGAGTCAACTGGCAAAAGTGGCCGCGGGATTGTGCCGGTGGATCTCGAGCCAGAAATTCCTGCGGCAGACTACGGGCAGGACCGTCTGTTTGTTTATTTGCGTTCAGGCGGTAAGCGCGATCAGTTCATCAACGAGCTGCACGCCGCCGGACAACCGGCCCTGGTCTTGCAGATTGACGATGCGCACGATCTGGGCGCTGAATTCTACCGCTGGGAGCTCGCCACGGCGGTCGCCTGCGCAGTGCTGGGCGTTAATGCCTTCGACCAGCCCGATGTTCAGGATAATAAAAACCGCACAACTCAAAAGATCAACGCGTATAAGCTCAACGGCGTACTGGACAGCGATCCACCGGTCTGGGAAGGACCGGGCGGTCGCGTTTACGGGCTGGTACTCCATGACCTGGATAAAGCCGAGTCACTTCGCGACGTGGTTGGATTATTGTTGAAATTGACCCGTCCGGGCGACTACGTTGCCATCAACGCTTACCTGCCGCGCAGCGCCAGGATTTTCGGCCGGTTGCAGAAGCTTCGCAAGGTGATATTGACAAAAACCGGTTGCGCGACGACGCTGGGATTTGGCCCACGCTTTTTACATTCGACCGGTCAATTACACAAGGGCGGTCCGAACAACGGCGTCTTCCTGCAGATCACTGCCAATCAGCCTGAGGATATTGAAATCCCCGGTCTCGAATACACCTTCGGTACCCTTGAGCTTGCCCAGGCGCTGGGAGATCTGGAAGCTTTGTTAAACCGCGACCGCCGGGCGATTCGCGTGCACCTGACGGATGGCAAGCTCGAAGATCTGATCTAAGCTGCCGCCTGATACCCGAACTTGAGCATTGCCAGGGCGATCGAACCGAGCACTCCGGCTTTCCCGCCCAACCCAGGCGGGACAATATAATCATCGATACCGGTTAAGATCGACTGTGTGTGGATATACTCGTCAAGATATGTCTGCACCTTCTGCCGAATTAAAGCAAACAGCTGATGCTGCTCCATGACGCCCCCGCCGAGGATGATGCGCTGCGGCGAACCAACGCAGATGATGTTCTGCAGGCCCAGCGCGATGTAATGCGCCTCCAACTCCCAAGCCGGGTGCGCTTCAGGCAGGGTTTTCGCAGGTTGGCCCCAGCGCGCTTCCAGCGCCGGCCCGCTAGCCAGGCCTTCGAAGCAATCCTGATGGTAGGGGCAGTTTCCAGGAAAAGGATCCCGCTGAAGATCGTGAGGAAGCGCGATGTGCCCCATCTCCGGATGTACCAGGCCGTGGTAAGGTTTGCCGTCGATGATCAATCCACCGCCGATGCCGGTGCCGATGGTCAGGTAGACGAAATCGGTCAATCCTTGCGCGGCTCCCCACAATCCTTCACCGAGCGCGGCTGCATTCACATCCGTGTCGATGGCGGTGCGCACTTCAGTCCCTGCTTCGACAGCGCCGCGAACGTCCGTGAAAGCCCAGCCCTGCTTGGGCGTCGATGTGATCTTGCCATAATCAGATGAATTTGGATTTAAATCGAGTGGCCCAAAGGAACCAATGCCGATCCCGTCCAGGGTAACATGCTGCTCACGCATGTAATGTCGAAAGAAATCGCAGGCTTTACGCAGGGATTCAGCCGGATGTGTCGTCGGAAAACGGATTGTTGCGCGGATGTCATCAGGACTGCTGCCGATTGCACAGACGAACTTCGTCCCGCCGGCTTCGATACCTCCGTAAAGCGGCATATCTCCTCCTGGGTTGTTGGTGTTAATAATCATAGCATAATGCTGCGTTTGTAATCGGGTTTAAATTCCTCCATCCTACAGTATAATCAGCAAATACCATGGTCAGGGGTATGGATCTGCTGATCCATAAGGCGAACTCGAGATTAATATCCCAATCGAATGCACCACATTCGTCTGGCACTAATTCCATCCCGCGAAAGTCAACCATATAACCTGAGGGAATCATGGATATTTTTGATAAATGCTCACAGTTCACAGCAGCAAAGGATGCCATAAAAACAGGGATGTACCCTTACTTTATTGCATTGGAAGAGAACGAAGGTACCGAGGTGGTCCGGGATGGGAAGCGCCTGATCATGTGCGGATCGAACAATTATCTTGGTCTGACCACGCATCCTCGGGTGAAACAGGCTGCCATCGCTGCCTTGGAACGTTACGGATCCAGTTGCACCGGCTCACGCTTTTTGAATGGTTCGCTGCGCTTGCATGAGGAACTGGAGCACAATTTGGCCGAATGGGTGGGTAAAGAGGCCGCGCTGGTTTTTTCCACCGGAATGCAGGTCAATCTCGGGACGGTCAGCGCGCTGGTTGGCAGGGGCGATTATGTCATTCTCGATAAAGACGACCACGCCAGCATCGTCGACGGCGCCCGATTGAGTTATGGCAAGATCGAGCGCTTCCGGCATAACGACATCGACCACCTGGAGCGCGTGCTGAAATCCCTGCCGGAAGAAGCCGGGAAACTGATCGTCGTCGATGGATTGTTCAGCATGGAGGGCGACATCGCCCCGCTGCCTGAAATGGTGCCTGTGGCAAGGAAATTCGGCGCCCGGTTGATGGTTGACGACGCCCATGCTATGGGTGTGCTCGGGAAAGGGCGCGGCACGGCTGCCCACTTCGGGATGACCGATCAAATCGATTTGATCATGTCCACGTTTAGCAAATCTTTTGCCTCTCTCGGCGGATTCGTCGCTGGCGACGAGGAGGTCATTCACTATATCAAGCATCATGCCCGTTCGCTGATTTTCAGCGCGAGTATACCGGCCTCCAACGCAGTGGCCGCGCTGACCGCGCTGGAAATTATGAAAGCCGAACCGGAACGTATCACGCGTGTCAATGAGATCGGCGAGCGCATGCGTAAAGCGTACCAGCAATTGGGTTTCGATACGGGTAATTCGGTCACGCCGGTCGTGCCGATCATCATCGGCGATGACGGCATGACCTTCATGTTCTGGAAGCAGCTCTTCGAGAACGGGGTGTTCGTCAATCCGGTCATCAGCCCGGCGGTTTCGCCAGGACATCAATTGCTGCGCACCAGCTACATGGCAACACACACTGACGAGCAGCTCGATCGGGTGGTGAGCACCTTCGAGAAAGTCGGAAGACAACTGGGATTGATTTAAAATAGAGGTGTGCGAAACCAAACAGCCCGCTGTAATAGGGGGCGGTTTTTGAATCCATGCACCTACTTAAGGGAGTAAATGATACCGATGGTTCCCGGCCCGCAGTGACTGGCTATGGTTGCCCCGGCGGTGGTAATCAGCAGTTCCTGAATGGGTGCGATTTTGGCTAATTCGTTTTTCAAGTACTCGGCGTCTTCCTGGCAGTTGGTGCGGGTGACGAAAACGCGCCTCAAATCGATGCTGGCAAGGTTGGCGCGGAAATCGTCCAGCAGTGCGTTCAATGCTTTGCTGCGCCCGCCGCGGATCTTGTCCTTCACGTCGAGGGTGCCGTCGGGGCGCACCGTAATGACAGGCCTGATCTTGAGCATGCTGCCGAATATTGCCTGCAGCGCCGTGCAGCGACCGCCTTTGTAGAGGTAATCCATCGTGTCGATGAAGAAGGAAGTGCGAATTTTTGGGATGATCCGCTCAACATGCGCCGGAATCTGATCGACGCTTTGCCCGGCGTCGCGTAAATCGGCGGCCTCGAGTGCCAGCAAGCCGATGCCGGTGGACAGGTTGAGCGAGTCGACTACCTGGATGTTCCGGCCGTCCAACTCAGCCAGGGCGAGCCGGCTGGTCTGCACGGTTGCCGACAACTGCGAGGAAATGCCGATAAAGACGCCTTCTTCGGCGGGGGTGAAGAAACCGACGAATTCCTTGATGGAAGGCGCGGATGTCTTGGGCAGTTGACCCGTTTCAGCGACGAGCCGGAACAACTCTTCGATGGAGAGATCGCCGTCGTGGATATTTTGATTGTTGATGAAAATCTGTAGGGGGATCGAGCGGATGTGATACTGCTCGAGCAACTCCTGACTCAAATCGGCACAGCTGTCGGTCATAATGTGGATCATAGTGTCACCATCCGAGAGTTGGGTCTCCAAAATTATACCTGAGAAAACCGGATGGATTAGTAACTGAGCAATCGTTCCTCGATGGGCAGGCGGGCAAAACGGTGGTATTCCAGGTGACAATTCCGGATTATGCTGGTAAATACTGGCGGCGGCCGCGGCAGCCTGCAGCAGGGAGGTCTTCGCCTCGCCGGGAAGGGCTGCCGCAGCCATGGGAAGCGCAGCGACGATCGATGCCAAGCGTATGAATGGCTCACCGGGGGTCGATTCATAGTAGGCCTCCTGAATGGTTTGAGCTGCGGGTATTCACGTGGTCACCGGTCGACCTCGAACCTGTCGACCCAGCCGATGGACAACATTTACTGGCAGTCTATTTGTTGAGCATTGCCGCCGGAGGTGCATCCGCAGCCGACTAAATCCTGCTGATGCTGAGATGGCAGGCATGTTGATTTCTCAACAATTCTGACTGCTGCCGCGGAGAGCGTCGGTTTAGTAGCGCGCCTTATGCCCGGCGGGCTGCTCCGCGATGCGTCGCCCGGCAAGCGAGTGGGCAGCTGGCTCCAGCGCGGCGTAGGACGGATCCGGGATGTACTCCGGCTCAGGGCGGACGGGATGCGGCTGCGGGGTGGGGCGCTGTCGAGCTATACCAGGCAGCGGCGAGGGTCGTGGAGGATTGGGAGCTGGCCGCTCGGGTGAAACCCGCTGCGGGCTGCGAGCCATGGGCAGAACTCGCTCAACCGATTGCGAGGTGCTGAACAGGCGCGGACCAGCCAGTGAAAAAGCGCCGATCACCAGGATCCTCGTCAGCCAGACCAGCAGGGCTACAAAGACGGGCACGATATCGAGGAGCAGTTCTCTGCGCATGAAGGCAGTGCTCTGCAGCGAACGGTCGACCAGTCCCAGCGAGACGCCCCACCAGGTGAGCATGGCGTTCATTGTGGCTGCCAGCAGCCAGGCGCCGAATAGGTACCAGGTTTCGGAGGTTACCTGGGAGTAGCGCTCTTCGGGGATAAACAGGCGGGCGACACCGGCGAAATCGATACTGCAGAATGCCACGGCCAGGATTGTCGCCCAGGAGATGTTGGCGAAGGATAGATCGCCGAGCAAATCCAGTAAAGCCACCTGGGTTGTACTGAAGTTGAAGGATTCGAAGCAGACCAGCGCGACCAGTAAAATGGTGCCCAGCAAAAGTCCGCGGTTGCCGATTAAGGTGCGTTCAAGTCGAGTCCCTGCGCGGCGAGAGGAGAAATTAGTAGCGTTCATGTCAACCTCCGGTAAAGCACACGGATAAGGTTGACCCAATAATAGAACAAAAATTCTATTTTGTCAAGGATGATTTTGGGGCACAGATATCACCGGCCGGGGAAAATGCAACGGGTAGTTAAAACCACTTGCGAGATTTAAAAAACAGGATCATCCCACCAGAAATCAACACAAAGACCAGCCAGACGAGCGGGTAGCCCCAGATCCAGTTCAGCTCGGGCATGAACTTGAAGTTCATGCCGTAGATGCCGGCGACGAACGAAAGCGGCAAAAAGATGGTCGAGACGATGGTCAACGCCTTCATCACCTCGTTCAAACGAACTGAAGTGGCGTTCAGATACACTTCCAGGGTGCTGGTCGCCATATCACGAACCACGTCGATCATCTCGTAGATGCGCACCAAATGGTCGTAGATGTCTCGGAAGTAGATCCGGCTCTGGCGGTCGATCATCGGATACTCGTCACGGCTGAGGTTGTTGATCATCTCGCGCTGAGGGGCGATCACCCGGCGCAGTGCCATAATGAAGTGCTTGATCTGGGTCAATTTCGACAGGTTCGTCGGGTCAGGCTTTTTGAGAACCTCGTCCTCCAACTGCTCGATCTCATCCTCGAGTGTGTCCAGGTGAGGCAGGTAGTCGTCCACAAGGTAATCCAGCAGAGCGTGGCAGAGGAAATCCGAGCCGTTGTTGTGCAGGCGCTCATCCCGTGAGAGGCGCTGCCACAATTTTGTCACCGGCGGCATCTGCGCGACGTGGAAGGCGCTGACCACGTAGTTTGCCCCGAGGAAGATATTCAACTCTTCAGTGCGGAAATCGCCCAGATTCGCGCCTGCGGCTATAGCTACCGCGACCAGAAAGATATAGGAACCGTAATCGTCAATTTTCGGTGTTTGATATCCGCTGGTCTGGCAGTCCTCGATGGCGAGGGGGTGAAAATGGAAGAGGTTGGCCAGGACGGACTGGTATTCCTCATCGGTCGGCTGTTCCAGGTTGACCCAGAGTAGGCCTTTTGGATCGGCCAGCGCGGAGCGGAGCGCCGAGAGCGGCAGATCAACCTGCGGCGAACCGGTTTGCGGAAAGTAAATATTGCGGATCATCATCATCCCCTTAGTGTATAATTTGACCGTACGGTCGGATGAAATCCAAAGGTAACGTTGATTATATGTCAATCGATCATTTTCGATGGCTCGCGCCCGGATACGATGTTCTCTTCAAACCGCGCTTCGATAAAAGCTGGCTGCGGTTGCTCGATCTGCCGGTGGAAGGGACGCTGCTCGATATCGGCGGAGGGACAGGAAGGCTCAGCCAGTATTTCACCACTCAGGCTGGGCAAGTGCTGATCCTCGACGTAACCCTGGCCATGCTGCGTCAGGCCCAGCGGAAAAACGGTTTTATGCTAGCACAGGGAGCCGCAGAGCAGCTGCCTTTCGCAAACAGCAGCGTTGAACGGGTGGCGATGATCGACGCGCTGCACCACCTTGGAGATCAGGCGCGGGCGGTGAGTGAGATGGCGCGCATCCTCACCCCGGGCGGCGTGTTGATGATCGAGGAGCCGGATATTCGATCACTTGGCATCAAAGTGCTGGCATTGGCGGAAAAGGCGCTGGGGATGCGCAGTCGGTTTCTACGCGGGGAAGAGATCATGGAATTGTTCCGCGGATTGCCTGTACGGATCACGTTGGAGGCTAAAAAGGGAATATTTTGGATCATTGGCGAGAAACTTAATGATCCAATGGGATGCGAAACTGCGTGTAGTTAATAATTTAGCGGTAAAAGGATCGAAATGAACAATGAAGCAACCATCCAGGATTTAATGGACAGCCTGCCCGCTTTCTTTTCACCGGAAAAATCCTCTGGGATACGGGCAACGGTGCAATTTGAGTTAAGCGGCGCGGACGGAGGCGATTGGACGGTGCAGATCGCCGACCAGACCTGTCAGGTGGTCAAGGGGAATGCCGGCACGTACGACCTTCTGTTTCAGGCATCGGCGCGGGACGTGCTGGATATCTTCTACGACCGCCTGGAGCCGATGAGCGCCTACATGCAGGGAAAACTGCGCCTTAGCGGGAATTTCGGCCTGGCGCTTAAGTTGTTCGGGTTGTTCGAGGTCGATTCCGAGAAAATGCGGCGGCTGCGCAGTAAATAAAGGGTCGGAAGACCCTTTATCAATTGTCCCTCTTCTTTTCAGTTGGGGTTGGCCTAATACAGGCCCCAATCCATGTCGACGCCCTCTTCCATCATGGAAAAGTCCCAGACTTCCATGCCGAGTTCGATGGCGACGGGCATGCCCAGCCCTTCTTCGGCTTTTTGGCGGGTCAGGTCGATCAGCGCGGGTCCGTAGGGACAGAAGGGTGTGGTCAGGATCATGCGCACCAGCGCCTGCCCGTCCTCGATCTTGAGGTTGCGAATCAGGCCAAGCTGGATGACGCTCAAGCCAATCTCTGGATCCATCACCTGGTTCAATGCCTCGCGCAGCCGTTCGACTTCTGCGGGGTGGGTGGCTTCTGCGTCCCATGCAGGACGATTGCTCCCGGGAATATCGGTCATGAATTTTCCTCCGCGGATTGCTTGAACGGGATGACATAAGTGCAGTGCTGGTCGCCGTTCAACACACAGTTGATCTTTTTCGCAGGAATGTCCAGCACAGTTGAAATCAAGGTCTGATCGATCGAACAGACCTCAGGGTGCGCCTGACCGACGTGGAAATATGGACAGGAGATTTCCTTGATGTGCACGGCGTCGCTTTCTATCTCCCATTCCACTTGGAAGCCCTCTTCAGACAGTAGTTCCTTCAACAGGTCCAGTCTGGCATCCAGGGGCAGGTTCACAGATTCGCGGGCATACTCATGCGCAACTTCTTTTGCCATCGTTGTGAACAACCGCTCGACAGTCTCAGCCGGCAGGGTCTCTTTCACCTGATCCAACAGCCGGTTGGTGAAACGGTAGTAGCGGGTGGGGAATTTTTCAACGCCATCTTCGGTTAGGTAATAAACCAGGCGCGGCCGGCCGACCCCATGCCGCTCTTCCTCCGCACTCACCAGACCATCTGCAAGCATTGAGTTCAGGTGGTGGCGCACAGAGATCGAATTGATCCCAACCGCTTCTGCCAACTCATTGATCGTTGAGCGCGGATTATTTAAGAGTGTATGCATTATCCGGTCTCTTGTGCTTTTCATGATTTTTCCCATTCTTTTTTCACATATGGTTCGCCAACAGAAAAAGTATATCAAAGCGCCTTAAAATTGTCAATATTTTAGAAATTTATATTAAATATTGACCCTTTCGAGCGGTTGTGCTATAATCTGCCCGGTTAAAAAACCGGGCAGATTAGCGAGGGTAACAGGTGATACCCTTGCGGACAAAGCAAATTAATCGTGAGGAGCAGCTCTGCGATGACCGATCTAGAAATTAGAAACCTGCGGGTTGGCATTGACGGCAAGGAAATTCTTAAAGGCGTAAACTTATCCCTTCCAAAGGGTGAGGTACACGCCATCATGGGACCAAACGGCACGGGAAAATCCACTCTGGCGTACACCCTGATGGGGCACCCGGCCTATGAAGTGACCGGCGGTGAGGTGATCTACCAGGGTGAAAATATCCTTGAGCTGGAGCCGGACGAACGCTCGCGCAGAGGCATCTTCCTCGCCTTTCAATATCCAGTCGCCATCCCGGGTGTCACCGTCGCTAATTTCCTGCGCACAGCAGTCAACGCTCGCAGGCGGTCGGTTCACCCGGACGATAAGGGCATTGCTATTCCGGAGTTTCGCAAGCTGTTGAAATCTAAGATGGAATTGCTGAAGGTGGACCCGGCCTTTGCGGGGCGCTACCTTAATGACGGCTTCTCCGGCGGCGAGAAGAAGCGCGCCGAAATCCTGCAAATGGCCGTCCTCGAGCCGGAAATTGCTATCCTCGATGAGACCGACTCCGGCCTGGACATCGACGCGCTGCGCATCGTTTCAGAGGGCGTCAACGCCCTGCGCGGACCCGGGCTGGGCGTGCTGGTGATCACTCATTATCAGCGCATCCTCAATTACATCAAGCCGGACGTGGTGCACGTGATGATGGACGGGCGCATCGTCGAAACCGGCGGCCCCGACCTGGCGCTGCACCTCGAGGAGCACGGCTACAGTTGGGTGCGCGAGAAAGTCGAAAACGGTTCCGCGGCGGCTTGATCTCCCTGACTGGCAGCCGCTTTAACGTGCAGAGGAGAATACGATGAGTACAGATCCGAAGACGGATTTTCTTGAAGATATCGGTCAGTACCGCTACGGATTTCGCGATCCGGATGTTTCGGTATTTAAGACTCGCAAGGGGCTGGATGAAGAGGTCGTACGCCAGATTTCAGCGATGAAGGGCGAGCCTGAGTGGATGCTCGAGTTTCGCCTGAAGGCGCTGCGCCATTTTCAGCAGCGCCCTATGCCAACCTGGGGTGCTGATCTTTCCAACCTGCACCTGGACGAGATTATCTATTACGTCAAGCCTTCAGAGATGGAGGGGCGTTCCTGGGACGATGTTCCGAATACGATCAAACAAACTTTTGATAAGCTGGGTATCCCGGAAGCCGAGCAGAAATTTCTGGCTGGAGTTGGCGCGCAGTACGAATCCGAAATGGTCTATCACAGCATTCAGGAGCACCTGGAGCAGCAGGGTGTGATCTTTTTAAGCATCGAGGAGGGGCTGCGCCAGCATCCCGAGCTGTTCCGCGAGTACTTCGGCACCGTCATCCCGATCGAGGATAACAAGTTTGCTGCGCTTAACAGCGCGGTCTGGTCGGGCGGTTCGTTCGTCTACGTTCCCAAGGGCGTCAAGGTTGATCTGCCGCTGCAGGCGTACTTCCGCCTGAACGTCGCCAACATCGGGCAGTTCGAGCGTTCGATCATCATTGCCGACGAGGGCGCGCAGGTGCATTACGTCGAGGGCTGCACGGCGCCGACCTACACGACTGATTCGTTCCACAGCGGTGTGATCGAGATTGTGGTCAAGAAGGGCGCACGGGTGCGCTATACCACCATCCAGAACTGGTCGACCAACGTTTACAACCTGGTGACCCAGCGCGCGCTGGTGGAAGAGAACGGGACGATGGAGTGGGTTGACTGCAACCTCGGCTCAAAAGTGACCATGAAGTACCCGTCCTGCTACCTCAAAGGACCGGGCGCGCACGGTGAAATCCTCTCGATGGCCTTCGCTGGCCCAGACCAGTGGCAGGACGCCGGTGGTAAAGTGATCCACTTTGCGCCGAACACCAGCAGCAAAATAACCTCCAAGTCGATCAGCAAGGGCGGCGGACGCGTGTCCTACCGCGGGTTGTTGAAGGTCTATAAAGGCGCGGACAACGTCAAGTCGAACGTGGTCTGCGACGCACTGCTGCTCGACCCGCAGTCGCGCTCGGACACTTACCCGTACATCGAGATCGACGAGGATGATGTCACCATCGGGCACGAGGCCTCCGTCTCGAAGGTCGGCGAAGAGCAGCTCTTCTACCTGATGAGCCGCGGCCTGAGCGAGGAAGAAGCGACGACGATGGTGGTTTCGGGCTTCATCGAGCCGCTGGTCAAGGAACTGCCGATGGAGTATGCAGTAGAAATGAACCGCCTGATCCAGCTGCAGATGGCTGGCTCGGTTGGATGATTGAACCGAATGAGTTATTTACGAACACGAAGGCGAAGACTCGATGAGCAAAGAGACCCCAATTGTTATCACCCGCGCCGTCCGCCGCGAAGCGCCGACCCAGAAGGAATTCAAATTCACCCGGGAGATGGTTCGAGAAGACGAGCTGAGCGCGTTCATTCAGAACTATCGCCGGGAAGCCTGGCAGGCGTATCAGTCCTTGCGGATGCCGAATACACATGACGAAGCCTGGCGGCGCACTGATCTGCGCGGACTGCCGGCGGACGAGTTCCGCCTGCCGCACATGGGCCAATACCTGGATCTTGCGCCGCTGCCAGGAGACCTGATGAAACCGGTGGCTGACCGCGAGCACGGAGGCGAGGTGATCCTGCTGCCCGGCGGCGCACAGAACAGCCTGGCAAAGGAGTTGAGCGAAAGCGGCGTCATCTTCACCGATCTGCAAACCGCCGAAAAGGAGCATACGCAAATCCTCGAGCAGGTAATGGGCAAGATCGTCCAGCCGGGCGAAGGCAAGTTCGCCGCCCTGGCTGGCGCGCTGGCAGAAACCGGATTGCTGCTTTACGTGCCGCGCGGCGTCGCGATCGATCAGCCGCTGCACAGCCTGCTCTGGGGGCCGGGCGGCGGACTGGCGCATATCTCTCATCTGATGATCTGGCTGGAAGAGGGCGCCTCGGCGACTTATGTGCATGAGTATGCCTCTCCTTCCGAGGAGAAGGCTGCTTTACATGCAGGACTGGTCGAAATTCACATAGGTCCGGGCGCCAGCCTGCGGTTCGTCGAGCTGCAATCCTGGGGCGAGAACGTCTGGAATTTTACCCACGAGCGCGCGCGGGTGGAGCGCGACGGACACATCGACTGGGTCTTCGGCGCCATTGGCGGCAAGCTGACCAAGAACTTCGCTGACCTGGACCTGGTTGGCCCGGGCAGCATCGGGCGCATGTCCGGCTTTTATTTCACCGACGGAAAACAGCACCTGGATTATGACTCTCAACAGAATCACCGCGCGCCGCACACCACCAGCGATTTGCTCTTCAAGGGCGCGCTGATCGATTCCAGCCGCGTGGTCTGGCAGGGAATGATCTACGTCGCGCCAGGCGCGCTCAAAACCGACGGCTATCAGGCAAACCGTAACCTGGTGCTCAGCAAGAACGCCCGCGCCGATTCCATCCCCGGTTTGGAGATCCTGGCTGATGACGTGCGCTGCACGCACGGCGCAACAGTCGGCAAGATCGATCCGAACGAGGTTTTCTATCTCCAGGCGCGGGGCATTCCCAAATTGGATGCCGAGAAGCTGATCGTCGAAGGATTTTTTGACCCGATCATGCAGCGCATCCCGTTTGAAGGCGTGCGCGAGCGCTTCCAAGAGTCGATCCATCAAAAAATGGCGGTCTATCACGGCTGATTACATAGGTTCGCTGTTATCGGTAAAATCTTATCAATTTCGAACCCTGAATAGAAGGTAAAAATATATGCCTGTGCTAAAATTAACAGAATCGGATGAAAAAAATACAATCAGACGTCGGGATGGAGTACCGTCAATGAGCAATATCCCTTTTATGCACCCGCCTGAGCCGGAATCAACCTATGAGGTCGGTGATACTGTGGAGGTATATTGTGATCATGATAAAGGGGGACAGAGGGTGCGCGGCTGGCTGAAAGGGATCGTCGTCCAGGTGGACGCGAAAATGGTCGCTGTCCAGTTTCGCACCAATGTGTTTTTAACCGACGGTTGGATGGTGCCGGATCACATTCTCTGGTATCCGCAGCATTCAGCGCACATTCGCTTCCCCGATAAAAAATCCTCTCGGGCGAGCCAACCCAACCCGGAATAGGGTTCGTTCGAGAGCGCTTAAATACAGGCAACCGCAATGAACCCCACCACCGCCAACCTGTTGGATCCTCACGCGATTCGCGTTGATTTTCCCATCCTTGAGCGGGAAATCAAGCCTGGCGTGAGGCTGGTCTACCTCGATTCGACCGCCACCTCGCAGAAGCCGGCGGCGGTGATCCAGGCGATGAACGCATATTACGAGCACAGCAACGCCAACATTCACCGCGGGGTACATACCCTGGCGGAAGAAGCAACTGGCATGTATGAAGAAGCACGGACGAAGATCGCCAGATTCATCGGCGCGCGCCATGCGCGTGAGATCATCTACACCCGCAACGCGACCGAGGCGATCAACCTGGTGGCGTACTCCTGGGCGCGGAAAAATCTAAAAGCAGGCGATCTGATCATCCTGACCGAGATGGAACACCATTCCAACCTGGTGCCCTGGCAGATGATCGCCGCTGAAAACCAGGTGCGTCTCGAGTTCATCCCGGTGAGCGATGACGGCCTGCTCGGGCTGGATGCTTATCGCCAGCTGCTCGAACAGGGCCCGCGCCTGGTTGCCTTCACCCAGATGTCGAACGTGCTCGGGACGATCAATCCGGCGAAGGATATGATCCGCCTGGCGCATGACGCAGGCGCGCTGACGCTGATCGACGGGGCGCAGTCGGTGCCGCACCTGCCGGTCGATGTGGTCGACCTGGATGTCGATTTTCTGGCCTTTTCGGCGCATAAAATGCTCGGCCCGACCGGCATCGGTGCGCTTTACGGCAAGGAGGAGCTGCTGGAAAAGATGCCTCCCTTCATCGGCGGGGGAGACATGATCCGCAAGGTGCATCTGCGCAGCTTCGCCCCAAACGAGCTGCCGCACAAGTTCGAGGCAGGCACCCCCGCCGTCGCTGAGGCGGTTGGTTTTGGCGCTGCCGTCGATTATCTCAGCGTGGCGGGCATGGAAAACGTCGCCCGTCACGAGCATGAGATCATCGCTTATGCGCTGGAAGCGCTATCTGAGGTGGAAGGCCTGCGGGTGATCGGTCCGGCGGCCGAGCTCAAGGGCGCGGTGGCGAGTTTTACCCTGAAAGGCGTCCATCCGCACGACGTGGCCCAAATCCTGGACAGTCAGGGCATTGCCGTGCGCGCGGGGCATCACTGCGCCATGCCGCTGCACGAGCGATATCAACTGCCCGCCACGACCAGAGCAAGTTTTTACATTTATAATACAAAGGCTGAAGTAGACCTGCTGGTCAAGGGACTGAGGCGGGTTATTAATTTATTCGGGTGAGCGACGCTGGCATGGACGATTTATATGTAGAACTGATCATCGAACGTTATAAAGATCCGTACTACCGCGGCGAGCTGGAACCGCATGATATATCATTCGAAGACGAGAATCCGTTATGCGGTGATCACATTCGCATCGATTTACGGGTGGACGAAAACCAGAGGATCAGTGAAGCTGCTTTCAGCGGTCATGGCTGCGCGATTTCGCAAGCCTCTGCCGATTTACTGCTCGAGTCGGTCATCGGCAAGACGGTCGACGAGGTTAAAGCACTGACCAAGCAGCATGTGCTGGACCTGGTTGGCATCGAGCTGGGCCCGGTGCGGCTGAAGTGTGCGCTGCTACCGCTGAAAGTGTTGAAAGCCGGCGTTTACGGGGTTGGAGAGGCAAGCGACCGCCTGGTTGAGGACTGAGGGGAAGATGAATCAAATCGATCTGTCGGATTACACCTTTTACGCGGTGGCGCAGCTTAGCGAACTGTCGGAAGGGGAAAGATTGTTTTTGGATGTCAACGGCGATTCGATCGTGCTGCTGAACATCGCTGGGAAAATCTACGCAGTCGGCGACGTCTGCACTCACGACGGCGGTCCGCTCGGGGACGGGGAGATCGACGGCTGCGAGATCATCTGCCCGCGGCACGGCGCGCGCTTCGACATTCGCAGCGGCGAGGCGACCAGGCTGCCAGCAGTGGTCGGCATCCCGACCTATCCGGTCAGGATCAGCGAGGACGATATCGAAATCGGCGTGCCAAACCGGTAAATAGCGATCTTGCGGGTGCAGGACTCAGGTTCAGACCTATTGGGATTGCTATTAAACTGTGCCCCTACGATTGATTTGGGATGCACCCAAACGCGCCGACGATGCGCAGGATGTCGAATCCCTCGGCGTAGCGCCGTTCACAGATCGCGCCGTTCCGCACCAGCGTCGCCCGGGTGATCTCAGGCTCGAAGTAATAGCGGCTTGCGTAGGTAGAATACTTGCTCAGCGCCGCGATTTTCTTGTCCACGTCCGCCTCGCTGACTTCGATCAGGAAGCTGGGAAAAAAGCCGTAGCTGGAGCGGATCACATCGTAGCCGAGCACGCTTGTCCCGCGGAAAGCCCGCAGGGCTTCCTCGGTCACCGTCTGGTGATCCTGATGGATGTCGGCTTTGGTGTGCACGAAGACGATCTCCGGCTTGAAACTACGCTTGAGCTGGATCAGGTATTCCAGAATTTCCTGGCGCAAATGAGGGAAGCGGCGGGTTTCGAAGGCGCCCAGGACTATTTGCTCTTCGGGAACGCCGAGCACAGCCATCGATTCGTAATGCTCTTCCACAAGATGGGAAAGGTCTGGATTTTTCTGGTTGTCAGAGAGGGTTGCGCAGAGCACCTCGGTCTGGTTGACGATGTGGGCGATCAATGCGCCGCAACCGAGCTCGATATCGTCCGGATGTGCGCCGAGGAACAATACCCGCTGTCCGAAGAAAGTGAGATCCTGTTTTGCCATGGCTATTTGGTTGCGAGAATGCCGCCGACGACTTTGGTCATGACCAGCTTGCCGTCACGATCCAGTCGGCGTTTGGCGGTTTCTTCGATCTGGGTCATGATTCTGTAGAAATCGGCCTTGTCCTGGAAGAAGCTCTTCCAAAGCTTGCGGTCTTCGGAAAGGGAAGCGCGCGTATATTCGACAAACGGCTCGACTGTTTCGAAGGTCAGCGGATTTTCAAAGATGTGCAAATCGACCCCGGTGAAGCGGGATTGGATTTCAGCGTAGATCTCGCTGTCATAACGCGAGGAGCCCGGCATGGGCGGAATCGGCTTTCCGGTGGCTTCCTTGATTACATCGTAAAATACCTGCTTGTTGGAGCTCATCGGCCCGGTGGTAAACAAAACGCCGCCCGGCTTGATCACCCTATGCATTTCTCGGATCGTGAACGGGATATCCTCAGCGTAGTAAATGGCGAAGCAGCAGGAGACCAGGTCGTAGAGGTTGGATTCATCCGGGAAGGGCTTGTTAAAATCCAGCTCTTTGAATTTAACATTCGCGCCGCGCTTTTGATTCTCCTGGCGCGCCTGGGCGAGCAATTCCTGATTGACGTCGCCGCCGGTGATTTCCGCCTTCCCGTCGAGGTGATCAAAGTATGAGAAGCATTGCTTGCCTGCGCCGCAGCCGACATCCAGTATATTAATTTCCGGTCGGAGCGGCAGCAGCTCGAGCATCCAACCGTCGATGTCGCGGCTGCCGAATTTGGAGTGAATATCGATCCGTTTTAACAGGTCTGTCGTGGTTTCTTTGTAATCGTACTTCATCATCCCTCGCTTCGCTGGTTAGTCAGCTAAGTATAAAGGGTTGCACTGGAATGTCAAGATAAGGGTAACACAGGATCGGTGAGGAGCCCTGAGAACATCTGGTAGAATCTGGAATTGTCGAACTGGAGGACAGCCGCTTGAAACAAACTCAGCTGCGCACCCTGCTCCGCGCCGCCGCATTGATCTTAATCCTCGCTGCCGCACTGATCAGCGCCTTACAATTCAGCCGTTACAAAAAGGTGGTGGGTGTATTTGCTAACGGATCGACCTGGGGAGGCGTGGACGTCAGCGGGTTGGATCGCAGCGAGGCTGCCGCGCGGGTGCAGGCTGCCTACGACCGTCCGGTTGAATTGCGCTATCAGGGGGAAGCTATCCAGGTCAACGCCGATGAATTGGGTGCGCAGATAATCATTCCTGCAGCAGAGCACCTTCCTGTCGGCCCATCCTTCTGGATGTATTTGTGGAGCAGGCCGGAAACCGCCGCCGAAATCCCCCCCGAGCTGGAAATCGATAAGGATGTTTTACGAGCGTACCTGGTCGAGATGGTGGCAGCGCGATATGATCTTATCCCGCCCGCACCGCTGCCGCTGGCGGGCAGCACGCGCTTCGAGATCGGTCAGCCGGGCCGGGCGCTGGACGTGGATGCCTCGATCGAACGGATTGTGACTCAACTCCGGTCACTGGAGTCCAAACCGGTCGAGCTGGTGGTCAGCGAACTGCCGCCGGCGGCACCCGATCTGCAGAACCTGGGTATTTTCCTCAAGCAAAAACTCAGCGAGGCCGGATTCGACGGCATTGCCGAAATCTCGCTGGTGGATCTGAAAGGCGAGCGCGCGCTCCATTTTGCCACCCGCGGCGGGCAGGACCTGGAGGAGGATATCGCCTTTTCGGCGGCCAGTACGGTTAAAATTCCGATCCTGGTATCGCTGCTGCGGCGGAGCGCCGAGCCGCTGCCGGCGGAGATCGACAGCCTGATCGTGCGCATGATGGCGCTTTCTGAAAATCCGCCGGCAGACCAGCTCATGCAGCAGGTCATCGGCGGCGAGCTGGCTCCATTGAGCGTCACAGAAGACATGGCGAGGCTGGGATTGGAGAACACTTTCCTGGCGGGCTACTTTTACCTGGGCGCGCCGTTGCTGCGCCTCTACGAAACGCCGGCCAATCAGCGGCAGGATGTATCCACCTCGCCGGATATTTACAACCAGACCACCGCCGGAGATATGACTGCGCTGCTGCAGGCGGTCTACCAGTGCGCAAAGGAGAACCGCGGGCTGCTGGTGGATACTTTCCCGGGCGAGATGACCCAGAGCAAATGCGAATACCTGCTGGGGGTGATGGCGCAGAATAAAATCGGGGTTCTGTTCGAGGCCGGCGTGCCAGACGGCACGGTCGTCGCGCATAAGCACGGCTGGACGGAGGAATCGGACGGCTATTTGCATTCGATCAGCGACGTCGGGGTAATATACGGACATGAGACGGATTATCTTTTAATCGTCTTCCTATATGACTCTGATCAGCTGCTGTTCGATCCGGCCAATAAGCTGATCGCGCAGCTCTCGCAGGTGGCCTACAACTACTTCAACCCCAGCCACCAGATCAACTGGCTGTTTGGAGCGGTCGACTACCGCTGAGGACAAATCAACAAATCCGCGGCAGCATCTCGCCGGCGAGCATATCCAGGATGCGCGTGGCGCCGATCGCGGTGCGAAGTAGGACACGCCCGGCAGGCGCCGGCTGGACTTTACCGATCAGCGCCGCGTTTTGACCGTAGGGGTGGCGTTTGATCGCCGCCAGGGCAGCCTCAGCTTCCTCAGACGGGAGGATGACGATCACCTTGCCCTCGTTGGCGATATAGAGCGGATCGAAGCCGAGCATCTCGATGGCAGCGCGGACTGCTGGCTGGATTGGGATGGATTTTTCATCCAGCAGGATGCTGACATTGGATTGCAGCGCGATTTCATTCAGGGTGGTCGCCAGCCCGCCGCGGGTTGGGTCGCGCAGGACGTGAGTGTGCGGCGCAGCTTCGAGCAACAGCTCGATCAGCCCGTTCAACGGAGCGACGTCTGATTTGACGGCGGTTTCGAGGCCAAGCTCCCCGCGTTCCGCCAGCACGGCGATGCCGTGATCGCCAAGCGTGCCGGAGACGATCACCGCGTCCCCCGGCGCTGCCTGGTCACCACTGATGCGCCGGCCGGCGGGAATCCAGCCGACGCCGGATGAGGTGATAAAAACCCCGTCAGCCTTGCCCTTTTCCACGACCTTGGTATCCCCGGCAACGATTTGAATGCCTGCCTCTTCAGCCGCTGCCTGCATCGAAGCCAGGATTTTAACCAGCGAGGCGATCGGGAAGCCTTCCTCAAGGATGAAACCGGCGGTAAGGTAAAGCGGCTGGGCTCCGGACATGCAAACGTCGTTGATTGTGCCGCAAACCGCCAGCCGGCCGATGTCCCCGCCGGGGAAGAAGAGCGGCGAAACGATGTGCGCATCGGTCGACACTGCCAGACAGCCATCTTGAGATAATCCAGGGACGCCTACACGGGCGAAATCGTTGCCCTCGCCCAGCGGCGGGCTGGCAAGGTACGGCTTGAAGATTTTTTCGATCAGATCACGAGTCAACCGCCCGCCGCTGCCGTGACCGATGACGATCTGGTCGTCATGCCGCAGCGGAATCGGGCAAAGCGGGCCTTCCATGCTGGGGAAAATGGTGTCACTGCTCATGGGCTCATCTCGCGGTTATCGGAAGCTGCGGCTGTAGCGGTAGTGGGCTGAGCAGGCGCCTTCGGCAGAGACCATCGGCGCGCCGAGCGGATTGGTCGGGGTGCATGCCGTGCCGAATGCGCTGCAGTCATGCGGTTTTTTCAGTCCCTGCAGGATTTGCCCGGCAATACACAGCGGGGACTCCTTGGTCTGGATGTGTTCGACCTGAAAGCGTTTCTCTGCGTCGAATTGCTCAAATTCCGGGCGCAGCTCCCAACCGCTGAGCGGGATGGTGCCGATGCCGCGCCAGTTGCGGTCGACCGGTTGAAAAACGCGCTGGATGACCGCTTTTGCTGCCGGACTCCCGTCCGCCTGGACGGCGCGTGGGTAAGCATTCTCGACGGCTACTGTTCCGCTCTCCAGCATTTTTATCACCGCCAGAATGCCCTGCGCCAGGTCGAGCGGTTCGAAGCCGGTCACCGCCATCGGCACGCGGTATTTTTCAGCGAGCGGGATGTACTCGTTATATCCCATAACCGCGCAGACGTGTCCGGCCAGCAGGAAGCCCTGCACACGGTTGCCGGGCGATCCGAGAATGGCGTGCATCGCCGGCGGAACGCAAACCTGTGACACCAGCACGGAATAATTCTTCAAACCTAGCGAGTGTGCCTGCAGCACACTCATCGCATTGGGTGGTGCGGTCGTCTCGAAGCCGATAGCGAAGAAGACAACCTGTTTTTCCGGATTTTCGCGGGCTATTTTTACCGCATCAAGCGAGGAATAGACTACTTTCACCGTGCCGCCGGCGGCGCGGATCGAAAACAAGTCCTTGTGAGAGCCGGGAACGCGCAGCATGTCGCCGTAGGAGCAGAAAATCACCTCCGGCAGGGACGCGATTTCCAGTGCTTTGTCGATCAGCTCCAACGGTGTGACGCACACCGGGCAGCCGGGGCCATGGACGAGGCCGATCTCCGCAGGTAGGAGTTGATCGAGCCCATACTGCATGATGGCGTGGGTCTGTCCACCGCATATCTCCATCAACACCCAGGGACGGGTGATCGTGCGCGAAATCTTCTGGATGACCCCGCGCACCAGTTTCTCGTCGCGAAAAGAATGGCTGAAGTTGTTCAGTTCCATATGGATTTGCAGCTAATTGTCCGCGCCGTGGGAAGATTCACTCAGCTCGACATCGTCGAATTCGGCTGCCAGGGTGCCGATTTCGCGCATCAATTCCAGGGTTTCCAGCGCTTCCTCTTCGCTGAGCATGTTGAGTGCAAAACCTGCGTGAATGATGACGTAATCGCCGACTTTAGCTTCCGGGAGGAAGTCCATGCAGGCTTCCCGCAAAACGCCGCCGAAGTCGATGCGCGCCATACGCAGATTAAAATTATCATAAAGCTCAATAATTTTTCCAGGGACGCCCAGGCACATAATTATCTCTCCTCACTGGAAGGCAAAAATCCAGTCTGTGCGGCAACCATTGCCTGACCGAGGGCAATCCCCCCATCATTCGTGGGGACCTGCCGGTGGGTCAGGACAGTATAACCGGCATTTTCCAAAAGGGGAACGGCTTTCTCGAAGAGGGTCATATTTTGCCAGACGCCGCCGCTCAGGCAGACGGTTTTTACCCCGGCAGCGGCGGTAACCGCCTGGCAGACATCCAGCACCATCCGGGCGATGCCGTTGTGAAAACGGGCTGAAACCACCGATATCGGTATATGAGCCCGAAAATCCGCGATGATCTCGCGCCACATGGCGGTTGGATCGATCTCGCCGGCGTTGATTTCGAAATCGTAGGCGCCGGTTTCGTCAGGATCGGCGATATTCTCCAGCTCGATGGCAGCCTGACCTTCGTAGGTGGCTCTCTGGCGCAGGCCGATCAACGCGGAAACAGCGTCGAACAGGCGGCCCATGCTGGAAGTCGGCGGGGCGTTCAGACCATTTTCGAGTTGATGGAGCAGAACCTGACGTTCTTCGTGCCGCAAATCTAACCATGGGGCGAGGTCTTCATCCCAAGGGATTCCGGCTGACCAGAGGTGCGCCAGCGCCATGCGCGAGCAGTGTCGAACTGCCGCATCTCCGCCGGGCAGGGGTGTGTATTTGAGGTGAGCAAAACGCTGGCAGCTGCTGTATTCTCCGAGCAGGAACTCCGCGCCCCAGATTGCGCCGTCCGTACCGTATCCGGTCCCGTCCAGGCTTACGCCGATGACAGGCTCGCGAGTATCCCAGCCGTTGTCCGCCAGGCAGGCGGCCAGGTGGGCGTGGTGATGCTGCACCTGGATAAGTGGCAGATTTTCGACCTCGGCGCGGGCGGCGGCGTAGCGCGTGGCCAGGTAGTCCGGGTGCAGGTCGCAGGCGAGTACTTCAGGCTGGATGCGGAAGAGCCGCTGGAAGTGCTCGACGCCAGACTCAAAACTCTGCAGAGTTTCGAAATTCTCCAGGTCGCCGATGTGGTGGCTGAGGAAGGCGTAATCATCGCGGGTCAGGCAGAAGACGTTTTTCAATTCCGCGCCGGCGGCGAAAACCGGCCCGACCAGCACCGGCAGCCGGATGGGATCGGGGACGTAGCCGCGCGCGCGGCGGATTGGGTAGAGGTGGCCGCGAGTGGTGCGCATGACGGAATCATCGGTGCGCATATGAATGTCGCGGTTATGCAGTAAAAATCCATCCGCAAGCTGCGCCAGGCGCTGTCTGGCGTCTTCATCCTGGTAAGCGATCGGTTCTTCGGCGAGGTTGGCGCTGGTCATCACCAGCACCTCGGGAAAGCCGGCTGCCTTTTCCATCAACAGCAGGTGCAGGGGTGTATAGGGGAGCATGAAACCGTAAGTGCGCTGGTTGGGGGCGACCTGTGCGGCGAGCTGCGCTCCCGGCTTGCGCTGCAGAAGCAGGACGGGCGCCTTGGCGTCGAGCAGGATTTCAGAATCAAGGTCGCTGAGGGTGCAGAATTTTGCGATCGTGTGCAGATCAGACGCCATTAATGCGAAAGGCTTGTCGCTGCGCTTTTTACGAGACCGGAGCAGCTCAACAGCCTGGGGGTTGGCGGCGTCGCAGGCGAGGTGAAAGCCGCCAAGGCCTTTGATTGCTACGATCTGACCTTCGCATAGCCATTGTCTCGCCAGCTTCAGCGCCTCGTCGCCTGCAGCAAGCTGGATTTCGTTTGCTTCAAACCAGATCTGCGGGCCGCATTTTGGACAGGCAACCGGCTGGGCGTGAAAGCGCCGATCGAGCGGGTCGTGGTATTCACGCGCGCAGTCTGCGCACATCTCGAAGCCCGCCATGGTGGTCGCCGGACGGTCATAAGGCACGTCTTTGACGATTGTGAAGCGCGGTCCGCAGTTGGTGCAATTGATAAAAGGGTAGCGGTAACGCCGGTCGGTTGGTGTAAACAGCTCGCGCCGGCAGTCTGCGCAGATGGCGACATCCGGAGAAACCGGGATGAAATCGCCGGGGTGAGGTTGACTCGCGATGATCTCGAATCGGGCGTAATGATCCGGAAGGATATCTTGAGCTTCGAGCCTGTCGATGCGCGCCAGAGGGGGCGGGTGGTTTTTAATTCCCTCGACGAAGGTCTGCAGATCCCGAGGTGCTCCGTTGACTTCGATCTCGACGCCGGCGGACGTGTTACGCACCCAGCCGGTCAGATGATGCCGGCTGGCCAGTGCATAGATGAACGGGCGAAAGCCGACCCCCTGGACAATGCCGCGGACTTTGATCCTCAGCCCGGCAGGATGTTCGCTCATGTTCGCTTGTACTGCCGGATGGACTGCCTGATCCACTCAGCCCAGGCGTCGATTCCCTCGCTCGTTTTGCACGAAACAGCGAAGGTGATCAAGCCAGGGTTGAGGATTTCGACGCCCTGGCGGAAGTAGTCCATGTTGAAGTCGATGTAGGGCATTAAATCAATCTTGTTGATGATCAGCACATCCAAACCACGGTAGATGTTCGGATATTTATACGGCTTGTCGTCACCTTCGGGGATGCTGGCTACCAGCACGTTGATGTGCGTGCCAAGGTTAAAAGCCGCTGGACAGATCAGGTTGCCAACGTTTTCGACGATTAACAGGTCAAGAGTCTCCAATTGCAGCTGTAAAATTCCGGCTTTGAGCATTACCGCATCCAGGTGACATTCACCGCCGGTGTTAATTTGCACGGCAGGGACGCCGGCTGCGGAGATTTTATCCGCGTCGATGGTGACCGGCGCGGTGTCGCCCTCGATGACGCCGATTTTTACCTCTGGCGAGAGCGCCTGAATTGTCTTCAGGATAAAGCTGGTCTTTCCTGCCCCTGGAGAGGCCATCAGATTGATCGCATAGACGCCAGAGGCGTCGAACATCTGCCGATTGGTTTCGGCTACCTGATCATTGGCGCTGAGGATTTTTTCAACTACGGGGACGCGGCTGAGGGGCATGAGTTTCTCCGACTTTAATTTTCAACCTCGATACTGTCCAGATAGAATTCTTCGCCTGCCATGACCTGCAGGCTGTAACTCTGACAGGCCGGGCAGGGCTCCAGGCGATGCTCCATTTCGTATTCCTGCCCGCAGCTCATGCACTTCATCCGGGCAGCAATACGATTGAAGTGCAGTTTTGCACCCTGGGCCATTGTGTTTTCTGAGATCATATCCCAGTAAAACTGTACTGAATCGTCGACAATGCTGGAAAGTTGTCCGATGACAAGGTGGATATCGGTCACCCGGCGCGCTGCTGCTTTTTCTGCATGCTTCAATGTTATCGCCAGGATCGATTCGGTTACAGCCAGCTCGTGCATGGCGTAATTATAAACGAAAAAAATCAATTCAGACCGGACGGGTCTGGATTTTCTCGAATGACGCTCAGCCAGGTTCGGAGGATGAGTGCAGGATGCGATCCATCAACTGCAGTTTGGTAATCAGCAGGTTGCTGGCGACAACATTTGCCAGCCGCCGGAAGATGACATAACCAACCTGGCGGTCCTGTTCACAAAAGGCCAACAGTTCATCGCCATGGATGCGCAGCAGTCGCGTATCCTTGATTGCAGTGATCGACGCAGTACGCTGCCGGACTACCGGGGTCAGCTTCGACCAGCCGATAATATCCAGAGCCTCGGCGACACAAACCCGAATAGGTCCGCGGGTGGGCACTGACATGTCCACGCCAGCCTCGCCTTCCAAGATGATATACATGTGGTCAAGTTGATCGCCCTCGCAGAAGATCGTCTGTCCGGCCTTGACCAGAATGATCGAAGAGAATCCCGCCAAAGTTTCGAGTTGTCTCTGGTTGAGATCAAGAAACCAGGGGATGGACTTGAGGGTGTCGACGATCCGGGATTGATTTACCATTTCAGCAGCATGGCTTAACAATTTAGTTCTTCATTTATATCACTGCAGGCAGCAGGCATGAAGTGTCCTCCGTCACAGAAGCGTTTGGAATATTGTCACGTAAAAAATCAACAAACCAGCGTTATTATCGTAGATAGGCTGCCAAAAATCATGATATCTGTTTACTCTTTATGAGCCATCAGCCTGAAGGAAAATAATTGACACTTATCGCGAAAGTTAGTGACATTTATTGTGAATTCTTACGCAAATATTGGTTTATGATAAGATAGTGCCGCGAAGAGGTTAAATTTGAATTGATTCTTTCCCTTTTGTAATCCAATTTCGTAATTGCACCGCGGTGATCATCAGTAAGATTGATCGATGAACATCCCTCGAGTACCCTGTCTGTGTGGGTTAAGATTGGCGGGTGTTTAACTGCGCTTGAAGAAAAACGGATCTGTCAATAACATCCTTTCATAAGATACCTGAGGTATATTATGCCGAATCCGAAAAGCCAAATCAAACCCGTTCCTGCGGAAATTGCGGCAGTCGCCGAACACCATGGACGCGATCCTAAGGCTGTCCTCGAAGTCTTTCGCGACCTCGATCGTCAATTCGAAGGACTGCCAGCAGAATCTATCACCGATGCGGCACATTCGTTGAATCTGCCAGCCAGCCATGCCTACGGTGTGGCCTCATTTTATTCGATGCTGTCTCTGCAGCCGCGGAAAAACGTTGTCCGGGTGTGCGACGGTCCGGTCTGCTGGCTGAAGCGAGCATCTGAAATTCGCCATGCGATTGATTCTGCCCTTTCCGGGGATACCGAGTGGACAGTGGAAAGAACCAGCTGCCTCGGTCTTTGTGACCGTGCTCCAGCGGTGTTGGTTAATGAAGATCAGGCAGGTCCTGTCTCGCCAGTCGAGGCTGAGAAGGTTTGCCAGGGCTGGCTGGGAATCCCAACAGATTATTCACAGCCGCGTGCTGGCGAATTGCGTGTGATGATGGCTAATGCGGGCAAGATCGACCCAGATTCCATCCAATCGGCGCTGGAATACGGCGCTTACAAAGGTCTTCAGCGGGCGCTGACTTTCTCCCCCGAGCAGGTAATTGTCGAAGTCGAAAGTTCAGGATTAACCGGCCGAGGTGGAGCGGGATTCCCGGTTGGGAGAAAATGGCGTTTCGTTTTTCAGGCGCCGCGCACTCCCAAGTACATCCTCTGCAACGCGGACGAATCCGAGCCGCTCATTTTCAAAGACCGGGTATTGATGGACACCAATCCCCACCAAATCGTCGAAGGCATGGCAATCGCGGGTTATGCCTGCGGGGCGAATGAGGGCTACATTTATATTCGCGGCGAGTACGCCCACCAGGCCGCGCGGTTGGAGCGCGCGATCCAACAGGCTGAAGAACTCGGCTGGCTCGGCGAGAATATTCAAGGCTCAGGTTTTTCCTTCCATATCCACGTGCATCTTGGCGCCGGCGCTTATATCTGCGGTGAAGAGACCGCTTTGATCGAATCGCTGGAGGGCAAACGCGGCGAACCCCGTCTGCGCCCGCCGTACCCGCCATCGGCTGGCTATTTGGGCTGCCCCTCTCTGGTAAATAATGTGGAATCCTATTCAGCTGTCCCGGCAATTCTCTTAAACGGCGCAGGTTGGTACAAGGGATTGAGCAATTACGCGACTGCCGGGACGAAACTTTACATGCTGTTAGGTCACGTAAGGAACCCCGGATTGTTCGAAGCACCGTTTGGGCTGACGCTGCGTCAGGTCATCGATGATTTTGGAGGCGGGATGCTGCCTGGTTCTGAGTTTAAATTTGCCCTTACTGGCGGTGCTGCCGGAACGATTGTTCCACCTTCACTTCTGGATATCCCCATGGATTACGCGTCTGGACAAAAAGGTGTGGGGCTGGGCGCCGGAGCTTTCTTGATCTGCGACCAGTCGGTATCGGTTGTGGCTTTCTTGCGCGAAGAGCTGCGCTTTTTTGCGGCCGAATCTTGCGGTAAATGCACTCCATGTCGGGTGGGGACCTGGCGATCTTTCCAGATCCTATCAAGGATGGCTGAAGGAAACGGGCAGCCGGGCGATGTCGCTGAGCTCAAAGCGCTTGCGAATGTGATGTTCGACTCGTCGTTTTGTGGATTGGGGCAGTCTGTGCCTACACCGATGAATACTGCATTAACCCAGTTTGAAGATGAATTCATGGCAGCTGGTGGGTGAGGAAACAATCTTTGGAATGACAACCCTTGCCGGATCTTATGAGGAGTAACAGATGACGATCAAGATCACCATAGACGGAATCCCCATCGAAGCCCGTGAAGGGCAAACGATTCTTCAGGCCGCGCGTGAACACGGGGTACACATCCCTACTTTGTGCTACCACAAGGATCTTACTCCAACCGGCAACTGCCGAATTTGTGTGGTAGATGTTGCCAAACAGCGCTTCCTGCAGGCTGCCTGTGTCACTCAGGTATGGGAAGGCATGGAAATCCAGACGCGCAATGAGCGCGTTGCACGCTCAAGAAAATTGACATTGGAATTGATGCTGGCCAACCACCCGCAGGACTGCCTGGTTTGCGACGTCAGCGGATCGTGTGAATTGCAGGACCTGGCTTACGATTACCAGGTCGAAGTGCCCAAATGGGGCAGCAAGGGCACGCGCTACCCGGTCAACAGCGATCCAAACCCGTTCGTGCGTGTGGATTTCAACAAGTGCATCCTCTGCCGCCGCTGCGTGCTGGCCTGCGCCGAGATCCAGGTTCGGAATGTATGGGGCGTGGCCTATCGCGGCTTTGAAGAGAAGATCGTTGCTGGCGCCGATACGAACATGCTTGACGCTCGCTGTGAATCCTGCGGTCAGTGCGTGGCTTACTGCCCGACAGGCGCCTTGAGCGACAAGATGACTTACGCAAAGGGACGCACTCACCAGGTGACCAAGGTGAAGACCACCTGCACATACTGCGGAGTCGGCTGCCAGTTCGACCTGAACGTGAAGGATGGCAAGATAATTGGCGTGACTTCCAATCCGGATGCGCCTGTGAACGGCATGGCTCTGTGCGTCAAGGGGCGTTACGGCTATGACTTCGTGCATCATCCCGACCGGCTGACCCGACCGAAAGTGCGCCGCTACCTGCTGGAAGGCGGGCAGAAATCGCTGCATGGCCCCGGTTGGGAGTGGGTGGAGACGGATTGGGACACTGCGCTCAATTTGGCGGCAGATAAGCTGCGTACGACGCGGGATAACAGCGGACCTGATTCGATCGGAATCCTGACCAGCGCGAAATGTCTGAATGAAGAAAATTACCTGATGAATAAGTTCGCCCGCCAGGTGGTCGGGACGAACAACATAGACCACTGCGCCCGTCTTTGACACTCCAGCACGGTGGCCGGTCTGGCCACCTCCTTCGGTTCAGGCGCGATGTCTAATTCGATGGAAGATGTCGCCAACGCAGCCCAGGCTGTATTGATTATCGGGTCCAACACCACTGAGCAGCATCCGGTCTTTGGCACGATGTTGCGCCGCGCGGTCAATAATCGGGGATTGAAGATTGTTGTCGCCGATCCGCGCAAAATCGATATCACCGAGTTCGCAAGCCTGCATCTTCGCCAGAAACCCGGGACGGATATTGCCTTGCTGAACGGTTTAATGTATATCATCCTCGAAATGGGCTGGGAAGACAAAGCCTTTATCGAAGAACGCTGCGAAGGTTTTGAGCAGTTCAAAGAAACGGTGCAAAAATATCCGCCGGAAAAAACCGCTGAAATCACCGGTATAGCGGTCGAACAAATCTACCAGGCGGCTGAAATCCTGGCAGCCAACCGTCCCTCAGCGGTGATCTGGGCGATGGGCATCACGCAGCATATTACCGGCGTGCGCAATGTGATGAGCCTAGCCAACCTGCAAATGTTGCTGGGGAATATGGGCAAGCCTGGCAGCGGGGTCAATCCGCTGCGCGGGCAGAATAACGTTCAGGGCGCCTGTGATATGGGCGGCCTGCCCAACGTCTACCCGGCCTACCAGACAGTGGTCAATGAGGAAGTGAAAAAGAGATTCCAGCAGGCATGGGGCGCCACATCGGGGTGTAAAGTTGGCCTGACCGTCACGGAAATGATCCCTGGACTGGCGGATGGCAGGATCAAAGCCCTGTATGTCATGGGCGAAGATCCGGTAATGTCTGATCCAGATACGAATCACATCCGGCACTGCCTGGAATCAGCCGAATTTTTCCTTCTCCAGGAAATTTTCCCTACTGAAACATCTCATTATGCGGACATCCTTTTGCCGGGTGTAACCTTCGCAGAGAAGACGGGCACATTCACCAACACCGAGCGCCGGGTGCAGTTGGTGCAAAAAGCCATCGAGCCGCTCGGCGACGCCCGCCCGGACTGGTGGATCACCGCCGAACTGGCTCAAAGGATCATCGCCGGCGGCGGCAGACAGATCGATTCCGCACCTTACGCCGGCTGGGCTTATCCGGATACCAACTCCATTATGACGGAGATCAACGCAGTCACCCCCTCCTATGCTGGCATCACTCACGCACGCCTGGCGGGCGGCAGGGGATTGCAGTGGCCTTGCCCGACCGTCGATCATCCCGGGACGCCCATCCTGCACACGAAACAGTTCTCGCGCGGGCGCGGGATTTTCATGGCCATCGATCACGTTCCCCCGGCTGAGCTGCCAGATGATGAATACCCGATGTTCCTCAACACCGGCCGGGTGCTGTATCATTATCACGGCGGCGCGATGACCCGCCGGGCGAAAGGATTGATGGAAGTTTACGGACATCCATTGATCGAAATCAATCCCTTTGATGCCGAAAAGCTGGGCATCGATGGCAAGAAGCGAGTGAAAGTGACCTCCAGACGCGGTTCGATCGAAGCCGAAGCGTGGGTGACCGACCGTGTCCCACCGGGCATGGTATATGCGAATTTCCACTTCCCGGAAGCCTCGGCGAATGAGCTGACGATCGCGGCGCTCGATCCGGTAGCGAAGATTCCCGAATACAAGGTCAGCGCGGTTAGAGTTGAACTTTGTGAATAGAAATTGGAGAGGTTATGGATATCCATAAGATCTATAAATACGCCCTGCAAAGGGAGCACGAAGGAAAGCGCTTTTTCGAAGAGAACGCCGGCAGGCTGAGCAGCGCGACCGCGCAGGGCGCCTTCAAGAAATTGGCAGCCGAAGAGCAGAAGCACATCGAATTCATCGAAGCCCAAATCAAGTCCCTGGATCAAGGGAATATTCCTGACCTCGCTGTGGGGATCGATATGGAAAAAGTGGGCTTTTTCTCTCAACGAGCGGCCTCAGAGGACATAATGGTTACCGTTGCCGAAGCGATGGTTGCCGACCTGCCGGTCTTGAGGATGGCTTATTTAATCGAGCGCGACTTTTCCGAGTTCTACGAAATGGCTGCCGGTAAGGCTGAAGGCGAGGCCAGAAAAGTGCTTGAGATGCTGGCTCGCTGGGAACGCACCCATGAAGCGCTTTTTAAGAAGATGCACGACAAAGCATTCGAGGAATACGCCCAGATGCCCTGGGGCGGATAAACACCACCAATAAAAAAAAAGGATTTGTGAAATGACCGATACACCTCCTCCCGTTACACTGGATGCCCTGTTGCCACCCGCAATGGCCACCAAAGCCGAAGACCTCGGCGTAAAAAAGGCCAATTTGAATATATTGAATATGGTCATCCTGGCAGTCCTGGCTGGCGCTTTTATTGCCATCGGCGCGATCTTCGCGACGACCGTTAGCGCGGGCAGTATGGCGATCAATACAGGCGCCGCCGAACTGGCGTTTAAGACATCGCTGCCGTATGGAGTCATTCGCCTGCTTGCAGGCCTTGTCTTCACCGTTGGCCTGATCCTGGTAGTTGTCGGCGGCGCAGAACTGTTCACCGGCAATAACCTGATCATCATGGCCTTCATGAGTGGGAAGGTCTCCCTACAGCTGCTGCTTAAAAATTGGGTAGTTGTTTGGATTGGCAATCTAATCGGCTCAATGGGTACTGCAATGATCGTCTTCCTGGGTAAGCAGTATACCTTCGGCGGTAATGCGGTCGGTCTGACTGCCCTCGCGACTGCGAACAGCAAGTGCGGTCTGACGTTCATCCAGGCGGTGGCACTTGGGACGATGTGCAATGCACTGGTCTGCCTGGCGGTATGGATGTGCTACAGCGCCCGTACAACCACAGATAAAATTTTGGCCATCATTCCCCCAATCTCATGTTTTGTGGCCGCAGGTTTCGAGCACAGTGTCGCGAATATGTATTTCATCCCGATTGGGCTGTTCATCAAGTATCTAGATCCCACGACCTATGCAACCATTGTAACCAAACTCAACGGCGGCGTCGATTTCGCCAATATAACCTGGGGAAAATTCTTCTTTAGCAACCTGCTGCCGGTGACCATTGGCAACATTATCGGCGGCGCGGTGATGGTCGGCTTTATTTATTGGTTCGTCTACTTAAGAAAGGGCCATATCACCAATGGGCTCAACCGGAGAGAACCAGGCGGGCCGACCGGGAGAGTATTTTCGGCGAGGACTAAAGAGTAAAACGAGATCGAGGATAATCTGCAGAGGCCGGTTGATGATCAACCGGTCTCTATGATTCATCCATATGGCAATAGTAACTTAACGCTGCGCCCATCCTCGTTGTGCAGTGCCTTTTTTATCTCTGCAAGGCAGGGATGTTCGATGGTGAACTCATTTGCGCCTAATAAATCATCCAGTCGATGGGCGTCGCCGCCTTGAAGCAGGGGAAATCCATCGATCATTGGGAACATTTGTAAAGCCATTGTGGGGGAAAGGTTGCGGGAGATTTCAAGAGCAGCGAATGGGATGTTTTCAGGAATTTTACCGAGCATGGGGATCAGCCCATTGATGCTGCGGTTTACGTGAGCAGGTATGGCCAGGCCTCCAAGGTCATTGACCTTAGCCCAGACCTCGTCGATGGAGAGACTGGTCGAAGTGATCAGGAGTCTTTCTACTCGCCCGATAAAATCTCCGTTTGAGTCCACCACCAATTGATCGCCGAAATAATTCGATCGGCTTTGCCTTTTGGGCATCGCGCTGTCGACGATCTGCTGCCAGGCATTAACTTGATCGAGGGTGTCGAAAAGGCAGAGGACGTGCACATCTTCGCGCGTTTGTAATTCCATGCCGGGCAGGACGGTAAGATTGGTGCCCTGAGCGGCCGCCTGGACAGCGGCGGTGTTCGCGCTGGCGTTGTGGTCGGTCACAGCGATCAAGCCGATGCCGCGCTGTAAACATTCGGCGACGATCAAAGGCGGCAGCATCTCCAGATCGGCGCATGGGGATAACACCGTATGAACGTGCAACTCGGCGCGAATGGTGATCAAGAAACCTCGCGGTGATTTATGGTTAGCGGCATAGATCGCGGCAGGCAGTCAGCATGAGGGATCCTATACTAACGCGGCCTTTCAGCGTTATAAATTAGGATCGGTATGTATTATACTCCAGAGATCCATGATCACAGATGTTTATCGACTGGGCTGAAGCGCCCATCAAGCAGATCGGCTCGACCGTTTTCAGGGGGAAATGATATGTCCAGGCGGGCACTGAAACCGGCATATTTCGCATAGACAACAAGGACATCCTGCCGCTGCTCTAGTTATATGCTAAAATTCAACATCAATTATTTCGTGAGAGAAACAGGGTATGGGCAAAATCATTCCGGCGGTTAAGGGCACCAGAGATTTCTATCCCGAAGAAATGGCCTTGCGTAACTGGCTGTATGCCAGTATCAGGAAGGTATCAGAATCCTTTGGTTATCAGGAGTACGACGGGCCGTTCATTGAAAAAATCGACCTATACGCTGCTAAATCAGGCGAGGAGTTGGTCAAAGAACAGGCATTCGTCTTTCCAGATCGCGGTGGAGATCTGATCACTCTGCGCCCCGAATTAACCCCCAGCCTGGCGCGAATGGTTGCCCAAAAACAGCGTCAGTTGGTATTCCCGCTGCGCTGGTGGTCGTTTGGTCCGTTCTGGCGTTATGAACGTCCGCAAAAGGGGCGCACTCGCGAGTTCTATCAATGGAACATCGACCTGATGGGCGTCACTTCACCCGAATCTGATGCCGAATTAGTGGCCATCTGCGCGGCATTCTTCCGTGAAATCGGTTTACAGCCAGAACAGGCGGGTATTTTTGTTAACAACCGTAAGTTGATGGAAACCGAGCTGCATTCGCTGGAAATTGACAGCCCAGAGATGCGCAAGCAGGTCTTCCGGTTGATCGATCGGCGAGAGAAACTCTCTCCCACCGATTGGCAGGCGTACGCTCTCGAGCTTGGTCTGAGCAGCAAACAAACCGCCGGATTGATCGCCATCCTGGACAATCAGGATTTATGGATGAAATCCGCTGAGCTTGAGCGCTTTTTTAATGCAGTAAACGCCCTCGGCGTCGCCGAATATATCCACTTCAATCCGGAAATCATCCGCGGATTGGATTATTACACGGGGATCGTCTTCGAAGCGCGGGATATGGACCGCGAGGGCAGAGCAATCCTCGGTGGAGGGCGTTACGATAACCTGGTCGCGGATGTCGGCGGAGAGCCGCTGCCTGGAGTTGGATTCGCAATGGGCGATGTGATGATCGCCATCGTCCTGGAGAAATACGGCTTGATCCCGAACTTCCGGCTTACACCGGTGCAGGTGCTGGTGACTACCTTCGATGCAGAGCTGCTGCTGCATTCGCAGGTGATTGCCTCACGGTTGAGGGATGAAGGCTATAACGTTGCCAGTTTTACCGAGGCATGGAACCTGAGTAAGCAATTACGGCATGCCGATAAGATTGGTGCGAACTTTGTCGTCATCATCGGTCCGGACGAGAAGGCTGCCGGTCAGGTCACGATAAAGGATTTGCTCCGCCGCCAGCAGATGACAGTCGCTGAAAATGAGGCTGGCAGGGTCATCCGGCAAATGCTGAACTAGTTCAAACAGATGTGAGACAAAAAGAATAGACAAAAACAGACATCGGGGTCATCCTTAGAGGTGGCAACCAAGAAAGGAGTGGACCC
>JAXDBP010000002.1:0-9151 GCA_034678705.1 Bellilinea sp.
TGGTCATGCCCGGCGACAGCATCAACATGGAAGTCGAATTGATCGTGCCGGTGGCTCTCGAGCAGGGTTCCCGCTTCGCTATCCGCGAGGGCGGCCTGACCGTTGGCGCGGGCACCCTAACCAAGATTATCGAATAAGAAGGAGCGCCGACTCGCTAACGGGTCGCATCACGTAAGCCATGGCTTCGAAGAAGAAAGATATCCGCCCTGTGATCACTCTGGCCTGCTCAGAGTGCAAAGAACGCAACTATACCACCGAGAAAAACCGCCGCAACGATCCTGGGCGTCTCGAGATTAACAAATACTGCCCGCGCTGCCGCAAGCACACAGCGCACCGCGAAACCAAGTAGGGTATAATCGATTTGAGGACGGATTTACCTCCTCCGTCCTCAAATCAAGTTTAGGCCAGTAGCTCAATTGGCAGAGCGCCTGTCTCCAAAACAGGAGGTTGTGGGTTCGATTCCTGCCTGGCCTGCCTAACTCCAGGTGACGCCGTCCTCCAACAACTCAGCCAGTCTTCCGGGAGGCGGCTTTTTAGACTGACAGCAAGGAGTTTTTTGTGGCAGAGAAAACCGGAAAGTCAAAGCAAACGGGAAAGCCCAATTTGATCACCCGCATCAGCCGCTGGTGGCGCGAAACCATCGGCGAGCTGCGTAAAGTCTCCTGGCCTACCCCGCCGGAAGCCTGGCGGCTGACAAAAATCGTTCTGGCGGTCATGTTTATCATGGCAGTGATTTTGGGCTTACTCGACTTTGTGTTTTCAAGCCTGATCCGCCTGACATTAGGCTAGGCTTCAGCTGAGGAAAGTCTGGCGAGGAGTGTTTATCCAATGACGGATGCGCATGATGACGATCTAATGGATCACGAGGAAGAAATTCTTCCACCTAAAACGGTGCCAACCAAGACGCCGCGCTCTTCAGCCGCATCCCACGACTCCGGCGAGATCTCGCCAGATCAGGAAGCGCCACAGTTCGATGCCGAGACGAGCGATCAGCGCGCCTGGTTCGTAATTCACTGCTACTCCGGTTATGAAAATAAAGTGCGCCACAATCTCGAGCAGCGCATCGAGACGATGGGAATGAAGGACAGGATCTTCGATGTGGTCATCCCGACCCAGGAAGAAATCGAGGTCAAGGACGGCAAACGCCGCACTGTGGAACGTCACGTCTTCCCCGGCTACGTGCTGGTCAACATGATCCTGACCGAGGAATCCTGGTATGTGGTGCGCAACACCCCCGGCGTGACCGGCTTTGTCGGCATGGGCAACCAGCCCACCCCGCTGCGCCCGGAAGAGGTATCCCAAATACTGCGCCGCATGGAAGCCGAAGCGCCCCACGTTAAGGTCACTTTCAAGGTGAACGAGCGCGTGCGCATCGTCGACGGTCCTTTCAACGATTTTCGCGGCACTGTTGCAGAAATCGACCAGGAGCGCAACAAGGTGCGCGTGATGGTCAATTTCTTCGGTCGTGAAACCCCTGTGGAACTGGATTTCTTACAGGTGGAAAAAGCTTAGTGGATCGGTCCTCCCGCGAGGAGGACTTAGTTTGTGGGAGGGTGCTCCCCAAACCACCCGTTAGAACCACGAAGGAGAAAAAAAGTGGCAAAAAAATTAAAAGCAGTCGTAAGGTTACAACTCGTGGCCGGCAAAGCCAACCCTGCGCCGCCGGTCGGCCCTGCCCTGGCCGGGCACGGCATTAACATCATGGCCTTCTGCAAGGAATACAACGCCCGCACGCAAAACCGCGCCGGCGATGTGCTCCCCGCGGAAATCACCGTCTACACCGACGGATCCTTTACCTTCATTCTCAAGTCGCCGCCGGCTTCGGTATTACTGAAGAAGGCCGCCGGCGTCGAGAAAGGATCCGCCATCCCCAACCGGACCAAGGTTGGCAAGGTCACCCGCGCTCAGGTGCGTGAGATCGCCGAGGTTAAAATGAAAGACACCAACGCGGTCGATATCGAAGACGCCATGCGCCAGATCGAAGGCACAGCCCGCAACATGGGCATCGAGGTAGTCGACTAGCTTAGTGGGAGGGCAATCCATTTGCCCGCCAGCACCACAAAGGAGAATTCATGCCAAAACACGGAAAGAAATACATGGCGGCTGCCGCCAAGATCGAGGCGAACAAATCCTATTCGCCAGATGAGGCAATCAAACTCGTTAAAGAGACTTCGATCACCAAATTCGATGCCACCGTAGAAATTCACATGCGCATGGGCCTCGACCCGCGCCAGGCCGATCAACAGGTGCGCGACGTGGTCGTCCTGCCACACGGATTGGGCAAGACGGTGCGCGTGCTGGTTTTCGCCCAGGCCGAAGGCGTGGAGAAAGCCAGGGAAGGCGGCGCCGACATCATCGCCGACAGCGATGAGTGGATCGGGAAAATCCAGGCTGGCTTCACCGATTTCGACGTCGCCATCGCCACCCCCGACATGATGGGCAAGGCTGGCCGGCTCGGCCGGGTGCTGGGCCCGCGCGGCTTGATGCCCAATCCTAAAGCGGGTACGGTCGTGCCCCCCGAGGACCTGCCGCGCGTCATCCGCGAGGCCAAGGCCGGGCGCGTCGAGTTCCGCCTGGATAAGACCGCGAACATCCACGTACCGATCGGAAAGGTTTCCTTTGGCGCAAATGAGTTGTATAATAACCTGGCTGCGCTGATGGACGCCATCAAGAAAGCCAAACCCGCCGCAGCCAAGGGCTCGTACATTCGTAAGATAACCGTCACCACCACCATGGGCCCCGGCATCCACGTGGATGCGCTCCAGGCCCAGTCGATGAGCACCAAAGAGTAACCCACAGCACGGACGCTGGCTGCCGTTTGCAGCCCCCAACAACGGAATATTTGCCTTCACCGCTGAAAGCCGGTGCCCGCAGAGGCTCAATTTCCTGCCCAGGTGAAGACTGAACGCAAAATTAAGATCGCTGTTACGAACAGTTGCGAAAAAGTCTTTGCCTGGCTACGAAGAAAGGCAAAGACTTTTTTGATATTATCTTGAAAGGAAGGAGGTATAACTCATTGGCCTTCTCGAAGCAACACAAAAATAAACTGGTAGCCCAATACGCTGATTGGGTCAGGCAAAGTCAGGGCTTTTTTGTCCTTTCCTATGCAAAGATGAGCATGAAGGACATCGATGCGCTGCGCGCCAGAGTACGAGAAGCCGGCGGCGAGATCCACGTGGTGAAAAACACTCTGATGAAACTCGCCATGGACGAGATCGGCATTGCCGAAAAAGGCGTCTTCGAAGGCTCGACCATCGCCGGATTCACCTTCAGCGACGCGCCAGCGCTCGCCAAGGTCCTGAGCGAGGCCAGCGCCAAATCGGAGATCTTCGCCATCAAGGGCGGCTATCTCGGCAAAGAAGCGCTCACGGCCAGCCAGGTCAAGGCATTGGCAGACCTGCCGCCCCTGCCCGTCATGCGCTCCATGCTGCTGGGCACGCTGCTCGCGCCCGCCAGCAAGCTGGTACGCACGCTCGCCGAGCCTGCGCGCGGACTGGCGGCTGTCATCAAGGCTTATTCCGAACAGGAAGCCGAGCCGGCTGCCGCATAAGTGCGCAGCGATCAACGCTCACCGCTCGCTGCGCGCCTGGTCCTCCCCGACCGCACGCGAAGGCGGAACTACAACAACAAAAAATACTAATCACAGTAAGGAGATTTTGAAATGGCTGATTTAGCAAAGTTGGTTGATGAACTCGGCAAGCTGAGCGTTCTCGAGGCTGCTGAGCTGGTGAAAATGCTCGAAGAGAAGTGGGGCGTTTCTGCCGCCGCTCCCGTCGCCGCTGTGGCTGCCGCCCCGGTTGCCGCCGCCGCCGAGCCCGTGGAAGAGAAAACGGAATTCGACGTCGTCCTCAAGGATGCCGGCCCCAAGAAAATCGAGACCATCAAGGTCATCCGCCAGCTCACCAACCTGGGTTTGGTCGAAGCCAAGAACATGGCCGAAACCGCCGGCTCGAAGGTCCTCAGCGGCGTTGGCAAAGAAGCCGCCAACGACGCCAAGGGCAAGCTCGAAGCCGCCGGCGCGGTCGTCGAACTGGCGTAACTCATCACCTATGCCAAAAACAAACGAGCGCCTCGCGGCGCTCGCTTTGTTTAACCTGCCGGGTAGTTACATCGCTACCGTCCGCACCTGGCGGATGACCATGACCACCTTGCCCATCACGCGCAGATGCTTCGGGTTATCGACCAGGATGGGCTGATACTGCGGATTGGCCGGCTGCAAGCGGATGCGGTCCTTTTCGCGGTAGAAGTACTTGAGGGTAGTTTCATCGCGGTCGTCCAACCAGACGGCGACCATCTCGCCGTTAGTGGCGTCCTGGGCGCGCTTCATGATGACGATGTCGCCGTCGTTGATGCTGGCATCGACCATCGAATCTCCCTTGACCTCCAGGGCGAACAGTTCGTCGAGCTTTTCACGGGCGGGCAGCAGGCTGCGCGCGATCTCGACCGCGCCGGATTCCGGGTCGAAGTACGAAAGGTCGGAGCCGGGCACCGGGATGGGCTCGCCAGCCTGGATGACGCCCAGCTTGGGAATGGGAATCAGCTCTTCCAGGCGGCGGCCGGCCTGGCGCAGCGCCCCGGCGATCGCACCGGCGACCGGCAGCGGTTTTAACACGCGAATCGAGCGCGAAACCCGGTTGTCGCGCGAGATGTGGCCCATCTCCTCTAATTGCTTAAGGTAGTAGTCCACCAGCGAGGTGGATTTGACGTTGATGCTGTCGCCAATTTCGCGGATGGAGGGGGAATAGCCGTTCTCATCCTGGAATTTTGCCAAAAATGACAGTATTCTACGGTGCCGCTCGCTTAAGCCTTCACTCCGTCTGGCCATAATCCTGACTCCTCGCCTGCATCAAATTGCCAAAATTCTTCGATCATTTGTACTAATAATACACGAACAATTGTTCTGTGTCAAGTGGTATTATAGAACAAGATAGCAATATTATTCTTCTTCCCTTTCCCTCAGGTGCGGGAATAAAATCACCTCGCGGATCGTGCGGTGGTCGGTCAGCAGCATCACCAGGCGGTCGATTCCCATGCCGAAACCGCCCTGCGGCGGCATGCCGTACGACATGGCGCGCAGGTAGTCCTCGTCCATCGGGTGGCGCTCCTCGTCGTCCGCCTCGTAATCGCGGCCCATCTCGGCAAAGCGGGCTTCCTGCTCGAGCGGGTCGTTCAGCTCGCTGAAGGCGTTGCACAGCTCCATCCCCCCGGCAAAGCCCTCGAAGCGCTCCACCCAGTCGGGCTCGCCCGGGCGGTTTTTCGCCAGCGGCGAAATGTCGCGCGGATAATCGTACAGAAAGGTCGGCTGAATCAGGTTCGGCTCGAGGTAATCGCCGAGCATGCCGTCGATCAGCTTGCCGCGCGGGGAATCCGGCTTTACCGGCAGGCCCTTTGCGCGCATGGCCTCCGCCAGGCTCTCGGTGGTGGGGTGCGCGGCAATGTCGATCCCGGCCGCGTCGATCAAGCCCTGGCGCAGCGTCAACCGCCGCCAGGGCGGGTTGAAGTCGATCTCATGCCCGTTGAATTTGACCAGCCGCGTGCCAAGCACCTGATCACAGATCCAGGCGACCATCTCCTCAGTCATTTCCATCACCTTGAGATAGTCCGCATATGCCCAGTAATATTCCAGCTGGGTGAACTCGGGGTTGTGCTTGAATGAAACGCCTTCGTTGCGGAAGTCGCGTCCGATCTCATACACCCGCTCCAGCCCGCCGACGACCAGCCGCTTGAGATACAGCTCGAACGAGATGCGCAAATACAGGTCCTGCTTGAGCTGGTTATGGTGGGTGATAAACGGCCTGGCTGCCGCCCCGCCGTAGATCGGCTGCAGGATGGGCGTCTCGACCTCGATGAAATCGCGCGCGTCCAGAAATTCCCGGATGGCTTTCAGCGTTCTGGCGCGGGTGCGGAATACCTCACGCACTTCCGGGTTGACCGCCAGGTCGGCGTAGCGCTGGCGGTAGCGCATCTCAGGGTCGCTCAGCGTGGCGTGACGCACCACCTGCCCGTCGACCACCTCGTCCTTGGCCGCCGGCAGCGGCGAGATTGCCTTGGCCAGCATGCGAAAATCATGCACCAGCAGGGTGACCTCGCCGGTGCGGGTGCGGGTCATTTCGCCCTCTGCCTCGATGAAATCCCCCAGGTCGAAGTACTCTTTGAAAAAGGTCAGCCTATCTTCACCCAGCTCATTGGCGCGCAAAAAGAGCTGCAGCCGGCCGCTGCGATCTTCGATATGCGCGAAGGCGATCTTGCCCATCAGGCGTATCGAGCGGATGCGCCCTGCCAGGGTGACCCGGAGGGGCTGCGGCGCTGCTTCAGCGCCCTGGGCGGCGGCTTCGAGCTGCAGAAAGGCCTGAGTAGCCTGCTGGGCGCTGTGGCTGGCGTGCGCCCGCGTGGGATACGGCTCGATGCCCAGCGATCGTAATTTGAGCATTTTATCGACCCTGATTTTTTCTAGATCCGAGAATTCCATCATGCGCACCTCTCTTGCCTTGATCAAATAAAAGCCCCGCCCATCGAACCAGCGGGCGGGGCGGTTTTCCGACCCATGGATTACTCGACCTTGACGATCGTGACCGTAAACGAGCCCGCCGGGGCGTCCACCTGAACGGATTCGCCCGCCTTTCGATTCATCAAAGCCCTGCCGAGCGGCGATTCGTTGGAAATTTTGCCAAGGCTTGGATCAGCCTCTGCCGCGCCGACAATCGTGTACTGTTCGTCCTCGTTGCCGACCTCGCGGATGGTCACCCGCGATCCGACCTGGACGCTGTCCACCGGACCGATTTCCTCGACCACCCGGGCGGTCGCGAGAAGGATCTCGAGCTCTTTGATTCGCCCTTCGACGAAGGCCTGCTCATTTTTGGCGGCTTCATATTCGGCGTTATCGATCAGCTCGCCGCCCTCCATGGCTTCGTGCAAGCGCTCGGCTATTTCCTGCCTGCGCACCGTGCGCAGCAGTTCGAGCTCTTCTTGCAGTTTTACGTATCCCTCCTGAGTAAGATAAGAGGTTGCCATGATCCATCTTCCTTTATGCGTAAATCGTTGATTGATATGAGCTGGGCATCCCCCGCACCACGCCAGAATGCCCCCGGTTAAAAACAAGAGAACCTCTCCGATGGAGGGATTCTTAGTGGCGAGCAGCCCGCCTGATTATCAAGTATCGAAATCATATCACACTTCCAGTTTATTTGCAAGGGAACTATCACATCCGCAAGCGCGTCTATACGTTGTTCTACAGGTTCCCCGCATTTTACTGGAGGTACGATGCATATCAATCGGTTTCTCACTGGTCATTTCAGCAAGGCAGCCGCGCTGACCCTTCTGGTTCTCTTCACGGTATCCGCCTGTTCAGCGGGCACGCAAACTCCAACGGCGGGCGCCGACCAGCAGGCAACCATCGAGTATCTGGAAACCCGGGTTGCCCAGGGCAATCAGGCGAGCGAGCAGCCCAGCCCGCAGCCGCAGGTCAAGCCCTCGCCAACCCCGGACGAAATCCAATCGGATTACGCCGGTTTTATGGTCTTCGTCGACCAGAAGTTCGTCGGGCTGGATTTCAACGGGCAGCCGCTCGGTTTCAGCGTGGATGTGCCCGGAGTGGAAAACCTGAGCCTGTATGATGCCTCGGTGTTCGACCTGGGCGTGCTGCACGCCTACGCGCCTCAAATGCAAATCCGCCTGGTGACTGCCGCCGGGATCAGCGTCCTGGATTACATCTCAATGGAGCAGCCGGTCAATGCGATTATCTCCGCTGACGGCAGCCTGGTCGCCTGGGCAAAGCATTCCTTCGGCGGCGACGCGCCCGGCTCGGAATTGTACGCCGCCAACCTGGACGGCAGCGATACCCGCCTGGTCGACCAGATTCTGCCCGAGGACAACGCCGACCGCTGGCTGACGCTGCGCCCGCTGGAGTGGACCCGCGACGGAAAGCTGCTCTACGCCGCCCAGTTGACCGGCATTGGCGGGTATATTCTCTTCCCGGGCTGGAACTCGCTGCGTCTGTATGATCCGGCCGACGGCAGCCTGACCGTGCTGGTGGAGGACGACCCGGCAGGTATGTGTATCAATTCGCTCTCGGCCGACCGCTCGCTGGCGGCGCTGGGCTGCAAGGAGATTCGCATCCGCAGGCTGGCCGACGGCAGCGAAATTACCCTGCCTGCATTGGATCTGCAAAAAATCGCCGGCAGCGCCCGCTTTTCACCCTCCGGCGAGCGGGTGGCTTACGCCGTCGCCGCGAGCAACCCGGATAACGAGCGCTCGCAGGTTGTGGTGGCGGCCAGCGACGGCTCCAGCGAGCCATACCCGATCCAGACCATGGAAGGCGGCAACTATCACGTGCTGGGCTGGATCAACGAGGACAGCTTCCTGTTCTCCGCTCACACAACGTTTGAAAATGTCACCACCATCTGGCGCATCGACCGCGACGGCAGCCGCCCAACCCAGTTGATCGAGGCGCAGTTTCTGGGGTTTATACCTCCACAATAATGTCATCGCGAGGCGGCGCGCAGCGCCGCCGTGGCGATCTTCCATCCCCGTTTTTTCCCCACCCCACCACCCGGGATAGATGTAGGGTGCTTTGGCGCAGAAAGCGAGATGTAGGGTGCGTCGGCGACGCACCCTACTAAGACGCTTTCATCCCAAATTTATATTTGGGTTACCCCTTCACCGGCTGACAATTCGGGCAAAAATACACGTTCCCGCCCAGGTACGCCTGGCGGACGACCGCGCCGCCGCAGCGCGGGCAGGGCTTCTCCAGCGTTTTGTTGGACATGAGGGTCTCATATTCCCCGCTGTTGCCGAACAGATCCTTCTCGGTGTCGCGCCCGCCCTTCTCGGCCATCTCGGCCAGTGTATACTTGATGCTCGCGAACAACGCCCGCTTGTCAGCATCCGAGAGCGCCTGGAGTTTCGTGCGCGGGTTGATCCGCGCGTTGAAGAGGATGTCCTGCAGCACGCCGTTGCCGAGGCCGGGAATCCGCTGCTCGGTGGCCAGGAACGCCTTCACGGACAGCTTCTCCGCACCCTCGTCGAAGAGGGCGTTGAAGTATGCCTCGTCGAAGCGGGCGGTCAGGGGCGACGGCTTCGCCTTCGCGATGAGGTAGTACTTGTTGTCGTACGTTCCCTCCGGGAAGGCGCACAGGCCGCCGTACCTCTGCAC
>JAXDBP010000003.1:0-152777 GCA_034678705.1 Bellilinea sp.
GGTGGTGCGCAGTCAGGCAATTGCCACCCGCCCGTTGTTGTTCATCGAGGCAGCCAACGTGATTGGCGCCGGTACTCTAAGGGTTATCGTCCGCCACGTGCTGCCGCAGTTGATGTCCAGCCTGCTGGTCATCTCGGTGCTCGAGATGGGCGGCGTGCTCATGCTCCTGGCCGAGCTCGGCTTTCTCAACATCTTCCTCGGCGGCGGTTTCCGCGTCATGATCGGCGAGGCAGCCCGCATGTCTGCGCTCATCGCCAGTTTTTCGGACGTGCCCGAGTGGGGCGCGATGCTCTCCAACATCCGCAACTGGTGGCGCAGCTACCCGTGGATGGCCTGGTATCCCGGCGTCGCCTTCTTCATCGCCATTGTCGCCTTCAATCTGTGGGGCGAGGGCTTGCGGCGTTTCCTGGATGCCAGCCGCCTGAACGTCGCCCGCCTGTTCAACCGCACCTTCCTGCTGGCCGCCGCCGCGGCGGCGGTCATTATGGTCATCACGCTGCGCACCACGTCGCCGCTCGGGCTGTACCGCGAGACGGCCGAACAGTTCGATCCACTGAAGGCGATGACGCACATATCCGTGCTGACCTCGCCCGAGCTGGCCGGGCGGGAAACCGGCACCCCGGGCGCCGAATTGGCCGCTCAGTACATCGCCGATCAGATGAAAGCAATTGGCCTGATGCCAGGCGGTGAAAAGGGCAGCTACTTCCAGGTCCAACCGGCAGCGCGATATCACCTGCTGCAGCTCCCGTTGCTGCAAATCATCGATGAAAACCTCAATCCAATCTATTCATATACCTACCGAAAGGATTTCATCGAATGGCCCGAGTGGGTCGGCACAGCCGGTCGGGTTGACGGTTTGGTAATCGGCCTTGCCACCGGCCCGGACCCCGGAACAGAGAACAAGGGGCAGTACAGTCTGAGGAACTACGATCTTCTTGACAAGATCGTCATCCTTCGCGAGGAAGACTTCCTTCGGATGGAAATTGCCTACACATCCGGCGTACTGGTGATCGCTGATGATCCCCTCGACATCCAGCAGCGTTTTCTGTATCCTCAATCTTTCTGGCAGCCATCGCCGCCGCCTGTCATGCGCATCAGCCGCGAGGCAGCCGATATGCTGCTGGCCACAACGGGAGGCAGTCTGGCGGATTATGAGCAGATGGCCGCCAGACTGGGGGTGGGTGAGGTATCGATGACTGACACGGGACTGCGGGTACTGATGGAAACCAGACCGACAGAAAGTTTCGATGATTACACCCATGTCATCGGTTACCTGCCCGGCACAGGTTCCGAAGTGCAGGCACCGGGCGGAGTCAACCTGGATCACTACGTGATCATGGTCGGCGCGTACTACGATGGACTTGGCGTCGCCCCGGATGGAACGCTGTATCCGGGCGCCAACGACAATGCCAGCGGCGTGGCGGCCATGCTGGAGATGGCGCGTGTCCTGGCGCAGACTCCATACCAGCCGAAGCGGACAGTGATCTTCGTCGCCTGGGCTGGCGGGGAGCGCAAGGAGGGCTTGAGCATTGTCAATCTCATGAATGCCAAGGTCGGCTTCTCCGGTTTGGCTGTGGACGCGGTCATCGAGTTGAGCGGCGTTGGCACAGGCGATGGCGAGGCGATTGCCCTGGGTAAAGACAGCAGCTACCGGCTGGTGCAGCTTTACGATCGGATCGCTAATCGCATGGGCGCATCCATTACCACCCGCGGGCGGGGACCTCACTTCGGTATGCCCGCCCAATTCGTGTTTGGCGACCGTAAGGCGCTCTCGCTTTATGTGAGCTGGGACGGCTCTGACCGCCTGGCGCACACCCCCCAGGACTCATTGGAGATGATCGACCCGGAGAAATTAGGCCTGACCGGCCGGACGACGCTGCTCACGCTGATGATGCTCAGCCGGGAGGTGACCGGCTGGTAGCTTAGCGCAAAGAACCCTCTCTTTTGTAACGGTCCACTGTCCACAACAGGAGGGCAGCCCGCCCTCAGATAACAACATTCGACGGAGTTTTTCATGAGCACCTTCAAGACTGTCATCGGAACATTCCGCCCGCCCTTTCTGATCCTCACGCCCGCTTGCGTCCTGGTCGGCGTTGGCACCGCCTTATGGCAATCGCAGCAGATCAACTGGCTGCACGCGCTGCTGGTGCTGGTTGGCGCGCTGTCCGCTCACATCAGCGTCAATGTATTTAACGAATACTTTGACTTCAAGAGCGGTCTGGATACCAGGACCCGGCGAACCCCCTTCAGCGGCGGCAGCGGCACCCTGCCCGCCAGCCCGAATCTGGTCAAACAGGCTTTTGTCCTCGCCTGGGTAACCCTGGCGGTCACCGCCGCGGTCGGCGCCTACTTTGTCTGGCTGCGAGGCTGGCAATTGCTGCTGGTTGGTATCCCTGGCTTGATCCTGGTGATCACCTACACGATCTGGTGGGTCTACCGGCCAATTTTTTCCCTTCTAGCGCCTGGAATTGGATTTGGCATCATCATGGTCATGGGCGCTCATTTTGCTCTGACCGGATCGTATACCTGGACGTCCTTTATGGCCGCCCTGACGCCCACCTTCCTGGTCAGCGACCTGCTGCTGATTAATCAATTCCCGGACGTGGAAGCCGATCAATCCATTGGTCGCCGCCATTATCCGATCACCATCGGCCGCAGGGCGAGCAGCATTATCTACGGCATTTTCCTGCTGCTGGCGTATCTGGCGATCGTCGTCGGTGTTCTCTCAGGTTTGCTGCCCTGGTTGAGTCTGATCGCGCTGCTCACGGCGGTCATCGCCTGGCGCGCCTATCAGGGGGCCAGGCAGAACGCCGAGAACATCCCGGCGCTGGTGCCCGTCCTCGGGCAGGACGTAATCGTCGTCGTCGGCACGCCGGCGCTGCTTGGCCTCGGCCTGATTCTCAGCCGGTTGCTCCTCTGAAGCGATCAACATAAGGCAGCGGGATAGTAAATTCTGACTGGCAGCGAAATCACTCCCTGCCGGTCAGTCTTGCGGTCTTTCCGAGTTGTGGCATAATTGGACATTAAATATCCTATATTCTGTACAGGCAACCAATTTAAACCGATTGATCTCTGCCATGAAATTCAAGCTCATTCTAAAACGCATCGCGGCTTATCTGATCGATATCGTCCTGCTGTTTGCTGTTCTGGCGCCGGCGGGCTACCTGGTTGAGCGGCTGCTGCGTATCAATCCCACAACCGCATATGAAGTATGGCTGGCGGCCGTGTTGAGTTTCTCCCTGCCCGCCTGGCTCTATTTTTGTTTATGCGATCACGCAACAACCGGCGCGACCATCGGCAAGAGAATCATGGGATTACAGGCGAGAGCCATCGGAACCGGCAGGATCAGCCTGTGGCGCGCCCTGGCCAGAACCGCCATCAAGCTGCTCCCCTGGGAGCTGGCCCATATCTTTGGCTTTGCGTTGGCGGAAAAGGTCAGCAATGGGGTCCAAACCGCCGGATTAATCGCTTCCAACCTGATGATCATCGCTTACCTGGCGATTTTCCTGGCGACCGGCGGAAAACGCAGCCTCCACGATATCATCGCGCGAACAGAGGTCGGGCTGCAGGGCAAACAACCAGCGCGATTCGCAAACATATCTGGAAGGAGCCAACCATGACCAGAATCATCCGCAGCGAAGATTGCGGTAATTCCCCAAAAAATATCCTGCTCGAGGGGATCACCGTCGCCTTTTTTAGCGGTGATGAACGTTTCATTCTGAACTCAGCCACCGAGGATTTCCGCTGGACGATCGTCGGTGAAAGGACATACCAGGGTAAATCCGAGGTGATCGCAGCGCTCAAGGCAACCCTGGCGACCGACTCCCTGGAAGAAGTGCGCATCGAACACGTCGTGAACCACGGTAAAGCCGGCGCTGTGAACGGCGAGTTCCTTCAAAATGGAGTGAGTGTTGCGTTCTGTCACTTCTATGAATTTGGCTCGGCAAAAGGGACCAGTGTAAGCTCGGTCGCCTCCTATTGGATTAAGCAATAAGAAAAACTGCCGGTCGGCTGGCAGTGATACAAAATACACTCAGGATCGAGATCCCGGTCCCGCTTATCGGCATCGAGGTTAAAGTTATTGGGGAATGATCTGAAATCAATATCGATCAGATTCAATAATTCATGAAAAATACCGAGGTTGAATACGAGATGAATATAAGCACTGGATATTGCGAAGTCAACGGCGCGAGGCTCTTTTACCAGCTCGCTGGCGCGGGTCAGCCGATGGTTTTCATCCACGCCGGCGTGGCAGACAGCCGGCAGTGGGACAATGAGTTCACCGAATTTTCCCGGGATTTTCACGTGCTGCGCTACGACCTGCGCGGTTACGGCAAGAGCCTGCCCGTGGAGGGCGAGTTCAGCCACCTGGCTGATCTGACCGCACTGCTCGACCGGCTTAACCTCGACCAGCCGCTGATCATGATCGGCTGTTCCATGGGCGGCAGCCTGACGCTTGATTTCACCCTGGCCAATCCTAACCGAGTTAAAGCCATCATCATGGTCGGTTCCGGTCCCTCTGGACTGAGCCTGGAAGTCCCAGATCATCCAAAAGCGGAGGAGGCCGAGCAGGCTTACAACGCCGGTGACCTGGACCGGCTCGCGGAGCTGGAGGCTCAAATCTGGTTCGACGGCATGGGCAGAGGCCCCGACCAGGTCAACCCGGTTATGCGCAAGCTGGCGGTTGAGATGAACCGCCTGGCCCTCGCGCATGATGCTAAAAAACTTGGCAAGCAATTGCCGGATGTGGAAATTAATGCCGTGGAACAACTGCACAGGCTCGCAGTCCCCTTGCTGGCGATTGTCGGCGAGCACGACCTCCCCTACCTGCAGGCTGCAGCCGACTACATGGCAAATAAAATCCCTGGCGCCCGCAAAGTCATCCTCGCCGATGCAGCCCACCTGGCGAATATCGATCAGCCTGTGGAGTTCCAGCGCGCCGTGCGTGAATTTTTGAAAGATTATTCATAGCTGCCGTTGTGCACAACTGTTGAGGCAATTACCAAAGTCAACCTCTCTACGAATTTCGATCATCACCGTGAATTCCTGGAATACGCCAACTGCCCCTTTATGGCATAATAGCGTAGAGCGTTCTTTGCGAATTATCAACCAGGGGTATTCGATATGATCGACATACGCATCAAACGAGTGTACGAACCAGCCGATCCGCAGGACGGCCTGCGCGTGCTGGTCGACCGGCTTTGGCCGCGCGGCTTCACCAAGGAAAAACTGCGCGCCGACCTGTGGCTCAAGAAGATCGCACCCAGCAACGAGCTGCGCAACTGGTACCACCACGACCTTGCCAGGCGGGAGGAGTTCACGCAGCGCTACTTCGCCGAGCTGGATGCGAATCCGGAGGTCGTGCAGCTGCTCCTCGCTAAAGTCCGCCAGGGGCGAGTCACCCTGCTCTACTCCGCGCGGGATACTGAACACAACCAGGCCGCAGTCCTGAGAGAATACCTGCTTTCGAAAGTAGGGGATCAAGCCGGGTAGAATGCGTTCATCGCCATGAGCTTTGAGCAGCTAGCCGAGCGGCTTTTCGCTGCCAGTGGACCGATCCTGCGCTATCGAATCGGCGCGGACTTGCTGGACCTCTCCGAAAAATAAATCGGTATGGTCCGAAACGAGGGCTACCCGTTCCGGTTTGTGCTCTACTCGTCCCTCTCACTCGCCGCCGGGCTGCTCTACCTGATCGGCGTTATCGGAAATAAATCCCTGCCTCGCCGAAATAAGCACACAGGTACCCCAAAATAAAGTAGATCATATTTATCCATTTTGTGGTATTCTATGATCTATTACCCCGATTCTGCCGCTGAACGCGGTACTATGGCTTTAGGAGAAAATACATCATGCAAAAAATCACCCCTTTCCTGTGGTTCGATAACCAGGCTGAACAAGCCGCTCATTTCTACACATCCATCTTCAAGAATTCGAAGATCACCTCCGTTTCGCATTATTCCGAGGCCGGTATGGGCGAGCCTGGAACCGTGATGACCATCAGCTTCAATTTGAACGGGTTGGAATTCACCGCGCTCAACGGCGGACCGTTGTTCAAATTCAATGAATCCATCTCATTCGTGGTGAACTGCGATTCGCAGGCGGAGGTCGACGAGCTCTGGGAGAAGCTCACCGCCGGCGGAGAGGCAGGCCAATGCGGCTGGCTGAAGGATCAATTCGGCGTCTCCTGGCAGGTCGTCCCGGTTGAATTGTTCAGGCTGATCAACGATCCGGACCCCGTCAAAGCCCAACGGGTCACCGAGGCCATGCTGAAGATGGGCAAGCTGGAGCTGGATATCCTTCGCCAGGCGTATCAACTGGCCTAGCAGCAAGAAGGCAAATTATCAAAAATCAAGGAAACTAATTTGGAGCAAAGCAGCCCGGCGGGGCTGCTTTTTATTAACCAGGGGATGCGCATTTTGATTTGAACGGAACCAGGGCAGCTACCAGGGGAAACTCCGGCGTGAAGACGCCCCGCCAGCGCCCCGCTTAAAATTCAACCTCTTTGTGATTGGCTCTTGACATCCATGAATTCTGCTGCTATAATGAGTGAGTAGTCAGTCATTTATCTGTCGAGCAAAGGATTGTTGGCATGGTCCGTGAGCTGAGTCAAGAAAAAAGGGAGAAATTCCTTCAGGCTGCCCTCAAATTGTTCGTCGCCAAGGGCATGCAGAATACCACCACCGCCGAAATCGCCCGGCTGGCGGGAACCGCCGCCGGCACCCTGTTCCTCTACTTCCCGACCAAGCTGCACCTGATCAACGAGCTGGTGCTGACGATCGGCAAGCAGCAATCCGATTACATCCACATGCTGCTCGACCCTTCCTTGAGCGCCCGAGATACGTTCTTCACCATCTGGAGCGGCTCGCTGCGCTGGATGCTGGAGAACAATGAGGCTTTCAGCTTCATCCAGCAGGTGCGCGATTCGGGCATCCTTGCCGCCGAGGTCGTCCAGGAATCGGCGAGATACTTCGATTATTACTACCACGCCATTCAACAAGGGCTGAGCGAGGGGTGCATCCAGCCGTATTCGGTCGAGCTGATCGGCGGCTTCCTCTACCAGGACCTGGTCGCAGTGATGAACATCCTCAAGTCGGAGGTTGATCCCGCCCGTCAGCAGGAGCTCATCCAGGCCGGCTTCGATATCTTCTGGAACGGCATCAAGCGGTAGCCGATTGTATTCGCTGTACTTTATAAAACCATTGACTGGCGCAAAGGAGTTGTCATGAACGCTTCTCAAATCAGACTTTTGATAATCGTCCTGTTATTCGCAGTGATATTTCTCTCGGGCTATTGGCTGAGCCGAACCGGAAAACCTTACTCCGCCTTGCTCTTGAACGCGCATAAACTGATCGCCCTGGGCGCAGGGATCTACCTGGGGTTCACCATCCACAAAATCAACCTGACGGATCCCTTGAATCCAGCGCAGTGGATCGCTCTGGCGGCGATGATTTTGTTCTTCCTGATCACAGTCGTCACCGGCGGACTGTCGAGCGTTGAAAAAACCTTCCCTGCAATGGTGAGTAAAGCACACTCATACGGCCCCTATCTGGCCGTACTCAGCAGCCTGGCATTTTTTTACTTTAGCTACCAGAAGGTTTAAAGGTGAACTCCAAAAACGTGCTTTTTACTGAGAAAGTAACTTCGGTTTGGACCGAGCTGCTGTTTCTGGCGCTGACCGCATTGTTCGCTTTCCTGCTGCTCCTGCGGTGGAGAGCCCGCGGCTGGGACGGACTCGCGATTGCATGTCTTATCTTTGCGCTAGTATTTCTGTTTTACTTGATCAATTACCGGGAATTGGTTATCCACCTCACCCAGTCTGCGCTGATGTTAAAGTTCGGCGTCTTTCATTGGACCATTCCGCTGGACGACATTGAAAAATGCCGGTTGGATGACAATCTGCCAGCACTGCTCAAATATGGCGGCGCCGGAATCCATTTCATGACCGTGAACGAACGATATCGCGCGTCGTTCAATTTCCTTGAGCACCCCAGGCTAGTTGTTGAGCTCAAGAAAAAGCGCGGTTTGGTGCAAGATGTTTCATTTTCAACCAGGCTGCCCGAGGAAATCATCCGGATTATCTCGGAGTAAAAAAAACCCAAATCGGATACTTCTGTCGCAATAATCTTAAAAAATGGGGCGAACCTATTGACTCGACCGATGTGATGTGCTATTATGTTATCGATAACGGGAACGATAACGGGATCGATAACACGTGTCGACCATACACAAGCGCCCAACCATTAAACAAGTTGCTTCGCTGGCGGGAGTCTCCACCCAGACCGTTTCGCGCGTGATGAACGACCGCCCGGATGTATCACCCGAAACCCGCGAGCGAGTGCAAAAAGTGATCGAGGAGCTGGGTTACCAGCCCAGCGCCCTGGCGCGCAGCCTGATTCAACAACGCAGTTACACGCTGGGGGTGGTCACTGCCGGTCTGACATTTATCGGCCCTTCGCGAACCTTGAGCGGCATCACCGCTGCCGCCGAAGAATTGGGCTACTCGCTGCTGCTGAAAGAGCTGCCGCGCTTTAATGCCAACAATATTTTCCCAACCCTGCAGGACTTTTTCTCGCGTCACGCCGATGGAGTGATCTGGGCGGTGCCGGAGGTGGGCGACAATCGCGAATGGCTGGAAAGCGCCCTCATCGACCTGGAAATTCCCATCGTCTTCCTGACCATGCAGCCGCGCCCGAACATCCCGGTCGTTTCCATCGACAATCATCTCGGCGGGAAGATGGCCACCCGGCACCTCCTCGAGCAGGGTTACCGGAATATCGGACACATCACCGGTCCGCTGGACTGGTGGGAATCCCGCCAGCGCATGGCCGGCTGGAAAGACGCCCTGCTGGAAGCGGGCCTGGCCGTGAGCGACGATCACTGGGTCGAGGGGAACTGGTCCTCAGCCAGCGGCGCCCGCGCGATTCGCGCCCTGCTGAACCAGTACCCGCAGATAGATGCAATCTTTGCCGCGAACGATCAGATGGCCCTCAGTGTTTTACAGGCAGCCTGCAGCGAAGGGTTGCGCATTCCCGAAGAACTCGGCCTGGTTGGATTCGATAACCTGCCAGAGTCGGAGTATTACTGGCCGCCCCTGACCACCATCCATCCGGAGCAGTATATGGTTGGCAAGATGGCTGTGCAGGAGATGGTCAAAATCATCGACGCCAGACGCCAGAACCCGGAGATTAAAGAGCCCGTATCGATCATGCTGGCTCCAACCCTGGTTGTAAGGCAGAGCTCATTAAGAAATCAGGTTCGCAATTCAAAGGAGGTGATTCAAACTGCAGAAATGTAACCAGAATGTGAAGTGCCTGCCAGGCGGCTGAGAACCCTTAGCAAGCACTTCAAAGGATGAGGCTTCTTCCGGTGATCTGGAAAATCCTCACTCGATCGATTATACCCCCACCTGGAACTCCGAGAGGAGAAAACCCCAATCGTAAAAAAGGAGAAAATGACATGTCTCGTGTCAAGTTATTCATCATCATTGCGCTTGCAGCGCTGATTCTAGGCGCATGCGCTCAGACGCCTGAAACAACCCCACCTCCCGCTGCCGAACCCACCACCGCCCCAGTTGAGGAGGTAATGGACGCCACCAAGATCACTCTGCCCTGTGCGCCGAATTGTGAGTACAAGGATCTGGTGGTCGGTTTCCTGCAGACCGGCTCGGAAGGCGGCTGGCGCGCTGCCAACACCGCGTCGTTCAATGAGACCGCTGAGCAGCTTGGCCTGACCTTGAAATTCTACGACTCTCAAAATGCTCTGGACAAACAGGTAGCTGGCTTCAACCAGTTCATCCAGGATCCGGAAGTAAACGTCATCGTCCTCTCGGCGCTCGAAACCACCGGCTGGGAGCAAGTCCTCCAGGCCGCCTACGACGCCAAGAAAGTCGTCGTGATCCAGGACCGCCGCATCGACGCCCCGGACAACATGTTTGTGACCTACATTGGCGCCGACTTCGTTGAGGAAGGCCGCAAATCCGCCGATGAACTCTGCGCACTATTGAAAGACAGCCCCTCCAAGAACGTCTGGGAGCTGGTTGGAAACGTGGGCTCCTCGGCTGCCAAAGACCGCGGCCAGGGCTTCCGCGAGAAGATGGGCGACTGCGGCATCACCATCACCAAGAGCCAGACTGCCAACTGGAGTATCACTGAAGGCAAGCAGGTAACCGAGGCCTGGTTGAAGGAAACCAAGGACGTTCAGGCCATCTTCGCCCAGAACGATGAGATGGGTCTTGGCGCCGTTGAGGCCCTCAAAGAGGCCGGTCTGGTACCGGGCAAGGACGTCTACATCCTCACCGTTGACGCCACCGCAGGCGCGTTCAAAGCCATGCTGGCCGGCGATGTGAATGTCGTCGTTGAATGCAACCCGCTGCTCGCGCCGCAGGTGTACGAAGCTGCCTTGAAAGCCGCCAACGGCGTTTCACTGCCCAAGTGGGTCCCCTCGCAGGAAGGCGTCTTCCGCGCCACCGATCCTAACCTCCAAGAGATCGCCGACGGCCGTAAATACTAGACCTTTGAGAACCTTTAAGACCATCTAGACAACGCAACGTCGCCTCCTCATTTCCTAGAGGCCAAGTTGAACCAGTGAGGAGCGGCGCAAATCGCCGCTCCTCATAGTACCAGAGCCGGACGGTTCAAATGTCAGAAAACATGAACAAACCCCTACTCGTCTCTATGCGCGGCATCCACAAAGCCTTTCCAGGCGTGCAGGCTTTGATTAATGTGGACTTCGATCTGCGCTACGCTGAGATCCACGCCTTGATGGGCGGGAATGGCGCCGGGAAATCCACACTAATCAAAGTGCTGACCGGGGTTGAAAAGCCCGACAGCGGTCATATCTACCTGGAGGGCAAGGAAGTCCACGTCCGCTCCCCTCAACACGCGCAGTTGCTGGGGATCAGCACCGTATATCAGGAAATCAATCTCTGCCCGAACCTTTCGGTGGCGGAGAACATTCTGATCGGTCGCGAACCAAAGCGCTTTGGGCGAATCGATTGGAAACGGCTTAACGCCCAGGCCAGCGAGATCTCTCGCCGGGTGCTCGGCATGGAAATCGACGTGACCCGCCAGCTCGACACCTATTCAGTCGCCGTTCAACAAATGGTCGCCATTGTGCGCGCGCTGGAGATCGAATCAGCCAAAGTGCTGATCCTTGACGAGCCCACCTCCAGCCTGTCTGTGCACGAAACGGAACAGCTTTTCGAGGTGATGCGCCGGTTAAAGGGTCAGGAAGTTGGCATTATTTTTATTACCCACTTTATCGATCAGGTCTACAAGATTTCAGACCGCGTCACCATCATTCGCAACGGCCTGCTGGTGGGCACTTATGAAACCGAAGCCCTGCCGCGTATGGAGCTGATCACCAGGATGCTCGGCAAAACCATCACCGTGCTGGATGACCTTGAAAAAAAGAAAGAAGAAATCAGCCAGAAGATCAGCGCGGAACCCATTCTGCAGGCCCGAGAACTGGGTCAGAGCGGTCAGATCGAGCCGCTAGATCTGGATTTGCACGCCGGCGAAGTGCTGGGATTGGCCGGCCTGGTCGGCTCGGGTCGCAGCGAAACCGCAGGCTTGATTTTTGGGCTGGAAGCGCCCGACAGCGGGACACTGACCATCGCGGGCAAAAAAGTGAAAAAACATTCTCCCAATGCTTCTATCCACCGCGGCCTGGCTTTGTCGCCTGAAGACCGTAAAGCGGCGGGCATCCTGGATGAACTTTCTGTGCGCGAGAACATCATCCTCGCCCTGCAGGCCGGCCAGGGATGGTTCAAATACATCAGCCTGGCCAGGCAGTACGAGATTGCGGATAAATACATGAAATTGTTAGAGATTGCTACCCCGTCAGCCGATCAGCCGGTGAAGAACCTGAGCGGCGGCAACCAGCAAAAGGTGATTCTGGCGCGCTGGCTGGCTACCAACCCGCGTGTGTTGATCCTGGACGAGCCAACCCGCGGTATCGATGTCGGCACCAAGGCGGAGATCCAAAAACTGGTCCTCTCGCTGGCGGAGGAAGGCAAGGCATGCGTGTTCATCTCATCCGAGCTGGAAGAGGTTCTGCGCTGCAGTCACCGCATCGCTGTGATGAGCGATCGCAAGAAGGTGGCTGAATTCAGCGGCGACACCGATGAGCACGTCATCATGCGCACAATGGCAGGTGGATCATGAAACTACTCGGCAGTGGGATCAATATGAGAAAAATTACGGAAAGCAAATTGTTCTTTCCGATCCTGGCGCTGGCGCTCATCCTGCTTCTGGATTTGATCCTTGTCCCCGATTTCTTCAAAATCGAGGTGCGCAACGGCAACCTCTACGGCAGCCTGATCGACATCGCCCGCAACTCTGCCCCGGTGATGGTGATATCGCTTGGCATGACGATGGTGCTTGCCACCGGCGGAGTGGACCTCTCCGTTGGCGCCATCATGGCCATCGTCGCCTCAGTGGCAGCCATCATGATGAACCCGGTGATCATCGGCGTGGAACTCCCCCCCGACTTGATGAAATTCATCAACGACCCGACTTTCACCTACTCGCCGTTGTGGGAGGTCATTCTGGTTTCGCTGATCGTTGCCACGATCTGCGGACTGTGGAACGGCGTGCTGGTCGCATACGCGCGCATCCAGCCGATGGTCGCCACGCTGATCCTGATGATCGCCGGGCGCGGCATCGCCCAGCTCATCACCAACGGCGTGCGCATTCAGATTTTCTACGGCCCCTACGCATACATTGGGCAGGGATGGAAGGTGCTCCCGTTCTCCCTGTATATCGTCACCGCAGTCTTCATCATTGCCTGGATCCTTACCCGGCGGACCGCGATCGGGCTGTTTCTCGAATCGGTGGGCATCAACTTCCGCACCAGCCTGTACAGCGGCATCAATGAAAAGCGCATCAAGCTGGTCGCGTACGCCTTCTGCGGTTTTTGCGCCGGAATCGCCGGACTGATCGCCAGCTCGAACATCAAGACATCCGACGCCAACAATATCGGCCAGTACATCGAGCTGGATGCGATCCTGGCTTCGGTGATCGGCGGCACGGTGATGGGCGCCGGCGGGAGGTTCTCGTTGTTCGGCGGGATCATCGGCGCGATGGTCATCCAGGCGATCTATACCAGCATGTTATCCATCGGAGTGCCCGCATTTGCCCTCAGGGCAATCAAAGGCGTGGTGGTCATCTTTGTCGTACTGCTGTACTCCGAACAGGTCCGCAGCTTCTTCCGAAACCTGAGCGCGAAAGGAGCAAAGACCGCATGAGCAAAATCGCAGCCTTCTTCACCAAATACCGCCGCTTTATCCCCCTCGCAGCCACTGCTCTGCTCGCCTTCATCGCCTATATGATTGGGGCGATTCTCTATCCAGGCATGCGCGATCTCCAGGTGCTGCTGAACATCTTCATTAATAATGCGCATATCATGATCAGCGCAGTGGGGATGACCTTAGTAATCCTCTCCGGAGGGATCGACCTTTCGGTGAGTGGGATCATGGCGCTGGTGACCGTCTCGGTTGGCGCGCTGATCCGCTCCGGCGTGGATCCCTGGCTGGCCTTTTTACTGATGTTGCTGATGGGCAGCGCGCTTGGCGCCATCATGGGCAGCTTTGTGGCTTATCTCAAGGTTCAGCCCTTCATCGCGACCCTGGCAGGCATGTGGTTTGCGCGCGGGATGTGCTTCTTTATCAGCGACGATGCCATCGCCATTGACCACCCGGTGTACACCCTGCTTGGGCAGACCAGAGTACTGATCCCCGGGTTGAGCGAGATCGCCTGGGCGCAGGGCAAAAACGCTCCTTATGTTTCTATCTGTGTAGTCGTATCGCTGCTGGTGCTGGCTGCGGGCATTTACATCGCACATTACACCCGTTTTGGACGCACGATTTACGCTGTCGGCGGCAATGAACAGTCGGCGCGTTTGATGGGTCTGCAGGTCAATTCCACCAAAGTCCTGGTCTATTCACTCAGCGGTTTATGCTCGGGTCTGGCAGGCATCGCCCTGAGCATCTTTGTCCTCTCTGGACACGGGCTGTACGCAGACGGCGCTGAAATGGACGTGATCGCGTCTGTGGTGATGGGCGGCACAATGCTGACCGGCGGCTCTGGCTATGTGTTCGGCACACCGTTTGGCGTGCTCGTCTTTGGCATCACCCAAACGCTGATCCAGTTCAACGGTTCGTTGAGCTCCTGGTGGACCAGGATCGTTATTGGCGTTCTAACCTTGATCTTCATCGGCGTGCAAAGCCTGGTCACCGCCAAGCGGGGCGGCCGCCGTAAGGAACTCACCCCGGCGCTGCGCATGCGTCGCTGGGCATACGCTGCTGCTGCGGTGGTCGTCGTCGCCGGCGGCGCCGCGGCAATATTCACAAACAGCGGCAGAATCAATTCGGTGCTTGGCACCGCCGAGGCGGAAAGATGTACGCTCCAGCCCTTCCGGCAGGAAATGGTGCCCGGATTGATCGACAGCGGTGCGATGGTTGTCTACGAGCGCAACGGCGGTCCCAAATGCATCGACGAGCTCTACGCCATCTACCCAGACGGGCGCATAACCGGCGACAACGGCTTGACCACCGTCGAGAAGCAGGTGTCGGTCGAGGAAGTTAACATCCTGCTCTCCGGAATCATCAACCACGGCTGGTTCACCGACGAGCTGTACGACACCTGGCACACTCCTTGCGGACAATGCTACGGCTACTATTTGACCGTCCTCGACCAGGGTGTGCAAAAGACAGTCAAGGGCGTGGACGGAGGCACCGATGCGCCAGCCGTCTACTGGCAGGTGATCTCCCTGGTAAAAGGCATCGTTCCGGCTTTTCCTGCCGCCCAATAGGACAGAGATTTTTGGAAAGTTAAAATGAACAAAATGAAAAAGCTAATCCCATTATTGATCTCGATCAACCTCCTCATCTCTGCCTGCGTCTACATCGTCCTCCCTGCAGGGCTCGACATGTCCAGGGCAGATGTGTCAAAAGGCTGGAGTGCCGTTGTGACCGGGGTAAGCCAGACTGCCGCCGGAGACCTGCACATCGATTTGACCATCCGCAACGACACCGGCGACTGGAGCATGCTCAAGACGCCTGAGGGACAGCCGGCGGTTCTCACCATCGACGAGAAGAAGCACAATTGCGCGACGGTGTTTGTCGGAACGGGCGGTCACCGCCTGGCGCCCGGATTCCAGATGCGCGGCTACATGAGCGGTATGAAATCCGACCCTAAGGTTCAGTTTATCTATGTCGAGTGTGCTGGCGTTCAGGCGGCGCCGGGCGCCAAACTATCGATCAACTACCTCGCTCAAACCGGCGAGATGGATTACTACCACCAGGATGAAGGGCAAACCACAGGGATACTCGAGGTCGAGCTGGACCAGGTAGCGTCCGATTTGACCTACCCGATCTATGAACAAGTCGATGGATTAATCCAATCCACAGACATCGAAATCACCGGCCTGAGCGATAACATCCTCACCCTGGTGGATGTCCAACGTACAGCCGAGGGCTTCGAATTCAAATGGCAGAATCACAATCCCACTGAGTTCGCCTTGAAGATCCACATCGGCAATCCACCGGTGATTGGATCGGACGGCATCATCTACAATCTGTACGAGATCATGGACCTGGCTACAACCCCGCTCACTCCATCCAAGGGCAGCTCAGAATGGGTGACAAAAGCCGCTGTTCCAGCGGATGTCAGCAGCTGCTACATCCTGCTGAGCGTCGAATCCAAAAACATGCGTCACTACGTGAATCATGCGATCGATATCACGAACAAATAAAGCCTTGAGTTGAATGAGCAGCCTGTAAGCTGCTCGATGGTATCACGCGGTTCTTATTGAAAAACCAGGGAAAATGACAGATTTATGAAAACGGTGCGGTTACATGGAATCCAGGATCTCAGAATCCACGACGAACCCCTCCCCTCCGCAGGCGCCGGGGAAGAAGTCATCCACGTAACCGCTGTCGGTCTCTGCGGCTCGGATTTGCACTGGTATGGCCGTCAGGGCATCGGCGACGCCAGTCTGACCCGCCCCCTGGTGCTCGGGCACGAATTCTGCGGGCGCACTGCCGAGGGTGTGCGGGTGGCGGTCGATCCGGCGCTGCCGTGCCATCAATGCGATTACTGCCGGCGTGGGCATCCCAACCTCTGCCCGCAGGTCCGTTTTGCCGGGCACGGCGAGGTCGACGGGGCAATGCGTGAATATCTCGCCTGGGATGCAAACTGCCTTTATCCATTGCCCGATTCGATCTCAGATGATGAAGGCGTCATGCTCGAGCCGCTTGGGGTGGCGCTCCACGCCGTTGATCTGGCTCACCTGCAGCCCGGCATGACGGTCGGCGTGTTTGGCTGCGGCCCGATCGGCCTGCTGATCATCCAGGCGGCGCGGATCGCCGGAGCAATCAATGTCATCGCCACCGATCTTCTCCCCCAACGGGTGGAAGCAGCCCGATCCCTCGGCGCCGATCAGGCATTTCTAATCAACGGGAACCTGTCCGCTGCAGAGCTGCACGATGCTACGAACGGAAGCAGCCTGGACGTCGCTTTCGAAGCCGCCGGCACGCAGGCCGCAGTCGACGACGCCTTCCAGACGGTCGCACCCGGCGGCAAGGTGATGCTGGTCGGTATCCCCGAGGACGACCGGACTTCCTTCTCAGCTTCGCTCGCCCGCCGCAAAGGTCTGACCATCAAGCTGGTGCGGCGGATGAAGCATACCTACCCGCGCGCAATCGATCTGGTGCAAAAGGGTTGGGTAGACGTGCGCTCGCTGGTGACGCACCGCTATCGACTGGATCAGGCCGAGCAGGCTTTCCAGACTGCATCCAGGCGAGAGGGCCTCAAGGTAATTATCCATATGGACGAAAACACGGAATGAGGAATTGGGATGAGTAACTACGCGCTTGGCATCGAATTCGGCTCGACACGCATCAAGGCAGTGCTGATCGACGGAGGGCAAACGCCGGTTGCTACGGGAAGTTATGATTGGGAAAACCGCTACGAAAACGGTGTGTGGACCTACCACCTCGAAGATGTGTGGGCGGGGCTGCAGGAAAGCTACCGCAAGCTCAGCGGCGAATTCCAGGACAAATTTGGCGTCCCCCTCGATAACATTAGCGCAATCGGCTTCAGCGCCATGATGCATGGCTATCTGCCATTCGATCCGGATGGCAAGCTGCTTGTCCCCTTCCGCACCTGGCGCAATACCATGACCGCACAAGCCGCTGAACGACTCACCAATTTATTCCAATTCAACATTCCCCAGCGCTGGAGCATCGCCCATCTCTACCAGGCGATATTGAATCAGGAACCTCATGTCAGCAGTATCAGCTATCTGACCACGCTGGCAGGGTATGTCCATTGGCAGCTGACCGGGCAAAAGGTGCTGGGGGTGGGCGAAGCCTCGGGCATGTTCCCCATCGACAGCCGGACCAATGACTACGATTCAAACATGCTTGCGCTGTTCGACCACATACCCGAGGTGCAGGGGCAGCCCTGGAAGCTCCAGGACATCCTGCCGACAGTTCTGATGGCCGGGGATGACGCCGGGATACTAAGCGAAGCAGGGGCAAAACTGATTGATCCCTCGGGAAATCTGAAAGCTGGCATCCCGCTCTGCCCTCCTGAGGGCGACGCCGGCACGGGCATGGTGGCGACCAACAGCGTGGCCGAGCGCACAGGCAACGTTTCCGCGGGGACGTCTGTCTTCGCCATGATCGTCCTCGAAAAAACCTTGTCCAAGGTATATTCGGAAATCGATATCGTGACCACGCCCGCCGGCAAGCCGGTGGCGATGGTGCACAGCAATAACTGCACCTCCGATCTCAACGCCTGGGTCGACCTGTTCCAGGAGTTCACCGCCGCGCTGGGGCTGGAAGTTGAGCAGTCCAGGTTATTCGAGGTGTTGTTCCAGCAGGCGCTGGCGGGCGACGCAGACGGCGGCGGCCTGCTTGCCTACAATTACCTTTCCGGCGAGCACATCACCCATCTGGAAGCCGGGCGTCCGTTGTTCGTGCGCACTCCAGAAAGCCGCTTCACCCTGGCGAACTTCATGCGCACGCATCTTTTTTCAAGCCTCGGCGCTTTGAAGATCGGGCTGGAGATCCTCTTCGATCAGGAGAAGGTGAAAATCGACCGGATACTCGGTCACGGCGGCTTCTTCAAGACCAAAGGCGTGGGTCAAAAGATCATGGCGGCGGCGATGAACGTCCCCGTTTCGGTTATGGAGACCGCCGGCGAGGGCGGCGCCTGGGGCATCGCACTGCTTGCCGCATACCTGCTGCAAAAGGGAGAAGGCGAAACCCTGGAAGATTTTCTCACCCACAGGGTTTTCACCGCGGCGGACAGCACAACCCTCGCGCCTGATCCAGCAGACGTCGAGGGCTTTAAGGTTTTTATGGAGCGTTACACAAAGGGACTGGTCATTGAACGTGCCGCACTAGAAGGCTTGAGATAATTATTTCGGCAGGTTTTAGAGGATAGTATATGCTCGAAAAATTGAAGGAAGAACTGGTTGATCTGAATCTTGAATTGCCAAAAAACCACCTGGTCGCCTGGACAAGTGGCAACGTCAGCGCGCGCGATGCAGATACGGGGCTGGTGGTCATCAAACCGAGCGGAGTGCGATTCGAGGATCTCAAGCCGGAGGACCTGGTCGTGGTCGACCTGGACGGCAGGCAGGTCGAGGGCAGCCTGAAACCCTCCTCCGACACCGCCAGCCACCTGTACATCTACCGCCGCCGCGCAGACGTCGGCGGGATCGTCCACACCCATTCACGCTACGCCACAGCCTTCGCCGCGCTCGGCAGGCCGATCCCCTGCGTGCTGACCGCCATGGCTGACGAGTTCGGCGGGCCGATCCCCTGCGGCGGCTTTGCGCTGATCGGCGGCGAGGAGATCGGCAAGGTAGTCGTCGAAAGCATCGGGGCATCGCCGGCGGTGTTGCTCAAAAACCATGGTGTTTTCACCATCGGCAAGACCGCCGAGGAAGCAGTCAAAGCGGCAGTGATGACCGAAGACGTCGCCGCTACCGTCTGGCTGGCGCTGCAACTGGGCGCGCCCGAGCCGATTTCACCTGAGGATATCAAAAAGCTGCACCGACGCTACACCAAGGTGTACGGACAATAACATTATAGGAGCATAAACATGATCGATTTGAAGCAACATGAAATTTGGTTCGTCACCGGCAGCCAGCATCTCTACGGTCCTGAGACGCTTAAACAGGTAGCGGTCGATTCGCAGGAAATCAGCGCCGCGCTGGATGCATCCGTACACATTCCAGTTAGAGTTGTTTATAAGCCTGCATTAACCACAGCAGAATCCATCCACGAACTGTGCCAGGAGGCCAACGCCGCCAGGAACTGCATCGGCCTGATAACCTGGATGCACACCTTCTCACCCGCTCAGATGTGGATCGGCGGGCTCAGTTTGCTAAAAAAGCCGTTCGTACACCTGCACACCCAGTATAACCGCGAAATCCCCTGGGCTGAAATCGACATGGATTTCATGAACCTCAACCAGTCAGCTCACGGCGACCGCGAGTTTGGCTTTATCGCCAGCCGCATGCGCCTGGAGCGCAAGGTAATCGTCGGACACTGGCAGGATGAAGACGTCCAGGTCAGCCTGGGCGTCTGGGCGCGGGCCGCCGCCGCCTGGGCTGACTGGCAGGGCGCGCGCATCGCCCGCTTCGGCGACAACATGCGCGACGTGGCCGTCACCGAGGGAGACAAGGTCGCCGCGCAGATGCAGCTCGGCTACGCCGTGCAGGGCTACGGTGTGGGCGACCTGGTCAAAGCGGTGAGCGAGGCAGCCGAGGCCGATGTCGCGCGAACGGTGCAGGCCTATCTGGACGAGTACAACGTCGCCCCGGCGCTGCTACCGGGCGGCGAGCGCCACGCCTCGCTGCGCGAGGGCGCGCGCATCGAGGTGGGCATGCGCAATTTTCTCCAGTCAGGCGGCTTCAAGGCTTTCACCACCACCTTCGAGGACCTGCACGGGCTGGCCCAACTGCCCGGCCTGGCCGTCCAGCGCCTGATGCGCGACGGCTACGGCTTCGGCGCCGAAGGCGACTGGAAGACCTCCATGCTGGTGCGCGCGATGAAGGTTATGAGCGCCGGCCTGCCCGGCGGGGTGACCTTCATGGAAGATTACACCTACCACCTCAGCCCGGGCGGGGACAAAGTCCTCGGCGCGCACATGCTCGAGATTTGTGAATCGATCGCCGCGACCCGGCCAAAACTGGAAATCCTGCCGCTCTCGATCGGCGGCAAGGCCGACCCGGTGCGGCTGATCTTCGACTCAAACCTCGGGCCGGCGGTCGGCGCCTCGCTGATGGACATGGGGCAGCGCTTCCGCATGGTCGCCAACCTGGTCGACGTGGTGCCCACCGACCAGCCGCTGCCCAGGCTGCCGGTCGCCCGCGCGCTGTGGATTCCGCGCCCCGACCTGAAAACCGCGGCGTCTGCCTGGATCTACGCCGGCGGGGCGCATCATACCAGTTTCAGCTACGCCGTCAGCACCGAGCACCTGCGCGACTTCGCCAGCATGGCCGGGATAGAATTCCTGCTGATCGACGAGCACACCCGCATCGAGGAGTTCAGGGACCGCCTGCGCTGGAACGAGATGTATTATCTGCTGGCCAAAGGGATAAAATAACCAATCAACAGGCATGGTTGGGTTGAGTCCGGGTATTTCCAGAACTCCGGTCAATCCCGGCGCCATCCGAAACCAACATTTTCACGGTAATTATTCATTGATGCGTCTAGGGCGCAAGTTATACCCGTATACCAGATATTGACCGCATTGAGAAGGTGAGGATAGCCCTATAAGTCCATACTTCAAGAAATGTTTTAATTAACGATTGCAGCCTTCATACTAACGGGTGGATCGTTGTAGAAGAAATCAATTTATTACCATGTAGCCGCTCAACATCCCTGTTAAATTATCGCAACATCCCAAGTGGCTTATAAACATTCTTTATAGGCAATATATTAGAAATTCTATCGGTTTTTCATTGCATAAAATCCTGCAACTTTTTAATATTAACTTTATCATTCCCGACGACACAACTCTATATTAAGGAGAAGATATAATGAGCAAAGCGAGGAAAACCTCCAGAAGGGACTTTTTAAAGGGTGCGGCCACAGGCGCGGCAGGAATGATGCTTGCCGGCTCACTTGGGGCGTGTACTCCAAAAACAGTCACTGAGGAAAACGCCAATCTTTCAGCCGAGCCCCCGGAAGCAGCACCAGCAGCGACAACCCATACTACCGGAGAACTACCCTGGTTGGGGCCGGAACCAAAGATTGATGACGCGAATGTGGAATCTAATATTACTGCAGATGTGATTGTCATAGGGGCTGGTGTTTCAGGCGTTGCCGCTGTACGTTCCGCGGTCGAAGCTGGAGGCACCGTAGCGGTATTTGAAAAGGCCGAAGGCCCACAAAGCCGTAGCGGGCAGTATGCTGTGCTGGGGGGTATTCAAAAAACCTGGAACCGCGACGATGTCGATCCCGAAGAAGTCATTAACTTCTTTATGATGGAAAATTCCTACCACAACAAACGCGCCATCTTCAGTAAATATTTGTATGGCAGCGCAGAGGCATTCGATTGGTGGATCGCGGCTACGCCGGACCTGTATATTGCGCCCTCAGGCGATGCTCCTATCCCGGAAGCGAATAAGAACGCAGCCCTAGTCCCCCTGCAGCACCCGAAGAACCCGAATTACAACTACAAAGAGGAAATCTACCCTTGCTTCCCTGTCACGGTTTCATTTTCACCATCCCATCAATTTGTGCTTGAAGCGAACATGGCCAAGGCCAGCAGCGAGGGCGAAGTTTCAACTTTCTACGGCCACTTCGCTGAAAAGTTGATCATGGAAAACGGGCGGGTTACCGGTGTTTATGCCCGCAATGCCAAGACCGGTAAATACGTCAAGGCGACGGCAAGTAAAGGCGTTATTCTTGCCACTGGTGAGTATATGAATAATAAAGAAATAATGAATTACTACTGTCCGGAAGTCGTCGAAAACAACATTCCCTTACTTTGGCCGAACATGGATGTGGAAGGGAAACCAACCAACACCGGTGACGGCTTGAAATTGGGCTCCTGGGTTGGGGCTAAGATTCAACAGTACCATGCGCCAATGATCCATCACATGGGAGCAGGTGGTGGAAAAATGGGCGTGATGGGCATCGCCTGTTTCTTGCAGTTGGACGCCGATGGAAAACGCTTCATGAATGAAGACATCCCCGGTCAGCAGATCGAAAACCAGATTGAGATGCTGAAAGGAATGTACTCATACCAGATTTTTGATAGTAAGTGGAAGGAGGAACTTGCCTGGATGCCTCAAGCTCATGGTCAACCTCAATCAACGACATCCCAGGCGGATGTCGATAAAGCGGTCGAGGCAGGCGATTGCGTTAAGGCAGATACCATTGAGGCATTACTAGACCAATTGGATATCGATAAGACAGCAGCCCTGGCAAGTATCGTGCGCTATAATGAACTCGCTCACAAAGGCAAGGACGATGATTTTGGCAAGCCCGCGAAGCGCCTGTTCCCATTGGAAACAGGCCCCTTCTATGCCATCAAATTTACACCAGCGCCCATGTTGGTCTGCATCGGCGGTTTGGAAAGCGACGAAAACTGCCATACCTTCGATAAGGACCGCAACGTGATTCCGGGCTTGTATGTTGCTGGCAATATCATGGGCAACCGCTATTCTGTCCAATACCCGATCAGCTGCCCAGGCATTTCTCACGCACTCTGTATGTTCTACGGGAAGGTGGCAGGCGCGAACGCTGTTGCCGGTATCTGACGTAGATTCATTGATCCAACGCTGATCCAGCTTCATTATTCGTCAAACAGGACTTAATCAACCAAATATTAAGCCCTGTTTGATTTTAATCGCGATTGTTAAGCGTACTTTTTGTAGTGGATACTGTTCGGCATTCGTACAAGAAGATGAGGCACTTGTGTTTATGGCGAACTGAGATCGAGGTTATTAATGAACATTGATAAACCATCTCGATTATGTATAATCAAAGATGTTTATAAGAAGGAGCCCTTCAATTTGAACGAACATCAAATCAAGTGTTTTCTCGCTGTTCGGAAATATCTCAATTTTTCTACTGCCGCCAAGCAGATGTACATCACTCAGCCTGCGTTAACTTATCAAATTAACCGGCTCGAACGTGAATTAGGCGTCAAGTTGTTCGATCGGACAACATCGTCGGTAAACCTGACAAAAGCCGGTTGTGCATTCGCCACTCAGGCTGAAAAACTCAACCAACAATTTCTTGAAACTGCCGGAGTGATGCGTGAGTTTGCAGGGATACAAAAGAAAATTATTCTCGCACTCCCCCGCCTGATGATGACACATGACGAAATTTATAAAACCTTGATGTCACGAATTATCGAGGCTTTTCCAGAACATGATATCGAAGTTCTCCCATCGACAACTGGCACAGGAACTTACGCCAGCTTATCAGGTGGAATTGATTGCATTATCGGCATGATGCCGTCTTCCGAAGAGGACGGTGTTGCGTATTACCCGTTGTTTCAGCCAAAATATTTTATTATCGTTGATCCACAACACGTTCTGGCGAATAGAAATACTATTCGCCCGACTGAGCTAGCTGACCAAACGTTATATTACGAATCCGGAGAACAATTACTTGCCGAAAGACTACGTCATGTGCTTGAACCAAAAGGTATAAAACTCTCGTTTAAAAAGGTTTCAACCTACGATACGGTTTATCCACTGCTATTGGGGGGAAAGGGTATATTTCTCAGCCCTGTTATCCATAGGGGTTTTCCGCAGCACTATTTTATTCCCTTACAGACCGACGATAATCTACCGGCGACAGTACTGATGTGTCTAAAGGACCCATGTAATCCAATCATCCCAAAACTAAAGGAGTTAATTCTACAGGTCTATCAGGAAAACTTTCCGAAAGCAATGGTAGGCAGTCAGGTTTGATATCGGAAGAAAAGCAAAATGCACAATTCAATTCAATTAATGTACCTCCATGCTTTTTTATATCCAGAGGAATTGGCGACTTTGCTTTCTAATTAAGCCATGACGGTATCAATCCCCACTATTTCATTACGTATAACCCATGCAAGGGTGACTCCAGATATTTAAGTCCTTTGCTGTTATATCAACCCTTCCTCAGACACTTCCTCATCGATTGCGCGGTAAGTTCTGGTACGTAAGGCCTCGGAAATGCTGGCTAACATAGAAATCTCTTGCCTTCAATTCTGAGTAAATAGGCTGCGAGGGTTGATATAACATCGAGTTACCCAAACGAGTATAGGCTATAGTGATTGCGTCCTGGTACTTATAAAGTGCGTCCACAACTTCAGGTATTATTAACGGGGTCCGAGTCTGACTTGTATGGTCGATCATCCCATCGATATTGCTGGACAGCATTCCAAGGCTAGATATCCAAGCATGTCAAATCGCTAATCAAAATCTCTCCAATGATTGGAGAGATATTGGTATGCGAACGGGGTGCCGTTTCTCATCCAGGGAACTCCTTCATCATGGAGCATTTGTTCACGTTGAATTCTACTTAACTAATGAACTAATAATTCCACTATTGCCACGGTTAATAAGTGTCCAGTTACCTAAACTGGAAAGGTCGACCACTCCTGGGTCGGGTTGATCTGGGCTATAGCCATATGGGAAAACTAAACTATTTATTATTCTCTTTATCTATAAAGATGTTCCCACCTTGGAGATCTAGTGGATTACCAGGTCCATTAACAATAAGTTGTCCATTTGCCGTGTGTGGACAGAACGCTAAAATTGCTAAATGGGTAACCTGCAGAATGACCTGGATGCGCTCACCATGGAACGACAGTGGGTAATCACCCAAGCCCGGAAAGGGAAGATCTCGGAAGATGATATGGATTTCCAACTCAGTGCGTTGAGCGTCCAGGAACTGGGTCTCAAACAGCGAATGAACCGCCAGATTGAGGTGAACAATTTGGCGACGCTCACCTATCGGGAGGATATTACTAGGGAACACCTCTCGGATCTTGCCACTGGGCTAGAGTGGCAAAATGCCGCCCCCCAGAATGACGAGGAGCGGCATCAAAAGTATCTGCTAAAGCGTTAGCTTGTAAAGTTGTTGGTTGAAAAGACTATTATTGGTAAAGACCGTCAAATCACCGTTATCATTGCGCTAGACCTGCAAAAACAAATTGCTGAGAAGGCGGGTGCGGTCAACATCCAATCGGCCGGAACTTATGCCATGAATGAAGCATGCCTTCGCGCCCTCAACCCAACCTACGCGTTTCACTTCACCGAACCGTAGGTTGGGTTGAGGATGGGGAATCCTAGAATGCCGGTCGTTCCCGGCGCCATCCGAAACCCAACACATGAATGTTGGGTTTCGGGCGCGAGTTATGCCATAAAACGGGTGCGGATCTTCGCGCCCTCAACCCAACCTACAAATGGTCCTTACTGCTTCATCCCGCTCAGCGCCTGGAGGAACGACCCGACCACCAACTGGGTGGACTGGTTGCGGTGCGGCGCAGAGCTGCCCACCCGGCTGGCAGCAGAGATCGCCTGGATGATCGCCATCAGGTTGCCCTGACCCTGCTGCTTGGCCTGCATATAGGCCATCCCGGCCTGCAGCAGGTCGCCCAGGTCAATCCCCCCGCCGCCCTGCGAGCCGGTCCCCCCACCGCCCATACCGCCGAGCAGCGCGCCGAGCAGGTCTCCGCCTGCCGAGGGCGCCTGCTGAACAGGCTGCTGCGAGGTCTGCCCGCCCAGGCCGCCGAGCAGCGCGCCGAGCAGGTCTCCGCCCGCCGAAGGCGCCTGCTGAACGGGCTGCTGGGTCGCCTGACCGCCGAGGCCGCCGAGCAGCGCGCCGAGCAGATCGCCGCCCGCCGATGGCGACTGCTGAACTGGCTGCTGTGAGGTCTGCCCGCCCATGCCGCCGAGCAGCGCGCCGAGCAGGTCGCCGCCTGCTGAGGGCGCCTGCTGAACGGTCTGCTGTGGCTGCTGGGGGATGGGCTGGTCGCTGCCGATCAGCGTCGAGAGAAGATCCAGCGCGCCCCTTTCTGTCACCGGCTTGCCCTTGAACTGCTGAGCGGCGCGGTTCAGGTTCTCGGCATAGAGCTTTGCCGATCCGCTGGTCGTAGTTTTGGAGAGCTGCTTAGCGGCATAGGCCAGTTGCGTGCTGGCGGAAGAGCTTTTCTTTTTCGCCACAGCGCCGGAGATTGTCTTGAAGGTCTGCGCCATGTTGCTGCCGTGGTCGTGGTTGTAGGTGTCCATCTGATCCAGGCTGCCCTGGTTTTGTTCCAGGTTCTGGGCAACGGTCTGGAAAACACTTGCAAGGTCGATACTTTTAGCTGGCATTTTGATTCCTTTTCTTGGAGATTATTAAACTACCAATATTATTGAGTTCTTTAGGTTAGTATACTATTGATTTGCCCACATGGTTGCCGGATTTTTACTACTTAATTCAATATAACAGGTTGAGAGAGGGTACTGCCTGGTTTGCGCTAGATACTGACGCCATCCAAAACCCAGCCCTATTTTCATGATTATGTAGGATATCGCGCTTTTTGAGGCCTGCTGAGCCTAAAAACCAACCTGCAGTACTATTTCTTCTTTCTCTTTTCCGCTGCCTTGCGCAGGTTTTCCTGCACCCGGTATCTCACAATCTTGCGAACCAAATCCAGCGGCAGCGGCCGGTCGAGCGGGAATTGCACCGCGCCCTTGGAATGCTTATAAGGTGCGAGCTCCTGCTCGAACTCCGCCAGGCCGGTCGGCGCCGGGAAGAAACCAATGTGGCGCTGGTACGCGGCGAAATGGACCAGATTGCCGTTCAGGTAAAAGGTCGGCATGGCGTAGCTGATCTTCTCGCTGGCCTGCGGGGCTTCGGCGGCGATCACCGCCCGCAGCTCGCGCAGCTTCAGCTGGATATCCTCAGGGAATTCGGCGATGTATTCGTCGATGGTGCTGAAACCGCCTCTCGTCCTGTCCATAGTCCCTCCAAAAGGTAATAATGAACCTGCTCACACCCCTCAATTGGGCAATTGGGCAGATATTAATGAAGACCAATCCTGTCAAATTATACTTGCCCGATTAACAAATAACAACAGGGCTGTCTTTCCGATTTCCCCTGATAGCCGCTCACCTCGATTCCACCCGCGGTCGCGTCAAAGGAACCATTCCGCGCCCCCATCCGTCTATAACAAGTGCGCGCCGAGGTTACCCGATCTATTAACGTGGTAAACTCAGCCTTTCGAGGATCGATCCGGCTAATCCGCGTGCTGTCGGGAAATATCACAACCACCGGTCAAGCACAATGAAAGGCTCGCTGACAAAGGAACCATCTTCGATATGAACATCCAAATGCTCACATTTTTCCCGTACCCGTTCTTGATCAGTCTGGTGATCCTGATCGCAGCCATCATTCGCTATCGTCAGCGCGGATGGAGATATCAACTCGGGCTGGTTTTATTTGGAATGTATTTGATGGCTTTGCTGATGGCCGTCTTCTTCCCCATCCCCATTCCTTCTAACTGGCCGGATAACCTGACCCGCCAGGGAACATTGCGGGCGCTCTCCGAAGTGAATCTGAACCTATTCAGGACTGCAGCCCGCCTGATCTCAATGAACGCCGGCGTAGCGATGATCCGCGACCTGACCATGAACTTCTTCCTGACCATCCCGTTCGGCTTTGGCCTGGCGTTCCTCAAATCGCTGAATTTTCGTCAGACACTGCTTTACACCCTGGTGGTCGGCCTGAGTCTGGAAGGCCTGCAGCTGCTGATCAAGCTTGGACTGGGCGTGTTCTACCATGCAATCGACGTCAACGACGTGATCACCAACGGTCTGGGTTTTCTGACCGGTGCGCTGTTATTCCTGGGAATCAGCAGAATCATGCGGGCGGCGCGGAATCGCCAGGCCGCCCGGCGAATCCAGACGCCGGATGTGAATTACGGAGATTGACGCAATTGCGTGCGTTCCACTTTATCCCTCCGGCAAACGAAGGGCGGGTGATTTGTTGGGCCTCCTGACTGCCCTTCCCATTGAACTGCTGGCCCGATCCCTGAGCCGGTCGAAGGAGCGGGGCTGGGTCCCGGCATGTGAGAAGCTCCATACGGTCAGGCCTGTATCACTGCGATCCTGTTTTTCGTTTCTGACAGATCAACAGCCGGAATTACTCCGAAAGGCCCAGACCTAAAAATTCGGCGTAGCGCGCGGCTGCCTGCCTGAACGCCGCCATCTGCTCTTCTCCCGGCTGATCGAACCAGACCGGGCTCACCTCCACGCGGTCTTTTTTCAGCGTCCGCTTCCACGTACCGGCGACCCTGCCGTCAATCAGGATGACCGGGCTCAACATCCCCCCGCCGGCGTTGACACTCTTCATCACCTGCGGATCCAGCACCGCGCTGCGGTCGGAATAACCGACCAGGTATTCGTCAAATGCCGGCAGCAGGTGGACGCAATCCTCATTCCATAGTCCCTCTCGCGATGAAAGCGGCTGGTAGTAAGTCGTACCATCGATCACCAGCTCAGCCAGGTCAAGCGCCGCCAGTTCCAATCCGATGCGGGCGTCCGCCAGGGTCAGGCCCGACCACCAGGCAAAATCATGTACAGTCGCCGGACCGTGGCTGTTGAAGTAGCGCCGGGTAACCTCCGCCAGGGCCTGTTCGCGCGCGAGCGCTTTCCCCGGCGGCAGCCACTCCTCCAGCAGCACGAAGGTCTGCTGCTTACCCTGGCGCGCTCCGAAGCAGATCAATCCCTCCATCGCCAGCCGGCCAAGGATGTGGATGCCGCGCTGACCTTCGGTGGACACGCCGCCGGCCTCCAACGCCTGATAGGCTTCCGGCCGGGTGAGAATGTTGCCGCCGCGCAGCGCCTGGGTCAGGATCTTACGGCTGCGCTCGAAATCACCGCCATCCAGCCCTAACTGGAGGTAGCGCCTGTTGGTGAGAGCGATCACCCGCGGAGCGAGCAGGCTCAGCATCCAGCGAACATCCTCCGCCGGCACGAAATGGAGCGTACCACGAGCGGGCCAGGTGCGCACGATTTTGCGTTCTGCCAGCGCCTGTTCAACGCTGGCTTCCGTTGCGCCGGAAGCGCGCAGCCCGACCGCCCACAGCGCCGCCAGGTAATCCTGCGCCTGGAGCATGCCCATCCAGCGCACCACATCGGCGGGGGTAAGCCGCTGGGAACTGACGATAAGCTGATTGATCGTTCGCCATTCAGGTATGGATCTGGGAGGTTTTGGCATATCACCAATACGTTTTTCTATATTCAAATTTCCCATCCGAATCGCAATGAAACCAAAATGTAACACAGTTGACCGCCGGATTCAATGCCATTCGGCAGTTATCTCTAAGGTCAAGGGTGCTGGTCCTGCCGCAAAAACACAAACCGCTTTTCAGCGCCTTTCTTATAAAATGGTGTAAGATGGTCTCGTATCCCGTTGTCATACATCTTTCCGACTGATAAGGATGATTGATGGACTCTCCCATTCCGCATCGCATCACCCCGCGCGCCTGGTTCGTCATGGTCGCCCTGGCGCTGACCGGTCAGATCGCCTGGGCGGTCGAAAACTCCTGGTTCAACACCTTCGTCTACGACACCATCACCCCTGATCCCCGCCCGGTGGCCTGGATGGTCGCCGCCAGCGCGATCACCGCAACACTGACCACTCTGTTGATGGGCACGCTCAGCGACCGCACCCGCTCCCGCTGGGGGCGCCGCCGCCCGTTTATCCTCATCGGGTACATCCTCTGGGGTCTTTCGACCGTGCTGTTCCCGACTGTGGCTTACATCAAGGCGACGAGCCTGGCGGTCATCATGGTGGTCGTGGCCGACTCGCTGATGACCTTTTTCGGCTCGACTGCCAACGACGCGGCTTTCAACGCCTGGACGGCAGACATTGCCCGCAGCGAGCAGCGCGGACGGGTGGAGGGCGTGCTCAATCTGAGCGCGTTCCTTGCCCAAATCGTATCCATGGTCGCCGCGGGGATCCTGATCGACAACGTCGGCTATTTCATCTTCTTTTACGTGCTCGGCGGGATCGTCATGGTGGTCGGACTGGTCGGTGGACTGCTGCTGCAGGACGTCAAACAGCCCGAGCGTTCCCAACCGCGCCCCTCTTTCTGGAGCGAGTTCGCCCAACTATTCAACCTGGATACGCTTCGCCAGAACCGCAATTTGTTCATCCTGCTGCTGTTCATCATGATCTCCAGCATCGGCATGCAGGTTTCCTTTCCCTATTTGATCGTGTACCTGAATAACTACATCGGCGTGACGAAAACCGAATACAGCATCATCGGCGGGGCGGTGATGGTGGGCGCGGCGGTTGTCGCCCTCCCCCTCGGCATTCTCGCCGACCGCTGGAGCAAAAAGGTGATGATGGCGGTCGCGATCGCGGTCAGCGCCCTCGGCGGCTTTTTACTCTCGCTGGTCAGGACCATCCCGCTGCTGGCGCTGACCGGCTTTCTCTGGCAGGCGTTTGCGCTGGCAGCCTCGATCGCCTCGGTCGCCTGGCTGAAGGACCTGCTGCCCGAGCAAAACCGCGGCAAATTCCTCGGCATCCGCATGATCTTCTGGATCGCCATCCCGATGGTGGTCGGGCCGTGGATCGGCTCATCGCTGATCCGCGCTTACGGCATCCCCACGATAATCAACGGCGAGGCCGGTTTCATCCCGGCGCCGATAATCTTCCAGGTTGGCTCTGCGATTGCACTGCTCTCGCTGATCCCGCTGCTGTTCATGCGCGACAGGAAATGAGTCAGGTCACTTTCCTTCCTGGTTTCTGGCAAAGCTGGCGCGAGGTCAATGCTCGATCAGCGATCTTCCACCAGTGGCAGCAGCTCGAAGCTGCGGGCTGTATCGAGAATTTCCGCATTGCCGCCGGGCTGAGCCAGGGGCTGCGCACCGGCTGGTTCTTCGCCGATTCCGACGCCTACAAATGGCTGGAAGCTGCCGCGCTCATCCTCGACTACGACCCCAATCCGCGCCTTGCCGCACTGGTGGATGCATTCATCGACCTGCTCGCCCGGGTGCAGGCGCCGGACGGCTACCTGTTCACCTATAATCAGATTCACTTCCCGGGGGTTCGCTGGCGCAACCTGCAGATCGAGCACGAGCTGTACTGTCACGGGCATCTGATTGAAGCCGGGGTGAGTCATTACGAGGTCACCGGGCGGGAAGTCCTGCTCGCGATCGCCCTGCGTGCTGCTGACCGCATCACCGCGGACTTCCTCGGAAAAGGTCCGGATTACACTCCAGGGCACGAGGAGATCGAAATCGCCCTGCTGCGCCTGCATCAGGTTGCCCCCGGGGATGGATCCTACCTGAAGCTGGCCCGCCAGTTCATCGAGCAGCGCGGGCGAATCCGGCGGATCGCCCTTTCCATCCTCCGCCAGAACAGCGATGTGAGCCGGCGCGCAAGATCCGTCGAGAAGCGGCGCCGGGAGTACCTGCTTGCCCATCCTGATTACCAGCCATTCGAACTGCCTCCCGACAACCCGGGGAAGAAGCCCCCTGGATCGACCGTTCGCTGGATCGCCAGCGCCCTGAGCGGGAAATACTTCCAGCAGCACCGCCCCGTTCGCCAGCAGACTGTGCCGGTCGGGCATGCGGTGCGCTTCACTTACCTGATGACCGCAACCGCCATGCTCGCCCGGCTGAGCGGCGACCGCAACCTGCTGCCCGCCCTGGAGCGCGCCTGGGAGCGCATGACTACGCGGCGCATGTACCTGACCGGCGGGATTGGTGCACAGCCAGGTCTGGAGGGATTCGGTAACGACTACGAACTGAATCCGCGTTACGCTTACGCGGAGACCTGCGCGGCACTCGGCAGCCTGTTATGGAACTGGGAGATGGCCCGGCTCACCGGTGAAGCCAGGTACAGCGACCTTTTCGAATGGCAGCTCTACAACGCCGCCGCGGTCGGCATGGGGCTGGAAGGGACCAGCTACCTGTACAACAATCCTCTCGCCAACCGCGGCGAGGTCTTCCGCCGCCCCTGGTACAAGGTCCCCTGCTGCCCGTCGAACCTCTCGCGCGCCTGGGCCAGCCTGGGAAAGAATATCTATACAGTCGAGCCCGGGGGCCTGCGGATTCACCAGTACATCAGCTGTCTGTTGAGTGGGGTGACGATCCAAAGCACGGAAGGCGGAAGGCTCAACCTCAGTCTGCAGATGGACTCCGGCTTGCCCTGGCAGGGTCGAATTATCCTTAGGTTAGTCAACATCGACTCGCAAGGACCGGCAGAGTTCGATCTTGAATTGCGCCGACCAAAGTGGGCTGCCGGCATGCTGGTAACAGTCAACGGCCGCCCGGCGCTTGACGCGGCAGACGATGGCTGCGCGGTTGGCTTTCAGATCATCCACCGTCTCTGGCAAAACAGCGATGAGGTCATGATCGACTTTAAGATGCCGATTGTCCTCCAGCGAGCTCATCCTAAGGTGAAAGGCCACCGCGGCAAGGTGGCAGTGACTCGCGGGCCGCTGGTCTATTGCCTGGAGAGCGCGGATCAGCCCGAAGTGGACCTGTTCCAGGCGCAGCTCGATCCGGATTCGCTCGAACCGATCATCGACGAGTCCCTTTTCGGCGGGACTGTCAACATCTCCGCCAGGACAAGCGGCGGCCAGCCTATTACGTTCATCCCATATTTTCTTTGGGGCAACCGCGGCCCCTCCCGTATGACCGTCTGGTTGAACGGTGGATAACTTAGGAGGATATATGCAACAGGAAATCATCCAGGCAGGACCTTTGCTGACGCCCGAGGGCAGGCTGACCCAGGTCGGCTGGTCACGCCAGCCGCTATTGGACTGCAACCTCCAGGCAGCCCGTTTTTATGCGCTGCGCCCCCTGCAGCGTTTTCGCATCAAACGCTGGGATTACTACGCGGTCTTCACCCCGCGCAGATTCTTCTCAGCCACCATCGCCGATTTGGGCTACGCCGGCAACCTGTTCGTCTACACCCTGGATTTCGAGACCGGCGAGCTGCACGAAGAAGGGCTGGTCGTTCCGCTTGGCAAGGGAGTCGTCCTGCCGAATAACAGCGACGCCGGCGACAGCCGTTTTGAAGACCAGCGCCTCAAGCTGGCTTTCAGCTTACATCCAGGCCGGCGACACCTATCGGTTGCCTGGCCGGCGTTCCACGACGGACGCGGGATCAGCGCCGAAATCGACCTGACCGCGCCGCCGGAATACGAGTCGATGACCATCGTCATCCCCATTGGCGCAAAACGCTTCTACTACAACCGCAAGATCAACTGCATGCCCGCCAGCGGGGAAATCCGCTACGGCGGCCTGACCGAAATCCTGGAGCCGTCCAGTTGCCTGGGCTCGCTGGACTGGGGCCGCGGGGTGTGGGAATACAAATCCTATTGGAATTGGGCCAGCGCCTCCGGCTTCCTTCCCGACGGGCGCACGGTCGGGCTTAATCTCGGCTGCGGCTTTGGCGACCTGTCCAAAGCCGGGGAAAACGCGCTGATCCTGGACAACCGCATTCACAAACTCGAGCAGGTCAGGTTCGATTACGTCACAGGCGATTACATGCAACCGTGGAAGTTCAGCGACAGCGAAGGCCGGCTGAACCTTGTATTCACCCCCTTTAAAGAAAGGGTGGCGACCACCAACCTGGCGATCATCCGCAGTGAGGTGCATCAGATGTTCGGGCGCTACAACGGTACAGCCGTCAGCGACCTGGGCGAAACCGTCCAGATCAAAGAACTGGTCGGATTCGCGGAGGAGCACCAGGCAAGCTGGTAACCTGCCCGTCAAATCCGATCGAGCCGGCGCATTCGAACAGGAACTGGCTGTCTGGAACTATCTATGCGCGCCTGCCGCGCACCCGCAGGGTGGTCATCCCAATCAGCCGTGAGATCACCATGGCGACGTAACCCACCCCGGCGAACTGCTCGAGCATCATCAGCACCCGCGCTGCGGCAGTGACCGGATAGACGTCGCTCAATCCTGCGGCGGATAAATTTGTGAAACTCACGAATAGTAATTCAACAAATGTGAGCTGATCGCGCGGCGGCACGCCGCCGATCAGGCTGCCCGGCGACCAGCTCTGCAGCATCAGATACAGGTAAGCAAAGGCCCAGGCGATCAAGGTAAAGGTAGCACCGGCTGCAAACAGCTCATCGGTGGTCACCTGGTAATCGCTAAGCATATAAGCGATCAGGCTGCCGGCCGCGTAGAAGTACAGTAAAGCCTCCAGCAGAGAAGACCATCCCAGCATGGTTGAATTGACAAAATAAACCGAAAGCAGGGAGAGGATGAACGCCGGGACGGCCAGCAGCCAGGCGATCCAGTTGCGTGCCGGGCTGCGGCTGACTACCCAGATGACCAGGACGAGCAGCACCCCGCCAATCGCGCTGAGCAGCGCGCGCTGCTGGTGGATGCCATCGTAGGCCGCGTAGAGGATGAGCAGTAACAGCTGCGCTGCCAGCAGGAAAGCGGACGGGTGGTAATGCAGCAGCGTCCGCTTGACCCGTGATGAACTTACCTGCCCGGTCATTGCTGGGGGGAGTCGGTCACAGGAGTTGCCGGCGGGTGCGCGTAAAGATCCTTAAGTAGCAGGAATCCGCCGATGCAGGTGGCAAGTGCTGCCAGGTCATAGAGGATTATCATTCCAAGCGTGAGAATCCACCAAATGCCGGTGGCTTCTCTTGCTCCAGATGCCAGACCTGTGGCCAGCGCCAGTCCCTGCGCGCCGAACAGCATGACGATGCCGATCACAAAGCTCCAGATGATCAGCTTACGCCGCGAACGCGCCCGAACCGCGGCATAGATCAACAGCCCTGATCCGACTAATACTAATGGAAATAACTCACCCGGCATCAAGAAATCAAAATGAAACCTGCCACTGGTGGTCAAAGCCATGATGGCAAAAACAAAGGGCGCAAGAATCGGGATGAAAACCAGTGTGGTACCGCTAACTGCTAGAGTTTTGGTCAGATTGTCTGTTTTTCCCATTGACAGTTCCTTATTCACGAATCAGTGGTTTTCTATATCATACGTCAATTTCACATTCATCGCCCCGCAAAAACCTTCCCAAATTGGTATTCGGATGATTTTAGTTAGCAAGAACGGCGATAATCATCATTTCGACCTGTGTTGCCCCCTTGATTATTGAACTAAATCGATCAGAATCGACCGGCGATCAGCCCCGCGATCAGATAAACCAGCGCGGCCATCCCGCCTGCCATGGGGATGGTCAGAATCCAGGCCCAGACGATCTTGCCGGCCACACCCCAGCGCACCGCGCGCTTGCTGCGCAGCGAGCCCACCCCGACGATCGCGCCGGTGATGGTGTGGGTGGTCGACACGGGGATGCCGAGCAGCGACGAGGTGAAAATGGTCACCGCCCCGGCGGTTTCAGCGGCAAACCCGCCCATCGGCACCAGCTTGGTGATCCTGCTGCCGACGGTGTGGACGATGCGCCAGCCGCCGGAGAGCGTTCCCAGGGCGATGGCAGCATGCGCCATCAACACAATCCAGAAGGGGATGGCCAGTTCGCCCTGCGCGTCTGTCACCAGATGGCGGTAAGCCGGTACGGTGAAGAGCGCGCCGGCGATGATCCCCATGGTCTTCTGGGCGTCGTTCGTGCCGTGCCCAAGGCTGTACAGCCCGGCTGAAACCAGCTGCCCGCGGCGGAAGATGTGATCGACGCTGCCGGGCGACTTTTTGCGAAACAGCCAGTAGATGATGAACATAAATAGAGTGCCCAGCAGCCAGCCGAGCAGCGGCGCGATGACGATGAACGCCAGAGTTTTGATCCAGCCCGAGAGGATGATCACATCAAGGCCGGCCTTGACGATGGCGGCGCCGGCATAGCCGCCGATCAGCGCATGTGAGGAGCTGGTCGGCAGGGCGAAATACCAGGTGAGGATATCCCAGACGACGGCGCCAACCAGCCCGGAGAAGATCACCAGGTTGTCGACCTGATTGACGTCGATCAGACCTGCGCCGATGGTGTGCGCGACCGCAGTGCCAAAGGTGAAAGCTGCGACGAAGTTGAAGAACGCTGCCCAAATGACCCCTTGCAGAGGGGTGAGCACGCGGGTAGAAACCACAGTGGCAATTGAATTGGCGGCGTCATGAAAGCCGTTGACAAAGTCAAAGACGAGCGCCAGCCCAATGATGGCAACAACGGAAATGAGGGTCCAATCAAGCATTGGCAATGATGACTTTTTGAATTACATCCCCGGCGTCTTCCAAACGGTCAGTCACCTGCTCGAGCAGCTCGTAGATCTCTTTCCAGCAGATGAACTCGAACAGGTTGTCCCGCCGGGTGACCAGGTTGCGCAGCCCGTCTTCCAGCACGCGGTCGCTGTTGTTCTCGATCGTATTGATCTGTACAATTCGCTCTTTGACCTGCCCGTACATTTTTTTATCGCGCAATCCCTCGAGCGCATGATACAGTTCCGTAGCGCCCTCGACGATCAAGGTTGCCAGTCGTTTGGCGGGTTTTTTGATATCGGAAACCTGATAGATCGAAAGGCGCATGATGGCAGCATGCAAGGTGTCGAGGGCATCGTCGATCGCAAAAATCAGGCGCTGGATATCATCGCTATCCAGCGGCGTGACCAGGGTCTTGGGCAGCAGATTGGTCACTTCATGGACGATGAAATCGCCGCGATGCTCGATTTCGGTGATCCTCGCCGCAGATTCCTCGATGTCGTGATAATCATCCAACAGGGCTTTAACCATAACAGCCCCCTCAAGCAGATTCTTACTGGCCTGTTCAAAATAATCGAAGAACTTGACTTCAGTTGGCAGAAAAGAAACGCGCACAACGCCTCCGTTGGCTTTTGATCGAACAGCCTATTCAGTTTTTAGAATATATATCCAGATCAATGCGATGGGTCTATTTTACCATCGGTCGAAAAATTATCCCCTCCCGGTGACCGTGTTTCGGCTGTCAAATAATCATTGATGCGGGGTGAGTTTCGTCCTTAATTTATCGGAGTTGAAATTAATTGACATATATGATATTATTTAGAATATATGTCCTATAATTACAGAAAGGATCCGAGATGACCAAAGTTCATGTATACCTCAATTTCAAAGACACCACCGAGCAGGCGTTCAACTTCTACAGGTCAGCGTTCGGCGGCGAGTTCTTCCAGTTGCAGCGCTACAAGGACATGCCGGGATCGGAACTCTCCCCGGCAGATGGAGAAAAAATTCTGCATATCGGTTTACCAATCTCAAAAGAGACCGAGCTGCACGGCAGCGACGTCGTCGACGGCCTGAGCCCTGAACCGTTGAGAATGGGCAATAATGTGTCCATCATGCTCTCGCCCGAGAGCCGCGAGGAGGCGGACAGATTGTTTGCCAGCCTGTCCGCCGGCGGAAAGATCAGTTCTCCTATGAAGATGGAATTTTGGGGCGACTATTTCGGCTCATTTACCGATAAATTCGGCGTTGAATGGTTGATCAACGTCAATATGAGATCCTAACGCTGAGACTCCGACGAGGAAAGCTTGAGGCGAGCATGGTGATGCTCGCCTCAGGTATTAATTGATACTGACACGGCAGATGATCTGAAATCAGCGCTGCCTTCCTTCAAGGAGCTGTTCAGCCAGCAGGTTTTGCACGAGTGACCTGGCGCTTACAACCGCATCCCCCACTCCGCAGGCTCATCTAGCGGCGAGCCGTCTACGCCCGGTGATATAATCACTTTGCAGGATTTTTCCGGGGAAGGGATAAGCTTATGGCCGGTCGAAATTTTTGGAGCAGGCTGCTTGAGCAAGCCAAACGTGAATACAATCCCAAACAAAGGTATATCGCCCTGTTATTCGAGGCGATTTTCTTTTTAATCCTCCTTCCGTTTGGTCTGATCGCCCTCGGCGCACTGATCGACCGCTGGCTGGGTTTCCCGGCGTTGATTCTCGAGCCGCTCAACCTCATCTTTGGCGTTCTGCTCATCCTCCTGGGCTGGTTTTTTGCAATCTGGTCCATATACACCCAGTTCACCATCGGCCGGGGCACACCCGTGCCGCTTATGGCGACCCAGAAGCTGATCATCCAGCCGCCCTACTCCTACTGCCGCAACCCGATGGCGCTCGGCGCGGTCGTAATGTACCTGGGAGTGGCGGTGCTGATCGGCTCGATCGCGGCGGTGATGCTGGTTTTTATCGGCGCGGCGGCGCTGTTCACCTACATCAAAGTGCTGGAAGAGAAAGAAATGGAAATGCGCTTTGGAGCCGAGTATCTGGCGTACAGACAGCAGACGCCGTTCCTCATCCCGCGCTTCTCGAGAAAAGCCGGGGATTGATTGAGGTCGATTTTTTAATCTGCCCCACAACCTTCGCCTTCGAACCTGAATCGATGAGCCCGGTCGAACGCCCAATCTACAACTCCACCAAATCCTGGTCGGATATCCTTTTCACTCCTGCCCCCAGCCTGTCGAACAATTACCCTATGGGGGATTCAATGGACGATCAGGGGTGAAAAGATCAGAAAAGTATTGGTGATGAAATATCCATCGAGAGCAATCCGTTCATAGCCTTCGACTGGGGGAAAATGATCCAACTATGGCTCTGCAGCCTTATGCACCATGGGAGGAATCCCAAATCGCAATAAAAACAGCGGGATGATCAACAGGAAACCGTTAATAAGGGTAAAAGCGGCCTTTGGATAGGTAACCAATCGCATCTCCAAACTGACCAAAAATTGTAACATCGGGGCTGGGGCAGCAACATCAACCTGTGGCATAATGAAGGGGTACTCCATTTCAAAAAACCAGGTCGTTCAGGAGCGCTCAATGGCCGAAAAATCTTTCAAACTCTACCCCTACCGCTGGGCCGTCCTGGCAGTCTTCATGTTCATCAACCTGACCATCCAGATCCTCTGGATCACCTACGCGCCGATCACCGGACCGGCGGCGCAGTACTACGGCGTGAGCGACCTGCAGATCGGCCTGCTGGCGATGACCTTCATGATCGCCTTCATCCCGCTCTCCATCCCGGTCTCCTGGGCGATCGACACCTTCGGTTTCCGGCCCACCGTCAGCCTCGGCGCGGTGCTGATGGGCATTTTCGGCATCGTCCGCGGGCTGGCCGGCGCCGACTACACTCTGGTCCTGTTGGCGACGATCGCCATCGCCGTTGCCCAGCCCTTCCTGCTCAACGCCTGGACCAAGGTGCCCGCGCAGTGGTTCAGCATCGAAGAGCGTGCCACCGCAGTCGGGCTGGTGACGCTGTCCAACCTGGTCGGCACCGCGCTCGGCATGGTCCTGACCCCGCTGCTGACCGAGAGCATGAGCATTCCAAGCGTGCAGTTGATCTTCGGCGGTTTGGCGGCGTTCTCTGCCGTGCTCTTCCTCATCTTCGCCCGCGAGAAACCGCCGACCCCTCCCTGCCCGGCCGGTCAGGAGGTGCGCGCGCTGATGCTGGACGGACTCAAGCACGCCCTGCGAATCAAAGACTTTTGGCTGTACCTGTGCGTTTCGTTCATCGGTATGGGCATCTTCAACGGCGTGACCACCTGGGTGGAGGCGATCATCCGCCCGCGTGGATTCTCCCCAACCGACGCCGGCACCCTTGGGGCGCTGATGCTCGTCGGCGGTGTACTCGGCGCGGTGGCCATCCCACCGTTCTCCGACCGGCAGCACAAGCGACAGAAGTTCATCCTGCTCGGCTTCGTCCTGGCCGTGCCCGGGCTGGTCGGGCTGACCTTTGCCAGCGCGGGCTGGCTGCTCTTTGTTTCCGCATTCGCGATGGGATTCTTCCTGGTCAGCGCCAGCTCCGTCGGCATGCAGTACGCCGCCGAAGTCACCAACCCGACCCCCGAAGGTACCTCCAACGGGCTGATCCAGCTCTTCAGCCAGGCGTCGGTCGTTTTCGTCTATATCATGGAAGCCTTGAAGACCCCTGCCGGTTCGTTCACACCGGCGCTGCTGCTCGCCATCGGCCTGATGCTGGCCAGCACCCTCCTGATCATCCAGATGCGCGACCCGAAACCCGCCGCCTCCACCACCCAGGAAGAAGGCGTGAACGCTACCCCCGCCAATTAACTAGCAGCGCCTGCCAGCTAAAATTCGACCAGGTGCCTGTATTCGATCTTCCCATCGAAGCGGTAATGCCCGCGGTACTTATCCGGCAGGCATTCGGCGATTTTATACATGATCTCGTCGGTGATCTGCTGACGCGCCTCACGGGAGCGAAAATCCACACCCGGATCGATTCTGAAAGGTCTGCCAACTGTCATGCAAAAATCGGTTCGGCGCAGACGCTTGATATTCTCCCAGAAGTTTTCATGACCGTAGAATCCGAACGGCTGCAGCGGCGCCCCGCTCTGGAGCGCCAGGGCGACCACCCCGGGTTTGCCCGGCTGCAGCAATCCGTCCTTGCTGCGCGTCCCTTCGGGAGCGAGCGCCAGCATTTTACCCTGATCGAGCGCTTCGATGCAGAGGCGGATCGCCTCGCGATCGACCAAGCCGCGGTCGATCGGGATAATTTTCCAGCCGGTGAATAGAAAGCTCAAGAGCGGATTATCCCAGGTTTCTTTTTTTGCCAGTCCCGTCAGGGCTGGATTGTCCAGGTGAGAAACGAGTAAAGGGACTTCCATAAAATTGATGTGATTCCCAACCAGAATAAGCGGACCCGCCTGGGGGAAGCTGGCGAATGCTCTCCGATCGATCCGACAGATTATGCTGAAAATTCTTCGCAGAATCCAATTGACAGCGCGCATAGGGTTACTTAGACGGGATTTCCCCTGGTTTTGTGATCACATTTAACGAAGCAGGTTGGATCTCGATGACCAATTCCTGTCCTTTTTCACAGATAGTTTCTCCGTCCGCGTGGGCAGGGATGGTCCCTTCGATTGCCCGGATGGTCAACTGGCGAGCGCGGGTCATGCGGATGGCCGGGTGACCTTGCTGCGTGCCGCTAATGAATTTAACCGCCAGCGGCAGGATTTTCATCTGCGGCACCTGCCCCGCCAGGCACAGGTCGAACGCGCCGTCGCCGTTGTCGCTTTCGGGCGCCATCTGGAACATGCCGCCCATCCGCCGTCCGTTCATCACCGAGATCATCAAAAACGGCTGCCGGATGGTTTCGCCGTCCATGAGGACTTCATACACGGGAGCTTTCGCATACAGGAAGATCGTTTTCACCACCGCGGTCAGGTATGAAACCGCTCCCTGCGCCCACTTGATTTTTGCCGCCTCAAAACCAACCACAGCATCGAAGCCCAGGCCGATCCCATTGCCAAAATACCGGCCCTGCGGATAATCTCCCCCACTGACTCGGCCGATATCGATGCAGCGCTTCTCGCCTTTAGACAACACCTGAACCGATTCAACCAGATCAGCGGGGATTCCCACGCCGTAAGAGAAATCATTGCCGCGCCCAACCGGCAGCACGGCCAGCGCAGGGCGGACGCCCCCGGCCAGGTTGGCCTGCATCAGCCCGTTGATCACTTCGTTGGCTGTTCCATCACCGCCGGCTGCCACGACCAGCGGCCGCCCCTCTTCAGCAGCCTGACGGGCGTACCGCAGCGCATCTCCCGGCCCGCCAGTCAAGGCCAGTTCATACGCAAAGCCCGTTTCGCCCAGTAATCCCTCCACTCTGAGCAGTATTTTACCGGCATTCCCCTGGTTGGCAGCAGGATTATAGATCAGCAGAGGTTTACTAATCAATTATTATCGTTCCGTAAAAAAGATTGGCTATCTATACAACCCCGGCCGTGGAAGACTGGTGCTGCTGCCAGGCTCGGTTGTATGAGTTGTTAGGCAGAGTATATCGAAGGGACACATTATAAGCGATTAATGGAGATTGTACAGAAACAGCGGCGATAATTAATCACCAATTCATGACCCAATATTGCGATTATGAGCTACAATCCACCCCAGCGTTGTCGCAGCACAAATAGACCCTTCGTCAAAGCAAGGATTTTATGTAATGTGATGAAATATCAACTGGTGATTTTCGACTTCGACGGCACCCTGGCCGATTCCTACCCGTGGTTCCTGTCAGTTTATAACACCCTTGCCGAGCGCTTTCACCTGCCGTCTATGCAGCCAGCTGAACTCGAGCATTTACGTCACCTGGATTTCAGCGTGGTTATGAAGGAGAAGAAGATTTCTCCGCTGAAAGCCGTTCAGATGGGGGCATATCTCAAAAAGCTGATGTCCAGCCAGATCGACCGGATTCCACTGGCTGCGGGGATGCAGACCGTCATCGACGCAATGGTTAATCACCGCATTAAATTAGCAGTAGTCAGTTCCAATGAGGAAGAAAACGTCCGCCGGGTGCTGGGTCCGCAGAACGCTGCCCGGTTCATTGATTTCGAATGCGGCGTATCGATCCTCGGTAAAACCGCGAAGTTTTTGAGCATCCTGCGCAAAACCGGTATCCAGGCCGGTCGGGCGTTAAGTATCGGCGATGAGGTGCGCGACCTGAAATCTTCGCGCCAGGCAGGCATCGACTTCGGAGCAGCCACCTGGGGCTACAACACCGTTGAAAGGCTGCAGGAACACAAGCCTGAGATGATTTTCACCGAGCCATTGCAGATTTTAGAAGCTTTGAACCTCCCCGCCGTCTGATCAGTCATTATGAAAATGTCACTCATAAAATCCAACAATTCGAAGGTTGGCCTGATCTTTCTGGCGTATCTGGCGTTTATCGCCCTGGGCATGCCCGACGGTCTGCTCGGTGTCGGCTGGCCTTCCATTCGCGCGGACTTCTCGCTGCCGCTCGACGCACTGGGCATGCTGCTGTTTTCATCCATGACCGGTTATGTCGCCTCCAGTTTTGCCAGCGGCGTGCTGCTCAACCGCCTTGGCGTTGGGAAATTGCTGGCTTTAAGCTGCACGCTGACCGGCCTGGGTTTACTCGGTTACACCCTGGCGCCGGCCTGGTGGGTGATGGTCGCGCTGGGTGTGATTGCCGGACTGGGCGCCGGGGCGATCGACGCCGGATTGAATACCTATATGGCGGCCAACTTCGGCGCAGGGCTGATGCAGTGGCTGCACGCAAGTTACGGGATCGGCATCACCAGCGGACCGGTGATCATGACCATGGCGATCAATTCTTTCACCTCCTGGCGGATTGGCTATATCGCTGTCGCCCTGGTTCAGCTGGCTTTGGCGGTCTGCTTTGCGCTGACACTGCCGATGTGGACCGCCAGTGAGAAAAACGAGAGCAAGGCCGAGCCAATTCTGACCGAATTCAAAACACCGCTATTTGAAACATTCCGCCGCCCCGAGGTCTGGTTTAGTGTTCTGTTGTTTTTCATCTATGTAGGCGCGGAAGTAGGTCTGGGCACCTGGGCATATACCCTGCTGACCGAGTCGCGCGGCATCCCCTCGACTGCCGCCGGTTTCTGGGCCGGTTCTTACTGGGGCACCTTTACCGTCGGTCGGGTCCTTGCCGGCCTTTACGCCCACCGGATCGGCGTCAACAGGCTGATTTGGGGCAGCCTGCTCGGCGCGCTGATCGGCGCGGCGCTGTTGTGGTGGAATCCCGCGCCGGCGGCCAGCCTGGCTGGCGTTGCATTGATCGGCCTGTCAGTTGCTCCGATATTCCCCGGTCTGGTATCCGGCACCAGCCAGCGGGTCAGCCCGCGCCATGCCGCCAACACGATTGGCATGCAGATGGGCGCGACCGGCCTCGGTGCAGCCTTGATCCCCGGCCTGATCGGCGTCCTGGCTGACCAGACCTCACTGGAGGTCATCCCGATCTGCCTGTTCGCGCTATTCGCCCTGCTTGCCTTGATGTACCTGATCGCTGTGCGCCTGCCGAAGCGGAGCAGCGGCGCGGATTTCCAGCCCGGCGATTGATCGGGCGTCAGACAATTACAATCGGATAACCGCGGAATATGCGGATATCTACTTCTTCCGCGCCGCCGGTTTTTTGGCCGCGGCGCTGCTTTTGGACTTGCGCGTCTTTTTGGCGCTCGATTTGGCCGTTGCTTTTTTCTTCTTCGGCGCGGTCTTTTTTTTGGTTTTAGCCTTCGTCTTGCTGGCAGTTTTTTTTGTTTTGGCGGTTTTTTTTGCGCTTTTGGCGGCCTTCTTCTTGCGTGCCGGCTTCTTCTCATCGGGGGAAACTTTCTCGACCAGGTCGCCGGCCCCCGGCGCAACCTTGATCAGCAGCGAGGCGATCACCAGCGCCACTTCGCCGGAGAGTTTAAATTTCTCTTCAAGAAAGGCGGCGATCTTCTTCTTCGCCGCCGTTTTCCGGCCGGTGAGGGAGGTGCGCACCAGCTCGAGCAGCTCGCCCCTGCCGCCGAGGAATTCGTCCACCGCCGCTTCGACCACCCCGCCAGACCTGCCGGCGGCGGCTTTGAGGATGTCCGCCAGCAAGACCTGCTGCCCAGTTTGCGCCGTACGCTCGGCGGTCAACGGCTGCTCAGCCGCGGCCTGCGTCTCAGGCTCCGCGGAGACTCCATTGACGTTATTCGGTTCTGCCATTTCCTCTTCAGATTTCGTCCGTTCGTCCATATATTCCATCCCTTCCGGTTTCTTCATTAAATATGTAAGCCCTGTTTAGTAATATTTGCTTGAATGAAAAACAGGGGATGTCAACAGCAGTTTATATTATCAACTTGATATAGGTATAGTATATAGGAAAACAGAACCGATTACACGACCAACTAAAGCGAAGAAGCAGTTATACCTAAATGTTGTATCGAATTAGCCAATGAATGGATTGTAATTCCGCCTGGTTCGTCCTAAAATGGGTGTACGCGTCATCATTGTGGAGAATGGAAAGACGCTTGTGAGTAAACCAAATCGAGTGATCGCCGTCGTTGAGCTGCGCAAGGTCTATGGGGAAACCATCGCGGTCGATGGCATTTCTTTTGACGTAGAAGAATTCGAAATCTTCGGCATCGTTGGGCCGAACGGCGCCGGCAAAACCACCACGATCGAATGCGTGGAGGGGCTGCGTAAACCGGACAGCGGCCGGATTAACGTCCTGGGTCTTGATCCTCAGCATGATGGGCGGCAGCTCCGCGCGCAGACCGGCATGCAGCTTCAACAGTCTCACCTGCCAGATCGGATGAAAGTCTGGGAGTCTTTAGATCTTTACAGCTCCTTTTACCCGAAAAAAACCGATTGGGAAGAGTTGCTCAGCCAGTTAGGACTGGAAGAAAAACGCAACTCGCCCTTCGGCAAACTTTCCGGCGGGCAGAAGCAGCGCCTGTTCATCGCCCTGGCCCTGCTGTCGCAGCCGAAATTGATTTTCCTGGACGAACTGACCACCGGGCTCGATCCGCAAGCCCGCCATGCCATCTGGGATCTGGTCCGCGACGTGCGCGCCAAGGGAACCACCGTCGTGATGACCACCCACTTTATGGAAGAAGCGGAGCGGCTGTGCGACCGGGTCGCCATCCTCGACCACGGGAAGATCGTTGCCATGGACACGCCTGAAGCGCTGATCCATGACCTCGGCGCTGAAATTCAGGTGGTCTTTAACATCGATGCCGCTCTGCCGCCCGATTTCGCCGCGGCCCTCCCCGCGGATGCGCGGATCGAGATCCAGGGTGGGCGGGTGATCATCCACGGCAGCGATGCGGACGAGCCGCTGGTCGCTATTGTCGTCAACCAGCTCGCCAGGCAGAAAATCCGCTTCCGCGATCTGCGCACCGAGCAGCCGAACCTCGAGGACGTATTTTTAAAGCTGACCGGCAGGCAGTTGAGAGAGTGAGCCGCGCGATGAAAAGCCTGTTGAAGATGACCTGGATGGAAACCAAGCTGTTCTTCCGCGAACCGATCGGCGCCTTCTTTACCCTCGGCTTCCCGTTGATGCTGCTGTTCATCTTCGGCGGGATCTTCGGGAATGAGCCGTCTGAGTATTTCAAAGGGTACGGCTCGGTCGACGTGTCTATTCCGGCGTACACTGCCATGATCATCGCCACCACCGGCCTGACCGGTCTGGCGATCACCATGTCCGCCTACCGCGAGGTGGGCGTGCTGCGCCGGCTGCAGACCACGCCGGTCCATCCGCTGTATGTGCTCTTTGCCCAGGTGATCGTCCTGTTCGCAATGACCACGCTGGGGATGATCCTCCTGATCGTCGCTGCCAGGCTGATCTACCAGATGCGCTTCGACGGGAACGTACTCAGTGTACTGGGCGGCTTCACCCTGAGCAGCTTCAGCTTTTTCGCCATCGGGCTCGTCCTGGCCGGATTGATGCCCACCGCCCGCACCGCCCAGGTTGTCTCGATGGCGCTGCTTTACCCGATGCTGTTCCTGTGCGGCGCGGGGTATCCGCTGGAGCTGCTGCCGGAATCGATCCATAGAATCAATAAGTTCCTCCCGCTGACTTACGTGGTCAAGCTGCTGCGCGGACTGTGGGTCGGTGAAAGCTGGGCGCTGCACGCCGGTGAAGCCCTGGTGCTGGCTGGGATTCTGGTAGTGGGGGTGCTGGTCTCGCTCAAGACGTTCAGGTGGGAGTAAAATATCCTGAATGACCAGGTGGATCTCATTTCTCCGCGGAATCAACGTCGGCGGGGCTAATCTGATTCGGATGCCCGCATTGAAAGCGGTTTACGAGTCGCTCGGGTTAAGCGACGTGCAAACCTACCTGCAGAGCGGCAACGTCATATTCTCCAGCCATGCAACCGATATCCCGGCGCTGGAGGAGCGGATTGAGCAGGGCATCACCCAGACCTTTGCGTTGAACATCCCCGTCCTCATCCGCACTGCCGCGGATCTGCAGCGGCTGGTCGATCAAAATCCCTTCACCCACGGTCGCAGCGAAGACCCCGCCAGGCTGGCGGTCGTCTTTTTTCAGCGCCCGCCGAATGAGGCCGGCCTGCTAAGGCTGGCCGAATTCAGCGATCCGGTGGATGAGTTCCTCATCAGCGGGCAGGAGGTCTTCCTGTTCTGTCCCAACGGTTTCGGCCGTTCGAAGCTGACCAATACTTTTTTCGAGAAAAAACTGGGGGTATTCGCCACCGCTCGCAACTGGAATACGGTCAATGCTCTGCTGAAACTGGCAAAAATCCTGGATTGAGCGGATAATAATGCCAGCCATGAACGATCCTGAGCTGGAAGAATTTCTTGCACGTTTTACTCCCGATATCCGTGAGCTTGCACTTCAAACCCGTGCGCTGATCCTTGAATGCTACCCGGACGTGCTGGAGATGGTCGACCCGCCCTCGGGGATCGTCGCCTATGGATACAGCCGCAAGTACGCCGACCTTGTCTGCGCGATCGCTCCTTTTCGAGCCCACGTCAACCTGATGTTCAGCAGAGGCGCCGACCTGCCCGACCCCGCCGGACTGCTGACCGGCACGGGTAAACGCGCCAGGCATGCGCGTATCGAGCATCCCGAGGACTTACAGCGCCCCGAGCTGCGCGCGCTGATCCTCGCCGCAGTCAATAAGAGATAGTCAAAGGGGCGGACTCTACTTTCCATATACGTTACTTGGAAATACAATTCCGTGCAAATCAACACTCACGCCAGGCTGAGGAATGCCCCACGACTACCAAACACTGTAGGTTATATCCACTGACTTGCCTTTTATGAAAACAGCGATCAGACTACCCTCTTGGCTGTCCCCTTTTCTGATTGTTTTGCTCATTGCTCTCTCCGTCCGGCTGGTCGATTTCTTTTCTATGCTCGGACAGCAGCCAAACATTTTTTCCGTCCGCGACGCAGACGGTTATGTCAACATAGCCAGCAATCTCATCGATACTGGCTCTTATTCGCGCGAGCTTACATCTGATCCCGCCTCTGACATGACCCGTCCTCCACTCTACCCGCTGCTCCTCGCAGCGCTGATGCAACTCTCTGGAGAGAACGGCAATTTACTTGTGTTCGTACATATAATTTTAGGCACCATAACAGCTGGTTTGACCTATGCGGTCGGCAGGGAACTCAAAATCCCGCCCCAGTTCGCTTTCATGGGGAGCATCCTGATAGCCCTGGATCCTCTTTTCATCCTGACCGGCCATTATTACCTCAGTGAAAACCTGTTCATGCCTTTCTGGATCGCCAGCATTTGGCTGATAATCAAATACTGGAATACACATCAATTGAAACACCTGTTATCCAGCGCGGTTTTGTTTGCTCTGGCAGCGCTGACCCGTCCGGTCTCACAGTATTTCCCTGTCTTGGTGATCTTTATGATTGTGATTTCGGGACATCATAACAGGAGGATTGCTTGGCGAAATGCTATATTATTTTCGGTTGTGTTTACCTCGCTTCTGCTCCCATGGTGTCTGCGAAATCAGAAGGTTGGCGGGGTTTTCACGCTGTCGACGATTTCAGATATCAATCTTTATTACTACCGCGCAAAAACGGTTCTGGCGGATGCCGAGCAAATATCTCAACAGGAAGCTACCCAACGACTGGAAGGTGAGATCGCCAGCCTGACTGCCAGTAATAACGCATCTCCTGGCCAGGTTTACGCCTTTATGCGTTCTCGATCCGTAGAAATTCTGGCAAGTTATCCATTGCAGACCTTGAAGATGACCGCAATGGGCGCCGCACGTTTGATGCTCGATCCTGGTTTTTCACCGGTTTGCACCGGCCTGGATCCGAATAATCTGACCATGGAGTGCTTCTCGGGAGAAGGCACAATGCTCAGTGGGAATATTTTCCAACTGATGGCCACTCGTTTTCAAACCATGACCCTGATCCAGAAATCCATGTTGATCTGGAGCACAATTCTTATGATCGGACTGTACGCTGGCTATCTTGCTGGGCTGATGGCTGCATGGCGATCGAAGCAGTGGTTCATTCTGGCGCTGGCCTTAGGGAGTGTGCTGTATTTCGTCATCCTTTCTTCTGGTGCAGAATCACTATACCGTTTACGGATGCCGTTTATCCCGGTAATGGCTGTTATGAGCGCTTATGCGGTCAGCCGCTGGCAGCCAAAACAGCGTTAACAATCCAATTTTCAGGATAGAGGAGACGCCTCGATTATAGAGCGGGGAAGTAGGCGTTTGACTTGGCGCCCCAGACCACCCTCCAATTTTTTTCCATGTTCTTGCCGCCTTCACTCCCATGGGTCGCAAAGCCCGTGAATAACTGATAGAGACTTTAACAGGATTGGATGAAAAGATCTGATCACAAGTCGATCACCCGGCGGTATAATCGTTCCACTCCCCTGTAGTTTCCAAATATACTCTGATTAAAAGCACAACCACCCTTAACAACCGAGGGCTGAATTGAGCGTTCAAATCCAGGAAGTTCAATCAATCCGTGATTTAAAGACCTTCATCCGCTTTCCGTTGAGTCTCTACCGCGGGAATCCGTATTACGTGCCTTTGCTCGAGGCGGATGAGCTTAACACTCTGCGCCGCGATAAAAATCCGGCTTTCGAGTACTGTCAGGCGCGCTACTGGCTGGCCATCCGCGACGGCCAGCCGGCCGGGCGGATCGCCGCCATACTCAACCACCTGCACATCTATAAATGGCAGCAGCCCATCCTGCGCTTTGGCTGGATCGACTTCGTCGATGATCCCGAGGTGTCCGCGGCGCTGATGGGCGCCGTCGAGGGCTGGGCCAGAGAGCTGGACCTGCCCGCCGTGCACGGTCCACTGGGCTTCACCGACATGGATCGCGAGGGCATGCTGGTCGAGGGCTTCGATGAGCTGGGCACCCTGGCGACCTTCTATAATTCCAGCTACTACCCGTTGCACCTCGAGCGGCTGAACTACGTCAAGGACGTCGACTGGCTGGAATACGAGATCTTGTTGCCGGAGGAGCTGCCGCCCTCGGTTGCCAGACTCGCTGAAACCCTCAAACACCGCTACCAGCTCAGCCTGCTCGAGGTGCGCAGCAAGAAAGAGCTGCTCAGGTACGCCGACCAGTTGTTCCAACTGCTCAACGAGGCTTACGAGCACCTCTACAGCGTCACCCCGCTAACCCCCAGCCAGGTGCAGGCTTACATCCGCCAGTATTTCGACTTCATCTCGCCCGATTTCGTCCCGATCATCCTGGACGGGATTGGTCGGCTGGTCGCCTTTGGCATCACCCTGCCGTCGCTCTCGCGCGCGCTGCAGAAGGCCGGCGGAAAGCTGCTCCCGTTCGGCTTTGTCCATCTCGTCAGGGCGCTGACTCACAACGACCGCGCTGATCTGTACCTGGTGGCGGTCAAGGACGAATACCGCGGCAAGGGGCTCAACGCCATCCTGATCGAGCGCATCTACGAGGTATTCAAGCGCCGCGGCATCCGGAAAATCGAATCAAATCCCGAGCTGGAAACCAACCTGAACGTGCAGACCCAGTGGAAGTTGTTCGAGCACCGCCAGCACAAGCGCAGGCGGTGCTACATCAAGCACCTGGGGTGACGCCCTCCTGTTTACCAATTCAAACACAACGCCCAGAAATTGCTTAGGTTCCTAAATATTGTGAAATTCACAATGGAACCTGGATCATCTGCGCTTTCTTATTATCTATGTTAATACGTGCTTTCCACCAAACATATATGTAAATCGCCAGGAATACCATTGGAACCCAAAAATACCAGACATCATTGACTGCAAAGGTCCGTTCAATAAAGATGACTACATCCAACAAGATGAACATGAAAACGATGATGCGAGAATCCAACTTACTCATGCTTCCTTCAGCGATCCAAACCAAAATGCTCGCCATCGGGATGAGCAGCATAAGTTGATCATAACTCCATCCAATTGGAGATACGATGAATCCAGATATGATCATTACATCGATCAACAACCGCTGATTCCAATTCTTCCCCACTTTCCACCAAATCCAATAACTAACACAAAGAGCTATTAACCACAGCCATTTACCAAGGTGGTACTCCCCCAACACCACCAGCAAGCCGTTTAACGTGGGGGTTGCGCGCCAGGTCATTAACCCCGAAGTTAACACCTTCCAGAAACTTGCCGGCCAGCCAGGGTTGATGGCAAAGAGCCCAATTATACATACCCCAATTCCGCAAAGAAAGCCAACAACAGTGTTCCATTGCCTGCGGTGAATAATATCAATTACCAGGATTGGCAATACAAGGATCACCAATTGTGGTTTGATCAATGTCAGCACCAGGCTAATCCCTGCCGCCAGGTTTTTTTTAGATGAAGAAAATGACAAATAACAGGCGATTCCCAACAAACCCAGAAAGTTCACCTGCCCAAAAATGAGTGAAACCAGTACCGGCGGAAAAGCAAACGCACAGACCAGCAGAACCCATGCAATTTTCGAGTTTTTTCCTCCAAGCAATAAGGAACTAATGAAAACCATGACGATATTTGCCAGAAGCCAGCATTGAGCAGCCAGTTGAAATGGCAAGTAAGTAATCGCCAGAAGAGCCAGATTGCCTATGGGTGAAAACCAGGCAGCCATAGTGTAGGGTTCCGTCCATCCGGTTAGATCCCGTTCGATCCGATCCATTAAAGAAAGATCGCCAAAGTCTAGAGCATGGCCGAACAAATAACTTGAGCTCCAATATGGACGGAAATCGATTGTCCCGATGTATTGCGGAATACGGAGGGGTACCAGCATAAAGAGTATCACCAGGCACCCCAGAAGGATAACAGTGATCAGAATGCGGATAGGTTTTCCTTTGATCTGGTTTAAACGGCCTTTGAAAATCAATTTGATTAGCACCTCTTCTTAAAGCACGCGACCGGTCGAGCTTGGAGTGTAATCAGTCCACTGAGCATGTCTTGCCCAAAGAATGTGACATTCTTATCGAACATAATTCTATATGAATTTAACAAACAATGAGAAGATGTCAGGATTTTATATTCAGACCATTGTTAATGATTGTATGTAGTTGACCTCCGATCCGCCCAAGTTATGGGTTTTTAAGGATAATTCAGGAGAAGGCTGTGCTGGGAAAACGATAGCGGGATGAGAATTGAAATTTCTCCTGTACAATCAGGTTATCTCGATTTTACACAGGAGCTGCCATGAACCAGACCCCAGCCCCGTACAAACTCGCCTGGAAGTCCATCCTCTTCATCAGCCTGGTTTTCCTGCTGTTCTTCCAACTGGTGTCCGATTTTATCGAAACCGTCTATACCTTCGGCCTGCTCGGCACCAGCGTCCCGCCCGAGATCGTCTCCATGCTGCTCTTCTTCTCGCCGGCGCTGCTGCTATTTTTCCGCAAGCCGCTCCCGAGCGGTTCCGCGCTGGTGCTGGCGGGGATCCTGGCAGTCACCCGCGCGCTGGAGGTGACCTTCCATGCCGGTGCCAAGATGCTCACCGCCGGGCTGGGAGTGGGCCTCCTCTTCCTGCTCGTCCCGCTGCTGGTCGACCGCTTGAACGGGCGCAAGGGCGAGGAGGTTGCGCTGGAGATGGGCGCAGGATTGACTGTCAGTCTGTCACTATCCATCCTGCTGCGCTCACTGGCGGCAGGCAGCGACTACTCGCTGATCCATCCATGGGTGAGCTGGGTCTTTGCCGGCGGTTTGATCATCACCGCCCTGCTGCTCAACCGTGAAGAACGGGGCAGCCCGCCGCTGCCCGAGGTGGAAATGGGCGGCTTCGGCAGGCTGCTGCTGCTCAGCGTCGGTCTGCTCAGTGCGTTGATGGTGCTCTACTACGCCTTCGTCTCGCCGACGGTGCTGGCGCGCTGGAGCGAGTTCAGCTACACGACCATCCTGCTGGCGCTGGCGGCAGTGCTGATCCTGTTCTTCGCCGCCCTGTCTGGCGACCGCCTGGCGCGCCTGCCGAAGGGCCTCGTCCTGCTGTGGAATCTGATCTTCGTCGCGGCCGGCGCACTGGCGATCTGGCTGAATCAGACACGCTTCCCCGCGGAGAGCGGCGCCTTCCCGGTCGATCAGATCGGTCTGGCGCCCTGGCTGCAGACGCCGCTGCTGGTCATGATCCTGCTCTGCCCGGTTGTGCTGATCGATTTCGGGCTGCTGGCGCGCGAAATTGCCGCGCGGAGAGCCTCACCGCGCGCGCTGGGCGCCAGCTTCCTGCTTGCCAGCCTGTTCTTCCTGATCATCATCTTCGCCCAGGTGTTCACCACCGTTTACGACTACATCCCGGTCGCCGGTCCCTGGTTCCGTGACCGTTTCTGGCTGGTCTTTCTGGTGAGCGGTCTCGGCATGGCGCTTCCGATGGTGCTGGCGAAATACACGGCTATACGCAACCCGTCCCCGGTGCTGCGCGTCGCCTTCTTGCCCGCCGTCACCGCCACGCTGCTGCTCGCCGCCATCTGGGCCGTCATCGCTGCCCCGCAGCCTCAAACCCCTTCCGGGCAAACCACCTTCCGCGTGCTGACCTATAACATCCAGCAAGGTTACGACCAGCACGGCGTACGCAGTTATGAAGAACAGCTCGAGTTGGTGCGCAGCCTGAAACCGGACATTCTCGGATTGCAGGAAAACGACGTAGCCCGTTTTTCGGGCGGCAACGCGGACGTGGTGCGTACCTTCGCCGAAGGGCTGGACATGTATTCGTACTACGGCCCGAAGACGGTGAACGGCACCTTCGGCATCGCCCTGCTCTCGCGCTACCCCATCGAGAATCCGCGCACATTTTATATGTACAGCTCCGGAGAACAAACCGCCTCGATCATGGCCAACATCTTCATCGACGGCACACCTTACGTGATTCTGGTGACTCACCTGGGCAACGGCGGCCCGATGATCCAGCAAGAGCAGGTTCTGGCCGAATTGGGTCAGCAGCCAAATGTAATCGCCATGGGCGACTTCAACTTTAACCTTGACACCCCGCAATATGCGCTGACCACTCAGACCTTCGCGGATGCCTGGGTCCTGGCCGGTTCACCAGTCGTGCCCGGCCTGAAGGTCGACCACCTGATCGACCACATCTTCGTCTCCCCGGAAATCAAAGTGCGGTCGGCGGGCTATATCGTCTCGCCGCTGTCCGATCACCCGGCCCTGCTGGCGGAAATCCAGCCGTAGGGTGGAATCGCTGTCCGCTTAGAGCATCAATTCGGCTTGAGCAGCCTGCTCCTGCAACACGGTGCGCACGCGCTCGACGATCACCGGCATCAGCCGCCTGCCGTCGGCTTCCTCCATCAGTTGAGAGGCCGTCACCGGCGGGGCAAAATGCAGCCGCGCCTGAGCCGGCACCGAAAGCGGGAAGGTAAACTGCTGCAGTACCTGCATAAATTCGGCCAGCCTCCGCTTCGCCACTGGGTGGCGGCGCAGGTAGACCAGCGGAGAGTTAAAGAAGCGTTTCAGCAGAACTCCGCTGGCGACGGTCAGCACGACCCGAGTTTCGGGAACCTTGCGCAGCATAATCTCGACGCTGCCCGACCAGCGCGAAAGCCAGTCGATCGCACCCGGCTGCACCGCGGGATCAGGCTCGATCGTCCCCGCGCCGAAATGCAGCAGCGAGCCGCCCTGTTTAAGGTGATCGATGGCTTTACGCAGCGCAAGCATACGCCCGGCGGTGTCGGAAGCGTGTGGGGCGTAGATCAACAGCGGTCCAGCCTTTTCAAGTGCATGATACAGGGGGATCTCTCCGGCCAGGATGCGAAAATCTTTACGCGGCACCAGCGACCCGATTGCCACCGAATCATACGCGCCGGGATGATTGGAGAGGATCATCATCGGCCCGTCCTGATTTAGATTTTCGACGCCGGTCGCATCGATCGAGACGCCCAGGTGGTCGATCACGATCCGGCATGCGGCTGCCAGTCCGCCGCCGTCCGCCGCCTCGTCCGCCTCCGCGAACAGGCGGGCAAAACGATCGGTTGGCAGGTAAAACAACCAGCCGAAGATTCTGCGCATGACACCGGTCTTCTTAAAGCCAATGGCGCCAAAGATCTCATCTGTGATGCGCTCGCGCATGGTCCTGACCTTTTCGTGAATCACCATCTGACTGCCCTCCAGTATAGCTTCTCTATATTTTAAACCCCCTGTCAACCATGAGATACTAACGGCGGAGATATAAATGAACTGCCTCAGCCGTTCGGCGGCCTTCTGCTGCCGCTTGCACCGGCGTTTCCACCGCGGTCGGAAATTCCTTGAGGGCGAACAATCCTTCCCAAACTCGAACGGGTGATGGCAGCACACGGAACTGCGCGTCAGTAACTACCATCGCAGCGAAGGTGTCCATCCACTCCCTCTCGTCGGGCAGGGATTGCACCGGATGGTACTCGACGCCCGCATTGATTTTCCCCCGGACGTCTCGTTCCACGACAGCCTGAGGCAGATCTTCATGTGGGATCATCCGGTAAATTTCGGCCGCCGGATCGGTTGCGTCGCTATAGAGTTCGACTTTCAGACCGGTCAGGCATAAGTAGTAAGCGCAGCTCAGCAGCGCCGGTCCGCAGCCGATCATCGCCAAACGGCGCTGCCCGGGCTCCACATCATCCTGCAGCCAGCCGTCCGGACCGGCGGCCTGGCAGACCCAGCGCTGCAAATCGGCGATGCGCACTGCCCGCCCGCTGAACCTGCGCCGGTAGCAGTCGCGCTGGCAGGCTGGATTCGGCCCGCAGGTATATCCGCAGGTCTCGCCAAATGGGTTACGCCGGCGGATGACCCTGGCCGCGCCGAGATAATTTTGCGCTTCCATGCGCCGTAAAAAACCGGGGATGTCGATCTTCGCCGGGCAATCGCGGACGCAGTCCGGCTCCTCGCACCATTGACACTGGGCTGCGTACAGCCAGGCGTTGTCCGCATCGATAGGCTCATCTGCGCCAACCTGCGGACGCCGGTGGGGCAGATCGACGAAATTGATTACCGAGTCGGGAAATTTCCGTGGACTGTACTCTTTCATGCGCAGGTCGCGCAGGACAAGGTTTGCTGCGCCAAAGCCGGAAACCGCGGCCGCCGGAGCGCCGGTCCCCATCACGGTCGAATCGCCGCAAACGTACAGGTTCTTCCACTCACCGCGGGCGTGCAGCCGCTTGAGCATCTCCTGCCCAATTTGATTCTTCGGGCCGCCGACTGCCCCACCGTTTTTGAGCAGATAGCGCTCGATAGTCGACGGGGTTCCGGCGATCAGGGTGCGGATGTGGGATCGAAAACCGGGGAAATGGCTTTCGATCTGGTCGATCATGCGCTGCACCTCGCGGTTCTTCTGGGCATAATAATTCGCGGAGCGGTATTCCGGATCGCCGGGAGGCGGCCAGCCGCAAAAATTCGGTGAGATTGCCATGATGACCAGCTGGTCCCGCGGGCCGAGCGTTTCGTCGACCAGCGAATTGATATACAGAGTCAAATCCTGGCTGTCGATCTCCTGACGGTTTTCGATGAAGACCTCCCAGGGTAGGATATCATCCGGCAGCGCCTGACGATCGACGGTCATGTAGAGGGTCATGCTGGGGAAGGTCGGCACCAGCGCTTTTGCCCAGGCCAATCGCTCCGGCGGGATGTGCTCCGGGCGCACAAGACTGCCGTAGAGGTTCCAGACGGTGGCGTTGGCGATCACCTGATCCGCCAGGATCACCTGTCCATTTTCGAGACGCACGCCGTATGCGGCACCCGCCTGGATCAGGATTTCGTCGACCGTGACGCCATAAAGGGTATGCCCGCCGTCGCGCTCGAAGGCCTTTTCGATCTTGTTGGGCAGCATCTGCGCCCCGCCCGCCGGGTAATAGACTCCGCCGAAGTGATTGTCTAAAAACATAGTGGCGGCCAGCACCGCCGGCATCTCCTCGGCGGTGCAGTAACAGTATGCCGAGCAGAGCTTATCGTAGAAATCGATGATTTCATCCGAGTGAAAATAGCGCTTCAACAAGGACAGCGTGCTGGTTGTAAGCAGCTTCTGCATCCGCGCCATTTTGAATGGATTTGGCAGCAGGCTGTTCAACAACTGGCGAGTAGTGTATTCAGAAGGCGGGATCAGCGCCTGTTTTTTAATGACGATGTGTTCGTAAAGCTTGTAGAGATCGCGGTAGAACTTGTGCAACCCCTCCCGTTCCTGCGGGTAAATTTCGGCAAGCTGGTCGATAAATTTCTCCAAATCCGGCCAGAAGACCAGCGGCTGACCCTCAATCGTCATGCGCGCCAGCGTGGGGTGGGCAACCATGTCGATCGGCTCGTCCAGCTCGTTCATCAGGAAATGAAACGGCTTGAAGCCCTTATCGCCGAAGCCGTAGAGCATAGCCTCGCCAACGTCGAAGACAACATCCTTGCGTTTGAAGGAAGTACATGCCCCGCCGGGTTTTGACTGCCGGTCGACCAGCAGCACAGACAGACCGCGCCTGGCCAGCAGGCTGGCGGCGGTTAGACCACCCAGGCCCGCGCCTACTACGATGACATTATATTGTTTGCGCAAGATTGAATTCGCTGTTAGTTCCATCATCCCGTCCCATACCGATAATAAATAATTCCACTCGAACGATATTTTACAAGAAAATTCCAAAAAAAAAGTAAGTTCTGCACAGCAGTCTGTATTCCGCCTATCCGCACGGGCGATATGCCCTGCGCGGATTGTCGCCATATCAAACCGCCTTTTGGCCAGGATTCCAAGGACGTCACACCGCTGATTACACCGATCGACCGCAGCGGTTAAACCTGGATGCTATCCAAAGGTCTCCCTGTCCTGTGATAAGATAATGGCTATTCCAGATCGCTTTGAAATTCAATAAATCAGGAGCAAGAGCTATGAGCGCATACGTCATCGTCGATATTCAAATCACCGATCCGCAGGGATATGAAGAGTACAAAAAACTCACCCCGCCCACCGTCGCGGCTTACGGCGGCCGTTACCTGGCCCGCGGCGGGCAGGCAGAGCGGCTGGAGGGGGACTGGACGCCTGCGCGCCTGGTGATCCTCGAATTCGAAAGCGTCGAACGCGCCAGGGAATGGCTCAACTCGCCGGAATACAGCCCGATCAAAGCGACGCGCCATCTATGCGCCAAAACCAACATGGTCGTTGTCGAAGGTCTTTCATCCGGGATGGACCCGGCCGCGGCAACCAAGAAATAATCCTCCTCGCGTCAACTCAGGCGAGCTGCAGCTCGACCGGCTGCTGGCGGATGCGCACGCGGGTCTTGCGCGAGAGCACCTGAGTGACCAGCTCCTCCGGCAGGTCAACCAGCGAGCGTTTTTCCAGAATCGAAATTTTCCCGATCCTCGAACCGGGGATGTGCGCGTCACCGGCGATCGCGCCGACAATATCATTGGGGCGGATGCCGTGCTGCCTGCCAAGGTTAAGGCTGAGGCGTACCATACCCTGCTCGCGGACATCGCCAGAAGAACTATGCCTGCTGTTGCGCGGATTGGGAGGCGAATCCTCGCGCCGAACAGCAGGAGCCGATTCCACCACCTCGCTCAGCGCCGCGATCGGGCGCTGTTTCTCCTCGGCCCTGGCGATCTTCAGCGCCGCTGCCGCGATCTCCAACGGATCGAAGCCTTCTGCGCACAATTGAGCTGCCAGCTCTTTCTCGCGCCGGCAGCGCCCGCGCTGCAGCCACATCTTCACCTGACTGAGCAACTGCTCTTCTCGCCGGTTGCGGATTTCCTCCTCGCTCGGCAGGCTGGCTCGCTCGATCTTGCGGCGGAGAAAGCCCTCGATCTGGCTTAATCGGCGCTTCTCGAACGGCGCGTAGAGCGATATGGCGATTCCGCTCTTCCCAGCTCGTCCGGTGCGGCCGATGCGGTGGACGTAGATTTCCGGGTCGTCGGGAAGGTCGAAATTGAAAACGTGCGAGATATCGTCGATGTCCAGGCCGCGGGCGGCGACGTCGGTCGCCACCAGCACCTTGATCTGATTCTTGCGAAACCGCGCAAGGGTGCGCTCGCGGGCGTCCTGGCTCATGTCGCCGTTGAGCGCTTCGGCTGGAAAGCCGCGCAGCGTCAGCTCGTTGGCCAGCTCGCCTGTGCCGGTGCGCGTGCGCACGAAGATCAACGCGCTGGTGATCTCCTCGACCTCGAACAGGCGCGTCAATGCAGCCAGCTTGTCGGCTTCCTTTACCAGGTAACAGCTCTGCTGGATAGCTTCCACCGCCACCTGCTCGCGGCGGATGGTCACCTGCTGCGCATCATGGAGATAGCGCTCAGCCAACCGGCGGATTTCCGATGGCATGGTGGCCGAAAAAAGCGCCGTCTGCCGCTCGGCAGGGATTTTTGCGAGGATGGTTTCGATCTCCTGGATAAAGCCCATGCTGAGCATTTCGTCGGCTTCATCCAGCACAACCACGCGGATCTGACTCAAGTCGAGGATATCTTTCTCGATCAAATCGATCACCCGCCCAGGCGTGCCGATGACCACGTCCACTCCGCGGCGGAGCTGGTTGATCTGCGGAGCATAGGGCTGCCCGCCGTAGACCGCCAGGATGCGCGCCTGGCTGTATTTTCCATAGGTGGAAAATGCGCCGGCCACCTGCAATGCCAGCTCGCGGGTGGGCGTCAAAACCAGTGCCTGGACTTTTGCGTGACCGGCGTTCAGGTTATTTAAAATGGGCAGCGCGAATGCAGCGGTCTTGCCGGTGCCGGTCTGCGCCTGGCCGATCACGTCCCTGCCGGTCAGCATGAGCGGGATCACCGCGGACTGGATCGGCATCGGATCGAGATAGCCCTGCTCGGACACGCTTTGTACCAACTGCGGATGCAGATTCAATAAATCGAAATCAGTTGTCATCAAATCTCCTCAACAAAGTGAAACCGTTTTGATGACTCCGATCCCGGTAATCCCATCGCCGGCGGCGGATTGGTCACGCTCTCGCAGGGATCATCCCTGCCGGCAAAAAAATAAGCCCGATCCAAATTCGTCGGGCAATCATTCGGAAAGATCAAAACAATTCCCTGAAACGTCTGAGCCGTGCGGCCCAAGGGCTGAAGTATATCACATGAATCGTCAAGAGTATAAAAAAACACCCTGGTGAAAATTCACCAGGGCGTTCAGAATACGCAGGTTTTGTATTTTAGAGGATCACTACGTTGGCAGCCTGCAGGCCCTTGGGCCCTTTTTCGATGGTGAACTCCACCCGCTGGCCTTCTTCGAGGGTGTGATACCCCTCGCCCTGGATCGCCGAATGGTGGACGAAAACGTCCTCGCCGTTCTCCTGCGCCAGAAAACCGTAGCCTTTGGTGTTGTTAAACCACTTGACCGTACCTGTTACTTTTTCAGCCATTTCAATACTCCTTGTTCTTCTTTCTTCGAATTCTTAATAGCGGCGCTTGTTGAAGCTGTCGCGCCGAACTTCTTCCTTCGGCCGGGCAATGTTGACCTTCAAATCGCGGTTGTCCAGGGTGTACCCGTTGAACATGCGAATGGCCTGCTGCAGCTCGGTCTGGTTCGACATCTGCACGAATCCAAACCCCTTAGATTCGCCCGAGTTGCGGTCCTTGATCAAATCGACGGCTGTGACCGTGCCCGCCTGGGCGAACAGGTTGCGCAGCTGCTCCTCAGTGGTTGAGAAAGCAAGATTACCAACATACAATTTTGTTTCCATCTTTTCCTTATTTGCCTGGCAGTCGGAACCAGGAATAATTTTACCGCCTGCCCAACAAAGAGGCCGGCGGTAATTGCACTCGAGTCCCTAGATTAGATGGCTATTATAACACAAACCGTCAAGCTTTTTTTCGGAAAGAAGGCGGATTGGCTTGCCCCAGAATTAACCGGGACATCACTCGTCCGCGCCTATTCGCGAGAAGACGACTTTCTGAATCGCCCGCCAGCGCCGGCTGATAAAAGCGGTGATGATATTATCCGGAATCAACCCGGCCAGGTTGGCAAGGATCTGATTGATGATCCCGGGAACGTAATCGGCTTTACCCTGCAGCGCGCGCTGAATGGTCCGCCGGGCCACCGTGCGGGGATTCATCACGGTCAGCTTGCCCCACAATCCCTGGGCGGCGATCTTGCGGCGCGATTCCTCGTGGGTGGGCAGGCCGGCCGGGCTGACCACCAGCACATTGCCAAAAGGGCGGATCTCCTCGCGCAGCGCGCGAGAAAACTGCTGGATGAATCCCTTCGCCGCCGAATAGGTGGCTTTGTACGGCATCGGATAGTAGCCCGCCAGACTGGAAATATTGATCAGCATGAAGCGCCGGGTCGGGTCGCGCAGGTTAAGGATCTGGTGCGACAGGTCGACCATGGCCTCGATCAGCAAATGGATCAGGTAGAGCAATTGTTCCCGGGATTGCTCGAGGAAGGCCCCTTCGTAATCTCTGCCGGCAACGTTGATCAGGCCGTGGAACTGGCAGCCCTCAGCTTTGAGCGACTCGATCAGCGCCGTGCGTTCCCCCAAATCGGTCAGCTCGCACGGGCGGTATCTCACCTTCAGGCCGAATTCGGCGGAGAGCGACGAAACGATCTGGCTGGCGTCCGCAGGGCGATCGGTCAGGTACAGGTTGTATCCGCGCCGGGCGCATTCTCGCGCCAGCTCGCTGCCCAACCCGCCCAGGGCGCCGGTAATCAGTATGTAAGAAGCCAAAGTTTTACCTGTATGTCTTACTCAACTAACCACTGAGGGCACAGAGAACACCGAGTGATATCATCCAATTAAAATTCATCCTTGCTTTGACCTTGAGTGATCTTTTTTAACACCCGGGAGCATATGCCAAGATTATAATAGATTGATTCTATTAAACTTGATTATTCCTGACGTATTATTAACAGAGAACATGGAAACTGACTCCGCTCTCTTAGGAAAAAGCACGGTCGTCACCGGCGCCAGCTCCGGCATCGGGCTGCACAGCCTGATCGCCCTGGTTAAAGCCGGCGCCTTCGGCATCGGCATCGGACGAGACCCTCAGCGCTGCGCCAGGGCGGAGGAACAGGTCCGCGCCGCCTGCCCGGGGGGAAACGTGCGCTACCTGGTCGCTGACCTCTCCCGCCAGGCGGAAATCCGCAGGCTGGCAGTCGAGATCGAATCGCTGCTGCGCGTGGAGGGCTTCAGCGCGCTGGACGTGCTGGTCAACAACGCCGGCACCTACGCCGGCCGGCGCACCTACACCGAGGACGGCGTCGAGCTGATGCTGGCGGTCAACCACCTGGCGCCGTTCCTGCTCACCCACCTGCTGCTGCCGCTGCTCAAAGCCGCCCCCGCCGGGCGGATCGTGACGATCAGCTCAGCCTCGCACTACGGCGCGATCCTAAATTTTGCCCGCCTGAACGATTCCCTGATCTATTTCGGCTACGAGCGTTACAAGGTGCACAAGTTTGCCAACGTGCTCTTTACTTATGAGCTCAACCGCCGCCTGGCGGATACTCGTGTGCGCGCCTTCGCCGTCGATCCCGGGTTGATCGACACCGACATGGGCCACAAGGGCACCGGCGCGCTCGCCTCCCTCTTCTGGAGGTTCCGCCGCCGCAAGGGGCGGTCTCCGGACGTGCCGGCTGAAACGGTGCTCTTCCTGAGCAGTGAGCCATCGCTGCAGGACAGCCGCGACATCTACTGGCGCGACTGCCGCCCCAAGCAGCCCGATGGGCGCGCCAGTCGGGCAGACCTGGCCGATGAGTTATGGCAAATCTCTGCTGACCTCTGCCAGCTTGACCCGCACGATTGACACAAAATAACTGGTTAACCCCAGTTTTTGAGCATCTCTGCCACCGAGCGGCTCATCTCGACCGAGAAGTCGGAGATGAACTTGCGCAGATAATTCGCCTGGCCGAAGTTACTCACCCCGGGCGGATAAGCCTTTGTCCCGGCAAAGCGTTCCTCTCTGGACCTGAACATCCGCTCAAAATCTTCCCCGCTCAGCCGCTGGTAGCGATTCTGGCTGACGATGAACTCCCGGTCAAAGCGCGAGGCTTGGTTTGCCTCGCTGGGCTCATTGCGCGGGCGGCCGAAACAGATCAGGGTGAGCGGCAGCGCGTAGCGGGGCAGGTCGAACATTTCGCGGTGGATTTCATAATTTTCGAGGATATCGCCGATATAGCAGGAGCCGATGCCGAGCGATTCGGCGGCGATAACCGCCGTTTGAGCGGCGATGAGCGCATCGCAGCAGGCCAGCAGCAGGTCGCCGGCCCGCGGCTGACGCGGGATCAAATCCATCTGCCGGGCCAAATCCGGGGCGCCGCAGTATTCGTAATAGTCCAGCCAGCGCTGATAATCAGCCAGGAATAGCAACAGGTATGGCGCGCGGGCGATGAACGGCTGATTGTCGCAGGTGACCACCAGGCGGTCTTTGAGCGCCTGATCTTCCACCTCGATGATGCTGTAGAGCATCATGTTGCCGGCAGTCGGCGCGGCCATCGCCGCGTGGAGGATCAGGTCCTTCTCCTCGCGGGTGAGCGGTTCCTCTTTATAAGCGCGCGTCGAGCGCCGCCGCTCGATTACTTCCAGCGTATCGTTCATGTGACCTCGCTAACCATCGATCGCCATCTGGTAGACCCGGTAGCGGCGGATCAGCGTCGCGCCGAGCTTGAGGATGGCGTTGTTCATCGGGTCGTTGTCTTCCAGCACGTAGTTGATTTCGACGCGCACGTCCGGGCTGTAGCAGGATTCGTACAGGGCGCGGTACATCAGACTGTCGATCCCCCTGCCCTGATATTCCGGGAGGACGCCCAGGGCGAACATGCGGTACTGCCGCAGGCGCGGCAGCATCCACAGCAGTTGCAGCCAGCCGAGCGGCAGCAGCCTGCCGTGGATCTTCTTGAAGATCAGGTTGGCGTCCGGGATGGCGATGGCAAAGCCGACCGGCCGACCCTGCGGATCTTCAGCGAACAGCACCGCCTTCGAGTGGATGATCGGCTTCAAATCGCGCGCCATCGCGCGCACCTCGTCCTCGGTGACCGGCGAGTAGCCCCAGTTCTGCGCCAGGCTCTGGTTGGAAAGCTCGATGATCGTGTTGACCTCGCGCTCGAAGTTGCGTATATCGAGCTGGCGCACGCGTACGCCGTACCGCTCAGCCACGCGATCGGTCAGGGTTAATATGCGCTCTGGAACCGTGTACCCCTTACCGGCGTCGGCCTCGTAGACGACCAGATCTTTAACCTTGCTCAGCCCATACGCCAGGTATTGCCGGTTGTAGTAATCCGGATTGTAGGGCGCCATCACCACCGGCGGGGGTGAAAATCCCTCCACAACCGAACCCCACTCCTGCGAGACGAAGCTCCACGGACCGCGCATGGCGCGCATGCCGCGCAGAGAGAGCCACTCGCGGACCGTGTCCAGCAGCAGACGCGATGCGCTTTCATCCGGCGGGCTCTCGTAATAGCCGAACAATCCGACCGGCTCGCCCCAGTAATCGACCGCCAGGCGGTCGATGAAAGCTGCGACCCGCCCGATCACCTGCCCATCGTCGTACAGCAGGAAGAGGGTGGAATCGCAGTGGTCCAGGAGGGGATTGCGCTTGGGGTCGAACTGCCCGCGCGCCTCACCGCGCAGCGGCGGCACCCAATTCGGGTCGTCCCGATAGAGCCGATAAGGCAGCCCGATGAACTTCTCCAGATCCTGCTGACTGTGCACAGTACTGATCTTCATTCGCCAGCCTCTATTGGTACTATACGTTAATATGCCGGGCAGACAGGCTCAGGTCGCTATTCGATAGAAATGTCGATATCGTCATCACCGGCCTGCATGTGCTGCGCCGCCTGGCTTTGCGCACTCCGCTCGATTAATTTGTGCAACTCGCGATTGTCGTAGCCGTTCAACTGCTCTGAGAGGGAACCGCCGGCGTACAGCACCGCGTTGACCAGTCCCATCGGGATGCGCAGATCGCTCTTCATGATCTGGCTGCCGCGCGTGCTGACGCGGATGCGCACGTGTCTGCGCTCCTGCGCTTCCTCCGGCGCTGTCAGGCGCGTCCAAACACCCTCGTTCACCTCGGTCAGCTTGCAGCTGGCTTCTTCGGCGGTGATATGACCTTCTTCGAGTTTTTCCATGATTGCCAGGCGCTCGTCGATCGCGCGGAAGCGTGCCCGTCCGGCGCGCAGCTCCAGCGAGTAGAAGACCGCCGCAGCGATGATCCCGAGGATTCCGGCCAGGTACCAGAGCATGCGTGGATCCAAATTATCCATCACCAGACCGGCCAGCAGCGGCCCGATCGCAAACGGAATCAACCAGGAAAAACCGTTGACTGCCATATAGCGCCCGCGCATCGCCTCCGGCGCCAGCCGGGCAACAATTGCCTGGCCGACCGGGGCAACGAACATCTCACCAATGGTGATGATCACCATCGCCAGCATGAACAACGCCAGCACCCCGACCGCGCCGTACATAGCAAAGCCGAACGCATAGAGCAGCGTACCGGCCGCCATGACCACCAGCGGCCTGAATTTGCTGATCCAGCGCGTGACCGAGAACTGAAACAGCACCACCATGATCGCGTTCAGGCTGAGGATGTAGCTGAAGCCGCGTTCGTCCAGGCTGTGCACATCGCGCAGATAGACCGCCAGGGTAGTGTTCATCTGCAAGTAGACCAGCGTCATCAGGATCGAGGCGAAGATGAACCAGACGAAGGCGGTGTCCTTCAAAACGGTCAGATAGCCCTTGAAAGTCGCGCCGATGCTCTCCGGCGCTTCGCCGGTCTCAGCAGCGGATTTTCGCGTTTCCTTGAGGGCGAAGAAGAGGATGACCGCGGTCGTGATGCTGGCGACCGCGTCAGTGATGAACAGGTACAGGTAGCTCCTCGTCGCCAGCAAGCCGCCGATCAGCGGGCCGATGACCACCGCCAGGTTGAAGACCACCCGCAGGATGCCGAATCCCTGGGCGCGCTGGTGTTCGGGGAGGATATCCGCCACGATTGATTGGTGAGCCGGCCCGCCGACATCGGAGAGGATGCCGACCACCAGGGTCACCACCAGGAACAGCGGCAGGTTATCAATGATACCCATCAACACAGCCGAAAGCGCGCTCATCACCAGGCCGAAGAGCAGCACCGACTTGCGCCCGATCCGGTCGGTCAGCGCTCCGCCGATCATGCTGCCGATGAAGCTCGAGATGGAAAACATGCCAAAAATCGCGCCAACTTCGGTCATGCCGATCTCGAATTTTCGCGTCAGGTAAAGGGTGAAGAACGGGAAGAGCATCGCCCCGCCCAGACGGTCGATGAACGATCCACCGACAACAATCCAAAACTGACTGGGATACTCCCGGAACACATCCCGGATTTGTGCTGGTAAAGGTTTTTTATTGGTCTCGGTTTTTGCCATCATAGATGCCCGTAAGGCAGAGGATCGTGTTCAAATAATCAGCAAAAACACCGATAAGCCACCGATAAAACAAGTCCATCTATTATAAGTGCATTCTTTGAGGGAAACAATAATTTGTATGGAATAGATATGAACAGGAGGCTGAGCCACGAGTGCGTCATATTTACAACCGGCCCAGGCGCGGTTTAATTATATGACGAAAAATCCCATATTATTTCTAGAAATAATACTCGCGGCGCATCCTCTCCGTATCAACTGGCGTAAATCCGCTCCAGCAGGGCACGGTGTGCGCGAGAAAATAAGTTAGAATCGACCTGCGATAGAATTTTTTCAGCTAAAGGAGCACAAACCGATGACGATCTCGCCTGGGCTGACTGGAGAAATCCACATCACCGTTGAGGAGGGGATTACCGCCCGCGCTGCTTGTGGAGGGACCTTGCCGCCGGTGTTGAGCACGCCGCGCATGATCGCCTGCCTGGAACAAACCGCCCACGAGTCCATCCTGCCCTATTTGGCGCCCGGTCAGACCAGCGTTGGCACACAGGTCAACGTCCGCCACCTGGCTGCCACGCCGGTTGGCATGCGGGTGCACTTCCATTCCGAACTGCTCGAGATCGACGGTCGGCGGCTGAGGTTCAGAGTCGAGGCCTGGGATGAGGTTGAGAAAATCGCCGAAGGTGAGCACGAACGCGTCATCATCGACCAGGCGCGTTTCGACCAGCGACTGGCGCAAAAACAGGCGCAGATCAAATAGCGTTAGCCAGCCCCTCGATCTGCACGGGCAGCCAGGCGGAGATCGGCGGGTACATGGGTAGGACGTTCTGCCACTCGGTCTGCCAGAAGAAGCGGTAATCGTCGTAGCGCGCGCTGACCAGGCGGTTCCAGGAATCCGCCTGCAGATCCGCCGCGATCTTGTTATGCTTGAAGACCGGATAGTTGACCCAGGGTGAAAATTCCTGGATTTGCTCGCGCCGAAGCGCCGCCAGGATGCAGGCTGCCAGCGTGCACTGGTGGATGAAGTACTTGTAGAGGATGTTGCGCTGATAAAATGGCTCAAAAAACGGGTCGGGATAGATGCTCGCGAAGCAGCCCGCCCAGCGCTGCAGCAGCCCGGTCCCTGGCCTGACGACCAGCAGACCGGCGTTGAAATTGGCGCGGATTCGCCGCCGGTCGATCGTCGTGACGACCTCGAAGACGGTCTGCACGTCAGCGCCGCAGCGCTGGTATATTGCTGACCAGAAGTCGTCCAACGGCTCATCGTACGTCGAGGAGACCAACGTAAGCTGCACGGGACGACAGCCAAGCTGGTGATCCGCGTCCAGGAGGAACTCTTCCGGCGGCTGGATCAGGATCGTGTCCGGATCCATCCAGACCAGCAGTTCGGCGCCCTCCGCGCGGGCTTGCGCTTCCGCCGCACCGGCCGCGCAGACTTTGGCGGCAAACGGGAAAGCCAGCGCAGCACCTGGCACCGAATAGGGATGAAGCTGTACGCCCGCCTCCTCCAGAGCCGTTTGCGTCCGCGCCGTGAGCGGAAGCTGGCCGGGCACAAAAACCCACAGACGGCTGCCCGCCAGTGTGCCGCCGAAGGCGCGGATGGAGCGCGCCAGCAGGATCAACTCGCGCTCGTCGCCGCCTGAAGCGGGCGTGGTGGCAAAAACCAAACGGGTATCACGGGTATTTGCCATTCCTTCGCCCTCCCTTCTCGAGAACCGCTCAGGAAAACCGCTTATACCATTAAATTATCACGATCTACGCGGATAATCAACAGAATTCTGTTCCGGCAGCGCTGGAATCAGGGAAAATACAGCCGCAAGATACCGTGAGTCTTGGTGCCGACATAGACGAAGTGCGGGTCATTCGGGTCGACTGTGATGGTCTGCACGGTGATCCCGGAGAGCAGATCGCTGGCAGGCTGCCAGCTCACGCCCGAATCGATCGATAGCCACAATCCGTCGGTCGTGCCGGCGTAAATCACTGCCGGCTTGCCAGGCTGTTCAGCCAGCGCGGTCACGCTCAGGTCATCCAGGCCAAGGTAGGTCCAGCTGCCGCTCGCTATCCGCTTGTACAGACCGTCATTCGTACCGGCGTAGACGACGCTGGGATCCGCCGGAGAGAATCTGACCGCATAGGCCGTCAGGTTGGGCAGACTGGTGTCCTGCCAGGACCCACCGCCGTTGTTGGTATATTTGATCGTCCCGACCAGATCCGTGGCTGCATACAGCACGTTGACGTTGCCGGGGTGGATCGTCAGGCTCCACACTTTTCTGCCGGATAAACCGCGCTCGTACCAGTTCGCCCCGCCGTCAGGCGTGAACCACACGCCGCCGCCTGAGGTACCCACGTAGAGATCGTCAGTATTGGGGATGAAGGCGATGCTCAAGGCGGGCGGCGAAGCCTCAACCGCCGCATCGATTTGAAATTCTGGACCGGGCATATCTTCGCCGAGCAGGGTTTCCCGTGAGGCGAAGGGGTGCCCGCGTTCATAAGCCGGTTCGGCAGAGATTGCCGCGGTACCGATCGGCCCGGTTTTGTACCAGGTGCAAGGTTTTGCAGTCATGTTCATCGAATACACACCGGAGGTATCGGTCAGTGCGTAGTAGACGTTCGCAAAAGGAGAAACCAGCGCGTGCACCCAACGGTCGCCGAGGTTGGTCGAGCAATCCGTCCAGGTCTTCCCGCCGTCTTGGGAGCGGACAACGCTGCCCTCGTTCAGACCGGCGAGGATGCTGCTTGAATTGCCGGGGGGCAGCGCAATTCCGCTGACGTCGGTGTTGAACAGTCCGTTGTTGACCGTATACCAGCTGGCTGAGCTGCCGTAGTCCGCGCTTTTGAAGGCGCCCCATGACAGCGTCCCGGCATAGACGTTGTTGCTGTCAAGCGGATTCACATCGACTGTGTAAGTTAATTTTCTATCCAAACCGGCTAATCCCCAGGACAGGCCGGCGTTGGTTGATTTCATCACACCGCCAAACATGGACAGGTTGTCGCCAAAGGTTGCGGCATAGAGGGTAGCAGGGTTGTTCGGATCGATCGCCAGGCGGTAAATATCGGTATCCCCCAATCCAGTATCATGAAAGGTCCAATAGCCGCCGTTGTCGCTGGTTTTATACACGCCGCTGCCGCGCCAGGTGCCCAGGTAAGCCGTGCCCGCATAAGCCGGCCGCGGATCATAAACGATGGTTCGAGTGTGACATCCGTCTGCCTGCGGCGCTGCGCAGTTGACGATGCCGTTCTTGGCTGGCAGCCAGGTACCGCCGCCGTCCGTGCTGCGGTGTGGCCCGCTCTCGTGGGCGGCCGCCAGCAGAACATTCGGGTTGTTTGGATTGACCGCTATCGAATAAAACCAATCTTTCACCTGATCCCCGCCGATATTATCCGTTCCGGACATAGCGGTCCAGCTATCGCCGCCATCGAGGCTGCGATAGGCCGCACCCTGCCAGGGTCTCCCGCTGATCCCGGGCGACCCTGAACGCGTGCCGATGTAGATGCGGCTCGAATCGGTCGGATCGACCGCGATGGTATAGACGATGGCTAATTCCTGGACGCCGGTATTGGCATGCATCCAGGATTGTGCTCCATCGACAGTCTTATACACCCCGTCGGTGTAGGTGCCCGCGTAGAGCACGGACGGATTTTGCGGATCGATCGCCATTGAATTGATATAGCGGTTGCCGAGTCCGCTGCTGGCGTTGGCCCAGGTCGTTCCGCCGTCGCTGCTCTTATACACACCTGCGCCCCAGGTGCCGGCGTAGACCGTTTGCGGGTTGACGGGATCGATCGCCATCACAACCACGCGCCCGCCGGTCGGTCCAATCCAGGCCGGCGGCGGCAGCTGATAGCTGATCAGCGGCAGGAAAATCAGGGTATCACCTCCTTCCTGCAATAAAGCGCCGGCCTGCGCAGTGGAGGCCGGCGTAATTAGAAGGATAAGCAACAATAAAACCGATAACCAGATCCTCATATCGGGATATTATACGGCAGAACCCGAAGATTTGGTCTACAAACACCAGATACCCTCCATCTGTGGTAGGCAAGCTCAGCGGGTATTAACGTCCCCGCGCACAGGCAATGTATAATGATCATCAGGGCTTTCACCCAGACCAAATCAAATGGGCGGATTTCTGCCGAACTCACTGCAGGAAGAACAAGAAAGCCAACCACACAATGATGCGAAAACGAAAAAGCCAATCCACCATATCCGCGGAGGATGTCCCTGAGCCATTCGCCCCGTACGAGGCGCCGTCCCCAATCTACCCGTCGATGCAAGTATATTCAGCCTACATCCCCATGCGCGACGGCGTCCGCCTGGCGGCGGATATATACCTGCCCGGCCCCCTGCCGCGCGGAACCCGCCTGCCGGCCCTCCTCGAGCAGACCCGCTACTGGCGTTCTTCGCAGCTCCGGCCGCCGTTGAGCTGGTTCATGCCAGAAGAGGGGGAGGCTTTTCCTTACTACCGCAGGACAAGACATTTCTTCGCCTCGCAGGGCTACGCCAGCGTGATCGTCGACGTGCGCGGCACGGGCGCCTCCTTCGGAGTCTGGCGCTACCCCTGGGAAGTGATCACCGTGCAGGATTCTTTCGACATCCTGGAGTGGATCACCCGCCAGCCCTGGTCCGACGGGCAGGTTGCAGGGATTGGCAACTCCTTTCCCGGCAACACCGCCGAGCTGCTGCTTGCCGCGCAGCATCCCGCGGTCAAGGCGGTCGTCCCGCAGTTCAATCACCCCGATCCATTCACCGACATCGCGTTCCCGGGCGGCGTGCTCAGCGAGCGCTTCATCCGCGCCTGGGGCGAGATGGACATCAACCTCGACCTGAACAAATCCCCGTCCGCATTTGGTAACCTTATGAACTTCTTTATAAAAGGCGTGCGGCCGGTCGCCGGGCGGCAAGGGCGCGTTGAACTGGCCCAGGCGGTCAGAATGCACCGCGACAACGGCAAGCTGCACGGACTGCCGGGCGGCATCCGCTTTCGCGATCAGGTCCACCCGCTGGCGGGGTATTCCACGGACGATGCGGCCCCCGTCGTCTTTGCTGATCTCATTCGCGCTGCGCAGATCCCGGTCTTCGGCTGGGCCAGCTGGATGGACGCCGGCACAGGTCAGGCTGCCCTGCGCCGCTACCTGACTTATGCGGGTCCGCAGCGGGCGGTCATCGGGGCTTGGAGTCACGGCGGATTCAGCATGGCCAGCCCGTATCTGCCCGAGGGCGCGCCGATGACGCCGCCGCCGGCGGTCAAACGCCGCGAAATCTTGCGCTTTCTTGACGGCTGCCTGAAGGCTGGCGCAAAACCGGTCGGCCCGAACAGCCTGATCTACTACACCAGCGGCAGTGAGACATGGCGGCAGACCAGCCAGTGGCCGCCCGCCGGGGTCGACTGGCAGACGCTCTACCTTGCGCCCGAAAGGCGCCTGACGCCCGAACCGCCCGAAGCCGGCGGCGAGGATCTCTTCGCCGTCGATTTCCGCGCCAGCAGCGGCGTCTACAACCGCTGGTGGGAGCTGGGCGTAGCCCAGAGGCGCAGCGTGGAATACGGCGACCGCCGCGGCCAAGGCGAATATGTTCTTGCATATGAAACCGGGCCTCTCACGCGCGACATGGAAATCAGCGGCTCGCCGGTGATCAGCCTCTTCGTCGACTCGTCCGAGCCCGACTGCGCCTTCTTTGTCTATCTCGAGGACGTCCTGCCTGACGGTCGCATCCTCTGCATCGGCGAAGGCGAGCTCCGCGCGATCCACCGCCAGGTTCTGCCGGCTCCCTCACCCTTCTACCGGGAGATCCCTTACCACTCCTTCCGCCGGGCGGACGCGCTGCCGCTGCTGCCCGGGCAGGTCGCTGAGGTGAGCTTCGCCCTGCTGCCGCTCTCGGTGCTGGTCAGCAAAGGCCACCGCCTGCGCATCGCCATCGCCGGGCACGACGACGGTAATTTCGAGCGCGTCCCCGCCCAGGGCAATCCGATCTGGAAGGTCCAGCGCAGCAGCGAACACCCTTCATACCTCAGGCTGCCAGTGATCTTTCCCTGACGAAGGCTTCACAATCCATTAATTTCTCGAAATAACTGCAATTATTTCTAGAGGTAATTCAGATGAAAATCCTGGCCCTGGAAAGAGAAAAACCCGGCCTGACAGCGGCTGATTTCGAGCCGCACTTGCCGGCTGAAGCCGCCCGTGTCTGGGAACTGGTCAAGGCGGGCATCGTCCGCGAGATGTATATCAATCCGCTCGAGCATACCGTCGTGGCCGTGCTCGAATGCGCCGACCTGGACGAGGCCCGGCGCACGCTGGAGGAAATGCCGCTTGCGCAGCGCGGGTTGATCCATTTCGATTACATCCCGCTGATGCCCTACACCGGCTTCGAGCGCCTGTTTGCCTCTGAAAGGGATCGGACGGATCGATCCTCGACCTGACCCCCCACACTCAGCCCATTTGCCTGATCACCGCGTCACCGAATTCGGAGCACTTCACCTCGATCTGATTTTCCATCAGCCGGGCGAAATCGTAGGTCACCGTCCGCGCCTGGATCGCCCCGCTCATCCCGCGGATCACCAGGTCGGCGGCTTTATTCCAACCCAGGTAGCGCAGCATCATCTCGCCCGAGAGGATCACCGAGCCAGGATTGACCTTGTCCAGGTCGGCGTATTTTGGCGCCGTGCCGTGGGTCGCCTCGAAGATGGCGTGCCCGCTCTCATAGTTGATGTTCGCCCCCGGCGCGATGCCGATCCCGCCAACCTGCGCCGCCAGCGCGTCGGAGATGTAATCGCCGTTCAGGTTCATCGTGGCGATCACGTCGTAATCCCGCGGGCGGATCAGCACGAATTGCAGGGTCACGTCGGCGATCGAATCTTTGATCAGCAGCTTCGATTTCCATTTCCCGCCGCCGTGAGTCTGCCAGAGTGCCAGCCCGTCCTCGACCTCACGCAGCACAGACTGCTGCTGGGCGGGCGACATCATCTCGAAGCCCGGCTCGATCAGACGCGCGTTCTGCTCGACGGTTAATTCCGGGTTGCTCTCTTTATTGCCCAGAATCCAGCTCTCGCGCTCGGTCACGATCTGGCCGCGGAACTCTCGTCTGGCCAGCTGGTAGCCCCAGTCCTTGAAAGCCCCCTCGGTGTACTTCATGATATTGCCCTTGTGCACCAGGTTGACGTTGCGGCGCCCGTTTGCCAGCGCCCAGCGGATCGCCGCGCGCACCAATCGCTCGCTGCCCTCGACCGAGACCGGCTTTAACCCGATCCCGGCGGTGTCCGGAAAGCGGATTTTGGCGTACTCCTTCGGGAAAGCCTCTTTGAAAATTAGCTTGAAGCGCTGGTTTTCCGCCGTGCCGTTGGGAAACTCAATGCCCGTGTAGATGTCCTCGGTGTTCTCGCGGAAGACGACCATGTCGACGTGTTCCGGGTGGCGCACCGGCGCGGGTACCCCCGGGAAGTAGCGCACCGGGCGCAGGCAGACGTACAGGTCCAGCGCGATGCGCAGCGCGACGTTCAAAGAGCGAAATCCGCCGCTGATCGGCGTGGTCAGCGGGCCTTTGATCCCAACCAGGTATTCCCGGAAGACTTCCAGGGTTTCCTCAGGCAGCCAGGTGTTGAACAGCTTGAAGGATTTCTCGCCGGCGTAGACCTCCATCCAGTGGATCTTACGCCTGCCGCCGTACGCCTTTTGCACCGCCGCGTCCAGGACGCGCACCGACGCCCGCCAGATGTCCCGCCCGGTGCCGTCGCCCTCGACAAAGGGGATGATCGGCTGGTCAGGCACCTGTAAAACACCGTTCTGGATGGTGATCTTCTCACCCCGCGGCGGGATTTGGATAGTCTGACGAATCAATCTGCCTCTCAAAAAAATTGTCCTTCTCAAAGTGAACCAAAGAGCTAATTATTTCTAGAAATAAACTGGTTTGATTCTGAATTAAACTACCAGCAGGTCGAGAAACTCGTCGACCGGCGTTGTCTCAAGGCGCGCCTGGTCGCTGCACAGCTCGAAAATCTCCGCCGATCTCCGTGCGTCGAAGCGGCGGGCCAAGTTGCGCTTGAATTTCTCCAGCAGCAGGGGCAGCCCTTCCGCCCGCCGGCGGCGGTGACCCAGCGGGAATTCGACCGCCACCTTCCGGCTGGCACGGCCGTCCGTAAAAAAGACCTGCAGCGCGTTGGCGATCGAACGCTTGTGCGGGTCGAGGTAATCTCTACTGTATCGTGGATCCTCGATCACCACCATCTTCTCACGCAGCGCGTCGATGCGCGGGTCCTGCGCAGTGCTGTCCTCGTAGTGGGCGGCCTTCAGTTCGCCGAAGATCAGCCCGATTGCGATCATGTACTGCAGACAGTGGTCACGGTCAGCCGGATTGTACAGCGGACCCGTCTTGTCGATGATACGGATGGCCGACTCGTGGGTGGTGATCACAATCCGCTCGATTTCATCCAGGCGGCCGCGCACCAACGGATGAAGCTGAATCGCCGCCTCGACCGCCGTCTGGGCGTGGAACTCGGCCGGGAAGGAGATTTTGAACAGCACGTTTTCCATCACATACGAGCCGTACGGCTGACTGAGCTTGAACTGCTCGCCTTTGAAAAGCACGTCGTAAAAGCCCCAGGTGCGGGCGGTCAGCGCCGAGGGATAGCCCATCTCCCCGCTGAGCGCCATCAGCGCCAGGCGCACCCCGCGGCTGGTCGCGTCGCCAGCCGCCCAGGACTTGCGCGAGCCGGTGTTGGGCGCATGCCGGTAGGTGCGCAGCGCCTGCCCGTCGATCCAGGCGTTGGAGAGGGCGTTGATGATCTGCTCGCGCGTCCCGCCGAGCAGCCCGGCGGTCACCGCGCTGGTCGCCACCTTGACCAGCACCACATGATCCAGACCGACCCGGTTGAAACTGTTCTCCAGGGCGATCACCCCCTGGATCTCGTGCGCCTTGATCATCGCCGTCAGCACGGCTCGGAGCGTCAACGGAGCCTCGCCGCGGGCACGCCGGTTGCGCGAGAGCCAGTCCGCGACCGCCAAGATACCGCCCAGGTTGTCCGAGGGGTGGCCCCACTCCGCCGCCAACCAGGTGTCATTGAAATCCAGCCAGCGGATGGCCGTACCGATGTTGAATGCGGCCGTGACCGGGTCGAGGACGTAGCCGGTACCGGGCACGCGCGCGCCGTTCGGGACGATCGTGCCGGGCACGACCGGGCCAAGCAGCCTGGTGCACGCGGGATAATCGAGCGCCTCCAATCCGCAACCAAGGGTATCCATCAGGCACAACCGGGCGGTCTGGTAGGCTTCCGTAATGTCGACGCGGTAATTCAGGACGTAGTCGGCGATATCGACCAGCACCTGGTCCGGCTGCGGGCGATGGTTGACGGGATGACCTGACAAAACCGGATCCCCGCCCTAGACGCGTTTTTCGAGCATGACGTATTCACGCGGTTCGGGGCCGACATAGGTGGCGCTTGGGCGGATAATCTTGCCGTCCAGGCGCTGCTCGATGATGTGCGCCGACCAGCCCGAGGTGCGCGCCATGACAAACAGCGGGGTGAACATGAAGGTCGAGATGCCCATCATGTGATAGGTCACCGCGCTGTACCAGTCCACGTTGGGGAACATGCGCTTTTCTTCCCACATCACCTTTTCGACATGCTCGGCGATATCGCACAGCGTTTCATCGCCGTAGTCCTTGCAAAGCGAGCAGGAATAGCCCTTCAGGATGGGCGAGCGCGGATCGCCATTGGTATAGACCGGATGGCCAAATCCCGGGATAATGCCGCGGTTTGCGAGGATCCTGCGCACCCCGGCGACGCCATCTTCGGGCGACTTGAAGGTCTCGATCAGCTCCATGGCGGCTTCGTTGGCGCCGCCGTGTTTGGGCCCCTTCAGCGCGCCGATCGCGCCGGTGATGGCCGAATACATGTCGGTGCCGGTGCCGGCGATGACCCGGCTGCTGAAGGTCGAGGCGTTGTATTCGTGCTCGGCATACAGGATGAAGGAGATGTCCAGCACCCGCTCCTGTAATTCGCTCGGCGGGCGCCCGTGGAGCAGATGCAGGAAATGGCCGGCGATCGAATCGTCGTCGGTTTCCACGTCGATGCGCCGGCCGTGGTGGGCATACTGGTACCAGTAGATCAGCATGGAAGGCAAGATCGCGAGCAGGCGGTCGGCGATGTGACGGGCGCCCTCGACCGTGTGGTCGTCGCGCTCGGGCAGTACCGCGCCCAGCATGGAGCAGCCCGTGCGCAATACGTCCATCGGATGCGCCGCGGCCGGGATTTGCTCCAGCACGGCTTTGACCGGGGCCGGCAGCCCGCGCAGATTCTTCAGCCTGCGGCGGTAGCGGTCCAGCTCGTTCTTAACCGGCAGCTCAGCATGCACCAGCAGGTGGGCCACCTCTTCGAAGGTGGCATACTCCGCCAGATCACGGATATCGTAGCCGCGGTAGCGCAGGTCGTTGCCTTCCCGGCCGACCGTGCAGATGGCGGTGTTGCCAGCCGGTACACCGGAGAGCTGCACTGACTTTTTCACCCGTCCCTGCTTTTCGTTCGATTTTTCGCTCATCTCTTCTTCTCCCTTGTGAATAACAGGTCCAGTTTTTGCTCATACCGGTAATAATCGAGCACCTGATACAGCTCCTCGCGGGTTTGCATGATGTCAATAACGGAGGCTTGCGTCCCCTCCTTCCGCAAAGTTTGATAGACGCGCATAGCCGCAGCGCTCATCGCCCGAAATGCAGAAAGGGGATACAGGATCATACTGACCCCCGCCCCGGCCAGCTCTTCGCGAGTAAAGAGCGGCGTCCTGCCGAACTCGGTGATGTTCGCCAGCAGCGGCACGCCGGTGGCGCGGCTGAAGGCGGCATACTGGCTCAACTCGCTGACCGCCTCGGCGAAGATCATGTCGGCGCCGGCATCGACGTAAGCACGTGCGCGGTCGAGCGCGGAGTCCAGCCCTTCGATGGCCAGGGCGTCGGTGCGCGCCATGATGACAAACTGGGGATCCCGGCGCGCATCCACCGCAGCCTTGATGCGGTTGATCATTTCTTCCGGCGGGACCAGCTCCTTGCCTGGACGGTGGCCGCAGCGCTTGGCCTGCACCTGGTCTTCGATGTGCATCCCGGCCGCGCCGGCCTTGATCAGCGCGCGCACGGTGCGGGCAATGTTGAATGCGGAACCAAAGCCGGTGTCGGCATCCACCAGCAGCGGCACATCGGCGGCATCAGTGATGCGTCGCACATCGACCAGCACATCTTCGAGCGCGGCGATGCCCAGATCGGGAACGCCGAGCGACGCGGCGGAAACCCCGCCGCCAGAGAGGTAAATCGCCCGAAAGCCAGACCGCTCCGCCAGGAGCGCCGCGTAGGCATGGATCACCCCCACCACCTGCAGCGGTTTCTCGATATTCAGCGCCTCGCGGAATCTGGCGCCCGCAGAGGAAAGTTCAGCCACCTCCACCTCATTCTGGCCAAAGCCGGTGCTGTCTGATCCCTGGGTCGGGTGAGTGTAACTCGACTAAAATGAGCAATTTACACCCGATTTGAACAATCATACCAAAAGCGGCAGGCCGATGTCAATTAAATTGATCCGATTAGTGGATAATTCATCCCTTTGGAGGCGCCTGGTTAACCCCCCTCTTTTCGAGCGCGTTCTCAGCTTGCCGCCTCGCGATCGTGGTATAGAATCAGATCATGTTTTCCCGCTGGTTGGCTCGCCACGTCGCGTAACTAAAGCAACTATGGGCTGGAGCGCCAGCCAGTCTGCGGGAGCGGCATCACCGGGCTCTGAATGAGACCGCGCTGGCAGCTTTCGTGCTCATTCCCGGCGACAGCCTCCGGGGCGCAGCTTTGCTGGAGGATAACTGTTAGTCGGGAAAAACGATCCACCGGGAAGCAGCGACCAGCCAGGCTGAATGACGCGCGAGTGAAAGCTGCCACTGGTAGCATCAAATCAAAATAGTGAATTTGTACCGCTTCAATTCAATCACCATTTTGTCGTTAAGCGCGGATACTGGAGCACGGTGACTTTACAGGATCAATCCCAAAAAACAGGAGCATGCAGCAGGATTCAGGAGGTGTATGATGAAAACGATCGGTCTGCTGGGCGGTCTAAGCTGGGAATCGTCTAAAGAGTATTACCGCATCATCAACCAGGCTGTCCAGGTGCGCCTGGGCGGGCTGTCCTCGGCCAAAATCATCCTCTACTCAGTGAACTTCGCCGAGATCGAGGATCTGCGCCTCCAGGGCCGCTGGCAGGACGTGACCGCGCTGCTGGTCGCCGCTGCGCAGAGCCTCCAGGCTGGCGGGGCGGATTTTTTGCTGCTGTGTACCAACACCATGCACAAAATGGCGGATGAAATCCAGGCGGGCATCCGCATCCCGTTTCTGCACATCGCCGACGCAGCCGCCGCAACGGTTAAGGCGAGCGGGTTGAGCAGCATTGGCCTGCTGGGCACGCGGATCACCATGGAGGAGGACTTTTACAAGGGGCGCCTCACTGCCAGGCACGGCCTGCAGGTGTTCATTCCGGATGCGGCTGACCGCGAGATCGTCCACCGGGTGATCTACGATGAATTGGTGCGCGGCAGAATCGAACCTGCCTCTCGGCAGGAGTATTTGCGCATCGTTTCCGGGCTGGCGCAGCGCGGCGCCGAGGGGATCATCCTTGGCTGTACCGAGATCGGCCTGCTGATCAAGCAGGAGGACACCTCCCTGCCCCTGTTCGACACAACCGAGATCCACGCCCTGGCGGCGGTCGAATACGCCCTGGCGTGAACTTTTTCTCGCCCGCCGATTATTGCGTTAAGTCGAGTCGCTGAGCCGATCCTTCGACAGGTCTTCCCAGCCGCGTCGCAGGGATGCAGGGTTCATCAGCGAGACCTGCCAAGCCCCCCTGCGCCCGTCCGGACGCCGCGGCAATTCGGGCGCAGGGATGAACTGCCCACCAGTATAATGGGTGCAGGAGGTAAACATGCAAACCATCAATCTGGACGAAAAATTCCAGCGGATCACAGCCTTTTGGAGTCCGAAAATCATCGCCGAGTTGAACGATTCCCACGTTAAGCTGGCCCGGTTGAAAGGCGAGTTCGTCTGGCACAAGCACGATAACGAGGACGAACTCTTTATGGTGATCAAAGGCAGCCTGACCATCCACCTCAGGGACGGCGAGCTGCTGATCCAGGAAGGCGAGCTGGCGGTCATCCCCCGCGGCGTGGAACACTGCCCGGCGGCCAGCGAGGAAGTTCAGGTGCTGCTGCTCGAGCCCAAAACGACGGTCAACACCGGCGATCAGCCGGGCGAGCGGACAGTCGAGCCGGAATGGATTTAATCCGCTCCCCTGGCCGCCTGGACAGAACACTCTGACATAAATTGGTTAAATTGATGAATTCTTACACTATGCGTTTAGCCTCTCCCTCTTCTATAATGAGAAAATGTTTCTGACAGTTCCCTACACCATATATGTGCAGAAATAATTTTACCTAAAGGACTGAAAAGGATGAAAAAACACAACTTCAACCCTGGACCCTCAATTTTGCCTCAATACACAATTGACGGCACCATCGATGCGATCAAGAATTTCGCCGGTACGGGACTCTCGATTCTTGAGGTCTCTCACCGCAGCAAGGAATTCGACGCAGTCATGGTGGAAACCGTCGCTCTCTTTAAAGAACTGCTGGGCATCCCGGAAGGCTACGCGGTCATTTTCGTCGGCGGCGGCGCCAGCAGCCAATTCTTCCACGTGCCCTACAACCTGCTCGAGAAGAAGGCCGCCTATCTGGTCACCGGCTCCTGGGCGAAGAAAGCTGCCAAGGAAGCCAAGCTCTTCGGCCAGGTGGAAGTCGTCGCCTCCTCGGAGGATAAGAACTTCACCTATATCCCCAAAGGATACACCATTCCGACCGATGCGGATTACTTCCACATAACCACCAACAACACCATCTACGGCACTGAGATCCTGACGGACATCGATTCACCGATCCCGCTGGTCGCCGATGCCTCCTCTGATATATTCAGCCGCCCGATGGATATCTCCAAATATGCCTTAATCTACGGCGGGGCGCAGAAGAATCTGGCGCCCGCAGGGATCACCTTTGTGATCGTTCGCGAGGACATCCTCGGCAAAGTATCCCGCCCGCTGCCCAGCATGGTCGATTACCGCACGCACATCAAAGATAATTCGATGTACAACACCCCGCCGTGCGTCGTGGTCTACTCGGCGTTGCTGACGCTGAAATGGTTGAAGGACATGGGCGGTTTGAAGGTCATGGAGCAGAAAAACGCCGAGAAAGCCAGCCTCCTCTACAAGGAAATTGACCGCAACAAGATGTTCGTCGGCACGGTCGCCAAGGAAGACCGCTCGCGGATGAACGTTTGCTTCCTGATGGCGCCCGGCTACGAGAATCTCGAGGGTGACTTCCTGGAACTCGCCAAAAGCAAGGGCATGGTCGGCATCAAGGGACACCGCTCGGTCGGCGGCTTCCGCGCCTCGCTCTACAACGCGCTGCCGTACGAAAGCGTCCAGGCGCTGGTGGACTGCATGGCCGAGTTCGAGGCCAGCCACTAAAGCCTGTGCGGCGGGTAGATAATCCCGCTTTATCGCAGATTACAACCCCTGACCGGACGGCGCCTTGCCGTCCGGTTTTGTGTACCTCGATCAACCTGCCGCTCACCGCCCTCGTGATAGAATGGGGATACAGCCCAATTTCATTCATCATTTCATCTTCTTCCGAGGTCAGGATGGCGCGTCGGATCGCAATCGTGTGTGTGTTACTGGTGTTCCTAATTGCGGGCTGCGCTGGCCCGCCCGCACCAACCATCACGCCGACCGTGACCCCCAGCCTGCCGCCGCTGGTAACCCTGCGTCCGAGCGAAACCCTGCCCCCGCCGACCGCCACCATCCCATTGGTTGGCAGCGCCACGCCCACAGCGCATCCTACCGACGCCAACGCGCAAAAATCCATCTTTAGCACAACCGCTGAATCGGCCAACCAGGGCAGGCATACATATTCATACGACTGCTTCTCCTGGGCGCCGTGCACCTGCCTGGCAGTCGTCCCGACGCAGTTCGAGATCACCTTCAACTTTTCCGGGCGTTCCGTGGATCTGCTTGCCGGCGATTTCAGCCAGACGTTCACCTGGCACACCTCAGATGCTTACCTGAACTCCCTCGGCTCCCTGGTCACCCAGTTGACCTTTTTCGAAGACGGTTTTGAGCTATACACTGTGATTGAGCAGCGCTCGTGCACTCAGGAACGCTACACCCTCCAGGCGGATAATCCGTGATTTTGGATTCATTCATGAAGCAAGGTTCTGATACCGATTCAGCACTCACCACGCTGGCAGCCTTCTCCGCCCATCCCAGGCTGCCCAATCAATCCTTGAAAAAAAGGCTGGTTGATCATTTACCCCATGCCTTCGATTTGACATGCGAAGAAAAATCATTAAGATGATTATTGTGACCAAGCAAAATCACCCGGATTTGTCGTTTGGATTATTTACAAGGAGGGTATATGTATGGGAAGCTCGAAGTGCTGCATGGTTTATTGGCGCCCGAACCTCAGGGATTGCAGGCAAACGTCCTCGGACTGCCCTTGTGGGTATGGCTGCTTGCGCTGATCGTCGTCATCATTCTGCTTTACCTGCTTTTGCGCCCCGCTCCCCCTGAAGAAAAGCCGCTTGCTGAGATCGCTACAGCCCCGCCCGCCGAAAAAACAGCGGAAAAGCCCGCTCCATTTACCGAAGAAATCGAATCACTCGATGATTTAACCATCATCGAGGGCATTGGACCAAAAATCAGCGGGATTTTGCGTGAGGGTGGAATAAACACCTTCCAGAAATTGGCGGATTCGACGCCGGAGCAGATCGCGCAGATCCTGAGGGCAGCCGGCATCCAGCTTTTCGATGCCGCGAGTTGGCCTGAGCAGGCTTCTCTGGTCATCATGGCCAAATGGACCGAATTAAAAGCCCTGCAGGATAAGCTGGTCGCCGGACGCAAGGAATAACCATTTTCCTGTCAGCGGATACTGAACCAGTAAAACCGAATATCCCAACATCCGCTTAGATGATTTACGGACCCCCTGCGCACCATAACCTGCCGGCGAGTTCAGGTACGCACCAAGCGATCAACGGAGGGCTGCCATGAAAACCCTGTTATACAAAGTGCTCGGTATCTCCCTGCTCATCGCCGCGCTGGTTGGCGTTGTGGGCAGCCTGGCCGGGTTGATCTTCACCATCCGCATCCAGGAACAATTAGCCGAATCGCTGTCAGGCATGCTCGACCTGCTCGACCGAACGCTGACCACCACCGAAAACGGCTTCGAAGTGGCAGACTCGGCCCTCACCGAAGCAATCGCTGCACTCGGTTCTCTGCAAAAAACATTTGACAGCGTCGACGTGATGATGGATAAGACCCTTCCCACTCTGGAATCGGTCGGCGAGTTGATTGGTAAGAAGCTGCCCAGCACCATCCGCTCGACGCGCGGGGCGCTTACTACCGCGCAAACGGCAGCGCGAAACGTGGATACCTTCCTGACAACCTTGAGCACGCTGCCGCTCATCGGCAGGGTGATATCCTACGATCCGGAAACCCCGCTCAACCAGACGATCAGCGACGTTTCAGACAGCCTGAAGGACACTCCAGAGATGTTGAGCGACTCACAGGAGAGCATCGATCAGATGAGCAACAGCCTGAGCGATATCAGCGCGGAAATGGATGGCGTTTCCGGGAACGTCCGCAGCATCACCTCCAGCGCTGAGGAAGCGCGCAGCGTGCTGCGGGAATATCAGGCTTCGGTGAGTGAAATCCACCGCGAGGTCTTGCGCATCCAGGAGCGGCTGCCCGTCTGGCTGAGGATCGCCAACGTCGGCGCCATCCTGCTGTTCGTTTGGCTGGCGCTGGCTCAGATCGCCATCGCCGTGCAGGGATTGGAATTGCTCAATCGCGGAAAATCCAGCCCAATTCAGGCGCCAAACGTGTAAAATATATAGTAAGCACAGGAAATCGATCCTGGTAATTCTCCAACCGCATGAATCACCAATGAATACCTGGCGCGCTCAATTTCAGGTCGATCCCTTGCCTTTATTGCGTGAAGCACAGTATCGCGAAATCCGCTATTTCACCGGGCGCGATCTGCACGGCATGGAGATTTTCCCGCTGCAGACCTTGTGGGAAATGCCCGAGGTGCGGCGGCTTCTGCGCTGTCAGCAGCCGGACGGCTCGTGGAAATATCCGGGCGCCAATCACAAGAGTCCCACCAGCGAGGACTACAGCCAGATCGAAACCTTCCGCAACCTGGGCATTCTGGTCGAAAAATACGGCCTGACGCGCGAACATGACTCGATCCGTAAAGCCGCTGAATATTTTTTCTCGAAACAAACCGTTGAGGGAGATATCCGCGGCATTTACGGCAGTCAATATACCCCCAATTACACCGGCGCCATCCTCGAGCTGCTGATCAAAGCCGGATACACACGCGAAGAGCCAATCAGACGCGGCCTGGGCTGGCTGTTGGAGATGCGCCAGGACGACGGCGGCTGGTCGGTCCCCTTGCGCACGCATAAAGGCAGCCTCTACACCGACCTGGTGGACAAACCGCCAGTCGAACCGTTGCGCTCGAAACCCTCCTCGCATCTGGCGACCGGCTGCGTGCTGCGCGCCTTTGCCGCCCACCCTGATTATCACAAGCATCCCGCTGTCCAGAATGCTGGCAGTTGGCTGGCTTCGCGCCTGCTCAAGACGGATAATTATCCCGACCGGCGCGGGATCGAATATTGGACGCGCTTCTCCTTTCCCTTCTGGTTCACCGACCTGATCAGCGCCCTGGACAGCCTCTCCTGCCTCGGTTTCCCGCCCGACCAGCCGGATATCAGGCGCGGGCTGGACTGGTTCATCAACCACCAGCTGCCCGACGGCACCTGGCAGCTTAAACTGCTGCGCGATAAGGACATCACGCTGCCGCTCTGGATGCAGTTGAACATCTGCCGGGTTTTCCATCGTTTCTACAGAGATTGAGCATGTCAGCGAGTAGAAAAAACCGAAGGTTCAAGGGGATCGTCCTTTTCGCGGCGCTCATCCTGCTCGTGCTGGCAGGGATTTTCATCATCGATCCGCATCTGCTCAGCCTGGCGACCTTCCGCAGGGTGGATGATTTCCCGCTCTACATCATGCGTTATTACGGCGGCTATCAATTCCTGCAAACTACCGGCCTGGACGCGGTCCCCGGGCTGAGCTCGCTCCCCAGCGAACATCCCCAGCCGTTTGCCTGTTCAGCCTTCTATGGACATAGCCCGCAAGGCGATGCGCTGCTCGGGCGCAATTTCGATTGGGAGCACCGCTCCACGCTGCTGCTCTTTACCGATCCACCCGATGGCTACGCGTCGGTATCCCTGGTCGATCTTGGTTATCTCGGATTCGAAGAGGGGGTTTCCTGGCAGGCGCTCAAGAATCTCGAGGAAGCCCCCTTCTGGCCTTTCGACGGGATGAACGAGCGCGGCGTGGCGGTCGGCCTTCTGGCGGTGCCGCCCACGCCCGGCCTGCACGACCCCGCCAGGCCTTCTCTGGATTCGCTGGCGGTCATCCGCCTGATTCTGGATTATGCCGGCGACCTTGACGAGGCGCTCGCCCTGATCCAGAGCGTCAACATCCGTTTTGGCAGCGGTCCCTGGCTGCACTATTTGATCGGCGACCAGAACGGCTCAGCCGTTGTCGAAATCCTCTCCGACCGGGTCAGCGTCATCCGCAGCCAGCAGCCCTGGCAGGCGGCGACTAATTTCCTGCTGTCCGACCTGAGCGAGAGCCAAGCGGACGCCTCGTGCTGGCGCTACCAGAAGGCATCCGATTTGCTCGAATCAACCCGGGGGATCATTGAGGCGCCGCAGGCGATGAGCCTGCTGGGTGACGTTTCCCAGGAGAGCACGGTCTGGTCGGTGGTCTACAACCTGACCAGCGGTGATATTCTCATCGCCTTGGGCCGCGATTATGACCGGCTACACGCCTTCAATCTGGCACACCCGTTCAGGAAGTTCAGGTAAAATGAATGGGCGTAATGCGTAAAAATACCTTTAGCAGGACAATAGGATGGCGGCATGGATATCTCTATTCTCACCGAAGTTACCGATGAAGTCGTCGAGGCATTTGCCCGCCTGATCCCGCAGCTCAGCTCGTCCGCGAGCATTCCAACCAAAGTCGAGCTGCAGGAAATCGCAGATAACGATGCGCTGCTGATCGCCCGCGATCCGACCCAGGGCGGCAAAATTGTCGGCACGCTAACCCTGGTCACCTTCCGCATCCCGACCGGCATCCGCTCCTGGATTGAAGATGTGGTCGTGGACAGCGCCGAGCGCGGCAAGGGCATCGGCGAGGCGCTGACCGTGGCGGCGCTCAAACACGCTGCCGAACTCGGCGCAAAGACGGTCGATCTGACCTCACGCCCTTCGCGCGAGGCGGCCAACCGGCTCTATCAGCGGGTCGGCTTCGAGCTGCGCGTGACCAACGCATACCGCTACACACTGACGTAAAAGACATCCGCGGCTTAAGCTTCAATAGGAAACTACCCCGCCATTCGCCGCTTTCCTGAGGGCGGACGCTTAGCGACGATTCTGAGCGGTTAGACGGAGGCGGATTCGGCCTGCCTGGTCAGGCGCGGAAAGCCTATCATCCGTTCCTGACTCTCGCTCCACAGTTTACGGCGCACAACACCCAGGCTTTCGCGGATGATCACCACCCGCGCCCATTTCTGCGCCGTAGGCGAGGCGGCGTGGCAGCGCGCCAGATGGTAATTCGGAATGCGCGGGCTGAGGTGGTGCAAATGATCGTAACCGATGCTGCCGCTGAACCAGTCGAGCAGCTTTGGCAGGCGGTAAAAGGAGGCGCCGAGCAGGGCGGAGGCAAGGTAGTTAAAAGCTGTCAGACCGCCCGCCGGATTTCCGTTTTTTAAAACGGGGCCAGCTCACGGTTGACCTGCCCCACCCCGGGCAAATCGCCCTCAATATTATTCGTGTAGGAGTCCGCCATAAAACATCGCCAGTTCTGTCATTAAGCCAGGAGATTGTTACGATTGTAAGACGCGGATGCCCGCATCCAAAATAGATAAACCAGGTGAGCGAGGTCACAATCATGGTGATATTAGCGCTTCCAGTAAGCTACCCAAATGAGAAAGCCTGTGGTTAAATAACGGATGTACTCTCCAGGCGGCCAGCGCTCAATGACGTTACCTTCCGCACACCAAGAATCCCTTCCTCCTGCCGGGCCATCCTGGCGCAGTGAATTCTGGGCGGGCGTACGTGCCATCCTGCCGCTGTTGTTTGGAGTTTCCCCGTTCGGCATGATCTACGGCGCGCTGGCGATTTCCACGGGCATGCCGGTCGGCGCGGCTCAGGCCATGTCAGCCATCGTCTTCGCCGGCTCCTCGCAGTTTGCCACGGTGCCGCTGGCTCAGGCTGGCGCCCCGGCGCTGGTGATGGTGGTGACCATCGCCGTGCTTAATGTGCGTCACGCGCTGTACAGCGCCTCGATTGCCCCTTATCTCAAACACCTCTCGCCGCTCTGGAAAGTCGGCCTGGCTTACCTGCTCACCGACGAAGCCTACGCCGCCTCGATTGGGCATCTCGAAAATTCACCCGCGGTGCGCAGCCGTCACTGCTTTTTTCTCGGCGCCGGGCTTACGCTCTGGGGTGTCTGGCAGGCCAGCACCGCGGTGGGCATCTTTCTCGGGGAAATCATCCCCTCCTCCTGGCCGCTCGATTTCACCCTGGCGCTGACCTTCATCGCCATGGTCGCGCCGCTGCTCAAGGACCGCGCCGGAGTCGCCGCCGGCCTTTCAGCCGGGGTTGTGGCGGTGGCCGGATACCACCTGCCTTACAAGCTGGGATTGGTCGCCGCCGCTCTGGTCGGCATCACCGTCGGTTTGCTGGTGGAGGGCAGGCGCAGATGAAACTGTGGCTGGTTTTACTCGCCGGCGGCCTGCTCACCTACCTGACCCGCCTTTCCTTCATCGCCCTGTTCGGCCGCCAGGAGATGCCCGACCTGGTGCAGCGCGGGCTGCGCTTCGTTCCGCCGGCGGTGCTTTCCGCGATCATCTTTCAGGAACTGCTGGTTCCAGGGGGACAATTCGATTTTTCGTTGCATAACTTCAGGTTGCTGGCCGGTCTGGCAGCCGGCTTCATCGCCTGGCGATTTCGCCAGCCGCTGCTGGTCATCCTGGTGGGGATGGCTGTGCTGCTTCTGCTGACGCTAATCCCTTAACCATTTTCTTCCGCTTCATTTCCGTTAGAATCAGTTATTATTGGTTGGACTGGCTCAAGAAGGAGGCAAAATGGATCTGAACACAACCATGCAAACGCTCGAGTCGCTCGGCACGGAGCAGAACCGCAAGGTTTTTCCGCGCCACGGGGTTGGAGCGAATTTATTCGGCGTGAGTTACGCCAATTTAGGGAAACTGAGCAAACAAATCAAGAAAGACACCGCGCTGGCGCTGCAGCTCTGGCAGACGGGCAACCACGACGCGCGCGTGCTGGCGACAATGATCGCCGATCCGCTCGAGATTGACCTCGAAACGGGACAATCCTGGGTCGAGGATCTGGACAACTACGTCATCAGCGATGCCTTCGCCGGCATGGTCGCGCGAAGCGCCTGGGCGGATGTAAAAATGGCGGAGTGGATCGATTCCGACGGAGAGTGGACCGGCCGCGTCGGCTGGCGCATGCTGGCCGGGCTGGCGCTGGAGAACAAGGGTCTGCCGGACGGTTATTTCGAGGCTTACCTGACCAGGATCGAAGCCAGCATCCATACGCGCAAGAATTACGTGCGCGACGCGATGAACTCCGCCCTGATCGCCATTGGCGTGCGCAACCAGGCCCTGCAGGCTAAAGCGCTGGCAGCCGCAGCGCGCATCGGCAAGGTCAACGTCGATCACGGCAAAACCAATTGCGTGACCCCGGATGCTTCCGGCTACATCCTGAAGACCTGGGCGCGCAGGGTGGAAAAACCCAGGAAGCTATGAGCCCAACTAACTTCCCTCAAAGGGCAGTCGTCGTCCGCGCGCACCGCCCGGCGCGGGAATCCGTGCTGGCCGCTTCCGCCGGTGATATTCTCCACCCGCTGCGGCGCGAGGCAGAGTGGCCCGGCTGGGTCTGGTGCGCCGACGGACAGGGCGTGGAGGCCTGGGTGCCTGAGCGCTGGCTGAGATACACCGGCCGCAGGGCAGTTCTGATCAGGGATTACAACTCGAGCGAGCTATCTCTCCAGCCTGGCATGCGCCTGACCGTGCTGGATGAAGAAAGCGGCTGGGTGCTGGCCTCGCTGCACGGCGGGGACATCGGCTGGGCGCCGGTCGATTGCCTGCAAATCATCGCGAGCGAATAGAACCGCGGCAGGGCTGATTTCCAATTACAACCTCGACAGTATTTCGGTTGAGGGCTGTATAATCTAGAATATGAGCCGAATAAAAGTTACTTCTTTCGCGGGCCTGTTTATACTATCTGCGCTTCTCATCAATCCGCCTGGAAAATCTGTTCAGGCCAGCCCGTACCCGACCACCCCGCCGCCCGGCTTCGAGCTGGTCGATTCTGCCCCGGCGGTCGAGCTCTACCGCAAGGACTATCCCGGCGGGACGCCCGACTTCGTCCAGGTGATCGACCTTTCCGGCGGCGCCCGCCTGAGCCTGTTGCACGGCTCCATCGCCGAGCCTGGCGCGGGACAGGGCGCTTACGGCGGCGACAATCCACGCTTCAACCGCCAGCCGCTGCAGCAGGTCTGGGACAGCTTCGCTGCCGGCGACAGCCAGGCCTTCTGCCTGGTCAACGGCGCTTTCTTTTCGACCGATGAAGATCCAACCCCGCTCGCCTTCCCGCTCAAAACGGGCGGCGAGGTGGTCAGCCAGGGCTACGGTGCGGACGAATATTCCGATAAAAAGTTGATACTTGAGCTCTGGCCCGATCATGCCCGTATAGCTCCCCTCTCGGCTGACGCGCTGGCGTCCTCATCCGCGCCGCAAATCCTGGGCGGCCTGAGCGAGGATGCCGACAAGAGCCCGGATGCGCTCGTCGGCCGCACATTCGCCGGCGTACAGGATGCCGACGGCGACGGGCAGGCCGAAACCGTGTTGATCTTCAGCTCGAAGACGAGCAAACAAGCCGAAGCGGCCGGCGTGCTGCGCGCTTTCGGCGCCGGGCAGGTGATTATGCTCGACGGCGGTGAATCGGCGCAGTTGATCTGCGGGAACAATCCCTTCGTCTATTCCAGCCGCAGCCTGCCGCAGACGATTGCGGTCAGCAGCGGCGATGTTCAGCCGCTGGCGGTGAAAGTCGCAAAGCAGACCGACTGGCCGGTGTTGGTCGAGAACGAAACAACCGAGATCGAGTTGACCCTGCGCAACGAGGGCAGCGAAACCTGGCTGCCAGGCGAAGTGGCGCTGGTCAACCTGCGCAACGATTGGGGCGCCGGAAGCCGCCTGGAACTGACCTCTGCCGTGCCGCCGGGCGAGAGCGTCACCTTCCGCTGGACGACTACGCCCTTCCCGCGCTGGGGGGTGTTCCTCTCCGAGTGGGACGTCGTCCGCGGCAGCCAGTACTTCACCAGCAAGCCGATCATCATCAACGTCATCGTCCTGCCGCACGAGCTGGCTGATAAAAAAAGCGAGCTGGAAGAAAAGGTGCGCGAGTGGGGCCGCCAGCAGTTGCAGAACATGGAGCAGCTTGTGCTGGAGTGGATCCAGGACCGCGTTCGCCAGGGCTTCGAAAAGATTTGCCCCGCCGGCGCCTCGCTGCCCCTGCTGGTGGCTGGCGTCGGCTTCTGGAGCCTGAAGTGGCGCAGGAAGCATAAATAACCGTAGCCTGATCTAATTACTGGGGGTTGGATACATTCAAGAATGGGGATGGAAGGTTCCTTCCACTAAAAATCTGACCCAAGTCACGCAGATGGTTGGCTTGCAGGCTGTCAAAACGCTCGCCCGCTGGAATCCTGACATCCCTTTACCCAACTTGCGAATGTTGAAGCCGGCAGAACAATAAGTCCGCTCCAATAATTCCCCTCTTGACAAGCCCAAATAAACACAGTAGAATACTCTGTATTACAGAGTTCTCTAGAAGGATAGACCATTATGAACATCTCCCCTGACCAAGCCGAAGAAGCCCTGGCGGACATCCAAAAAATCATGCAAAAGACCCGCCACTCAATCGCAAGCAGCAGCTTTTCGACTTCATTGATGATCACAGGTATCATCTGGTTGACCGGTTTCGTTTGCACCCAGTTTCTCACCGGCGAAATTGTTGTTTATATCTGGATTGGGATGAGCATCCTCGGCAGTATTCTGGCATCCATCCTGGGTAGTCGGCAAAGCAGGCTCGTTCGAAATCCAGCGGCAGGCGCCACCACAAAGCGGGTCCTCCTCACCTGGCTTCTGCTGACCATCTACTGCCTGGCGGCGATTGTCGTCGCCTGGCCGCTGGATGGGAAACAAATGACCATCTTCATTGTTTTATTCGTCATGATCGGCTGGACAATCATGGGATTGTCCCTGTTGTTCACTCCTGTCTGGCCAAGTGTGATCCTCGTCGCCCTTGTTTTGGCAGGCTACTTCTTTCTGCCGGATTTCTTTTACCTGATCATCGGCATCCTGGGCGGTGGTGGAATGATCGCCCTTGGATTAATCATCAAGTACCGGTGGTGAAATCATGCCTGAGTTGAACGAGATCGTCCACCAGCCGGTGCGGCTGCGTATCATGGCTGCCCTGGTCGCCCTTGAGCCGGGAAATGAAGTGGATTTCACTTACCTGCGCGACTTGCTCGCTGTCACCGACGGCAACCTGGGCGCCCACCTGCGCAAACTGGAAGAGGCGGGGTATATCACAGTCAACAAGGTCTTCATCGACCGGAAACCGCGCACATTCGTCACTGTCACAGCCGACGGACGCCAGGTTTTTCATGAACACGTGGCAGCGTTGCAATCGATTTTGAACAGAAAGTAAGGCAAGCAATGAACAATGTTATTCAAGTAAATGGGCTGCGCAAGGTCTATAAAACGACCGTCGCGGTCGATGAGGTCTCGTTCGAGGTCCGCGAAGGCGAGATCTACGGAATGGTCGGCCCGAACGGCGCTGGCAAGACCACCACTATTGAGTGCCTCGAAGGACTGCGCAAACCCGATGCCGGTGAAATCCGGATTCTTGGCGTGGATCCGCAGCGCGAAAGTAAATTCCTCAGGGAACGCACCGGGATCCAACTGCAGCAGTCCAACCTGCCTGACCGGATACGCGTCTGGGAGGCACTGGACCTGTACACTTCATTTTATCCAAAAGCAGCTGACTGGAAAGCCCTGCTGGGTGACCTGGGGCTGGAGGAAAAGCGGAATGCTCCCTTCGCCAAGTTATCCGGCGGTCAAAAGCAGCGGTTGTTCATTGCTCTGGCGCTCCTGCCGGACCCGCAACTGGTTTTCTTGGACGAGCTGACCACCGGCCTTGATCCGCAGGCCCGCCATGCCATCTGGGACCTGGTTCGCGACGTCCGCGCAAGGGGCAAGACGGTAATGCTGACCACCCACTTTATGGAAGAGGCCGAAAAGCTGTGCGATCGGGTCGCCATCCTTGACCACGGCCGCATCGTGGCGCTGGATACCCCGGCAGCGTTGATCCGCAGCCTGGAGATGGAAGAACGGGTGGTTTTCAATCTGGAAGGGACACTGCCTCCGGATTTGGAAAAAGCCCTGCCTGACAAAGCCTGGCTTGAGGTCGATGGGAATAGGGTTGTTATCCACGGCAGCAATCACCGTCAGGTGCCGCTGGTTAGCGAGGTGGTCAATTTGCTGACAGCCCAGGCGATCCTGTTCCACGACCTGCACACTGAGCAGCCAAACCTGGAGGATGTCTTTTTGAGCCTGACCGGCCGAAAAATGAGAGAGTGAGGTGCAAGATGAAAAGCCTGATGAAATTGACCTGGGTGGAAGCCAAGCTGTTTCTGCGCGAGCCGGCCAGCGCGTTTTTCACGCTGGTTTTCCCCTTGATGTATCTTTTCCTGAACGGCCTGATCTCTGGTAACAATCCCTCGCCCATGTATGGCGGTCAGAATGCGATCGATGCCTCGATCCCAGGCCTGACCGCTATGGTCATCTGCATGGCCGGGCTGATGTCCATCACCATGACGATGGCCACTTATCGGGAAAGAGAAATCCTGCGCCGCATGCGAACCACACCGGTGACCCCGCTGATCGTCCTTTGCGCGCATGTGATCGTTGTTTTTGCGATGACCTGTCTGGGGATGCTGCTGCTCATCGCCGCCGGAATCCTTGTCTACAACGTCCAATTGGAGGGTAACGTCTTCAGCATGTTCGCGGGATTCACCCTGAGCAGTCTGAGCATTTTCGGCATCGGCTTTATCCTGGCTGGTACGATGCCCACCGTGCGGACAGCCTGGGTGGTCGGGATGGTGCTGCTGTACCCGATGTTGCTGCTCTCCGGAGCGTTTTTCTCGGTTGAAATACTGCCAGCCGCCGTCCAACGCATATCGGCTCTCATGCCTTTGACCTATGTTGTCAATCTGCTGAGCGGATTGTGGGTTGGGCAACCGTGGGGAAATCACCTGCTGGATGCCGGCGTTCTGCTTGGGATCCTGGTGCTCGGGGTCGTTATCTCAGCCAGGACATTCCGCTGGGAATAGAAAAACGCAAAATCGTAGCAGGCTCTCCTGGTGTGCAAGGTTCTACCGGGAGAGCCTTTTATTAATCGGATTGTCTTGCCCTGTTTCTGGATCGATTCTGATCAGTTATAATCCTTGAGGAATACAGTGCAATTTATTTGACAGAGGTTATCATGGATCTATCACCGATCGGTGCTGTCGTAAGCGTGCTGCTTGGCCTGAACCGTGACTCGCTGGTCACCACCGCTTTCGACCAGGCCGAGGCAACTCTGGAGGGCTTCAGCGGCGATCGTCATGCCGGTATGACCCGTCCATCCGATGGGCGCACCCCCCACTATCCGCGCGGGACCACCATTCGCAACGACCGCCAGGTGTCAATAATCTCCGTTGAGGAGATGGAAATTGTTGCGGAGCGCATGGGATTGCCTGAAATCCGCCCCGAGTGGCTTGGCGCCAACCTGCTGCTGGCGGGCATCCCCCGGCTGACGCAGCTCCCACCGACCACCCGGTTGTTCTTCCAGCAGGGCGCGGTGCTCTACGTCAGCGGCGAGAACAACCCCTGCGTCCATCCCGGCAGGGTCATCCAGGCAGCCCACCCCGGGCGTGAGGACCTGGCGGCGGCTTTCACCAAAGCCGCCATGCACCTGCGCGGGCTGGTCGCGGTGGTCGAAAAGCCGGGCATCATCGCCCGCGGCGACTCCGTCTCGGTCAAGATTCCTGCTCAGTACCGCTACCATGTCGAATAATGCCCGGCGCTTCTCGCTGAGCGTGCTGCCGTTCGGCCTGGCGGTTTGCAGCCTGCCGGCAGGCGCCCCCCCGCCCGACTGGATAGCCTCATCGCGCTTCTTCTCCCTCACCCGCACCACGGATGAGCTTTCGCTGGTCTGCGAGCTGGCTCTCGTGCCGCCAGGCGTGCGCTGCGAGTCGGGCTGGCGGGCGATGAGGGTCGCCGGTAATCTGGATTTCAGTCTGACCGGCGTGCTGACCGCGCTGCTGGCGCCGCTGGCGGCAGCAGGCATCAGCATCTTCGCCATCTCAACCTACGATACCGACTACATTCTGGTCAAGGAAGCCAGCCTGGATCAGGCGGTTGAGGCGCTTCGCGGCGCCGGGCACCGGGTCAACAAAGAATAAGATTACCAGGCAAATATCATTGTATTGATCGAAGCCTGTCCGCTGGCATCCGCATGTAGTAAAATTGCGCCAGCTTTTCCAGTTGAAAGCCTGGTTTATGAACAACACCGCTCCACATAGCGCAACCACACAAACCGGTAAAGGTTATCTCATCGCCCTGGTCGGCGTTGCCGTCTGGTCCGCGACGGCCACGCTGATCGGCTACCTGACCAGCCGCTACAACTTCCCCGCCTTCCTGCTGGCCGCCTGGCGGGACGGCCTGGCAAGCCTGACCATGCTGGTCGCCCTGCTGGTGGTGCGCCGCTCGCTGCTGCGGGTACCGCGCGGGCAGTGGAAGTTCTTCCTGCTTTACGGCATTATCCTTTCGCTGTTCAACGCCCTGTGGACGGTTTCGGTCGTGCTCAACGGGGCGGCGGTTTCCACCGTGCTGGCCTACTCCTCGGCTGCCTTCACCGCTCTAATCGCCTGGCGGCTGTTCGGCGAAAGGCTGACCCCGGTGCGCATCGTCGCCATTCTATTCAGTCTGATCGGGTGCGCTTTAGTTGCCGGCGCGTTCAATTCCATCGCCTGGCGCATGAACACGCTGGGAGTGCTCACCGGGCTGATCTCTGGACTGGCTTTCAGCGTCTACAGCCTGATGGGCAAGGAAGCCGCCCGGCGCGGCATCTCCTCCTGGACGGCGCTGCTTTACACCTTCGCGTTGGCGTCCGTTCTGCTGGCAGGCTACAACTTCATCCTGCCGCGAGTGGGCAGCACCGTCCTCGGCAGCCCGGGCCTGCTGCCGGCGCTGGACGCTCCCGGCTGGCTGGCGCTGGTGATGCTTGCGATCGGCCCAACCATCGGCGGTTACGGGCTGTATAACCTGAGCATGAACTACCTGCCTGCCACGATCAGCAACCTGATCGCCACGCTGGAGCCGTCTTTGACCGCGATCCAGTCCTATTTCCTGCTCGGCGAACGTTTCACTCTGGCGCAGGTTGTCGGCAGTCTGCTGATCCTCTCGGGAGTAATCCTGCTGCGAGTGCTCGAAAGGCGCGTAGACAAGCTGAAGGCGCCAGCCGCTGCGCCTGGCAGCTCGCAGCCGGCAACCTAAGCGCTCTGCTCCGCAACCGGCAGGTACAACCTGAATTCATATTCCTCAAGCGGCAGGTCGATGAATTTGAGGTGTTCCTCCAGATATTGATGGGATGCCAGGGCGTACCGGCTGCCTTCTTGCCAGCGAACCATAGCCTGCCAAGTCTCTGGCAGGGTCCAGGGATTCTTGCAGGTCACTGTCGCGTACAGCCCGCCGTCGAATTGCTTGATCTCCAGTTCTCCAGCCGCCTGGACCGATTCAGGAACGGCCATCCACAATTCATACCCGTAGTTCGGGCTGCCGGGGTGCGGGTCCGGATTGTTAAAACCAAAAAAACGCGGCGGCGGGACCGAATCAAGCAAGCCCGACGACCTTGCCCAGGCAAGCAGTTTCTCATGGGCAATGAGCTCAGGGGTTTCGCCAAATCCAATCGCGCTGACCACCCGCATGGGCGCCAACTGAATGATTTCGATATTCATCTCATCCATTGTGTTCTCCAGTTTGCTTAGAGTTGTGGACGTTCACCACTATACTACCCTTATTACCTGACACCCTATGTCAGGAATTAACGGTAAAATGAAGGCAGATTTCTGCGAATTTGACTTTATCCGACCATGCGCGCCGACCGTTTGCTTTCGCTTCTGCTAATGCTCCAATCGCGGGGACGCCTGTCCGCCCGCCGGCTCGCGGAGGCTCTGGAGGTGTCTGAGCGGACGATTTACCGCGATGTCGTCGCGCTGTCGACCGCCGGCGTGCCGGTCTTCACCGAGCGCGGTCCCGGTGGAGGCGTGTCTCTGGTCGAGTCATATCGGACGAGCCTGACGGGCCTGACCAGGGACGAGATCCAGGCGTTGTTCATCCTGACCATCCCCACCGCACTCGATCAACTGGGCATCGGCAGAGATGTAAAAAATGCGCTGCTCAAGTTGTCTGCCAACCTGCCGGCGGCATTGCGGGACGGGCAGCAGCGCGTTCGCCAGCGAATCTACCTGGATTCGACTCCCTGGACGCGCAGCGAGCAGCCGTTAGCCTGCCTGCCGGTCATCCAGCAGGCGATATGGAACAACCGGCGCATTCGAATGCGATACCGCCGGCCGTTCTCGTCTGAAGCAGAAGGGACGGTCGAGCCGTACGGTCTGGTTGCCAAGGCAAACGTCTGGCATCTGGTCTTCGCCCTGAGTGAGCGGTTAAGGGTGATCCAGGTGTCGGAAATTATTACCGCCGACCTCCTGGAGGAAACCTTTGACAGACCGTCTGACCTGGATTTGCAGCGCTTCTGGGAGGAGTGGCTGCAAAAGAACGAGAGCCGCCGCCCGATATTCACCGTCACCATTCGCGCCGCGCCCGGACTGGTGGCAGAACTGGTGCGCCGGTACGGGGCAAGGATGGTCGAAGGGGCTTTCCACCCTGAGACGGACAGCGAGGGCTGGCAGGTCCTGGAGCTTCATTTCGAAACCTTCATTTCCGCACGCGAGCGCTTGTTGGGTTTCGGCGCGGCGGTCGAGGTGCTCGAGCCCGAACAATTGCGCCTGAGCATGGCTGATTTTGGCAGGCAGATCGCTGCTCTGTACTCTGATTGGAAAATTCCAGGTTGACATTTGTTTTCAGTTTCTCTATAATCTAATACAATCGAATAATTGTTCTATTATTTCAGAAAGGAACCGGAGATGACCCTCTTCAAGAATGTCAACGTCGTTTCGCTGCACGTCAAGGACTGGGAAGCTGCCAAGAAGTTCTACCGTGAAACGCTCGGCTGGCCGGTGGCTTTCAGCAGCGACGAGGCCGGCTGGGAGGAATACGGCCTGGAAGGCGCCACGCACGTCTCCATCAGCCGCTGGGACGAGGCTGAGCCGATGCCAACACCAACACGCAGCACTACTTTGGTGCTGACCGTTGATAACGCCGTCCATGCGACCGAGGAGCTGCGCGCCCGCGGGATCAAGTGCGACGATGCGGTCATCATCCCGGGCATGGTCGCCTACGGAACGTTCTACGATCCGGAGGGCAACTGCATCCAGTTCGCCTCGGAAGTCCCTCCAATTGCGTAAACATTTCCTTTCTTAACCACGGAGGGCACAGAGGTCACAGAGTATTCTTAAGGATACAACCCAATTGTCTCTACGTGCTCTGTGAACTCTGCGGTGATTAATCTTTCCTCAGCTCGCGATTCCCCGATCTTTCCGCGCAACCCGCAGCACGGCGATCTTGGTCGGGTGGTTAAACGGTGACGGATCGACCGGCGGCAGACTGATACGCGTTTCCCCAAAGCCGGTAACGTCAGCCGGGACTGGCAGGATGGATTCGATGCTCAGATAGCCATCCCCGCAGAGCTCTTTCAGTTGCGCCAGATATTCCTCGCCCGAAACGAACAGCGCGTTGTTGACCACCACCAGCCAGCCCTGATGGGCAACTAACGGGCGAACTTTGTTGATGAGACGAGCCATCTCTCCCTCCAGATCCACCCGACCCGAATCGCTGGTGGAAAAGTACGGCGGATCGAGGACGACGCAGTCGAAAAGGCGCCCTGCGTGCTTGAGCGCCCCGATCACACGGTGAAAGTCGCCAACCGGGAAATCTTCCTGGCGGTAAGCGAAGCCGTTCAATCCGTAGGTGCGCCGGGCCAGGGCAAGAAAGCCGCGGCTGCGGTCGGTTTGCACGACCAGGTGGGCGCCGCCGGCCAGCGCTGCCGCACCCAGGCTGCCGGTGAAGGCAAAGCTGTTCAACAGACTGCGCCCGCGCAGATGCTCGCGCAGCCAGGCGCGCAGATTGCGCGTGTCCAGGTAGAAACTGGCGTCCTGGTTCATGCGCAGATCGAGCGCATACCACACCCCGACCTCGCGGATGCGCTCATCGGGCGCCTCGCCGAAAGTCAGCCGGCCGTTGCGTTCATCACGCGATAATGAGCGGCGGGTTTTGACCACCACCGCCCTCAGCCAGGGCAGCCGCTCCAGGTACCAGGCCTGAGCGGCGCGCAGCAGGGTTTGCAGGCTGTTCGGCTGGTCTGCGTGGTTATAGAGCACCAGCGTGCGCCCGTACAGATCGCATACAAGGTCAGGGATTCCCTCGTAAAAACCGTTGAACAGGCGCAGAGCGCAATCGTGCTCGGCAGCGATCAGCGCTGTTCGCACGGTGGTTGCCTGGGCGAGGATATCCAGTTGTTTGCGCGGCAGGGAGCTCGAATTCGTCATTTGCTTTTCCGCAGATATTATAATGTAAGCAGAACTCATACTACTTCCGGGGAGGATACTATGCTGCTAGACCTGATCATCAAAAACCGTAGCTACCGCCGCTTCGACCAGAACTCGCCCGTTTCGATGGAAACCCTGCGCGAGCTGGTCAACCTGGGCCGCCTGTCTGCTTCCGGGCGTAACATCCAGCCGCTTAAATACTGCCTTTCCTGCGACCCGCAGACCAATGCGGCCATCTTCCCCCTGCTCGGCTGGGCCGGTTACCTGAAGGACTGGCCCGGACCGTCGGAGGGCGAGCGCCCGGCGGCATACATCATCATCCTCGGCGACAAGACCATCTCAGCCTCGTTCGGCGTGGATCATGGCATCGCCTCGCAGAGCATCCTGCTCGGGGCGGTCGAGCGCGGACTGGGCGGCTGCATCATTGCCACCGTGCGCCGCGAAGAGCTCAGCGCCGCGTTGAACATCCCCGACCACCTCGAAATCCTGCTGGTGCTGGCCCTCGGCAAGCCGGTCGAGCAGGTGGTGGTCGATCCGCTCGGCGCGGACGGCGATGTGCGCTACTGGCGCGACGAGCGCCAGATCCATCACGTGCCCAAGCGCGCGCTCGACGACATCATCATCCACTGAGCAGCCTGAGTCAACCTGGAGCAAGCCATGTCTCAAACCATCCCCGGACCCGCTTACCGCATTCTGACCGGACGACTGCTGCTGCGCTGCTGGGACCCGCGCGACGCCGAAGCCCTGCGCCAGACGCTGGCGCGCAACCGCGACCACCTGCTGACCTTCATGCCCTGGGCGCAGAACGAGCCCGAGGAACTGCAGCAGAAAATAGAGCGGATCCGCCGCTGGCGCGCCAGTTTCGACCTTGGCGAGGATTACGTCTTTGGCATCTTCGACCGCGCGGGCGAGCGCATCCTGGGCGGCTGCGGGCTGCACCGCCGGGTCGGGCCGGGGAGCATCGAGATCGGCTACTGGATCGACCGGGAAAACATCAATCAGGGATACGCTACAGAAGCCAGCGCCGCGCTGACCAGGGTCGCCTTCGAGGTCGAGCGCGTCCAGCGGGTGGAGATCCACATGGATCCGCTCAACCAGGCCAGCTCCGCCGTGCCGCCCAAGCTCGGGTATAAGTATGAAGGAACGCTGCGCCAGCGCGTCCCCGCCCCTGACGGCACGCTGCACGACTCGATGATCTGGTCAATGCTCGCCGCGGAATATCCCGGCAGCCCGGCTGCAAAAACCAGCCTGCAGGCCGAAGACGCGATTGGACGGCGAATCCTGTAGAATTCACAACTCCCGCGCCGTTTGTGCGTAGATTATGGTTAACCGATCGCAATGAAAGGATGACGAGCATGCCAGAAGAGAATGTCCGTTACGAAGAATTCCGCGTGGACGGCGAGCAACTGGTCGCCAAGATCAAGGAGATCCTCCACGAAGGCAACGTCCGCCGCATCATCATCAAGAACGAAAAGGGCGAGACATTGATCGAAGTGCCGCTGACCATCGGCGTGGTCGGCGTAGTACTGCTGCCGGTATGGGCGGCGCTGGGAGCAATCGCCGCGCTGGTCGCCAACCTGACCATCCTGGTGGAAAAGGTCGAATAGCGCCGCAGCGCATAATTTCAGGATCGATACCAGTCGGAGCGGGTCATGGGCAGTCCGCTGCCGCCGTCGGCGCGCGGCTTGACCAGCAGCGTCTGATAGAGGTTCAGCCGCCCGCTGGCAAAGCCGTGCGATGAGCCGGACATGAACAGCCGCCAGACGCGGTAGGTGGGCTCGTCGACATATTCGAGCGCCTGTTCGTGACTCTCCTCGAGCCGCTCGACCCAGTGGCGCAGCGTGCGGGCGTAGTGCTCGCGCAGGCTCTCCACGTCGCGCACCTCGAAGCCGGCCTGCTCGGCGGCGTGCAGGCTGCGGTTGATCGGCGTCAATTCACCGTCCGGGAAAACGTAAGCGTCGTTGAAATTCGGTTTGGGCGCCGGAGGCTCATTCTCTCTGCGAGCGATGCCGTGGTTGAGAAAAACACCGCCCGGCTTGAGCAGGCGCAGCGCCTTCTGGAAGTAGGTCGCCAGCAGCGCCTCACCGACGTGCTCGAACATGCCAATGCTGGCAAGCGCGTCGAAGGGCTGACTCTCGTCCAGCTCGCGGTAATCGCACACCTCCACCCGGCAGGACCCGCCCAGACCGGCCGCCTGGATGCGCCGGTTGGCCAGCTCGGCTTGCGGCTGGCTGAGAGTGATGCCGGTTGCCTGCACGCCGTACTTTTGCGCGGCGTAGATCACCAGCCCGCCCCAGCCGCAGCCAACATCCAGCAGACGCTGACCCGCCCTGAGGCGCAGTTTGCGGCAGGTGTAGTCCAGTTTGGCTTCCTGGGCTGCGTCCAGGTCGAGGTCCTCGGACACAAAGTAGGCGCAGGAGTAGACCATGCGCCGGTCGAGCCAGAGTTGGTAGAAATCGTTGGAAACATCGTAGTGGTAGCGCACTGCCCTGCGGTCGCGCTCCGGAGTGTGCCGCCTGCCGTGCAGCTGGGCCGGCCCGCGCTGACCCTGACGCGGCTGGCTGTCAGTCGGCAGTTTGAGCAGCAGGCGCACCGCCGACATCTTCTTGCTCCAGCCGCCCGTAGATTTCGCCAGCCGGTCGGCCAGATCGAAGACGGCGATGATGTCGCCCTGGATGTTGAAGTCGTTATACAGATAGGCTTCCGCCAGGGCCAGCTCGGTGCCGGGCAGGAACATCGCCCGCAGCGCTCCGGGGTGCTGCAGCGCTAGCCATACCGGCCTGCTCGCGCCGTCATGCGGCCAATGGCTGCCGTCCCACAAGCGCACGCCTACCGTTTCGCCGCCCTCGCGGCCGATGACCTCGTCGAGAAAAGCCAGCGTGACAGCTTTGTAACCGTCTTCAGATTTCGTCTCGCCAGTCATGTTTTCCTCCTCGATCTTTTTATCCTGAGTGCATAAATAAGATCAAATCAGTCGCCATTAATATAGCACAAACCCGCTGCGCAGATCAATTCACCCCGGATTTCCAGCTATAATGGTCGCATCCCGCAGGATGGCGCCGAATCACCCCGCGCAGAATCACAGCCAGCAGCCTTGATCCTGGCGCAGAGCGATCTGGCATAGAAAAGGGATCCGCTAAGCGAGAGAATCGATGAGTTATTTCGAGATTGGCATCTACCAGCCGCGCAGCAGCGACAACATCGGCACGCTTTGGCGCAGCGCTTACCAGCTCGGCGCCGCCGGCATCTTCGTCATCGGCCGCTCATACCGCCGCCAGGCAAGCGACACCGAAACCACTCTGCGCCGGATCCCCCTGCGGCACTATCTGACCTTCGAGGATTTCCTGCTCGCCCGGCCGGTTGGGGCGCAGTTGATCGGCATCGAGATGGGCGGGCAGCCGCTGGCGGCCTTCCAGCATCCCGAACGGGCGGTCTACCTGCTCGGCTCGGAAGCGACCGGCCTGCCGGAGCGCATCCTGCGCCAGTGCAACGCGGTGGTCGCGATCGAGGCGGTCAACAAGGATTCCTACAACCTCGCGGTGGCCGGCTCAATCGTGCTCTACCACCGCCTGTTCATGCAGCCCGGCGCGGGTTGACTCTGGCGGTCAAGACTGCGGGCGGTGGATTTCCCTGGCCAGGCGTTCGAGCTGCTCGCGCTGAACGCGCGTCGGACGGATGAACGGCCGCACCCGGCGGATGATCTCCCAGCCTTGCTGCGGGGTGTTCCCCAGAGAAACCAGGTAAGCCGCCGCCAGGGTCGGCGCGCGCCCGACGCCCGAGCCGCAATGGACGTAGACCTTGCCGCCGCGCTGGATTTCGCCGGCGATGAATTCAACCCCCTGCCTCAGTTCCTCGACCGTCGGCGTCTGATCATCCTCGGTGGGGAGGTAGAGGTAGCGCCCCAGATCCACTCCCAGTGAGCGGTCGTCCAGCTCAGCGCGCAGATTGACCACCGCGCTGATCCCCCAGCCCCGCAGCACGCGCCAGCCGCGGCGGCGAAACTGCCCGCCGACGAACAGTTGCGGGGTGATTTGCGAGAGGCTCTGCGCCGGATGGTCGATCAGCGTGCGGTTGAGCACGTTGTACATCCACAGGAGGGTCGTCCTCAATCCCTGGGTGGTCAGGCGCAGATAGAGCAGCCGGAAAAACTTCGATATATCCAGGCTGGCTTCGCGCGTGGTTTTTTGTTCCAGATTCACCCTGCCGACCCTCTACTCTCCAATGAGTTTAATGTAGAGGATTGTAACGGCGGCAGGCGCACTGGTCAAGCCCGCGGGGGCTCAATCTTCGTAGCCGGGGAAGATCAGTTTGCTCATCAGGTATTCATCGACGTACTCGCCGTTGACGAACAGCGAGCGCCGGCGCAAGCCCTCGATTTCGAAGCCCATCCGTTGGTAGAGGCGCACCGCGCGCTCGTTGTGGGTCATGACGGTCAATTCCAGGCGGGTCAGGCCCTGGTTGCCCGCCCAGGTGAACAGCTCCGCGAACAGGCGCCTTCCGATGCCCAGCCCGGTAAACGCAGCACGGATGCCGATGACAATGTGCGCGCAGTGCCGGTTGCGCCGGTAACTCCCGCCTTCAGCGAAAATGTAGCCAACCAGCTGCCCGTCCAGCTCGGCGACCAGGAGCGCGGCGTTATTTCTGCCCGCCAGCGAGTGAATGCGCTCACGCTGCTCGTCTACGCTGAGGGTACGCTCGTCTGGCTCGAGCATCATAAAGCTGGTTTCGCTATCCAGCGCACGGCACATCTCCAGAAATGAGTCGGCGTCGTTTTCGGTGATCTCGCGGATGGTCAGCATGGCTTTCAAATCACTGGATCGAATTGAATGAAAGAAAATCGGATGAGCAGAGGTTCAGGAGCCTTTCGCAATTAATCATACTCAAAAGCCGGAACACGTGCCAGTCCAACTGCCAACTGTCTATCCTCACCCTCATCTCTGCCCGTATTCCTCTGGCGGGTGAGAATGTACATCGGACATTTTGGTTGAGCCGCCCTTCGAATGGCTGAAGCGGCCCTTCGAATGGCTGAGGCGGCCTTTCGAATGGCTGAGGCGATCCCTGAGCCTGTCGAAGGGTCGCCTCAGCCTGTCCTATTACTTTCCCGAGATAACCTGAAGGCTGCCCGTCTATACCCGTCAGGCGGGAATGCAGGATTTATCGATTTGCTCAAACCGTAATGACCGGCAGACCCTGATCCCTGCCACCTGACACCTGACACTTGACCCTCCCTCACACCCCTGTCTCCATCAGCTTTGGCAGGATGTGCCGTTCCACCTGGGTGTCGTTGTGCGGTGTGGGCACTTCGCGGAAGAGATACCAGTCCTCGACGTGCTCGACTGCCTCGCCCGGCACCAGAGTGGTCAACGGGCTGAGCGACTCGACCTCGAGCATCCATTCGTTGGTGAACAGCTCGAGGTTGCTGCCGAAGTCGGCGTACTCGCCCTGCGGATCGTAGGGGAATTTCTTGATGAACAGGTGGCTGCGCCGGGCATAAGCCGCCCAGCCGGAAGGGATGCGCCCGCCGATCTTCTGCGGCACCCGGATCAGCGGATCCTGACGCAGCATGACGTACTGCCGCCCCCACACCCAGCGCGGATCGCTCATGTCGGTGTAGGCCCATAAAGTCAGCGAATTAGCCGGCGTCAGGTTCTCGGGGTGGCTGCCGCGCGGCGGCAGCGGCAGGATGGCTGTTCCGCCCGGCGCCATCACTGACAATCCCCAGACTGCCAGGCGCACATCCCACAAGTTGGCGTTGTGCAGCCGCTGGGTGATGCGCGCGTGGGTGTTGACGGGTGACAGGCGGATGTCGATCTCCTTCTGGATGCCGCTGCCCGGCTCGACCATCTGCACCAGGCGGGTGAAATCGCCGTGATCCTCGTAGCGCACCGCCTGGTTATCCGGGATATAGGTGCGCAGGCTGTTCTCGGGCGCGTGCCACAGGCGGTGACCGCCGTAGATGCGCCACTCGTCGCCCCCGCGCTTGCCCATGTCTTCGGGCACTTCGGCGAACTCGTTCTCCTCGTCAAGAAAGCCGTAGCGGATGATCCGCGGGCCAACGTCGGTCGTGACGACCAGATCCACAAGCGCGTTGGAAAAACGCAGGCAGTTTGGCCAGCCGTTGTATGATATCAGGTCCATCTGTCCATCCCCGGTTATCGAAAAATTGGTCTAAATCAGTTTACACCGTTTTCGGGGAAATTGATGATGGAAACTGGACAGACTTTAACCTCCCCAGGGATAGACTTCCGACCCGCATGCCCGCGTGCACACAGCCCCTCCTGGAGCTGGTCCTTCGGCAGGCTCACGGCAGGGGTCGGCCCGAATCAGCCTCTGCGGAAATGCGTAAGTTTTTAACCGGAAAAGTATTCGGGCAGGATTTGTCTAGAATGTATTGTAGATAAGATAAATCGCACCCGGGCAAAGGAAGCACAGCCCGATCACGGCGAAGATGATGCCAATAGTCAGCATCACGCCGGCGTTCGAGCGCTGCTCGAGCACCGCGTCGGTCGGATCGTCCGGGTTGTAAAAGACGTTCACCGCCGCGCCAGGAGGCATGCGGCTGACCTTCTCCGCTGATTTTCGGTAGTTGCTGGTCGAAACCGCCGGACCAATAGAGAGCTTATCGGAAGTAAAGGTCGCTCCAACCACCTGATATTCATACTTGATATATGGACGGTAGGTCGTCGTGGTGTCGCCGTCACTGTCGGTTGAGCTGGACTCGACCACCCGCGATTCGATCACCCGCCCAGGGGTGGAGGGCCAGCTCAGGCTCGCCTTGGCCTTCTTGCGGTCCTGAATGCCGCGGTAGATCATATAGCCGCCCCCGCCGATAAATGCCAGAACGAAGATTCCCATGCAGATCAAGCTGCCAATTTGCATAGTGAGACCCGAATCGGTTTCCATTATCTAAATTCTCCTCTACTCGTAAGAATTGGGGGAAAAATAAATGCGACCAGTCGATTCGGTCGCGCTCCAATCATGCGGTCCTAGATGCAAAATTCGTGCCCGAATCGCTATCAGGAGCGGAAGTGCCTGAAGAAAGGATGTGTAAGGATGCCAACATCAATTATTTACCGAATCCTATTGGGAGGGCGGAACTTAATCTGAGCTTGTTGCCCACCCTGTTCTGGCTACCTGGGTGATCTTTTTTGCGTGCCGAGCAGGTCTGTCACTTTTTGATACGCCGATGCGGGTGAGTGAATCTTAGACCTGCGCATCCGGCCAGCCCCGTTTTCCCACAGAATGGCGGCGACCATGACGGCGGTCACTTCCAAGGAGACCTCACGGAAAACAGGCACCTCCGCCTGCCAGGCAAACAACAGGGCAGACAGCCCTCTGACCTTACTGTACAACTCATAGCTGGGGGCGGGACAATCCGCGAGTATGCCCGGTAGGGCGTATTCCTTCCGGGGTTGGTTCTGTCCATTGGCCCAGATAATGCAGAATTTAGATAGGCAAATTTTCGATTTTGTCAAAGAAACCAAAAATATTTGAGAGGGACACCCAATAAACGACACCGTCTCTACATAACGACCCTCCCGCTCACTTCTGGCGTATGTTTTGCACCAAAGGAACTAATTCCAGCGCTTGACGTCATATCACCAGGATCATAGACTACCGGTCGCGGGGGTGGAGTGGACCTTTTTCATGTGTGAAAGCGAGGGAGAGATGTCGAAAAGAACTGTCGTCAGTTGGATTGTTATCGTCGTGATTCTCCTGGCCGGAGCGGGGGCCGCATTAGCCTCCAGCTATTACGCCGACCTGCCGAACCAGCTGAGCCAGCACGAAACCATCCTCTTAGGTCAGTCCCGAGCCGCGCCGGGCAGCCAGCCGATCTTCCGGGTGCTGGTGCGCGATTCGAGCGACGGCGAGCCCCTCCCGGATGCCGAGGTGACGGTTTCGCTGCGCCCCGCTGAGGGCGGCGACGCGTTGGAAGTATTCACCGGCAGAACGGACGGGCAGGGCAGCGCCGAGGTCAGCTTCAAATTGCCCGGTAACCTCACCGCAAAACAGGTGTTGACGGTAGAAACCCGCTCGAAGCTGGGCTCCGACAGGCTCGAGCGCGACTTACAGGTCGAGCGCGATTACCGCGTGCTGCTGACCAGCGACAAGCCCATCTACCAGCCCGGGCAGGTCATCCACCTGCGCGCGCTGGCGCTCAGCGCCTTCGACCTGATCCCCGCCGCCGACCAGGAGATCCAATTTGTCATCGCCGACGGCAAAGGCAATAAAGTGTTCCGCCGCACGCTGGTGACCGACGAATACGGGGTCACCTCGGTCGACTTCACCCTGGCCAGCGAAGTGAACAGCGGTGCATACAAGATCAGCGCGACCCTCGGCAACACCACCTCCGAGAAGACCGTCACCGTCGAGCACTATGTTCTGCCTAAATTCGACCTCAAGATCGAAACCGAGCGCAGCTACTACCTGCCCGGCGAGCGCGTCTCCGGCAACCTGAGCGCCGTCTACTTCTTCGGCAAACCAGTCGCCGGTGGGCAGGTGCAGTTGGAGGGCTACACCTTCGATTTCCAAAAGCAGGTGACTGTCACCCTTCAGGGAGAGACCGATGACGAAGGGAATTTCAACTTCGAATTCGACCTGCCTGCCTACATCGCCGGCAGCGACCTGGAAGGCGGGCTGGGGCGGTTTTACATCCAGGCCAGCGTGACCGACCTGGCTCAGCATACCGAGGTTTCCAACACCTCGCTGCCCGTCGCCGGCAGCGCGCTGGTGATCGACGCGGTACCCGAAGGCGGTGTTTTCCGCCCGGGCATCGAAAATATCCTCTACGTTCTCACCAGCTATCCGGACGGCACGCCCGCAGCAGCGCAGGTCAATGTCGTTCTCAATGAAAACAATACAACCCTGCAGGCGGAAACCGGCGAGTTCGGTGTTGTCGAAATTCGCTTCACTCCCAGTTCGCCGTATCAAAACCTTCATATCGAGGCACGCGACCGGCTGGGCAATTTTGCCGGGCGGGAGTTTTACTTCGAGGGGCAGTGGTCCGAGGAAACCATCCTGCTGCGTCCGGATCGGCCGGTCTACCAGGTTGGGGAAACCATGCAACTCGACCTGCTCACCTCCGCCGCCAGCGGCACAATCTACCTGGACATCATCCGTGACGGGCAGACGCTCAGCACCCGCTCGGTAAAAGTGGAAAACAACCGCGCTCAGGTCAGCGTCGACGTCACCCCGGACATGTTCGGCACGCTCGAGCTGCACGCCTACAAGATCCTGCGCTCCGCCGCGATCACCCGCGACACGCGACTGGTGGTGGTCGACCAGGCATCTGACCTGATCATCAACCTGCAAACCGGTCAGGAAAGCTACCTGCCCGGCGAGACCGCTGACCTTAACCTGCAGGTCGCGGGGGCTGACGGCGCGGGAGTCCAATCCGCCGTAGGCCTGGCAATCGTGGATGAATCCGTCTTCGCCCTGGCCGAGCAGGATCCCGGCTTCGCCAAACTGTACTTCATGCTCGAGGCGGAGCTGCTCCAGCCAAAATACGACCTGCACGGGCTGACCTTCCCGGATTTGATGAGCGGCATGCCCTCCGATGACACTGATCTAAAGGAAGCCGTCGCGGACGTCGCTCAGGCATCCCTGGCTTCAGCCGTCGCCGGGAAAGGCATCGCCTCGCCGTTCTCGCTGCAGGCGAACTCGCACCAGGATGCCGTCGCCCGGGCGGTCGAGCGCCAGCAGGCCTTCTTCGGCGGGATGAGCAAAGCCATCCTCGCGCTGATCATCATCCTGCCTCTGGCTTTGCTGATCCTGAGCGGCTACGCGGTATGGAAAAATAAGGCCCTTGGCGGCGCGCTGTTAATCGTCTTTGCGCTGCTATCGTTCCTGGCCGCGCTGTTTTTCGCCTGGCCAACCGGCGAGGATGCGCCCTGGATCAATACTCCGCTGGGCAAATTGGGCTGGATCATCGATCAGATCAATTATTCGAACAGCGCCTTCCCGATCATCCTGATTCTCGCCGGTCTGGCCGGCCTGTTGGGTACGATCGTGACCGCCATAGTGCGCAAGGACATGGCCCTCGGCTGGCTGTTGATCGGCGCGGTCATTGCCGTCGCGTTGCTGATCGGACTGGTTTTTGCGCTGTCAAACAGCCGCCAATTCCCGCGCGAGAATATGCTCATCATCGGCTTTATCGCCCTGTGCCTGATCCCGTTGAGCATGCTGCTGCGCTCGGCCGGATTCTTTTGGCGCAGAGCTATCCTGCCCGGACTGGGAGCACTGCTCGCCGCGTCACTGATGCTGATCATCCTGCCGCTGGCTGTTGTGGCTGGCGCGGGTGGTGGCGCGATGGCGCCAGCGGCGCGTAATTTTGGCGGGCCGATGGCCGTCGAGGAAGCCGGGATCCTGCCGCCAATGCCTCTGGCCGCCATGCCGACCCAGTCGTTGGATGGGGAAAAAGGCCGAGCCGGAAACGAAACTCAGTCGGCCTCCGCCAGCCAGCCGCCGCGCCTGCGCCAGTACTTTCCCGAAACCATGCTCTGGCTGCCAGACGCGGTCACCGACGAACAGGGCAGCCTGAGCCTGGACATCCCGGTCGCCGACAGCATCACCACCTGGCGCATGACCGTGCTGGCCTCCAGCCAGGACGGGCGCATCGGCGCGACCAGCGCCGGACTGCGCGTCTTCCAGGACTTCTTCGTCGATCTGGATTTGCCGGTCGCGCTGACCGTCGGCGACGAGATTTCAGTGCCGGTGGGTGTGTTCAACTACATGACTGAGGCGCAGACTGTGCGTCTGGAGCTCGAGCAGGGCGAATGGTTTGAGCTTCTCGACGAGCCGGTCAAGGAAATCGAGATCGCCGCCAACGACATCACCGTGGTCTACTTCCGCATCCACGCACTGGATTTCGGCCAGCAGGCCTTCAAAGTCACCGCCTGGGGCTCGCGCATGTCGGATGCGATCCAGAAAGAGGTGCGCGTACACCCGAATGGCAAGCAGGTCAACCTGAGCCTTTCCGACCGGCTGGAAGCGGACCAGCCGGTAAGCCAGACCGTCTTCCTGCCCGCCGAGGCCATCCCCGGCACGCAGAAGCTGCTGGTCAAGATCTACCCCGGCGTGCTCAGTCAGGTGGTGGAGGGCCTCGACAGCATCCTGCGCATGCCCAACGGCTGCTTCGAGCAGACTTCCTCGACCACTTACCCCAACGTGCTGGTGTTGGACTACCTGCGCGCAACCAATCAGGTCGCACCCGAAGCGGAGATGAAGGCTGAGGAGTACATCAACCTCGGATATCAGCGCCTGACAACCTTCGAAGTAGCCGGCGGCGGCTTCTCGCTCTTCGGCGACGCCCCTGCCGACCGCATGCTGACCGCCTACGGACTGCAGGAATTCAGCAACATGGCCGCTGTTTACGACGTGGATCCCGATTTCATCGCCCGCGCCGCTCACTGGCTGCTCGATCAGCAGGCTTCCGACGGCTCCTGGGAGAATGATCAGGGGCTGGTGCACGAATCGACCTGGTCGTCGCTCGGCGATGACCGGCTGCCGGTAACCGCCTACATCACCTGGAGCCTGATCGACGCGGGTTTTTATGATGAGGGCAACACCCAGAAAGGCCTGGAATACCTCCGCGAGCGCCAGTCGCAGGCGGAAGATGCCTACGTCCTCGCCTTGGTCGCCAATGCGCTGGTCGCCGGCGACCTGCACGATGGTCAGGGGCTGTCCTCACCGACCGAGGCCGCCCTCGATCGCCTGGCGGGGCTGGCGCAGATGGATGGCTCGAGCGCGTCCTGGCAGAGCGGCGTGGCCACCTTCATGGGCAGCCAGGGCAAGACTAACAGCATCGAGACCACCGCGCTAGCAGCGCTGGCCTTCCTGCGCTCGGGGACGCACGCCGAACTGGCCAACGCCGCGCTAACCGGCCTGATTCGCGAGAAGGACTCCTTCGGTACCTGGTACTCGACCCAGGCGACCGTGCTGACGCTCAAGGCGATGATTGAGAGCGCCCGCGCCGGTGCCGAGGATGTCGATGCGAGCGTGACGGTGAGGCTCAACGGCGGGCAGACCCGCAGTGTGGAAGTTAACCGCGAGAACTACGACGTCGTCCAGTTGCTTTCCTTCGACGACATCAACCTCGGCCGCGATAACGTCGTCGAACTGAACGTGGAGGGCAAGGGCAGCCTGATGTACCAGATCGCCGGCAGCTACTACCTGCCCTGGGGCGACCTGCCCAAGTACCCCGAGCTGATCCCTGCGGAGGATCTGGTCAGCATCGATGTGGCCTACGACCGCAGCGAGCTCTCGGTCAACGACACGGTGAACGTATCGGTGCGCGTGGCGCTGAATGAACCCGGCACGCGCAGCGAATCTGCCATCATCGACCTGGGACTGCCGCCCGGCTTTACCGTCGAGGCCGAGGACCTTGCCGCGCTGGTAGCCTACTACAACGACGTGCCGCAGGATTATCCCTTCGCCCAGATCCAGCGATACGAGCTCACCGGGCGGCAGATCATCCTCTACACCACCAACCTGAGCGAGGGCAACCCGCTCGAATTCAGCTACCGGCTGCGGGCCAAGTACCCGCTGCGCGCCCAGGTTCCCGCCACCAGCGCCTACGACTACTACGACCCCGAACTGAGCGGCGAACAAGCACCGCAAATCCTGGTGGTGAATTGATGATTCGCTGATCGCAATGCGTAGGGTGTGGTGACGCCGGTTCCCCGATGGATCTTCTGCTGAGAAGCGCCTGAGGCGTCACCGCACCATTTGATCAGGCCATCCTGATTTCGCGCGTCACAGCAGATCACTCCGCTGACCCTGCGACGAGCTCAGGGCTGGGCTCAGCCGTGTAAAACGGATCCGCGACCCGAGGACAGTACTTGCAGCTTACGCGGTTCTTTTTCCGATCCGGAAAGATTAATTCGCCGGCTCGACGTCAACCAGCCTCCCCGCCCCGCTGATGGTCAGATTCCATTGCGAGCCGATCTCCGCCTGGTTGAATAAATATTCATCGGTCGTCTCGAAGGAGATCGGACCCTGATCGGTGGCGAAGACAATGCTGTATTCCTGGCTGGTCTGTCCAAAGCGTTGATCCTCGGCAAGCGCCGGCTCTGCCAGGCGCGGAAACCGATCTGCGCCCTGCAGCACAGCCTGATCGACGACCACCCACTCAGTGACGCTGTAGGAGCAATACTCGGCATAGACATCGTAAGTGCAATCCTGCACCACCTCGCCGTACCCGCTGCCCTGGTCGACCGTATAAGGCGTGCCGCACACCTCCGTGGAAACCGGCTGGGGCTGGTCATCCGTGTAGGCGTAGCGATACTCACAAGCATTGACCGCCACACCCTCAGGAATTTCATTAACCCATCCGCCGCGGTTCACCGTTTGGAGAGCTTCGATCATCACAGTAGTCCGCCAGCCGACGTCCTGCACGGTGCCAACCATCTGCTCTGATTTGTTGAACATCCCGCTCAATGCCAGACAACCAACGATCAAAGCGATGACCACCACGATTCCAGCGATGATCATCCATGGGCTGAGCTTGCGCGGCGCAGCTTTTGGAGCTGCCGGCATTGGAGCGGCGACCGACGGCAGAGATGCGCCGCAGTTCTGGCAGTGGGTCGCCGTGGCTGGATTAGGCTGCCCGCAGCTCGGGCAGGCGATTTCAGGCGCTGGCTCTTGGGAATAGGCTCCTAAAACCTGTCCGGTCGGTCTCGCGGCGCCGCCTTTCAGGTCGCCGCCGCATTGCGAGCAGACCACTGCGCTGGACGGATTGCGGGTGCCGCAGAATGGACAATGCACGTCTGCACCGGTCGCGGCGATTTTTTCAGCCTCTTCCCCCTCTATCAACGGCTGGCCGGCGCCGGCCGTAAAGGCGGTTTCGATCGGCTGCGGGCCGCCGCAAGTGCTGCAGGTCTTTTGCGGTCCTGGGTTTTTACTGCCGCAGTTGGGGCAGGTCCATTCTAATTTAACATAGCCAACTGTTTTTCGCGCCATCCGCGTACCTCCGATAACTTAACGCAAGTATATATCAATTTTACCTGCCGGACATACTCTGATATCAGGATGAAGTCGTAACGCCGCGACCCAAACCAGGATGCGCACTACGATGGAATCCAGAGTTGATTTTTTGCTTATCCAAACCCTATGCAGGTGACGTGCCAGGTGCACCGGCGCAAGCTGTGAAATTCGAATGGAGTGATCCGATTCGACTTGAGGAAATTGGGGGGATCATCTCGAACCCTTCATCCTGCCCATCATTTATAATTACCCGGAAACGAGGCTACCATATGGGATTAATCGACGATTTACTTGCAAAACTGCCAGTAGAAGAAATCCCTGTTCGCGAATTGCACGTCGGCGCGCACTGGACCGCCGTGTGCAGCCGCAGGTGCGGCATGGCCGCTACATTTCTTGGCGACTCGCCGCATGGATTGCAGCGCGTTCGCGACGTCGGCAACCTGCACAAGAAATCTGCCCAGGAATTGGCCGAATGGCTGCGCTCCGACAATCAGCTCGAAACAGCCATCGCCCTGGCGGCTTATAACTCACTGGTCAACGTGGATGAGCATCAGGTGGTCGACCTGAACGCCTTTGATTTCCTTGAACAGCGCGGTGCGGGCAAAAAGATCGCCATGATCGGGCATTTCCCGCATGTTGAGCGCCTGTCAGGCATTGCTTCCAAACTTTGGGTGCTCGAGAAACGCCCCCAGCCCGGCGACTACCCGGCCGAAGCCGCCGGCGAGCTGATCCCTCAGGCGGATATCGTTGCCATCACCAGCTCGACGCTGATCAATCACACCCTCGAAGGACTGCTGCAACTGTGCCCGCCCCAGGCGCTGGTCATGCTGCTCGGGCCAAGTACGCCGCTCATCCCACTGTTTTTCGAACGCGGCGTGGATTACCTCTCAGGTACGCTGGTTGTCGACGAAGCCGCTGCGCTGATCGCCATCCAGCAAGGGGCGGCCTATGCGCAGGTGCAGGGCACGCGGCGGGTCACCTTCAGCCGCGAAGGAGCTGGATTGACCGCTGGTTGATTCCCCCTTGCAACCAATTGAAGCTCCTCGCGTATATAAACTTGAGGAGATTAACAAATGGAAACAAAACGACTTTATCGCAGCAGAACTGATACCATGATCGCGGGCGTTTGCTCCGGGCTTGCCAATTTCTTCGGCTTGGATCCGACCATCATGCGCCTGATCTTCATCCTGTTGTTCTTTCTTGGCGGCAATGGTCTGCTGATCTACCTGATCCTTTGGATCGTCGTCCCTCAAGAGCCAGCGCTTTAATACTCATCCGTGTTAAGCCGCCTTGTTCCGTTGAACTGGGAGCGGCTGGTTGCATTAATTGTTTCTACCTTAAATTAGCAGCTTGATAGAAAAGCTGTCAACGGCAAGAAAGGCAAGGTGAAAATGGACAAACAAAGGAATTACCGCTCCTTCCTCTGGCCGCTCCTGTTGATCGGGGTCGGCGTCATCTGGTTATTATCCACACTTGGGCTCATCCCGCCCGCCAACTTCAGCGCGCTGATCTCCCTCTGGCCATTACTATTGATCGTAATCGGTCTGGATCTGCTCATCGGCCGACGATCGCCCATCATCAGCGTTCTGATCGGCCTGTTCGCCCTGGCAGTAGTTGTCATTGTCCTGATGGCTGCCCCGGCGCTCAATCTGCCTACCGGCGGCGTGATGCAGTCGCGCACAATCGCCGAGCCGCTCGGCAATGCGGCCTCTGCAGAGGTTGAGCTGAACCTGACCTCGATGCCCACCCGTCTGTATGCGCTGGATGATTCGCAGGACCTGCTCCACGCGGAAATCGATTACTACGGCACGCTCGATTACACTGCCACCGGCGACACCGTCCGGCGCATCTCGCTCGAGCAGCACTCGGATAACAGCGGGTTGCGGATCGCGTTTGATCCATCTGCCCGCTGGGATATTGGCTTGTCGCCAGCGGTTCCGCTCGATCTGAGCATCGACGGGGGCTCGGGCAGCGCCAACATCGACCTGACCGGCGTGGAGCTCGACGCGCTCTGGTTCGACCAGGGCTCGGGCAGCTTCGACCTCATCCTGCCGAGTAGCCCGCAGGAGTATGAAGTCACCGCCATCGGCGGCTCCGGCAGCCTGGAGATCGATCTGCCTGAGCAGACCAGCCTGACGCTGCGTCTGGACGGGCAGAGCGGCAGCATCCGCCTGACCCTGCCGGAAAACGCCGGCGTCCGCCTGGAAGTGTTCAACGCCGGTTCCGGCAGCGTCAACTTTCCGCGCGAGCTGGAACTGATCAGCGGCGGCGAGGATAAGGAAGGCATCTGGGAAAGCCCGGATTACGACAGCGCCGCCTATAAACTATTGATCATCTGTGAGGACCTTGGCTCAGGCAGCTTCTCGCTGCGCTGAGCCGGGGTGCCCCATTTAAAGGGGCAGGGCAACGATAATCGGTAAAGGCGGCCCTCGTGGCCGCCTGATGAGATTCCATTATTATTTGCAGACGAGAGGCCTGCGCTCCCGGCGAGCGGGGAAATCTGCGCGCTTATGTGGCATTCCTCGTGAGGGTATGGGATAATTCGACAACCCATTCTGATCCGTTTTCATTTTCCCCCATCCGCGGAGACCGCCGTGCGTCCATTCGAGAACCTGATCCTGCTGGTGCTGCTCCTCTCGCTGGCGTCGGGCCTGCTGCCCGAAAAACGCCGCCCGCGTCTGGCGCGCTACCTGCCCGCGCTGGCGCTGCTGTTGATCGGGGTGCACGGCTTCCTCGAGGGCCTGCGCTGGCAGATGGCGCCGGCCTATCTGCTCACAATCGTCCTGGGCTTGGTCAGCCTGCGCCGTATGCGTGCTCCCGCCGGCGTGGAGGCCAGGCGCAGTCCGTTTGTACGTCTGATTGGTGTGCTGTTCGCTCTGCTTCTCTTCTTCCTGGTTTCTCAACTGCCCGTGGCGCTGCCGGTCTTCACCCTGCCCGAGCCAGGCGGGCAGTATGCGGTCGACACCTTCGGCCTGTCGCTGACCGATCCCCAGCGCCCGGAAACCTTCACAGAAAATCCCGGCGACATACGTCAGGTGCCGCTGCAGATCTGGTATCCAGCCGAGCGCCAGGCCGATCAACAGCCGCTCAACTACTGGCTTGGCAGCCACAATATGGGTCGTATCCTGGCCGAGGAAATGGGGCTGCCTTTCTTCCTGCTGGATCACCTCTCACTGGTGAAATCGAATTCCTACCCATCTGCTCCGCCCGCGGCAGCCCAGGCGTCGTATCCTGTGCTGGTCTTCTCCCACGGCTATCATCTGGGCTACCTGCAGCAGAATCTGGCGATCATGGAAACCCTGGCCAGCCACGGATACATCGTGCTCTCACTGGCGCACCCCTATGAAGCCCTGGCTGCCCCGCTGGGGGATGGCTCCCTTGCCCGCTACGCGGGCGAGTATAAGGATGGATTTTACGATTCGAAAGAGATGCAGGAGGTCAGCCTGCTCGTTTGGACTGCGGACTTCGCCCTCGCTCTGGACGCGCTGGACAAAATCAACGCCGGCGACATCCCGACGCTGCTCACCGGCCGGCTGGACCTGCAGCGTCTGGGGCTGTTCGGCATGTCCTTTGGCGGCTCGGCTGCCAGCCTGGTCTGCCTGGAGGATGCGCGCTGCAAGGCGCTGTTGACCCTCGACAGCCCGCAGTACAGCGCGGTCGAGGCCGGGCAGATCGAACAGCCGCTGCTGCTCATGGTCAGCCAGCAGGGTAAGTATGTCGAGCGCGGCGTCTATGATTGCGCTGGCGGGCCGGCGTACCTGATCGGCGTCAAAGATACCGTCCACCACAATTTCAGCGACCTGAGCCTGATTTCACCGCTCAGCAGCGCCCTCGGCTTCATGGGGCCGATCAATGGCGAGCAGATGCTGCGCATCATGAACAACTACACGCTGGCCTTCTTCGACCGCCATATCAAGGGCCTTCCCGGCACGCTGCTCAACGGGCTCTCCGCGGAATACCCCGAGGTCAGTATCGAGTCGCGCAATACTCGCTGAGAGTGGCGAAGCAAACTTAATAAATTCTCTCCAGGATTGGCGCTAGCAATCCATCCAGCCGCGGATCGATCACACTGTCAGCCATCTCGCGGATATAATCGCGCCCGTTGAGCGGCGCAAATGAGTAATCGGCCAGAGAGAACATCGAGGCATCGTTCTCGCCATCGCCAACAGCGATCAGCTTTACGTCACTCCAGCCGAGAATATCCAGCAGCCTCTTCAATCCTTCCCCTTTGTTCACCCCCACCGGCGAGAGCTCATAGATGTCGTTCAGGCTGTAAATTCCCTCGACCGGCAGATGAGCAAAGGCAGCGGCCATGGCGTCCAGATCCTGGCGGCGGTCGGAGAGCACCATCAATTTGGTGAGCGGCACCGCTCCCTGCCCCGGCCTGTAACGGATTGGGGCATAACCGTACTTGCGGACGGCGCGCAGACCGGATTCAGTTTCCCCGAGCTGGTATACCTCGGGGATACTCTGCAGCAGGAATGTGGCGTCTTTATACCCGCTGGCGATGCGAATCATTTCCGCGGCAACCTCATCCGCGAATGGGAAAACCGCTTCTGGCTCCTCATTCGGGGAGAAAAGCAGAGCGCCGTTGTTCAGCACCAGGGGGTAGGGCAGCGGCTGGCCGTCGAGCAGCCCGTTCTTTTCGAACGGGTAGCGCGTGCTAGCCAGAGATCTTCCGGTGGCGAGAATCAGTGGAAACGGCAGTCCCGCCCGCAGGATCTCGATGTCGCGCGGATGAATTTCGTTCTCATCGTTGTGAACCAACGTCCCGTCGAGGTCCACCGCCAGGACGATTTTCTCATTGTGCATGCAACCTCTCCAGAGATGACTTACGCTAAGGCGGGCTCAATTAGACCGCGAAACCGCCGCTCTGACAAGGGTCGCAACGGATGTTATAATCCACAAAACCTGGTTTCTCGTTCTCCGCACGTAACGCGGGAAAAGCCATACTTCCAGAAATCTAAATAAAATGGATATCGAACTTCTCTACCTGGTGTTGATCAAAAAAGGCCCTATCTGGACGCCTGAAGAAACGCCCGAACTGGAATGCCTGCAGGCGGCTCACCTGGCGCATATCGATGCCACGCACAGCCAGGGTCAGCTGGTTGCAGCGGGGCCAATCGACGATGGCAGCGACCTGCGCGGCATCTCCGTGCTGCGCGTCGAGTCGCTCGAAAAAGCCCGCGAGCTGGCCGAGGCTGATCCTGCTGTCCGCGCCGGGCGGCTGGTGGTCGAGGTGCATCCCTGGTATGTGCCGGCGGGCACATTTTCCTGAGAGTGAGGGAACATGGCAAGGACATTTCGGATCGAGCAGACCATTCAACAACAAATATTCGACGTCGTCCGTCAAATCCCATCGGGTAAAGTCGCCAGTTACGGACAGATCGCGCGCATTGTCGGTCTGGGCATCTCGGCTCAGATGGTCGGGTTCGCCCTGGCGGGACTGAAAGAAGGCAACGACGTCCCCTGGCAGCGGGTGATCAACGCCCAGGGCAAGATCAGCCTGCCGGGTATGGGCGGGGTTTATCAAAAAAGCCTGCTGATAGAAGAGGGCATTGAATTCGACGAAAATAACAAAATTGACCTCGAAAAATTCGGCTGGCAAGGACCAGGCGGCGTATGAGCACCCATGCTTCCCCATTAAGCCGGCACTGTGTTACAACATCCACAAGGCATGCGAGATCCCCTAAGAATTTTTGAAATCCCAATTAAACCAGACAATGCCTGATCTGAAAGCCACCATTCTGCCATATTATCTGCGTGCCAACCAGCTCTCGCGAGGCACGCTTGAGGTCATTCGCGTTACCCTGAAGAGCTTTGCTCAAGCGCGCGGGGCTGAGGGCGCTGCAACCCTGTCATACTATGCCCTGTTCTCGCTATTTCCGCTGCTGCTTGTTCTGATCTCGATCGCAGGTTTTATCCTCAAAAGCCAGACCGCGTATGACAAGGTCATCGAATATGTCCTGCTGGTGTTGCCCAACGCGCGCAGCCTGATCGAACGCAACGTGGACGTGATCTTAAATCGCAGCGGCACGATCGGCCTGATCGGCATCGCCGGGTCGATCTGGTCCGCGTCCGGATTCTTCAACACGCTGGTGCGGCACATCAATTACGCCTGGCATACCATCAAGCCGAGCAGCTTCATCCGCATCCGCCTGATGGCGCTCGGGATGGTGATCATGCTGGCCCTGCTCCTCATCCTCTCGCTTTTATCCTCGTCCGTGCTCAATTTGATCGACCTGGCCAACCTGCTGCTGCCGACCGGCGAGACCCTGGAACACACCCCGCTCTGGCCCTGGCTGCAGGCGCTTGTGCCGGTAGTGTTCACCTTCCTGATGTTCCTGGTCATCTACCGCTTCATCCCCGGCAAGGCGGTGCGCATCCGCGCCTGCCTGTGGGGCGCACTGTGGACCTCAGTTGCCTGGGAGCTGGGCAAGCGCCTGTTTATCCTCTACCTGGCCAGCGGTCTGGCCCGATATGAAATCGTATACGGCTCGCTCGGCACGGTGCTGGCGCTGATGTTTTGGATCTACGTCAGCTGCACGATCGTCCTGCTCGGTGCGCATCTGACTGCCACCATCGATCAACGCGGACCAAGCCGAAAAAAGAGCGGCGCGGAAAACGAACAGGCAGGAGAGGCAGTTAACTGATCACACCCTCTGTCTGGACGGAGGGTGTGATCGCCAACATACCCATAAATTTCGACTGGGAGGCTTACTGATTTGCCCTGTACAGGCCACCAACATAGTCCCAGTTGACCAGCGACCAGAAGGCCTTGACGTAATCGGCGCGCCGGTTCTGGTAGTTCAGGTAGTACGCGTGTTCCCAAACATCCAAACCAAGCAGAGGAATATGATTATCTATCAAGGGACTGTCCTGATTGGCGGTTGAATAAACCCGGAGCTTCTTATCGGCATCCAGCACCAGCCAGGCCCAACCAGACCCGAAGCGGGTTATGGCAGCGTTGCTGAATTTCTCGACAAACGCATCGTATGAACCGAAGCTGGCAGCCAACGCCTTGTCAAGCTCAGCCGTGGGAGTTTTGCTGCCCCCCGGCGAAATCCATTCCCAGAACAGGCTGTGATTGTGGTGCCCGCCCCCGTTGTTGCGCACGGCTGTGCGGATAGACTCGGGGATTTCATTGATGCGCCGCAGGATTTCCTCGATTGGTTTTTCGGACCACTGCGGGGCGCTCTCGAGCGCTTTATTCAGGTTGGTCACGTAGGCAGCGTGGTGCTTGTCGTGATGCAATTCCATCGTGCGCGCATCGATCAAAGGCTCCAACGCGTTGAAGGCATATTTCAGCGCAGGCAGCTCAAAAACTTTACTCATGATTTTTCCCTTTCCCTTTGGTCTCAGTTGTATCGGTTTCTTAGCAGTTCACAATCTCATTAATTAGATTATTAAGATAATATTACTATATATAGAATCGCGAGTCAATCCATTATTACAAAACCTCATACAAGGTTCGTCCTTGTGGGTGATCGCAGTATCACCCCATCATGCGCACCATTCCACCTTTTGTCACAAATAACAAACGCCCCAAAACTTTTCGGGGCGTTTATGGTCGATGCGAGAGTGAATCAGGCCAGGTTGACCGCCACCCGCAAATCTTCCAGTGTTCGCTCGAGGCGCACCACCTGACCGTGAACGGTCAGCGAATCATCGCCGTCGATGTGCGGAATATCCAGGGCGATCTCACTGCCCAATTCCAGCCTGACCTGGGGATTGGTCGAGAGCAGGATCCCGACCGCGCTGACGTTGACGGTTTGACCCTCCGCACGGATGGGTTCGACGATGGTCACCGGACGCCGCCAGTTGATCCGGTTCGCACGGCGAGTGTTGGTGAAGCCGGGTGAGAGTCGGTCCTGCATGGTTTCCTCCAGCCGCGAAAGCTAATAAGGATATACGAGTTAATAGTAGCACTTTTTTGACAAATTTCAATGCCTGCGGACGCGATAATTCGGATAAAACCGTGATCCAGCCGCGCCCGATCCCAACCCGTAACGCCTCCGCGCGGTTCATCACCCCCAGCCTGGCGTAGGAGGATGAAATGTGGTACCTGACGGTATGCTCGCTGTGATTGCAGGTTCCAGGTCAATGGCTTGATTGTGTCCGGAGAGTGGTTGCCTGATGAGCGGGAACATTCTATACTTGATATCAGCGGTCGCCAAACAGGCCGGTAGCCCGATTGGCGCCGATCCAAATCCTGGCCGCGCAGCCGCTCGAACCCTCAAGCGGCGTCAGAATCCCCCGTCTTCATGACCACACAGTGAGGTCGCCATGGAACGAAAGCTGAACTGGTTCGAACACTTCGCAGTCAACTCCTACTGGCTGGGCATCAACATTGCTTCCGGGACGCTCACGCCGATCCTGATGCCCTATCTGGTGCTGCTTTTCATGCCCGAGGAACAAAAAAACACCTACCTGGCGACGGTGCGGGTGATCGGCCTGGCAGTGGCCATGCTGATCCAGCCGCTGGCAGGCATGCTCAGCGACCGCAATACCTCGCGTTACGGGCGCCGCCGCCCCTATATGGTCGCGGGCACAGCCGGCAATGTGCTCTTCCTGGCAGTGATCGGCCTGACCCCCCTCTTCATCGGCTCCTCAGCCGACAGCTTCTTTTTGAGCGCCGCGGGAATCACCACCGCCTACGCGGTACTGCTGCTCGGCACCATCCTTTTGCAGTTTTCATCGAACATTTCCCACGGCGCCCTGCAGGGATTGATCCCCGACCTGGTGCCGGAGAATCAGCGCGGGCGCTCCTCGGGGATGAAGGCAGTACTCGAGCTGCTGCCTGTTTTTCTGGTTCTCTTTATCGGCCCGCTGGTGGACAAAGGTCTGGTCGGGCTGGTGGTCGGCATCATCGCCGCCGGCTTCATAATCACCCTGTTGATCACTCTGCGCTTCGTGAAAGAAACGCCGATCAGCGAAAAACCGTCCGGCAGCATCTGGGAACCGTGTCTGCGCCTGGTAGCGCTGACCGCCATCTTTGTCGGCGTCACCCGCATGGCCCTCTGGCTGGTGAACCAGAGCGGAACGCTGCTTTCTCAGGATGCTTCGACCACAACCCGAATTCTCGTCGTTGGCTTCGCCGGGCTGGCGGCCATGGCCGGCTCGATCCTGGTCGGTGTCTACTTTGGCGCCTGGGTCGGCATCGGTAAAACTGCCCGAACGCAAACTTCGTTTATCTGGTGGGTGGTGAACCGCCTGCTGTTTCTCGCCTCCGTAGGCTCGATCCAGGGCTTTGCCCTGTATTACTTGCGCGATACGCTTAATATTCAGAACGCGGCCACAATGACGACCTTCCTGATGGCATCCGTGGCTTTATTCCTGCTGCCCTCGGCGCTGATCGGCGGCAATCTGGCCGACCGCATCGGGCGCAAGCGTCTGGTGCTGCTCGCCGGGCTGGTGGCAGCCGGCGGTACTCTGCTGCTGCTCTTCTCTACCAGCATGCCGATGGTCATCGTTAGCGGCTGCTTCATCGGCATCGGCGCCGGGACGTTCATGGCAACCAGCTGGGCGCTGGGCACCGACCTGGTCCCGCCCGAAGAAGCCGGGCGTTATCTCGGCATCTCCAACCTGGCCGGCGCGGGCGCCGGCATCGTCGGCGCCGGCATCGGCGGGCCGATGGCCGATTCCTTCAACGCCATTCAGCCCGGTCTGGGCTACCTGGTCATCTTCGCCATCTACGGCGGATTGTTCCTCTTCTCAGCGCTGACGCTGGTCAAGGTCAAAACGCCGGAACGCGGAAAGTGACTTTTTCCATCGGCTAAGTTACAGGAATACATCACAGGCAGGATGATGATGGCATGAACGAATACCCGCCCCCCTCAACCCAAGAACCTCCGCCCGAATCACTGCGCGGACGCCTGCGCGCGCTGCTGCGCTACCAGGGCATCGAGCTGATCCGCCTGACGACCTACGTAATCATCTTCATCATGCTGCTGCTGTTCATCCTCGAGAACCGCGCTGACCTCGACCGCTGGCGCTTCTACGGAACGATCGCCGGCCTGGCTCTGATCCTGGTGATTAATCTGGTCTGGGATAGATTCGTGCCACACTTGTCTAATGAAGACACAGGGCACCTTATTCTGATCTTGACCTCAGGGACGCTCATGCTGGTCACCGCCTGGCTTGGCCATTACATCACCATCATTTATTTGTTTTTCATGATCGCGGCCCAGGCATTTATCATTTTTAATTTCAGCAAGGCCCTGCCGATCATCGCCAGCCTGTCCGTCGCGTACCTGGTGGAGATGTGGCTGCTCGGAATAAATCTGGAAGGTATTTTATCGCTGGGCAGCGGGCTGCTGGTCGGGCTGGTGTTCATCGGTACTTTATCGCGCGTGCTGAGCGGATACGCCGAGCAGACCCGCCGCGCCGAGCGGTTGGCGGCCGAGTTGCGCCAGGCCAACGCTGACCTGCTCGCCGCCCGCAAGCGCGAAGCTGGGCTGGCCGCAGCGGAAGAACGCGTCCGGCTGGCGCGCGACATCCACGACGGTCTCGGGCACCACCTGACCGTACTCAACATCCAGCTCCAGGCAGTAAGCAAGCTGATCAACCGCGACCCGATACAGGCAGCCGCCATGCTGGATACCAGCCGTGAAGAAGCCAGAGCCGCGCTCGAAGAAGTGCGCCGCAGCGTGGCCTTCATGCGCCAGACGCCGGTGGACGGCAGCAACCTGCGCGATGCGCTGGCGGCGCTGGTCGAGCTGTTCAACCGCGGCGCAGGCAGCCTGCAGGCCCACCTGGAGATCAACGGCGGGAATGCGGACATTGACACCGCGACGGCCACCACCCTCTACCGCTTCGTTCAGGAGGGCTTGACGAACGCGCAGAAACACGCCAGCGGCGCCAGCCAGGCCATGATCCGAATTCAATTTCGCCCGCAGGATATCGCCATTTCGGTGAGCGATGACGGACTGGCACCCTCGCGTGAATCCGGCACTGCGCTGGCGTTCGGACTCTCCGGGCTGCGAGAGCGCATCGAGCAGCTGGGCGGCAACTTCAGCGCCGGTTCGCTGGCAGAGAGAGGTTTCTGCATACAGGCTGAGATCCCACTGAAAGAGCAATCCAATGATTAATGTCCTGCTGGTTGATGATCAAAAACTGGTTCGCCAGGGCATCCAGGTGCTGCTGGAGACTGAGGGCGATATCCGCGTGGTCGGGCAGGCTGGCGACGGGCAGAAGGCGCTCGAATTGACCGCCCAACTGAAGCCGGAGGTGGTTTTAATGGACATCCGCATGCCGATCATGGACGGCGTGGCTGCCACCCGCGAGCTCAACCTGCGCTTCCCGGGAATCGGGGTGATCATCCTGACCACCTTCGACGACGATGAGTACATCTTCGAAGGGCTGAAAGCGGGCGCGCGCGGCTACCTTCTCAAGGACATCGGCAGCGAGGAGATGGCTGCCGCGGTGCGCACCGTCGCGGCTGGCGGCGCTTTGATTCAGCCGAGCATCACCCGCAAGGTACTGGCTGAGTTTTCACGCCTCTCGACCGCACCGAAGAGCAAAGCCGAGCAGTTGATCGATCAGCTGACCGAGCGCGAGCTGGAGGTGCTGCGCGCCCTGGCTGAAGGTCTTTCTAACCGGGAAATCGCCGAAAAGCTGGTCATCACCGAAGGCACGGTTAAAAATCACGTGTCCAACCTGATCGCCAAGCTGAATGTACGCGACCGCACCCAGGCTATCCTAAAAGCCCAGGAACTCGGCTTGTTGTAGCAGGAGCTTCACTCGCGCCGGCGCGCCCAGATGCCAAGCAGCGATCCGCCGATCACAATAAACACCAGCACAATTGTGCCGATGACGATGCCGATTGTCTGCTCACGGTTGGCCAGAAATTCCTCCGGCAGCGGGGTGGCGGTTGGAGTCGGCCCTAAGGTGGGCGTCTGCGGGCTCTGCGTCGCAAGCTGGGCGGAAGGCGTCGTGCTGGCATGGGGGATCGCAGCGGTTTCCTCGTGCGGCGCTGCCTGGTACGGCAGCGGCTCGCTGAGCGCCAGCATAAGCACGAACACCGCCGCCAATCCAAGGATGGCGAGCAGCACAGGATGGATCCTCCTGGCTCCCCTGCTCAGGTAAGCCGCCAGCCGCTTGATCATCACGGCGTGCCCAGTTTCTCGGCTGCCGTCTGGGCAGCCTGGATGGGGGTGATCTGATCGCGCAGGATGGAAAGGGTGCCCTCCAGCAGCACCGGCCCCAGGCCAGCCATCAGTTCATTGGCCGGGCGCAGCTGCGCCGCAAGGACGACCTCGCCAATGAACGGCCGCAAGCTTTCATTCGTCCAGCCGGACAAAGCACTGGGGCGAGTGGGCAGGGTACCGGCGGCGACGCTCCATTCGGCCAGAAACTCGCTTTCGACCAGGAATTCAGCCAGCTCGACGGACGCCTGACGGCGGACGGGATCGTGATCCGACACTGCCCAGACCCAGCCGTTGGCCAGGGTCAGGCTGTCGCTGTCCACGGGCGGCAGCAGGGCGGCGCTGGTGTCCGCGGGCAGCTCGCCAAGGTAGTTCGCGCTCCAGCTGATCACCCAATCCGCCTGACCCTCGCGATAAGCCTGCCAGGCCTGCCCGGTGGACTGATATTGCGCGATCGAAGCCGGGAAAACTCCACTGCGTGAGCCCTGCTGGTACAGCTCGAACACGTCTGCGAGGATCGCCGGATTGAGCGCCGGACGCCCCTGCGCGTCCTGGACGCTGCCGCCCGCCGAGCGGTAGAGCGTCAGTGTGACCATCGCCTGCGGATCGCCGGCCTGAAACACGAGCGGCGTGCCGCGCGCTAGGATGTCCTCCCAGGTAAGCAGCGGCTCGGCGCCAATTTTCGAGGGGCGGTAGAGCAGCACCAGTGCATTGCCGGCAAAGGGCAGCCCAAAGATGCTGTCCTGCAGCGATGCCAGTTGACGGGCGTATGGATACCAGTCTGTATCCTCCATGGCTGCGCTGAGTTCATCAAGGGGGTAGATCAAACCCTTGACCGCGGCGGCTTCCATATCGGAGCGGCTCAAAGCGATCAACGCCGGCGCGGCATCCGGCGCAGCGGCGCTGGTGGTAGTAAGCGCCTCCAGCAGGCTGCCCGGTCCGCTCGAGCTTTTCACGCGCACGTTCACATAAACATCCTCATGGCTCTGCATGAACTCATCCAGGCGGGCGCGCAGCAGCGCCCCTGCCGGACTGCTGCCGTCCGGATCGAACTGTGGCGGCACCCAGATGTACAGCGGGAGCGGCCCGATAGGCGGTAAATCCTCGGGTGTCGGTGTGACGGCCGCAGTCCTGCCGTCAGCCGTGGCGCTCGGCGTCAGCGCAGGGGTCGCGCTCGCCAACCCGGGAAACAGGTCGGTGAGCCAGGTTGAGCAGCCTGCGAGAAGCACGCAAATGGATAATGAAAGCGCAACGCGAATCATCGCTCCGTGCCTGTCGGTGGACCTGCGCTGCGAGGCTTTTTTTGGTGAGTCGGGGGAATGAGTGATGTTAGATCGCTTGGAGTTCATAACCAGGGTACAGGGCGGCTGAGCAGTTCAACCACCAGCGCGACGCTCTTCTGCACATCCTCGTAATCGATCAGCTCGGACGACGTATGCAGGTACCGGCAGGGGATCGAAACACAACCGGCGGGCACGCCGCCGCGAGTTATTTGAATCGCGCGAGCTTCGCTTGTGCCGCCTTCCAGAATCTCAAGCTGATACGCTATTTTAGCATTTTCCGCCGTTTCGGTCATCCAACGCACCACACGAGGATCACAGATCATTCCGCTGTCGCGCACTTTAATTGCCGGCCCATGGCCGAGGGCAATTTCCGCCAGACGGGCTTTGGGTGTATCACCGCTGGGAGTAACCTGAAGTGAAATTGCCAGCTGCGGATCGACGCCGTAGGCCGCTACGGTCGCACCGCGGTCGCCGACGACCTTCTGAGCGGTAAAGGTGAAATAAATCTCGTGAGGTGTCGTTTCCAGCCGGCGCATGACCTCGATCACCGCCGCCACGCCCACGCGGTTGTCCAGCGCCTTGCCAACCATCCGCTGTCCAAGGTCGAGGAAGGGGCGGTCAAACACAGCCACGTCTCCCACCTGCACCAGTGACTTCTCTCTGCCTGCTGCGCCCGTATCGATGTAGACCTGATCGAGCCGGTGCAGCTTTTCACCGCTGTCCAGCTGCTCACCGCCGATAACCCCCTGCGCGCTGTTGAGGAACCTGACCCGCGCGCCAATCAAGGTTTGCGGCAGGGCGTCTCCAAGGGTGGCAAAGCGGGCAAAACCCTTTTCATCCACATGGGTGACCATCAGCCCGATCTCGTCCAGGTGAGCGGTCAGGATCACTCGCAGCCCGTCCTGGCTCTTGCTGCCCTTGCTCGCGATCAGGTTGCCGAGCGCGTCGACGCGTAATTCATCGGCCAGCCCGGCGACAGCGCTTTTGACAAGCTCGCGCACCGGGGCTTCGTATCCGCTCGGGCCGGTCGCTTCCGAAAGTTGTTGGATCAATGCTTTCATCGATTTATGCTCCAGTAGATCGGCAGATCAGCGGTCCGCCTCAAGAAGAACTGGCGTCAACCGCTCGAGGGTGTGATAGAGTAACGCCAGCGTGTTTTCCCAATCCTGACGGCGCGCGATGCTCGCCGCAGTGTGGGCATAGCGCCCGGGGACTGAAACCGAGACGCTCGGGATGCCGGTTCGCTGGCGGTGGATCGCGCCGGCGTCGGTTCCGCCCCCGCCTGCCTGACGGAACTGGTAAGGAATGTCCAGCGCGTCGCCCGTGGCTGCCAGATGGCGGATCAGGCGCGGATCCGAAAGCGTACCGCGGTCCGCCAGGTAGATCGCCGGACCCATGCCAAGACGGGTATTGTAGCTTACGTTTTCCGAGCCATCCCAGGCAGGCAGGTCGTTTGCCGGAGTCGAGTCGACCGCGATCGCCAGGTCGGGATTGAGAGCAAAAGCCGCCACGCGCGCGCCGCGCAGCCCGACCTCCTCCTGCACCGTGAAAGCCGCCAGCAGTTCAACGTTCTCCGGCGGGCGCCTGACCAGCTCGATCAGCGTCGCCACGCCCAGTCGGTTGTCCAGCGCCTTGGCGATCAGACTGGGACCGGCCTGCCAGAAGCGGGTCGCAAAAGTTGCCCGCTGACCGGGTTTGGCTTTCTTGCCATTCTCCGGCCCAAGGTCAATGCGCAATTCTTCGACGGGAATCGTTTCAAGCTCTGCAAATGCACTGTAAAAATGGATTGGACGCACACCGATCACGCCCGGCAGGTGATCTTTTCCGACCAGCACCGCTTTGCCCGGCAGCTGGCGTTGATCGATGCCCCCGATGGTCTCGAATTTAAAGACCCCGGCTTCCTCCTCTTCCATCAGCATCATACCGACTTCATCCATGTGCGCCGCCAGCATCACCCGCAGCGCGCCCGGTTGACTGGCACGGCGGGCGGCAAGCACGTTGCCGAGCGCATCCACCTGGATCTGATCGGCAACGCCTTCCAGCTCCTTCAGCACGATCGCGCGCACCTCACGCTCGTCGCCCGAAACCGCGACGGCGTTGCACAACCGTTCGAGCAGCTCGATCTGCGCCGGCCCAATGGCTGGGGAAGCCTGCTTTGCAGTGGTCGATGGGCTCATAGCTCCACTTCCAGACTGAGATTTTGCACAAAATCCGCGTCCAGGCGGGCAATAAATTCAGCCATCAGGTGCCCGGCGCGGGTGATATCCTTCATCGAAACCATTTCGACTGGCGTATGCAGGTAGCGGCATGGGATACCGAGCACGATGGTCGGGATACCCTCGGCGATCACCTGCATCGCCATTGCGTCCGTGCCGGAAGATTTCGGCATCAGCTCGACGAAGTACGGCAGCTCGAGCTCCTCCGCCAGGTCTTTGAACCTGCGGTACAGCCCGGGGTGGACGTTCGAGCCCCAGCCGAGCGTCAACCCCTTGCCGAGTTCAAAAGTGCGGTAATCGTTCGGGCTGCCCGGCCCTTTGCCAAAAGTCACATCGATGGCCACCGCCAGATCGGGTCGGATCGAAAACGCGGACGTGAAGGCCCCGCCGAGCGTCTCTTCTTCCTGCACGGAAGCCACCGCCCAGACGTCCCAGGAGCAGCGCAGGCGCTGCAATTCCTCCAGACAGGCGGTCAGGGCAGCCACCGAGGCACGGTTGTCCAGGCTGTGACCGGCGAGGACATCATCGGACAGGTCGAGCGGCGCCTGGGCAAATGAAACCGGGTCGCCAATGCGGATCAGCTGGCTAACTTCTTCGGCAGGCAGGCCGGTATCGACAAACAAATGCTCCCGGTCGACCATCCCTCCTTTACCGATCGTGGGCGGAAGAAGCGCGGGGGAGGGCAGGACGATCACCCCCGGGACCGGGCGGCGTCCGTGGACAATGACCGGCTGGCCTGGCAGGATGCGCGAATCCATCACCCTGGCATCTGTGATGCGTAAAAAGCCGTCTACGATGCGCGTCACGATCAGACCGATGGCATCCATGTGCGCCATGAGCAGAATGCGCTGGCGCGGCATGTCTCCGCTGCCCTTGCGCAGTCCATGCAGGCTGCCGATCGGGCTGGTATGCAGCTCATCCACAAGCGGGCGCCATGCTTCCGCGATAACTTCGCGCACCGGATCTTCGAATCCAGATGTGCCGGGCAGGGACAACAAAGTTTTCAAGAATGCTTTTATATCTGGCATTAAGTTCCGCAGCTATTAACTTTTAAGGATTAGGCTCTGGTTCCTCACCCGGCTGCGTTTCGGTCGGGGTGGGTGTTTCTGTCGGCGGCGGCAGGGTCGGTGTGAACGTCCCGGTCGGCGTGGGCGTGCGGGTGGGGGGCACAAACTGTGTGAAGGTCACCGTCGGGGTCAGGGTGATGGTCGGGGTGGCGGTGATTGTGTGCGTGGGCAGCAAAAACTGCGTGGCGGTTTGCGTCGGTGTGAAGGTGACCAGCGCGGGCGTATCCGTCAGGGTCAGGGTGGGGGTTTCGGTTGACTGGTTGGCCGCCCGCCCGATCTGCATAATAACCAGCCCAAGGCAGTAGCAGGGCAGAGTGGCCAGGGTGATAATGATCAGGATTGTACGAATTCGGCGGCGCCGATCGGCCAGGAATGCCATCAAGACCCTCCAATTAGATGATGATCATATCACGAGGTATGGTGTCTGGCAAGTCAACCGCCGGCCCGGAAGGCTTCATCCTTCGGCCCCTGCGCAGAACGCATCTCCTGACGCACAGCGTAGTAAAGGTTTTCCGCCTTCAGCTCGCTCAACGAGAGACAGGGGCCTTCCAGGTTCTCGGCCAGCGCCTGAGCCAGTCCCTGGTCGAAGGCCACGTGCTCCATGTTGACCACCACCGAGTGAATTTCGTCCGCAGCGATGTGGGCGGCCATGCGGTAGGCCTCCTCCTGCGGCGGCAGGTGCCCCATCGAGACGTTGCCGGCCCCGTCGGTCAGCACGATCAGCAGCGGCATCACATCCGGGTGGAGCTGTTTTTCGCGCGATAGGACTTCATGGGCAAGTTTCAACCCGGCCGAAAGCGGCGTCTTGCCGCCGACCGGGATGTCGGCCAGGGCGCGCTGAGCCAGCAGCACCGAGTTGGTCGGCGGCAGCACCATCGTCGCGCGGTCCTTTTGAAAGACGATCAGGCCGACCCGGTCGCGGCGCTGGTAGGCGTCGGTAAGCAGCGAGAAGATCGCCCCCTTGGTTGCTTGCATGCGCTCCGCCACCGCCATCGACCAGGAAGCGTCCACCAGGAAGAGGATCAGGTTGGCGGCGCGGCGGACGCGCACCTTGCGCATGTAATCGCTGCGGTGAACCGAAAACGCCACCCGCTTGCGGTCCTCGGCGCGCTGGCGCTGGAACGGAGCCGCCGCGCGGATGGTCGCGTCGAAAGCCAGGTCGTCGACCTTGCCAACCGAAGGGCGCGCCTGGATGTAGCGTCCGCGTTTGCGCTCGGTGTGCGTGCGCGAGCGGCGCCCGGCAAAACGGCGCACCATCTTGTCCAGCGGCGTGTCCAGCCGGCGCGGATCGAACGGCTGGCTGATCTTCGCCTTTTCACCGCCGGTCCACCACTGCGCCTGGGTCTGGTCGAAGACCGAATCCCTGGACTGCTCGGGGGTCCCCTGCGGGATAGCCTGTTGATCTTCGACGGCGTCAGTTACGTTTTTTTTTGAGCCGTCGAGTCCTCTTCGCCAGAAAGGGCGGTTTCACGTTCCTCGCCGGTCGAGCTGGCGCCTTGAAGCTGCTCGATGCGGTCCTGCAGCTCTTCCATGCTGATCTCTTCCTGCTGGAAGGGTCCGCGGCGGATGCGGTGCGGCAGGGCCAGTTCGGCAGCCAGGGCGATGTCGCGCCCGTTGATCGCCGTGCGCCCGTCGAAGGCGGCCTGCGCCCGCGCGGCTTTGAGGATCACCAGGTCAGCCCGGTGCCCGTCGACGTTCAGCGAGGCAGTCAGCTGGGCAATCGCCAGCAGGTCGCGGCTGGTGTAGCCGACCCGGTCGATGATCGTCCGCGCCCGTTCGATCTGGCGGGAAAGTTCCTGCTCCTTGCTGAGGAACTCTTCGCGGAATTTTTCAGGATTGACTTCGAAAGCCAGGTTGCGCTCCATGATCAGCACCCGCTCGCGCGCGTCGCGGATGCCGTAGATTTCAACGGAAAGCGCAAAGCGGTCGAGCAGCTGCGGGCGCAGATCGCCTTCTTCGGGATTCATCGTGCCCACCAGGATAAACCGCGCCGGGTGGCTGAAGGAAATGCCCTCGCGCTCGATGATGTTCATACCCATCGCCGCCGAGTCCAGCAGCACATCGACCACATGGTCGTCCAGCAGGTTGACCTCGTCGATGTAGAGCAGACCGCGGTTCGCCGCCGCCAGCACGCCGGCCTCGAAATGGCGCTCGCCCTTCTGGATGGCCTTCTCGATGTCCAAAGTGCCGACCACGCGGTCCTCGGTGGCCGAAATGGGCAGGTTAATAAAGGGCGTCGAGCGGGTGGTGACAGGCAGCTGTTCACCGGTCGCAGCCCGTTCGCGGCACTCCGTGCACCAGCTGGTCGGCTTATCCGGATCGCAGCCAAAGCGGCAGTCGACGACCACGAGCACGTGCGGCAGCAGCGCTGCCAGCGCGCGTGCCGCGGTTGATTTTGCTGTGCCGCGCTCGCCGCGGATTAACACTCCCCCGATGCGCGGATCGACCGCGTTCAAAACCAGGGCGCGCTTCATGCGCTCCTGACCAACCACGGCGGTAAATGGGTAGATAACTGGCATAAGCGGTTAATCTTCCTCGATGATCTATCCTATGCGGACTTTGCGCAGTAAGTTTACCACGCCGCAGAATTTGAATCAACAGGAAGCAGAACACGCAGGTTTACCCGCTCCGGCCTTAACCCCGAGGAAATTACACTCCTGCGGGGGAGGCCAATTCTCACAGCGACAGGACCGCTCCTGCACTGTCAGCCGGCGGGTTACCCCTCTCTACCCGATATAGATCTCGACCTGACCGCCGTCCTTCTCATCCACCTGAATGTAGATAGGCTGATCTTTGCTGATCCCGCGGCTCATCTCATCCAGAATTTCGCTGATGTCGACTCTGCCCGCCCTTTCGGGCGTCCACTGGGGAAAGGTCCGGAAAACCCAGGAAACCAATCCAGGCAAAAATGGGACGCTGACCGCCACCCTCTCCCGCCGACCACCGCGGGTGTGGAGAACGCGGACGTGCACCCAGCGGCTGTTGGCCATGATCATCATGCCGGCGATGCCGATCAAAAACGGGATCCAGGACAGCCAGAAGCCCCAGCCGAATGGATGCGCCCGCCAGCCCTGAACCATCCAGAATGCGCTGACCGCGGTCAACAGCGTGAATAGACCGAAGCCGATCCAGGTCCAGACCTTCCAGTGGCGAAAATCCGGCATATCCCGAGGAGCATCCGCCTCGACGCCGGCTGCCCGTTCAGTGGGCGCGTCCTCTGCTCCCAGCCCAGCGCCCGGCTTTCTCCCTGCTGGCCCGTCTTTGGCCTGCTGGCTCGCGCCTTCAAGCTGGCTGATCATACCCAGGCCTGACTCCGCCGACAGTTCACCCGATTCGATCTTCCTCAGAATATCCAATCTGCGCTCACTCAAGGTTATCCTCCGCCTTTCGCCGAGTTCGTGGTAAAAGCCGCTGGCCGCAGGCGCGGCGAAGTTCAGTCGAACTTGCCCGCCAGCGCGTCGAGCAGCCGCTCGGCTTCCTCGGCGGTGATTTTCTTTTCTTGCAGCAGGTTGAGCACCAGCATGCGCTCGGCATCCGTCACCGGCTCGGATTCCTCGAGCGGCTCAGCCTGCGGCGCTACGCCTGCCTGCCAGTCCTGGCTGCCCGGCCTGGCGCCGATCGCGCCGGAAAAACCCAGGGCTTCGATTTTTTGCATCGCCGCCTGCACGCGCCGCTCGGCTTTGCGCCGCTCGGTTTCTGCGCGCTGCTCGCTGCGTTTGATTTTTTCATCGATGCGCCGCTGGACGCGGTCGTTCATCGCCTGCCAATCGAATTCCATGCTGGTTTCCACGCCCCGCTCTTGACCGCTGTCAAGAAGGGCGATGTTGCCGCCCGCGGTCAGCTTTACCCGCGGGCCGCCCTCGCCAAAGCGCATTCCAAACGTCCCGCTGGTGTAACTGCGCGCTGCGCCGCCTATACCTACGGTCATATTATGTCCGCCGCTGGTCGCATCCAGGTAGAAAGCTGATTTGGTCGGCAGGTGGACGCGAATATTCCCGCCCGCAGTCATTTCGATATCATTGATAATTTCCTTCAGGCTGATCTCGATGTTGCCTCCGGCTCTTGCATCTTCCAAAATGGCAACTTCTGCAAGCTTGATGTTTCCGCCGACCGCATTTGCGCTCAACGCACCAGTCAGCTGACCTCCCTTTAAATTTCCGCCGAGTCCCTCGATTGCCAGCCGACCAGCGTATTCAACCCGGCAGTTCCCGTCGATCCGTTTGCACTCGACCTCGCCGACGCGGTACAGGGTCAGGTTGCCCTCTACCTTGGTGATGCGCAGGCTGCCGCCAAAGTCGTTGATGTTTGCGTTGCCGCCAGCCTCTTCGATAACCACGCTGGCGTCGGCTGGCACTCGCAGCGCGCAATCCTCCTCGCAGACGATGCGCAGCCCGCCGTCGCTATCGACGACTGACAGGTCGCGCAGATCCTCGATCGTGATTTGAACTGCCGACGGCTCGCCGCCGCGAATGGAAAGGTTATTCTCTGCCCGGATTGTCAACAGCGGCGCAGCACCGCAGGGGATCAGTTGTTCAGCCATCGTTAAGTGCTCCTTGTTGAATTGCATGTTAATTATCAATTCATATCTTAATAGATTTTTGAATTTTGTCAAGGTTAAATTCAATTAAATGTATATTGATTTCAATATTATTAATTCTATCTTGATGGATACTTGAGAAATTTCATTCCGGAAATCATGTGAGAAACATCACCCGGGCTGGGTCAGCGCCGGCAGACTCGCGGTATAATCCGTTTGTACTCAATCTGATTCGACCCCAAGGCATGAAGATGAAACCTACCCGAGTATTCGCTCTGCTGACCGTGCTCCTCCTGGCAGGCTGTTCCCTGTTTAAAGCCCCGCTGACTGAAACAAAGACGCTGGAGGGTGACGAGCAGCAGCAGGTGCTCGAATATGCCGGCCCAAAAGCTGAAAACATCATCGCCGGGCTGGCAGCCGGTGATTATCAGCAGTTCTCTACAGATTTCAGCGATACGATGAAACAGGGCATGAACCAGGCTGCCTTCGATCAACTGCTGGATATGTTCGCTGCCAGGCTGGGCTCCTATCGCTCGCATGAGGTCAGCGTCGTCCTGCGCGACGAACAATTCACCACCGTCGCTTATAAGATGATCTTCGAAAAGGACGACGCAGTTGTCATGCGTGTCGTCTTCGACAACCAGGACCCGCACCAGATCACCGGACTCTGGTTCGACTCCCCCGAGCTGCGCAAGCAGTAAGTTCGACCTGCTGACCTATCGCGAGCCGTTCTCCTCGTCCTTGGCCTGCTCCCAAAGCACGTCCATGTCCGACAGGCTCATCTGCGTCAGATTCCTGCCCTGGTCTCTGGCGGTTTTTTCGATATGGGCAAATCTGGTGCGGAATTTTTTATTGGTCATGCGCAGCGCGCTCTCCGCGTCGACCTTGTGCCAGCGCACCAGGTTGACCACCGCGAATAGCAGGTCGCCGAGCTCCTCCTCGATCTGCGCCGCATTCTGCGCCGACTGCACTTCCGCCAGCTCTTCGTTCACCTTGGCGTAAACCGGAGCAATGTCCGCCCAGTCGAAGCCAACCCGCGCGGCGCGGTCCTGGATCTCCTGCGCCTGAGCCAGCGCCGGCAGCGTGCGCGGCACGCCAGCGAGCATGCCTTTGACCTCCTCTCCATTGGCGGCGCGCTCTTCTTCTTTTAATTTTTGCCAGGTGCGCAGCACGCCGGAGACTCCGCTGACTTCCAGATCGCCAAATACGTGCGGGTGGCGGCGGATGATCTTGGTCTTGATCGTTTCGATGATCTCCCCCATGTTGAACTCGCCCTCCTCCACGCCAATCTGCGCGTGCAGCAGGATTTGCAGCAGCAGGTCGCCGAACTCCTCGCGCATGCCATAGATATCCCCGGCATCCAGCGCATCCAGCGCCTCGTAGGTCTCTTCCAGCAGGTATTTCCGCAGGCTGAGGTGGGTCTGCTCGCGATCCCACGGGCAGCCGTCGGGAGCGCGCAGGCGCGCCACGACTTCCTGAAACGCCTCGAGCGATGACAACCCGGACAGCGCAGGCAGGTAGAGCGCTGTCAGCAAACCTATGTGCTCGCTGCGGTCGATCTGGTAGAGCGGGATGTGCTCGATCACCTCAGCCTCGCTGCCTGCCGCGTGTATCAGCGTGACGGGATGCTCGTCGGGAAAGACCGCATTGAGCGTCAGCTTGACCTGTGAAGCGGTCAGCCGGTCGTAGATCTGAGTGATCAGCGCCGGCATATCCGGCGGAAACGAGGGGTGGTGCAGCGCGCCCAGTTCGAGCGCGTCGATCAGCGCCGTGCGCGGGAACGGATCCAATCCAAGCGCGCTGAAGACCGGCTCGACGAAGCTGAGACCCTCGATCACCCGTACAGCGATGCCCTGATCATTAGCGCGGCGCATGATCTCCGGCCCGGTCGCCTCGGCCACGAAGGGATGCCCGGGTACCGCGTAGGTCACGCCTTGCGGGCGGGCGCCGAGCGTCAGCACCTGCTCGACGATGGCATCGTACACCGCTGCAAACGACTCGCCCTTCTGGTACAGCTCATCGAAGGAATATACACGCAAGCCGGCTGGCAGCTCCGCGACCAGCGGATGCTGGCGGGTGCGCAGGTAAATTTCGGGGATGGCGTTCAGCCAGTCCCAGGCTTCACGGGTTAATAAGCGGACATCGCCCGGTCCGAGGCCGAGCAGGGTGATTCCCGGATAAGGCGCTGTTGGCGGCATGGTCATCTCCTTCATTTAACAAACAAGACATGCGCAGACGTTTCGGCAGTCTGCGCATGCCCCATAGACTCACAGGTTTGATTTAACGCTTGGTGTAGGTGGGAGCCTTGCGGGCGCGCTTGAGGCCCGGCTTCTTGCGCTCCTTTACGCGCGGATCGCGGGTAAGCAATCCGACTCTGCGCAGGCCGTGGATGAAATCCGGGTTGATTTTAACCAGCGCGCGGGCGAGACCCAGTTTGACCGAGTCGGTTTGGCCGGTAACGCCGCCGCCGTTGACCATGGCAGTCACGTCATACGTGTTGCTATCCTGACCGGTAGCTTCGAATCCTTTGAGGATTTCCTCCACATCGCCCAGGCGATTGAAATACTCGTTCAACGGTTTGCCGTTCACGGTAAACTGGCCCGTGCCGCTCATCACACGCACGCGGGCGGTGGCTTCCTTGCGGCGCCCAACACCTTCGAAATACTGAACAGACATATACCCCTGCTCCTTTAAGCTACTGGCTCTGGTTTTTGAGCTTCGTGAGGGTGTTCGCTGCCGGCATACACCTTCAACCGCTTGATCAGCTGGCGTCCCAGCCGGTTATGAGGCAGCATGCCCCACACCGCCGCGCGGATTACACGGTCGGGCCGCTTGCTCATTTGCTCGCGCATACCCACCGATTTCAATCCGCCCGGATAGCCCGAGTGGTGGTAGTAGGCTTTCGTATTCAGCCGCTTCTCGGCGATATCCAGTTGGGCAGCGTTGATTACCACCACGTAATCGCCCATCGCGACGCCGGGTGTAAAGGTCGGCTTGTGCTTTCCCATTAAGTATTGGGCAATCTGCGTCGCCAGGCGGCCAACATTTTGATTGGCAGCATCCACCACCAGCCATTTATTTTCAGGTTTTCCTTTGATGACGTAGGTCTTATCCACAGTCCTCTTCTCCACTTGCAATTAAGGGTTTTGCCAACCCTTCAGGCAATATCCTATCTTCAGCAAAAAACACGCGCTCCAGAATCAGGCCGTTCGGTTTTGCCAGGCCCGGCTTGAGCGGCGCCGGCAATCGGAGCGCGGACGCCAGCTCTTCGACGCTCAACCGCTGCTGCCCAACCTGGACCTGCAAAAACACCATCCGGCGCACCATCCGGTAGAGGAAGGCGTTGGCGGTCACTTCGAAGCTCCACTCGTCGCCTGCCTGCTGCCAAAACGCCTGGTAAACCGTGCGCAGGGTGCTGCCGCCCTTTGTGAGCGGCGAGCCGAAGGCGGCGAAGTCGTGCGCGCCCTCCAGCACCTCTGCCGCCTGCCAAAGCAGGCCTCCCTGGGGTGCGGGCCAGACGCGCCAGGCAAACCGCTCGCGCAGCGGATCGCGCTCTGCCTGGCAGTAAAGCCGGTAGCGGTAGCAGCGCGCCAGCGCCGCGTAGCGCGGGTGAAAATCGCTGACTGTGACCTTCACCTCGCGGGCCGCTACGTCTTCGGGCAGCCTGGCGTTGAGCGCCTCGCCGAGATCCTCCGGGCTGTGCGCCCAATCCAGATCAAAGGCGATCACCTGCCCGGCTGCGTGCACGCCGCTATCGGTGCGCCCGGCGTAGAGGATTGCGCGCTGCTGCCAGCTCAGACTGCGCAGCGCCACCTCGATCACACTCTGCACCGTGCGCCGGCTTCCCTGCCGTTGAAAGCCCTGGAAGTTCGTGCCGTCGTAGGCTATCTTAACCTGGTAACGTTCCATTCCAATCCGGTTTGAAACAATCCGGAAGGTTGTTACTCTTCGACCAATTCCAGCAGGACCATCTCGGCGGCGTCGCCCAGACGCGGTCCCAGCTTAAACATGCGCGTATACCCACCATTACGGTTGGCAAAACGCGGTGCGATATCATCGAACAGCTTGCGGACCACTTCCGGATCTCCGATCCGGGCTGCCGCCAGCCGGCGCGCATTGACTTTGTCCATGTCACTGCCGTTGGCGCTGTTGCGGGCGAGGGTGATCATTTTCTCAGCTTCGCCACGAATGGCAAGCGCTTTCGCCCGGGTGGTCTTCATGCGTTCATGGGTAAAGAACTGTTTGATCAAAGTCCGGCGCAGTCCATTGCGCTGATCTTTTGACCTTCCCAGTTGATAACCGGCTACCTTATGGCGCATAACTTACTCCGTCTCAGTTTCGTCCTGCAGGAAACCCTTTTCCTGCATCTTCTGGCGCAATTCGTCCAGACTCTTTTCACCAAAATTGCGGATTGACATCACCGCTTCATTGCCCTTTTCGAGCAGCTCGAGCACATCGCCAACCGTGGTGATGCCGGTGCGCTTCAACGAGTTGAACACGCGCACAGAAAGATCCAGGTTTTCGATCGGCGTCTCGGCGGCTTCGCTCGTCAGGCGACTGCCGCTGATCTCCTTTTCGGCGGTCAGCAGCATGGTGTCTTCGCTGATACCCGAGATCAGGCGCAGGTGGTCGATCATCAATTTGGAAGCGGTGGCGAGCGCTTTTTCGGGCGCTACAGTCCCATCCGTCCAAATTTCCAGCGTCAGTTTCTCGTAGTTGGTGCTCTGACCGACTCTTGCGAAGCCGACCTCAAAGTTGACTCGCCGAACCGGGCTGTAGATTGCGTCCACCGGCAGCTCGCCGATTGGCAGCCTACCGCTGCGGTCGGAAGCTGGCGAATAGCCGCGCCCGCGCTCGACCGTCAGGTCGATTTCCAGGCGCGTCTTGCTGTCGTCCACGGTGAACATATACAGCTCCGGATTGACGATTTCCACCTCAGCGGGCACCTGAATGTCCGCCGCAGTGACCGTGCCGGCTCCGCGCACGTCCAGATGCAGGTGCGACGAGTCCACATCGTGGAGGATCAGGCGCAGCTGCTTGATCTGCAACATGACCTGGATCACATCCTCGCGTACTCCGGGGATATCGCTGAACTCATGCAGCACGTCGCTGATGCGGATCGAGCTGACGGCTGCCCCGTCCAGCGAGGAGAGCAGAATACGACGCAGTGCATTACCAAGGGTGACGCCATAGCCTCTTTCGAGGGGGCTAATAACGAACTTCCCATAGTTGCGAGCCTCGTCTTCCCGCTCGACCTTCGGTTTGACCATACTACTTAAGGCACACAAGTTACACCCCTTTCGATGCACGGAAATTCATAGTCGCCATCCTCCAACAGCATTAGCGTGAGTAGTACTCAACTATCAACTGCTCGTTGAGGTTACCGTCAATTTCGGCGCGCTCGGGCAGACGAATCACGCGACCGCTCAGATTCTTCAGGTCGCGATCCAACCACAGACTGCAATTCCGTTTCTCCGAAATATCCGCAAGTTCCTTGAAAAAGAGTTTGCGGCGTGAGCCTTCACGAACGGCGATCTGGTCGCCGGGGCGCAGCAGCATGGACGGGATGTCCGTACGGCGGCCATTAACGACGAAATGACCGTGGGTGACCAGCTGGCGGGCTTGCGAGCGGTTCTCGGCGTAACCCATCCGGTAAACCACGTTGTCCAGGCGCAACTCGAGCGTCTGCAGCAGGTTCAAGCCGGTCAGACCACGCTTCTTCAACGCAACGCTGAAGTAACGGCGGAATTGCCGCTCGAGGATACCGTAAACCCGGCGGGCCTGCTGCTTGGCGCGCAGCTGGCGTGAGTAGTCCGACATACGGTTGGAGCCGCCGCGGCCCACATTGGCGCGGCCGTGCTCGCCCGGAGCAAACGGGCGCTTTTCGAACGCACACTTCGGACTGAAGCAGCGCTCGCCCTTCAAAAACATTTTGTAACCTTCTCGCCGGCAGAGTTTGCAAACCGGCCCGATATATCTCGCCATAACTTCCCTCGCTTAGAATGATTATACGCGGCGTTTCTTGGGAGGCCGGCAGCCGTTGTGGGGTACCGGTGTAACGTCCGCTATAGAGCGCACCCTTATGCCCATCCCTTGCACGGCCCGGATGGCGGATTCTCGGCCTGGTCCAGGACCTTTGACAATCATATCGACTTCCTGGACACCCATCGCCTGGGCAGTCTTGAGCGCCTGCTCGGCAGCCAGTCGGGCAGCAAAAGGCGTGCTCTTGCGCGAACCTTTAAACCCGGCTGATCCGGCGCTTGCCCAACAGACTGTGTTGCCCTGTTGATCGGTGACGGTAATGATTGTGTTGTTGAATGATGCATAAATGTGCACCTGCGCTGATGAGAGCGTGCGCTTGACTTTGCGGGCACCGCTCGTCCGGCGCGTCGATCTTACATTTTGTGCCATATTTCCTCGCTATCAACCTCTTAAGTGTTTCAGAGTACAGCCAGAAATCTTTCCGTACCGTTCCAACCAGTTAGCCGCTGGTGAGGGAAGGACACCAAACCGACTGGAAACGGGAGTGGACTATTTCTTGGTCGCTCCGCGCCGGCGCCCGCGCCCTGCCACGGTCTTCTTGGGGCCCTTGGCGGTGCGCGCGTTGGTCCGCGTGCGCTGGCCGTGCGCCGGCAGATTGCGGCGGTGCCGCAAACCGCGGTAGCAGCCGATTTCGATCAGGCGCTTGATGTTCATCTGCACCTCGCGGCGCAGGTCGCCCTCGACTTTGTAATTCTGCGCAATGAACTCACGCAGCAGGTTCACGTCCGACTCGGTCAAATCCTTCACACGAATGTCCGGATTCACCTTGGTCGAAATCAGGATCTTCTTTGCCCGCGTCGGGCCGATCCCATAAATGTAGGTCAGAGCTGTTTCAATCCGCTTGTTGCGCGGAAGATCGATACCTTCAATTCTCGCCATACGTCATTACCCCTGTCGCTGCTTGTGCTTTGGGTTTTCACAGATTACATACAATGTTCCGCGGCGCTTAACGATTTTACATTTTGCGCAGCGCTTACGAATCGACGGTAACACTTTCATGATTGGATACTCCTCATGAATAATTCCTGATAGTACAGCCAAAACATTGATTATACCTCTACCCGCTGAATCCGTCCAGGACTGCTGCCATTTTCCAACAGCGTCAGGACCCTGGGACCTTCTTCGGTGACTGCTACCGTATGCTCGAAATGAGCGGTCGGCAGCCCATTGCGCGAAACCACCGTCCACTGGTCGCCCTTCACCTTGGTCGCGGGCGAGTCGATCAGCACCATCGGCTCCAGAGCGATGGTCATCCCGGGCCGCAGCAGCATCCCGCGTCCGGGAGTGCCGTAGTTCGGCACCTGCGGACCTTCGTGCATCTGCCGTCCAACCCCGTGACCAGTGTACTCGCGGGTGACCTGCAACCCATGCGACTCGACAAATTCCTGGATCGCCGCGGATACATCACCGACGCGGTTTCCAACGACCATCTTAGCCGCGCCGACGTAGACCGCCCGCTCGGTCACCTCCAGCAACCGTTGAACCAGCTCGGAGACTTCGCCGACCGGGACGGTGATGGCGGAATCAGCCACAAAACCCTCATACACGGTGCCGCAGTCGATCGAGACGATATCCCCAGAGCGCAGCTTGCGCTTCGGATTGGGAATGCCGTGGACCAGCTCATCGTTGACGCTGATGGTGGTGCTGGCCGGATAGGGATACGGGCCGGGGTAATTCAGGAAGGGGGAGTAAACCCCATACTTCCTGAGCACCTCTTCAGCCGCCGCGTTCAGATCGGCCGTGGTCGCCCCGGGACAGGCAGCGTCGCGCGCCGCCGCCAACGCCTCGGCATTGATCTGCCCGGCGCGGCGCATGATTTCCAGCTCCTGCGGCGACTTGATGGTGATCTGACGCTCCCACGACATCATGGCGTTATCCCTCAAGCTGGATGGCAGCCAGCAGGTCCTGGGTGACGTGTTCAATCGGCTGGGTGCCGTCAACTTCGACCAGCAGACCGGCCTGGCGGTAATGCGCGATCAGCGGACTGGTCTGCTCAAGATAGACACGGATGCGCCGCTCGACTGTCGCCGGCTGGTCGTCATCCCGTTGGTAAAGTTCAGATCCATCCTCATCGCATACGCCGGCGATTTTGGGTGGATTGTACAGGCTGTGGTAGATGTGTCCCTGCGCCCGGCAGGTCCAGCGCCCGCTCAGCCGGGCAATCAGCACGTCCTCCGGCACCGAGATGTAGGGCACGCTGATAACCTGGCCGTTCAGTCCGGCCAGCATCTGGCTGAGCGCCTGCGCCTGTGCCGGCGTGCGCGGGAAGCCGTCCAGGATGGCCCCTTTGGTGCAATCCGGGCGGCTCAACCGCTCGCGGATCATGGCAATGGTGACGTCATCCGGCACCAGCTCGCCGCGGTTCATGAAGCTCTGGGCAAGCATGCCAAGCTCGGTCTGCGCTTTGATGTTCTCGCGGAAGATATCTCCGGAGGAGATGTGCGCCAGGCCAGTTTGCTCGGCAAGCACTTCGGCTTGCGTGCCCTTGCCTGCGCCGGGTGGACCAAGGAGGACGATAAACCTGCCCATGGCTCGTCTACCCCTTGATCAGGCTTTCATCGTAGCCGTGCAGCTTGAGCTCGGTTTCGATGATGGTGAAGGTGTCGCGCACCACGCCGACCACGATCAGCAAGCCAGCCGCCGAGATCAGGAACAATCCCGCGCTGCCAGCTGAAGCGGGCAGGAAGAGCTTGAGCACGTAGGGCAGCGTCGCCACGAAGCCGAGGAACAAAGCGCCGGGCAGAGTGATACGCCGCTGCACTTTAGTAAGGTATTTTTGCGTTGCCGGGCCGCGCAATACACCCGGGATTTGCGCTCCCTGGCGTTTGAGCGTGTCGCCGTAGTTCTGCTGGGCGAAGAGCACGTCGGTGTAGAAGAAGGTGAACAGCACCACGCCCAGGAAATACATCAGCGAGTACCACGGGCTGTTGCCGGAGAAGGTGTTGTAGATGCCGGTCATCAGGTTCGCCACCCACTCCGTTTTGGATTGCAGGAAAAATCCTGCGATGATTGCCGGAAACAGCAGCAGCGATTGAGCGAAGATGAGCGGGATCATGCCGGCCATGTTGACCATCAGCGGCAGGTTGCTGCGCACCGGCATCGACATGCGGTTGCCCACCCGCCGGCCGGGGAACAGCACCGGCACGTTGCGGCGCCCCTGTTGAACAAACACAATTGCAAAGATCGTCAGGACAAGGATGGCCAGGATCAGAATGGTCAGCCACCAGGCGTTCTGACGATCGCTCCACAGGCTGATGATATTGCTTGGGATTTGTGAGACGATACCGGCGAAAATGATCAGCGAGAGACCCTGGTTGGGGATGCCGTACTCAGAGATCAGCTGTCCAAGCCAGATGCCGAGCATGGTGCCCGCCATCATGCTTATCAGCAGCGTGGCCGTCGGCAGCAGGCTCTCGCCGTTAAATCCGTAAGTGAAGGTCAGCACCGACTGTCCGGTCGAGGCAGCCATATTATTGAAGATGGTGACCTGCCCGATTGCGGAAAGCAGCGACATCGGCACGGTGCCGATGATGGTCCACTTCTCCATCCATTTCTGGCCCTCGCGCGGATTTTCCTTGAAGCGGCGCTCGAGCGCCGGGATGATCGGCATGAGCAGTTGGATGATGATTTGCGCGGTGATATACGGGTAGACACCCATCGCCAGGATGGAGAAGTTCGATATGGTCCCGCCCGAAAGCAGATCCAGCAGACCAAACAGCGATCCGGCTGCCCCCGGTGACTGGACGACGCTGCGGATCACCTCACGGTCGATGCCGGGCACCGGGATATTCGCCGCCAGCCGGTACAGCACCAGCAGCAGCAAGGTGATCAACAATTTCCTGCGGATGTCTTCAGACTTCCAGAGAAAGCGCCACGGCGACCGCTTCATGCGTAGGTCTCCTTATCTCCTAAAACCTATGGAACGATTTCGACTTTCCCACCGGCAGCCTCGATTTTCGCTTGGGCGCCTTTAGTGATGCGCTGCACGCGCACCGTCAGCGGGAAGGAAATCTCGCCCCGGCCGAGGATGACCACGGGGTTGGCCGGTTTATGCAGCAGGTTCTTCTCGGCGAGCGCCTCGTGAGTGACGACGCTGTTCGCCTCGAACTTGCTCACCAGCTGGCTCAGGTTGACTTCGTTGTAAGTGACAGTGTTCGGCGGGGTAAAACCCTCGCCACGGATGAAGGGCAGGCGGCGGTAGAACGGCAGATTGCCGCCCTGCCGGTAGAGGTGACCGCCCTCGCCGGAGCGTGTGTTCTGGCCTTTGGTGCCTTTGCCGCCGGTCTTGCCTTTGCCTGCGGAGATGCCCCGGCCGATGCGCTTGCGGTCTTTTTTGGCGCCCTCGTTGGGTACAAGATCGTTCAGTTTCATTTTTCTACCTGCTCTTCGATTTCTACGAGATGATTCACTTTACGCAGCATCCCGCGCAGAACCGGCGTATCGGCGTGGACAACGCTCTGGTGCAGCCGGCGCAGCCCTAACGCGCGGATGGTTGCCTTATGCTCAACCGAGTAGCCGATGGCGCTGCGCACATAGGTGATGCGCACCATTTTCTGGGTAGCTTTCTTCTTAGGCATTCTTCCTCCGTTCCCAGAAGGGCAGCATTTCACTGGCAGGTTTGCCACGCTTGGCCGCTTCTTCTTCCGGAGATTTGAGCTGGTCCAGCGCGTCGAAAGTGGCTTTAACCACATTCAACACATTCGCGCTGCCCATCGATTTGGTCAGAATGTCGCGGATCCCGGCGGCTTCGAGCACAGCGCGCACGCCGCCAGCGGCGATCACGCCCGTTCCGCGCGAGGCGGGTTTGAGCAGCACGCGCGCGCCGGAGGTGCTGCCGGTCACTTCATGCGGGATGGTGGTGCTCACCATAGGTACGTGAACCATGCTGCGGTGCGCCCGCTCGGTCGCTTTACGCATCGCCTCAGGCACGGCGTTGGCTTTACCGACGCCAAGGCCCACTTTGCCGTTGTTGTCGCCGGCAACTACCGTCACGCGGAACTGGAAGCGGCGCCCGCCCTTGACCACTTTAGCCACGCGCGCAATCTCGATGACGCGCTCGTCGAAAGTTTGCTCCACTGGTTGGTATTCAGTCATATCCATAGTCAGGCCCTCAATGTTTACACTATACCAGCCTAGAATTCCAGGCCAGACTCACGGGCGCCGTCAGCCAGCGACTTTACCCGGCCAATGTAGCGGAAACCGCCGCGGTCGAAGACCACTTTGCGGATGCCCTTCTCATTTGCGCGCTTGGCGACCAACTCGCCGACCAGGCGAGCCTGTTCGGTTTTGGTCTTGCCATCCAGCCTGTCGCGCAATTCGGAATCCAATGTGGATGCCGCCGCCAGGGTGTGCCCGGCGCCGTCATCAATCACCTGAGCATATATCTCCGCCAGGCTGCGGTAAACTGCCAGCCGGGGGCATTCGGCCGTGCCGGAGATGAATTTCCGGACGCGTTTGTGCCTGCGTATTCTTGCTTCAGAACGAGTTAACTTTGCCATATATACTCACCTATTTTTTGGCGCCCTTGCCAGCCTTGCCGGCTTTCCGGCGGATCTTTTCGCCCAGATAATGGATCCCCTTGCCGTGATACGGCTCAGGGGGACGTATTTTACGAATGTCGGCAGCCACCTGACCAACCTGCTGGCGGTCATAGCCTTTGATGGTGATCTGCCGGGAGCGGGTCTCCACATCGAAGCTGATTCCCGCCGGAGGCTCGACCACAACCGGGTGGGAGTAGCCGACAAATAACTTCAGGTTCTTGCCATCCATCTCTGCCCGGTAACCGACGCCGTCGATCTCGAGCACTTTGGTAAAGCCCTGGCTGACGCCTGTGACCATGTTTTGGATCAATGCGCGGGTCATCCCGTGCAGCGCGCGCACGGTGGGCTCTTCAGAGCTGCGCTTGACCGTCAGTGTGGTCCCTTCGATTTCGATCGAAACCACAGGGGAGAACACATGAGACATCTCACCATTTGGACCCTTGACGTTCACCGTCGAGCCGTCCACGTTGACATTCACGCCTGCCGGTATAACCACCGGTAATCGACCTATACGAGACACTTCATTACCTCCTTCACCCTGCCGGCTACCAGACCTTGCAGAGAATTTCGCCGCCAACGTTGAGCTGGCGAGCTCGCTGACCGGTCATGACACCCTTGGGGGTGGACAGGATGGCAATCCCTAACCCCGAAAGGATCCAGGGGATATCCTGTTTACGCGTATATATCCGGCGGCCCGGCCGACTGACCCTTTCAAGATTGGTGATCACCGGACGGCGTTTGCGGCGCTCGCCAACGTATTTCAAGCGAATGCGCAAGGTGCGCTCGAAGGCTTTATCACCGTTGACAATCTCAAAGGATTCAATGAAGCCTTCTTCCTTGAGGATCCGGGCGATTTCCGCCTTGATTTTCGAATTCGGCATCGCCACCAGAGTTTGACCGTTGACGACCGAGTTCCGGATGCGGGTTAACATATCAGCAATTGGATCATTTACACTCATGCCTACCTCCGCCTGGCTCTACCAGGATGACTTGGTTACGCCGGGGATTTTGCCTTCCAGAGCAAGCTCGCGGAAGCAAATTCGGCACAGACCAAAACGGCGCAGATAACCGCGCGGGCGGCCGCAGAGGCGGCAGCGATTGCGAACCTGGTGTGAAAACCGTCGTCTTTGTTCTCGATACGTCATGCACTTACTGGCCATATGATTCCTTCCTGAAAGGCATCCCAAGCAGCTGCAGCAGTGCGGCAGCCTGATCATCGGTTCGCGCTGTGGTTACGATGGTAATTTCCAATCCACGCACTTTGTCGACTTTGTCGTACTCGATCTCGGGGAAGATGATTTGCTCCCGCAGGCCCAGCGTGTAATTGCCGCGCCCGTCGAAGGCATCCGCCGAAACGCCGCGAAAATCGCGCACGCGCGGCAGGACAATGTTCATCACCCGGTCGAGGAATGACCACATGCGCTCGCCGCGCAGGGTGACCATCGCGCCGATGGCGCGGCCTTCGCGCAGCTTGAACGCCGCGATGCTGCGGCGCGCCTTGGTGATAACTGGTTTTTGCCCGGTGATCTTCATCAGGTCTCCCGAGGCGGCCTCGAGCGACTTGGGGTTGTCCAGCGCTTCACCCAGGCCAATATTGACGACAACTTTGTTAATCCGTGGTACCTCCATGACGTTTGTGAGGTTCAACTCCTTCATCAGAGCGGGCACCACTTCATTTTGATAGCGTTCTTTTAACACATTCATGTTTCAATCTCCCGATGGCCTATTCGTCGATGGAGGCTTGGCATTTTTTGCAGACCCGCAATGCCCTGCCGTCTTCCGTGTGGGAGATGCCGACGCGGGTGGTTTTGCCGCATTTCGGGCAAACCAGCATCACATTCGAGATGTCAATGGGGCCTTCGAAGCGCACTTTTCCGGGGGATATGGTTCGACCCTTCGATTGCACCTGACGCTGGTGTTTGGTGCGCAGATTGACACCCTGCACCACCAGCCGGTTATCTTTCGGCAGCACTTTGATAACTTCGCCGCGCTTTCCTTTGTCCTCGAGCCGGCCGTTTACTACCTCGACTGTATCGCCTTTATGTATTTTCAAATTCATGGCTTTGCTCTCCTGATCCCCTCTCCCTAAATCACTTCTGGAGCCAGGGAAACGATCTTCATAAAACCTTTTTCACGAAGCTCGCGAGCAACCGGCCCAAAAATGCGGGTGCCTCTGGGATTCTGTCCGTCGGTATCCAGGATCACTACCGCATTGTCATCAAAACGAATGGTAGATCCGTCCTCACGACGCCATTCCTTGGCGCAGCGCACGATGACCGCCTTAACGATATCGCTCTTCTTCACCGATCCTTGCGGAGCAGCCGACTTGACGGTGCCGATGACGATGTCGCCAACGCCGCCGAAGTGGCGGGTCGAGCCGCCCAGCACATGCATTACCAGGAGCTCACGCGCTCCGGTGTTATCTGCAACTTTAAGACGAGTTTCGTGCTGGATCATGCCTTGTCTCCTTCATCCGCGGGTTCGACGAGATTAGGCTGACCCTGGCGCTTCACAATTGACTCGACCACCCAGCGCTTATCGGTTGAGAGCGGTCGGCTTTCGACGATCAACACCTCATCGCCAATTTCGCAGCCCAGCGTATCGTGAGCTTTGACTTTGCTCGAGGCGTGCACCACCTTTTTATAAAGGGGGTGCTGGTAACTCCGGGAGATTTTCACCACCACGGTCTTTTCCATCTTGTTGCTGGTCACAACACCGGTAATGCGACGCCGAGTGTTCATTTGTCACCTTCCTGCATATCAAGTCTTTCGCGCTCGTGCAGAATGGTTGAATAGCGGGCAATCAGGCGGCGGGTGATCTTCAGCCGGCTGGTGTCGGTCAGCTGCCCGGTGACCACCTGAAAGCGCAAATTCATCAATTCCTGGCGCGCATCCGCCAGCTTGGCGATCAATTCTTCCTTGGACATTAGCCGAATCTGTTCGGTCTTCATTCCAGCTCTCCTGAGCTCGATTCATGACGAGCGATCACCTTCGTTTTGATCGAAAACTTGTATGAAGCCTGGTGCAGGGCAGCCACAGCCATCTCGGCGTCGAGACCGCCGATTTCGAACATGACCCGCCCCGGGCGAACCACCGCCACCCAGTACTCCACATTGCCTTTGCCCTTACCCATGCGGGTCTCGGGCGGCTTCTGCGTGTAGGGTTTATCGGGGAAAATCCGAATCCATACTTTACCACGGCGCCGCATCGAGCGGACGATCGCCCGGCGGGCAGCTTCGATCTGGCGGGCGGTTATCCAGCCAGGCTCCAGCGCCTGCAAACCGTATTCGCCGTAGATCAATTCAGCCCCGCGCAGGGCTTTCCCGCGCATGTGACCGCGCTGCTGCTTGCGCCATTTGACACGTTTTGGCATCAACATAGCTGCTAACCTCTCTCGTATCGCCTGAGTCCAACCCCAGGGCGAGATTTACTCACTGACGTACACGCCCTCGGTGGACTCGGCTTTTTCTTCCTCGCCCTCCAGAACGGTGCCTTTATAAATCCAGACTTTCACACCGATCTGACCATAGGTGGTCAGCGCCTCGGCGCGCGCAAAATCGATGTCCGCGCGGATGGTCTGCAGGGGCACGCGCCCCTCACGCAGCCAGACGCTGCGCGCCATTTCGGCGCCGCTCAATCGGCCGGCTACCTCGATCTTGATCCCTTCGGCTCCCTGACGGATGGCCTGCTGCAGCGCCCGCTTCATCGCCCGGCGGTACGCCACGCGGCGGTTGATCTGCCCGGCGATGTTTAAGGCAACCAGATAGGCATCGCAATCCGGCGCTTTGATCTCTTTAATCTCCAGATCGATCTTCTTTTTAGTCAGCGCTTCCAGATCTTGACGGACTTTCTTGACCGTTTCGCCTTTGCGGCCGATTAAAATGCCTGGTTTGGCAGTGTGGACGATAATCTTAACCTTGCCCGGAAAACGCTCGATCTCGACCTTGGAGACTCCAGCCCGCTCGGCTGCGTTGAAGATCAGCTTGCGAATCTCGAAGTCCTTGTGAAGCTGGTCGGTATAATCGCTGCCCTCGGCGAACCAGCGGCCTTCCCATGGTTGGTGCACGCCCAGTCGGTATCCAATCGGATGAACTTTTCGACCCATAATGACTCCTGGTGTCTATCTCATGCCTGCCCGGAATGCTCACGAAAGCAGGCCTGACTTCGTTATCCTTGCTCTCGCAAGATCACAATAACGTGCGAGGCACGTTTCAACAGAGGCTTGAAGCGCCCGCGGGCGCCAAACCGGCGCCATTTGCGCGTCGGGGCTTCGTCCGCGGTGATCGTGTGGATCACCAGATCATCGCGGTTGACGCCGAAGTTCTCCTCGGCGTTAGCCACCGCCGAGCTCAGCAGTTTAAACAGCGGATTGGCTGCACTCCTGCGCATGAACTTGAGCATGTCCAGCGCCTCCATGGCCGGTTTGCCGCGCACCAGGTCGATTACCAGGCGCACTTTTTGAGCGGATACCGGGCAGTTGCGTAATTCAGCACGAATGTCGGTCGCCATGGTTATTACCTCTTGGAAGACTTCTCGGCGACATGGCCGCGGAAGTGACGGGTGGGCGCAAATTCGCCCAGGCGGTGACCGACCATGTTCTCGGTGATGTAGATCGGTACGTGCCGGCGACCGTCGTGCACCGCGATGGTATGTCCTACCATCTGCGGGAAGATTACGCTGGCGCGGCTCCAGGTGCGGATGACCTTTTTGTCGCTGCGAAGGTTCATCTGCTCGATCTTTTTCAACAGCTTAGGGGCTACAAACGGCCCTTTTTTCAATGATCGTGACATATCTCGTCCCTCTTTCTCGGTGTAGACAACCTGTCAGCCCGAGCGGATTAGCGCTTGCCCTGGCTGCGCCGCCGCACAATGTACTTGTTGGTGTCTTTGTTGCGGCGCGTCTTATATCCACGGGTTGGCTGGCCCCACGGGCTCTTTGGCCCGGGCATACCTACCGGCTGGCGGCCTTCGCCGCCGCCGTGCGGGTGATCGTTCGGCGACATCGCCGTGCCACGCACTGCCGGGCGAACGCCCATATGGCGCTTGCGGCCGGCTTTGCCAAGTTTGATGTTCCCGTGGTCCAGGTTGCCCACCTGACCGATGGTCGCATAACACACCTGACGGATCAAACGCACCTCGCCTGAGGGCAGGCGGACCTGCGCGTAATCGCCCTCTTTTGCCAGCAGCTGGGCTGCCGCGCCGGCTGAGCGGACCAACTGTCCGCCGCGGCCTTTTTTCATCTCAATATTGTGGATCATCGTACCGACCGGGATGTTCGCAATCGGCAGGCTGTTGCCCGGGCGAATGTCCACGTTCGGACCGGCCACCACACTATCGCCAACCTTCAAACCGATGGGAGCGAGAATGTAGCGTTTTTCACCATCGCCGTAAACCAGCAGCGCCAGGCGGGCGGTGCGGTTCGGGTCGTATTCGATCGCGACCACTTTTGCCGGAATGCCCAGCTTATCACGCTTGTAGTCAACCAGGCGGATGTAACGGCGGTTGCCGCCGCCGCGGTGACGCACGGTGATTCTGCCGGTGTTGTTGCGACCGGAGGATTTCTTGCGCAACACGATCAGCGATGATTCCGGTTTCGTTTTGGTGATCTCTTCGAAACCATAGCCGGTCATTCCGCGCAGACCGGGGGTTACGGGTTTGTAAATTTTTATAGCCATTACTCGACCCCTTCAAAGATCGGAATCCGATCCTCGGGCGCCAGGGTCACCACAGCTTTTTTATAAGCGGAGTTGCGCACCGCAAGGCGGCGGCTGCGCGCCCGGCGCGAGCGTTTGGCAGGCACATTGATAATGTTGACCTGCATAACCTTGACGTCGAAGATGGTTTCGACCGCATCCTTTACCAAATTCCTGGTAGCATCGTCGCTCACCTCGAACACGTATTTGTGCAGGCGGTTAACCAGGTAATTGGTCTTTTCTGTCACCAACGGACGGCGGAGAACATCGTAAATGGTGGTCATTTCTCTACCCTGCCTGTCCTAAATTGCTCTGAATGACATCCAACGCCGCCAGGGGCATCACCAGCTTGTCGAAGCTGAGCAGATCGCGGATGTTTATATAGCCGGCCAGCAGAACCTTGGTGTCGGGTAGATTGCTGCTCGAAAGGATCACATTCTCGTAGCTGGCTCTTTCGGGGATCAACACCAGCGCGCTGGCGTCGCCGACCAGGCTGTCGAGCGCTTGAGCCATCAGGCGGGTTTTAGGTTCTGCCACCGACAGCTCGTCGACGAGCACGATCGCCGATTCAGCCGCCTTGACCGATAGAGCTGAGCGCAGAGCTGCGCGACGCATCTTGCGCGGCATGCTCGACTCATATTCTTTCGGGTGCGGTGTGTGCACGCGCCCGCCGCCCTTCCACTGCGCGGCGCGAATGGAACCCTGACGCGCCCGACCGGTGCCTTTCTGCCTCCAGGGCTTTCGGCCGCCGCCGGTGACCTCGTCGCGGGTCTTGGTGTCATGGGTGCCCAGGCGAGCGTTGGTCATCTGCCGTACGTAGGCCTGGTGCATCAAATCGATATTGATCGGGGCTGCAAAGATCGCATCAGGCAGTTCGACCTGTTTGACCTTTTTCCCTTCTAAATTCAAGACATCAACTAACATAGCTGCATCGCTCCATGAGTCCAGGGATATATCCCGGCGTCCATGCTACTGCTTCCGCGCTTCTTTGATGACCACCAGGCCACCGCGAGGGCCGGGGATCGCCCCGCGCACACCAATCAGGTTGCGCTCCACATCCACCAGGACCACCTTAAGGTGCTGCGCAGTCACGCGGTCATTGCCCATATGACCTGCGCCGCGCGCGCCCTTGAAGACACGACCCGGGGTCGTACCAGAGCTGCGAGAACCAGGCGCCCGCAGCCGGTCAGACTGACCGTGAGTTTTCGGGCCGCCTTTGAAATGGTAGCGTTTGACGCCGCCCTGGAAGCCTTTCCCTTTGCTGGTACCTACGACATCCACTCGCTCGCCAACTGCGAATTGCTCGACCGTCACGGTAGATCCTTCTTCGACTTCGGGGCTCTTCGCACGGAATTCGCGCAGATAACGCAGAGGGGGCAGGTTCATGCCGCCGCGCTTTAAGTGACCCAGCTCACCGCCGGTTAAGCGCTTTGGCTTTACTTCTTCGTAACCCAACTGGACGGCGGAATAGCCGTCGTTTTCAGGCTTGCGTATCTGGGTAACGTAGCATGGCCCAGCTTCGATTATGGTGACTGGACTAGCCACACCTTGTTCATCGAAAATCTGGGTCATGCCGATTTTCTTCCCAATCAGCCCTTTAAACATCTCGGTTGTACTCCTTGAACTTTCAAGATAAAGGGACTGTCAGCCTGGGCTAAGCTGCATCATCCCTGTCACCGGGCAGTTAGTGGTCGGCTGCGTCTGTTTTGGTCTTATCGACGCCCACCCAGCCACTCTTGCTCGGCCAATGTCTGGCCTGAAGCCAAACCGCTCTATTATACCGCAACATCTTACAATGTGCCAGGATTGCTGCCAAACTCATCCAGCAAATATCAACTGGCTGCGAAACAGTTCCAACTGGCAGGAGCGCCGTTTCGGTTAGGTTGCCTGCTCGCGGTTGCGCGCTCGCGGCCCGCGGCTAGAAGCCGCCGCGAGTAAATCACTTAAGGTGCAGGTATTAAATCTTGATCTCGATATCCACGCCAGCGGGCAGGTTCAGCCGCATGAGCATGTCGATCGTCTTCGAATCCGGATCCAGCACATCGATCAGCCGGTTATGGGTGCGGATTTCGAAGTGCTCGTGCGAGTCCTTGTCAATGAATGTCGAGCGGCGTACAGTGAAGCGCTCGATGCGTGTGGGTAGCGGAACTGGCCCGACCACGTGCGCGCCGCTGCGCTCTGCCGTCTCGACAATCCGCTTGGCGGACTGATCAAGCACACGGTGATCGTATGCTTTCAAACGAATGCGAATGCGTTGTTTTGCCATAATTACACCTAGGCGATTATCTTGGTTAGGGTGCCCGCGCCAACGGTCAGGCCGCCCTCGCGGATAGCGAAGCGGGAACCCTGCTCGAGAGCCACCGGCACGATCAATTCGACTTCCATGTTGATGCTGTCGCCGGGCATGACCA
>JAXDBP010000004.1:0-23096 GCA_034678705.1 Bellilinea sp.
GTTTTTCGACGAACGAGTGAAGCTCCAGAACAAAAAACAATGCAAAACAGTACCATGCAAGCGCGGAATGTGGTTGGTACAATAAGCATAGATCCTCAACTTCCATCCGGTGCGGTTTTACTGGTGGACGATATTATTGATTCTGGATGGACATTAACCATGGCTGGATATTTATTAAAGGTAAATGGGAGTGGACCAGTTTATCCATTTACCCTGGCTCAAGCAACTGGAAGGAATACCAACGGATGACCATTTCTCCTGATTCTCAAGCAATTTTATTATTGTGCTCTCATATCGGGCTTTTATCGAATTCTGAATATTCATCGTTAACTCTAAAAGAATGGAACCCTTTAGCGAAAAAATTACAATCTATTTCCATGCGTCCGGGTGATTTACTTGGGCTAACCCCAGAAGAAATCCAAAATCAACTGGGAATTAACCTGGAAGAAGCTGAACGTTATTACCACCTTCTCCAACGCAGTGGATCTTTAGCAATTGAACTGGAGCGATTAGCATCGCTTGGAATTCTTGTGTTAACTAGGGCTGATCAAGAATACCCAACACGATATCGTCAGCGACTCAAGGAAAGCGCGCCTGCTGTTCTATTCTATGCAGGTGAAAAAGCTCTTTTAGGTCAGCCAGGTATTGCAGTAGTTGGGTCGCGCCAACTTGATGAAGCTGGTAAGGCTTGTGCTGAATTTGTAGGTAATTCGTGTGGTTTATCGGGCTTAGTTCTATATTCAGGTAGTGCAAAAGGCGTCGATACAATCAGCATGAATGCTGCGTTAACTTCGAGAGGAACAGCTGTTGGAATACTCGCTGATAGTTTGGAAAAGACTATTCGGAATCCGGAAAATCGTGCAGCCATTGGTCGTGGTGATTTATGCCTAGTAACCCCTTATTCTCCTGGCGCACCATTTTCGGTTGGAACAGCAATGGGAAGAAACAAATTGATTTACACCCTGGCTGATTATGCCATTATTGTGGCAAGTGATGCGGAAAAGGGCGGTACCTGGGCGGGTGCAACCGAGGCATTACGAGCAAAATGGATTCCGATTTTCGTTTTAGACCACCCCAACATGCCAGAAGGAAACAAATTACTCATTCAAAAAGGGGCTTTGCCGTTTCCACATCCATTCCCTGAGCATCACCTAAAATTAAAAATATGGTTGGAGGAGCAATCCGCAACGATCAAACCTGATCCTCGTCAGCTGTCACTTTTTTAAACGATAAAATCGTAGATCGGGTTTAAATCGATAAAATAATTTTGGGGTTGCGAGATTATTCTTCCGAGTTTGTTGACCTTTTTCCCGGGCAATGAAATGCCTGTTCTACAGAATACCCCGTACTAATTTCTGGTCGAGAAATATAATTAAAGAATGGTTACCGACAAAACCCTCGAAATCGCTTTCGATGCCTGGATTATTTCCGACACGCATTTTCTCACGAGAATATCGGAAGATATTGCAGCCGCCCTGAAAACTGGCAGGAGCTGATCATCAAAAACTGGAATGACCTGGTTTCCCCAAACGAAACCATTCTGCACCTGGGTGATTTTGTTCATATATAAATATGTAGGTGTGTCATTAATTTAGGTTTTACCATCATCCATGTCTTCACCAATAATTGTATTGAATCATCCAGTATCAAGATCGTAACGATTAAAGCAATATCCAGTAGGAATGCGGCGAACCATCTCAAGACCTGCACCGTCACCAGTACCAAAGACACCGCCGTGCGTGTCATCCATAAAGGGCGGCTCAGTTTCTCCGCCTCCACCGACCGGAAAGCTATGGATAAGCTGGCAGCCAACGTCCTCGAGTCAGCGGCTGATGGCGACCAATCGTTGTTCTCTTTTTCCGATCCAAAACCGGCCATCCCAGTCAAGACCTATGACAAAGCCATCGCTGGCTTTATCTAAGGAAAGTGAAACTTTGGATTTTGATGTACCCGGCGAACTGCGGTTCATAAGAAATTCCTCCATTTTTGGAAAAATGTCTACCGCTGTGCGCCAGGCTAACGAAAAACCAGAGCCCGACGGACTCTGGTTTGACTTTAGTAGCGGGGAGTGGATTCGAACCACTGACCTCCGGGTTATGAGCCCGACGAGCTACCTCTGCTCTACCCCGCATCGCGACTTGAAGTATACCCCAGCCGGCCATCCCCGTCAAGTACGCTTGTTCGCCCCCCCTTTTGATTGACTCGCCTTGTCTGTAATGTTATCATATTCATACATCATTTTTTTCTTTTTCCGCTCGACCTATCATCCTGCACCTTAACATTCATTATTTTTCCCCAAGGAGTCATTCATGAGTAGTGATTTTATTGCCCGTTTAATCGGCATGGTCTTGTTCTGTATTATTGGAGTTGTCTGGGGAGTGCAGTTGGGGCAGATAGCCAACCTGACCCCCTCTGAAACCACATTGAGCATCGAGCAATATGCCTTCACCATGGGATTGGTTGGCGCGCTCATCGGTTTGATCCTTTCCCCATACATCTCCACGCGTCCTGTGCGCGCCATTCGTTCATTTTTAGGGCGGGTTTCAGCCCAAACTTTATTTGCAGCCTTTTTTGGCCTGATTGCTGGTCTGATCATCGCTGTTCTATTGGCATTCCCCCTCTCCAAATTGCCCTCGCCGTTTGGAGATATTCTACCGTTTGTCGGCGTGGTGTTATTTGGCTACCTCGGCGTGTCGGTCTTTATCATGCGCCAGAACGACCTCTCTGGCCTGTTTGGCGGACTATCTAAGGGCCATTCCCCGCTTGCGCCGGCTGAACAGGCCCAGGGTTGGGCTGAAAACCGCACCATCCTGCTCGACACCAGCGTGATTATCGACGGCCGCATCGCCGATATCGCCCGCACAGGTTTCCTGCCCGGGTCTTTGTTGATTCCCCATTTTGTCCTTAACGAACTTCAATACATCGCCGACTCGCCTGACAGCCTGCGCCGCCAGCGCGGACGCCGCGGCATGGAGGTGCTCTCGCAGCTGCAAAAGGAGCCTGCTATCCCGGTGCGCATCACCGACATCGATGTCGAAGGGGTGCGTGACGTGGACGACAAGCTGGTCATTTTGGCCCGCCAGCTGCGCTGCCCGATCCTGACCAATGATTACAACCTCAACCGCATCGCCGAGCTGCAAGGCGTGAATGTGCTCAACGTCAACGAGTTGGCTAATGCAGTCAAATCGGTGCTGCTGCCCGGCGAGGCGCTCTCCATCCGCGTTATCCAGGAAGGCAAGGAGTCCAACCAGGGCGTCGGCTACATGGACGACGGCACCATGGTCGTTATCGAAAACGGGAAAGATTACATGAATCAAGAAATCCTGGTGACGGTCACGAAAGTGCTGCAGACCGCCGCCGGACGGATGATCTTCGCCAGGCCCGAATAAGGCTTCTGAAACCATTGATATGGTTGGGCAGTGCTCTGGCCTCTCTCATCCCCCGATACTCTCTCTGCGGACCGGCGAGAGTAGGTGAGCCAGCTGCCAGGTATGTGCGCGGGTAATGCAAGATTACTGGTCGTATCACCTTTAGTGAACGATAATGATAAAAATTCCGAGAGGATTTTTGTTTGTTGAGAACCAGCCCGATCCCCAGCAGCCGTAAGAAAAGGCAGACCCATGCGTGAATTCATCTACGGTCGTAATCCTGTCTACGAAACCCTTCGCGCCCGCCGCCGCCAATTTTTCAATCTGTTGGTCGCGGAAGGCGCCCAGGAGAAAGGTCAACTAGCCGAGATTGTAAAATTAGCCCGCGAGCGCAAGCTGCCCGTCCAGGCAGCTCCTCGTGCCCGCCTGGACCGCGTAGCCGCCAATCATCAGGGAGTTGCCCTGGAAGCCAGCGGATATCCCTACACCACCGTCGCCGATATGCTCGACCTCGCCAACCGGCGCGACGAGAAACCATTTCTGCTATTGCTGGATGCATTGCAGGATCCACAAAATTTTGGCGTGCTGCTGCGCACCGCTGAAGCCGCCGCGTTGCACGGTGTGGTTATCCCGCTGGCCCGCAGCGCAGAAGTGACCCCTACCGTGGTCAGCGCCTCCTCTGGCGCCAGCGAACACCTGCTCATCGCCCAGGCAAATCTGGCGCAGACGATCGACGAGCTGAAACAAGCCGACATCTGGATGGTTGGGCTGGAGGGCGGTCCGGAAGCTCAACCGATCGAAGCCGCTCCGCTCGACGGCGGGCTGGCGCTGGTGGTCGGCAGCGAGGGGCAGGGCATGCGCCAGCTTGTGCGCCAGAAATGCGATTATCTTGCCAGCCTGCCCATGCGTGGTCAGGTTGCCTCGCTCAACGCCGCGGTCGCCGGCTCGATTGCGATCTATCTTGCCTTAGGCAGACGCTCGCGCAATGGTTGATCAGCAAAAAACCTTTGGAGGGAACAATGAAAGAATCCGAGTTGAGCAGCAGTGCACGCACAATCCAGGCCGCGCTCGACGCGCTTGGATTGGATTGCCAAGTGGTCGAGCTTCCGGCGTCCACCCGCACTGCTGGTGAAGCAGCGCAGGCAACCGGCACTACCATCGCACAGATCGTAAAATCCATCGTCTTCAAGGGCAAACAGAGCAGGCAGGCATTGCTTGTGCTTGCCAGTGGAATCAACCGCGTCTCCGAGCAGCGTCTGGCCGAATTGGCCGGCGAACCGATCGAAAAAGCTGACGCCGATTTCGTCCGCGCCTCGACCGGCTTCGTTATCGGCGGCGTGCCGCCACTGGCTCACGCTCAGCCGTTGCGCGCCTGGATCGATGAGGATCTGCTGCAATACGATGAGGTATGGGCAGCCGCCGGAAACCCGCGCGCCGTCTTTCGCTGCCATCCGCGCGATCTGGCGCGCATGTCGGGCGGTCAGGTAGCAATGATCAAAACATAGCCAGGAAAATATTCAAACAATTTATACAAATAGGGTAATTATTAACAGTATTCTAACACTCCAATGCTATACTTTTTCTTACCTACAGTAAAGAATAAGAACGCAGAAAAGGAGTAGTGAATCATGATGATCAGCAAGGAATTGAACGACGCGATTAATGCGCAGATTGGCAGGGAATTTGGCGCTTCTTTGCAATATGTCAGCATTGCCACCTGGTTCGAGGGCGAGGCCATGAAGAAAACAGCTGAATTCTTCTACAAACAAGCCAAAGAAGAGAATGAACACGCCATGAAAATGGTCAAATACCTCGTCGATACCGGCGGCACGGTCGTTATCCCGGCGGTGGAAGCCCCCAAATCCACCTTCGCCTCTGCCGAAGAGGCGGTCAAGCTCTCGCTAGAATGGGAAAACGAGGTCACCCGCCAGATCAACCAGCTGTACGATATCGCCGTGGCGAAGAAAGATTACGCTGCTCAGAATTTCCTCGACTGGTTCGTGGAAGAGCAGATCGAAGAAGTCGGTCTAATGGACAATTTGCTTAAAATCACCCGGCGCTTCAGTGACAAGAACCTGATGATGCTCGAGCATTTCGTCGAACGCGAAGATTAATTGACCCAAATAAATTCACAAGGCGAGCGACATGGCTCGCCTTGTTTTATTTTCAGTTGTACCCTTTAAAAAACCAGCACCCACACCAGCCAGGCGGCGAGGATCAGCAAAGCAAACACAAAACGGGTAATGGCTGCCCAGCCGCAGCCGACCGCCAGCCCGCGGGTCGAATTGAGCGCCAGCTTCCAATCCTTAAGCCGGAAATACTCGACAAGGAAGATACCGGCCACTGCCAGCAGCACCCCGCCAAAGGGCGGCAGCAGCATGCTGCCAATCAGCGCCCCAGCCAGCGCTACCCCAATCGACAGCCAGCTTGCGCCGGATTTTCGCGAGGAACCTGCCATGAAGACATTGTCGATCGCACCGCCGACCAGCCACAACACGGTGATGATGCCCATAAGGACCCAGCCGGCAGTATCGAAGCCGTTCACCAGCCCGTAGATCAGCGCCGAAGCCCACATGATCGCCAGGCCCGGCAGCACCGGCACCAGCACAGCCACCAGCCCGACAAGCATCACGCCGCCGATCACCAGCGGGAAAAAGACTTCCGTGATCGTATACACAACGGTGTTCAATCGCCGTTCTCCGCGCTGATAACTTCCAGTCCGCCCATCCACGGGCGCAGCACTTCAGGCACCAAAATCGTTCCATCTTCCCGCTGGAAATTTTCAAGCACAGCAATCAATGTGCGTGGCATGCCCAGCCCGGAACCGTTGAGGGTGTGCACGTAGCGTGCTTTGCCGCCGTCAGCCGGGCGGTATTTGATGTTTGCGCGCCTCGCCTGGAAATCGGTCACATTGGAGACCGACGACACCTCGAGCCACTCCGCGCAGCCGGGCGCCCACACCTCGATATCGTACGTAATCGCCGAGTTGAAACCAATATCAGCCGTGCAAAGCTGGACGATACGGTAGGTCAGTCCGAGCTCAGCGCAGGTTTGCTCGGCGTCCGCAAGCATCTTTTGCAGCTCAGCGGATGACTCCTCTGGTTTGGCGTAGATATACATCTCGACTTTATCGAACTGATGCCCGCGCTTGATCCCGCGCACATCCCGGCCGGCGCTCATCTTCTCGCGGCGGAAGCAAGGCGTGTAGGCTGTATACCGGCGAGGCAGGCTTTCTTCAGCGAGGATTTCATCCATGTGCATGCCGGTCAGCGGCACTTCAGCAGTCGGCACGTTCCAGAAGTCCTCTTCGACGTCATGATAGAGGTTGTCGGCAAACTTAGGCAGCTGCCCGGCGGCAAAGAGTGTCTGCCCTTTGACCATGAACGGCAGGTAACGCTCCCGGTATCCCTGACGGATGTGCAAATCGAGCATCCAGGCGATCAGCGCACGCTGCAGGCGCGCCGCGGCGCCGTTCAGAATGTAAAAACGCGAGCCGGTGATCTTGACCCCGCGGTCGAAGTCGATAATGCCAAGCTTTGGACCAAGTTCCCAATGCGGCAGAGGGGTGAAATCGTATTTAGGAATTTCGCCCACCTGGCGCAGGACGACATTATCCTGCTCGCTAACCCCATAGGGCGTCTGCGGATCGGGCAGGTTGGGAATGACCGCCAGCGCGGATTGCAAGTCGGCATCCACCTGCCGCACGCGCTCGTCTAAAGCAGCGATCTGATCGCCCAGGGAGCGCATCGCATCGATTTTCGCCTGGCGCTCGCCGGCATCTTTCATTTGCCCTATCTCTTTCGTGACCGTGTTGCGCTCGGCTTTCATCACCTCCACCTGAGCGAGCAGCGCGCGCCGTTCCTTGTCTAACTCCAGCACCGGCTCGATCAGAGCAGGGTTCATTTGCCGTGCCTGCAATGCTTGGCGCACCTGCTCGGGTTGTTCTCGCACCTTGTTGATATCCAGCATAACGGCTAACCTCCTTGCTCAAGAAATTAAAGCCCCTCGCCTTGCAGGACGAGGGGCATTTCTCGTGGTGCCACCTGCTTTCGCCGCAGATTGATGACCCGTTCCAGCGGCCTTATTGCGGAGATAACGGTTCGTGCCGTCCCTCTTACAGTCGCTTTGTTTGCGACTCTTGCGAGGGCAACCTGCCCTGAAGGGCATCCAAGCTGGAGTTCACCGATCGACCTGCCGGCTTGCACCTTCCGCCGGCTCTCTGTCAGGCTGCTCAGCTACTTATTCCTGGGTTGGGTCTTTATAGTCAGCATTATACCCAACCTGAAAGGCTTGTCAAGCAGCATCTTCTGCCCACGCCGGCCTGCGCTCGGTGTTTTTCCGGGTGTGTCTTCGCACTTTTCGATGTCTGAAAACTGCGGGCGCATCGCCCCTGCCTTCTTTTAAGACGAAACAGTTGTTAGTCATTTCAACCTATAATACAGTTATGTCAGATTCTATACTGATACCCATCGACCTCCGTTCCCGCACCACCCCCGGATCGCAAGCAGCCCAAGGCGAGGACGGCATCTGGCGCCTTGCCATTCCCGCCGGACGCGCCGGACGCTACCGCTGGGCGCAGCTGGACGACTACCTGCACCGCCCGCGGAGAGCTTTCGCCTGGCGTCAGCCGTTGGCGCTCGAGCTTCGCGCGCGAGTTTCCCTGCCAAACCTGCCCGGCACCTGGGGTTTTGGCTTTTGGAACGATCCTTTCAACGCCTCGACCGGTCTGGGCGGGACAGCCCGCCGCCTGCCCGCGTTGCCCAACACAGCCTGGTTCTTTCATGCATCCCCGCCGAATTACCTTGCATTGCGCGATGACCATCCGGCTGACGGCTTCCTCGCGGCCCTGTTCTCCGCCCCCAGGTTTCCCGCTCTGCTGACCCTCCCTGCCCTGTTAGCCCTGCCGCTGCTTGCCTGGCGTCCTGCTGCTCGCTGGCTGCGCCGGACTGCCCGAAAATTTGCGCAGGAAGATGCTGCCTCTCTGGATCTTGACGTGACCGCCTGGCACAGCTACCGCATCGAGCTGCATCTCGACCGCACAATATTCAGCGTCGATGGCGCCCGTATGTTCGAGTCTGTCCTCGCGCCGCGTCCGCCGCTCGGCCTGGTCATCTGGATCGATAACCAGTATGCCGCCTTCCCGCCCGACGGACGGCTGCGCTTTGGCACGCTCGCGAACGAGACGGACGCCTGGCTGGAAATTACAGGCCTGAAGATTGCGAGCCTGTAAATCTCCAGCCTGATCCACAAGGCGCCCATCCCATTGGCTGCCAGGGGCAGTATCTCCGCTTTGCCGCGATAAGGTTGTTCCTTGACGCGGCCTTTCCCCGCCGGTAGAATCAAATGCCACATTATCTATCATAATATGGATAGGACGATGAGTGCCCTCGCAAAATGGATCTGCGCGATCATAATTGCATCCAGCTTGCTGCTCAGCGGATGCGGGTTATACCATCTCACGCCAAAAGCAAGCAGCGGTCCTCTAGTTACGACGGAGGTTTCCGAGAGAAACCCCGCCAGCGCAACGATCGTCCCTTTTGCCTCGCCAACCGTCAGCGCCTCTGCTACCCCAACCGCAACGTTTACGCCTACCCCCACCCCGCATCCACTCAGCATCGAAGCCATGCGCGCTGGCAGCTACCCCGGCAGCGATATTCAGATCGAAGAACAGCTCGCGGACGGCACGAATTACGAGCGCATGATCGTATCCTACCTGTCCGATGGATTGAAGATCTATGCGCTCATGACCACCCCATTTGGCGAACCCCCTGATAGCGGTTGGCCGGTGATCATCTTTAATCACGGCTACATCCCGCCGGATGTATACCGCCCGACCGAACGCTATATCCCCAACGTGGACGGCTTTGCCCGCAACGGCTATATCGTCCTGCGCCCCGACTACCGCGGGCACGGCGATTCAGAGGGAGAAGCCCTCGGGGCGTACAACCGCCCGGATTATACTATCGATGTGCTCAACGCGGTCGCGTCAATTCAACGCTACCCGCTGGCAGACCCGGAACATATTGGCATGTGGGGGCATTCCATGGGCGGATATATCACGCTCAGGGTCATGGTGACCTCTAAAGCGGTAAAAGCGGGCGTCATCTGGTCAGGCGTAGTCGGCTCGTACCCGGACCTGATGTACCGCTGGCGTGCCACGCCAGTGGTCACCGTTCCCACCAGCGAGCGGCGCTGGAGCGCAGTGCTCAGTGAAACGTACGGAGATCCACAAGTCAATCCGGATTTCTGGGCTTCCATCTCTCCAATCACCTATGTCGCAGATTTGAGCGGTCCGTTGCAGCTTCATCACAGCGCAGAGGATGAATCGGTCCCAATTGCTTTCTCGGAAAGCCTGTATCAGGCGGCGCAGAGAGCCGGCGGAGTGGTTGAATTCTATACCTACCCGGGCAACGATCACAACCTCAGCCAATCATTCACCCTCGCCATGCGGCGTTCGATCGAATTCTTCGACCGCTATCTGAAAGTATCGAAAAAAGGATCGTGAAGGTAAGCCCTTAAGAGTGCTTGACGCACATTCTGCTTTAAGATAGGATAGCTTTGTGATTCCCCTGATTTCCCGTAAATGGTTCTACCGGCTGATTGGCACGGACGCGTCGATCCTGCTGGCTGAACCTCGCCGTCGAAGGTTCGAGAGATGGACGAAGCAGGCCTGATTCAAGACGCGGTCCGTGGCGACCTGGATGCCTTCAACCGCCTGGTGCTGGCATACCAGGATATGGCCTATAACATCGCCTTCCGCATGCTCTCGGATGAAGGCGCCGCGGAAGACGCCACCCAGACAGCCTTCATTTCGGCATACCGCAACCTCGCCAGCTACCGCGGCGGCTCTTTCAAAGCCTGGGTGATGCGCATGGTCACCAACACCTGCTATGATGAGCTGCGCCGGCGTCACCGCAGGCCGACCGTCCCGCTGGAGCCTTCCAATCCGGAAGACGACGAGGAGATCGAATCGCCTTCCTGGCTGGCGGACGGTAGTCCCTCGCCCGAGGAACAAATCGAAACGCGGGAATTGGAGGCTGCTATCCAGCACTGCATCCAGGGTCTGCCTGAGGAATTCCGCGCGATTGTCATCATGGTGGACATTCAGGGATTCAACTATACCGAAGCCTCACAAGCGATCGGCAAACCGCTCGGCACGATCAAAAGCAGGCTGGCCCGCGCTCGCATGCGCCTGCGCGACTGTCTCAGCGGCTTCGGGGAACTTCTGCCGCCCTTGTTCCGTCTTAGAGGTGAGGCAGAACGATAATGAAGTCCCGAATTTCCCCCAAGGATTGGATTCTGCTCTCTTCCTATTTGGATGATGAGCTCGACGCGCGCGATAAGGCGCGGGTTGAGGCGCGTCTAAAGGCAATGCCCGCCTTCCAGGATGCTCTGGAGTGTCTGCGATGCACGAAAGAATTGCTTAGCCGCATGCCTGCGCTGGGAGCTCCGCGCAACTTTACCCTGCCAGCATATATGGCCAAGTCTGAACCAAGCTCCGCCCTGCGCCTGGTTCCAGCGCTGCGCTGGTCATCAGCCGTGGCGGCGCTTATCGCCGTCTTCTTTATGGTCAGCACGCTGTTAGGCGGTTTACCTTTCAGGATGCAGATGGCTGCGGCGCCAGCGGATATGGCAGCCAAGGAAACAGTCAGCTTAATGGCTGAATCAGAGCCTGCCGCAGCGGAAGAAGCAGCAGAGCCCCCGGTGATCTATTGGAACGGCCCGCCGGTCCGAGAAGTTTACGGCCTCGGCGGCGGCGCTGCTGATGGGATAGGGGGCGCAGAGGAGATCACCGTACCGCCGGCGGTTATACCAACCCAGCCGGTACAAGTATTCAAAGTCCAGCCTACCGAAGCTCCCCTAGCAGAAGCGGCTCCACAAGCCACTCCAACGATCGTCGCAACGGCGCCGCTGCGCGAGCTGCCTGTGGAGGGCTCTGGACCCATTCTCGGCATTGCGCCAACCGAACGGCAAGGTGAAATGTTACCAGAAACCGAGCGGCAGGTGCTGCCATTGGTAGCCTCTGGCAGTCCGGCTCAAGAGGAACAAGTTAGAAAGCTGCCGCTCTTTGGCATTATTGGTATCGGCTTGTTTATCGTGGCAGCAGGGCTATTTCTGACGGCTTTCATCTTACGCAAGAAAGCGCTGCGTTGAGCGAGGATTTCTACCGGTTCTGCCCGCAGTGCGGCAGTCAGCTCGAACGCCGCATTATCTTTGGCAAATACCGCGCTACCTGCCCTGATTGCGGATTTATCCATTTTTCCGATCCAAAAGTTGCCGCGGGCGTGCTGGTCGAGCAGGATGGCAAAATCCTGCTGGTGCGCAGGGTGAATGAACCTCAACAGGGATTGTGGAGCTTTCCAGCGGGTTTCATCGATGCATACGAAGATCCTGGCGAAGCGGCAAAACGCGAGTGCCGCGAGGAAACCGGGCTGGAAGTCGAAATCACCGGGTTGGCGAACGTTATCGGCGGCCGCGAGCATAAACAAGGCGCAGATATCGTCATCGTTTACCGCGCCGAAATCATTGGCGGATCGTTACAGCCCGGCGACGACGCGGATCAGGCTGGCTTTTTCGCCCGCGGCGATTTGCCGCCTTTAGCCTTTCGCGCCACCCGCATTGCATTAGGATTGATCGATTAAATCTTGCCGGTCTCAGGCAGGCAGGCGCGCCATTGGCGCCTGTGCTATAATCACTATGCGCATGAAATTGGTCAGTTCTTCACTCGCATGCACCTTGCAACCTGACCATGAGTACTCACACACCCTTCTAAGTCTGGAGACAGCCAGTGCCGAAAACGGCCTCCCGCAGTAAGAAAGCCAGTGTCAGCCGTTCCGGGGGGACGCGCAGCAAATCCGCTGGCGCCGCGCAGAGGAAAAAAACGCCGGCGGCTCAGCGTGCGTCTGCTGCGCGAAGCACACGCAGCCGGCGAAAATCCTCGCGACCTTCCTTCTCCTGGAACCGCCTGTCACTCGACCGCAAGCTGGATATCCTCGGCATATTCCTGGCGCTGGTCGGATTCCTGACTTTGCTTTCTTTGATTTCCTCCACAAAAGGGACGGTCACCGGCGCCTGGATCAATGCAATTGGCAAGGTCGCAGGCTGGGGCGCCTGGGTTTTGCCGGTCGCGCTGCTGGCGGTTGGCCTGTGGCTGATCTTCCGCCGCATCGAGACCCTGCCGCAGCTTTCAACAGAGCGGCTGACCGGCGTGATTTTGCTCTACCTGAATATACTCGCCTGGTTGCACCTTTTCGCCGGCGGCACCTGGGAATTGGCGAAAGCTGGCGCAGGAGGCGGTTATGTCGGCGCCTTCTTCCAGCGTGGATTGGTTTCCGCGCTCGGCAGCGCCGGCGGAGTGATCGTCATGGCTGCCTGGCTGGTCATTGCGCTGGTTTTCACCTTTGATTTGTCCGTTCCTGATATCTTTCAGCGAGTTAAAAAGCTGATTTCAGCGCCCGGCAAGCAGACCGCAAGCCGCGCAGCGCGCCATCCCCGGGCAACGCCTGGCGACCATCCACCTGCAGCCGTAGAACCGCTGCCCTCTGATTTCCGGCCATTGCCCGGCCAGGCTGCTCCACCGGTATCCGCAGCCCGCAGCAAATCGACACCGCCGCCAGCTCTCAAATCTGAGACCGCCGCGCCCGCCCGAACCGCCGCAAAAGCCAGCGCAACCAGAGAGCCTTCCCCGGCTGCGCGCGCGCCACAACCAGCTACGCTTTGGGTCTTACCGGCAGTCGAGGAAATTCTCGACCCGGCCACGCCCGCCGCGCAGCAGACCAACATCGACCAGGAGCGCGCCAGGTTGATCGAGGACACACTGGCATCCTTCGGCGCGCCTGCCCATGTGGTGGATATTTCTCGCGGCCCGACCATTACCCGCTTCGGCGTCGAACCGGATTTCATCGAATCGCGCTCCGGGCGCATGCGCGTGCGCGTCAGCAAGATCGCCTCGCTGGCTGACGACCTCAGCCTGGCGCTGGCAGCCCCGCGCATCCGCATCCAGGCGCCGGTGCCAGGGCGCAGCTACGTCGGCATCGAGGTGCCGAACGTGGAAATCAGCCTGGTTGCCATGCGCGAAGTGCTCGACAGCGACGCATTCCGCCGCATCCACTCGATGCTGCGCTTTGCCATCGGCAAGGATGTGGCCGGCAAGCCGCTCGCCGCGGATTTAACCACCATGCCGCACCTGCTGATCGCCGGCACGACTGGCTCGGGCAAGTCGGTCTGCGTCAATTCGATCCTCACCTGCCTGCTGCTGCACAATACCCCCGCCGACATACGCCTGGTGCTGGTCGATCCCAAGCGGGTCGAGCTGACCAATTACAACGGTATCCCGCACCTGCTTGCGCCAGTGGTGGTCGATACCGAGCGGGTGATCGGCGCGTTGCAATGGCTGCAGCGTGAGATGGACGCCCGCTACCACCGTTTTTCGGCTGCCGGCGCGCGCAACATTCAAGACTACAACAGCAAGCACGCCGAGCGCCTGCCCTATCTGATCGCGGTGATCGACGAACTGGCTGACCTGATGATGCTCTCGCCGGACGAGACCGAGCGAGCCATCACCCGCCTGGCGCAGCTGGCGCGCGCCACCGGCATCCACCTGATCATCGCCACCCAGCGCCCCTCGGTGGACGTGGTCACCGGTCTGATCAAAGCCAACTTCCCGGCGCGCATTGCCTTCGCGGTCGCTTCCGGGGTGGACAGCCGCGTGATCCTCGACCAGCCCGGGGCTGAGCGCCTGCTGGGGCGCGGCGATATGCTCTTCCAGGCGCCGGACGCCGCCGCGCCGGTACGCCTGCAAGGCGTGTACGTTTCCGATCCGGAGATTCAGCGCCTGGTGGATTACTGGCGCACCCAGGCGGCAGTGATCGCTGAAAAGACGCCCGCCGGCGGCGGTGAAACGCCAGTCGATATGCTGCCAGGCGGCATCCCGCTCAAGCAAGGGGAATTGTGGGATTTGGAGGAAGAGGGCGACCCGCTGACCTCAGAAGCGATCGACCTGGTGCGTCGCGAAGGGCGCGCGTCGATCACCATGCTGCAGCGCCGTTTGCGCATCGGCTACACCCGCGCCGCGCGCATCGTCGACGCGCTGGAGGATAAAGGCATCATCTCGCCGGCGCTGCCCAACTCGCAGGTGCGCGAGGTGCTCGATTATGGTCCGACCGCTCCGCCACCGGAAGACGAATAGATCTGAAGGTTCGCGGGGTGGGTTGGAGAGCAGTCGGGCAGCGCATCCGCAGGGATGCTCCATTAACAAGAAAATGTCCCTACGGATGCATCGCGCTATTACTTTAATCTATGAGAGCCAAAAGCTAACCCACTTCATTTATTCGATTGGCTCGAAATCAGAACCTCGCGTGGAAAATAATCAATTCACCGAGCCTGATTTTCTATAATTCTAACAATCCTGATTTGATAGCTTTAATCACCGCCTCGGTGCGGTTTCGAACCTTCAATTTATGCATTACTCGCTCAATATGTGATCGCACGGTTCTTACACTAATCGATAATTCCAATGCAATTTGTGCATTCGTTTCTCCTTTGCCAATCAGGCGAAGAATTTCGATTTCCCTGTCAGTAAGTACTGGACTATGACAAGTGTACTGGGAATTATCGACCATATCAGCTTTCTCACACCATTTTTGGATTTTGCAAAACCCTATTTGAAAATTTCGAATTGTGTTTTGCTTCGCGAAGTAAAAAATCCCACCTGTAAATCCCCGATAATATCTGAATAAGGTTCTTAAGTATGATTATACCCATGAGCAGGCTTCAACAGTGGCTTCAATAGAAGGTTCTTTACCGAAATGGTTCATTAATATCAAATAAATCGGCTTAAAAGCCGATGTTTCTCTCAGATTGTTTTGATACTATAGAAGTGGTAAATATTTAGGGAGATAGAGTTATGCTGTCAATGATAACAAGCTTGTCGAAAAGGATAGGAACACTTGTCCTCATCATTCTGCTGATATCATCATGCCAACCGGTGAGCACAGGTACAGAAATCCCTGTTGTAATAACAGAAACATCCCCACCGACCTCGATGCCAACCCCCACGCCTACGCCAACTTTGACTGCGACCCGCACTCCCACAATCACACCCACCATCGAGCCTAGCCCCACCCGCCCCACCAGCACGCCGATCGAATTTCCCGAAGAAGATTACCCGCCTCCGCTGCCGCTGCTGTTCGGCGCCTGGCCGGCCACCTCCGGCTGCCCCAATCATGCTGGTTTGCAGGACGTGGACGACCTGCCCGCGGAGGCGGTGATCCATGCGGTGGGCGAACTGTTGTACACGGGGGACAAGCTGCGCGAGAGGGCGGTCAGCGACCCGGCGCTGTGGCCGCTGCTGCCCTTTGCCAGCCGGTCGGAGAGCAGTATGTCGGGCAGTGTAGATGAGAACTGGATCGATTCAGTGCTAAAAACGAACCAGACCGATTACGCTAAACTCGTCATCAACCAGTGCGGCGAGAAGACTGCGGGCGTAACCTGGGTGGCAAAAATCTGCCCTGGCCCTTGTGCAGCCAATCCTTCCGAGTCGTTAAAAGATGATCTTTTTTTCATACAACGCAATGGCCGCTGGCTAGTCTGGGCGTTGTATTAGTTGTGAATGGAAACACCCCCAACATTTATTACCGCCCCCACCCTCGCCTGCAATGAATCAACAGGCAGGCAATGAGCCTGCCTGTATTTATTTCTCGAAAATATTCCGTTAATCCGCCGCGGCAGCCAGCTTGAGCTCCGCTGCGGCTCTGAGCTCATCAGCTTTGTTCGTTCGCTCCCAGGGCAGGTCCAGGTCGTCGCGCCCGAAATGACCGTAGGCGGCAATCTGGCGATAGATCGGGCGGCGCAGATCCAGGTCGCGGATGATCGCGCCGGGGCGCAGGTCGAATTTCTCCCTGACCAGCTCGTCGATCTCGTCATCCGGGATGGCGCCGGTTCCGAAGGTCTCCACGTTGATGCTCAACGGGTGCGACTTGCCGATCGCATAAGCCACCTGAATTTCGCAGCGTTCTGCCAGCCCGGCGGCAACAATATTCTTGGCGACCCAGCGCGCCGCATAAGCCCCCGAGCGGTCAACCTTGGTCGGATCTTTACCCGAAAAGCAGCCGCCGCCATGGCGCCCCATCCCCCCGTAGGTATCCACGATGATCTTCCGCCCGGTCACGCCCGCGTCGCCCAACGGGCCGCCGACCACAAAACGTCCAGTCGGATTGACATAGACAACCGTGTTTTTATCGACCATATCCGCTGGCAGGGTCGGCTCGATGACGTGCTTTTTCAACGCCGCGGCGATCTCTTCTTGAGTCAGATGATCGGCGTGCTGGGCGCTGATCAACACTGTGGCGATGCGGAACGGCTTGCCAAAGCGGTACTCAACCGTCACCTGGGTCTTGCCATCCGGCCCCAGCCAGGGCAGCGTGCCGTTCTTGCGTACCTCGCTCAGGCGGCGGGCGAGCTTGTGCGCCAGGTAAATCGGCATGGGCATCAGCACCGGGGTCTCGTTGCAGGCATAACCGAACATCATGCCCTGGTCTCCCGCGCCGACCGCCTCGATTTCCGCGTCCGGTACTTCGCCGTCTCTGGTTTCAAGCGCATGATCCACGCCCATGGCAATATCAGGGGATTGCCTGGCAATAGCCACCTGCACGCCGCAGCTATTGCCGTCAAAACCTTTTGCGGACGAGTCGTAGCCAATATCCAAAATGACTTTGCGCACCAGATCGTCGAAATTGATGCTGGCATGGGTGGTGATTTCACCCAGCAGGATGATGAAGCCCGTCTTCGTGGCGCATTCACAGGCTACCCGCGAATAGGGATCCTGCTCCAGACAGGCGTCCAACACCGCGTCGCTGACCTGGTCGCATAATTTGTCCGGGTGTCCCTCAGTCACGGATTCGGAAGTGAACAGGTAGTGGGCTGAGTTCATGAAAGTGGTATTCATAAAAGAGTTATACCTCCGTAAAAATTTTGCCCCTTCCGGACGAAGGGGCAAGCACAATTTTCTTGCAGAATGCCCTCTCATCTTCCAGAATTTTTTCTGCCGGAATTGGCACCTTGGAAACCCTGGTTTTTCGCCGGGATTTACAGGTTGCCGAGGCTTCATCGGGCCGGTCCCTCCGCCTCTCTGGATAAGAGCGCCTTTCGGGGCTTGTTATGTAATTGTTACAATCAGATAGTGTACCACAGATTGGTGGAATGTCAAACGAGTCAATGCTGTCATTGCGAGGAGCGCAGCGACGAAGCAATCTCCCGGCTTGCTTGCGCAGGATCGCTTCGCTCGCGATGACAATCCCACTGTCATTGCGAGGAGCGCAGCGACGAAACAATCTCCCGGCTTGCTTGCGCAGGATCGCCACGCTTCGCTCGCGATGACAATCCTACTGTCATTGCGAGGAGCGCTGCGCCGAAGCAATCTCCCAACTTGCTTGCGCAGGATCGCTTCGCTCGCGATGACAACTACAACTCGTTCGAGCGCGTCTTGATCCGCTCGACCAGCGTGGCAATAAACTCCTCCACTGCCAGGTCGTTCTGGCGCGCGCCGTCGCGCTTGCGCAGCGAAAGCGTGCCCGCGTTCATCTCCTGGTCGCCGACCACTGCCATATAGGGGATCTTGAACAATTGCGCATTGCGAATCTTACCGTTCATCCGCTCGGGACCTAGGTCAGCCTCCGCGCGGATGCCCGCCGCTTTCATCCGCCCAGCCAACCGGGCAGCATACTCATTGTGGGCATCGGTGATCGGAATCACCCTTACCTGCTCTGGCGAAAGCCAGGCCGGGAAGTTGCCCGCGTAATGCTCCAGCAGAAAGCCGACCATGCGCTCGTGCGTGCTGAGCGGCGCGCGGTGAATGCACAGCGGAGTTTCCGGCTCGCCATTGCGGTTGACAAAAGTCAGCTCGAAGCGTTCCGGAACAGCAAAATCCACCTGGTTGGTGGCCAGGGTGAATTCACGCCCGACCGCGCTCCATATTTGCACATCGATCTTCGGCCCGTAGAAAGCCGCCTCGTCGAGCGCCTCTTCATAAGGCACGCCGCCATTCTGCATCGCCCGGCGCACCATCTCCTCGGTCTTCAACCACAGGCGCTCGTTATCGACGTATTTCTTGCCGAGTCCGCGCCGGTGATGAGTGCTCAGGCGCATGACATATTTATCGATATCGAACAATTTGAAGTACTTGTGATACAGGTCGATCACCGCCATGAATTCCTGCTCGAACTGATCCTCTCCGCAATAGATGTGCGCATCGTTCATCTGCATCGAGCGCACGCGCATCAATCCAAACAACTCGCCGCTTTTCTCATAACGGTAGCAGGTGCCGTACTCCGCCAGGCGGATGGGCATATCGCGATAGCTGCGCGGCTTGGCGGCGAATATCTTATGGTGCATCGGGCAGTTCATCGGCTTGACATAGTACCGCACGCCTTCCAGCTCCATAGGCGGGTACATGCTCTCGGCGTAATAAGGCAGGTGCCCAGAGCGGATGAACAGGTCCTCTTTGGTCAGGTGCGGGGTGCGCACGCGCACATAGCCGGCCTGCTCTTCCATTTCCTTGGCCAGCTTTTCCAACTCCTCGATCACGATACCCCCGCGCGGCATCCACAACGGCAGGCCAGGGCCGACCTCATCGTCGTAAAAATAAATCTCCAACTCTTTGCCAAGTTTGCGGTGATCGCGCTTTTTGGCTTCCTCGAGCATTTGCAGGTATTGGGTCAGCTCGTCTTTGGTGCGCCATCCGGTGCCGTAGATGCGCTGCAGCATTGGATTGTGTTCATCGCCGCGCCAGTAAGCGCCAGCGACCGTGGTCAACTTGAAAGCGGACGGGTTGATCTGCGCGGTGTTCTCTACATGCGGCCCACGGCATAGATCGACGAACGTGTCAGAGGTGTATATCGAAATTTCGGGCTTTTCATCCAGCGGATTGCCATGCTCGTCTGTTTCGCCTTTTTCCAGATCGCGGATCAATTCGAGCTTATAAGGCTGTGATTTGAAAATCTGTTCGGCTTCCTGCGAAGAAACCACCTTGCGGACGAAAGGGTTCCGTCCGGCGATGATCTGGCGCATGCGTTTCTCGATCTTCTCGAGATCCTCCGGCGTCAGCGTGCGCGGCAGGTCGAAGTCGTAATAAAAACCATTCTCCACCGGCGGGCCGATGGTGTACTTGGCTTCCGGAAACATCTCGACCACTGCCTGGGCCATGATATGCGCCAGCGAGTGGCGAATACGATATAGATCGCTTTGCTCGTATTTCTGCCGTGATTCGTCTGACATGCGCACCTCCAAGAATGGCGGTATTATACCAGAGCGAGTCATCCTTCACACTTGCAGATTTCGCCTTACGATATCGGCAATGGTCAACCCGTGGCGGGAACGCAGTTCTCCGTTCATCATTTCGATCTGCTTGCGCGGCGAATAGAACACCTCGCTCCAACCGTAACCGGCGCAAGCTGTGTCCGCGATCCATTTTCCCTGCGCATCCTGCCCCCACCAGGCCCGATATTCTCCCTCCAAATCCGGGCGGATGTGCATCTCGGGCAGGTTGATGTGCGCGGAGAAGTAGTAATCCGGCGGCAAGGCATTCAGCAATGTTTCGAAAACATGCAGGCGCACCGGGATGTGCTGCATGGCGCCGCGCCGGGCAATACGGCACAGTCCGCGGATGGTCGCAAACGGCGAGATCACTTCCACTTGCTGGATGTGGTGAAAACGTGAAAATACCTGCTCGATTACCTCGCGCATCACCAGACCGCTGGCAATGCTGTCAGCGATGAACGCAGTAGTGATGTTTTCGTGCTGCTGCTGGTCGAGGTCTTTGTCTTTGAACAGGGTCATCTCTACTTTACGGCTGTAAACCGGGACAGATTGATCGAAAACGTGGTGCGCGTCGAGTATGATCTCATCGCAGTAATAGCCGTGATTTTCAAAAATAGCCTCAGTCACCTGGTATTTAAGACCCTCGCGCGCGATCGGGAAGATGGCGATGTTCTCCTGTCGCTGCTGCGCCAGCGAGGCGCGCAAATCCGGGGCGCCGAGCATGCCGCGGATCGCCTGCCCGATCAGGTTTGCCCGGTCTGCGCCCAGGCAGAGCTGCCCGGGCAAGCGCAGCTCCTCAGCGCCGCCAACATCATCCCGGCTGAGGCCGATCAGTTGAAGCAAATGATCATCAGCCCGCTCGCTGTGCAGATACATGAACCTGGCGGTGGCGTCGTTATGATATAAAACCAGATCGAGCTCAGCGCCGCCCTCTAAGATCATCTTTCCGTTGCGATAAAGTCCGCTCCCATGTGAATTCAGTCTATATTGACACGTATCTTCCAGTTGCAAAGTCCCCCTGATCTGGCTGGCATCCTCTTCAATAAAAGCAATCGGATAAGAAAATAATGGCATACATGCTCCTCGCAAGGGCAATACCTCTATATTAACCTTCATCCCAGCTACAAGAAAACAGGCCAGGGCTTCCGCTCCGCCGGAAAGATCCGTGACCTGCCCCATTGATTGTATCCGATTGTTTAAAATATTGGGGGAAATTTGGGGTGAAAAATTAAAGCAATCAAATAAAAAAGAAGTTTAGGTGGATGAATACGCCTTGCTCTTTGATGCAATATGCACAAGAAAGATGCCGTGAACCGCGCCGGCGACCACGCCGATCAGCAGCAGCACGCCCGCCATAATCAACACCGTATGAGCCATCGACTGGGCTTTCTGGGCGATGTCGATGCCCCAGAAAATAAGCGGCATGGACACCATCCAGGCCAGCATGTTGGCAGGGATCCAGATGCCTGCCCCACAGGCAACCCTGCGCAGCGCCAGCCACTGAGCAAAGGAGAGCACTGCGCCGGCGGCCAGCCCAAGCCCAGCTGCTAACAACATCACAATCCACTGCGCCGGCTCGGCCACAGGCGCTGCCTGCCCGGTCTGCGCGCCGAGGTCCATCAGGGTCGAGGGCAGGTAGCCCAGGGCATAGGCTGCAAGCGCGCCGGCCAGCGTGCCCAACCACCATGCGCGCCGGGTGAGTGACGAAAACCAGGGTTGCATCGCCCAGAATTGGGCATAACTGACCACAGTTGCTTCGAACACTCCACTCACAACAGCAACGAGGAAGGAGAGCAGCACCATGCCAACTCCCTGCCCTTGCCCGGCTCGGCTGATGAACAACGCCAGGGCGGTAAGGCTCAACCCCAGCCCAAACAGCTCGCCGAACGCATTCGCGCCCAGCCAGCGCAGCCACAAAGACCATTTCTCCTTGACGGGCATTCCCGTATCTCCAACAAGATTATTTTATCATCTAGATCTTGCCATTAAAGGCGGGTAACGGCGACCAGCCAATATGGTTTATCGCAGAATAAGCGGCAGGAACAATCGATTCGGCTCGGTCCAATTGATAAAATCGCAGATGATCGTCCCCGGCTTGAGCGCCGGCTCAGGATTGCATACCGTGGGGGTAAGCGCTTCCCAGCCGGCCTGCGCAGTCTCTTCGACTGAATAGGCAGGTCCGAGGTCCAGATCATCCCAGCGCGCGCATCCATCCTTATCAGTCAACCGAGTTTCAACCGGCTCGCCATTTGTCAACAATGTCATGCCCCAACCAGAGACAGGCCATCGATCGTTTGTGGTGTAAAGATATTTATCCAGATCAAAGAATTTGCACGCCCGCACACTGGCCTGCAGCCGGGCGCGGATGATCACTTGCTGACCCTGGTCTATCACCCAAATCTTATCGTCCTGATACGCAATGCCCCATGGATCGGCTTCCTCTTCCGGCATTTGGTAGATATTCCAAACACCATCCGCATAAATTTCCGGGAAAGACGCCGAGCCCCATTGTATCTGACCCTCGTTAAGAGGGACTTGCACTGACTCATTGACATGATATGGATCATTTTTACAAGCAAGGTTAGCTTCACCTTTAGATACACTTACCGGCGGTCTATCAATCCCGGATGGATCCAGCATACCGAAGCTATCCAGCCCTTGCTCGGTAAACCAGATCAGCCCCCCATGAAAGGCCACCATGGCTGGCTTATTCCCTTTTGGCAAATAGTAGGTTTTGATCGAATTCGATTCCGGATCCAGCTCGACCAGTCCCAAAGGGAATCCGTCATTGGCGTACCACAGGTCCCCTTCTGCGTCGACGGTCAGCCCAAATGGAGAGCTATTCAAGGGCAACACCCACCAATCCAAATGATTGTCGCTGACTCTTAGCCGCAGCAGGCGCGCTTTGTTCGATAGATAATTTTCGTCGCTAAACCACAGATATCCATCGGAATATACAAGGTAGCCCAACCACAATCCATCGGGAATGGTAACGTGGCAAAGATTGGCCTGTACCGGATCCAGGCGGTATAGATCGGGCAAGGCAGCATCGCTTGCCCATAGGCGCCCTTGCGCGTCAACGGCTGTGCCATAAAAACCGCTTGCGCTCGATACGTTCCAGGTATCCCCTGCGCCAAGGAGATTCGAACGGCCAAGGATGTTGGCCTCACCATCTGCCCAGTAAAAGTAATCTCCAACGCGGCGGGCATCGCTTGGATTGCCGCCAACCGGATACTTGAGGGCCTCCCCGGTTTCCGCATCGATTCCCCAGATATATCCCGCAGCGTAATCGCTGACCCACAACATCCCGCTGCTATCCGGATTGATCTCATATGGCTTTACAGCGTTAGCCAGCGAGCCTTCGTTACCGATCAAAGCCGCCACAGCAGGTGTGGAGGCGCTCAATAAGCCGCC
>JAXDBP010000005.1:0-24011 GCA_034678705.1 Bellilinea sp.
GGGCCGGCCGTGGCGCTGATCCTCGAGGGGGTGAGCTGGGAGCAGATCCAGGCGGAGATCCAGCCAGCACCAGCTGAGCAGCTGGAGGCTGTTTGACCACGCCGGCGCCGGTGGTGGATGCACGGGAATCTCTGCAGCGCCTGGCTGAGCTGCTCATGACTGAGGAGCTCGAGGATCTGGTCCATGCGATTGAGACGATCGTACAAAGATCGGGGTACGGGGAGATTGTGACCACGATCAAAAACCGCCGCGTGGATAAAATCACGATATCGGAGACGCTGAAACCTCGCGTGAAATAGAACAAAATAGAAAATATCATTAGAGTTTTACAAAAAGCGTTATATGTTATTGACAAATAACATATAACGTTGTGGTCGGGGGTTGTAAATCCAGAAAATTAGACTATAATTAATTTTAGCTCACGAGGCATTGATCCCGGGGCTGTGTCACTCCAGAGTTGGAGTGGCTCAGCGGCCCGGGATTTTTGTTGTTAACTGATGGTAGGTACACATGGTGGGAGAGATTTTTGGATATCTGGCGTTCGTTCTGGCGCTCGCGTTTTTGGCCGAAACGCTGGTAGAGGCGTTTTTCGGCAGGATCATCGATAACGTCCCGCAGCTGGCGAAATTCAGGTGGGCACTGGTATATCTGGCAGTGGCAGTCGGCCTGGGCGGCGCATTCGTCTATCAGATTGATCTGCTTTACATTCTGGGAAAATTTGTCGAAGCGCCGGTAAAAATTACGCCGTATGGGCTGGTGATCACGGGCGTGGCGATTGGCATGGGCGCGGCCTATATCCACCAGTTCATCAGCAAATTTTTCCCCGCCAAACAACCAGCACCCACACCGCCGGATGAGCACTCTGTGCAGAGTTATGGGTGAAACGGATGGATCCTGCTGCGATCCTCTCCAGCATCGGCGGGTTGTTAGGTGCCGGCGGCTTTATTGGATTTTTGCTGTTTTATCGGGCGCACCGCCGAAAAATCCACGCGGAGGCGGCCAATGAAGAGGCCAGCGCGGCCGACCGGGTTGCAAGCGCCTCCAGCAAAACGGCCGAGACCGCAACGGGGTTGATGACCCGTCTCGAGAAACGCTTGGAGGAAGTCGAAAACCAAATGGCAGATCTCCGCTGCGAAAACGAAAAGAAAAATTTGGCCATTGAGCAGCTGCTGCGCAGGATCGAAACCCTTATGCGAGGGATCAAAATCCTGATTGAGCAGCTGGAGACAAATCATATCCAGCCCAATTGGCGACCGGATGAATGGTCGCCAGAGGATATCAAGGGATGATTGCCGGCAAGGGTTTTTACATCTGGAAAATTCGCTACTGTGAGGGTGGCAACGTTTTTGCCATTGTTGAGCAGGCCATTCGATTGCAGCTCTCGCACGTGCTGATTAAGGCCGCTGACGGCCCCTATCGCTATAACGTGTACGAAGGCCGTGATCTGCTGCCGGATCTGGTCTCTGCTTTAAGGGATGCCGGCATACAGGTCTGGTTCTGGCAGTATATCTATGGCAATCCGGCCAGCGAGGCAATGGCGGCAATCGAGCGGGTCCAGAGGCTGCAGCCGGCTGGATTTGTGGTCAACGCAGAGGTGGAGTACAAAAACAAGCCGGCCCAGGCAGAGGCCTACATGAAGGCGCTCCGGGCTGGCGTAGGGAACGATCTCCCCATTGCGCTCAGCACATACCGCTGGCCATCCTATCATCCTGAATTTCCGTTTAAATCGTTCCTGGCCTACTGTGATTTTGCTATGCCGCAGGTGTACTGGATGCAGGCGCACAATCCGCGGGAGCAGCTGGTGCGGACGCTGGCGGAATATAAACAGTTTAATCGGCCGGTCTTTCCGACCGGGGCCTGTTTCAGGGAACACGGCTGGTGGCCGACGGCCGCGGATGTGAGCGAGTTTATCCAGGCCTGCAAGGACCTGTCCCTGCAGGGCTGTAACTTCTGGGAGTGGGGCAACGCCCGCCTGTATGTGCAGGACGGATGGGAGGTGATCCGCTCTACCAGCTGGGCTACACCCCCAGCGCCTGTGCCTGTACCTGCGCCTGTTCCTATGCCGGAAGCGCTGAGGGCGCGGGTGTTGGTTGATAGTTTAAATGTGCGATCTGGTCCAGGCACTGGCTACCCTGCAGTGGGTCGTTTGCAGGCAGGCAGCCTGGTCGATATCACTGGCCTGGCTGGCTCGGATGTGTGGGTAGAGATCGAGCCTGGCAAATGGGCTGCTTATCGCTATGGAGGCAAGGTTTATATGGAGTTAGTTTAGTAATGCCAAAGCCGGCGCTTCGAACCTGTTCTCAAATAGGCTGTCATAATTTGGTCAGCTCTGGATATTGTGATTCTCACCGGCGAGAGATCGGGAACAAACACGATCCTGAGCGGCAGCGATTATATGATCGAAAATGGCAGGCGCGGCGTCGCAAATGGCTCGCTGAACACCCCTGGTGTGAGGAATGCTTGCTCAATGGATTATATGTTCCCGCTACTGACGTTCATCATATAAATCCGCACCGTGGAAATCGCCAGGTATTTTTATCGTCTCAGCTTGAATCATTATGTCACTCCTGCCATTCTCGGATAACGAACACTGAAAATCGTCGGGGGGAACGATGAAAACCTGCGCTTTTTGTGGAATCAATTTTGTCTCAAATCACCTAAATCAAAAATATTGTTGTTCTGCGCATAGAAATAGAGCTCATCATCAAAAAGAACGCGGGCCAAATGGGACAAGAAATATAAGGGAGAGAGAAAATAAAGCCTCAAAAACATGTAAAAAATGTGGTAATTTCTTTATCTCTTCAAAACATTATCAGATATATTGCTCAGATAAATGTAAACCACAGAAAAGGGGCTTGGAGATCATTCGATGCCCCATTTGTGGACATGATTTCAAACAGAACAGAATAAATCAGAAAGTTTGTAACGATGAAAATTGTCTCAAACAATATGCCTACAATTTAAGCAAAAAACGTAAAACTCCACGTCAATTCACCTGTATTGAATGCGACTGTCAGGTGGTAACTACTTATGGTGATAAGCGTAAAAAATATTGTTCTGATGACTGTGCCGATAAAAGAAACAAAAGAATTGCTAAAGCAAAGCGGCGTGCCCATAGAGTAAATAATGGGAAGGCCGAATCAATTGATCCGATTATTATATTTATTAGAGATGGATGGCGCTGTCGATTATGCGGACAAAAGACACCGAAGAAATTGCGCGGGACAATAGATGATAAAGCACCAGAGCTCGATCACATTGTTCCTCTGTCATTAGGCGGCCCCCACACTTCTGCTAATGTACAAACTTTATGCAGAAAGTGTAATCAACTCAAAGGGGCAACTATCTGTGGTCAACCATCGTTTGATCTAGGTATGGCCCCATCTAAAGTTCAGAAAGTGGGAGTTGTCGAGCGGCGAGGACCTCAGAAAATTTTATGTACAGGATGGTGGATGTGACTATGGCTGGCCCATTGCCCAAAGATCCGGCTATCCGGCAACGTAGGAATAAATCAACCACACGGGCAATTCTACCGTCGGATGCGTTGATTGATCGTGGGCGTCCAAAGTTGCCAGCATTACCCGGCGATGAAAAATGGCACCCCATTGCCAGGATGTTCTGGCGGATCATTTGGTCGTCGCCCGTGAGCAATCAATATCAGAGGGCGGACCTGCCCGCCCTGCTCAGGCTGGTATCTCTGGTCGATATCTACTGGAAAACGATGAAAGTGGATACTGCCAAGGAGATCCGCCTGTTGGAGCGAGAATTTGGTCTAACGCCTCTCAGCCGTCGAAGGCTGGAATGGACGGTTGTACAAACCGAAGAGGCGAAAGACCGCCGCGAGATCAACCGGATTAAGAGGGCAAAAGTTATAGACGCTGTAGATCCACGGGGAGTGCTAGACGAATGACCACGCTGATGGTACCCAAGGATCAGAGCCCATTCCCCAGCTTGGGGCGGCAGGTGTGCGCATGGATCGAGGAGAACCTGGTGCATGGTCCAGGCGATCTCCGTGGTCAGCCGGTCCAATTGGACCAGGAAAAACGTGCACTCATTTACCGCATGTATGAAGTTTATCCCCAGGACCACCAATGGGCTGGAAGGCGTCGATTTAAGCGTGTCGCTCTCAGCCTGCGTAAAGGATCAGCGAAAACGGAGCTGGCGGCGTTGATCGCCGCTGTAGAGCTGCATCCTGATGGCCCGGTCCGCTGCGATGGGTTTGATGCGAATGGCGAGCCGGTCGGGATTGGCCTGATCGATCCATATATCCCGCTGGTGGCATATACAGAAGAGCAGTCTGATGAGCTCGCTTATGGCGCTCTGCGAATCATTTTGATGTACAGCAAAGTCGCAGAGGATTTCGATATCGGCATCGAGCGGATCATGCGCATTGGTGGAGACGGGAAAGCGGTATCGTTATCTTCCTCTCCAGATGCCAGAGACGGAGCTCGCACAACATTTCAGGTCTGTGATGAAACGCATCGATGGACAGCTCCGCGGTTAAAAAATGCACATCGCACCATGCTAGCCAATATTCCAAAACGATATCGTGCGGATGCGTGGAGTCTCGAGGTAACCACGGCACCCTCGCCAGGAGAGGGGTCCATCGCTGAGGATACGATGGAATATGCCCGCAAGGTGGCCGGCGGTGAAGTTCAGGATAGCCGTTTGTTTTTCTTCCACCGCCAGGCATCTGATCATCACGACCTGGAAACACCCGAGGGAATCAGAGCCGCTGTTTTGGAAGCGAGCGGTCCCGTGGCTGCCTGGAGCGACATTGATTCGATCTGCGAGCAGTGGCGCGATCCCACAGCCGACCGATCGTACTTGGAGCGCGTATGGCTCAACCGTCTGGTGCGTAGTTCGGAGAGAGCCTTTGACTACGAGATCTGGGCCTCTCTCAAGCGAGAATTTGTACCTCCACCAGGAGACACGATCACATTAGGTTTTGATGGAGCCCGCTGGCGAGATTCGACGGCCATCGTGGCCACCCATCTGCAAACCGGCTATCAATGGCTGGTCGGATTGTGGGAAAAACCCGAAAAAGTGGATGAATGGGAAGTTCCAGAGGAAGAGGTGAGCGCCGCGGTCGATGAGGCTTTCAGCATCTGGAATGTTTGGCGGATGTACTGCGATCCACCCTACTGGGAAACTCAAGTGGCAACCTGGTCGGGTCGGTATGGAGAAAAACGGGTCATTGCCTGGTGGACTAATCGGATGAAGCAAATGGCATATGCGATCAAATCGTTCAATAATGCGATTTTAGCGCGGGAACTGAGCCACGATGGAAATGAAAAATATTCCCGGCACATCGGTAATGCCGTCCGTAAAAAGCTAAACATGGTTGATGAGGACGGTGAACCGTTATGGGTGATCTACAAAGAGCGGGCCGATTCGCCTCATAAAATCGATGCGGCAATGGCCGGAATCCTTTCCTGGCAGGCCCGGAGCGATGCTCTATCGGCTGGCGCCTCTGCAAACGGTAAAAGCGTTTATGAGGAGAGAGGGTTGGTCGTTATATGAAAATTGCGAAGCGAATTTCCCTCGACCTGATCATTTTCATCGCCGGCATAGCTTCGTTATTCGCCGGGGCTTATATGATATACCCCCCGGCCGCATTTATCGCGATTGGTCTGGTGCTGATTGCCGTGACCACGATCGGGGGTGGCAGATGAGCATCTTAACTCGCATGATCGAGCCGCGCACGACCGTCGAAGATCCAAACGTACCGATCAACTGGCAGGCGCTGGCGGATATCCTCTCCAGCGGCTCGGCGTCGATCACCGGCAGGGCCGTCAACCCTTCAACGGCGATGCAGTTGACCGCCGTTTATGCCTGCGTGACCCTCATTTCCGAGACAATCGGTTCATTGCCGTTGATTCTGTACCGCAGAATGGAGCGCGGCAAGACCCGGGCGGTTACTCACACCTTATACAGCGTGCTGCATGACTGGCCAAACGATGAGCAGACCAGCGTGGATTTTCGCTCGCTGGTCATGGCGCACGTTCTGCTCTACGGCCACGGATACGCTGAGGTGGTCCGCAACGGCGCCGGCCAGGTCAAGGAATTGTGGCCAATCCCACCCTGGCTGGTGACGGAGAGCCGCAATTCACGGAATGATCTGGTATATGTGGTGCGGCTGCCGGAAAAGGGCGCGCAGAATCTGAGCGCCAGCCGGGTGCTGCACGTTCAGGCGCCGCTGGGGCTGTCGCCGATCGCCCAGGCGCGCGAGGCGCTGGGGCTGACGATGGCCTCGGAGGAATACGGCGCGCGGTTTTTTGCCAACGACTCGACACCGGGCGGGATTGTCGAGCACCCGGGCAATTTGTCACCAGAAGCGCAGGAACGGATTAAAACGCAGATCGAGCAGCAGACCCAGGGGCTGAGCAAAAAACACCGGCTGATGATCCTCGAGGAGGGGATGAAATGGCACCAGATCGGGATCTCGCCGGAAGATTCGCAGATGCTGGAGACGCGCAAGTTCCAGGTGGGCGAGATCGCCCGCATTTTTAGAGTACCGCCGCATATGATCGGCGATGTGGAAAAGAGCACCTCCTGGGGCACCGGGATCGAGCAGCAGAACATCGGATTTATTACCTATTCATTACGCAGCTGGATGGTGCGCTGGGAACAGGCGATCCACCAGACGCTGCTGAGCGCGGATGAACGGAAGGATTACTTTGCTGAGCACCTGGTGGACGGGCTGCTGCGCGGAGATGCGCAGACGCGCTACAAAAATTATCAGATTGCCAGGCAGAACGGCTGGCTGAGCGGGAACGATATCCGGGTGCTGGAGAACATGGATCCGGTGGACGGGCTGGACGCGTACCTGGTCAACGGAAATATGATCCCGGTGGATCAGGCCGGACAGAGGACGGAGCCCGAGCCGGAACCTGAACCCGAGCCGGGCGATGAGGATGAGGAGGGCAGCGACGATGCCGATTCCGAAACCGAAGAATGACGAAGATCACGATGAATTTATGGACCGCTGCATGGGCGATGACGTGATGAACGATGAATATCCCGATGAGAAACAGCGGGCGGCGGTCTGCGAGCAGCAGTGGAAGGATAAGGATAAAAAGACCATGAAAAACGAAAAAGAACTGCGCTACATCCCGTTCGAAGATTTCGAATTGCGCGAGGATCAGGATAAACCGCCCAGGCTGGTCGGCTATGCCAGCGTATTCAATAAAAAAGCGGACATTGCAGGCTGGTGGCTCGAGCAGGTCGCTCCCGGGGCGTTCAAAAAGACCATACGCGAAAACGACATCCGCGCGCTGTGGAATCACAATACCGACCTGGTGCTCGGACGCAATAAGGCTGGCACGCTCACATTGGCCGAGGATGAAAAAGGGCTGAAAGCTGAGATCGTTCCTCCGGACACGCAGGCGGGGCGGGATGCGCTGACCTCGATCAAGCGCGGAGACGTGTCGCAGATGAGTATCGCATTTCAAGCAATCAAGCAGGAATGGTTTTACCCGGAAGATAAAAAAGAGCTGCCGGTGCGGACCATCAAAGAGGCCAAACTGTATGAGGTCTCGCCGGTGACGTTCCCGGCCTTCGAGGCCACCTCGATCAGCGCCCGGTCTTATTTTCTAGTTATGCCAAATGGTGAGATTGACCCGCTGGAGGAGGCGCGGCGGCTAGTGCGCTGCGCCGAGCGCGGGATGAAACTGACCAGCGAACAGCGGCAAATTTTGGCCGCTGCTGTAGAGTTGTACCAACCCTATCTCCTGGAGCCGGGGCCCAACGCCGGCGACCACTCCGGGGCGGGCACTGAGCCAGAGCCTGACGGACACTACTCGGCGCTCGAGCGGATGCGCAGGTTGGAATCGATCAGCCGTGAAAACGGCTTACCAATGTGAGACAGGAGATAAAAAATGCCTACGATCATCGAATTACGCCAGCAACGCGCAAACCTGTGGGAGGAGGCCAAATCCATCCACACGCTGGCTGAAAAGGAAAAGCGCGAGCTCACCGCCGAGGAGCGGGAGCAGTGGGATCGCATCAACGCGGAGATCGACCATCTCAAGGCGCGCATCGACCGCGAGGAGCGGATCGCCGCCATCGATAACGAGCTGGAGGAGACGCCGGCGCCGGTTGTGCGCGGCGATATCGCCAAGTTCGAACAGCACGGCCAGAATTTCGCGGCCGACCAGCCCGAGAGCCCGCTGCCCAACAGCGACGAGTACAAGCGGGCGTACCGCTCGTACCTGTTATACGGTTTGGGCGGAATGAAACCGGAGCAGCGGGCGGTCCTGCAGCCCTATTACGGGGCCACCCCTGCCAATATCCAGACCCGCGCACTGCTCACCACCGGCTCCGCCGGGGCGACGGTACCCGAGGATTTTTACCGCCGACTGGTAGAGGCGATGAAAGCCTGGGGCGGGATGCGAAAGGCGCGCACGACCAAGCTCGAAACAACGACTGGCGCATCGCTTCCGATCCCGTTGGTAGATGACACTCACAACGAAGGCGAGATCCTAGGGGAAGGTTCGAACACCGATACCGACGGGACCGATCCCGAATACGGCAGCAAGACCCTGGGTGCTTATATGTACACCTCGAAGATGGTTCGGTTATCGGTCCAACTGCTGCAGGATGCCGCATTCGACATCGAGAGTTGGCTAATAAAAGCGCTGGCCACCCGCATCGGCCGCGTCACCAATCGCCACTTTACGATCGGCAACGGGACTACCCAGCCGGAGGGCATCGTGACCGCGGCCGGAGCGGGCGTTCTGGACGCCTCGCTGACTATCGATTATGCCGACCTCATCGCCCTCGAGCATTCGGTAGATGATGCCTATCGCGCCAACGCCGAGTGGATGTTCCACGACACAACCCTGCTAACACTCAAGCAGATGAAGGCCGTCGAGGACGGCCGCCCGCTGTGGCTGCCCGGCCTGGCGGTGAACGCGCCGGACACCATCTTGGGTTATCCGTATGTGATCAATCAGGCCATGCCGGAGGCGGCTGCCGAGGAAAAGGGCATCCTGTTCGGCGATTTTTCTTACTATTTCATCCGCGACGTGATGGCGGACACTCGCATCCTGCGCCTGGAGGAACGGTTCGCCGAGTACCTGCAGGTTGGGTTCCTGATGTTCTTTCGCACAGACGGCCTGTTCGCCTCCCCGACCGAAATCGAGGGCTCGAGCGAGCAATCCGCCAATGAATCGGCGCCGGTGAAATACCTGCAGTTCGCTGCCGAATCGGCATAAGCGGAAATTTGTAATGGACATGGGGCCGGGCTGAAAGTCCGGCCCCGGATGGAGCGCCAAAATGGCCCATATCCTGACTGCCGAGGAAGCCGCAACGGTTCTGCGCTGCGAAGAGGATGACGCCCTGATGCTGCAGCTCCTGGACCAGGTGGACGCGTATATCAACGACGCCACCGGCTGGGACTGGCGAGCGGAGTATCCGGATGAAGCCTATCCGCAGGCGAAATCCGCGGCGCGGATGCTGATCGTGAAATGGCATGAAAACCCGGGCATGGCTGGATCCGCCGAGGATGCGCTCAGTTTCGGGCTGCGGGCAGTGCTGATGCAGCTGAAAGCGCTGGCGCTGGAGCTGGCCGAGCTCGAGGAGAGCGCATGATCATCGGCGGCAAGGTCAGCAACCCGGGCGATCTGCGGCTGAAAATCGCGCTGTATAGCAGGGCCGTAACCGCGGAAACGGGCGGGTTTCAAAAGCCCAGCCTGACCAAGATCGCGGACGTGTGGGCGCGGTGGACCAACGTGCACGGCTCGGAGGCGCTGCAGGCGGCGGCGATCCAGGCGCTGGACGCGGCCACGGTTCTGATCCGCTACCGGGCCGGGCTGGACCGCACCTGTGTGGTGGAGAAAGGCGGTCAGCTGTATGAGATTATCTCCCTGGATGATATCCAGGAGCGGCATGAGTACATCGAGCTGAAGGTGCGCAAATGGCAAGCCGGGTAAAGATCTCCACCAAGGGCATCGCCGAATCGCTCGAGGCGCTGGCGCAGCTGGGGCGTGATATGGACGCCGCGGCCGGCGGGGCGCTGCTGGCGGGCGGGGAGGTGCTCAAAGACGGGATGAAACGCAGAGTGCCCAAGGATACACACAACCTGGAGGATCACATCAGGATCGACGGCCCGCACCGGGACGGCAACCTGACCTACATCGAGGTCGGCGTGATCGGAGCGGACGCGGACACGGCCCGCTACGGCAACGCGCAGGAGTACGGCTCCAGCTCGATGGCGGCCCAGCCCTACATCCGCCCGACGGTGGATGAGGACAAGAGCAAGGTCAGCAAGGCGATGAAGGCCAAACTGGCCGAGGAGCTGGCCAAATGATCTGGGACCTGGTGCAGGACGCGCTGAGCGGGCTGGGTCTGCCTTTGGCGGCCAACACGATGATCCTGGCCACCGGCGAACAGCTGCCGGATGAGTACATTGTCCACCAGCTGATCAGCTCGCCGCCGATCGTGCATGCCGATAACTTTGAAACGATGCGGATGTACCGCGTCCAGGTGGCCTACTACAACCGCAACGGGCTGAGCGGGATGCCGGATATCAAAGGCGTAATGGTGGATGCCGGTTTTGCGCGCAGCTCGATCCGCGAGCTGCCCTATAACCCGGAGACCAGGCACTTCGGCCTGGCGCTGGATTTCATATACACCTCCGATGAGGAGGAACTAATCGAGAGTTATTAGGAGATAACAATGGCTTACGATGCAGGAGAATATAAACCGCGAGTCGGCGTCGATAGTATCTATGTCGCTGAGGTCATAGCGGATGAGCTGGGCGTCTATACCGTCGGGACGCCGGAGTACCTGGCGCCGGCGGCGGAAGTGACCCCGAGCTCTACGACCAACTCTGAGACGATCTACGCCGATGACCAGGCCTATGAAACATTTACAACCCGGGGAGAGACTGCGATCGCAATGATCGTGACCGGCCTCCCGCTTGGGATGGCTGCCAAACTCACCGGCCAGGTGTTCGATGAAGCGAGCGGCGTGATGTATGAGCACGGCGGGGTGCCGCCCTATTACGCGCTGATGTTCCGCTCGCTTAAGAGCAACGGCAGCTATAGGTATTACCTCTTCCCCAAGGTGAAATTCGATGTCCCGGATGAAGAGGCCGTCACCCGAGGAGAGACGCCGGAGCCCAAATTGCAGAAGCTGAACGTCCACGCGATCAAAACCGTGTGCAAATTCCAGTTGGATGACTACGGGCTGGAGGAAGGTTTGCAGCGGGTCGTTGGCGACGATGACATCGCCGCGTTCGATCCGACTGACTGGTTCACGACCGTGCAGGTGCCGCCGGTTGCCTCGGAGAGTGCCTGATGCCGCTGGGGACGCCGATCGTTCTGACGCTGTATGACGACCAGGACGCTCCGCTCGAGACCTACTCTCGCGCGCGGATCCCCCTCGTTTTCGCCGAGCGGGCGATTGAGTTTTCGAGCTCGCTCGGCGAGGGCGATCTGACCCAGGAACAGCTTACGGCGCTGTACCAGCTGATCGTGGACTTCTACGGAGGTCAATTCACGATCGAGCAGCTGCGCGCCGGGGCGGATCTGGGCGAGATGATCGCGGTGATCGAGGGCATCGCGGCGCGAGTGGCCGAGCTGATGCCGGCAAACCCTACGCGGCCGGGGAAAACCCGGCAGAAATAGACGCGTTGGCGGCCTTGGTCGACCTTAAGATCCGGCTGGTGAAGCTGTACGGCTGGTCACTGCTGGATATCGACCAGACGGACATCCAGAGCCTGCTGCCGTTCGTGAGCAGGCAGTTGAAAACATCATCGAACGGGAGAGGAGCGCATGCCAGCATTACGCCGAAAGGACCAAAGATCTTTTGCGACGCCCCGGGGGCGTCCTGGCTATAACACGTCACACTCGCAGCGGTTTTTCATGATCCGCCCACACCAGGGCAAAGAAAAGGCCTACGTGGACGCGCTGCGCAGGGCGGGCTACCGCCCGTCGGTCCAGAACCGGGCGCGGGTCAAGTTTGTGCTGTTCGACATGGACGGCGGACGGAGAACGGCCCAGCTGGAGCGCTTTCACAGCCAGGGCACGCCGATATTTTTGTATCCACACGCGGCGCGGCCGCAGATCATCTGGGACGGTATCTGGGAAGTATGGCCGCATACCCGCTGCAACTTTGTGCCCGGGCCGGGGCACGTGGAGGTGATGCGGCGCTACGGTTACGAGCTGCCGCTGGAAGTGACCGGCTGGACCTACTGCGGGATGCTGCCGTTTCAGCCGATCGTGAAACCGAAAAATATCCTGTTCGGGCCGATCCATCCCTCGGCGAGCGGCTGGATCTGCAAAGAGGACAAGGACGCCAACCAGCGGACATTCAAGCTGCTGCTGGCGTACTGCCGGGAGACCGGCGCGAAGCTGACTGTGCGGCACATCCAGGCGCTGGAGCGCAACGGGCTGCCGCGGGTATCAGGGGTGACCTACGTGATGGGCCGGCCGGACCTGGCGATCCGCGAGATCGACCAGGCGGATGTGGTGATCGGTCACCAGACATTTGCCTATCTGGCGGTGGCGCGCGGAAAACCCACGCTGATGATGCGCGAGGATCTGCCCCCGCACACAGTCAGCCACGGCCAGACCGTGTACGCCCAGTCGTGGGAAAAATATGCCGATCTGATGATGTATCCGCTGGATATCCTGGCGGGCGAACCGGCCGAGCTGATCCGGCGGGCCTGTCAGGGAGACGCAGCCGCGGCGGCCTGGCGAGAGCGGTTTATCTCGACGCCGTGGGACGCTAAAAAATTCGTAACTATTTTGGAGAGCTACCTATGAAAACCAAATCGAAAAAACCAAAACCGTATGTATTCAACCGGATCCAGTTCTGGCTGGATCCGACTACCTCCGGCGCGCCGGAGAAACGGATCCGCACCTGCCGGCCGGAGTTTTACTTAACGCTGGATGAGGTCTCCAAGCTGTGGGTGAAAACGATGGAGCTGTATGCGGACAAAACCGACACGATCCTCGAGATCGGCTGCGGGACCGGGCGGAATCTGGTGGCGCTGAAAAAAGCCGGGTTCAAACACGTGGCCGGGATCGAGATCAGCCCGAAAACCGTGGAGGTGGGGCGCGAGCATTTCCCAACATACAAACGCACCCAGGTGCTGATCGGGCCAGCCGAGCGGGTGATCGAGGAGGTGGATGAGTTCGACGTGATCTACACGTCGGGGCTGCTGATGCACATCCCACCCGAGCATGAGTGGCTGTTCGAGCGGATCGCGCAAAAGGCCAGGAAATTGATCGTCACGGTGGAGGGCGAATCGCGCGGGGTGGTTTCGGAACACGCCTGGAATCGGAATTATCAGGAGATTTTCGAATCGCTGGGCTGGATGCAGGTGGAGATGGAGACCTGCGAGAATTACCCGCCGCTGCCGATCACGACGGTCAAGCGGGTGTTTGTCCCCAGGCCGGAAATCATCGTGACAGGCGAGGATGCCGCCGTCGAAATCCCGGAGATCGCTGTCACGGGCGAGGCCGAATATCCGGCGCCGGAAATATTCATCACTGGTGAAAATGAAATCGCGGCGGTGGAAAATCTTGAGGTGATGTAATGAGCGACCTGCCCCCTCTCTCGCAGCGCGTCCAGTTTGATTCGACGAACTACAAAGCGGGCGTCGCTGATCTGCAGCGCGAAATCCGCGTGATCGAATCCGGATTCCGCGCGTCGGCGGCCGCAATAGGAGACTGGGGTAAATCGCAGGAGGGGCTCGAGAAGCGAATATCCTCGCTTACCCAGACCATTGAGCTGCAGCGAAAAAAAGTGGACGGGCTGCAGGGGGTATACAACGAGCTGGCCTCGAGCGGCAAGGCGAGCGCGAAAGAGCTGGCGGAGCTGCAGATCAAAATTAACCGGGAAACCGAGACGCTTGGTAAGATGCAGACGGAGCTTGGCCAGTCCGAGCGGGCGCTGGATGAGATGGGCAAAGAGGCCGACCAAGCCGGCAATGAAATGAAGGAACTGGGGGATAAAACCGACCACGCCGGCGGGAAGCTGGAGAAACTCAAATCCATCGCCGGCGGGCTGGGCAAGGTTTTGAAAACAGGCGCAAAGGCGATCGCCGCGGTGGGAACGGCGGCGCTGGCGGCTGCCGGGGCGATCGGCGGGATGGTGATGAAGGCCGCGGACGCGGCCGGCGAGCTGGTGGATATGAGCCTGCAGACCGGGCTTTCGGTGGAGAAACTGCAGGAGCTGCAGTACATCGGCGGGCAGGTCGGCACGGACGTGGATACGATCGCGCGCAGCCTGGCGCGGATGACGCGCTCGATGAGCGACGTTGGCACCTCCAAAGAGATCACCGCGGCGTTTGAAACACTCGGGGTGTCCGTTCGTGACGCCAACGGCGAGCTGCGCGATTCGGAGACGGTATTCGGCGAGTTGATCGACGCGCTGGGGAAAGTGGACAACGAGACCGAGCGGGACGCGCTGGCGATGGAGATTTTTGGGCGCTCAGCGATGGACCTGAACCCGCTGATCAAGGCCGGCTCGGATGAGCTGGCGCGGCTGACGGATGAGGCGCACGAGACCGGCGCGGTGATGAGCACCGAGGCGGTCGAGGGACTGGAGGCGTTTGGGGATGAGATCGAGGGGCTGAAAGGCTCAGCCCAGGGCATCATGGGTACGCTGGCGGCTGCGTTTTTGCCCGGGTTTAGGGGGATCAGCGGCACGCTCAAGGGCTACATGAAGGACCTGGCGAACATCGTGGGCGGCGCGGACGGCGACCTGGGAAAAATGGCCGAGGGGATCGGCGGGCTGCTGGGCAAGATCATCGCGGACATCGCCAAAAAGGCGCCGGAGATCATGGAGGCCGGTCTGGGGATCCTGCAGGGGATCATCGACGCCATACTGGTCAACCTGCCGGCGATGATCCCGGCGCTGCTGTCGATCATCCAATCAATCGTGGCGTTTATTTTGGAAAACCTGCCCATGCTGATCACGGCGGGCATCCAGCTGATCACGGCGTTGGCCACGGGGCTGCTCGGGCAGCTGCCGATGCTCCTGGACGCCGGATTGAAACTGATCATCACCCTGGCGCTGGGCATCGCCCAGGCGTTGCCGCAGCTGATCCCGGCAATCATCGAGATCATCCCCAAGATCATCCAGACGCTGATCGAGAATCTGCCGCTGCTCTTAGACGCTGCGCTGCAGATCATCCTGGCGCTGGTGCAGGGATTGATCACGGCCATCCCGACGCTGATCGAGGCGGTGCCGGAGCTGATCACGGCGCTGATCGAGGCGATCATCGAGATGCTGCCGATGATCGGCGAGGCGGCGGTGGAGCTGGTGCTGGCGCTGATCGAGGGGATTGGCGGAATGCTGCCGCAGCTCGGCCAGGCGGCCGGGGATATCATCACCGCGCTGGTGGATGGAGTGGTCGAATTGGCCGAGCAAATCTATGATGTTGGGCGGAATATCGTGACCGGCATCTGGGAAGGGATCAAAGAAAAAGCAGGGTGGCTCGGAGAGCAAGTCAAGAAATTCATCCAGGGAATTGTTGGAGGGGTCACGAATCAGCTGGATGAGCATTCACCGTCCGGGGTGTTCATGGATATTGGCCGAAACATGGCGCTCGGGCTGGGCCAGGGCTGGATCGATTCGTTCCGCCAGATCCAGCGGGATATCGGCCGGTCGATCAACGGGCTGACGGAGGGCATATCGACCGGCGGGCTGACCGTGAGCGCGGCGGGGGCCGGCGTAGCTCAGCCGGCGCCGGTCAACATCACGATCCATGCGACGCTTTCGCGGGACATGGACATGCGCCGGCTGGCGCGGATCGTCCTGCAGGAGGCACAGAAGGCGAGATGAGATGAGCCTATATATGACCATCACCTACGGCAGCACAACGATCGATCTGCACGACAGGATCTCCTACGCGGTGCGGGACGGGTTTTACCCGGATACGCCGGTCAGTCAGGCAGAGCCGACTTCGGACCAGGTGGAGCTGATCATCCGCGGCAGCTCGCACGAGGACTTGGCCGAGAAAATCCGGGCAATTAACCGGGCGTTCGAGTGGGCGCGGAATCACAAAACCGGCCCGGATGGGGTGTACCTGAATTTCGCAGTGGATGAAAGCCTGGACGCCTGGCGCTCGCGGATCTCTGACGGCGAGCTGCGCCTGGATACCGGGCTGACCCGGCGCTGGAAAGAGTACAAGGCGCTGGCCAGCCTGATTATCGAGCGGGCGCCATACTGGGAGGGGCCGGAGGCGCAGCTGGCGCTGAGCAATCCGCTGGACACGGCCAACACAGACGGGTTGCCGATCTATAACCCGCGGCTGCACAGGACCGCCAACACGATCAGCTTCGAGGCGGGGACGAAAAAGGTATTGGATTCGGGCAACGGGCTGGCGGATTTTCTGACCGGGATGACGGTCAACATATACGGCTCGGCGGCCAACGACGGCGATTACACCATCACCGACGGCGGGCACGCCGGTTATTTTGTGGTGGCCGAGGATGTGCAGGACGCGGCGGCTGGATCATACATCGGGATCGATGGGCCGGTGTGTAATTATGTAGAGATCGCCGAGGGAGACGTGGAGGGCGATCTGCCGGGTGCGGCCAGGATCGAGATCACGAATAACTATGATTCGGCCACCCGCTGCGGCTATATCTGGATCGGGCACAACGTGGAGAGCGATCCGGCCAATTTCGAGCACATCCTCGAGGCCGAGGATGCCAGCGGAGAAACCACAAAAGACAGCTATTTTTTATCCGGGAACCAGTATAAAGACTGCGCGTGGGAAGGATCGACTGAGGTGGATCTGCTGACCTGGACGCTCTCCACGGAGCTGCTCAACAAACTGGCGGGTCGTTATGTGCGCATCATCGGGAACATTACCGGATCAGTATCTTCCAGCACCTGGCTCAGGTTCAAAGTTAAGTTTGCTCTGACCACAATCTGGGAGGGGCCGCTGACGCTGCTCGGAACGATCTCCCTGCAGGAGCTGGTCAGTATGCGCCTGCCGCCCTACCTGGTCGGGGCTGGAGATCTATATCCGCTGGACCTGGTGCTCTCGGCCAAATCCAGCGTGAGCCATTCGTTCGAGCTGGACTTTCTGCAGCTCACGCCGCTGGACGGCTGGCGCAAATTGACCCACAAGGGCTACGGCCTGGGATATGAGGCGCGAATCGTGGACGACGCCATCGACGGCTATCTCTACACCGACGGCTGGACGCCGGCTGGAAAAACCGGGCACTATGTCGGCTACGGCGAGCCGATCCTGCTGCAGCCCGGCAAGCTGCAGCGGCTGTATTTCCTGCATATGCCGCAGGCAGGATCGTTCGTGATCTACCGCACGCTGAGCGTGAAAATCTACTACCGCCCGCGGAGGCTGACGGTATGAGCCTGACGGTCCACATCCAGAGCCGGGCATTTTCGGATGAGCTGCAGACTTTACCGGTCCGCTACAAAGTCCAGCGCTACTCCTGGTCGGTGTTCGGCGGGCCAAAACAGGCCGAGGTAAGCGTGATGGCGGAGGATGAAAATGACCTGTGGGAGATGATCGAGCGGCTGAGATGCCCGCTGATCCTCTACTCCACCCGGGGGGATGCGGTCTGGTGGGGCTACATCGCCGAGGTCGAGCTGAGCCTGCCGGCCTGGACCGTGGGCGTGAATATCGATTCGATGTACAACCGAATCGCCGTTGCCTACACATCCGACGCCGGAAGGCAGACCACGGGCTGGCTGGAGGATACTGATTCGTCAGGGGAGTACGGCAAAAAGGAGCTGCTCTTCACCAGCTCGGGCTCGGCCCAGGCGCACGCCGAGGCGGCGCGGGCGATGCTGCTGGCGCAGAAAAAATACCCGATCCCGACCATCGCGCCGGCGGAGGGCGGCGAGCTGGGGGTGGTTTTGCGCGGGCGCGGCTGGTACGATACCCTGGGCTGGTGCTATTACCAGAACGTGGGCACGGATCTGGTGGACACGGCCACGCAGATCTCCGAGATCGCAACCGCGGCGGGGGAATTTGTCACCGCGGTCGATCTGGATATCGCCAGCGGGCTGTCGATCTCCGAATTCAGGGACGGGGACGGGCTGGCGCTTTACGAGATCGAGGAGCTGCTCAATATGGGAACTTCGAATTATAGGCGCATGCTGGCCACGGTGGCCATCAACCGCCGGCTGCGGGTGTACGAGGAGCCGACTTCCGCTAACCCATACCTGATCACCAAGCGGGGCGAGCTGCGGGACGCGTTTGATGTGCCAGTTCGCCGGGAGCAGTGCCCGGTGGGGGTGTACGCCAGATTGAAGGACGTGATCCCGGGCAGCCTGGATACGTCGAAACTGGCGGATCCGTCGCTGATGTTCATCGAGGAGGCGGAATACACGCCGGCGGATGATCGGCTGATTTTGACCCCACGAGGCGAGCAAAGCCCGTGGGATATTGGAGTGCCGAGGGATGGCTAATATCAACGATCTGCTGACCACGCTGGCCAAACGCCTGCGGCCGCTGATGGTGGCGGTCTCGGAGGCGACCCTGACCGCCGGCGAAGGGCCTGGGATCGACATCGCCGATAACAAGGTTGGGCTGGGCGGGGATACGGTTCTTCTTTATCATGCCGATGGAAATCCGGTAAGCGAGTATGCTACAATCGCGGCTGCTCTGGCCGCTGCGTCAAGCGGGGATATGGTGGAGCTGCCTCCACAGGTATTCACTGAAAATGTAACTATTCCAGCAGATGTTCGATTAAACGGGCATGACGCTGTTATTGTCGGGACTGTTACCCTGTCACCAAATTCTGTTCTGAACACCAATATTGTAATTGCCGATTCAAGCGCGAGTACATTAAAGGGGGTCATCGGCCCGTTGTCGGGAATGGCCTCAATTGAGCAATCGATTATTAGCGTAATTAATATGGGTACGGGAGATGCGTATGGTGTGAGTGCGGAGCGCGGGGGAAATATAAATGCTCGAAATTGCATTGTTGAAGGGCTGGCGTATGGAGGCGGGAACGGCTATGGTGGGTATGCCAGTTATGGATCATTATCGGCTAAGTTCGGATGGTGGTCTGGTTCCACGCAGCGCTTCAAGACAGATACGCTTATTTCTGGTGATCCTGAAATTTTTGTTAGCTCCGTTTCCAATACAAAGGCACTATCACTGTGGAATGGAAGTGGAAATGATGCCCCTCCTGCTGATTGGGAAACCGTAGCATTTGATGACAGCGCATGGTCAGCCGTTTCATCCAGATCAGATTACGCCGTAAAAATTGAGGATGCTACCACAGTAATCATCTATGGCCCCAGCGGCATTTCTAAACGGGAATTGTACCGATCCACGATTGCCGTTCCTGACATTGTGATTTTATCTGCAACTTTATACTGGGATGCTGACGATCAGACCAATGGGCTATATTTCAACGGGACATTGGTTGATGAGTGGCCGTCATATGTTCCCGGAGATGATCATCCGGTTCGTCATGTTGACGTTACAGCTCTAGTTGTCCCTGACTCTGGTAATGTCATCGCGTTCGACCAATTCGACGGTGCGGCTTCTAGAGGTGCATGCATAGTATGGAAATTAGTTTTGAATTCTGTGGGTAGTGGTATTGGGAATATATATGTGCATGCTTCTGAGGGACAGCCCGTAATTACAGATGAGCAGCCCGGGTATGGAGATCGATCCGTTTTTGATGCCTTGAACTATGCTGATCTACACGACAATGACGTAGATACCAGCGCGAGTGCGCATCATCACACATTGGGAACTGGAGAATTTCAGGCGGCTGCTGGAAATCACACTCATGAGACACAAGATGTTGATGTTATAGAGTATTTGGATACGAATATCAGCAACCCTCCTACGGAGGATGAATTACTGGCGGCTATCGGCTCTCCTGATACCGGCAATCGTGGGAAAATATTTCATTTCAACGATAACGGGGCTGGACTGAATGAGTATTTGGCAATCGCAGACGGTAATCGTTGGTGGATTGTTACGCTGTCAAAAACTTTGGCAAGCGCTGGGATTGGCTTTACGGTCAATGCTTCCAAGTCCGTAGCTACCGGGGGCAGTCCAGATTGGTATGGTCGGGCCACGATGGAGGAGATTCCTGGCGGTATATGGGTGCTTATTTATCAACGAAGCTCCGCGCACGCAACCAATGACGGCTATCTCCGGATTAGATTTTCAGACGATTACGGAGACACGTGGACAAACGAAAATACGGATCTGGATGGGAATCCTGTTTCGGGCTTTCCCATGAAGCCGCCAGATTGTACAGCCAGTCAAGATGCTGGAGAGCCGTGGCTGATAATTGCGCCAAACGGCAATCTGCTATTGCATATGTGGCGCATTGATTATGGCTCGGATGATGATGGAACATATCAAAGCATCAGTTCTGACGGTGGTCTAACCTGGAGCACGCCTGCTGCGATTGATTTTTCAGGCGTTGCAGACGATATCCATATTTTTATGACGGACGATCATTTTGTTTATAATGGAATAATCTATGCCGGAGCCAGGAAATACAATGGGGCGGGGGGAGCCAGTAAAAGCATTTTTGTCAAATCCGAGGACAATGGGGCAACGTGGGAATATATCAGCGATATTTCTGATTGGACAACATATCCCACGGAAGAGGTCGGATTGGAATACCTTGGTGGCACGACCATTCTGGCTATTTTGCGTCATGACGGTAACTCATACACATACAAATCGGTGTCCACGGATATGGGGGCAACGTGGGGGGCCATTCAAAATATAACCAGCACTTTTGAGGCATCGGGGCGCGTTCGTGTAAAAACACGCTCCCATTGGCGCGGATTTGATAACTGGTGGGACGATCATGTGCTGCTTGCCTGTGGCTTTCAGTTAATGAGCCCGGGAAACAGCATGGGGCGTAGAAACGCGATTTGGATATCTCTGGATCAGGGCGCGACCTGGGATGGTCCAAATTATTGCGACGTGCAAACAGAGGATGGAGGTTATGGCGATATGCTCTGGAATCCAACCGCAAAGCAGTGGGTGTTCGTGTCTTATAAGGGAAGTCAATCTGCTGCTGATCTGACTCAATACAACGTGACGATTACAGGGATTTGAAATGGCACTGGAAAATAGCACCCGAATAATTCAACAACGAGATACAAAAGCCAATATTGAGGCGTTCTCAGGAACGCTGGAGGAAGGCGCGATTGGTTATGCTACAGATACGGAGCAGGTTGGTTTATACACGAATGGCTCATGGGTTTGGCTGTCGCCGTCAATTTCCATTGACGATCTAGCTGATGTAATAACTACCACTCCGGCAACCGGAGAAACACTTATTTTCAACGGAACGAATTGGGTCAACGGGGAGTCTGTCGGATCGGGTGAAATTTTAGTGTCCGATGATACTCCGCTTGAAATGCTGACCAATGAAGCCGAAGATGACTACCTATACGAGGGATAAACCATGAAAGGTTCTGAAAATCAATTTCCAAAACTGACGATTGCCGAGAATGTCGCCCCAGATACTCCGGCGAGTGGATTGTTTTTCGTCTATGTAAAAACGGACGGGAAATTCTACACAAAAAATGATGCTGGTACAGAAATATGTTTATCTGAGGGACTGACAAACCCGATGACAGCGCAGGGAGACATCATTTACGGTGGAGCGGATGGTGTTCCTACCAGATTGGGAAAAGGAACAGCCTCGCAAGTCCTCAAAATGAATGCTGGAGAAACTGCTCCGGAATGGGCTGCTTCGACGGGCGGAACGATGGCATTATTGACATCGTGGGTTCATTCTGGGGACGTGACCACTATTGATATTCCCTTGCCTGCCAGTTGGCAAAACACGTATCAAATCCTGTTAGTAATGATGCACGTTCGAACCGACCGCGCTTCTGAAGAGCTGGAGGGTATCCGGATGCGTCTTTCTACTGGAAGCTCCTATGACACAGGAGCGAATTACTGGAATAGATCAGTAGAAAGTGGAAGCTCATCTGCTACGCAGAGCAATTCGGCCGAAGATTGTATTTGGATCGGGCGCTTTTCATTTCCTGGCGCAGATGCAGATGCCAATGTATTTGGATATGGAGAGCTGAGATTTACAGGGGCAAATGTTACCAGCGCGTATTCGAATGTCCGAGGACACTCGTTGACTCTGTCCACGTCGGCGCACTATCGCTACAATGAAATTTATGGTATGTGGAAAAACACAGGAGTTGTGGATGGAATTCGTTTCTATACTGCAAACGGCTCCAATATGGTTGCGGGCTCCTGGATTCGAATATACGGAATAAAAATCTCCTAGAGGGAACTATGACTAAAGCCAGCCAAGACGGATTTTCTAAGTTTACGTTTGCAGAATCAGCCGCGCCTGATACTCCAGCAATCGGACTGCTTTACGTTTATGTAAAAACAGACGGAAAGCTGTACACGAAAAATGATGCAGGGACAGAAATCTGCCTGTCGGAGAAATTGAATAATCCCATGACTTCTGCCGGAGACCTCATCTATGGCGGGGCAGACGGTGTTCCTACTAGATTGGAAAAAGGAACAGCCGAGCAAGTTTTACAGCAGAACGCGGGAGAAACTGCTCCGGAGTGGGCAGACAGCCCATTGGCAGATTATGAATTGATAGCCTCTTGGGTGCACTCCTCGGATGTGACTTCGATTGATATACCTATCCCTTCTGGAGCCTCTGACAATTACGGCGCAATTCTGGTTGTGGCAAATATTCGTACTGATAGAGCCGCCAATGTAATGGAATCTATTCAATTACGTTTTTCGACCGGAGAAACGTTTGATACTGGTGGTAATTATCACACATCGCAAGTGGAAACGGGAGACGGTTCAAATACAGCGCATTCGGCTACGGCGACGGCATTATATATTGGACGCTGCTACCCTGCGTCTGGTGCAGATGCGAATGTTTTTGCACATCTGGAGTTTGGCCTTACTGGATGGGACGATTCCAGTACTTATGTTAATTTGAGAGGTCACGTATTGACTCTTGCCACTTCTGGCACTTATCGTCATGACGAAATTTACGGTACGTGGAAAAATACGGGCATTGTGGATGGGTTGCGATTTTTGACCGTAAATAGTTCAAATATGATAGCCGGAAGCTGGATCAAAGTTTACGGACTGGCTAAATGAAATCCGCATTTCTCCCCCTTTCCCTTCTCTCCGGCGCGATCCTCAGCGGCGGGCGCGGCGCGGTGGAATACTGGACGCTGGTGATTATCTCGACTCTCTACGTTGCGGCGGTCATCTACGGCTGGGGGCTGTACGGGGCACGGTTTGCAGACTGGCTTTTCAGAAAGTTTGCATGGAGGCGGTTTCCATTCTAGTAGCAGATATAGATTTAATGAGATATGGGGCTTGTGGAAAAACACGGGCGACGTTGATGGAATAAGAATTTTTACTTCTGCCGGCAATATTGTAGCGGGTAGCTTTATCAAAATTTATGGGCTGAAGACCTAATCAAAAAACGGAGCAAGGATCATTCTTAACATCCAGGGGCCGTCGCGATCTTGTATTATCCACATGATTAGGATAAAAACCAGGAATATTTTTGGGCGGTTGATCAAACCAAGAAGCGAATAGGGCCATTAATATGGTTGAGTGTAGGGAGATAAAAACGGTGCACTGAATATCGACAGCGCGGGTTTGCGGGAACGAATAGACAAAAACAACAGAATGACGCCAATCGGGATCGAGAACGGCCAAAACGATTTACCATCTTGCAAAATTAGCTCAGTAGAACGAGTGATATACAGATCATATATTAGGAATGAGATCAAAAAAGCAGTCGTTACTGGCGCAAAGATTTTTATTGCTTTTCTCCGTTCTCGGAACCGAACCTCCGTGCCCACGGTTAGCGCTACCACCGACCACAAGGAATCGCCAAAAACGTGGCCATGTGGGCGGATGTTCACATTTTTGAAATCACGTCTCATAATCGTTCAGTTTCTGGCAGATCACAATCGCGGTGGCTCTGCCCATCCCCTTTCTAGCCCCATTCATCAACTGGCTTAGATAGCCCTGGCTTATTCCCAAATAATCGGCAAATTGATCGAGGGAA
>JAXDBP010000006.1:0-217717 GCA_034678705.1 Bellilinea sp.
GCCTACCGTGTTCTTGCTCAAGACCGTCTTGTAGCCGCCGGGCCGGCCAAAGAGATCGCGCTCGGTGTCGCGCCCCCCGCGCGCCGTCATCTCGGCCAGGACGTCCTTGACGGCAGCATACATGGCAACGAGCTCGGCACTGCTCAATTCGCCCATCTTTTGCCGGGGGTGGATGCGCGCCGTCCAAAGGATGTCCTGCAGCACGCCGTTGCCCAGCCCGGGGATGCGCTGCTCGGTCGCCAGCAGGGCCTTGACGCTCAGGTTCGGCTTCGCTTCCGCCAGCATGCTGAGGAAGTACGCTTCGTCGAAGGCGTCCGTCAGCGGTGAGGGTTTATCTCTGGCGACGATGTAATAAAAATTGTCGTTCGTCCCTTCAGGGTAGGCGTACAGCCCGCCGTACATCTGCACGCTGCAGACGAGCCGCGAGCCGTCGTCGAACTCGAGCCACAACTGGTGCTTGTCCGGTCCCTTCTCGCCTGCGCGGAAGAAACGGATATTGGCCCCGTCGCCGAGCAGGAGGGTAGCGCCCTGCGCCGCGATCTCAACCTGCCCGCCGACCGGGCTGGCGGACTGAATCTTCCTGCCCTCCAGCAAGGCGGGGTAGCCCTGCGGATCGCCGGCATAGAAGGCAAACTTGTGCGGCGAGGAGTCCGCGATGACCTTGCGGACGGTCCTGCCGCTGAGGGTTTGGGCAATCTGCCCGGCGATCACCCGGGCTTCTGGAAGTTCGAGCATAATTTCACCGCCTGTATTGGGATATCCTTATTATAAGATAATAGGGTGCGTCGGCGACGCACCCTATTCAATCCGTAATTCAGTCTGTGGAAGCTGGCTTAGTATGCCTGCGGTCTGGATCGCTTTTCCAGATGAAATATGAATAGGCTACTAAAACTACTGTCCAGAGGAGGCTTGCGACCAGGAGGAAGTAGGCCCAAAACTCGCCGATAACGATGATCGATCCGGCTATCAAAACCACGCCGAGCAGGAAAAGCAACTTGCCGCCCAACCTATGTGTTTTATTCCATGACAACTCGCTTGACAAGGTCCAGGGGGTCCTGAAACCGGCAAAGTAATTGCTCCTAATTTTGCCGAGATAGTTGCCCGTCACAATGATGACAAGACCGGCCAGGATGGGCCAATATGTGGCGATGGTTGGGTCGTAACCAAGACTTTTAAGCAGCCCGTAGGGTGCTTTCAGCACGCCTGCCCCCGAACGAAGTGATGAGGGTGAACGCACCGTCTATTTTTATACATTACTCTCCATGCTCGGATACCTCCAAAAATTCATTCGCCAGCCCCCATGCAGAATCGTAATATCCAGCTCGTATATACCGTTGAAAGCTAGACCAACGCTATAACGCCCTTTTCGGTGCGTTCACCACCGGAACGCACCCTACAGCTTCTCTACTCGCCACAATTCAATTCTCTGGCTTCTTCCGGCATATCCCCATTCCGAATCATTGTAATTTATGGGGTGTGTTCAAGCCTAGGAAGAACCCTACACGACACAATTTCCTCCCTATTAAGAATTGCTTACAAAGAATTTCATAATCATTTTTGCTATTGAAAAATCATAAGTTCTCCTGCTCAGATTTGTTACGGACCAACATGGTTATTAATAGCATACAGAACAACGCAATCTGAACATTGATGCGATTACATTGATCCGGTCCGATCCAGCCATGGGCAATATCATTTCTCAGATTCAATCCCTTTTCATCGACAAGGACAAAGTTCAAATAGTACCAGACATTTTCACCGAGAGCCTTTTTGACCTCATTTCTTCTAAGAAACTCTCCAAAAGTTTGCTCTCGGATTAATTGTTCATTAGGCACAGCAACTGGTGGTAATCCTACCTGCTCAAAAGCTGACTTTATCATATGCTCAATCCGAGGGGTTAATAGGTGTAATGCGCTGATATGATCATCATGAAAATAATGGTCTAAGGCCTTCTCAATGAATGGCAAATCCATTTCATCAATAAATTCCCATTTCTGTAGATGCGACAGGAGAGAGTCTTTACTTATCTGCCCTGTTTGTCTCAGCCGGTGGAAAACAAAATCAAGGAAACTTGCCTGTGTTTGGAACCAAAACCTCATTGTATCAATCAGGTTTTCATCTTTTGATAGAGGCTGAGTCTCGTCGACAATCCGACCATCCCGAAGAGAAGTTTTACCAAGTAGTGAAAACAAAGGTGCTTCATCCGTGATTCTATTTGCTTCTTCACGAAGGTTATTAACCTGGGGTATCAGATCTGGATGCGAACATAGCAGCAGATATAAATGCTCTGGTTTCGCGTTAAGCAATGGCATAATAGATTGTTCAAGCACAGCCAATGGTACTTCGAAGGACACGCTAACGGTCTTCATTTCGGCCTCTGAATCCTTAATCAAACGGCGCACCTCCCTTTTTATCGCAACAATTTTCGATTTTATTCTGCTCTTCTCGGTTTCATTTGGGGCGAGTGATACTAATTTTAGGTATGTATTGAGAGCGTCATGCATAAACCTGAGTGCTACCATACTCCCTTTGTTACCATAATCACCTTTTTCCCGTTTGTAGGCTTCATTTTCTTGGATTTCTGCCACTTTGACACGGTATTTCCAGGCAATTTCATTCTCACCTAGATGGACAGAGCAGATGATGACACCATTTACTAATGCTTGGAGTAATAAATCGTTTGGTGCTTCTTGTTTTTCAAGTGTCACAATTCCCGCAACGCAAATTTGTTGTGCTTTTTTCCAAATGTCCGTTTGTACTGAACCATTCATCCGACTTTCGATAAACTCAAGGGTTTTTACTTGCTCTGAAATGTAATGATATGCCTCGAGCTCGAGAAGGCGTGGCAACGTTGTCATGGTAGTCGTGATCAAATTGGATGCAAGGTCGGACGAATTCAGAACGACCGAAATTTCCGCAACTCTTTGTAGATTATTAGTAAGGTTGATCAAACCCCTTTCCTGGTCAAAAAACAAGCCAATCTGAGATAGGTAGGCTCTGCCAGCTTCGATCCCATATTTATATGCGTGTCGGTCTCCTTTGATTTTAAGAGCTTCCCATAGCAAATCCGCAAAACGGGCTTTACGAATTGGATTAGATGTTTCATTGAAACGGTCTATATAATAGGTAATTGCATTATCATCCTTAAGTGTTTCTTTCACATCTGGATAAATATCTAGGGTAAAAGGATCTGTATCCCGATTAACGAATTCCATGAGAGGGCGGTAATATAACTCACCCGGTGTTCTCGCTTCACGTATATCTGGCATTGCATCCAATGCGGTCAGTTCCCACATTAATGGTGATGGGAATGCTTCTTGTGGATGTGCGATTTTCCATTGATCCAACAATGATTTGATTTCTGAAGAAAGGCCTGAAAGCTTAAAGCTCAAGTCGTTCTCAATGATATCCTTTACATTTTGAACAATGTCAGGTTCAGTGGCCATCTTATTAGTTCCTTTTTCTTGAAAATTGATATCCTACTACCTAAAGATCATTTGGTGTATCGCTGACAAGCAATCCATGACTTCCCTGTTACCCCCACCCTCCAACCGATATTTCCCCCGGTAAACAACTCTACTTACAAGATACTAGCACAATCAATGATTTAGATCCGCCCCAAATAACCGACAATTTTGTAAGGTTTTGTTGATCAATCCTCAGTTAAATCATTCGGGCGAGCCGGCCAGCTCGCCCGATTAACAATCAACCCGTAAATTCTAAACCTTCTCCCCCACGTACTTCGCCCCCTCGCGCAGCGCCTGGTAATTGAGCGGCAGCAATTTATGATGCCGCTCCGGCAGGTGCTCGGCCAGCGCCTTCTCCAGCGCCTCCAGCGGCAGGATCGGCAGGTTGGCCAGCAGCGCCCCCAGGATGACCATGTTGGTCATGCGCCGGTCGCCGATCTTCTCGGCGATCTCGTTGGCCGGCACGCGCACCACCTGGATATCCTTGCGCTCGGAGGTCTTGTCGATGATCGACGAATTGATGATCAACAGCCCGCCCGGGCTGACTAGCGGGTCGTATTTATCCAGCGAGGGGCGGTTCATCGCCACCACCGCCTTCGGGTTGCGCACCAGCGGCGAGCCGATCTCCTCGTCGGAGACGATCACCGTGCAGTTGGCCGTCCCGCCGCGCATCTCGGGCCCGTAGGAGGGGATCCAGGTGACTTCCAGCCCCTGGTCCATGGCCGCATAGGCCAGCAGTTGACCGGCAAACAGGATGCCCTGCCCGCCAAATCCGGAAATGATGATCTCTGTCTGCATCGCTCCCTCCCTAGACCTTGATTTCCGCCACCAGCGGGTGAACCTTGTAGTCACCGATCGGGTAATACGGCAGCATGTGCTCCTCCAGCCAGCGGGTCGCCTCGATCGGCGTCAGGCCCCAGTTGGTCGGGCAGGTGGAGAGCAGCTCGACCATCGAGAAGCCCAATCCACGCATCTGCACTTCCAGCGCCATGCGGATGGCCTTCTTCGCCAGGCGGATGTTCTTCGGGTCGTGCAGGCTGCGCCGCACCACGTAGCTGGCGCCGTCGAGCGTCGAGAGCATCTCGGCCGCGCGGATCGGGTAGCCCTGCATCTCGACGTCGCGACCGAAAGGCGAGGTGGTCGTCTTTTGACCGGGCAGCGTGGTCGGCGCCATCTGCCCGGCGGTCATGCCGTAATTGGTGTTGTTGATAAAAATGACCGTGATGTTCTCTCCGCGCGTGGCGGCGTGAACAATCTCGCCGGTGCCGATCGAAATCATATCGCCGTCTCCCTGGTAGGTGAGGACGACATTATCAGTCATCAGGCGCTTGATGCCGGTCGCCATCGCCGGGGCGCGCCCGTGCGGCGCCTGAACGAAATCGAAATCGAAAAAGTTGTAGGCGAACACCGAGCAGCCGACCGAGGCCACGCCGATCATCTTTTCGCGCAGACCCATCTCGTCGACCAGCTCGGCGATCAGCCGGTGGGCGACGCCGTGCGTACAGCCCGGGCAAAAGCCGGTAACCGCCTCGGTGAATGATTTCGGTCGTTGATAAACCAGGATCTCTTCAGTGGTATCCATGTCTGCGCTCCTCCTTAGATCAAGCTGTCGATGCGAGCCAGCCAGCGGTCGCGCGGATGCCCGTCCAGGGGCGCTGGCTCGCTAGCCAGCCGGCGAATCTCGCGCAGCACCTCGTCCGGCAGCGGCACCATGCCGCCCAGCCGGGCGTAGAATTCGACCGGGATCTTGCCCCTGACCGCCGCGCGCACGTCCTCCAGCATCTGCCCGGCGTTCATCTCGACCACCAGGATCGATTCAACCTTGTCCGCCAGGTCCGCGATCACCTTCTCCGGGAAGGGATTGAGCGAGATCGGGCGCAGCAGTCCGACCGGAATGCCCTCTTCGCGCGCGGCTCGCACCGCCGAGAGCGCCGCCCGCCCGGTCGAGCCGAAGCCGATCACCACATAGCGCGCGTCGTCCATATAGTAGGTTTTGTAACGAACTTCGCTGGCCTTGACCTGCTGCCAGCGGCGCTGGATGCGCAGGTTGACGACTTCTTCTTTGGGCGGGTCGATCCAGATCGAGGTGAGGAAGCGCCGATCGCGTCCGGCTGCTCCGCGCACTGCCCAATCCGGGTAGACCGTCTTGACCGGCTTCATCGGCGGCATCTCGGCCGGCTCCATCATCTGCCCGATGTTGCCGTCGATCAGGATGACGGTGATCACCCGGTATTTCTCTGCCAGGTCAAAGGCCTCGACCGTCAGGTCAACAGACTCCTGCACGGAGGCCGGCGCCAGGACGAGCATGTTGAAGTCGCCGTGCCCGCCACCCTTGACGATCTGGTTATAATCCGCCTGGGCCGGGGCAATGTTGCCCAGACCGGGCCCGCCGCGCATCACATCGATCAGCACCGCCGGGATCTCGGTGCCGGCGATGTAGGACAGCCCCTCCATCATCAGGCTGACGCCGGGGCTGGAAGATGACGACATCACTCGCGCGCCGGTACAGGCAGCCCCATAGACCATGTTGACTGCCGCCAGCTCACTCTCCGCCTGGACGAAAACGCGTCCCAGTTGCGGCATGCGCGCCGAGAGATACTCGAGCAGCTCGGTCTGCGGGGTGATCGGGTAGCCGAAATAAGCCTGTAAGCCGGCCCGTACGGCGGCTTCGGCGATGGCATTGTTGCCTTTCCAGAGTTCTCGCGCCATGCTGCCCTCCTATGCTTCCACTGACTGCCTGGCGCGCACCGCTTCGCGGTAGACCACGATGGTGGCCTCCGGGCAGACGATGGCGCAAATGCCGCAGCCGGTGCAGCCTTCCTTAACAAGGGTGGCAGGGTGATAACCTCTGGCGGTGATGCGCACTGGGTCGAGGATAATCACATCCTGCGGGCAAGCCTCCACGCACAATTCGCATCCTTTGCAATACAGCTCGTTGACAACGATCCGTCCCTTTGGGGGCATACTTTCCTCCTGTTAGGAATCCCTAGACGTTGACCTCCCGGCGTGTGCCGGGTGCACAATGATTATGCCCCCCTTTGGCGGAATGGGAAAGTGTCAACCGTCATGCAGAGCAAAAACAAACTTCCTCAGATTTGGTACAAAGGGGGTAAATATTGTCGGGTAAGCGGCGGCATTCTCGAGAGCAGCCGCCCAGTGGAGACGAAGCGACCTCCGAAGGGCGGTTGTTTACGCCGGTGCTGTCTTTTCGACGAGCGATACCCTCTGTACGGGTGCCGGCGCGAGGAGGAATCCAGTTCTCGCAATCGGTTGGATTCGCATGATTTATTAATATTATTATGATACAATTTATGATAATTACACTGTCTTGTGCAAAGGATTAACATGGCGCACGACCGCTTCGGACGCAACATCCATTACCTGCGCATCAGCCTGACCGATCACTGCAACCTGCGCTGCGTCTACTGCATGCCGGAGGACATGACTTTTCGTCCCACCGCCGAGATGATGCAGGATGACGAGGTGCTGCTGCTCATGCGCCTGTTCGCCAGCCTCGGCTTCGACAAATTCCGCCTGACCGGCGGCGAGCCGACCGTGCGCGCGCGCATCGTCGAGCTGGTGCGGCAGATGAGCGCCGTCCCGGGCGTGCGCTCGCTCTCGATGACCACCAACGGCGTGTTGCTGGATCAACTGGCCGTCCCTCTGAAAGAAGCCGGCCTCGAACGGGTTAACATCAGCCTCGACACACTCGATCCGCAGCGCTTCAAGGCGATCACCCGCTGGGGTTCGTTCGAGCGGGTCTGGGCAGGCATTCTGGCCGCCGAACAGGCCGGGCTGTTGCCGGTCAAGCTCAACGCGGTGGTCGTGCGCGGCTTCAACGACGAGGATGTGCCCGCCATGGCGCGCCTGACACTGGAGCACCCCTGGCAGGTGCGTTTTATCGAGATGATGCCCTTCGGCGGGGCCACCTCGCTGCAGCTCAACCAGGCGGTCAAATCGGAGGAAATGATCGCGCGCATCCGCGCCGAGGTCGGCCCGCTGGAGCCGCTCAACGAAGGCCAGCTGGACGGAGAGGCCAGCATCTACCGCCTGCCGGGCGCCCAGGGCGAGATCGGCTTCATATCCTCGGTTTCGCTGCCGTTCTGCGCCGCCTGCGCACGCGCCCGCCTGACCGCCGACGGCAGGCTGCGTCTGTGCCTGCTGCGCGAGAAGGAAATGGACCTGCTCAGCCCGCTGCGCGCAGGCGCCACGCTGGACGACTTGCGCATGTTGATCCTCGACGGCGTGTGGGAAAAGCCCTGGGGTCACGGCCTGGCAGAGGGGCAGTTCGCCACCAACCGGGTGATGAGCGAGATCGGCGGATAGGTTTATGAAGGGTGTGGTGACGCCTCGCGCGTCGGTCTGACGATTTCCCGCACCCTCCCGTCTCAGCGCACCATCCGCCAGCCGAGGCAGCGGGAGAAGACGGCAGTTTTCAGCCGGTGGTATTCGACGCCAGGTTCATCAAGAGCTGTTGCAGCTCGCTCTCGGCCTGCTCCTGCGGCATGGAGAGGGAGAAACCCCATTCGGCGCACAGTAAATTCTGTGCCCGATGGAGGATGTTCTTGTCGTCGTCATTGAGCGGCTTCTGACGCGACAGAGCAGTGAGATCGCGAATCACTCTGCAAATGGTCTCGGCCTTTCCATCAGCCAACCCCTTGCGCAGCAATGACTTCCGTTCAAGCCGGTCTTCGACCAGCGGTTCAGGCGATCCCTTTAATATCTCAAATAACTTCTTGAAATCTCGCGGCGCGGTTGGCGGGCGCAGCCGGCTTTCTGTATGGTGATCCACGGGGACATACACCGTAAGGTCCCGCACCTGCACCAGATAGAAGAGCGTACTGGAATCTGAAAGAGCCCGTTCCTCCACGCCAATGATTTTCCCCAGGCCGAAGGTCCAGTGTACGACCGGATCACCCACACGGAACTTCACCACAGCCTCCTGTCCGGACATGCCGAAAAAAGGTGCAAAAAGGCCAACCCCAGACATGGATTGGCAATCTGAAATTGCTGTCCTGAGATCTGCTGTTTATCTCGTCATCGCCGCCGGTACACGGGGCAATCTTCATTAATTATACTATAGAATTGAAATAATCCTGCGTGCGGTGACCCCTTAGACTGTAGGGTGTGGTAATGCCGCGCAAGATCGAACCGAAATGATAAGGCTACTTCATGGCGTCACGGTGCCTCCACGCTGCCCGCGTCACCCTGACCGCCCCGCCGTTTAAGCGCGCTTTTAACGTTCCTTTCCTTCGAGACGCTGTATAATTGGGAAACCCTCCGGTTGAAGCGTCTTCACTACGAGGGTTTAGAGGAACCATGATCCGTACCGAACTGCTCAACAAGAAATTTAAAATCGGCAAGGGCAAGCCGCCGATCCATGCTGTGCAGGACCTCAGCCTGCGTGTCAATGAGGGCGAGGTGTTCGGCTTCCTCGGCCCGAACGGCGCCGGCAAGACCACCACCGTGCGCATGCTTGCCAGCCTAATCGGCCCGACCAGCGGCAGAGCCTTCATCGGCGATCTGCAAATCGGCAAAGACGACCGTCAGATCCGCCGCGAGGTCGGTATCCTGACCGAAACTCCCGGCATGTACGAGCGCCTGAGCGCCGAGAAGAACCTGACCATCTTCGCCGAGCTGTACGACGTCCCTGACGTGCCCAAACAGGTCGAGAAATACCTGAGCATGCTCGGGCTGTGGGGCCGGCGCTTCGACGAGGTCGGCAGCTTCTCCAAGGGCATGCGCCAGAAGCTGGCCATTGCCCGCGCGCTGCTGCACGAGCCAAAGGTGCTTTTCCTCGACGAGCCGACCAGCGGGCTGGATCCCGAGGCAGCCAAACTGGTGCGCGACTTCATCGAAGAGCTCAAAGCCGAAGGGCGCACCATATTCATATGCACCCATAACCTGGATGAAGCCGACCGCCTGTGCGACCGCATCGGCATCTTCAAATCGCGGCTGATCACGGTCGACACGCCGGAAAATTTGCGCAAGCAACTGTTCGGGCGCAAGGTCGTCTTCCACCTGCGCGCGCTGGATCCTGCCTGGCTGGTGCTAGTGCGGGGCTTGGACTTCGTCCAGGACGTCCAGACTGTCGACAACCGCCTGGTGATCGCACTGGCTGAGCCTGAAACGCAAAATCCGCAGATCGTACGCGCGCTGGTCCAGGCGGGCGCGGACATTCAATTCGTCGGCGAGCTGCGCCATTCGCTCGAAGACATCTACCTGCAGACCATCCAGGCCGACCAGGCCTGAGGAGCGGCCGATGAAACACATCCGCACGATTATTGCCAAAGAATGGGCAGAGGTTTTTAAAAACCGTCTGGTATTTTTTACCATCGTGTTCCTGCCCCTGATTTTTACCGCCTTGCCGCTGATTATGCTGAGCGTCACAAAATCTTCAGTACCCGAGGGCAGCGGATCCTCCGAGGTCCCGCAAATGTTCGCAGCGGCATGCGGCTCGATGAGCGCCAATGACTGCGTCCAGGCATTTATGCTCAACCAGTTCCTGCTGTTCTTCATGATGATGCCATTGATCATCCCTACCACCATTGCAGCTTACAGCATCGTCGGCGAGAAGACCACGCGCAGCCTGGAGCCGCTGCTGGCGACCCCCATCACCACCGAAGAGTTGCTGATCGGCAAAGCCGCGGCTGCCTCGCTGCCGGCGATCGTTGTTGGCTGGGCAAGTTTCATTGTTTTTATCCTGCTCATCCCTGTCACTGGCGCGAGTAAGGCCGTCCAACTCTATGTGCTCACCCCTACCTGGTTGATGGGTGTGTTCGTGGTCGGCCCGTTGATGGCCATCGCGGCGGTCAACCTGGCCATCTTCATCTCGTCCAGAGTGAACGATCCACGCACCGCTGAACAAATTTCAATGGTCCTGCTTGTGCCGATTCTGGCGATCATGTTCGGGCAGATCGCCGGCAAGCTTGTGATCGATATTCAACTTATGCTGATTTTTATTGCTGCCCTGATCGCCGCTGACATCGGGCTGGTTTTTCTCGGCGTGAAGATGTTCCAGCGCGAAACGATTCTAACCCGTTGGAAATGAGAAAATCCGTGCAAAACCATAAATCAATTCAATCGCTCCGGCTCATCATAGCCACTCTCGTCATCGCCCTGCTGTTAGCCCCGACCGTTGTTCAGGCGCAGACCGATTTAAGGCTGAACATCGACAAGATCATCGGCTATGGCATGGGCAATCAAATTGCCGGGACTTTTAATATCGCTGTGATCGGCCGTGAGGAACAGATCAGCGCAGTGAATTTCCTGATCGATGGGGAATCCATAGGCGAAGTGACGCAGGCGCCTTACAAGATGACCTTCGATACCAAAAACTACTCGAAGGGTGAACATCAGTTCTCGGCTGAGGTCACGTTTAAAGACGGATCGACCGTCACAGTAGGACCCAGCCTGTACATCATCCCGACCGCGGATGAACAGCGTTCAGGGATTACGAACATTCTCGTGCCGGTCCTGGCCATAATCGTAGCTGCTGTACTTTTTATCAACGTAATCCCCATGCTGACGAACCGCCGCAAAACCGGCAGCATCGCGCCGGGCGCAGCGCGCAATTACGGCCTGGCCGGCGGGGCGATCTGCCCGAAATGCAAGCGCCCCACCCCTCGCCACGTCTGGGGATTGAACATGGTGGCCGGCAAGCTGGACCGCTGCGAGAACTGCGGCAAATGGAGCATCATGCGCGCCGCGCCGATCGACGTGCTGCGCGCCGCCGAGCAGACCGAACTCGAGCAGGAGAAAAGCGCTCCCGTGGCGGAAAAGAGCGAGGAAGAGAAGCTGAAAGAGCTGCTGGATAAGTCGAAGTACACGGAATAAAGTGTCAAGGGTCAAGTACTACGGGTCAGGTGGCACATCGCCCCTGACACATGATACCTGACACCTGCCACTTCCACTCAATCCTTGATCAGGCTCAAATCAAACTCGGCCACAAACTCTTCCTGCATGACTGTTTCGACAGAGCCGGGCACATGCCCCCGCAGCCATTTGATCGCCGCCGGGCCGTCCAGACCCATCAGCTTGCGCGCCATGATCGCCAGGAAGGTCCCCGTCCGCCCCAGCCCGGCATAGCAGTGCACCACCACCGTCCGCCCACGCTTCAATTCTGCGATGATCTCACCGACCGCCGCGGCGTAATCATCCGTATCCGGGACGCCAAAATCCGGGATTGGCACGTGGATCACCCGAAAACCATAATTACGGTAAAGCACAAGGAGATTACCCCCGGCAGCCACGATGTTTTCCATCAAGACAACGATGATATCCACCCCTGCGGTGCGGTAGGTCTGCACCAGCTCGCCGAACGGATCGAAATTGCTGAACGGCCGCGCGCTGCGGTAAATCTTCCCGGGTAAATCGAACGGAATGACCGTGAAATTATCTGGCATACGTTGAATCTCATTTTTTCTGATAATAATTAAAAAGCATGATTCTGGTGCAATACTCGTGCCGCCGGCAGCAGAGCGTCATGCGCCGATCCACTCGACGATCAGCGCCTCGCCCTGCCCGACGCCGACGCACAGCGCCGCCAGCCCATAATACGGGCGGGGAGCCTGTGGCGCCCGCCTGCGCATCTCGTGAATCAGCGTGGTCAGGATGCGCGCCCCCGAACAGCCCAGCGGGTGCCCGAGAGCTATCGCGCCGCCGTTCACGTTGACGATCTCCTCGGCCAGCCCCAACTCGCGGATGACCGCCAGAGCCTGCACGGCAAACGCCTCGTTGATCTCGACCAGCCCGATCTGCTCCAGCCGCAGACCGGCGCGCTCGAGCGCCTTGCGCGTCGCCGGCACAGGCCCCATGCCCATAATGCGCGGCGGAACGCCTGCTGCGGCGGCGCTCTGCACCCGCACGAGCGGCTTGAGACTCAGTGCGCGCGCCTTCTCGGCGCTCATCACCAGCAGTGCAGCCGCGCCGTCGTTCATCCCCGAGGAATTGCCCGCCGTGACCGTCCCGTTAGCACGGAAGGCCGGTCGGAGCTTCGCCAGCGACTCCAGGCTGGTGTCGCGGCGGGGGCGTTCGTCGGTAGTTACCAGCAGCGGCTCGCCCTTGCGCTGCGGGATGGGCACCGGCAGGATTTCCTCGGCAAAGCGGCCCGAGTCGATCGCAGCAACCGCGCGTTGATGGCTGCGCAGGGCAAAGGCATCCTGCTCCTCGCGGGTGATTGCGGTCATCTCGGCGATGTTCTCGGCCGTCTCGCCCATCGCCTCGGTGCCGTACAGCGCTTCCATCTTGGGATTGGGATAGCGCCAGCCCAGAGCCGTGTCCCAGGCGGTCAGGTTGCCAAACGAAAAGCCCCTGTCAGCCTTGGGCAGCGAGTAGGGAGCGCGCGACATGCTCTCCACGCCGCCGGCAATGAACACCTCTCCCTCGCCGCTGCGCACCGCCCGCGCCGCCATGCTGACCGCGCTCAGGCCCGAGGCGCACAGGCGGTTGACCGTCACCCCTGCCACCTCCACCGGCAGGCCGGCCAGCAGCGCGGCCATGCGCGCCACGTTGCGGTTATCCTCGCCGGCCTGGTTGGCGCAGCCGAGATAGACTTCGTCGATCAGGCTGGCGTCCAGCCTGCTGCGCTCGACGACTGCTTTGATCACCAGCGCTGCGAGGTCGTCCGGGCGCACCGCCGCCAGCCCGCCGCCGAGCGCTCCGATTGGCGTACGCAGCGCATCAACGATCACCACTTCTCTCATAATTCCTCCGAAACAATAATGAGTTCGAGCCTCCCGGCGGTGTATTCCCGCCGGCAGGGATTCAGATCAACTCGAAACAGGCTGAGAGCGAAGCCATCTCGCGCGGCACAAGCAGCACATCATCGAAGGTCAGGCCTGCGTCTTCACGAATTTTCATGATTTCCTCCAGGGCAGACAGACCCTGCCCCTTAAATTCAATGCCCGACATCGAATGACTCAACGGGCAGGTACAATTGTTGCCCCGACAGGTCGCGCGGTCATTCTATCCTCTGATTGGCCATCTTTTTGCGTCCTGCTGGGCGCAGTTATCCGGCCAATTTCACGGAATCATATCCCGGGAATTTCAACGTTATTGTACAATACATCCATGCGCCTGTCACCCATCCTGCCGCAAGAGTGGTACAACCGCGACGTCCTCGAGGCCGCCCGCGATCTGCTTGGCAAACGCCTGGTCCGCCTGCTGGACGGGCAGCGCCTCTCCGGGATCATCATCGAGGTCGAGGCTTACCGCGGCGAGGAGGACCTGGCCTGTCACGCGCGCGCCGGGCGCACGCCACGCACCGAGATCATGTACGGGCCGCCCGGACGCGCGTATATCTATTTCACCTACGGCATGCATTGGATGTTGAACGCCGTCTGCAGCGAGCCTGGCTACCCCGCCGCGGCGCTCATCCGCGCCATTCTGCCGCTGGAGGGCATCGAGACCATCGCCGCTGCCCGCGCCGGCCGCCCGCCCGCGCAGTGGACTGACGGCCCCGCAAAATTGACCCGCGCCCTGCACATCGACCGCTACCTCAACGGCGCCGACCTGACCATCGAAGAAAACCAGCTGTGGATCGAGGAAGGCATGCCTGTACCTGAAGCATGGGTCACTGCCGGTCCGCGCGTGGGAATTGGCAGCGTCCCCGAGCCCTGGCGCAGCCTGCCCTGGCGCTTCCGTGCGCGTCTGCCCGCAGCTTTCCGCAGCCACCTGTCGTGAGGCGCTCGCCCGGCTCCGCATTCAACTCAGCCATTCAGCTCTGATTATGGTATAAACAAATTATGTCACCTGCATCCGATCGATCCGAAAATTCACCCGAATTCGATCCGACCGCTCTGGTACTGTACGGCGGTGGAGGTCACGGCAAGACGCTGATCGACCTGGTGCGCGCTGCCGGAAATTACCACTGGGTCGGCTTGATCGATGACCAGCTCACCCGCGGCTCCAAGGTGCTCGGCGTGCCCGTCCTCGGCGGCGCCGAGCAGTTGACCGATCTGCACCGGTCCGGCGTGCGCCTGGCGGTCAACGGTATCGGCGGCATCGGCAACCCGGCGGTGCGGTTGCGCGTGTTCGAAATCCTCGAGCAGGCCGGCTTCACCTGCCCGGTTGTGGTGCATCCCAGCGCCTGGGTCGAACAAAGCGCCCGGCTGGAGGGCGGGGTGCAGGTGCTGGCTCTCGCCTACGTCAGCAGCTCCGCAGCAGTCGGATTCGGGAGCGTACTAAACGCTGGCGCGATCGTTTCGCATGACTGCCAGCTGGGCAGGTGCGTCAACCTATCGCCAGGCGCCGCTCTTGCCGGCAATGTGCGCCTGGAGGACTATGTCCAGATAGGCATGAACGCCACGGTCAATCTGGATATCACCGTCGGGCGCGGCGCGCGCATCGGCAACGGTGCTACTGTCAAAGCCGACGTGCCGCCGGAAACGGTCGTACGCGCCGGCAGCATCTGGCCGCCAAAATAACCCGCACCCCGGACGGAATCTCGGCCAATCCTTCAGCATTTCTCGCTTATAATTGCTCCGCCCGCTGGGCAATCCACCCATACAGGGAATATCCATATGTTTCGAAAAACAACCTCAACCAATCCGGCTACTGTGCCGCTGCCCGACCGGGTCACTTCGGTGCTGGGCCCTGGAATTAACTGGAAAGGCAATCTGCACGGCAGCGGCGGCGTGCGCATCGAGGGCATGTTCGACGGCGACATCGCCGTGCGCGGTCTGGTCGTGGTCGGCGAGACCGGCCGGGTGACCTGCCCGGAGCTGCGCGCCAACACAGTCATCATCGCCGGCGCTGTACGCGGCAACATCACCGCCGAAAAAATCGAAATCCGCTCCACCGGAAGGGTTTGGGGGGACGTAACCGCGATGGCTTTCTCCACCGAAGAAGGGGCTTTCCTGCGCGGTCAGGTCACCATGGAAGAGCGCCTGGAACTGCAATTCGAGATGCCCGAAGAAGAATTCGACGATCGGATCACGGTGGAAACCGACGATCAGACAACGGAGTAGCCCTTGGAAGTCAGGCAGCTCATCGCGCTTGCCAGTGAGATGATCGGCGCGCTCGCCGTCACCATGCTGCTGACCATCAGCCCCAGGTTCAAGCAGCACCCCTCGCTCGGCTTCCGCTATCCGCGCCGCGAAGGCGTGCTTTCGCTGATCCTGTTCGCCGGTCTGCTGCTGCTGGCCGTGCTGATATACGGCGGGCAGGTCAGGGTCGTCCAACTCCTGCCCGAGGGCGGTCCGGCTGAACTGCAGAACCTGTATCAGCGCGCGGCGATCGCGCTGGTCGGCGCGTTGGTCTTCATCGCCGCGCTGGCTTACCGCCGCCAGCCCGCGCGCAGCGCCGGCTGGAACCGCCCGCTGCTCAGCTCGGCCCTGCAGGTCGGCCTGGCGATCGTCATCCTGACCGTCTTCCTGCACGGCAAGTTCAGCTCGCTGATCAAGGGCGTCTCCGCCAATCAGGGCATCGCCCTCTTGATCCTGCTGCTGCTCGGCCTGGCGGAAGAAACCGTCTTTCGCGGCTACATCCACATGCGCCTGGTCTCCTGGCTGGGGAGCACCGCCGGCTGGCTGACCACCGCCGGATTGTATACCGCCTGGCAGCTGCCCCGCCTGCTCGGCGCTCTGCCGTCGAATAAACTCCTGTTCGAGCTCGGGCTGGCGCTGGCGCAGGGGCTGCTGCTCGGCTGGATGATGCAGAAATGTCGACACGTGCTCGCACCGGCGCTCTACCGTGCCATTTCCGGCTGGATCGCGTTCCTTGGATAATGCAAATAGAGCGTTGTTCCTGACCAGTTTTCACGTAAGTGAGGCAAGCTCAGCCCCATGACCCAAAACCCGCCCCCTGTTGTGCCCATGTCATCCCCTGATCTGACCGACGCCGAACGGCAGGTCATCCAGAACGTGCTCAATACACCCAATTTAAGCATGGGACCGTACACCCAGGCATTCGAGGGGGCATTCCGTGAATTGACCGGCCTGCGTCACGCCATCGCGGTCAACTCGGGCACGGCCGGCCTGCACCTTTGCGTTCGCGCGGCAGGGCTTGGGCCGGGCGACCTGGTGATCACCACCCCCTTCTCTTTCGTCTCCTCGAGCAACGTGCTGCTCTTCGAGCAGGCCGTGCCGGTCTTCGTCGACGTCGATCCGCGCAGCGGCAACATCGATCCCTCTCTGGTTGGCGAAGCAGCAGAGGCGCTCAGCGCGGGTGGTCAGGCCGCCAGGCGCTGGCTGCCGCGCCGCGGTGCGCCCGCGGACGGGCAGCTCAAGGCGCTTTTAGCGGTCGACGTCTTCGGTCAGCCAGCCGACTGGGATGCGCTCGAGGCGCTTGGGCGACGCCACGGATTGAAAGTGATCGAAGACTCCTGCGAGGCGCTCGGCGCGGAATACAAAGGCCGCAAGGCCGGCGCTTTTGGCGATTACGCCGTGTTCGCCTTCTACCCCAACAAGCAGATTACAACCGGCGAGGGCGGAATGATCGTCACCGACGACGACCAAGCCGCGGCGCTGATGCGCGCGCTGCGCAATCAGGGCCGCGTTCCGGGCGACACCTGGCTGTCGCACACGCACCTGGGCTACAACTACCGCATCGACGAGATGAGCGCCGCCCTCGGCGCTGTCCAGATGACCCGCCTGGAAGAGCTGCTCGCCAAACGCCAGCGGGTTGCGGATTGGTACGCCGAACGCCTGGTCGATATTGGCGCGGTCGAGCCGCCCTTCCTGGACGCCGCCACCTCCCGGGTAAGCTGGTTTGTCTATGTAATCCGCCTGGCGCACGGCATCGACCGCGCCGGCGTCGCCCACCGGCTGGCGCAGCGCGGCATTCCGGTGCGTCCCTATTTCCTGCCCATCCACCTGCAGCCGTACATGGTCGAGCGTTTTGGCTACCGACCGGGCGACTTCCCCGTCACCGAAGATCTCGGCCAGCGCGGACTGGCTCTGCCGTTTTCAGGCCGGATGGACGAGGGACAGGTTGACCTGGTCTGCCGCGCGCTGGCAGAATCCCTTTAAGCCCTATGGATGCGAGTACTCCCGAGGTTTTTATCCCCCTGCGCGCGCGCGGCTTGATGTTCCACATCATGGTCGTGGTATTCCTACTGGCGGGTACCGCCGGCTTCCTGATCCTCTCGCTGCAACAGGAAGTTGGCGGGCTTTTCATCTCTTACCTCATCCTGTCACTGGTCTTCTTCGCGCCGGCGCCGGTGTTCATCTACCGCGGCTACGCCCTCTACAATGCCTATTACCAGCTCTCGCGCGACGGTCTGCGCCTCCGCTGGGGGCTGCGCGCAGAGGACATCCCCTTACCGGATATCGAGTGGGTTCGCCCGGCCAACGAGCTGGGCTTTCGCCTGCCGCTGCCGCGCATCACCTGGCCCGGAGCTTTGCGCGGTACGCGCCAGGTAAGCGAGCTCGGCTCGGTCGAGTTCATGGCTTCTACCACCAGCACACTGATGGTGATCGCCACACACCAGAAGGTGTACGCCATCTCGCCCGACGATCCGCGCGGCTTTCTGCGCGCCTTTCAATACGCCATGGAGATGGGCACCCTAAATCCGTTGACCGCTGCCAGCTCCCGTCCGGCAGCCTATGCCCGGCGGGTCTGGGATGACCGCCCGGCGCGCATCTTCCTCATCGCCGGGCTGATCCTGACCCTGATCCTTTTCGTGCAGGTGTCGCTGATCGTGCCGACTGCGCCGACCATCTCACTCGGCTTCGACGCGCAGGGCAATCCGCAGCCGCCGAACCCCGCGCGCCTGTTGCTGCTGCCGGTGCTGGGCATATTTACCTACGTCGCCGACCTGGTCGGCGGATTGTTCTTCTACCGCCGACCGGAGCAAAAGCCGGTAGCCTTCCTGCTCTGGATCAGCTCGGCCTTCACCCCATTGATATTAATCCTGGCGGCGCTGTTTCTGATTTAAATGCGGCAGGAATGAACCTGAATCCGATTATGCCCATTTCCACCTGTTTCAACTGGCTGCAGCTGGGCCTTGGCTGCCTGCTGGCGCTGATCGTCGCGCTGGCGGCATATCGAGCGCGCAGTCTGAGCCGGTCCGGCGCTGCTGCTGCAGCGGCGCTTGGCACGGCGGTGTTCGGTTTGGGCGGGCTGCCCTGGGCGGTCCTGTTGCTGGGTTTTTTCATCTCATCCAGCCTGCTCTCGCGCGCCTTCAGGGGACGGAAGAACGACCTGAACGAGAAGTTCTCCAAAGGCAGCCGACGCGATGCCTGGCAGGTCCTGGCCAACGGCGGCGCCGCAGGGATTCTCGCCGTTCTCCAGGCGGTTTTTCCAAACAGCCCCTGGCCGTGGATGGCGGCGGCTGCCGCGCTGGCGGCAGTCAACGCCGACACCTGGGCGACCGAGCTCGGCGTGCTCTCACGCGCCCATCCGCGCATGGTGACCAGCTGGAAACGAGTCGAGCCCGGAAGTTCCGGCGCCGTCTCGCTGACCGGAACAATCGCCGGTGCCGGCGGCGCGCTGCTGATCGCCCTGCTCGCCGTGCTCGTCTGGCCGCCCTATGCAGGCGACCAGATCACCACCCTGGCGATCCCGCTGCGCGTCGCGTTGATCACCCTGGCTGGACTGGCCGGCAGCCTGGTCGATTCTCTGCTGGGCGCGACCCTCCAGGCGATCTACCGCTGCCCGACGTGCGAAAAGGAGACCGAGCGCCACCCGCTGCACGTCTGCGGCGCTGAGACTGCGAAGGTACGCGGCCTCTCCTGGCTGAACAACGATGCGGTCAACACCGCCTGTGCTTTCAGCGCAGCCATCATCGGCGCAGCCCTGGCATTGGCTCTACCTGGACCGCTCTCGCTGGAAAGAGCCGCCATCCAGCCGCTGCTCCCGAACGAAGGAGGTAACCTGATGCTCACCAGCACTGCGTTCGCCGCTGGCGAATCCATTCCCACAAAGTATACCTGCAAGGGCGCGGACGTCTCCCCGCCGTTGACCTGGCAGGCTGTGACCAATGCACAAAGTTACGCGCTGATCGTCGACGACCCGGACGCCCCGGCGGGAATTTTCACCCACTGGGTGATCTACAACCTGCCCGCCGGCCTGACCGGCCTGCCGGAGGCCGTGCCGACCAGCTCCTACAGCCAGGGCCGCAACAGCTTCGGCCGGACCGGCTACAACGGCCCCTGCCCACCGCCCGGCAAAGCTCACCGCTACAACTTCAGCCTGCTGGCGCTCGACCTGCCGCCCAACCTGCCTGCCGGCCTGGATAAAAACGGCCTGTTCAAGACCGTCAGCGGGCACATCTTAACCCAGGAAACCCTGACGGGCACTTTCCAGCGATAGAGTTCTCTCGCAGCGCAATACCGAACGCATCGTGGATCCATCGATGGGAAAAAGCCGCCCGCGCATTGTATACCTGACCTTCTGCGCTGTTACCGCCGGATTCTTCCAGCTGGTCTTCACCGTCGATATGGTCTATTTTGTCAAAGAGGCCCGTCTGGATCCGCTCCAGCTTGTGCTGGTCGGGACCTTTCTGGAAACCTCCGTAATGGTCTTCGAGGTGCCGACCGGCATCGTCGCGGATGTGTATTCGCGCCGCCTGTCGGTCATCATCGGCGTCTTCCTGATCGCGGCTGGCTTCGCTGTCACCGGTTTATGGCCGCTGTTCATGCCCATCCTGCTCGGACAGGTGCTGTGGGGGCTGGGCTGGACCTTCACCAGCGGCGCCAACCAGGCCTGGATCAGCGACGAGATTGGCGAGGAACACGCCGCAGCGATCTTCCTGCGCGGCGCACGCTTTCAGCAGATCGGCGCGCTGGTCGGGACCGCCGCCAGCGTGCTGCTAGCCCAAAGCCGGCTGAACGTGCCGTTCCTGGTCAGTGCGGCGGGTTTTGTCCTGCTGGGGATATATTTGATTCTGGTCATGCCCGAGGCGGGCTTTCACCCCACTCCCCGCGAGCAGCGCACATCCTGGCAGCAGATGGCGCACACCTACCGGTCAGGGTTGGGTATGCTGCGCATTCGTCCGGCGCTGGTCGGGATATTGCTGATCGGCCTGTTCCTCGGCTTATACTCAGAAGGCTACGACCGGCTGTGGACCGCCTCACTGCTGGAGCGGTTCGAACTGCCGACGATCGCCGGCCTGAACGAGGTCGCCTGGATCGGGCTGATCGCCGTCAGCAGTCAAATCCTCAGCATGGTTTCCACCTGGCTGACCGAAAAACGACTGAACATGAGCCGGGCGAAGGATCTGATCCGCCTGCTGTCGGCTTTAAGCGCCTTGCTGCTGGCGGCCCTGGCAGGCTTTGCTCTGGGGGGCAACTTCGCGCTGGCGGTCAGCCTGGTAATCGCAATCGCAGTGATCCGCGAAACGATGGCCCCGCTTTACACCGCCTGGGTCAATCTGCGGCTGGAATCACGCGTACGGGCAACGGTCATCTCGATGAGCAGCCAGGTGGATGCCATTGGGCAGATCGCAGGCGGGCCGGTGCTGGGCGTCATTGCCCGCCAATCCGGCATCCAGGCCGGTCTGCTCGGTTCGACCGTTCTGCTCTCGCCGGTACTGCTGCTCTTCGCCTGGCAAATGAAGAACAATATGAAGTCGAGCCAGGAAAAATCAGCGTCACCCGGATGTGAATGATCCCTGGCCAGGACCGGAGAGCGGTTGAAATCCGTCAACGCAGTCGTCCTGCCCGATGTAAATCATGTCGGACAAATTACTGGATAATCAGGAGGAAAATCTGGAATTAATGGTATGTTCGACGTTACCGCAAGCTACTCATTTTCATTACAATACGTATGAGGTAGTTTTACGTCCTTCGCGGACGTTTTTGCTTTCCAATCCATCGTTTTCAGTTTCACCATTACTTTTTTAAGCGAGGAAACCTTATGCCCGAAGAAGATCCCCGAATCCTTGAGTTGCGTAAAAGACGCGCAAAAGCGCAAGTGGCAGGCGGAGAAGATCGGATCGCCAAGCACAAAGCCAAAGGCCGGCTGTCCGCCCGCGAGCGCATCCTTGAACTGCTCGATCCCGGTTCGTTTAATGAGGTCGAGCTCTATTCTTCCCACCGCAGTGAAGATTTTGGCGTTGGCAGCCGAGTAGAAACCGACGGTGTCATCACCGGCTACGGCAGCGTGGAAGGCCGGACGGTTTATGTCTACGCCCAGGATTTCACCGTGATGGGCGGATCGCTTGGTGAGGTCCACGGACGGAAGATCGCCCGAATCATGGATCTGGCTGCCCAAACCGGCGCACCCTGCATCGGTCTGATCGACTCCGGCGGCGCGCGCATCCACGAAGGCGCCCGCAGCCTGTGGGGGTATGCCCAGATCTTTCGCCGAAACGTGCTGTATTCTGGCGTGGTCCCGCAAATCGCAGTTGTGATGGGCCCCTGCGCTGGCGGCGCGGCATACTCGCCCTCCGTCCAGGACATGCTCGTCATGGTCGAGAAACAATCCTATATGTTCCTGACCGGCCCAGAGGTGATCAAATCGGTCACCGGCGAGGTCATCGATATGGAGAGCCTCGGCGGCGCTGCCGTCCATCTCGGCACCAGCGGTACAGCTCACCTGACCGCCCCCAATGATCAAGAGGCCATCGCACTGGTACGCCGTGTGCTCACCTATCTGCCTGCGAACAATACTGAGAATCCTCCCTACGTCGATACGGGTGATGATCCGGAGCGCATGGATGATGAATTGAACACCATCGTGCCGCCCTCCACGCTCGAATCCTACAGCATGCATGAGGTGATCGAGCACATCGTCGACCGCGGCAGCTTCATCGAGCTTATGGCGACTTTTGCGACCAATGCCATCATCGGCCTCTCCCGCATGGGCGGGTACACCGTCGGTATCGTCGCACAGGAGCCCTCGGTTATGGCCGGCGCGATGGAGATGAACTCGGCGGACAAGATCTCTCGCTTCGTGCGCTTCTGCGACGCATTCAACATCCCGCTGCTCACCTTCTGTGATTCCCCTGGCTTCCTGCCTGGCGTCGCTTCTGAGCACAACGGTGTGATCCGCCACGGCGCCAAGGTGCTGTTTGCCTATTCCGAAGCAACCGTGCCGAAGATTCAGATTACCACCCGCAAAGGTTACGGTGGCGCGTACATCGTGATGGGTTCCACCATGCTCGGCGCAGACCTGGCGTTTGCCTGGCCAAGCGCTGAAATCGCCGTCATGGGTCCGGAAGGCGCTGCCAACATCCTCTACCGCAAGCAGATCGAGGCTGCGGAAGATAAGGAAGCCGAACGCGCCAAAGTCGTTGAAGAATTCCGTCAAAAATTCCTCAACCCCTATGCCGCCGCCGCCGACGGTTACATCGACGATGTAATCGAGCCGCGAGAAACCCGCAAGCGTGTAATCGCCGCCTTCGCTGCCCTGCGCCAAAAAGTGGAGACGCTCCCGCCCAAGAAACACGGCAATATGCCCGTATAAAGGAGCGAAATATGTCCACACTCGAAGCAACGCTGGGTGTTTCGGCTGTCAGCATCGTCCTCTTGTTCGCCTCGATGGCGATTATCTGGTTATTAATGTCGCTGATGTCGCGCATTTCTGATGAAAAGAAAAGCGAACCTGCAGCCGTTGTAGAAAAAATCGCCGAAGTTCCAACCGCCGCAATCGTCCCACCAGACGACAGAGCGAGGAAAGCCAAAGCGGCAGCCGCGGCTGTTGCTGCAGCCTTAGCGCTGCACAAAAGCCGCGCCCGCCTGGCGCCGACAGCGACCAGCACCACGAGCAGCAGCTGGCAATCCGTTCACCGCGCAAGCGCCATCAGCCGACGCAACCAGATATTTTCCCGTAAGCGAGGATAGACCTTATGAAAATAACCGTCAAAATTAATGATACGAGCTATGATGTGGAGGTGGGGGACCTGAGCAGCCGCCCCATCCTGGCCACCATCGATGGGGAAACATTCGAGATTCACCCTGAAGAGAAGGCTGCACCGGCCGGACCTGTACCGGCAATATCTGCTCCTCCCCCCGCCCCTGCGCCAGCTCCGGCTCCACGGCCTGTCGCCGCGCCGGTGGCTGCCGCCGCGGCTTCAGCCACGGGGGGCGCGGTCATCATTGCCCCACTGCCCGGCACCGTCGACAGCATCCTGGTAAAAGAAGGCGCGGCGGTCACCCAGGGTCAAGAAGTGCTCAAGCTGGAAGCGATGAAGATGAAGAACTCCATCCGCTCTCCAAGAGCCGGCAAGGTTGTCGCCATCCACGTTTCCGCTGGAGAACAGGTTCAGCACGGTCAGGCCCTCATCGAGATTGGCGAATAGAGGTCTTGTCCTATGGACCTAGCCAATGTCTTCGATGTTCTAACTCAGGGGCTCGCTAACTTTACCTGGCAGAACGCGGTCATGATCGTAGTCGGCGGGGTATTGATCATCCTCGCTATCGTCAAACAATATGAGCCCATGCTGCTGCTGCCAATCGGCATCGGCTGTATCTTTGCCAATGTGGGCATGTCGGCCTACGAAGACAACTTCCTCGGCCTCCTGTATAAAGCCGGCATCGAAACCGAGCTCTTCCCGCTGCTGATCTTCATCGGCGTAGGTGCGATGATCGATTTCCGCCCGCTGCTGGCGATGCCCAGCATGGCCATGCTCGGCGCCGCCGGTCACTTTGGCATCTATGCAACCTTGATTTTGGCCGCCCTGCTGGGCTTTGAGCTCAACGAAGCGGCTTCCATCGCCGCAATCGGCACCATCGATGGGCCGACTGCGATCTTCGTCACCTCGCGGCTGGCGCCCGAGATGCTCGGACCGATCGCCGTTGCAGCCTACTCCTACATGAGCCTGGTGCCCATCATCCAGCCGCCGATCATGAAGGCCCTGACCACGCGCAAAGAACGCATGATCCGCATGGATTATGCCCAGCGCAAGATCTCCGACCGGGTCATGATCATGTTCCCGATTGTGGTCGCCGTGCTGGTCGCGGTCATCGCCCCCGACGCCGCCCCGCTGATCGCCTCGCTGATGCTTGGCAACCTGCTGCGCGAATCCGGCGTTGTGGACCGCCTGTCGAAATCGGCGCAGAACGAGATCATCAACATCGCCACCCTGTTCCTCGGCCTGACGGTCGGCGCGACGATGACGGGCGAAAACTTCGTCCGCCTGGACACGCTCTACATCCTCATCCTGGGTCTGTTTGCCTTCGTTCTGGATTCGGTCGGCGGTCTGCTGTTCGGCAAGCTGCTGGCAGCCGTCACCAAGGGCAAGGTCAATCCGCTGGTTGGCGCCTGCGGCATTTCGGCCTTCCCCATGTCGGGGCGACTTTCCGCGCAGGTGGCGCTGGAGGAGGATCCGGACAACTACATCCTGATGCATGCCATGGGCTCCAACACTGCCGGGCAGTTAGCCAGCGTGGTCGCCGGCAGCGTGCTCTTCGCCCTGGTCGTCGGTTTGATCCGATAAACACTCTGTATGATTTAATAACGCGGGAGGCCGGGGGCTCCCGCGTTTTTTTATAGGGAGGAGCAGGGGGCGCGGGTTCGGGCGCTCGCTGCGCGCTCAGCAAGACCCAAGCATGGGCGAAGCAGGCGCAATCCCGCGAACGACCATGCGCGAACCACTCTCATCCCCAATTCGCTTGGAGCTGTGCGCCCTTTACCCGTTGTCGGTTGCCTGCTCTGGCTGCCCCGCGGGCTACCTTCCGCCCTTGCGCCCGTTGACCGTCGACCCGCCCTCATCGACATCCAAACGATAGCCGACCCCCCTGACCGTCTTGACGAAGCGCGGATGGCGCGGATCGTCCTCCAACGCCTGACGCAGCCAGCTGATGTGCACGTCCAGCGTGCGCGTATCGTCGGTGTACTCGGTTTCCCAGACCTTGCTGAAGAGAATCACCCGGTCGATCACCTGGCCTGGCTGGGCCATCAATGCTTTTAACAGGCTTACCAGGCGCGGCGTGAGCAGCCCCTGGCGCTCCTCGCAGCGTACCGATCGGTTGAGCAAATCCAGCTGGATCGGCCCGGCGCGAACGACGTGCCTCGGTTCCTGCGGCAGGAAGGGCTTGATACGGTTGAGTAATTTTTGCGGGGTAAAGGGCATTTGCAGCACTACATCCCCGCAGGCCGGGTCGGTGCTTTTAGTGTTCTCGTCGACAATCAGCACCAGCGGAATCGCGGGGGCTTTACTCTTCAAGGATGCGCAGATGCGCTTGCCGCTCGAGCGCATCGAGGCGGCGTCCACTATCAAAATATCAGGGGTGGCGTCTTCGAGGTAAGCAAGTGCTGCGCTGCCACTCTGAACGGTATCAACGTCGTATTTCTTCTTGGTCAAGCCGACAAGAAAAGAGGGGCGGTCGGTCCGTTTCCCTTCGACCAGAAGAATTTTAATGCCCGCATGCGCTTCGTTCAATTCAAACGGTTTCCTTTAGTGATGATCCTTGTGGTTTGATTAATCCGTAACACCGACCAAATTCCGCTGCTCAGCCCGAATGCCGGTTGAGATGCCAGCCATGGTGTTGAGATCAATTGAGAATGTGCGCGCCTGCAATTAGCGGGTGAAGTCCATCGACGCTGACACAAACCCTGGTTGCTTTGCAGACATTATTCAAGTCGTCCAGAATTTTACGCAGCCGCCGATAAATCCTGAAGAATGCGCTGATTGCGTGGTAAACGGAACAACTCTTTAAAAATGGTAAACAGCGTAAAAAATGCCGTCGTTACAAATACGGATTGTTGATAACTGGGTGAAAGTATTATACCTTAAAACTTAACAAATCAAGCGGGTTTGAAGTTGTTAACATTCTGATTCGCCCTGCCGCCGCGGCGCGCGGCGCGGTTGCATCCCTCCCTTGCCCGTGTTAGAATATATCAGGTCAGCCCTCGTTGCACTCCTCAAGGACAGCGCTGGCCGACCCATTGCGATCTTTACCGGTATTACGCTCCACGGACCGCGGAAAAGTTGAGGACCAGGCAATGCCAAGAATGCTCGAAGTTGTGATCGACAGTGTGCGTGTCAGCCTGACCAACCAGCAGCGCATCGTCGTGCTGCGAGAGGTCAACGCGGAGCGCTACCTGCCCATCTGGATCGGCCCGTATGAAGCTGAAGCGATCACCATCGCCCTGCAAGAGATCGAAGTTGCCCGCCCGCAAACCCACGACCTGCTGAAGAACATCCTTAATACCATGAACGCGCGGCTGGTGCGTGTGGAAGTTCTCGCGCTTAAAGACGACGTTTTTTTTGGCAACCTGGTGATCGAAACCAACGGGCAGATTATCGATGTGGATTCGCGCCCTTCCGATGCCCTGGCGCTTGCTGTGCGCTACAACGTGCCAATCCTGGTGGCAAAGGACGTCATGGATAGCGCGGGCATCATTCCCGAGCGAGATATCCAGACAACGTCGGAGGCCCCCAGGGCGCGCGAAGAAGCAAACCAGGAGCCTCCGTCGGAGGAACGCCTGTCCGTCTTTGAGGACTTTCTGCAAAACCTGAAAATCGATGACCTCTCTGAAGATGCCGACAGCGGCGACCAGGACGACCAGGATCCCGACAAGCCCAAGCGAAAGGGCAAACCCCCAAAGAAACAATAAGCCGAATCCGCCCGCCGGACAGCGCCGACAAATCTGTCCGCCGCGACTCAAGGGGGATTATTGCATTTATCCAACAGCGCACGTATACTTGGTACTGAATCAGGACTGCGATGAGCGATTTTCCTCCCCCCGAAGAACCCATGTCGTCCCTCCCAGAGCAAGTCCAGCCGCATAACCGCGAAGCTGAAGAAGCGGTGCTCGGCGCGGTTCTGATCAACCCGGAAGTCTATTACGAGATCGCCCAGTTTCTCCGCCCGGAAGATTTCTACATCGTCCGCAACCGTTGGATCTGGGAAGCCTTCATGCGCCTGAACGAGCGGCGCACGCAGATTGACTACCTGCTGGTCATCCAGGAACTGGAACAACAGGGGCAAATCATCGAGGCGGGCGGACCGGCGTACGTCACCTCGCTGCTCTCACAGACGCCGACCTCCCTGCACGCGGTTGCCTACGCACGCATTGTCGAAGAGAACGCCATCCGCCGGCGGATGCTGGCGGCGGCCAACGAGATGGCGCGCTTGGCTTTCGACCAGCGCCGCAGCGTGGACACGCTCATCGACGAGGCCGAAAAATCGGTCTTCAGCCTGAGCGAACACCGCCTGCAGCACGACCTGCAGCCCATCTCGAAAGTGCTCAGCACCGTCTACGACCAGGTCGACTCGCTCTCGCAGCGCACCGATGAAATCTTCGGCGTGCCCACCGGGCTGATCGACCTCGACCGACTGCTCGGCGGTCTGCAAAAATCAGACCTGCTGATCATCGCCGGGCGGCCTGGGATGGGCAAGACCGGCTTCCTGCTCTCGGTCGCCAAGAACGCCGCCCAAAAGCACAAAAAGCACGTGGCGGTCTTCTCGCTGGAAATGTCCGCCGAGCAGCTCGTCCAGCGCCTGATCGCGCAGGAAACCGGCATCGACACTCAGCGCATGCGCAGCGGCAAGCTGGCGGATGACGAATGGCCCTTGTTCACCCAGGCCATTGACGTGCTCGGGCAGACGCGCATCTGGCTGGATGACACCCCCGGCATCACCCCCCTGCAGCTGCGCACCAAATGCCGCCGTCTGCACCTGGAGCACCACCTCGATCTGATCCTCCTGGATTACATCCAGTTGATGTCCGGCGACACGCGCACCGACAACCGCGTCCAGGAGGTTTCGTACATCTCGCGCAACCTCAAGCAGCTGGCGCGCGAATTGAACGTGCCCGTCCTGGCGGCCGCCCAGCTTTCGCGCGCGGTGGAGCAGCGCCAGGACAAACGCCCGCAGCTCTCCGACCTGCGCGAATCCGGTTCGCTCGAGCAGGATTCGGACATCGTCATGTTCATCCACCGCCCGGATGCGCTGGAGAAGGACAGCCCGCGTCAGAACATAGCCGAAATCATCGTCGCCAAACACCGCAACGGGCCGACCCACCCCGGCATCGAGCTGGTCTTCCTGAACAACCTGGCGCGTTTCGACAACGCCGCCACCGCTGCGCCGCGCAGCTGAGGAGACGCAGCATGCCCTTCAACGGATTCCCGCCTGGCAAGGTGCACCTCACCCCACTCCCGGCCTCTTTTTTCGCAGAGCTGTTGCCTGAGATCGATCACCTGGGCGAGCTCAAAGTCAGCCTGTACGCGTTCTGGTTTCTCGACCGTCAGGAGGGCGAGTTTCGCTACCTGACCGCGCAGGATCTGCGCGAGGATCAGTTGTTGATGTCCGGCCTGGGTGCGTCCGAGCAAGCCGCCCAGGCTGCCCTGGATGACGCCCTCGAGCGGGCGGTCATCCGCGGCACGCTGATCAAGGTGTCTCCGCCGGAGGGAGAGCAAGGCGAGGCGCTGTACTTCCTCAATTCGCCGCGCGGCAGGGCCGCCGTGAGCGCCCTGCAGGCGGGCGCCTGGTCGCCGGCCGGGATTGCCCGCCCGGAAGTGCGCCTGAATGCTGAGCGCCCGAATATTTTCCGCCTGTACGAGCAAAACATCGGTCCGCTTACCCCGATGATCGCTGAAGCCCTGCGCGAGGCGGAAATCACTTATCCAATGGAATGGATCGAGAGCGCCATCCGCGCCGCGGTCGAATCCAACGTGCGCAAATGGCGCTACGTGGAGGCCGTCCTGAAATCGCGCCTGGAAAGAGGAGAAGATGGAACCGATCGAGCGAAATTTGAAAAAGATCGCCAGCGATATGTCAAAGGAGAATATGGCGATCTCATCGAGCACTGAACCGCCAGGCCGCTGGCGCGGATCCATCGGCGACCCGGACTGCCCGATCTGCGGTGGGGTGGGCTTCATTCGCCGCGACCTGCCTGTGGATCACCCCGAATTCGGCCGGCTGGAGGTGTGCACCTGCCGCCAGCGCGACGTCGCCCGGGCTGAAACCCAGCGCCTCTACCGGTTGAGCAACCTGGAAGCCTTCCGCAACATGACCTTCGAGACCTTCAAGGTCCAGGGCCGACTCGGCCTGGGCGAGACGCAGATCAAATCGCTCACCTATGCCTTCAACCAGGTTCAGCACTTCGCTAAATCCCTGCAGGGGTGGATGCTCTTCCTCGGCCCGTACGGCAGCGGCAAGACCCATCTGGCCGCCGCCATCGCCAACTTCGCCGTGGGCGCCGGCGTACCCACCCTCTTCCTGACCGTGCCCGACCTGCTCGACTGGCTGCGCTTCTCCTTCGCCAGCAGCGACTACGGTCTGGAGGAACGCCTGGATGAAATCCGCTCCATCCGTCTGCTTGTGCTGGACGACCTTGGCACGCAGAACACCACCCCCTGGGCAGCCGAGAAGCTCTACCAGATCGTCAATCATCGCTACACCCACCGCCTGCCCACTGTGCTGACCAGCAACCTGACCCTCAATGAGATCGACGGGCGCATCTCCTCGCGTCTGCAGGATCCGGATCTGGTTACTTTGGTCGAGATCAACGCGCCCGATTACCGCTCGCCGGTCAACGACGAGGGCTTCTCGCCCATCTCCTCGCTGGCGCTGCTCAGCGACCGAACCTTCGGCTCGTTCAGCCTGCGCGAGTACGAGAAGCTCAGCCCTGAGGATAAGCAGAGCCTGCAGAAGAGCTTCAAAGCCGCCACCCAGTTTAGCGAGGACCCGGCCGGCTGGCTGGTCTTGATGGGCGGCTACGGCTGCGGTAAAACCCACTTGGCGGCGGCCATCGGCAACTACCGCAAGGCTCTCGGCGAGGAGCCGATCTTCGTGGTCGTGCCCGACCTGCTCGACCACCTGCGGGCGGCGTTCAATCCCAACAGTCCGGTTTCCTACGACCGGCGCTTCGAGGACGTGCGCACCGCGCCGCTGTTGATCCTCGACGACCTGGGCACACAATCGGCCACGCCCTGGGCGCGCGAGAAGCTCTACCAGATCCTCAATTACCGCTACAACGCCCGCCTGCCAACCGTGATCACCACCGCCCAATCGCTCAAGGAGATAGACGAGCGCGTGCGCAGCCGCATGCTCGATAAACGCCTGTGCACCATTTACGCGATCACCGCGCCAGCTTACATGGCCACCCCGCAGCCAAAGCGACGCTCCGGTAAGCAGTCTTAAATTTTGGCAGGTTCATCATAAAACATAGAGGTCCCAGAGCAGGCAGAGGACATTGTATTTTTCCTCTGTGTGCTCATTATTAATTCAGTAAACACCGGACAACATATCGGCTTAGAAAACGAGGGGGCTTTCAGATCCATAAGAGTTACAAAAAATCTCTGTCATCCCTTTGGGGAGAAATCATCCAACGCTGTCCCGCCTGGATAGGACCTCCGCTGTGTTAAAATCGCTTTCATGAGATTTATCCTTCCCCTCCTGCTCATCCTTGCGCTGGCAGCCTGCACGCCGGCAGCCGCCCTGCCGACCGTCGCGCCCAGCCTGCCGCCAAATCCTACAGCCGCCCCGCATACTTCCACGCAAACGCTTACCGCCACCGCGACGATTACCCGCACGCCCACCCTCACCCGCACCGCCACGCGGACGCTCACCCCGAGTATCACCTCTACCCCCTTGCCAACGCTCTCGCCGACCTTCAACTTTCCTAAGGTTGTCGTGGTTCTCGAAGCAGCCCACTGCCGCTACGGGCCGAACAAGGCCTACCTGCACGCAGCCGACCTGTACAAGGGCGACCGCGGCGAGGTGCGCGGCCGCTGGTACCTCAACGGCTGGCTGCGCGTGCTGTTCGATAAGCTCAACTATCAATGCTGGGTGGCGCCGAGCGTCGTCGAGGTGAACGGCAACCTGGAGACCGTCATCGTCTACGACAAGATCGACCTGACCCGCATCGGCACCAATCAGTACGGCCCGCCGCAGAACGTGCGTGCCTCGCGCGACGGCGACCAGGTGACCATCACCTGGGATCGGATGGACATGACCGAGGACAAGGACCGCGGCTACTTCATCGATATGTTCGTCTGCCAAAGCGGATCTTACCTCTGGTGGCCGGTCTCCTTCCCCGACCAGTACACCACCAGCTACAGCGTTGAAGACGAACCCGGCTGCCCGGCGCTTTCCGGCGGGGTGATCTACACCGTCGAAAAGCACGGCTACTCCCAGCCGCAGCCCATCCCCTGGCCGTGAGGATCATGATGGCTGAATTCCTTATAAGACTATAAACGAAATCACCACAGAGATCACAGAGGACACAGAGAGTATTTAAAATACTCTGTGATCTCTGTGAACTCTGTGGTTAAATCCTCACCTCACCCTATTGAACCATCTCAGCTTTGAATACCGTCACTGACTGGCATTTAGCAAGACACAGAGGGCACAGAGAAAGTAACAAATACTCTGTGATCTCTGTGCCCTCTGTGGTGAATCCTGTTCCCCGCCCTATTGAAACATTTCAGCTTTGAACACGGTCACCGCCTGGCCCTCGAGTACGACCCGCTCGCCCTGCAGCGCGACCCGCAACACGCCGCCGCGCTCGGAGGCCTGCAGAGCCATCATCGCCCCTTTACCAAGCTTTGTGCTCCAGTAGGGTGTCAGCGCGCAGTGCGCCGAGCCGGTCACCGGGTCCTCGTCCACGCCGACCGCCGGGGCGAAGAAGCGCGAGACGAAATCGAAGTCGCCGCCGCCGGCGCGCGCCGTTACCACGGTCCCGCGCGTTTCCACCTTTAGCAGCGTGGAGAAATCCGGACTCAGGCCGCGCACAGCCTCCTCGTCCGCCGCCTCGACCAGGTAATCCTCACGGTAGCGCCCGACGAAAACCGGCCGGGCGACGCCCAGCGCCTCCAGCAGGCCGGGAGGCGGCTCGACCTGCTTCACCTGACGGGCAGGGAAGTTCAGCGCGATCCAGCCGCCGTGTTTTTCCGCCGTCAGCCTGCCGCTGAGTGTCTCGAACTGCGCCTGCTGACCGGGCGTCAGGATGCCCTGCTCGTACAGAATATGCGCGCTCGCCAGGGTGGCATGCCCGCAGATTGTCACCTCCGCTTTGGGGGTGAACCAGCGCAGACGGTACGCGTCCCCCTCCGCCAGCAGGAAAGCCGTCTCGGAAAGGTTCATCTCACGCGCCAGGCTGCGCATCCAACCTTCGGGACGCGGCGCATCCAGCAGGCATACCGCCGCCGGATTGCCACTGAAAACCAGGTTGGTGAATGCATCGACCTGATAAATGATCTGCCCCGCCATCCTCTTCCCTCCAAATGTAGAGTCCGAACCGTCCTTATGATACCAGCAAACCGAGGATAAAAACTCGCCTTACGGCGAGGATAACTGCCGCGGATGCTCCTTAACTGCTCAATGCAGGGGGATGGTTTCGACGAGCACGTTGCCCTCGCCCAGCAGGCGGGTCAGCTCGCTGAGCAGCTCGCTGGTGATGCCGGTCGTGTCGTTCGGAAATTCGAGCAGGAATCGGTTCGCACCCTCGAAAACCAGCATGGCAAATTTATCCTTGCCGGGGCAGGAGCGCAGCAGCCCGTGGATGCGCCGGATCCGGCGGACATCACGCTGCTTGTCACCGCTGCTGCGCAGCACCACCTTGAGCATGGATATCTCCGAGCGGTCCTTTCCGCCGGCGCTGAACGGCGCACGCGGCGGGATGATGTAACTCGCCGGGGCGGGCGGCAGCAGCGCTTCGGCGGGCAGCGGCGCACCCTGCGCAGCGGCTGACTCACCGCCGACAGCCTCTCCCGAGTCGGTCGCGGATTCGACCACCGCGGACGCCCCCGGCTCCGTCACATCCGGCGGCGGGGGAAGCTCAGGCTCAGGCGCCGACGGCGCCGCGGGTTCGCCGCTTGCGAGAGTCGTTACAGCCGGTTTGCCCGCCGGGCTCTGCCTGAAGCTCAGGTCGCCAGGCGGCTCGAGCATGTGCCAGTCGTCTGGCCCGTAACCGGCCTCGTTGATCGAATAGTGACCGCCGGCTGTTCGCGGCGGGGCCGGCGGAGGCGGCGGGAAATCCTCGCCCTCATCCCCACCGTTGATGGTACCGCTGCTCTTCGCTGGGGGATAGCCAACATAGGGATCGGACGGGTGGCCGTTATCTGTATCGGCGAGCATGGCATCACTTACACCTTCCAGCTTGTCTACCAGAATTTTCGGCTCGCCGTTCTGGTTGTCCACCCGCCCGTAAGCGATCAGCACCTGATCCATGCCCACCAGGCTGGAATACCTGTCCCAGCTCTTGGGGAAGACCACCAGGTCGATGCTGCCCTGGATGTCCTCCAGGGTGACGAAGCCCATCAGGCTGCCTTTCTTGGTCTGGTGATTGCGGAAACGGGTGACCATGCCGGCAGCGATGACTTTCTCGTCGTGCTGCGCCGCGCCGAGCTGAGCGGAGAAGTGGGTGACCTTGCGCTGCAGCGCCGGCAGGTAGGGTGTCAGCGGGTGATCGGACACGTACAGCCCGATCAGTTCGCGCTCCCATTCGAGCTGCTCGCGGCGGTCGAGCGACGGCACGCTCGGCAGGTTAATTTCCTCCTCGACTCCGGCGATCGTGCCGAAGAAGCTCATCTGCCCGCAGTTCAACGCGCGGAAGTGGCTGGCGCTGATCGAGATGATCTGATCCAGCGCTTGCAAAATCGCCTTGCGCTCGCCCATGCTGTCCAGCGCGCCCACCCGCACCAGGCATTCCAGGGCGCGCTTGCCCACCTTCTGCAAATCTGTGCGGCGCGCCAGGTCGTTCAGATCCGCGAAAGGGCCCTCCTTGCGCGCCTCGAGGATCAAATCGACCGGACCCTGACCGACGTTCTTAACCGCGCCCATGCCGAATCGGATCGCCGCCGGCCGGCCCGGGCGGTCCTCGATGGTGAAGTCGTATCCGCTGGCGTTGATGTCCGGCGGAAGCACCTCGATGCCCATCGAGCGGCAGTCCGCTACGTAGAAGGCCACCTTTTCGGTCTCGTTCTTCGAGGCTGAGAGCAGCGCCGTCATGTACTCGACCGGGTAGTGCGTTTTGAGATAGGCGGTCTGTACGGCGATGATGCCGTAGTCAGCGGCGTGCGATTTGTTGAAACCGTAGCGGGCGAACTCCTCCCAATCGGTGAAGATTGCCGCGGCAATATCCGCCGGGATGCCCCTTTCCTGCGCGCCGCGGATGAACTTTTCGCGGTGCTTCTCGAGTTTTTCCTTCTGCTTTTTGGCGATCACCTTGCGCAGTTCGTCCGATTCGGAAAGGGTGTAGCCGCCAAGCTCGACGGCGGCGCGCATGATCTGCTCCTGATAAATCGGGATGCCGAAGGTTTCGTTAAAAATCGGCTCCATCGCAGGGTGGCTGTAGGTGACCGGCTCTTCGCCGTGCATGCGCTTGATGTAGGCAGGGATGAACTCCATTGGACCCGGGCGGAAGAGAGCCACCATGGCGATCACGTTTTCCAGCGTGCGCGGTTTCATCTGCACCAGATAGCGGGTCATGCCCGAGCCTTCCAGTTGGAAGACGCCTGCGGTGTGTCCCTTGCCAAGGAATTCGAACGTCGCCGGGTCGTCGACGGGGATGTTTTCAAGTGAATAGCGCTTGCCGCTCCGCTGCTCGATCAACTCGCAGGCGCGCTGCATGATGGTCAGCGTCGCCAGCCCGAGGAAATCGACCTTGAGCAGGCCGAGCGAATCGACCACCGACATCTCGAACTGGGTGACCGTCTTGATCGGCGATTCCTCCGAGCCGCTGGTTGGGCGGTGAAGAGGAATATACTCGACGATCGGCTTGTCGGTGATGATCACCCCCGCCGCGTGGGTGCCGGCGTTGCGCACCGAGCCCTCCATGTACGCGGCGGTATCGATCAATTCTTTGAGATACGGCGCTTCATTGTAAAGTGCGTTTAGCTCCGGCGTCTGCTCCAGCGCCTCGAGGATGGTCATCGGCTTACCCGGCACGTTCGGGATCAGTTTGCTGACCCGGTCGACCTCGTTGAGCGGAATGTCCATCACCCGCCCCACGTCGCGGATGGCCGCCCGCGCGCCGAGCGTGCCGAAGGTGATGATCTGGGCGACTTTATCGTCGCCGTACTTGCTTGCGCAGTATTCCATCAGCTTGTGACGCATATCGTCCTGGAAGTCCAGGTCGATATCTGGCATCGAAACGCGGGACGGATTCAAAAAGCGCTCGAAGATCAATCCGTGCCCGATCGGTTCGACGTTGGTGATCTCGAGCGTGTAGGCCACCATCGAGCCGGCCGCCGATCCGCGCGCGTTGTACCAGATGCCCTCCTCGCGGGCGTGGCGGCACAGATCCCAGACGATCAGGAAGTAGGCGTCGAAGCCCATCTGCTGGATGACGTCCAGCTCGTATTCCAGGCGTTTGCGCATATCGACATCGGCTGCGCGCGCGCCGTAGCGGCGTTCCAGGCCTTCCTCGCATAAACGGGTCAGATAGCTGTGCGGGGTATGGCCCTCGGGCACCTCGAAGAGCGGCAGATGGTAACCCTGCCTGGACAGGTCGACATCGGTCCTCTCGGCAATCCAGAGGGTGTTGCTCAACGCCTCGGGCACCTCAGCGAAGAGGGCCGCCATCTCCTGCGGGCTGCGCAGATAGTATGAGGCGTCGGTCATGCGCATGCGGTTCTGATCGGTGATCAACGAGCCGGTCTGGATCGCCAGGAGGATATCCTGGTAACGCGCATCCTCGGGTTCGATGTAATGGACGTCGTTGGTGGCGATGTAGCGGGCGTTGTAGCGCGGGCCGAGTTCGAGCAGAGTCCGATTGATCGTCTCCAGCTCGCGGATGTCGTGCTGCTGCAGCTCGAGGAAAAACCGGTCTGGGCCGAAGACATCGAAATACCAGTCCATTTGCCGGGTGGCAGCCTCGACGCCCTTCTCGATGATCAGGCGCGGGATCTCTGCCGCCATGCAGCCGGAGGTGGCGATCAACCCCGCGGAGTGCGCGGCAAGGAACTCGTGGTCGATGCGCGGATAATAATAAAAACCCTCCAGTTGCGCGGCGCTGGCAATTTTCAGCAGGTTCTGGTAGCCGCTGTCGTTCTCCGCCAGCAGTAATAGGTGCATGGCGTTTTTATCCAGCTTGGGGTCGTGCTCGCGCATGCTGCGCGCTGCCAGGTAAGCCTCGATGCCGATGACCGGCTTGACCCCGGCTGCCTTGGCGGCGTTGTAAAAATCGATCACCCCGTACATGGTGCCGTGGTCAGTAATCGCCACGGCAGGCATGTCCATCTCACGCACACGCTGAACGAGTTTCTTGATGTGCGAAAACCCGTCCAGCAGCGAATATTGGGTATGTACGTGCAGGTGTGCAAAGGACATGGTTTTTATATCGATAAAAGAATTTCAGGCCTGACAACTGCCTGCAATGCCGGTGCACGGCTCGACATTCCTGTCGTGCAGCGGCGTTCCCTCTTCCCGACCTTCCGGTTAAATTATAGCATCACCGTCGAACCCTCAGGCGCCTAATCCCCTTAAAATTTCCGACCAGCTATAAATCTTTAAGATAGTCTGGGAGGAGGCTTCAACCAGGACGGCGCTATCGGTGACGATCAGGCCAGGGTCGCTCGCAGCGTTCCGCTGACATGCTGACCGCAGGATACTCGCCGGCTCTTGCCGTCTCACTTTTTGCTGAGCGCCTGCTCCTGCTCCTTGCGGTGGCTGCCGTCGCAGAGCGGTTTCAGGCGGGAATGTCCGCAATTGCACAGCGTGACGCGGTTGCGCGTCTCGAACGGCTGGCCGTCCGATCGTTCCACGGGGATGCCGCCAGTCACCCATAACGGGCCGCGAATCGGTCCGGTCGATGTGATCTCAACCGTCACCGCGATCTGCACGGGTAAATCCGGCTCGATGTCCTCGCCGTCGGGCTCGACCCGGTAAGTCAGCGCGCCAGAGGGGCAGCGCTCGACCATCGCCATGATCAGCGCGCGGATCTTGGTATCCTCACTGGCGGCGATGAGCTTTTTGAGACCGGCATCGTGGAAGCCGCAAAACCCAGACTGCATGCACAGCGTGGGGTCTTTCCTGACATAGATGCGGGTCCCGTGTGGATAACTTAGTTGGCGAGCCGCGGTCGGACGAACGTCGGCCGTCTCAGTCCCGTCGAAACCGGTTTGACGGTGGGTGAGGTCGCAGAACGGCATGTGGCTGGATTTCCCGCAGCGGCACAGGCTGTAAAAATCCCTCCCCTCCGCGATGGCGGCCTCAATATCCCCGTCCTTTTTCCAGGTCAGCGGTTCACCGTGCTCCGATATCACCTGGGTTTTGTGCGCCAGGGGCACTTCTCCGTGAACATGGTACGAACCGTCTTTCATAACAATAATTTTGGGATTCTGAGCGTCGCGCCCGTGATTCTCTGCCACGATTTTCTCCTGTAACCATTGGGATATATCCATTATAACTGCGGATACTCCTACCCCGCGGCAGAACACCGGCCATCTCCCCGGAAGGGTTAAGACACAGCCTCTGTATGACCATCGGCAATAAAAACCCCCGCTTGCGCGGGGGCGGTTGATCTCAATACCAGACCCTGAACCAGGTCTGCGTTTCGGCTTCCTCGCCGCCGGTGGCGACCTTCACCTCCAGCTCGACCACGTCGCGCGGATTGAGCTTGCCGACCGGATAGGGCAGCACCGAGATGCCGTCAGCGTTTGTGTCCGGCGCGCGGTAAGGATCGCTGCGCCCGTCGGGTGTTTTAACGTAGACCCACACCTGCGCGTCCTCGACCGGGCGGTCGAACATATCCACCACAATAATGTAGATCTTCTGGTGGCTGTTGGGGGCGATCAGCGACTTCGAAACGAAAGCCATCGCGCGCGGCTGGCGCGGCTTCCCGGGAATGGCGCTGCCGCTCGGTCTGGTCAGTCCGCTGTCGCCAACCACCAGGTCAAAGTAGCGCTTGCCCAGGTCGGTCAACACCACGTGCACATCGGCCTGCAATTCGGGCTGCCACTCCATGCGCACTTTCTGGAAGTACTGCACGTAGCGCCCTTCGCGGATCTCAAGATCGGAAATCGGCTCGCCAAAGGCTTCCTTACCGCCCATTCCCTGGTAGTATTGCAGGAAGGCGTAGCAGACACTCTTGCCGGTGGCAGGGAATTTCTGGCAGGTCGGCCCGTCGGACGGCACCGGCGCCAGCGGTCCAGGACCGGGATAAAGCAGCTCGCCGAGGTTAGCCACCTCGATGCTCTGCTTGCCGTCCGTTCCGACCACCAGGTCGAAGCGCGCCTTGGTGAAATATTGCACGGTGGTGATGCCGTTGGCGGACATGCCCTGGAACTCGTCGGTGATGGGCAGCCCGTAGATTTCCAGCGGGTTGGCGACGCTGTTATACTGCTCCAGGAAAAGGCCGGTCACGCTGTGCCCGGTTTCAAACACCAACGGGACGTCACCCGTCTGCGCGTAACCTTTTGAGACCGATCCTAGAGCCAGTATAAGTATGAATAACAGGGAAAAATTGCGCATAGCACTACGCATATCAGATATTATAATGGGGGAGGAAAATATTTTCAATGCCATAAACGGCAATTTTCGTGCCAACCCGACCAGTACTGGGGGTACCGCCCTGGTCGGGGCTGCAGCGCCGGGATTCATAATCCCCGCCCCTGGTGGTTGAACCATTACCGATTTTCCTCTTCATCCGCAGCAGGAGGAGGGCCTGGGATGAGGGCAGTATTCATGCCAAACGGCGGCCCGGCACGACCATTTGAAAGACCTCCTGCGCCGTCGTGCACAACCGCGCCCGTAGACGCGGTATAATTCAGTCATCACCTCAATACACCTCATGGAGCATGGAATGACAATTCGCGTTTTGATCGCGAAACCAGGACTGGACGGTCACGACCGTGGCGCTAAGGTTATTGCGCGCGCGCTGCGCGACGCCGGCATGGAGGTCATCTACACCGGCCTGCGCCAGACCCCGGAAATGATCGCCGAAGCCGCCCTGCAGGAGGACGTGGACGCGGTGGGGCTGTCGATCCTCTCGGGCGCGCACATGGTGCTCGTCCCGCGCGTGCTGGATTTGCTGCGCGCCAACGGTCAAGAAAATGTACACGTGTTTGTTGGGGGCATCATCCCGGAGGCTGACGCTGCCCGCCTGCGCGAAATGGGTGTCGCCGGCGTGTACGGACCTGGCACCCCGACCGGTGCCGTGGTCGAGGATTTACAGCGGATTGTCGCCCGGCAAACGGAAGCATAAATTCGTGACCCAAACGATGGAACTGGTCGCAGAGGTTCTAGCCGGAAAGCGGCGCGCCCTGGCGCGCCTGCTGACCTGGATCGAGAATGGGGCTCCGCAAGGTCAGGCTGTGCTCGACCAGCTTTTTGCTCACACCGGGCGCGCTTATTTGATCGGCGTGACCGGCTCACCCGGCTCGGGTAAATCCTCGCTGGTCAACCAGATCGCCCGTCTGCTGCGCGCCCCCAGCGGCGACAGCCCGGCGCGCAGTGTGGCGGTCGTCGCCGTCGATCCGACTTCACCCTTCAGCGGCGGCGCGGTACTCGGCGACCGTGTGCGCATGCGCGACCTCTCCGGCGATCCGGGCGTCTTCATCCGCTCGATGGCCTCGCGCGGCGCGCTCGGCGGATTGGCCCGCACTACCTCAGGCTTCGTCCAGGCGCTGGACGCTGCCGGCTTCGAAGTCATCCTGATCGAAACAGTCGGCGCCGGACAGGCGGAGGTGGACATTGCCCGCCTGGCGCACACCACCCTGGTGGTCGAGGCGCCCGGCATGGGAGATGATATCCAGGCGATCAAAGCCGGCATCCTCGAGATCGCCGATATCATTGTCATCAACAAGGCAGACCGGCCCGGTGTAGAAAACGCCGAGCGGGCGCTGCGCGCCATGCTCGAATTCAGCCGGCCGGCGCATAAACACGCACTGGTTGAGAAGATCCCGCTGCAGGCAGCTGAAGAACCAGAAGTTGGCTGGAAGCCGCCCTTGCTGTTGACCGTCGCCACCCAGGGGGATGGCGTCGCTGAGCTGGTTCAGGCAATCAACTGCCATGCCGAGTATCTGCGCGAAAGCGGCGAACGCGCCGGGCGCGACCGTCTCCGTCTGCAAGCTGAGCTGGACCGCCAGGTTCAGGAACAGCTCTACACCGGCTGGCGCGAGAGGATCCCAATGCCGCGCTACCAGGAGATCCTCGAACAATTGCTGGCCCGGCGGCTCTCCCCTTCACAGGCAGCATCTTCATTAATAACAACCCAAATGGGAGAACCTCCCCAGGGTACTCCCTGATTAATCACCGCATCACCGGCATCGCCGACGCATCTCATCAGGCAAGGAGAACGAAGAGAATGGAACGCACGTTTATTGGAGACTTACGCAAACACATCGGCGAAGAGGTTCGCATTCAAGGTTTTCTGCAGACTCTGCGGGACCAGAAAAAGATGCAATTCCTCATCGTTCGCGATCTGACCGGGCTGGTGCAGGTAGCTCACTGGAAGGCTAACGACCCCGCGCTGGCCGAGCAAATCTCAGCCCTTGGCAGCGAATCGGTCCTATCAATCATCGGCACGGTGATCGATAATCCGATCGTCAAGCTGGGTGGCTTGGAAATCCAGTTGCAGAGCCTGGTCGTGGAAAGCCGCGCCGATGCGCCGCTGCCACTGGATCCGTTTGCCGAAACCCTGCCCTCCATCGACCACCGCCTGGACTGGCGCTTCCTGGATATGCGCCGCCCGGCAGTGGCGATGCTATTCAAGGTACAGACCACCCTCGAGCAGGCCTTCCGCGAATACTGGGGCAAACACGATTTCATCGAAATCCATTCGCCCAAGCTGATGGGCTCGCCATCCGAGAGCGGCGCGGAGCTGTTCGAGGTGCAATATTTTGAAACCAAGGCTTACCTGGCCCAATCGCCGCAGTTTTACAAGCAGATGGCCATGGCCGCCGGCTTCGAGCGCGTATTTGAATTCGGCCCGGTATTCCGCGCCGATCCATCTTTCACCTCGCGCCACATGACCGAATTCACCGGCATTGACATGGAATTCTCGTGCATCGACTCGCACGATGACGTGATGCGCTTCCTGGAAAATATGCTCCAGTACGTCTACCAGCGCGTCAAGGAAGAACACGATGCCCAGATCAGAGAACACTTCGGTGTGGACATTATTGTTCCCTCGGTGCCCTTCCCGCGCCTGACCATGGCGCAGGCGCTCGAAATCCTCAAGGCCGAAGGCTACACCCTGCCCCCCGAGAAGAAGGGCGATATCGATCCGGGCGGAGAGCGCACTCTCGCCGATTGGGTCAAGCGCCAGCATAACCACGACTTCTTTTATCTGATCGACTGGCCGATCGCCGTCCGCCCGTTCTATCACATGCGCCACGCCGACAACCCGCAGCTCACCATGAGCTTCGATCTGATCGCCCGCGGCACCGAGATCGTCACCGGCGCGCAGCGCGAGCACCGCCACGACGTATTACGCCAACAAGCCCTGGAAAAAGGACTGTCCCTGGAGAGTATCCAGTTTTACCTGGATTTCTTCCGCTACGGCTGCCCGCCCCATGGCGGCTTTGGAATGGGGCTCTCCCGCCTGATGATGGTGCTGCTCGACCTGGCGAACATACGCGAGGCGGTTTTCCTCTTCCGCGGCCCAAACCGCCTTAACCCTTAGTTATATAATATGTATTAATGATGTAACTTCATTCAGGAAAGAGGTCTCTCGGATCATGCCAATCCACTCGCATACCCGTCACGAACGAATGACCTACGGCGATATCAAGCTGTACGCGGGAACAGCCTGCCCTGACCTGGCAAACGCCATCGCCAACTACCTGAACGTTCCCTTATGCGGACGGGATATTATCCAGTTTCCAAACGAGAATCTGTTCGTCAAGCTGCACAGCAGCGTGCGCGGGCAGGACTGCTACGTGATCCAGACAACCTCTGTGCCGGTGCACCGCAACCTGATGGAGCTGCTCATCCTGATCCAGACCCTGCGCCTGGATTCTGCTGCGCGCATCACCGCGGTGGTGCCCTACCTGTGCTACGCCCGCTCGGACAAGAAGGACCAGCCGCGCGTACCGATCACCGCCCGCCTGGTGGCGGACATGATCGAGGCCGCTGGCGCCGACCGCTACATCACCATGGACCTGCACGCCGGTCAAATCCAGGGCTTTTTCTCCATCCCCGGTGACGTGCTGACCGCTTTCTCCCTGTTGATCGACTATTTCAAGACGATCGTCAGCCGCATGCGCGAGCCGGTGGTCGTCACTGCTGACCTTGGCTTTGCCAAGAAAGCACGCAATTACGCCGCTGCGCTGCGTCTGCCGCTGGCGTTCATCGAGAAGCGCCGTCTCTCCAACGACGCCAACGCCGAGGCGCTGACGCTGATCGGTGAAATCTTCGATCGCGACGTGATCCTGGTCGATGATGAGATCGACACCGGCGGATCAATCGTCCAGGCAGTCAATCTGGTCAAAGAAAACGGCGCGCGCAACATCTATGTCTCCTTCGTGCACTCGATCTTTTCGGCCGACGCCGCCCAGCGTCTGGCAGCCTTGCCGGTGACCCAGTTTGTCACCACCGATACCGTCCCAATTCCACCGGAGAAGGCCGTGTTGTTCGGCGAGCGCCTGAAAATCCTTTCGATCTCCAGGCTGCTCGGCGAGGTGATTCACCGCGCCAATGAAGGCCGCAGCGTTGGCGAATTATTCAATGAATAGGCCTTGAACTATTGCCGCGCCCTGAAAGACCACAGGTTCTCCCGCGATGCCTGAGTTGCCTGAAGTTGAGACAATTGTGCGCGCGCTGCGCGAGGGCGGGCGCGAGAATCAACCGCCCATCCTCGGGCGCAGGCTGATTGGCGGCGAGGTGCTCTGGCCGCGCACGCTGGTCGAGCCGCCCGTCGAGGAGTTCAACGTCCGTCTGGCAGGCCAGCGCGTGGAAGGAGTCAGCCGGCGGGCCAAGTTCATCTGCCTGCGGCTCAGCCTGGACGCGCTGCTGGTGCACCTGCGCATGAGCGGCGATCTGCGGGTGGAGCCTGCCCGCGCAGAGGACGGCGCCATCGCCCCCCTGCAAATCCACGACCGGCTGGCCTTGTACTTCGAGGATGGGCTGCGCCTGGTCTTTAACGATACGCGCAAGTTCGGACGCGTCTGGCTGGTGCGCGAAGCGCAAACCGTCCTCGGCGGGCTCGGGCCGGAGCCGCTGGATCCCGGATTCAACCCCGGTGAATTCACCCGCATGCTGCAGGCGCGCAGCCGCCAGCTCAAGCCGCTGCTGCTCGATCAGACCTTCATCGCCGGATTGGGTAATATCTATGTGGATGAAGCGCTCCACGCCGCCCATTTGCACCCGCTCCACCTTTCGAATCACCTTTCGGACGAAGATTGCATCCAATTGTGGCACGCAATTCGCAACGTTTTATCCGAAGGAATCCAGCGAAACGGCGCCAGCATCGATTGGGTCTACCGCGGCGGCAGCTTTCAAAATCAATTCCGCGTCTACGGCCGCTCGGGAGAGGCCTGCCCGAATTGCGGCGCGCCCATTCAACGCATCCTGGTCGGGCAACGCAGTACCCATTTCTGTCCCGTTTGCCAGCCGATGCCCGAAATCCCGGCGCGTGAACAGTAAAGCGAGGTACCCATGCAAACTGCACAATCTCTTCTTCTGCCAGCCCTCCTCTTCACTGCGATTGGAATAGCGATCGGAGTGATTGCTGTCCTGATCATCGTAGATCGCACCCGGGCGAAAAAAGTGGACACGAGCTCAGCCGGTACGCCGGAAAGTGGTACTGAAGAACCGCCGCAGCCGCCCGGCTTGCCCGCTGACCGATTTGAGAACATCGCCCGGCTGTACCGCGAGCGCAGCTCCGGACGGCTGGCCGTCGAGGTCGACAACAAGGCCTACCTTTCAGCCGAAGCCATCCCCGCGCAGGTGCGCCGTGAGCTGGAAATGGCGAATGAAGGGCTGTCCCTTTGGCTCGGCAAAGGTTATGAGCCCGCGCAGACCCCGATTAAGAGCGAGCCCGCCCCGCCGCCGGTCAATCTGCCGCCGCCTGCTCCTGTAAAAAGCGAGTCGCCGAGCGCTCAATCGATCGTCATCCAGATCAACGATATATTACAGGAAGTGCTGGCCGAATCGCCCATGGCTGAGCGCAAGATTTCCCTGATGCAGGAACCCTCGATGGGCGTGGTCGTCTGGGTGGACGGGAATAAATACTCCAGCATCGATTCCGTCCCAGATCCGGCCGTAAAAGAACTGATCCAAACAGCCGTGAGAAAGTGGGAGAAGAAGAACGATCTGAGCCGGCGTTACCCGTAGCTGTCGCTGAGTCTGCCGCGCGCAGTCAACACCGGGCAATCGAACGAGGCGGCAACCAGTACAGCCACGTTCGGCCGCGTCAGGTGGCGCAGCGAGTGCGAGCTGTAAGTAGAACCGACCGCGACCAGATCATAGCCGCCCTCACGGATTTCAGCGAATAATTCGTGGATCAAAGGCCCGTGGCGCACAAGCACGCGTGCCTCAACGTTCGCCGCTTGTGCCTCTTGCAGGGCGCGCTGCAGATGGCGCGACTGAGGTGTATCCGTCTTGAGCAGCTCTCCCCAGTGATCGCGCACCTCGCGCGCCAGGGGATATTCGAGCGTCACCGGCTCGACCACATGGAAGAAGGTGATCCTGGCGGAGGCGGCCGCCGCCACCTGAATGGACAGCCGCTCCAGCGGGATGGAATATGCCAGCCCACCGCTGCAAACCAGGATACTCCGCGGCGGCAGACATGGGGTTTGAATCCTCATCATCGGCGATGGCACCACCTCCATCAACCGGCGAAAGCGACCCACGCGCACGAAACGCCCCCAAACGGGCCTGTGAAGGTCGCTGAACAGGGACAGCGCAGCGGGGCGATCCTCCAGGCAGCCCAGCAGCGCCTTCTCGAAAGATCCTGTACTCTGGACGATCTGTACGTCTATATCTTCCGCTTCGAGCTGCTGACGGGCAGAGGCGATCAGCGCTTCGAGCCGCGGGGCAGTGCCGGTTTTGGATACTCCCAGCAGAGTGACCGGCGATCGGAACAAACCGGCCAGGCTTATCCCGTACTCCAATGCGGGGTAGGCTGGCTCACCACTTTGCAGGGCAATGAGGAGCTGCGGGGGGGTGCTCATCGCAGGAAGATGATACCGAGAATACCGGCAGCCAGCAGCACCAGCGGCGAAGGCGCCTTGAGCAGGTAAGCAGCCAGGCTGCCCGCCCCGACCAGGATGGCGAACCAGCTGATAGGCTGGCCGCTCTCTCCGCGGAACACATTCCAGGCGACCAGCACCATCAGCACCGCTACCGCTGGCGCCAGACCGCGCACAAAATTAGCCACCCAGGCTTCGCCGCTGATAAAGCGCAGCAGCGAGACCACCGACAACATCAGCACGGTCGGCGGCAGGATCGAGCCGATCAGCGCGATCAACGCCCCCGGCACGCCGTGGGAGGCGTAGCCGACGAACATGGCTAGCTGCAACGCATCCGAGCCGGGCAGCGCGCTGGAAAAACCAACCGCTTCCACAAATTGAGCTTCGTCCATGAACTTGCCAACCGCCTCTTTGTACAGCAGACCGACCGATGCTGGCCCTGAGGTGGTCAGCAGATTGACTTTTAGAAACAACCAGAATAACTGGAGCAAACTGCCCATACGACCCTCCTGTAGTTCCTTGCAATTTGGTTCTACGTTATAAATACAGGCGCGGACGAGTGGTTCGTCTTTTTCACGCTTAGCGATTACAATATGATGTTAGCGCGCTTCGATACCAAACAATCCAGCGGCGCGGATCGGGATCTACAAAAACCATTATACAAACACAATGATCACTGCGCGCAGAAGAAAATATCGTGGATCAAGAGAGACGTTGAATGGCGACAACTGAAGAGCGTTTAATTATTCTCGGCCTGATCCAGGATGGCAAGGTCACTCCCGAGGAAGGATTGCGCCTGCTGGACGCGCTGGATAAGGCTGGCGAGGTCAAACCAATCCGCGCGGTGACCGCTGCGGCGCGCTGGCTCCGCGTGGTGATCACCGACGTGAAAAGCGGCAAGACGCGCGTCAATGTACGCCTGCCGGTGGCGGTGCTGAACACCGGCATCAAAATGGGCGCGCGCTTCTCCACCGACATCGGACAGATTGAGATGCTACAGGTGATGGATGCGATCCGCAGCGGCGCGACCGGCAAGGTGCTGGACGTGATCGACGATGAGGATGAAGAACACATCCAGATCATCCTGGAGTGAGCGGGGGCGAACCTGCCTGATTGTCATTTCCGTGTGACAAAATAGGCGATCTTCACAATTTCTTTATAATTTCCGTGCAGTTTCTTCACAGTCGGCGGGTATGATCGAAACGGTTTCAAGCAGAAACCGTTTTTTATCCCTTCCAGCGCTCAAAATCCAAGTTTTAGAGGTACCCGCCATGAAAACCTTTTTTTGGAAGAAATTTACCCGCCGGCGCATCTGGATCCGCTCGCTCGTCCAGATCTTCTTCTTCGCGCTCATCCTGCTGATCTCCGTCAATCATCAGCTCGCGGAGGACGGCGGAGGCATCCCCTTCCTCTCCAGCGCCTCTCTGCACTCGCTGTGTCCCTTTGGCGGCGTGGTGACCATTTATCAGTACGCCGCGGTTGGCACATTCGTGCAGAAGATCCACGAATCAGCCTTTATCCTGATGATCATCGGTTTCCTGCTGGCAGTCCTGTTCGGACCGGTCTTCTGCGGCTGGGTTTGCCCCTTTGGCACCTTCCAGGAATGGCTGGGTAAGCTCGGCAAGAAGATCTTCAGGCGGCGCTACAACCGTTTCGTACCGGCCCGCTTGGATAAGGTGCTGCGCTACGCCCGCTACCTGGTGCTGGCCTGGGTCATCTATATGACCGCCGTAACCGGAAAACTGATCTTCGCCGATTATGATCCCTACTTCGCCCTGTTCAACTTTTGGAGCAGCGAGTTGGCGGTCGGCGGGGTGGTCTTGCTGGCAGCGACTATGCTCGGTTCGCTTTTCGTCGAGCGCCCCTGGTGCAAATATGCCTGCCCTTACGGCGCGGTCCTCGGCGTGAGCAACCTCTTCCGCGTGTTCCAGATCCGCCGTAAAGAGGCAACCTGTAAGCTGGACGGCGCCTGTGACATCACCTGCCCGATGAACATCCCGGTCAGCACGCTGACGGTTGTGCGCGACCATCAGTGCATCTCCTGCCTGGAGTGCACCTCCGAGGCGCGTTGTCCAGCCGCTGCGACGGTCGACTTTGTGGCCGGAAGGAGCTGAAATGAGACTCAATTCGAAATCCCTGGCAGCAATAATCCTCGTCATCCTCTTCGGCGGCATCGCCTTCACCACTGCCATGAATTGGTGGCAAACCGAATCGGACAAGGTCCCGGCGAAATTCAGCGCAGGCGAAGCGGCCGGTCAGTTCAATCCAGGTGATATCCGCGGATCGTACACCTTCGCCGACATCGAGAAGAACTTTGAGGTTCCAGCCGTCGAACTGGCGTCCGCATTCACGATTGAAACAGAGGATCCCGGCAGCGTGGCTCTCAAGGACCTGGAGACCGTTTATGCCAGCGCTGCCGACGCTGGGGTTGAGGTTGGCACCGCCTCGGTGCGGCTGTTCGTCGCCCTCTATACTGGGCTGCCCTATGAAATTGTCGAGGAGACCTACCTGCCTCAACCCGCGGTGGATCTGCTGGTCGCCCGGGGTACTCTCACCGATGAGCAGTTATCCTATCTCCAGACGCACTCGGTCGATCTGGCCGCCCTGAAAGAATCCACAAACCAGGCGCCAGCCGTGACCGTGCCTGCCAGCGAGCCAGTAGCTGGCAGCGATAGCGAGCGGATGATCAAGGGAAAGACCACCTTCCAGGAAGTGCTCGACTGGGGCGTGCCCAAGGAAACCATCGAAACAATACTGGGGATGGAAATGCCCAACCCGCTGACCAAGGTCAAAGATTTTTGCGCCGAAAAAGGTCTGGATTTTGAGACGATCAAACCCGCCCTGCAGGCTGAAGCGGATAAAATTACTCCGTAAAAATATTGCAGGGACGGGTTTAAAACCTGCCCCTGCATTTTTGCGAGGAAAATCCCCTCATGAAAAGAGGCATTCACCTGCCAGGTTATTTCGTGTAAATTACTCCGCCGCTTCGACGCGCTCGATTTCGGGGAAGAATTGCTTAATGGTGCCCTCAACCCAGCCCTTGAGCGTCACTGGTGAGAGTGGACAATCCAGACACGCGCCGCCGAGCTTTACCTTAACTACCTTGCCGTCAAAGCTGATCAGCTTAACCTCGCCGCCGTGATAGGTTTCAATGTAAGCGCTCAACTGTTCGATCAGACCGCGCAGCTGTTCCTCCATACTAAAATTAGGGCTTTGAGTGGCCATTTTTATTGGACCTCCTTGAGCAGTTACCGTTAATTTCGATCCCTTCCATGAGGATGTCGAGGATCTCTCCCTGGGCGGACTGCGCTCGCTGGACAATTCGATCGACCAGGCGCTCCATCAGGATCGCCACGACCTGCGGATTGCGCTCGCACAAATGGGTCAGGCGTTCTTTGGACATGCGGTAAGCCTGGCAGTCCACCTCCGCCACAGCCGCCGAGGTGTACACCAGCCTGCCCAGCGCCATCGACCAGCCGAACACATCACCCGGTTCTATTGTAGCAAAAGTGAACGACGGGCCGTCATAGGGTTTGAACCGAATGCTGACCCGGCCTGACGCGAGGATATACAAATAATCGGTCGGCTGGCCCTGCTCGATGATGGTCGTGTTTCCAGCGAACCGGCACGGCTCGAAAGACGAGCACAGCAGGTCCAGATCCTGCTTATTCATGCCCTCGAATAGCGCGAAGTCTTTGATATCCTGTCTGAACATTTCCACTATGGTACAGAATGAGCGGGGCAGAGTGTAGTGGCAAAAATCATGATTAGCCTGACGTTAATCATCCAGAAGCTCATACACCGGGTGGATATTAAGGGTGATTCAGCAGACAGTCGCTCCTGTTGTTTGCGTCTGGTTTATAACAAATCCATATGCTGAAGTCCGCATGGCGATCCTTGCCGACGAAAGGTCTGCATGCGTCCCTGGATGCTCGCCGCCTGTCGAAGGGCGGGACTGCCGGATCAATACAGACGCTGAAATGTGCAACTTTTACCTTCAGGTCGCATCAAACTGAGTGAAAAAGGACACTCTATCTGGAGATAAGAAATCACATGGAAATGATCATCGACTTTCCCGGCGGCGCCAAAGTGGACGCGCATTTTGGACCATACACCGTCAAAACTGACCAGCCGCCGAATGGCGGCGGCGAAGGATCTGCCCCAACCCCGTTCTCCATTTTCCTGGCCTCGATGGGCGCCTGCGCCGGCATCTACGTGGTCGGCTTCTGCCGCCAGCGCGGGCTTTCCACCGACGGCATGCGCATCATCCAGCGCACGCACAGCAATCCGATGACCGGGATGGTCGAAGAAATTGAAATGGAAATCCAGGTGCCGCCCAGCTTCCCGGAAAAATATTACCCAGCCCTGGTTCGCTCAGCCGAGCAGTGCGCGGTCAAGAAGCACATGGAGAAACCGCCGCGCTTCGATATCCGTACCGTCGCGGTGAACTAGCCGCGGCTTGTCCTCCAGGTTGGAGGGGCGCCAGCCTGCGGGCCTCCCTGACCGCCCCCCGCCACCGGCGGAAAGAAATCGACCTCATCCTCGGGCTGTAAAGCCGTCTCCCAGCCGTCGGGCAGCGTATTAACATCGCTGCCGTTGATGAATGCGTGCACGTGCGCGTGCATCTCCCCCTGCTCGTCGACCCAGTGCGGGCGCAGCTTGGGCAGACGCGCCAGGACCTGCTCGACCGCCGCGCGCAGGCTCGTCCCGGCTGGCAGATCCAGGGTAAGGGTTTTACAGCCGGCGATCAGTCGAAAGGTGGCGTAGAGGTTGATTTGCATAACCATAATCCCGGGAATATTTTATCCCATTATCAGGCTGAACTCTTCTACTGGATAGTAGCGGCATTCCCCGGATGCAGCGGCAGGATCACCGGCTCGCCGGAGCGCGGGCTGGTGATGACCTCCAGCGGGATTTGATAGGCCTCGCTGAGCAGCTCGGCGCGCAGCACCTCGCTGCGCGTGCCCAGGGCGCGCACCTGCCCGTCGACCAGCAGCAGGATGCGGTCGGCGTAGCGCGCCACCAGGTTGAGGTCGTGCAGCACCACCAGCCCGCTGAGCGGCCTGCGCCCGCTGCCGTTCCTGCCGCCGTGCACCAGCGCGCTAACCTGGTCGAGCATCTCGATCTGGTAGCGCAGGTCGAGGTGGGCCGTCGGCTCGTCCAGCGCCAGCACCGGCGTGGACTGCACCAGCGCGCGGGCCAGCAGCAGCCGTTGCAGCTCACCGCCGGAAAGCTCGCTGACCCGCCGCTGCGCCAGCTCGTAGGTGCGCGTGCGTTGCATCACCTGCGCGGTGATCTCCTCGTCCTGCGCGCTCACCTGCCCCAGCCAGTTCAGGTAGGGCGTGCGCCCAAGCAGGACCACCTCCCAGGCGGTGAACGAGGCCGGCAGACTGCGCGCCTGCGGCACCACCGCCAGCAGGCGGGCGCGTTCATGCGCCGGCATTGCCGTCAGGTCGCGCTGGTTAAATCGCAGGCTGCCGCCCAGCAATGGAATCACCCCGCTCAGCGCGCGCACCAGCGTCGATTTGCCCGCGCCGTTCGGGCCGATCACCGCCAGGATGCTGCCTTCCGCCAGCGTGAAGCTGACTCCTTTCAGCACCGGCTTGCCGTCATAACCAGCCACAAGATCATTTACTTCGAGCATCTCAACCCCACAGATTCTCGCGCCGCGTACGGCGCAGCAGCCAGAGGAAGAACGGCGCGCCCGCCAGGGCGGTGATCACCCCAACCGGGATTTCCTGCGGCGCCATGACCACCCGTGCCAGCACGTCCGACAGGAGCAGCAGCGCCGCCCCGCCGATCATTGTCAGCGGGAGCAGCCGGCGGTAATCGCCGCCGGCGGTCATGCGCAGAATGTGCGGGACGATCAGCCCGACGAAGCCGATGATGCCGGAAAACGAGACCGCCGCGGCGGTGGTCAGCGAAGCCGCCGCGATGATCAGGATGCGCACCCGCTCGACCGGCAGCCCGAGCTGCTTGGCCTGCTCATCGCCGAACTGCAGCACATTGAGCGCGTGTCCCATGGTCAGCAGCGTGCCCAGGCCGGCCAGCCAGTAGGGCAGCAGCGCCAGCACCGGCCCCCAGCCGGTCAGCGTGGAGCCGCCCAGCAGCCAGACCAGCGCGCGGCGCAATTCGCCGGTGGCGTTCAGCATCAAATAAGAGGTCAGCGCGGTGGCGAACGAGCTGACCGCCACGCCCGCCAGGATCAGGCTGCTGGTCGGCAGGGCGCGCCCACTGCGCGCCAGCTGCGAAACCGCGAAGACGGTCAGCAGGCCGGCCAGGAAAGCCGCCAGAGGCACGGCCAGCAGGCCGAGCGTGGTGTAGGGCCAGTCCACGCTCATCGCCAGCACCGCGCCAAGCCCGGCGCCTGAGGCCACGCCGATCAGGTACGGGTCCGCCAGCGGGTTGCGGAACAACCCCTGGTAAGCCGCGCCCGAGCCGGCCAGGGCCGCGCCGGTCATGGCGACCAGAATGGTGCGCGGCAGGCGCAGCGAGAACAGGATCGTCGCCAGCGTTCCCCCCTCAGCGCCGGCTGGCGGACGCCCGCTAAAGCCGCTCGCCAGGGTGCGCAGCAGATCGCCCGGTGGAATAAAGACGCTGCCGACCATCACGCTGAGCAGCAGCGCGCCGAGCAGGGCCAGCAAAGCGATCCAATAGGGGCGGGCAGGTGAGCGGGGCATCAGCGTCTCATTCGAACTGCTGCGGATGAAGGGCGCGCGCCAGGATCTCCAGCGCGTCCACCAGGCGCGGACCGGGCCGACTGGCCATGTCGTCATTAAATGGGAGGATCTGCCCTTGCTGCACGGCTTTGATCCCTTCCCAGCCAGCGCGGGATGCCACCTGCTCCGGCGTGACGCCGTACGCCGCGTCGCCGAGCAGGATGAAGTCCGGATTTTCCAGAAGCAGCGCTTCCAGGCTGAGCTGCCCCCAGGAATTTTCCATGCCGGCGCCGACGTTCTCCCCGCCGGCGAGCTGGATGAGCAGATCCATGAAGGTGCCCTTGCCGGCTGTCCAGGGCTTGGCCGGCTCCGATCCGTCCAGCTCATAGAAAACCCGCGGGCGCTCCGTGACGCCTTCCAGCTTTTGCTGCACAACCTCTACCCGTTCGCGCAGGCTCTCCGCCAGTTCCGCGGCCTGGGTCTGCCGCCCGGTCAGTTCGCCGACGATGATCAGATTCTGAAACACGCCTTCCAGGTCGGTCGGGTTGGAGAGGTAGTAGACCGGTATGCCAAGATCCTCCAGCGACTTAACCTGCTCAGGCGTGTTGATCTCGGCTGCCAGCACCAGATCGGGCTGCAGGCTGGCGATCTGCTCCAGATTGTAGTCGCCCATCGAGCCGCCCACCGCTGGCAGCGCCTCGACCTGCTCGGGGAAATTCGAAAAATCGTCCGCCCCAACCACCAGGTCGCCGGCGCCGACGGCGAAGAGGATTTCGGTGTTGGAGGGCGCCAGGGAGACCACCCGCTGTGGCGCGGGATTCAGTTCAAGCGCCCGCCCCAAACCGTCGCTGATTTTCAGCACCGCGCTGGTGGCGGTCGGTTGGGGGGTCGTGGCTGCTTGCGGAGCGCAGGCAGCCAGCGAAGTGGCAAAGACTGCTGCCAACAGGACTATGGGAAAGATACGTTTCATTGGATCGAGTTCCTTCTTTGAATGAGTATGGATACGGTCAGAAAGTCGATCAGACGCTAATTTCGTAAAGGGAAACACCAGGGTTGCTCGACGTCCCGACAACGAAACCTCCCTGCGGTTCGCAGGGAGGTGAGAAATTTGCACGGCTTCGTTGCCAGATCCAAGTTCCCCACCTCCTTTCAGCGAGAGTGTGGTTCACACCTGCCTGGCGGGCGACCTGGCTCGGCGGATTACCGCCTTACAGTTGCGCGACAGCACCGGACTTACACCGGTTTCGCCATTAAGCCTTTCCATCCGGGGATCAAGGCGCCTGGCAGGTTCTCATTCGGTTGTGAGTTGATTGTATGCCAGCCTCCCCCAGGCGTCAAGGCAAATCCGCTGATTTATTCTCCCCGGTGTATTTATCCCGCGAGGCGGCTTGTCACATCGAGCGAAGCGAGAGATCTGTCAATTCCCCTGCAGATTTCTCCTCACTGCGTCCGTTGATTTGACTGTTCTCCAACGCGGGAGTGTTGTGTGGAACTCGCCGCGCTTTGCTCACTATGCAAAATATCCGGCCGCACTTGGTAGCCGCCCGCGATTGGACTATACTTAACCAACCGATCCCTCACTCCGGATTGGTTTATCGGTAACGGCTGTACAAGTGGAGGACAGCATGAGTTTCTGGGACGATTTCCTCGCCTGGCTGCGCGAACTGTTCGGCGGACAGCCAACTGCCCCGCCAGAGCCAGTTGGCGGGACGCCGGCGCCAGTTTCGCCAAAAGTGGAGATAATCATCTTCGATCCACGCCTGCCAGCCCAGGGCAACCAGCCTCTCAGCCGGGCGCTCGGCTGGCAGGACGCCGATGATCTGGCTGCCGCGTACATCGCTGACCTGCAGAGCGCCAGCCACGGTTACCTGAATTACCAGATTGTCCAGCGCACCGAAGTGGACGGCTTCCCGCTCAAAAAGGACGGCTTTGCCTACACCCCCGAATCCTACTGGCAGGCCTGGACCGGCGGCAGCGGCTTCCACCAGCCCGATGCCGTCGATTACCCGCGCATCATCACGGATCACAGCCTGGCGGCCAGGATCAACAGCGGCGCCGTCGACGAAGTCTGGCTGTTCGGCATGCCCTACGGCGGTTTCTACGAATCCATCATGGTCGGGCCGGGCGCCGTCTTCTGCAACGCCCCGCCGCTGGCGCTGGCTTCCGTCAGCCGCCGCTTCATCATCATGGGCTTCAACTACCAGCGCGGCGTCGGCGAGATGCTGGAGAGCTTCGGCCACCGGGCCGAATCGATCCTCACGTATGTCTTCCGCGATGCTCCAGCCGACGCAAACCTGTGGCAGCACTTCACCCGCTACGATAAGACCCATCCCGGTCAGGCCGAATGCGGCAACGTCCATTTCGCGCCCAACAGCCAGCGCGACTACGACTGGGGCAACACCACCCCCGTGCTCAGCCGCTGTCGTAACTGGGCTTCCTTCCCGGATCTCTCTGCCGCGCCGGCGCTGGTCGACTGCAGCGAGTGGGGCGGCGGCGATATCCGCCTGCACCACCTCTGGTGGCTGGAACACTTGCCGCGCATCACCGGCTCGGCGAACGGCATCGCCCACAACTGGTGGCAGTACGTCGTCGATACGAACCTGATTACCTAAAAGAACCGCTTTCGATCTCAACTGAGAAGAGGACCGCATGACCAATCGATTGGACGCCTTCGAGGATCACCGCCGGCGCATGAACGAGCGTATCTTCGCCATCGACCACCTCGGCATCAAGCGCTTTTTCAATCTGGACAGCAGCGCCTACCACGACGGCGCGCTGGACGGCAAAACCAAAGAACTGCTCGGCCTGACCGCCTCGCTGGTGCTGTGCTGCAACGACTGCATCGATTACCACATTCTGCAGTGCGTCCAAGCCGGCTGGAGCGATGAGGAATTATACGAAGCCTTCAACGTCGGGCTGGTCGTCGGCGGGAGCATCGTCATTCCGCACCTGCGCCACGCGGTCGAAACACTCGACCTGGCGCGCGCCCGCAGCCAGACAGAGCACCAGCCATAAGGAGACCGATATGACCCAATACCGCTACCCGGGTGAGCAGGCTATCCTCTGGCTGACGCTGGTGGTTGTGCTGGCCGTCACCGCCATCACCGCCGCGCCGACCATCTGCATCAGCCCGCTGATCGTCGCCCTGTTCGTCGGGCTGGCCTACTGGATGAACCTGGCCCACCATCGCGAGATCGTCCAGTCGGCGCACGCGGTCACCCGCCAGACCGCGCCCGAGCTGTTCGCGCTGGCGCAGGAATGCGCCCGTCGGCTGCGCCCGACGCCGTTCGAGCTGTTCGTTCTGCGCAGCAACACGCGCAATGCCTACACCTTCGGGCTGTCCAATCCGCGCGTGGTGGTGCTCTACTCGCCCCTGTTGAAGATCATGGACGAGGCCGAGCTTCGCTTCATCCTCGGGCACGAGCTCGGCCACATCGCGCTCAACCACACCTGGCTGAACACCCTGCTGGGCGGCATGGCTGGCGTCCCGGTCTCCTTCGGCGCGGCGATCATCCTGGTTTTCGCCTTCCGCTGGTGGAACCGCGCCTGCGAATATTCCTGCGACCGCGCCGGGCTGCTTTGCTGCGGCAGCCTGGAAAAGGCCACCAGCGCTCTGGTCAAGCTGGTCGCCGGGCAGGTGCGCAGCCAGGCGGAGATGGATCAGGTCATGGCAGCCGTCGATGCGGAAGACGACTCGCTGCTGGGTAATCTGGCCGAAACCCTTTCGACCCATCCGCTGGTCATCAACCGCATCGAAAAGCTGCGCGAGTACGCCGCCTCTAGCGAATACGCCGCCCTGCTTGCTCAGGTCTCCGCCGCCTGAGAGAGGTCAGCGCGGATCGAGCACACGCCCCATAAAGAGGATCGTGCCGGTTTCACGGTCGAGGATCGTGAAGACGAACGGGCGGTCGATCCTGAGGGTCACGCTCTCAGCAGGCATGGCTTTAAGTTCCATGATCACCGCGGTGGCAGCCGCCGCCTCGGTGCCGGCTTCGTTGACGTCGACGAAAGCTTTATGCACCACGCTGGAAATGAACAGGTCAGGACTGCCTGTCATGCCTGAAAAATCGGCCTCCATGCCGAACGCATCCGGCATGCCGAGCGCGGCCAGGGCCTGGTTCAGGCTGAACGAAGATTCGAACTTGAATTTCGGCATACTCAACTCAACCTGCGCCCTGCCCATCTCGGCCAGAACGGCGTCGATCAGCTCACCGTCGAGCGCTTTTTCGAACTCCTCAAAGCGGCCTGAATCGGGTAGAAAGACCAGCATCGCGGCGCTTCCGCCAGAATAGGGCAGCTCGACTGCCTGATATCCGTCGCCTTTGATGTATCCGAGCATCGCGGACTGGCGCATCATGTCAACTTCGACCATGCCGCCGTCCAGCAGGGTGAACTCCCCTTTGGCTGTCATCGCTTCCTCGAATGGACGCTGCCAGGCAGCTTTGAAGTAGATCGCGTTGGCCAGCACCAGCCGGGTGAGCTCGTTCAGCGCGCCTTCGGGGATGAGATCCTTGATCTTCTCGCGCGTTTCCTCCTCCACCCAATCGTTAATCGCCTTCCGCGCCTGCTCAGACTGGGCGAAGTCCACCTCGCGCAGCCCCGCGGCATAATTTTCCGCGAGCATATCCAGGAATTCAGGCTCGAAGGCAAAACCCGCCTGCCCCCACAGCGAGTTGGCGATGCTCAACTCTAAGCCGCCCTCCTTATCTTCTCCCTCCGGCTGCGCGCGGCTCGCCAGCGCCAGGCTCAGCGCGTTGAAGGCCGGATGCAGGCTGGCCTGCCCCAGGTCGAAGTTCAGCGCCTGCGCCATCTGCGCCTCTGTTTCGTTGCGCGCGCCGGCGTAGGTCATCGCCAGCGCCAGCGAGATGCTGTAGGGCGAGTAGAACAGGTTGCCCGGCTGCCCGCTCAGCTGCTGGTACAGGTCCAGCGCAAATGCGCGGTTGCCGGTCGCCAGGCTTTCCAGGTCTTGCGCAGGCACCTGCGGATTCTCGATCCGCGCTTTATCCGATTGTAACAGGCGCACAAGCTCCACTTCTCCCTCGCTTCCCTGGTCGGTCGGTTGGGCCGGTTCCTGCGATGGAACCACAGCCGGCGCGCAGCCAGCCGCCAAAAGGCTTAACGTAAGAATACAAGTGATCACTCTGTACTTGAGATTCATAGTTTTTTCCTCTCCGGATGCACGGCGCGTGAATCGGCGTTGCGCCGCTGGTTGTAACTTATGGAATGGACGCTCCTCTTATCATTATAGTTCCTGAAGTCTGCGCAGATGAGGGCGCAAACCACAGATCTGCTCGGAAAGTGGGAACAAATTTTGCTGTCAAACCTACCCATTTTGCTGGAAATAACGGTCCTGGTGCGGTCCGCGCCAGCTCATCGACGTCCGGGCTGCGCCGACCCACCCGCGGCCTCACCGCACTGCCTGGACGCTGGAATCCATCGGATCACAGGCAGGCGCCCAGTTTTATCCGCAAGTGGTCGCCCACTTTGTGGCCCTATTGGAGGAACAACCCTCCCTTTCCTGCGCCGTCTACGGAGGTAAACCGGCCGAGCGCAGTTCAGATACTCTTCGCCTGCGCCTCGACCCGGCCTGCTGAGTGGGATCACAAACCGCTCAGCGAACTCAGCCAGCGGTCATCCTGCGCTGATCCCTCCAGGCGGATCGAGGCTACTTCCAGATAATCGCGGAAATCCGCCAAACATTCGCGCAGGGCTGTCAGCATCGCATCATCCGGGTTGACATCCGCCTCCCACCACCAGTTGCGCAGTACCAGGTGAGCGGCCTTACGGTCGAGCAGCGGCTCGCAGCGGGCGATAAAGCGCTCTCCGTAAAGCACCGGCAGGACGTAATGGCCGTACAGGCGTTTTTCGGCGGGCTTATAGACTTCCCAGACGTAATCGAAATCGAAGATTCGCCGCACCAGGGTGCGGTCCCAGAGCAGGTTATCCAGCGGGGCCAGCAGGGCGGCACGCGGCTCGGACGGCGAGTTGTTTGCCGCTGTTTGGAGTAAAGCGGCATCCCGGGCGCGGAGAAAGAAGACCTGACGCGGCGCCTGTTCGATTTCCACCGCCAGCAGCTCGCCGCGCTCGACCAGCTGAGCCAGCAGCGCTCGCCGCTCCGGCCCCTTGACCCCCAATATGCCCTGCCAGGCTTCGGTGGCAGAGGCGTGCCCCAGGCCCAGCGCAGATATTCTGCGCAGCACGTGCCACTCTTGATATACCTCCAACGTTTGGCTGGGATCGCCCGCCTGGAAAAATCCGTTCGGCAGCAGACGCTTGCTCAGGTCGAAATAGCGGCGGGTGCCCACGCGGTGGTGGATGCCAATTTCGCCCATGGTATACAGGTTCTCCAGCGCAGCCCGCTCGACCCGGATCGGAAATCCCCAGAAACCCCCGATCGATGCCTGCTGCTCGAGGTCGATCGATGAAAGCGGACCCCTCTCGCGGATCGCCGCAAGGATCAGCGGTTGGGCATTGATCACCTGTTCCTCGGAGAAGCGGGGGTGCTTACGGTAATGTTCGCGCCGGCGGGCAAAAGCCGGCCAATCCTCAATAAGGATGATCGATTGAACTTTATCAAATCCGTCCCAGAACAGGCGGTCTTCATAAAGCAGCTCATCCAAAAGCCGCGAGGTGTAATCCTTCACGCGCGATTGAAAGACCAGGTCGGGATTCCAGCCGACAATATTGACCGGGTCGAACTGAACGCAGCGCACCCTGCGCATGTACTCCAACACGCCGTCTTTTCCAGCCAGTTGGCGCGGCGGCCAGAGCGAGTGGTGGGCGAGCAGGAAGCGGCGCGCAGTTGATTTCGAGACGACAATTGATGGAGAGGGCGTATTTTCGGACATGGCGGCGATCTCTGGCTGAGGATGGATTTATTATAGCACAAAGTTTCTAATCCGGCGTCCCTGCGCTAAGGTCACTTTTCCCGGGCTCAGGCACGAGGCATAGAGCTGAGAAAAACCAGCATAGTGCCGTTCAGTAAATCCCACCAGCCAAATTCCAGGTAGAGATTCAAAAAATTACTGCGGTTTTCGGCGGGGACCGGGTTTGGCGGGCGGAGAAGGCGGCGCAGCGCGAGCATAAACGGGTTGATTATATTCCTTCCCCTGCTTCATCGATAAGATTCGCTGCCCGAAGATCGTCTACCCGCCAGGCGATTATGTATAATAGACCATACTATCCATTGACCAAACAACCGAGAGCCCTTATGGACAAAGAACTGGAGATTATCGCCTCTAAGGAATGGGTGCGGACGCTGCTGGCTCAGCCCGTCCTGGCGCGCATTGCCACTGCCGACCTGCGCAGCGGTCAGCCGCACGTCGTGCCGGTCTGGTTCGAATGGGACGCGGGCTGCATCTGGATCAGCTCCTTCAATTCCACCCGCAAAAACCGCGAGCTGGCAGCCAACCCGCGGGCGGCGGTGGTGGTCGACGTCGCGCTTGACGCGCACAGGAACATGGCGGTCATCATCGAGGGCCGGGCAGAGATCATTGCCGATCCACAGGTGGTCGTCCCCCGTTCGACCAGCATCTACGCCCGCTACCTCGGCGAAGAGGGGGTGAAGAGGCCCGAGCCGGCTTCCTGGATCGTCGACCCGGACAACCGGATCATTTGCCTGCACCCGGAGAAGATTTACACCTTCCGCGAGGATTAGAATTCCGGCGGTTCAGGTCGCGGGCGACCTTTTCGGCCGGTGATCAACGCAGGCGGCCTTCGAACCGGCCCATCTCGAACCTTTCGCGCGCTTGTTGCTGCAAGTCGGTCATGATCTCAATCTTCCGCCTGGTGATATACGATTCAATCATGGTTTCCTGGTTGGGTGTGGGGATCAGGATCAGGCCGAGATTCAGCATATAGGTCGCTCCCCGGCGCACATAGACGACCAGGCTGCGCATCGACAGCCTCGTCTGGCTGTCGAATTGGAAGTTGATATCGACCGACGACTTGAGCGCCGGTTCAGGCACCTCACTGCCAGCCCCGTTGACAATCACACCCGCCCCGTGCAGCGACAGGTCTACCAGCGAAGACTGATAGATCCGCCGGTCGATGGTGACCATGGCGGGCAGCGGTTGATCTGGCTGGACGCGCTGCTCGTAACGGTCGCGCCAGGGCGCGCCGCTGAATCGAAAGTTCGCCAGAGTAATTTCGCGGGCAACATTGTTGATGCTGCACAGGTTGGCGCGCACCGATTCCGGCAGGGCACGACTGTGCAGGTAGAGCGGATCTTTCAATGTCAGCAGGATTTGCTGGCGCGGCGAGCTGAAGGTGATCTGCTCCGAACCGACTCTCAACGGTTTGAGTTTATCGTCAAACAGGAGCCCCTTGTAGCACGTGGTCAGGGTTATTGGAGTTTGTTGAAATGCAAGCGTCTTGATGGGTATCAGAGCATTGACCGGTTGAATGAACATAGCGGCGCTCCTTATGACAATGTTGAAACCAGGCGCAAACCTGCCAGGTCAGGCGCTTGTCATCATTGCCGGTCCCCCAAGAACAAGCTCCATCTGGCGCAAATGCAGCTTCGATGATTCAAATTTCCAGCATCCGCTGCGCCAGTCCCTGCAATTAGTATAGCAAAAAATTTCACATGCGTCTATACGCATTTCCCTTAATTTCGACTATTAAATCCCTTTAATTCTACGCGGGTTTTTCTACGTAGCGGCCGGAGAGGAGGGTCGGACAGCCGCGCAGCTTTTCCCGCAGCCTTGCCCACATTCATCCGAACGCGGGGCTGCGCCTGAGCTTGACAGGCCCATATCCCTGTGATACATTCCTGCCCGTGAGCAGGGGAAAATGCGCCAAAATCCGAGGAAATCCATGACTGCCTTTCCTGACTGGCTGGACCGAGCTATTTTCTACCAGATATACCCGCAAAGCTACGCCGATTCAAACGGCGACGGCATCGGCGATCTGCCCGGCATCATCCAGCGCCTGGACTATATCCAGTCCATCGGCATCGACGCAATCTGGCTGAACCCGTGTTTTATCTCGCCGTTCCAGGATGCCGGCTACGACGTTGCGGATTATTACCACGTCGCTCCGCGTTACGGTACGGATGCCGACCTTGAGCGCCTGTTCCGCGAGGCAGATAAGCGCGCCATTCGCGTCCTGCTCGACCTGGTGCCCGGGCATACCTCCATCGAGCACCCCTGGTTCCGTGAGTCCTGCCGCCACGAGCGCAACCGCTACAGCGATTACTACATCTGGACCGACAGCGCCTGGACCTGGGACGTGCCCGGGTTGCGCATCGTTTCCGGCTATGCCGAACGCCACGCCGCATATGTGGCAAACTTCTTCTATTCCCAGCCGGCGCTGAATTACGGCTTTGCCAATCCAGATCCACAGCACGCCTGGCAGCAGCCGGTCGATGCTCCCGGACCGCAGGCGGTCCGGCGTGAGCTGAAAAATGTCATGCGTCACTGGCTGGAGATGGGCGCCAGCGGCTTCCGCGTGGACATGGCCTTCTCGCTGGTCAAAAACGATCCCAACTGGGCGGGAACCTCGCAGCTCTGGCAGGAATTGCGCGCCTGGCTGGATGATGAATTCCCCCAGGCGGCGCTGGTAGCCGAATGGGGCCGTCCGAAGTTCGCCATCCCGGCCGGCTTCCACCTGGACTTCATGCTGCCCTTCGGCACGCCGGGCTACACCTCGCTGCTGCGCAAACCGTTCGGGCACGGAGGGGGCTCCGATCCATACGGTTTCTCATTTTTCGAGCGCGGCGGGCGCGGCAACATCATGGAGTTCCTGGATGATTTTCAGGAACATTACGCGCGCACCTCCGGTCTGGGGTATATCGCCCTGCCGACCGGCAACCACGACACCGGCCCGCGCATCGCCGTCGGGCGCAGTCAGGACGAGCTGGAGGTGATCTACGCCTTTATGCTCAGCATGCCGGTCGCGCCGTTCATCTACTACGGCGAGGAAATCGGCATGCGCGGCGTACCGGGACTGCCGTCCAAAGAGGGCTCGTACAACCGCAGCGAGGTGCGCACGCCTATGCAATGGGACGACAGCGCGAATGCCGGCTTCTCCAGCGCGCCCCCCGATCAACTGTATCTGCCGATGGAGCCCGACCCCGAGCGCCCGACTGTGGCCGCCCAGGACCGCGATCCGAGCTCACTGCTCAACGCCGTGCGCCGGCTGACCGCCCTGCGTAAGGCCCACCCGGCGCTGTGCGCCGGCGGCGCCTTCGAGGTGATCCACGCCCGCCCGGGTGAGCTGCCCCTCGTCTACCGGCGCTGGCTGGGAGAGGAGAGCATACTGGCGGCGGTCAATCCCGCCGAGCGGCCGGTGGAGCTCCCCCTGCCCGCGCATGCATTTTCCGGGCAGCCCGATTGCATCTACGGCGATCCCAACGCGCTCTCCCGTCAGGGCGAGGGCTGGCTGTTGCAAATGCGCGGCGTCTCCGCCTGCCTGATCCGCAGTGCGGATCGATAACAATCACCTGCAGGAAAATTACCGCCGAGCCACTGAGATCGCGGAGGGATAGAATATATTTTTCTCTGCTTTCCTTGGATTTCTCTTGTTGATTACGCGCCGTCAGCCGGAGAGGATGGTTTGCAGACGGTCAATCCGCCGGAAAGTGAATAAACCGGCCCGGGATGAAGATCATCCCGACCTGTGTGATATAGGGCAGGCTGCTCGTGCGCATGGTTCGGTTGATGATCGGCTCCTTCTTGGGGCAGGAAGGCCAGACCGTGAAAGCCGGATTGTCCTTCTCGGCGCCGCCCGCCAATGCCGCGCGCTGTCGATCAGGCTAAGTTTCCATATGGATGTCGCCAGAGACTAAAAACCCCGCCTTCCGGTTGCGGGCGGCGGGGAATCATTATTGGATTACGACCAGATCATTATATGAAGATAATCTGCGCACCTTCGGACATGTCGATGAAATCGCTGGCGGTGACGATGTCGATCACGCCGTCGACGAAATCCTCTTTCTTGAGATCCATCATATCGACAGACATCTTGCAGGCGTAGAGCTTCGCGCCGGCGTCGACCAGCATCTGCATGTACTCGCGCACAGGCGGCACCTCCAGTTTCTCCATCTTCTTGTGCATCAGGTTGGTAGCGAAGGCAGTCATGCCTGGCAGGATGCCCATGATGTTGGGGATGCCGAGGTTGCCGGTCTTGACGCCCATCATGCTCATCTTCATGCTGGTGTTCGCCACCGGGGCGATCTCGAGGTGGTCGACGCGGTGCGTGTTGATCAGATCAAGCCCCCAGAAGGTGAAAAAGATGGTCACGTCCACGCCGTTGCCAAGCGCTGCCCAGCCCATGATCAACGCCGGGTAAGCCATATCCAGGTCGCCTTTCGAGCAAATGAAAGCGATCTTGCGGGTTGCGTCACTTTGATCAGTCATTGGAATGTTCCTTCTCTGTTATGAATTGCATGAATGCGGCGTCTTAGACGCAGCCCTCGGGTTTGCCAAGGCCGGAAATCTTGGCCACTTTCTTGGCCGGGCCTTTGGGAAACAGCGTGAACAAATCCTTGGTCGACACGCCCGCGCCGTTGGTAATGGTGCGCAGGGTGGGCGCCTTGCCGCTGGTCTTGGCGCTCTCGCGGCAGAATTCGATCACCTTCCAGTGCGCATCGGTCAATTCAGCGATGCCCTCTTCCTTCGCCAGCTCAACGGCGATTTCCTTCGTCCACTCAGCCGGATTGGTCATAAACCCTTCCTCGTTCACCTGTACAGTAACGCCCGCGATTGTTTTTGTAGTCATTCTTCTCCTCCAAAAAAATTTGATTTTGAGAATATTCCATGCCTGTTGTTCAGGCGTCTAATCCGCCATGGTTGTGGTCGGCTGCCGTTTGCCTGCCATGCTCATCGTCGGCGGCAGCGGAATTTTATAACCGCGCAGTAAAATTTCCCAATACAGCAAGCGGAACCCTAACTTGCCCCAATGGTTGAGTACCGTCTCTTCCAGCAATTTCATCGGCCCGATCCCCGGAATCGGGTAAGTGCCCGGAAGCGGTTCGGTGTCGTAATTGAAGTCGATCAACACGCCTTTGTTGAAGCCCGACTCGATGAAGCAGTTGGCATGACCGTCGAACTTATGCTTCATTGGCTTGCCTTCGAGCAGATTCAAGAAGTTCTCGCTGAAGAGATCGACGGAGAAATGGGCCACCGAACCAGCCTTAGATGTGGGGATGTTGGACGCGTCACCCAGGACAAATATGTTTTCATACTGGTTCGATTGGAATGTGTTCTGATCTACCGGGACATAATTCAATTCGCCCCCCAGGCCAGAGCGGGCAATCACGTCGGCGCCCTTGTTGAGCGGGATGCTGACCAGAAGGTCAAAGTCCACCTCGCGCTCATCGTAAGAAACCAGCTTCTTATTGTCCGGGTCGACCCGTTCGATGTAGAAGTCGCTCTCGACGATGATATTTCGCTCAGCCAGGATTTCACCCAGCTTCATCGCGGCGATTGGCTTGGTGAACGCTCCCGACAGTGGCGTGGCATAGACCAGCTCGACCCTGTCGCGCATGCCGAGCTTATGGAAGTGCCAGTCAGCCAGGAGCAGAAACTCCAGCGGGGCAACCGGGCATTTGATCGGCATCTCGACCACGTTGACCACCAGGCGCCCCCCCTGCCAGTTGCGCAGGTAATCGGCAAGCGCTTTCGAGCCCTCAAAAGAGTAGAAGGTCTGGATGGATTTGCCCCATTCGTGTTCGGCCATCCCGGGTGTTTCCTCGGGATGAATGTCGGTGCCGGTGGCGATGATCAGGAAATCATAATCGAGCACATCCCCGTTGCCCAGCTTCACCCGATTTTGGTCTGGCTCGATGATTTCGATTGACGATTGGATCAGTTTGGCGCCGCGCGGGACGAAATTGCTTTTCGGCCTGACAATCTGTTTTTCAGAATTGATGCCGAAGGGCAGGAACAGATAGCCGGGCTGGTAATAATGCACCGGGTCCTGATCAACCATAATCATCTGCCATTCGTCCATGTTCAGGACTCGCGCCAGGCGGTTGGCGGCCATTGTTCCGGCGGTACCGGCACCCAGTATCACAAGTTTTTTCATTAATTATTTTCTCCTCAGGGAATTTGGGTTAAATTGGCGATTTGCTGCAGGCGCTCGATGAACCCGACGCGCTCCTGTAAGATGCTGTTGACCGCCCGCGCCGCGCTGAACGGCCAGGTTTCCACCTGCCCGTGCTGTTCGGGCGGGATGATCTGGACGCCGGCTGCGGCTTCGTGCAGGGTGGTGGGCGGCAAGCCGCTGATCTGCGCCAGGCGGCGGATGCGCTCGTTTTCCTCGCGCGGATCGGGCGGCTGCCAGTAGAACTGCCCGACCAGGAACAGGCCTACCTGCATGCCCTTATCCTGCAGCGGCGCACCGACGTACTGCAGACCGGCATGGCAGGTGAAATACTGCGAGCCGTTCCGGCTGCTGGCGGCAAAGCCGCGCCAGGATGCTCGGCAGGCCTCGTACCCAGCCGGGGAGTTCATCAGCGCCTGGCAAAAAGCGCACGGATTGCTCAGCCTGGTCAGCGGTTCGCCGTCCATGTCGATCACCAGTGCAGGCAGGCGGCTGATCTCGGCGAACAAATCCTGGATGGTCTGCACACAATGGATGGGAAAAACCGGGCTGCCCTCTGGCAGACCCACCTCAGCCTCATGGTCATTGCGGCCGAGCAGGCGGTCCACCTCGCTTTGCGGAAAGCGCCACTGCTGCCCAATCTTGACGCCCTTCAGACGCCCATCCTGCAGCATGCGGTAGACCGTGATGCGGTCGACCTTCAGAATGTCCTGTACTTGCCGAGTTGTGAGTATTTCGTCCATGTTGTTATAATTTGCTATATCATTCGAGTTCATTGTGATCATATCAACGTATATCAACCTGAAACAGTGACAAATGTCACAAACGAATGTCATATTCGTCCTATTTATCACAAACGGCGGTAAATCCTTCACCACCTCTTCACCTAAAATTCACAGTTTCCTCATATCGATGCGCTATTCTTGACACAACAGGGATGGACACGGCGTAGATGGAAATCTTTTCCACACCCGATCCAACCGGAGCTGTCAGGGCCTCTCAAGAGTCGCCGCTCAAGACAGCGCAAACCATCCAATCTATAAAAAAGGGAAACTACCATGTTTACGAGAATAATCACACTCGCATCTCTGATCACCGCCGCCGGTCTGCTGGCCTTCGGCGCAGTCGGCTCGGTTTCAGCCGCGCAAAACGCGTATGGCCCTGGCTCATCGAGCGGAAATTCGCGCGGCGGATTTGGCATCAGCGTCAATCCGGTTCCAGGGCTGGCCTTGCTGCCCGCTGGCGAGCTCAGCGCCGCCGAAGAAGAGGCGCTGGTCTTCATGCGCGAGGAGGAAAAACTGGCTCATGACGTCTACCTCTTCCTGTTTGATCAATGGGGACTGCCGCTCTTCCAGAACATCGCCGCCAGCGAACAAAATCACACAGATTCAATCGCCGCACTGATGGAGAAATACGACCTGGACGACCCAGCCTCGACCACTGCCGGCGTTTTTAACCATCCGGATTTGCAGGCGCTGTACGACCAGCTCACCGCGCAGGGCAGCCAGTCGCTCGCCGATGCGCTCAAAGTCGGCGGTATCATCGAGGAGGTCGACATCCTAGATCTGCAAACACGCCTGGCCGAGATTGACAATGCAGACATCCAGCAGGTCTTCACCAATCTGTTGAACGGCTCCTACAACCACCTGCGCGCGTTCACCTCTACGCTGCTGCGCCAGGCCGGCGAAACCTACCAGCCGCAGTACATGAGCCTGGACGCTTACCAGACGATCGTCGACGGTTCCTCAGCCGGCAGCGGCGGTCTGATCCGTGGTCAGGGGCAGCGTGGGCGGCGCGGAGGGCGGGGGTATTAAGACTGACAACTGAATACTCCGATTAAAAAGGAGCGAGGAAATCCCTCGCTCCTTTTTATCATCCGCCAGCGCCACCTGCTGGAATAAACACTGTTCCCATCCTGGCCATTCGCGTGTAATCGCTGCTTTTAATCAACGCAGTGTACCAATTGATCCATGCGTTCCAGCACGGTTTGGAAAGACGGATGTACATAGCTCCCATTCATCCGCCGCCTCTTTGGGCCGAGACTTTCTCATGCGCGGTTTATAGCATCGCTTGAAGTTTATACTCCCACCAACCCAGAAAGCAGGAAGACGAATATAGCTCCGAGGATAATTCCGATAGCTACCATGTGCTGGTGACCGTGCTGCCGCGCAGCCGGGAGCAGTTCGTCCAGGGTGATGAACACCATCACCCCGCCGGCAAAGGCCAGCGCGCCTGGAACCAATACGCTGAACGACTTGAGGAACAGAGCCGCCAGTACCGCTCCAATCGGCTCGGTCAGGCCCGAGAGCATCGCCACGCGGAAGGAATCCCAGCGGCATACCCCGCTGCGGCACAGCGGCAGGGCGGTCGCGATCCCTTCCGGGATGTTATGCAGAAGAATCGCCATACCGACGAACAGGCCAAAGGCTGGCTCGTGCATGAAACTGGCACCAACCGCGATGCCTTCCGGGATGTTATGAATGGTAATACCGACCGCCAGCAGCATACCGGTGCGCCACAACTGCCGGTCGGTGATCACGGTCTTGCGGCGCATGCGCCCGTGCTGCCAGCGCCCGCCTATTTTGTGATAAGGCTCATAATTTGGCTCGCTTACCGCCCTTACCTCGCGGACTTCCCGCTGACCAAAGCGCATATGCGGCGCAAAATAATCCAGCGCGAACATGAAAAAGGCGCCCAGGGCAAAACCGATCGTGGCAGTCAAAAATCCGCCGAGCTCCCAGGCTTCGCTGACCAACTCCATGAAGGATAGGGTGATCATCACGCCGGCGGTCAGCCCCATGAGCAGCCCATACAGACGCTTGCCCGGCTTGCGCAGCACAGCAATCAGCCCGCCGACGCTGGTGCCCAACCCGGCGACCAACGAAATGATCAATACCGAAAACAGATCGTGGATTTGAGGAAGCTCCATCTCAGGCATGCCCAGTACGATCAACGCCCATGCCGATACTTCCGGCGATCTTGACGAGTTCCCTTCTTAACAGCTTTACCGTGTTTTGGAACATAGGTCTTCGGTTTGGCTTCCGTGCCAATCCAGATGCCGTAGGTAGGCAGTATCCAGCGGTGCACCAGCAGGATCAGACCCGCAGCCGCGAAGGCGATGGCGAAGACCACCAGCGAGGTCGAAAGGTCGTTCATCAAGGCCGGGTTGAAGATCATCACGATCGCCAGGGTCAGCATCAGCATCCCGCCGATCAGCTTGAGGATGCGCCCCTGCTTTTCCTGCAAGCGGCTGGCGCGCAGCGTTGCCACCGCGCCGAAGAATATGACCAGCTCGTCCAGCTGGTAGACGATCATGTAGACCACCAGCAGCAGGATGAAGACGCCCACCGTGACGTTCTGCGCGCTGACCAGGTTGGTCCACAGCACCGGGAATCCGGCCGTGCAGGAGAATTCGACCAGCGAGACGCCGGCAGCCAGGACAATCGTAGCGCCGGTCAGCCCCCAGAAGGATTGGCTGGCGTCCATCACACCCCGCAGGCGCTTGATAATGCCCGGGCGCTTCTCGTCCGAAATCGTAAAAGAAAGCCCCTCTTTATAGAAGAAATAATCCTTGATGTTGACCACGGCGAAGAAGGCCGCCACCAGCGCCACCACCGCTCGGATCCAGCCGACGAAAGAGATGACCTTCAACACGGTGAACAGGCCGGCGATGAAGAGCGCGTAGATCAGCGCGGTGACCGTCAGAAACACCAGGCCAACGTAAATGATCTTCTTCCGCGAGCCAGTGTGGATGGTCAGCGCCAGCAGCATCGAGAGTACCCACAACGAGCAGGGATTGAACCCATCCACAAAGGAGATCAGCAGGGTGGAGAGGAACAGCGACTGATTTTCCAGATTGATCGTGCCGATGAGGGGCAGCTTGATACTGCGCGTCTTCACCGGGTCGTTCGGCTCTTCGGTCGGCGCGGCGGTCGGCTGAGCAGTCTCGCTGGAAATGCCAGGCACGCCTGCGCCGGCGTCCGGGCAGCCTATCTCCAGGCAGTCCTTGACCACCGCTTCGATTTCCGCAGCAATCTCCTCGCTGTACCCGGTCACGTGATAATCGCCGATGAAAAAGTCCGGCACTGCCCGCGGCTCCAAGCCATACTTTGCTGAAATATCCGTCCAGATCTGACGGTTCGGCACGTCGCTGTAGACCTCATAGGCCATCAGCTCGACGCCCGGATTTTTATTGACCAGGTCTTGCAGAAACGGTTTCGCGGCGGCGCAGTGCGGGCAGGTGTCGCCCCAAAAAAAGTAGATGCGCACCGGATTTCCGGAGGGCGCTGGCGTTTCCTGCTGAGCACTCACCGTGAAGGCAGGGATAAAAATCAGCGCCAGGAGGATCAGATACAATCCGAGTTTCAGTAATTTACCGGGAGTAAGGAATTTCAGTGACGCGCGCATAAAGTCGTTATGTGATTACCTGTCTGCTGGAAGGTATTTGCTGGCGGACATTCAGCCCGATACCCGCAAAGGCTGAACGCGCATCCTGTATTTTATCCTCTTTTACAATTTTTTTCCAAAGGAAATCAGGGCGCAGGCGCGAGTTCTGTTGAAACGAACAAACCCCTGCAATGGATGTTGAACCGCTCCAACGCCGCAGCTCTAAACCGGCCGGTGAATTAGCGCGGCTGCTTCAGCCGTTCAGCAAATTTTTCATGAAACCTGGCCAATTTGGGGCGGATGACCACCTGGCAGTATCCCGCCCAGGGATTTTTCTCATAGTAGCCCTGGTGATAGGCTTCGGCGGGATAGAACTCCATGAGCTCGGCCACCTCGGTGACGATCGGCGCGCCCCACAGGTTCCCTTCCCTCAGCTCGGTGATGACCTCGTCCGCCACCTGCTTCTGGCGCTGACTGTCATACAGAATGATCGAGCGGTACTGCGTACCCACGTCCGCGCCCTGGCGGTTCAGCGTAGTCGGGTCGTGCACCGAGAAAAACACCTCGAGGATCTCGCGCAGGGAGGTTTGAGCCGGGTTGAAGGTCACCTGCACCACCTCGGCGTGACCGGTCGCGCCGCTGCAGACCAGCTCATAGCTCGGCGCGGGCACATCCCCGCCGGCATAACCGACCACCGCATCCACCACCCCGCGCATCTCACGGAAAACAGGCTCGAGGCACCAGAAACATCCGCCGCCCAGGGTAATCGTTTCTTTAATTGGTTGTGTGTCCATTCGTAAACCTGTCGATTTCTATATCCTTTTGTTGATGGTTCTCGGCGTTTCACTGACCAACTATCACAATTATGATAAATCTCATGAAAATTATAACGATTTAGGTTTTGATTGGCAATATAACCCTCAGATAAACCCTGTACATAGCCGAACATTCGTTGTGAATCAATCTCGTGTGTTTGCAGGCGCCTGCCCGCAAAACAACGAACATGTGAAAAACGCGTAATAATCCGGCGTGTTTAGAATGTAATCGGGCGAATCGGGGCTGCACAGGCGGCAGTACATATACCTGTCCGCGGTGCACAGCTCCATCTCGCAGCCGCCCCAGCGCATATCCAGCAGAGCCACCAGCGCGGCATAGACGGCGGCATCGAGCGGCGCCTGAACGCTCTGAACAAAGGTATGCGCGCGTAACTGCTCCAGGCCGGCGGCGCGCAGCAAGCCCAGCCCGCGCAGGGCATGCAGCTCAGGCGGCGTGCAATCAGCGAAAGGCGCCAATCCCGCCCGGGTGGCGTTCAGGGCGGCTTCCAGACGCGGGTGCCCCGGCAGCAGAGATTGTCCCGACCAGAATAAAAGCGCCGCCCTGCCCCCCGGGCGCAGCACCCGCACGATCTCGTGGGTGGCCTCCTGCAGGGTATGCGGCGCGTATCCAACGCCGTCACAGCTCCAGACCCAATCGAAGCTGTCTTCCGCGAACGGCAGCGCCGACCAGCTCCCGGCGCTGAAATCGACCCCGCCCGAATCCCCGCCAGCATCATCGCCGGCCATCGCCAGTTGCGCGGGCGACAAATCCAGCCCGATGACCCTGCCGCCAGGGGCGGCTGCCCGGGCCAGCTTGCTCGATTCGAGGCCGATACCGCAGCCAAGGTCCAGCCCGCGGCTGCCGGGTGGTAAATCCAGCCACTCGACCGCCGCGCGTATCAGCGCTCCGCGCAGCGGCTCCATCAGCTTCAAAACCTCACGGGGGTCGGCGCTCATTCTGCACCCGGTGCGTCCCCCCACTCCGGCGGTGCAGCCCAGTCGACGTTGGGATAGATGCGCATCCCGTCCTGCTGGTCGATGCGGATAGCGACTGTCTCCCCCGGTCTGAGCAAATGCAAGTGGTCCGGGTCGACCCACCAGGTCGATTTTGCCGGATAGCGTTCGCCCGTTGGGGTTTCCACGTCCAGCTCGAGCCGGACGCGGACTTTATCCGCGCCGGCTTTATGCACCACCTGCATGCTGGTCGAGGCAATAACAACCGCGTAAGACCAGATCGCGCTGCGGAAGCGCTCCATGGCCGCGGTCATTTCCTCGAGTCCGGCCTGATCACGGCGCTGCTGGTTTTTGTAGATCGTGTAGACGATGGTCACGCCAATCAGCAGCACCGCCGCGATGAGGATGATGATCAGCAGGGTGTCAATCTGGGCCTGGTTGTTCAACACTGCGTCACCTTTCTGCCCCTACTCACGGAAATATTTTGGTTGCGGACCAAAACCCTCCACGCAAATGGATCGCTGGTCTCAGACTGCCGCAAGGTTTTCCCAGTTCTATTATTACATAAATAGCCGTTGATTCAAACCCGCGCGCGAATGCTGGCGTTCCTATCCAGGGAGCCTTGCCGGCAGGAACACGCGAGAGACCACGCGATAGGCTGGTTTGTAGGCGCGCGTGTAAGCATCCGAATGGCGCCTGGCTGGCCATCCGGCGGATTCCATCCGGGTGAAGAGGGCGCGCAAATCTCCTTCTTGGAAACCGATTTTTCCGCTCTGCGCGAGTCCCAGGATAGTCGCCAGATTTGTGCGCAAGTCCTGCGGGCTGCCTTTGACCTGGCTGGCGGTCTGGATGAACGCCCGCAGCAAGGCATCTGGGCCGCAACCCTCCTGGATAAAGGGCCGGAGGTGAACCCGCAGGATGCGACCGTCCGCTGAGATCGGATCGAGGAGCGGCTCGGGCGGCCCGCCGCCCATCCCGATCAGCTCACGCTCCAGCCAGGTGCGTGCTCTCGCCTCGCTGCTCACGGCGTGCTCGCTGCCGAGAGCCGCCTGGTGGGCCAGCTTGTACAGGTCGTCTGGCTGCATCAGCGGGTAGCGGGCGAGGTGGGCCAGAACGATCCGGGCAAAGGGATGAGTTGCCATGGGATTTAATTATCGCAGAAAACGACGCGTAGGTTGGGTTGGGGATGGGGTGATCCGAGCGCTTGAAAATTTCAAATCCCCCGCCCAACCTCCGCCGCGACCATCTCAACCAGCTCGTCCAGCCGCGCAGCGACCGCCGGGGTCAACTCCAGGCCGGTCTCGATCGACTCCGGCTGCACGCCAAAAACCACCACTTCCTGCGGGTAAATATCTGTCAGCCTGGCGGCAAAGAGCAGTTCCGGCAGGCCGATTTCATGCGGCGAGGTCTTCAACGAGAGATAGGCCGGCACCTGCTCGCCCTCCATGCGCTCGACTGTCCCCGCTGGTTTGCCCAGCCGAGCTGCGTCGATGATGATCAGCCGCTCGATGCCCTCCAGGTACTGGAGGAGGTCCAGGCCGCAGGTTCCCCCGTCCAGCAGCTGAACCTCCTCAGGGAGTGTGTGCGACTCTTGCAATCTCTGGATGGTGTGGATGCCCACGCCGTCATCCGTCAGGAGCAGATTGCCCACCCCGAGCACAAGGGTCTTCTTCATCCAGACTTAATCCATCACTGTGACGCGGGTAATCTCCTTGCCCTGCGGATCGAGCACGTGCACGGCGCAGGCCATGCACGGATCAAACGAGTGGATTGTGCGCAGGATCTCGACCGGCTGTTCCGGGTCCTCTACCGGCGTGCCGACCAGCGCAGCTTCATATGCGCCGGGCGTGCCCTTCGCATCGCGCGGCGAGCTGTTCCAGGTCGTGGGCACGATCGCCTGATAGTTGGCGATCTTCTTATCCTTGATGTGGATCCAGTGCCCGAGCGCGCCGCGCGGAACCTCCGCCCAGCCCCAGCCCATCGCCTCGGCCGGCCACAGGTCCGGGTTCCAACTGGCGTTATCGTGGATGCGCAGGTCGCCGGCGGCGATGTTAGCCGCCAGTTCCATCGTCCACGGCTCAAGCTGCTCGGCCAGGACAATCGTTTCCACGCAGCGGGCAGCCGTGCGGCCGAGGGTGGAGAACAGCGCCGTCGCCGGGGCGTCCAGCGCGCTTAAAACGGTATCCACCCAGTATTTCACCCGCTCGTGACCCGAGGCGTAAGCGATCAGCATGCGCGCCAGCGGGCCGACTTCCATCGACTTGTCGTCGTAGCGCGGGGCTTTCAGCCAGGAGTACTTCTTCTCGGTGTCCAGGAATTCATACGGCGGCTTGGGTCCGGTGTAGTTCGGATTGGTCTCGCCGACGGATGGGTGCAGGCCAACCTTCTCGTCGTCATAGGTGAACCAGGAGTGGGTCACATACTCGTTGATCTTGGCCTCGTCCAATGGATGCACCCTGCTCAGGTCGCGGTCGAGGATCACGCCGCGCGGGAAGAACATCTGCGCGTTGTTATTTGGATCAGCGCCGTCGACCAGGGGCAGGTCGCCGTAGGAGAGGAAGTTGCCCAACCCCTCGCCGAGGCCGGCCCATTCGAGGTAGAAGGGCGCCACTGCCAGTACGTCCGGCAGATAAACCTTCTCGACAAATTCCCTGGCTTTGGTGAACAGCGACAGCAGTTGAGCGATCTTATCAGCGTTGATCGCCACCGGGCTGTTGGGATCGACGGGGATGGCCATGCCGCCCACCAGAAAAGTTTGCAAGTGCGGGTTCTTTGCACCGAGGATCGCGTGGGCCTTGACCACCTCGCGCTGCCATTCGAGCGCCTCCAGGTAGTGAGCGACCGCCATCAGGTTCGCTTCGGCGGGCAGCTTATAGGCCGGGTGACCCCAGTAGGCGTTGCCGAATGGGCCCAACTGCCCGCTGGCGACGTAATTCTTGAGCCGCTCCTGGACGCCCTTGAAGTAGTCCGCGCTGGATTTAGGCCAATCCGAGATGGATTGGGCCAGCGCGGAGGTGGCCTCCGGGTCGGCATCCAGCGCGCTGACGATGTCCACCCAGTCCAGCGCGTGGAGATGATAAAAATGTACCACATGATCCTGAAGGTATTGAACGGCGTTAATGATATTGCGGATCAGTCGGGCATTGGTCGGGATTTTAATCCCCAGGGCATCCTCGACAGCGCGCACGGAGCTGAGGGCGTGTACCGTCGTGCAAACACCGCAGATGCGCTGAGTAAAGGTCCATGCTTCACGTGGATCGCGCCCCCTTAAGATGATTTCGATGCCGCGGAACATGGTGCTGCTGCTCCAGGCCTTGGTAACCTGGCCGCCGTCGACCTCGACCTCGATGCGCAGGTGGCCTTCTATGCGGGTAATTGGATCGATGGCGATTTTTGGCATAAGGGCTCTCCTTTCAATTTTGGACGAATTGCTACGCTTCTGCTGTCTTCGGCGGCACTTCCGGATACATAGGCAGGAACCTCACCGCCAGGTCATATAACACGATCCCGAAACAGGTCAATCCCACGCTGATCATCAGCTCTGTCCAGTTCGGCAGATAAAAGCTGCCTTTTAAGAAACTGACCGAATGATTGATCCGGTTCATAGCCACCCCGACCACTGCAAAGAAAGCCGCCCAGGCCAAGCCGTGGATGCTGCCGCGGATGCGCGGGATGGCGAACATCACAGCCGGCACAACAAATCCGATGATCATTTCAATTAAGAATGCGGTCGTCGGGGCGCCGCCCTCGAACACGTAGCTGATCTTACCGCTGATGATGATATCAGCCATGCGGATGACAATATATAAACCCAATATCCACGGGAGGGCTTTCGATATTTGTTTCCACAATCCGAGTTTAAACGGGTATCCGTAAGTGCGGGCTGAATGGAAGGATTCGAAGATGAGCATTGCCGTACCGCAGCCAATTGCCGAGATGTAGAAAAGCAGTGGGAGCAGGTAGGAATGCCACAGCGGATGGATTCTGTCCGGCATGATGGTTAACATGGTGCCGAGCGTGGATTGGTGCAGGGTCGACAAGGTAATGCCGGCCACGATCAACGGGATCATGATGGCGCGGATGATTTTTAGCGGCACCTTCCAACCCAGCCACTCGAACACAGCCGGGCTGAACTCGAGCGCCAGAACGGTCAGGTAGAGCATCACGCACCAGCCGATTTCGAACAGCGGTGAATGGACATTCCAGTAAATGAGCAGATGCCAGATGCGCTGCGGCTGTCCCAGATCGACCAGCAGGGTGAACGCGCCCAGGATGTAGCCGATAAATCCGGTCAGGATCGACGGCCGAGCAATGTGGTAAAACCTTTTCAAATTGAAAATGTATACCACTGCTGCCAGTGTAAATGCTCCGCCGGCCAGGGCGATGCCAGCCATCATGTCGAAGGCGATCCACAACCCCCAGCCGCGACCATCATTCAAGTTAGATGACGGCCCCAGTCCGACAATCCAGCGCCAGACCACCAGCCCCATGCCGATGGCGGCCAGTGTATAAATCAACTTCAGGCCCGGGCCGAATGGGTAGTTACGCACGCGGTATTTCGGGAAACGGGTGTTCCACATGTTTATCATTCGCGCTGCCATCTCAGCCCTCCTCTCCCGATTTTGAATCCTTCTTGCGGTGGGTGTAGAAGTATATTCCTGTGCAGAGCGAAGCCATCACGCCGATGACCACCGGTACCGAGAGCAGGTAAGGCCAGGTGATTTCCGGGTAATTCCTGGGGGGAACATTCTGAAAGCCTAGTTTATCGAAAGGTACCCTGGCGATATACAGCATCGAGGTTCCCCCCGCCTCGGTTTCACCGTAGATGTGCTGGACATAGCTTGGGCCTTCCTTCAGACGCACCCTGGCGGTCGCCAGCATGTCCTTGCGCTTGCCAAACTGGATTGCCCCGGTCGGGCAGGCGTTTGCGCAGGCAGGCAGCTGCCCTTCTGCCAGGCGGTCGGCGCAGAAATCACATTTCTGGATCAGCGGCAGGGCTTTATCCCACTGCGACTTGGGGATGTAAAACGGGCAGGCAGCCATGCAGTAGCGGCAGCCAAAGCAGCGGTTGTCGCGGTAGACCACCGGCCCCTCTTCGGTCTTGATCAAAGCACCGACCGGGCATACCGATACACAGGCCGGATCGATGCAGTGCATGCACTGGTGTTTGACGAACGACTCGCCCTCTTGGCCCTGGTAAAGCTGGATAATGGTCCAGGTATCCGCGGATAATTCGCGCGGCATCTCGTATAAGTTTTGCGGGTCTGTTTCATTGGGCAAACCTGACCGCCGCTTGCAGGCCGTCTGGCAGGCGCGGCATCCCACGCACAGGCTTGCGTCGTAGAGCATCGATGGGGTTTGATCGGCTTCCACCGGAGGGGCGCCGACGGATTTCGGCGGCGCAGGCGCTGCGACTGCCCCGACGCCAACTCCAGCCATCTTGAGGAAATCTCTTCGGCTTATTGGCATGGCGACCTTCCTCTACCCGTGCTCATGATCGGCTTCTTCGTCTGAAGGAACCTCAAGGGTTACTTTATCCGGTACCAGGCCTTTGGCGCGGTTGGTCAAAGAGGAGTAAGCGAAGGCCGCCCCTGCCCCAACCAGTGCCCCGACCACTCCGCCGGTCACGGCGGCGCTTTCGCGATTAAGCTCACCCTTCAGTTCACCGATCTGCGGATAAGTTTCAGGGGGCAGGTATTCCTGAAGAACAATCGGAGAATAAGTTGCCAAATCCCAAAAATCAGGCTCTGCGCAGCCGATGCAAGGGTGCCCGGCGCCGATCGGCCAGTTAGTGCCTTCGTTGTACCGGACCGAAGGGCAATTCATGTGAGTCATTGGCCCTTTGCAGCCCATCTGGTACAGACACCAGCCGTTGCGGTGACCGTAATCGCCCCAGGCGCGGACGAACTCGCCGGCGTCGAAATGACCGCGCCGCTCACAGTTATCATGAATCAGGTGACCAAATGCGAACAGCGGGCGGTGCAGCTCGTCCATCTCCGGCAGCGCCCCAAAGGTCAGGAAGTGCACCACCGTGGCGGTCAGGTTGACCGGATTCATCGGGCAGCCGGGGATGTTCAGCACCGGCTTGTCCTTAACCAGGTCCATAACCGCCACCGCGCCGGTCGGATTAGGGCTGGCTTTTGGCAGCCCGCCGTAGGTGGCGCAGTTGCCGATCGCCACCACGGCGATCGCATTCGCAGCTGCTTCCTCGAGGATGTCCACCGACGAGCGACCCCCGATGCAGCAGTAGACCCCGTCGTCGCCGAGAGTGGGCGACCCCTCCACCACCAGCAAATAGCCGCCGGCTTTGATGGTCGCTTCCTTGGCCTCCTCAGCGCGCCTGCCCGAGGCCGCCATGATCGTCTCATGGTAGTCCACCGAGAGAATGTCGAGTATGACCTCGGCGGCTGTCGGGCTTGACGAACGCAGGAAGGCCTCGGAACAACCGGCACAATCCTGCAGTTCGAGCCAGATCACCGGCGTACGCCTGGCTGATGCCAGCGCGGCTCCGATCATCTTCTCCGAGCCTTTAGGCAGGGCTAGCGCGCCAGCCATGAGCGTGCAGAACCTCAAGAAATCCCGCCGTGTCACGCCGCGCCTGATCAGAGCGTCTTTGAGAGTCTCATTTCCGCAGTACATATAGGCTCCTCCTCGGAGATAGGATAAATGGGACTGGACGTGGATATTCTATTGTGACAGTAATAGGAAAAGTTGGGTGCGGTTAAATATCACCCTTAGGCGGATAAAAATACAATGTCATTAATTTAGCATAGAATGATAATCAATGCAAGTGGGTAATATTAGTAAAATTATTCACGAACAGGGTAAATTTTATATGTTTGGTCGTTGTGCTCGGAATACCCCCTGCCCATCCGCAGGTCGGCTTGAGGATGGGGACGGTTTGTTGCGCCTACTCTTCGATGCACCCAACCGGAAATCAACAATCTGAAGCTGCTCCCGGGGGGATCTGCCCGTTTTTTTCCACCAATCAACTGCATTACAGCCAATCGGTTCCTTTCGACCCCCTCGTTGTGGTTGTTGGCGGGTAGCACTGTTATGGATATTTGGGTCTTAATCTTATATACAGTCAGAGCGCTATCGATTTCACGAGATTAGCAGAATCCCCGACGTATCTCCTCGGATAATTGGAGAATCAGCTCAGCGCTTTTCAATTGTGAGGGATGTTACCAATCCCTCTCTCTTTTCGGATATCGGAAACGCCTGAAATCACACTGCATAGGCGAGAGCATTAAAACACTGATCGACATGGATTGATTTAAACGATGGGGAAACAACGCAGTTGGAAGAGATGTCATCAAGGTAATAAAACTAAGGAAATTAAAGCACTTTCGGCACCTCCAGTATGAACCGCGTGCACCCAGGCTCGCGCTCCGCCCACACCGCGCCGCCGTGAGCGTCCGCTACCGCCTTGACAATCGACAGCCCCAGCCCGCTGCCCGGATAACCTGCGGCATTGTGCCCGCGGTGAAATCGCTGGAAAAGCGCGGGCAGGTCATCGGCCTGGATACCAATGCCGTTGTCTTCCACACGCAGTACCGCGCGCCCATTCTCTACTGCCAGCCTAACCCCCACCCAGCCGCCTGGCGGGGTGAACTTCAGCGCGTTTTCCACCAGGTTCTCCACAGCCTGGGTCAGGCGGCTCGCCTGCCCCCACACCCACACCGGCTCGCCAGCTCCTTCCAGCCGGAAATCGATACCGGCCTGCTCGGCTTGTGCCGCGAACGGCTCGCAGATCTGCGCCACCAGACGCGCCAGATCGAGGCGCTTTTCCTCAGGTATTGGCGCTCCACCTTCGATTCGCGACAGGTCCAGCAGCTCGCGCGTCAGGTGCTCCAGCCGGGCCACCTGCTCGGTGGCACGCGCCATGTAATCACCTGGGTCGGCGGTCGACTGCGCCAGCTCCAGGTTGGTGCGCAGTGCCGTCAGCGGTGTGTGCAGCTCATGGGCTGCGTCGGCGGCGAACCGCTGCAGTGTCAATACAGTGGTCTCCACCCGCCTGGCCATCTCGTTGAAGGCTCGCCCCAGGCTGCCGATCTCATCCACCCGGTGGATATCGGCCCGCGCCGATAGATCTCCTGCCGCCATGCTCATGGACACGCGGGTCAACGCCAGCAGCGGGGTCGTCATGCGGCGGCTAACCAGCAAACCCACCGATCCCGCCAGCAGGATGGCGACCAATGAGGCCGCCAACCAGCCGCGAGCCACGTTGGTCACGATTTCTCGGCCATATGCGGGACCTTCTGACAGCTCAACCCATCCGACAATTGCTCCATCTAAGCCTAATATCGCCTGACGGTAGACCTGTTCAGAGCGATAATTTACTTCCCGCTCCCGCTCGCTTTGCAGTGCAAAGCCATACATTGTGCCCTCGACCGGGATGATCGCCATCAACTGGGTGACTGGTTCTGCATCTCCATCCGCATTCACATCTTCGGCTTCATCGCCTACGGATCCTTCAAAAAACTGCAGCCGCGGACCTGCTCCGTTTTCCTCTTGAACGCCGGGGGGGATTACGGTCATTTCAATCGGTAAGCCGGGTTCTGTTTTCATGGCTGGTTCCACCGCTGCGTCGGCTGTTGGTATGGCTGTCGGATAGCTTTTTTGGGTATCGCTGCCGATCTGGTCATTAGCAGCAGGCTTCTCTGGCGCCGGGCGAACGCCCAAAAATGCATTATCTCCGGAAGCAGACCCGGAACCCGACATATACGATATCGCAGCCGGGCGGCTTCCATCCTGAACGCCCGAGTCCGCCATCTGCTGTTCCTGGTCAGGGCTAAGCAGCCTTACACGAGTCTGGGATAGTAAAGAAAGAAAACGGATCTGTTCATCGAGGTCGATGGCTGGCACTTGTCGATTGCTCAAAACCGGGCCAAGGGCATCCGCAATCGATTGAGCATTCTGTGCGAGGAAAGCACGTTCACGCTCCATATAGTATCCACGCAGTGGTACGAGCAGCGCTATACCCAATGCGATAGCGGTCAAGAGCGCTATCGCGGCATACGTTGCCGGTAAGTGCCAGCGAATGGATTGTATGCGGTTCGTTTTTTCCATCAAGTGCTCCTAATCTGCGAGCGCATCTGCCCTAACAATAACACCTGCGGCTGCCGGGCGCCTGTTCCGCACCCGGCAGCTTTATTTTACTTTGAACAACCGACCTTATCACGCGCCCCAATCAGTTTGCTGCCCGGGATCGTCTCCGCCACCAACCGGTCGCCGCGTTCGGTTTTCCAGACAAATACAACCTCATTCTCGCTCAAGTCACTCCTGGTAAAAGTCCCGATCATTACGGCGCTCCACCTTCTACCGTTGGTGCATTGTAAGTTGTGTCTTGAAACACATGGGCATTTTGAGTCAACCCTACCTCAACCGGCGGGGGTGGTTCCAGTCAGGAAGCGGCACCCAGGTGATTTGTTACACCGAAGCGCACTCCAACGAGAGCAACCGAGGGCACGACTGCCAGACCAGCAATCCATGCTGTGGATAAATTCGGGGTTCTACCCATTTACACTCCACTTTCCATAGTGGTATTCCACATTTAGCCGGCGCGCAGGGAATCATCTAGTTGGCCAGGATCACCTCAGCTATCAGCCGGTCGCCGCGCTTGTAGCCCCATACCGAAACCATGGTATGCGGCCCGATCTCTGAAAGGTCGGCTGGCTCGATAGTCTGCTGGATAGTCTCGCCCTCCTTCGGCATCTCTTTTTGAATATTCGTGTTCTGGAAGGTCGTATCGAAGTAAATCTGGGTCTCGCTGGTCAGCACCACTTCGGTGGCCGCTCCCTGGTATTCGATATCAAAATCGGACTCGCCGTTCTCATCCAAACGCACCACCATACTCTCTACGGCGCTGACCATCAGGCTGTTATCCTTCACCTCGGTCACCGCGCCGTTCATATCCGGCGCGCGCTGCGGGATTTCCGGCGCGTTTTGGATGTTCAGGCTGGTACCCACCGCCGCGCTGTTAGCACCGCCCTTCATCGGAATTAGCGGGCCTCCGCCCACCGACCGGTTGGCTGTTTCTGCCCTGGCCAGCATCCGCGTGCCCAGGTAGGCCGCCCCTGCCAGCGCCAATACCGCCACCAGAACCGCGATCCCGATCCAACCTTTCTTCTTTGGCGAGGGGGCCGCTGCCGCGGCCGGTCCGCTAATGGGCGTCTTAGTCTGGGTGTTCATATCATTCGGAGATTCGGGGTAAGTTGTGTTTTTGCTCGATGTTTCCATGATTGATATCCTCCTGTATGTAATGCCTTTGAAAATCTCGCGCATCCTGCTTACAGCGGCCGGGTTTGTAGCACTATCGTTTGCACGACCAACAGATCGGCGCGCCTGGCGCCCTACATATTGACCAGCCCGCCAGTGCCGATTTTCGACAGATCCGCGTCTTCCTGCTGCTGCTCGATCACCATCGCCTCGCCGGTCTCCTGCTCCGGCGGATGTTCCCGACAGGTGACATCCACTGGAGCTCTCGCGTAACCACCGCTCTAATTTCCACCCCTTGGCTATCCATATCTTTTTGGTTTCGCCGTCTTTGTTCAGCGTGGTGGGGATGTTTTCCACGGGGGTAACCATCAGGCTTTCGTCCTTTATCCTGGACGCTTCGCCGTTGATGCCCGGGCTGCAGCCTGGCTGTTTTTCCGCGGGCTTTAGTTCAATCGTTATACCCTCTCCGGTCCCGCCAATCCCCGTGATATTCAGGCTGGAATTGCCATTCGTGGTGTTCAAGATGTGTTGCCTGGATAACAGCAGCGCTCCTGAATACGCCGCCCTGGCAGGTATGGCCAAGTCGTGCAATACCAAAGGGGCTATTAAAAACGTTTTTCGCATCTGTCCACCTCCTTATTCATCTCGATATCACTCATATCGCAGCGCTTCGATTGGATTCAACCGTGCAGCTCGCAGCGCCGGATAGATCCCGAACACTATCCCTACTAGCAGCGCCACTACAAGCGACAGCGGGATGCTGTCTGGCGCCAGCAGCGCCATGCCCTGGTTCAACTGCGCCGCAATCGGGATGGTAAAAATGCCCACCACAATGCCCAGCAATCCCCCTCCCACGCTGATCAACACCGCCTCCAGCATAAACTGCCAAACGATGTCCGCCTGCTGTGCTCCGACCGCCAGCCGGATACCGATCTCACGTGTTCGCTCGGTCACCGACACCAACATCACATTCATGATTCCGATTCCACCGACCGCCAGCGAAACGGTCGCCATGGCTGACAGCAGCAGCGCGAAGGTCCGTGCTGCTTCTTCATGCGCGCCTAGGACGTCAGAGCGGGTGGTCATGTCGAAGTCATCCTTGTAATTGCCTTCTTCGTTTATTTCGATTGCATGGCGCTGGCGCAGCAGGTCAGCAATTGCCGCCTTGGTCTCGGCGATCCGGTTGGTATCCTTCACGTAAACCTGGATGTTCACCGAGGGTTCTTCATCGATGAGATGAGTGATAGCTGTGCTGATCGGCAGGAAAAAAGTGTCGTTATAATCACGCCGATAGCGCTGCTGCGCGTCGGTTGCCTCCAACTCGGCAATTACACCGATTACTACACAGCGGTGGCGGTTGACCCACACTGTTTCATCCAGCGCGCTGTCACCCTCAAACAGGTCCATGGCCGTGTCATAGCCTAACACACACACATCCGCCCCTTCCATCACCTCCGCTGGGGTGAAAAACCGGCCTTCATGCAGGAAGTCCTCCGGCTCAAGCGGCTGGTTTTCGGGCCAGCCCTTTAGCTGTACCTCGCCGCTGGCCATTTGCGAACGCAGCAGATCGGCGGTGGAGCCGGTAAAGCTCATATCTACCGCGTTGCGGCCAAAGCGCAACCGTGCATTGCCCTGTACGGTCATATCCACCCGGTCCACTGCTTCGATCTCAACCGCCAGGTGGAGGCCATCTTCATAGGTAAGCTGCTTACCGACAGAAGACAGCTCGCCGCGTTCGAACGATTTACGTTCAGTAATCTGGATCTCGTTGGCGCCTAGCGAGCGGAAGGTCGCCTCCACCGCCGCCCGCGCCCCATTGCCAAGCGCCAGGGTGGCAATTACCGAGGCCACGCCGATGACAATACCCAGGGTAGTCAGCGCGGCTCGCAACCTGTTGGCCATCACCCCGCGCAGCGCCGTGCGCATCAGATTAAGCGCTGTCATGCGCGCATCCTTTCGGTGGAGTCTCCGCACGGACCACGTTCCCGTTGCTCAGGATCCTAGTAGACTGCCGCGTTTCCTCATGCACAATCCGACCGTCTTTCATATAAACTACACGCGGTGCGAAGGACGCCACGTTCTGGTCGTGGGTGACCAGCAGAACGGTCAGCCCGGACACCCACAATTCGGTCAACATGCTCATCAACTCCAGGCCGGTAGCACTGTCGAGATTTCCGGTGGGTTCGTCAGCCAGTAACAGCGCCGGCCGGGTGATCAACGCCCGCGCGATGGCCACTCGCTGGCGCTCGCCACCCGAAAGCTCCATCGGACGGTGACCGGCGCGCTGCGCCAGCCCCACCTGGGCCAGCGCTTCGATTGCCCGCTGGCGCAAGACGATGCTATCGGATTTAAACCCGCGCTGATACAGTAAGGGTAGTGCTACGTTATCGATGGCGTTCAGATCGGGCAGCAGGAAAAAGTTTTGGAAGACAAATCCCAGCCGCGTACTGCGCAGCTCCGCACGCTCGCGCGGCGGTAATTTGCTCGTGTCACGCCCTTCCAGCAGGTACTGCCCCGCCGATGGCTCGTCCAGGCAGCCCAGCAGGTGCATCAGCGTCGATTTCCCGCTGCCCGATGCGCCCATCAGGGCAACGAACTCGCCCGCATGGATGGTCAGATCTACCCCCTGGAGGGCCTGAACGCGCGTCCTGCCCAGCAGGTACTCCCGCTTCAGACCAACCGCCTGGATCAGCGGAGCCCCTGCCTCCGGCACGAAGCCTGCCGGCTGAACCGGTGGTCTGGATGGTCGCCCGTTCATTGGGTCACCACCTCTTCGCCCTCTTCCAGACCGTTGACAATCTCGATGAACGAGTCGCCGCGCAAACCCACCTGCACGCTGCGACTTTCGGTATGGTCGTTTACCCATACCTCCACCTCCGCGCTGCCGTCCGAGCGCGCGCGAACCATAGTGCGCGGCAGGCGCAGCACATCAGCCCGTGCATCAATCACAATTGAGGCATCTACGGTCATGCCTGGGGCCAGCACCTCGGGTGTCTCGTCTAAGGACAGGTATACTGTGTATACTGCCCGTGCGCCTTCAGCCCGCCTGGGCACGATTCGGGCCACTTTCCCGGTCACTGAAGCCTCAGGGACTGCATCGAAGAACAACTGTGCCACCTGCCCCAGCGAAATCAGCGGCAGGTCTTCTTCTACCACCGTCACCTCAGCCTCCAGCTTGCGTGGGTCGATGATGGTCACAAGAGCCGCTCCTTCCTGCACGGGCTGCCCTACTTTAATCGCCACATCGATCACCACGCCTCCGAACGGGGCCTTAATTTCAAGGCTCTCCAGGTCAGACTGGGCGTCAGCCAGTGCGGCCTGCGCATGCTGATACTGCGCGCTGGCCAGTGCCAGATCGGGACCGCCGTCTTTGAGGATCTGGTCGTACTTACGCTGGGCTTCGTGGAGCATTGCCTCGGCCAGCCCCAGCGCGGCATCTGCAGCAGCCACTTCCTCCGAATCAGGCTTCGATGTGAGCCAGTTCAAATTCGCCCATGCCCGGTCGCGCTCGGATTTCGCCTTGGCCCACTGGCTCAGCAGCTCTGCCCGCTCAGGATCCGATTCCGGCCGGTCATCCACCAGGTCGTAGCGCGCCTCTGCGTCGCTGGCCGCCATTTTCGCTACAAAATACCGTGCACGAGCCACATCGATCGTATCCTGCGTGGTGCGCGCATAATCTTTGCTGGCACGCTGGTTCTTGGCCTTTTCGTAGGCCTTTTTAGCTTCTGAAAGCGCTACTTGCGCCTCGGCCAACGGCACACCTGACTGCTGCGCCGCCAGCCTGGCCTGCGCCTCGAGCAATTTCACCTGCGCATCCGAGACCGCCAGCTCAAACTGCTCGCGGTCGCCCAGTACGGCAAGCGTCTGGCCCTGGGTCACCCGGTCGCCGGGCAGCACCTTCACCTGCTCAACCCGCCCGTTGACCTCGGATTGCAGGGTGGCCTCGCTTGTATCCACCAGCGAGCCCGGCGCGGTCACCGATAAGGTTACCTCTCCACGGTCTACCGCAACAGTGGGCGGCTTCGGCGCAGCTGTCTCCTGCACCTGGCTGGTGACGTAACCGTAATAACCGGCAGCGCCCACCACAGCCACTCCGATGGCGACGATGGACACAATTAATGAGCGTTTCATGCAAGCCACTCCAGTTTCAGCATTGCTGCCAGTGTACTGGAGCTGGATTACAGCCCGGTTACAGCCCTGTTACGATTTGGTAATCTGGTAATAAGATAGCGTGATCTTATCGGCTGGTAGTACACAAGGGCCGCGCTACCATCCAACAATGGTTCAATTTCCCCTCACGAGACAAACCGGTAGCCGATCCCCGGCACAGTTAGAATCATTACTGGATGCGCAGGGTCCAGCTCCACCTTCTCGCGCAGGCGGCGGATGTGCACATTGACTGTGCGCTCGCTGTCCAGATCGGGCGAAAAATTCCAGACCTCCTCGATAATCTGCGCACGAGTCAGCGCCTGGCCCGTGTGGCGCGCCAGGTACAGCAGCAGCCGGAACTCGGTCGGCGTCAGGTTCAACACCTGATCACCGCGCCGTACCTGCCCATGCGCCGGCTCGATCACCAGGTCGCGCGCGAGAATCTGGTCGCCGCGCCCCGCGGCATATTCTCCATACGCCCTGCGGATCAGCGCCCGAATGCGCGAAAGCAACTCGCGCAGGCTGAACGGCTTGACCATGTAATCGTCCGCGCCGAGTTCCAGCCCCAAAACCCTATCCACCTCTTCGCGCTGTACTGTAAGTATCAGGATTGGCATATGCATCCCCTGCACGCGGATCGCGCGGCAGGCATCAAACCCCGATCCATCCGGCAGGCGCACGTCCAGGATCACCAGGTGCGGCTTCGCCGCCCGCGCCATATCAACACCCTCCGCCGACGTGCTGCACCAGGTCACCCGGTAGCCCTCGCGTTCCAAGCCATCCTGCACCGCATGGGCAATCGCTGTGTCATCTTCGATGAGCAGGATATGATGGTGTGGGCGTGGGGAGATCTGTGACATCCCTCTATTATATTAGAAATTTGCTGGAGCTATTTAACCCGAACACTCCGCCCTCCCGATCTCAGTCCTGCCACCCGGTAAAGAAGAACTGAAATTAGAGTATGGTTTTTAAGGCCATCGATTTACGCGCTCATTTGGCTTTTTTCTTCTGCCCAGCGGGGAAGGTTGCGCAGCACACCCGGAAGGTAAATGAGCCGTGTGCTGGGTCTGTCGAAACACCGGCCGAGCCAAAATGGGTAGGTCGGTTGAAGATGGGGCGATCCGATTCGCCGCTCCTTCGATGCGCGCATCCGAAACCCAACATTCAGCAAACGGCACGACCGCCGCCGCTCCAAGCGGCGCTTTAATTTTCTTGTTCCAGCGGGGAGGGCGGGATTCGAACCCGCGGTCGAGGTTTATAGCCCCGACAACCGCTTAGCAGGCGGCCCCATTCGACCACTCTGGCACCTCCCCAGTTGTTAATTTCCCCTTGCCCGGCGCCCGAAGCCTATCCGTCAGCGGAGGGAGTGGGATTCGAACCCACGGTGGGTTGCCCCACACCTGTTTTCAAGACAGGCGCCTTCGTCCACTCGGCCATCCCTCCCTCTGGAGCCTTTGGCCGCCAGCGCCCTGATTCTATCATAAGTACCACCCCCCTACAAGGAAGCCCGCGTACCGCCCGGCCGGTCCCCCGCTGCCTGCGCCCGTGTCCTGCGCGAGAGTCAATAATACAAAAAGGGCACAGTTCATTTTCTTCTGCGCCCTCTGCCTGCAAATGATTTGAATGAAATTTCTGCCAGCCAGGCAGCTTACGGCCTGCTCGGGCTGTCGGACACGCCCTTCTTCAAACGGGCCCGCTTGCGCATCTTATACTCGTAGCGGGCGTGCTTCTCCATCAACTTTTGCGCGCGCTTCTCGAGCTTGGCCTGCTCCTTCTCCACGCGGCGCTGGCGGGAGTAGTCGTCCTCGCGCGCCAGTTGACCGCCGGTGTGAATCGCCTCATAGATAAAGAAGACCACAAGCAGCACGATCAGGAACACGATCACCGCGTTGTACAGCGACACCGCGCCAAACATGGTGTTGAACGATGGATTCCCGACGAAGTAGACGACGGCATTGGCCAGGATAGCCAGCACGCGGAACTCGGTCGGGCCGATCTTCCACAGCGAGATTTGGAAGTAGCCCCTGGAGATCATGATCAGGTAGACCAGGATGGCGATGTTGAAATAGGCGATCAAGCCAAACAACGCCACGGTGAGATCGACGTAAGGCGACAGACCGATGCCGATGAAGATGAGCATCTCGCTGACCGCGTCGATGGTATGATCGATGAAAAAGCCGTAGCGAGGGCGCTCGATTTTGCGGTGGCGCGCCAGCGTGCCGTCCAGCGAATCACCGAACCAGTTCAGGATAAATCCTAAGGAAGCCAGCCAGAGAAAATTCTTATTATAGGTTGTCAGCCAGTAGCTCACAAAGATGAGCACGCTGGCAAACACGCCGATGCCGGTGAGCGTATCGGGCATCACCCACGGCGGCATTTTTCGCGCCAGCCAGGCCAGCGCAGGCCTCTCCAGCGGACCAAGCAGGATATCGTTGATCCGCTGATGCTCTTTCAGCTTTTTCTCATCCATGGGAACTCCTTTTGTACCCCTAATTATAGCCGTCTCAAGAATAAATTCCAATCCTTTATCAAGAGGGACATCTCACCAGATCAAACCCCCAAGCGGGCACGGCGATGTGCCCGGCATCGATTTTCTGTTCGAATGATTTTACACCGAGCACTCTTCAAGCGCCTCAGGCCAGACCGGGTAGAACATCGCCCATTGATCCACATAATGACCAATAAGCACCTCCGCCTGGCTGAGTACCTGCTCGGTATTGTGGATCAGCTCGGTTTCCCGATCTGGATGCGGCTGCGGGTGGACGGCCGGCCGGCAGACCATTTCGTATGTCTTGTCGGGTAAGGTGGTGCAGGCGACCACATAGATGGGCGCGCCCGTTTGCATGGCCAGGTGCACATAAGCGGTCGGGAGCGGCGCCGGACGTCCGAAGAAGCGCGGTTTGTAGCGGGTTTGCTCGAGCGGCCGGTCGAATCCGGTGATCACGATCCCGCCCCTGCGCAGGCGCTCTTTCGCCTTCTGCACAGCGCTGATCGACATCGGCGTGGCTTCCATGCCGATGTCGCTGCGCATGCGGTTCTGCCACTGGTAGCCGCCGGGCGTCTGGGGCCAGGTGAGAATCTGGAATTTCAACCCTCTCAAAGCCAGGGCGCGGCCAGCCAGGTCGAAATTGCTCATATGCGGGGCAACCAGCAGCGCAGATTGCTCACCCGCTATCAGGCGGTCGAACAGGGCCTGAAAATCCGCTGAAAACTGAACCAGCCGCAGCACTTCCTGGGGCCGGTCGAGGTTGCGGTATAAATCGTACAGACAACGCGTGTGCTCGAGCACGACTTTTTTGACCACCTGATCCAGCTCGGGCTTTTGGATCTGGCAGCCGCGCACGACCCACTGGTTGGCTCGAAGAGCGCGCATCATCTCGCTGTCTTTCCGTGAAATGACCACCCGGGCGAGAGTGCGGGCAATCCAATACCCCAGCCAGCGCGGGGTGTATCTGGCGACTGCCAATGCAAAAGCGATACCGAAACGGCTAGTGGTCAGGCTTTGCAGGGAGATTTTTCGCTTGTCCGTCAAGGCTGGTAGGATCCTCCGCGATTGAGGTTTGTTGCAGGGCTTCCTGGATGCGTTCTTTTAGATTCTGCCTGCTTGGGCGCCTCCGGCCGAATCCTTTCAAAGAGTCCAGCAGGTAGGCGGTCATCGTTTGCGTCATCTTTTTAAGCGTATCACTGGAAAGCTTCTCTCCGCGCTCGAACCAGACAGCGGAGGCATACCCCATCACCACGGTGGTGGAAGAAGCAATGGCGGCAGCCAGTAGCCAGCCCGGCAGACCCCCGAGCTTGCTCAATTCTGCGAACAGCGTGCGCGCCAGCAGTCCGAGGCCAAAAGCCGCCGCAATTTCTCGGGCGCGCTCGAGGGTAATACGATAATTATAAATACGTGCAATACTGAGCACCATGACCGATTGGGTCACGATCAGCGGCGCAAAGTCGATGATCGGCAGTGGGGTTAACGCGATCACCGCCGAGACCGACGCGGCGCTGATGATCGACCTCCAAGCGAGCTGCCAGCGGTAGGTCGGCAGACTGCGCCCGAGCGCCGCAACCATTTCCGGTTCGAGCGCGGCGATAGCCGTTAGAATTTGCGGTACGCCCTCGCCTGTTTTTGCCACAACAGGGATGACCTGCTCGACCGTCAGCCCAAGGCTGCCAGCCGCGCGGGAAAGAACCGCGGCCGATTGGCGGCGCACCAGATCGATCTTGTTCACCGCGATTACATAAGGCTTGCCGAGCTCCACCAGCCGCCGGTATAAATCTAATTCAGTTTGCTTTATCCCCTGAATGGCGTCGAACAGGATGATCAAAAAATCGGCGCTGGCGGCTGCTTCGAGCGCCTCGCGCTGCTCGCGCTCGCCCACCTCGCCAACCGCATCCGCGCCTGGCGTGTCGATGATGCTGAACAGGCCGGTGTCCGCCTCCTGATTCTCGCGGGTGGTGCCGGGCAGCGGGCTGACCTCGGCCTTTTGCGATTTCTCTCTGACGAACTGGTTATACAGGGTGGATTTGCCGACGTTCGCCGGGCCGACTATCGCTACGCGGTGCTTCTGCCCGAACGCCATGCGCAGTTGATGAGTGGAGAGCTTGAGCAGCAGGCGCAGCAGGTTGATATCCGCGGGCAGCCCGGAGAGCAGAGCCTGCAATCCGCTGCGATCGCCCGGTGATAGCGACTCCCAGACCAGGCGGAAGACATCGCGGGTCTCAGGAGGCAGCTTTTTCAGCAGGTCATCAATGGTAGCCATAAACGGTCCGTAGCGAGGCGCAATTCCCCTCGATCTGTTAATCCTAACACAAAAAAGGGGGAATGCAGTCAGCAGTAATCCCCAGTCCTGGCCGGGTTTAAGATATCAAAATTGAAAGTTATTTCGCGGATAGTATCCAAGTCGGGACTGATCTACTATAATAAAGAAAGAAGGGCTGGTTTGTGATACTGAAACCGCACTCTTACCAGGTGTCATTCCTTAGACGGCGAATAAATTGAGCACTCTGCAGTTCCCACCAGCTTTTTACATATTGCTGTGCGGGTCAGCGCTATCTGCCTGGCTGATGGTGGTGGCTTCCCGCCGGGCACGCGCGCTTGGCGCCGTCGAAGCGGCGGTGTTGATGGGCGCTTGCAGCCTGTGGAGCCTGCTCTACGCCGTTCAGATGATCCTGGTCGATCCGTTCTGGAAGCAGATGGCCGACAACCTGACCTTCCTTGGCATTCTTACAGTGCCGGCTGCCTGGTTGTTATTCTCTCTGCGCTATACCGGGCGGACGCAGATGTTCACAGGCGGGCGGCTGTTGTTCCTGACCATCGAGCCCTTACTGGCTATGGCCGCGGTGATGACCAATCCGCTGCACTGGTTGTTCTATACCAGTGCTGAATATGTCAGAATCGGGCAGTATCTATATCTACAACTCGAGCACGGGCCGTTGTTCTGGATCCACTCGATTTATTCGTATTCGCTGCTGTTGATCGCCGCCTTCCACCTGATCCGCTCGGCGATCAGCGCGCCGACGGCCTACCGCCGGCAAATTATAGTCCTGATGATCGGCGTGTTGATCCCCTGGGCGTTGAACCTGCTTTACCTGATTGGCGGCGCACCGGTGCCCGGGCTCGACCCCACCCCGCTGGCCTTTACCCTGACCGGTCTGACGCTGGTGCTGGGCGTCTACCGCTTTGGGCTGCTCGACCTTACGCCGCTGGCGCGCAGCACGATGATCGAGGTGATGAGCGACGGTATGCTGGTGCTCAACAATGAAAGCCGCATCGTCGACATCAATCCAGCGGCCTGCCAGCTTTTCAACTGCACCAGCAGCGATGCCATCGGCCGTGCCGCCGAAGAATTCTTTGGCCGCTGGCCCGAGCTGGTGGAGCGCTACCGCGGCGTTTCCGACGTTCACGAGCCGGTGGTGCGGGAAATAAGCGGGGAGCTGCGCGCGTTTGATCTGCAAATTTCACCGCTCAAGAACGAGAGCGGTCAGCTGGTTGGCAGGCTGTTCCTCATCCGTGATATCAGCGAAGAACGGCGCACGCGCTCGGCGCTGATTGAAAGCGAAGAACGCTACCGCCTGCTGGTGGATACATCTCCCGACGCGATTGTCATGACCGACATCAAAGGCAACCTGCTGCTCTGGAACAAGGCGGCCACGCGCATGCATGAGCTGCCCGATGACACTGATTTAAACGGTAAATCTGTGTACGACTTTATCGGGCCCGAGGATCAGGAGCGAGTTCGCGGCATCAGCCGCCATGTGCGCGCCAGCGGCACCCTGCAGCTATGGGAATACCGCGGCGTGACCGCCAGCGGTCGTGATTTCCCCGGCGAGGTCAGCCTGTCGATCTTCTCCGACGCAGAGGGCACTCCCAAGGGCTTCATCGCCGTCCTGCGGGATGTCACCAACCGGAAAATGGCCGAGGAGGAGATCCGCCGCGCGGCGCAGAGAGAACGCCTGCAGCGCGAACTGGCAGACGCGCTGCGCGAGATCAGCGCCTGTTTGAGCGAAACCCTCGACTTCAACGCAATCCTGGATCAACTGCTTGAACAGGTTGCCCGGGTGATACCCTTCGACTCGGCTAACGTTGCGATCTTGAACGGCAATCAGGTGATCCTCGCCCGCAGCCGCGGCTATGAGAATTTCGGCGAGAAGACAGCCTCTGATCTCGAGCATCATGTATTCGATTTGGAGAAGACCGAAACTTACCGCTGGATGGTCGAACACAAACAGCCTATGATCGTCCCGGAAGTTCAAAAATTGTCCAGCTGGGTGTCGCTGGAAGAAACCCGTTTCATCCGTTCCTGGCTTGGCGCGCCAATCATCGCCCGCGGCAAGGTGATCGCCTTCTTTTCGCTGGATAAGTGCGAGCCGAATTATTACAACCTGGAACACGCGGAGACCCTGACTGCCCTGGCAGGGCAAGCTGGACTTGCCCTGCAAAACGCCAACCTCTACGAAGAAACTGCCGAACTGTTACGCCGCGAGCAGCGTCTGAACGAAATCCTTTATAAAATTGGCTCCTCGCTGGACCTTTCGATCGTGCTCGATGATATCCTCCGCCTGGGCTGCGAGCTCGTCAATGCCGACGGCAGCCTGCTGGGGCTGCTGGATAAAACTACTACCCGGGTGACCGTCAGCCATGCTTACAATTTTCCGCCCGGAACCTTCGAGGAAACCCTCGAACAGGGAGAGGGCGTCACCTGGGAGGTGATCGAAAGCGGGATGCCGGTTCTGCTGGAGAAATACGATTCTCATACGAAAGCGCGCAGTAAGCTGATCGATTTTGGCGTGCGCTCGATGCTGATGGTTCCGGTCAGGGTCGGCGACCAGATCATCGGCGTGCTGGGTTTCTATTTGAAGCAATCCGATCACGTCTTTACTGCCCGCGACATTCCCCTGGCAGAAGCCATCGGTCGTGAGGCCGGCGTGGCCATCGACAATGCCCGCCTGTTCGAGTCGGCCAAGAGGCGCGCCGAAGAAGCCGAAACCCTGCGCGAAGCCTCCAACGCGGTGACCTCGGCCCTCGAGCTGGACAAGGTGCTGGATCAGATCATGACCAACCTTGACAAAGTGGTGCCGTATGACAGTTGCGCCATCTTCTTGCAGGAGGGTGATAACCTGCGAATCGTTGCCGCCCGCGGCTTCCCCGACCTGCAAAAGGTGCTCGGGCACACCTATCCGACTGAATCGCCGCTCACCTCAGTCGGCTTTCAAACGGGCGAGGTGATCATCATCCCGGATGCGCAGCAGGATGAGCGCTACCTCGGCTGGGGCGATTCTTCTCACGTGCGCGGCTGGATGGGCGTTCCGCTATTTGCCCGCGGTAAGGTGACCGGCTTTCTGACCATCGACTCATGCTCGCAGAACGCCTACGATGAAAAAGACGCCCAGCTTGCCCAGGCTTTTGCCAACCAGGCTGCCATCGCCATCGAAAACGCCCGCCTGTTCGAAAAGGTGCAGCACCTGGCGGTGACCGATCCTCTCACCGAGCTGTTCAACCGACGCCAGTTCTTCGAGCTCGCCCGCCGCGAGTTCTACCGCAGCCGCCGCTACGGCGATGAGATGGCGCTGATCATGCTGGACGTCGACGACCTCAAGCTGGTCAACGACACCTACGGGCACCAGGCCGGCGACCAGCTGATCCAGTTCATCGGCGATCAGTGCCGCTCGCAGCTTCGCCAGGCAGACGTTGCCGCACGCTACGCCGGCGACGAATTCATCATCGCCCTTCCGGGCACCGATCTGGAAAGCGGCCTGAAGGTCGCCCGACGCATAAAGGAGAGAACCGCCGCCGGATTCGCGATCGACAGCACAACCGTGCTGCCGGTAGCGGTCACAATCGGGGTGAGCAGCCTGGATGAGTCCTGCTTTTCATTGGAAATGCTAATCGCCCGCGCCGACAAGGCCCTTTACGTGGCTAAAGCTGCCGGCAAAAACCGCATCGGCGGCTTCACCGACGGCGACTACACGGTGCACGATTAACAGCAGCCCGATCGCAGCGCCAGGCGATTCCAGCCTATCACCGCAGCGCCCAGACGGGAGACCCTGCTGACCGGTGTGCCCGGCGGTGAGGCGAGCGTATGTTTACCCCGCGCTGCACTAGGGGAGGGCTGAAAGCCTGCCTGTGTGGAACATGGATAAAAAGATCCCGACCACCTTGGGGTCGAAGTGTTTTCCCGCCTGCTCGTAGATCCAGGTCAATGCCTGGGCGGGCGGCCATGCTTTGCGATATGGGCGCTCTGAGGTGAGAGCGTCGAAAACATCGGCGACGGCGAAAATTCGGGCCGCAAAGGGGATTTCTTCACCTTTCAATCCCCTCGGGTAACCCGTCCCATCCCATTTTTCGTGGTGGCAGTATGGAATATCCAATGCGGGGCGCAGGTGCTCGATCGGGTAGAGCATTTCAAACGCCTGTTGTGGATGCCGCTGCATGATTTCCAGCTCCTCCGGGCTCAGGCTGCCCGGTTTGAAAAGGACATGGTCAGGCACACTGAGTTTTCCAATATCATGCAGGAGCGCTCCACGCCGGATGTGGATCAGTTGTTCATCGTCTATCCCCATTTGACGGGCGAGGCGCACGGTTATCTCTGCTACCCGTTTCGTGTGATTGGTTGTCTCCATATCGCGCAAATCAAGCGCCATCGCCCAGCCTTCAATGGTGGCGTCATAGGCTTCGGCTAATTCTTTATTGGTGCGCACTAGGTCCTCGAACATCATGGCGCTATCCATGGCGATCGCGGTTTGCCCAACCAGGGTGTCCAAGAAGTTCAACCAGTCTGGATCGGGATCGAACGGTGTGCGGTGGAACAATTCAAGGACACCCTTGATCTCATTTTTGATGATGATTGGAACCGCAATATGCGCTTTAAAATCCTCTCCCTGGAGATGCTGGATGCGGTCGGATACAACTGCTTCGGGCAGGGTGACATCTGAGACAAAGACAATTTTGTTTTTTCTGACCGCCTGGCCGATCAGGTCGTTGCCAATCGGCTCATGATAATTAAATGCGTCCTTTGTACGGAAACCGATCCCGGTTCTGAATTCCAACCTCTTATTAACCGGGTCCAGTTGCAGGATGTCCCCAGCGTCTACGTGAAGCTGACTGGTTATATGACTGAGTAGAATGAACAAAAGTAAATCCAAATCCATCACCGAATTGATCGCCAGATCGATCTCGTGGAGGGCAGTTAGTCGCTGCATTTGCTGAAGGGTTTGCTCATGCAACCTCACGCGCAGGATCGCATTTCCGGAGATTCCAGAGATGGTCGTCAGCAGGCGGAGGTCGTTAGTGGATAGCGGGAAATTAATTACCGCAAATATCACCCCGACGATAGCGTTCTCCGCCCGAATCGGCTCGCAGAGGCAGCTCCACTCGTCTTTACCAGAGGCGACATCCTGAGACTCTGCCTCGCGTAATGTTCCACCTCGAGCAAAAATTTTGGTTTCGCCGCTGGTGAACGCCAGATCAACCATGGCCTCGATTGTGGCCGGATGCGGCTCGTCTTTTAAGTTTCTCCAGCCGTACTCAGTAGCCCGATATAACCTGTTATCCTGTCTGTCCGCGAGAAAAATCGCCCCCGTATCGCTTTTCAGGAGCGCAAGCGTTTCGTCTAGCAGGTTCGGCAGCATTTCGTTCAGGCTGTGCGCCTGGTTTAATACAGTCGAGATGCGGTTCACCGTGACAAGCTCATCAAGCCTCTGCTTGATTTCATCTTCCGCTCGCTTGCGCTCGGTAATATCCTGAACCGTCCCGAAAATATTGACCGGCTGCCCCGATTCATCCTTTTCAAGACGCATCCGGATGAAGAATACGGCCCTTCTACCGCTTGGCAGGTTGACCTCCAGATCGCATTGGGCTTCGCGACCCTCGGTGGCTATCAATCGCATATATTCACGAAGGATCTGCGCCTGTTCGGTGGTATAGTAGGCAGCTTCCTCTTCCGCTGTCGGCGGTCCAAGCGAAGGATCACGTTCGTACAACCGGTAGGTCTCGTCTGACCAGGTGACGGTCTGGTCTGCCAGATGGTACTTCCAGCTGCCCACCTTTCCAAGCGTCTGAGCTTCTTTGAGGTTAGCCTCGCTTTCGACCAGGGCCTGCTCCGCCAGCTTTCGTTCGGTGATGTCCTGGACCGCTCCGGTCAAACCGACGACTTCCTGGCCATTTTCGCTTAATACAGGATTGGCGTAGACCTTGACCCAAACCATCTCGCCGTCGTTTTTATAGGTCCGGAATTCGGAATTGATCGGCTGCCTGGCGCGGATATTCTCCAGATCGCGGGCATAGATTTCGAGATCATCGGGATGCAGCCCCGCCTGGATGCCGCCGCGAGCGACGTATTCCTCAACCGAATACCCGCTGATTGTTTCGACGGCGCCCGCGGTCCAATCCAACTGGAGCTGTCCGTTCGCGTCGAAGTGGCCTGAAAATAAATAATCCGAAGCCGCGGAGGAAATCAATTGGTAGCGCTGTTCACTGTCGCGGAGAGCCTCCTCGGCGAGCTTCTGCCCGGTAACGTCTCGAGCAACCCCCTGGTAACCGATCAAATTCCCCAGCTGGTCAAAGCGCGGCGTGATCCGATCGGATATCCATACATATTGTTTTCTTGCTTCATTCCAGAGGCGGTACTCGCGCGATACAGAGGCTCTCTCTTTTTGAAGTTTTTGGATCGCCCGATTTAGTTCCGGCATATCCTCTGGGTGGACCAGTTTTCCAAGTATTCTGGGGGATTGAATGATTTCTTCCGCCCGACGACCGGTTAGTTCTTCAACTTGCGGGCTGATGTATTCCAAGATGCCGTACTCATAACCGTCGCTCAGAGCCCCCTGAAAAAATACATCCGGCGCATTCTCAATCAGCTGACGGAACCTTGCCTCACTCTGGTTATCCGCTTTCCCTGAAAGCCTTTCCTGAGTGATATCAGTCAGTGTGATCAAGATCTGCTCCGGCGCTCCAGAGAGCGATTGGCTGATCCTCCGTGTCCGCTGCTGGATCCAGAGCCAGTTGCCGTTCTTGCCTTTCAGGCGATAATCGATGGGATCGGGAAAATCAGCGGATCGGATTCGCTCCCAAAAAGTCCTGACTCTTTGAAGATCATCCTCGTGCACTGCCTTCAAGATGAACCTGGCCGTCATCAAATCCTTGAGGGCGTAACCGCAAAAATTTTCACAGTTACGGAAGGTGATCTTGCCCGTATCCAGATCGATGGTGGAGATGGCATCTGGCACATGTTCCAGCACGTCCCGCAGGAATCCCTCCTTCGAGCGCTTGAGAGGGGCCGCATAAGCAAACGTGATGAACAGCCCACCCGACACCGGATAGACGTGGCACTGATAGCGCCCCTGCCAGTGCGGGAAGTCTTCTTCCACGACCTCCTGCCTCTGTCTTTTCAGCGCCCGGGAGCAAGCTGCCGCAAATTGAGTGTCCTTGAGGAGGGGAAAAACGCTCCAACAACTTTTTCCGAGCAGTTCTTGTGGATCATCACCGAAAAATTCTTTGCTCTTTGGATAGATGAACGTAAAAATCATCCGCTCATCCACCAAAAAGTAAAAATCACTGAGCCGATGATGCGAACCGGCGATTTCTATCCTGGTCTTCTTTTCCATATCTTTAACTTATTCAAAAAGGGAGTTTTTGTGATAGCCGGCTGCGCTCTCAATGAATGTCGAACGTGTTTCGCATCCCAATAAACCACATGGGGCAGTCCCGTTCGGGAATTTTGACCTGGCCGTTGCGATGGTGAATCCCTTATCGATGGATAACAAGCCCATTTATTTGTTGCAATAATTACGCCAGTAATCTTCAGAACCATGAATGCCTGATATGACCCAATCATCTCCAACAGACGCATGCAGCCTAGTCATCACGGCTGCCCGCGAATTATGGTATACTAGCCAAAGGTCATCACAAAGGACACCAGCATGATTGACAACAACCTGTAACCGGACGACTTTTCTGGGTAGCATATCTCGGCACTCATTTTAATACGTTTGATTCATGTCCGAGGGCCCTGCCCGCGGATTTTTGTTTTTAACATAGAGGTTGCGCCATGTTGACAGTTCAGAACATCACGAAAACCTACGGTAACGAAACCATCCTCAACGGGGTGTCCTTTTCGCTCAACCAGGGCGAACGGCTCGGGCTGGTCGGCCCGAACGGTTGCGGCAAGACCACCCTTTTGCGCATCATCACCGGGCAGATCTCCCCGGACGCCGGAGTTGTTCGTTTCAATCCACCCAGCCTGACGCCCGGCTACCTGCCTCAGGGCGCAGAATTCGACCCCGCGGACACGCTCGAATCCTACCTGCGCCGCTGCGAGGGCGACCTGCCCTCGCTCAGCCGGCGCCTGGAGGCGCTGGCGGCTGAGCTGGCGCGGCAACACGGGAACAAAGCCTTGCAGGTCGAATACGACGACACCCTTGCCCAGATTCAGCTCGCCGCCGAATCTGCCGGACGCGGCATGGCGGTGACGGCCGGCCTCGGTCTGGATCAACTGCCGCTCGACCTGCCGGTCTGCGCGCTGAGCGGCGGACAGAAGACCCGCCTGGCGCTGGCCGGCGTGCTGCTGGCCGGCCCGCGCCTGCTGCTGCTCGATGAACCGACCAACCATCTGGACATCGAAATGCTCGAGTGGCTGGAGGGCTGGCTGTGCAGCTATCCCGGCGGGCTGCTAATCGTCTCTCACGATCGCGCCTTCCTCGACCGGGTGACGACCAGCATCCTCGAAATCGATGGGATCAGCCGTTCCGCGCGCCTGTTCGCGGGCAACTACAGCGCCTACCTCGATCAGAAACTGGCCGAGCGCGAAAAGCATTGGCAGGCTTACAGCGACCAGCAGGTCGAGATCGCCCGGCTGCGCCAGGCGGCTTCCCGAGTCCGCTCGCGCGCCAAACCCCACAAAGGCGGCAAAGCCGATCCCAAGAATACCTCCGGATTCGCCGTTGGTTTCTTCGCCGACCGCGGCAGAGAGACCATTCAGCGGGCAAAAAACATCGAAAAGCGCATCGAAAAGCTGCAGACCGATGAGCGCGTGGATAAGCCCGCGCGCACCTGGGAGATGAAGGTGGATTTCGGGGAAGTCCCTGCCAGCGGGCGGGACGTGGTCGTCCTCGAGGACCTCACCATCGGCTACGGCAAGCATGCCCTGCTGCGCGATCTGAACCTGACCCTGCGCTACGGCAGCCGCACAACGCTGATCGGCCCAAACGGCTGCGGCAAGACCACCCTGCTGCGTACCATCGCCGGGCAGATTCCGCCGCTGGGCGGGCGCGTCCGGCTCGGCAGCCAGGTGCGCCTGGGCTACATGGCCCAGGAACAGGAGAACCTCGATCCGCAGCTGAATCCCTTCGAAACCATCCAGCGCCTGGCCGGGCTGGCGGAAACCGAGGCGCGCGCTTTCCTCTCCCTGTTCCTATTCAGGGGCGACGACGTCTTTGTCCCTGCGGGCAGCCTATCCTACGGCGAGCGCGCCCGATTGACACTGGCGACTCTGGTCGCCCAGGGCTGCAACCTGCTGCTGCTGGACGAACCCATCAACCATCTGGACATCCCCTCGCGCACACGTTTCGAGCAGGCCCTGGCGCAGTTCAAGGGCAGCGTGCTGGCCGTTGTCCACGACCGCTATTTCATCGAGGGCTTCGCCAGCGAAATCTGGCAAGTGGAGGGGCAAACGATCCGCCGCCTCGATCTGCGTCTGGCGCGCGCTTGAACGCAGCTCGCCGCGCCAGGCCTGGTTTGACAAACCGACCCCGATAAAGTAGACTTTTTACTAGACTGCCGCCTTCATCCGGGCAGATCGAATAGGTCAGGGAAAACAGGGCATGTCTGGCACTGATTACTTAAACCTGCTTACCAACCAGATCGATATTTCGCGGGCATATTTTAGCGACCGCGGCTCGCGCCTGCTGGTCTTCCGTGAGCCGCATCATAGCAGCCTGTTCGTCCGCCTGGCCGAACGCCTGATCCAGCTCGACGCGGACATGGAGGCATACCTGCGCCGCCCCCCGTTTATCCAGGGATTGCAGCTTGTCGATAGCGCCGGCCAGCCGCTTGAATTCGAGACGACCACCCGCCCGCACTATCTTCAGTTCGCCACCCGCCTGGGTCAATTTGGTCTCGTTTTCCAAAACGAACGAACCCTGTCTTTCGGCCTGCCCGCCGGCGTAAGCGCCGGAGTGCGCTTCCGCGTGTTTCCGCAATACTGGAGCAACACCCTCTGGGGCGGGCGCTTCGTATCCGTGCGCAACGTTGTCTATGCCTCAACCGGCGAGGTGCTGGCGAACCGGATCACCCCGGTCGAGGGAGGTTACGAGGTCGAGTTCATCGTCCAGGCTGGCGAGGACAGCGCGATCATCATCGGCATTCACCCGGATGTGCCAACCGCCCGGACGCCGCTGCCCTTCTCTCAGGCGCTTGCCGAAGCGGAAAAACGCTGGCGTGACTGGTTCGGCCGCGTTCCACAGGTGGATGAGCGTTACGCCCGCATGTACGCTTATGCCTGGTGGGTAATGGCCATCAACCTGATCAGCCCTCACGGCGCGGTCATCTACGAAGCGATGACTCCCTCCAAGCTGGGGTACGTCGGCCTGTGGCTGTGGGACAACGCCATGCACAGCCTGGCTTACCGCCACGCAGACCCGTTGCTGGCCCGCAATCAAATCCGCGCCATGCTCGCCCATCAGCTAAAAAGCGGGATGTTGCCGGACGCAGTTTTCGATGAGGGCATTGTCGCCAGCATCGACCATCCGATCACCGGCGAAGTCACCAAACCACCGCTGCTGGCCTGGGCGGCGCTCAAGCTGCACGAAACCGATCCAGACCTTGAATTCCTCCAGGAGATCTACATCCCGCTGGTGCGCCTGAACAACTGGTGGCTCTCGATGAACGATGACGACGGCGACGGATTGGCGCAATACAACCACCCCTTCTCCTCCGGGCTGGACGATTCCCCGCTCTGGGACGAAGGCATGCCGGTCGAATCGCCGGACCTGAACACCTATCTGTGCGTACAGATGGGCTCGCTGGCAGTGATCGCCGAGCTGCTGAATATGAATGAAGAGGCTGGCATGTGGCGCCGGCGGGCAGCAGCCATGGTGCAGCGCATGATCGATCACTTTTGGGACCCTGAGGTCGGTTTGTTCTGGGCGATCAAAGATCACCAGCCGATCCGTGTGGTTACGCCCTTCAACCTTTACCCGCTCTGGACCGGTCAACTGCCCAGGGAGATCACTGACCGGCTGCTGGCTCATCTGTGCAGCCCGGATGAATTCTGGGGGCCGTATGTACTGCCGACTGTGGCGCGTAATGATCCGAAGTACGATCCCGGCATAATGTGGCGCGGTCCGGTCTGGGCAAATATCAACTACTTCTTCATCGAGGCCCTCAACCAGATTGGCGAAACCGGGCTGGCAGACGAGCTGCGCAGCCGCACCCTGGAGTTGATCATGGGCCAGGACGATGTCTATGAATACTACCACGCCGAAACCGGGCAGCCGCCCGCGCGGGCGGTGAACATGTTCGGCTGGACTTCAGCGGTGTTCATCGACCTGGCCATCCAGGCCAGCCGCCAGAAGCCGCAAGAATAAGGGTAGGGAACTACATGCGCAGGAATATGTCCGGGCCAGACGAGCAGGAAGAAATCGGGTTGGCGCAATCCATGCTTGGCGATTGGCCGCTGATCATAGTCTCGAACCGCGGGCCGGTGAACTTCACCATAGACGAGACTGGCGAACTGCAGACCAGCCGCAGCGGGGGCGGGCTGGTCACCGCCCTGCTTGGTCTTGCCCAGCACGTCGATATCACCTGGATCGCCTCTGCGCTGACTGACCTGGAGAAGGAGTGGAAGCCTGAGCCCCTGACCTTCGATGACAGCTGCTGCGCGATCGACCTGCGCCTGGTGCCGATCGAAAAAGAGGTCTATGAGGGCTATTACAACGTAATCTCCAATCCGCTGCTGTGGTTCCTGCAGCATTCAATTTGGGATCTGGTTTCCGGGCCGAACATCACCCGCGCGACCTGGCAGGCCTGGCACCGCGGTTATGAGGAAACCAACCGCCTGTTTGCCAGCGAGGTCGCCCGTCAAATCCGCGCCCTGAACCGCCCTGCTCTGGTGATGATGCAGGATTATCACCTCTACCTGGCTCCGCGCCAGCTGCGCTCCATGCTGCGCCGCAAGACCCGCTATTTCCTCACCCATTTCATCCACATTCCCTGGCCTGGCGCCGAGGATTGGGGCATCCTGCCGCCCGGCATGCGCCAGGCGATCCTGGAAGGGCTGACCGCTGTCGACCTGCTCGGCTTCCAGACCCGCGAAGACGGGTTGAACTTTATCCGCACGGTCGAGTCCTTCCTGCCGCGCGCTCACGTCAGCTTCAAAGGTGGGCGGATCTGGTACCGCAACCACGCCACCTACGTGCGCGACTTCCCGATCTCGATCGACGTACCGGCGCTGCTGCGCCTGGCGGAAACCGAGGAAGTGGCCCAATACCGCGCCCAGTTCGAAGAGGACACGCGCGGCATGCAGGTGATCGTCCGCGTCGACCGCACCGAGCCGAGCAAAAACATTGTGCGCGGCTTTCAGGCCTTTGGCGACATGCTCGCCCATCACCCGGAGATGCGCGGCAAGGTCAAGTTCATCGCCCTTCTGGTGCCCTCGCGCCTGGAGGTCGACGAATATAAGGATTACCACGCCGAGATGTCTGCCGCAGCGGCCTGGGTCAACTCGACCTACGGCGCCAGTGAATGGGAGCCGGTGCGGGTGATCCTCTCTGAGAACTACCCGCGGGCGATCGCCGCGCTGCAGCTCTACGACGTGCTGCTGGTCAATTCGCTCGCCGATGGGATGAACCTGGTCGCCAAGGAAGGCCCGCTGGTCAACCGCCGGGATGGGGTGCTGGTCCTATCCGAGCGCACCGGCGCGCGCCAGCAGCTCGAGGGCGGCGCGCTGGTCATCTCGCCCTGCGACGTGTACGCCACCTCCGAAGCGCTCTACCGCGCGCTGACGCTGCCCGCGGAAGCCCGCCGCGCCAACGCCGCCCACCTGCGCAAGGTGATCGAGGAGAGCGACATCAATGACTGGTTCGAGAGCCAGCTCAGGGCGATTGCTGATATTATCCGCAAGAACCGGGAACCTGAAACCGGCGGCGAACCGATCACTGCTTCATGATTCCTCTTAAAACCGCCATCCTGCACTACACAGCGCCGCCGGTGATCGGCGGAGTGGAAGCGGTGATCGCCGCCCACGCCGGCGAGTTCATCCACGCCGGGCTGCCAGCAGCGGTGATCGCCGGTCGCGGCGACGCAGCCGCCCTGCCGCAAGGCGTCGAGTTCATTCCAGTTGCAGAGATGGACAGCCAGCATGCGGATATCCTCCGCGCGACCGGGCGGCTGAACGCCGGCGAGCTGCCGGACGACTTCGAAGAGCTGACCGTCAGACTTGTCCAGGCGCTGGCTCCCATCATCCGCCGCTTCGACACCTTGATCGTCCACAACGTGCTGAGCAAGCACTTCAACCTGCCGCTGACCGCCGCCCTGCTGCGCCTGCTCGATTCAGGCGCAGCGCGGCGGATCATCGCCTGGTGTCACGACCTGACCTGGACCAGCCCGGGCTCGCGCAGCCTGATGCGCGAGGCATACCCCTGGAACATACTCAAACAGCCCCGCGAGCGGGTGACCTACGTCGCCATCTCCAGCCAGCGCCAGCAGGAGATCAGCCAGTCCTTTGGCATCCCGCTCGAGGACATCCCGGTTGTCTACAACGGCGTGGACGCCCGCCGGCTGCTGGGCCTTTCGGCGCAGGGACAGGCACTGAGCGAGCGTCTGGATTTATGGTCGGCGGATCTGGTGCTGCTCATGCCGGTGCGGGTCACCCGCGCCAAGAACATCGAGTACGCCCTCGAGCTGGCGCGCGCCCTCAAGCGGCGCGGCTGCGATCTCCGCCTGGTGCTGAGCGGTCCGCCCGATCCGCACGAGCAGCCCAGCCTGGATTATTACGAATGGCTGCGCGCCCGGCGAGTCGAGCTGGGCGTCGAGGCAGAATTCCGTTTTGTATACGAGTCCGGCCCCGACCCGGCTCGTCCCTTCACCATCCCGGCTGAGGTCGTCGGCGAGCTGTACCGCCTGGCCGATGCGGTTTTCATCCCCTCGCACCGCGAGGGGTTCGGCCTGCCGCTGCTGGAAGCCGGTCTGAGCGGCACGCCGGTGATCTGCGCGGAAGTGCCGGCGGCGCTGGAAATCGCACCTGCAGACGTCCTCCTGTTCAGCGCGGATACCCCCGCTGAGGAGCTGGCCGGGCGTATGCTGGCCTGGCTGGACGAGTGCCCCTCCGCGCGGCTGCGGCGGCGGGTGCGCCGCCATTTCACCTGGCGCGCCATCTTCCAGAATCAAATCCTGCCCCTGCTGGAGGCGCGGCAATGAACAAGGCAGACCTTCTGGCGCTCGAACAGGCCATCCAGCAGGCCGCGCTGGTGCGCCTGTTTCTGGATTACGACGGCACCCTGGCTGAGTTTGCCCCCAATCCGGACGTGATCCTCCCGGATGCGCAGGTGATCGACCTGCTCGCCCGCCTGGCGCGCGCGCGAAAATTCCTGCCGGCAGTGATCAGCGGGCGGCGGCTGGCGCACATCCGCGCGCTGCTGCCGGTCAAGGGGCTGCTGCTGGCCGGCTCCTACGGCCTGGAGATGGAATTGCCGAACGGCGCACGTCCGCTCGCGGTAGAAACGATCACCATTCGCCCGGCGCTCGAGCGCATCCTGCCCGCCTGGCAGGCGCTGCTAACCGGCAGGCAGGGATTCTACCTGGAAGACAAAGGCCTGGCGCTGGCTCTGCACGCCCGTTTTACCGGTCAGGCTGAGGCTGATCAGGTGCTCGCCGCAGCCCGCGCCGAGATCGAGCGCCTGAGGCCTGGTTCAAATTACCGCCTGATCGAGGGCGAGCGCTTCCTAGAGATCGCCCCCGCCTCGGCGTCTAAAGCCAGGGCGGTGGATGAAATCATGCGGCTCTACACGCCGTCCGGCGCGCTGGCGGTCTACGCCGGTGACGACGCCCGCGACGAAGAGGCCTTCACAGCCGTGCACCGCTTCGGCGGGCTGGCGCTGCGCGTTTCTGAGCTGGATACACCCACCCGCGCGGATTTCCAGTTGAAGGACCCGCGTCAGGTGCGGATCTGGCTCGGTGGACTGGTCGAGCTCTAGATCGCGGCTGGGGACGGTTACAACTCCAGCTCCGCCACCGAGTTGACCACTCGCTGCGGGCGGTAGGGGAAGGTGTCGATGATCTCGGTACTGGTCACGCCGGTGAGCACCAGCACCGTGCCAAGCCCGGATTGGATGCCGGCGACGATGTCGGTGTCCATCCGGTCGCCGATCATAACGGTGTTCTCGGAGTGCACGCCGAGGTATTTCAAGGCGGCGCGCATCATGTACGGATTGGGTTTGCCGATGAAGAAGGGTGTCCGCCCGGTTGCCCGCTCGATCAACGCCGCCATCGCCCCGGTGGCGGGCAGGATGCCGCGCTCGGACGGGCCGGTAGGGTCAGGATTGGTGGCAATGAAGCGCGCTCCGCCGGTTACCAGGCGCACGGCTTTGGTGATCTGCTCGAAATTGTAGGTGTTCGTCTCCCCCAGAACGACATAATCCGGCTCGATGTCGGTCTGGATGATGCCTGCCTCGTGCAGGGCCACCTGCAGGCCGCTCTCGCCGATGACAAAGGCCTTGCAGTTGGGATTCTGCGTCTGCAGGAAATGCGCGGTCGCCAGCGCCGAGGTGAAAATCTCTTCCTTCTCGATCTGTATGCCCGTGCGCTGCAGGCGGTGTGCCAGGTCGAGCTGGGTGTAGATCGGGTTGTTGGTCAATACCAGAAATTTGAGCCCCTTTGCGCGCAGGCGGGCGATGAACTCATCCGCGCCCGGGATGATTTTCTGCCCGCGCACCAGCACGCCGTCCATGTCGATCAGGTAATTGATTTTCTCCACGACTTCCCTCCGTTGGCCTGCCTTCCACCCAATTATAGCCGCAGATGCCGCCGCTGCCGTCGATCCGCGGGGATTAATCCATGAGAGCCGGGCTCGACGCGCCCGGCTCTCATTTCCAATCCGAAGGAGGAGAAGCCTTCAAGGAACAGCTTCATCATAGCCGAAGGCAAGTGGGACTGCTTGACGCCTGCCCTACGACCGCCGGGCGTTCTCTCGCTGATTGGTCCGCCTGGATCGGTACAACCTGCCGTTAAATCGAATGGACTTTTATGTCGCCAATGAAGGAGGTCACCTCGACGCGCACCTTGCGCTCGGCCTGCTCGTATCCGGGGGTGGTCAACTGCGAGCTGGTCAAGAAGTTGTCCTGCTTGGCGTCCATCCATTTGATCGAATTGAGAAAGCCGTCTGCCGCCAGCATCAGCCCGACGCCCGCCGGCACGTAAACTTCAACATCACCGATGAAGTTGTAGCAATGCATGCTGGTCTCACCCGGCGGCACGAGCGCATGGGCGAGGTCGATGTCGATATCGCCGATGAAGCTCCAAATCTCTTCCTTCTGTACAGTCCATGCGCCGACACGCTTGACGTCGCCGATCAACTGGAAATGGGTTTCTCGGTCGCCCTGCACCATGCGCGGTCGCCAGAGCACCCACACGCCGAGTAGGATCAAACCGAGCGGGAAGCAGATGGCGCCAAAATCGATGCCAGTTAAGCTGCTGACCAGCGCCATCAGCCCCAATACAACCAGAATAATGCCCAAAACCATCATCCCTCGTGGTCGCATGACATCCTCCATCCCGTCAAATGCCGGTCATCCATTTTAAATCGGTCTGGTTCTTAGTATATAACAGATATACGCGAAATAATATCGCGGGTTGCGCCGCAGCGGCTCTCGGCGCAAAAAATCGCCCGTAACCTTCGTATGGTTAAGGCGACTATCAGGATGAGGACGGTGGCAAACAGGCGGGATTAGCCTTGCCGTTCAGACGCATAGGAATGTGTCCCTCCCACAAGATCTGCTGTACCGGCTATACAGCAGATCGCGGTTTAAGCGGGGCGTTAGCGCCGACCCACTCAAAGGTCGAGTTCAATCCAGGCGGGATCGTGGTCGCTGCCTTCGCCGGTCAGGTTGCCGCGCCGCTTGATCCAGGCGGCGGTCATGCGCGGCGCCAGCGACGGGCTGAGCCAGATCTGGTCGAACAGATCATAACGCGCAGGCTGGCCGGTTTCCTTGAACCGGTGCGTCCAGGCTTTGCTGGCCGGCAGGGGATTGTCAGGTCTGGCGGGCTGCGTCTCCTGCGGATCTGCCAGGGCGTTGACCAGCCCCAGGCGCGGGTGGGCTGCCAGGGGCGCCAGCGGGGCTGAATCGGGCGTATCGTTCATGTCGCCGACCAGCAGAAAGGCGCTGCCGGGGCGCGTGCGCGCCTCGATGATCCGCGCGGTCACCTGCGCCTGGCGGGTGCGGGTCAGGTCGGCGCGCTGCTTGCCGGTGACCGGGTTTTCGCCTGGGGCCAGGTACTGGCTCTTCAGGTGGGTGTTAAACAGGGTGAAGAGCCGCTTGGTCCGGCCCGGGTTGTAGACCTCCAACTCGAGCAGGTCGCGGCTGAAAATGGACACGTCCTCCTCGTCCGGATGGGTGGCGAAGCGCCACGAGGTGACCCCGCCGAGCGGCAGGCGCGAAATGACTGCCACGTCGATCAGGCGCGGGTCGTTGCCCTCGATCAACACCTGGTAGGGATAGTTGCCGTTGAGGTCCTCGCGGCAGAACTGCTGCAGGGTGGGCAGGTCTTCCACTTCCTGCAATGCCAGCACATCGAGCTGCATCTCCAGGATGCGCTGGGCGACCTGCTGGCGGCGGGCTGGCTCCTTTTCCTTCACCAGGCGGCCCATGTAGGTGCGGATGCGGTAATCCTGGGGATCATCGAAGGTGTAGGTGACGCTCAATTCGGTGTCGCCGGCGATGATCGCATCGATCTTGCCCTTGAAGTTGAATCGCGAAAACAGGTTGTTCAGGTTGAACGTGCCAACTTTTAGGATCATTTTTCCCTCCTCATATTGACAGAAGCGGTCGAACTACTCCGGCTTTGGGCCGTAAACGCGGCGCACCTCACGCAGGAAGGCGGGCGTGTTAAGGGCGCGTTCGAGCAGGTAGGTCAGGTAGTACTGCAGCAGGGTTTCCATCTCCTGGCGCACCGCGGCGTTGACCTGCGCGCGGCGGGCTTCACCGAACGAGCTGCGCTGCAGGTGGCGCAGGTATTTTAAAGCCAGCATTGAAACCGGGCGCGCAGTGGGCTCCTGCGGCCCGCAGCGCGGGCAGAGCGCCCCGCCGAGCAGCGCAGAGAAGTACTGGTCCTGCGGCTGGATCAGCTCACCGCAGTGCACGCAGTTGACCAGCTGCGGACGGAAGCCGAGCAGGTCGAGCAGGCGGATTTCGTAGTAGCGCAGCGCCAGGAAGGGATTGTCCAGCTCGGTCAGGCGGGCGAGTGTTTCGACCAGAAGCTGGTAGAGCGGTCGGTTGGCGCCCTCCTCGTAGGTGAAGCGGTCGAGCAGCTCGACCACGTAGCTGGCGTGAGCGATGCGCTCGAGATCCTCGCGCAGCGGCAGGTAGGCGTCGACCGTGTCGGCCTGGGTGACGATCCACAGGTCGCGCCCGCGGGCGAGCATCAGCGTCACCCGGGTGAAGGGCTCCAGATGACCAGCCTTGCGCGAGCGCACCCGCCGGGCGCCCTTGGCGACGGCGCGCAGTTTGCCCTGCTCGCGGGTGAACAGGCCAAGCAGGCGGTCGGCCTCGCCCCAATCACTGTGGCGCAGCACCACCGCCTCGACGCGCAGCGTTCGTTCGGTTTGTGGCATGTCTTTATTTAACCACGTTATGGTGTGGATCGAAAGAGCGCATAAGCATATCGGGCCATCGGGACGGCCGGAGACGGGTGAGGTGGCATCGCCGTTCAACCCAATCAATCAGCGCCGTTTGAGATACGCCCGGCCGTAGTCATCCTGCAGGATCAGCTCATACCCCTCGATTTGATTGTTATTCGCATCCTGGTATAACCGCTGCATCGCCGCCAGGTGCTCTGGATCGACCGCCTGCTCCAGGATACTCTCTCTGGAAAACTCATGGATGTTGTCATACTCCAACAGTATCACGTCCGGGTCAAGCTCCTCGATGAGCTCATAGGTCGCCAAATCCCAGTCCATGTGCACCTCGAAGCCCGGCTGCTGCGGAAAATAAATCTTCCAATCCTTGTAAACCCGCAGCGTCCCTCCTTCCCGATCGTTCTGGAGGAGATCCATCACCTTGCGGCTGAAAGCGATCGAGGGACTGGTCTCTTCCCGGGTCAATGCCTCGCGGTAGTACTGAACGTCCTGGCGGGCGAAGGCAAAGCTCTGACCCGCCAGAATCACCAGGAGCGCCAGCGGAGCCAGGTACTTCCAATATTTCGCCCAGCTCGCCTTTAACCCAGGCGTCGTCTCAATCTGGATCGCGCCAAAGGTCGAGTAGAGTGGGAGTGCCAGCGGCAGGAAGTAGTGGGTGCGCCGGGTAGCAGCGCTCATTAAAATGAGGAACATCGGCAGAATGAAAGCGGCGATCAGACCGTTATGCAAGCGGTTCTTGCCGGTGACGATATTCCACACCAGCGTCGTCAGAGCGATGAGCAGAAAAATGAATCCTCCATAATGAATGCGAAAGCTTTTTGACAGCAAGCTCTCGCTGAAAGGGTTTTGCTGATAAGCAATGAAATAGCCCGTGCCCGTCTCGACGAATTGCTGCTGAGCGGTGTGAAGGATTGCCGCCCGTTCCATCGGCAGCAGTAACAGTGGATTGGAAGCGACCAGGCCGCCAGCCATTAATACAAGGAAGGTCAGAGCGGAAAAAGCAGCTTTCGCCAGGGATACCTTCTTTGCGATCAGACCGGAGATCAGGTACACAGGGACAGCCAGGCCGAACACAAAACCGATGTACTTGACCCCCACGCCGACTCCGCAGATCAGCGCGGCAATGTAAAAAAACTTGCCGTAACGCTGCTGATCTCGGTCAAGGAAGAGAAACACCAGAGCAACGACCAGCACCGCGAGGCTGTCGATGTGCCACCACAGGTTATTCAGGACTACTGCGGGCAGGATCGCCAGAAAGATGAACAGCGCCGCCGATTTTATCGCCGATTTGAACCGGGTCTGCAGCCAGACCAGGGTCCAGATCGCCGCCAGCATGGGCAGCACGCTGATCATCTGCCGCAACAGCATCACGATCAGCGGCGTTTGCGCTTCCCAGCCTGACCCAATGATAAGGCGCAGCGGCAGCAGCGCCAGCGCCGAGAAAAAATAAAACGGAAAGCCATAGAAGTAATGCTCGTAGACGAAGAAGTTGCGCAAGGTCTGGTAAAAACTGCCGCCAGGCGTAAGCATGCGGATTACGTGCGGATACTGGGCGAACTCATCGATCTCGAAAGCGCTCAGCATCTCGGCGTCCTGGGCGCCTTTCAGGTTCACGGGGATGAACAGCAGAAAGATGATCAGGCTGATGGCAGCGAGGCAAATGATCGTTCCTTTAGTAGACGCGCGCTCTTCCAACTGGATCCCTCGCTGGTGTAGAATGATCGCTCCAGGTATGGATTGATTCCAAGCCCCCCTGATAATGACCGTCGATTGGGCGCCCCAATGGTCAGCGATTATTTTATCACAAGCGGTTTGGAATTATTGCGGGCGGTTTTTGACGCGCAATTGTTCCGCCGCTCTGGCGGTTCCTGGCAAATATAACGAGCCAGGTAAACGACAGTTGGATTGGGGTGTTAAGGCCGGGCAGCACATGAGAACAAATGATCTCCTGAACTAGCTGATCGATCCAATAGATGGAAAAAGCTGGCGCAGGGAGAAGACATTCCCGCTCAGACAGTCGCCCGAATGTTCTGCGGCCTGGGATATGGGATTGCCAGGGATAAATCCAGCAATACCAGGCCTGGTCGGATATTTGACGAGTAATATCCCCGGGTGATGATACAATTTCCCGCAGGAGGGCCGCCTTGATCGCCGTCAACCTGGACAAAATCGCCTACACCTACGTATCCCAGCCGATTTTCGCCGATTTATCCTGGGAAATCCACGACGACCGAGTCGTCGGGCTGATCGGCCCGAACGGCTGCGGCAAGAGCACCCTGCTGCGCCTGATCGCCGCCGAGCTGACCCCGGACGCCGGTTTCCTCGTCCGCCGCAAGGATATGACCATCGGCTACCTGCACCAGGACGTGCGCCTCACCCCGGGCGTCCGTCTGCTGGACGAGGTGCTCAACTGCTCCTCTGAGCTCGCCCGAGTTCAGGCTGAGCTGCAGGTGGTCGAAGCCAGCCTGGGCGATCCACAGGTGTATGGGGTTGAGAAGGCTCTTACGCGCGCCATGCAGCGCCAGGAGCGCCTGCTGCTCGAATATGAGCGGCTGGGCGGGGCTACCTTCGAGAGCCGCGCGCGGACGGCGCTGCTCGACATGGGCTTCAGCGAATCCGATTTCTCCCTGCCGGTCGAGGCGCTGAGCGGCGGGCAGCAGAAACTGGTCGGCCTGGCGCGCCTGTTGCTGACTCAGCCGGAACTGCTCCTGTTGGACGAACCCGATAACCACCTCGACCTGGAGGGCAAAGCTCTGCTCGAGCGCATGCTGCGCGAGTACACAGGCGCGGCGGTGATCGTCTCGCACGACCGCTACCTGCTCGACCTGGTCGTCGATGAGATCGCCGAGCTGGAGGACGGCCGCCTGACCGTCTACCCCGGCAGCTATTCCGAGTACGCCTTCGAGAAGCAAACCCGCCTGCTGCGCCAGCAGCAAGTCTTCCAGGCGCAGCAAAAGGAGATTCACCGCCTGGAGCAGGCCGCCAAACGCCTGCTGACCTGGGGGCGGGTCTACGACAACAACAAGTTCATCCGGCGCGGCAAGAACATCCTCAACCGCCTGGAACGCATGGACAGGATCGACCGGCCGGTGCTGGAGCGCCGCCGCATGGGTCTGGAGCTGACCGGCTGGGTCGGCAGCCAGAAGGTGCTCGAGCTGAAAAACCTGAGCAAATCCTTCCCCTCCCCGGACGGCGGCGAGGAACGGCTCTTCGAGGGGCTCAACCTGCGCATCGAACACGGCGAGCGTGTCGGCTTGGTCGGCTCGAACGGGGCGGGCAAATCGGTGCTGTTTCGCATCCTGCTCGGCGAGGTCGATCCGAGCAGCGGCGAGGCTGTGCTGGGGCCTTCCGTCAAGGTCGGTTATTACGCCCAGCAGCACGAAACGCTCGATCCGCGCCGCAGCCTGCTGGAAACCGTCCAATACGAGGCCAACCTGAGCGAGGAACACGCCGTGGCGCTGCTGGGGCGCTTTTTATTCAGCTACCAGCAGGCGCGCCAGCTGGTCGGGCAGCTCTCCGGCGGAGAGCGCAGCCGGCTGCAATTGCTGCTGCTAATGCGGTCGGGCGCCAACTTCCTGCTGCTCGACGAGCCGACCAACCACCTGGATATCCAATCCGCCGAGGTGCTGGAAGGCGCCCTGCAGGACTTCGAGGGCACGCTGCTGGTAATCTCGCACGACCGCTATTTTCTCGACCAGGTCGCCGGGCGCGTGGTCGAGCTTGACGCGGGCGGGCTGCGCGAATATGCCGGCGGGTATTCGGATTACCACGAGCAAAAAGGATTTGAGGATTAGCTCCGCGCTGCTCGGCGCGCCTGTCAGAAAGGCAATCTCTTTGTCATTCCGAGCGCAGCGAGGAATCCTGCCCGCCGCTGCGCCAGGATTTCTCCGCGCGCCTGCACCCGCGCAGCGGGTGTCGCTCGTCGAAATGACAAACGTACCTGTCATTTCCTCTTGCAGCCATGTCTTCCGCCGACCCTTCGACCGGCTCAGGGATCGGCGGAGGGCTCTGCCGTTTCGAATGAAGCGCGGAATCTTTCCATTCGCTGTGTGCGTCGAAAGGACGATGGTTCTCCCTCTTTCCATAATTGCGGCGGGCAGGGATGCCCGCCCTACGAAACTGTAGCGCGCCCATCCCTTGGCGCGACTGCTGCTGCCCCTGCCATTTCTTTTTGCGACCACACTCCGCCGACCCTTCGACCGGCTCAGGGATCGGCGGAGGGCTCTTCCGTTTCGAATGAAGCGCGGAATCTTTCCACTCGCTGTGTGCGTCGAAAGGACAATGGTTCTCCCTCTTTCCATAATTGCGGCGGGCAGGGATGCCCGCCCTACTGGTCCGCCCGAATCCCAGCATTACATCTACAAGGCGCTGCCCCCTCGCCTGCTCATCCTCAATCCAACTTACATCCTACGGTATGCCCTCCGCAAGCACGGAGACGCTGGCAATGCGCGGACCGGCTGAGTAGACCAGCAGGTCGAACGGCAAGGTTCCCCCTGACGTAAGCGCGCCGCCGTCCCAGCGGCGCAGCCCGACGATCCGCCCGGCCTCGTCGAAGGCGACCGCCAGGGCATACACCTTCTGCGCCGGGATCCCCCCTGAGCCCGCTGAAGGGGCGGCCCCGCCCGCCAGGCTGAGCGCCCCGCTGACCTGCGCCGAGAGCCCGTCGGCGGAGATTTCTACCTCAACATCCATTTGCACCAGGTCAAGGTAGCGCCCGCTCTCGGGCGGCACCGGCAGCGCGCTGAGCAACTCGGCGCTGGCGTCGAAGCTGCGCGGCGCGGGCGGCGGGATGTACGCCGCCAGCGGCAGAAATCCGCCGGGCGGCAGCAGATTGAGCGGCGGGAAGGCGTTCTGCTCGATGATCTGCCCGCTCTCGCGGTCGTACAGACGCAGGTTGACAGCCAGTCCCTCCACGCCGAAGTCCTGCCCGTTCTCGGCGCGGATGAAGCACCACAGGCCGCCCTCACCTCCGGTGAAGCAGTCCACTGGCTGCAGCTCCAGACCGACCGGGGTGGGCTGCGGCGGATTGGCAGGGTCGGGGGTGGGCGTGTGCTTCGCCGCCGGTATGACCAGTACCGCGCCGACACTCATCCAGCGCGGATCGACCTCCGGATTGGCCGCCATCAGCTCGTCCAGGGGCACCCTGTAGCGCAGGGCGATTCCGTACATGTCCTCGCCCTTGCGCACGGTGTGCGAGCGCGGCGTCGGCGTGGCGGAGGGCAGCGGCGTGGGCGTGTCCGCCGCGCCGGGCGTGGCGGTCGCCGTCGCCGGCGGGCCGCTGTATGGCGCCAGCGTGCCGGCGCGGGTCGGGCGGGCGGTGACGGTGGGATGCGGCGTCCCTGGCGCGCAGCCGGCCAGCACGAGCGCCAGCCCGGTCAGCACAAGCGCAGTCTTCCGGTAAAACAACTTTGGCATGGCGGGGATTATACCCCGAGAAGTGACGGGCTGCCTGTCCTGTACCGCTCCAATCGATCTGCGCCGCTCGATTCTGGCCGATTGCCACTTGACAGGCAGGCTGGTTGTTCTATAAAATAGAACATATATTCTATTTTCAAGTTGCAAAATCCACCATGACCCGAATCCTCTACCTACCGGATGCCGCCAGCCAGTACACCCTTGACTCCAATCTGGACCCCGCCGAGCTGGTCGTCGAGGTCGCCGCCGGGCGCTGGCGCCCCCCGCCCGATATTCGCGGGTATGACGAAGAGATCCTTGCGGGGTTGCGCGCGGTGCGCCTCGGGCGCGACGCGGTACTGATCTTCCGCCTGCTCGAGCCGGCCGACCTGCAGGCCGAGCTGCCCGGCGAAGCCCCGCTCAGCCGCCGCCAACTGGCCGTGCTGCAATGCCTGGCCGAGGGTTTGGCGGTCAAGCAGATCAGCCGCCGGCTGGGCCTGGCCGAGCGCACCGTCTTCCTGCACCTGGCGGCGCTGAAGAAAAAACTGCGCGTGCTGACCACCGCCCAGGCGGTCAGCCGGGCGGTCGAGCTCGGCCTGTGCGATCTGCCCCGGCCCAACCCGCGGGGTAAATAATCCATAACCTCCCCGAATTCGACTGCCGCCTTGCATAATCGTAGAGAGCGGCTGCTTGCCCCTCATATCACGCTGTGTTAAACTGATAGCATGCCCCCGCAGGATGACATGTTCGCTGAAATCCGCATCGCCATCGAGGCCGGTCAGCGCGACCGCGCCAGGGAGATGCTCACCCACATTCTTCGCGTGGACAATGACAACGCCAATGCCTGGGTGTGGATGAGCGCGGTGGTCGATTCGCCGCGCGAGCGCATCTACTGCCTGAAAGAAGCCCTGCGCATCGACCCTAACCACCCGGCGGCCAAACGCGGCCTGGCGATCCTCGGCGCCCAGCCGGCCGATCACGGCCTGGTCGTCCCGCCGGAGCTTGAGCGCTCTCAGCGGCATGCGCCTGCCGAAAAAACACCCAGCCCAATATTATCCGCGCTGCCAAAGAAACCCGGGCTTTATGTTGGGGCAGGCGTGATCGCCGTTGGGCTGATCCTCTTCGCCATATTCAGCAGCAACTCGCGCGCCAAACAAACCGGTCCATTATCGACGATCGACTACCAGCCGGTCGCCAGCGCCACCTCGGCCACCGGCTCGCCAACCCCGCCGCCGCCCACCGCCACCCCCCTCGGGCCGACCCCGCCGTGGAACGTCCTGAGCGAGCCTTACACGCCAACGCCGGCCTACGTGCGCACCCCGCACATGGTCATCGAAGCGTACTCCATCGCTATCCGCGCCTTCGAGCGCGGCGAATGGGACCAGGCGTTGGACTACATGGTCCAGGCGGCCACCAGCCAGCCCGACTCGGCCGATATCCCCTATCAAATCGGCGAGATTTATCGCCGCGGCGGCGATTTCAACAGCGCGTTCGATGCGTACAACAAGTCGATTGCCATTGACGCGTCTTTCGCTCCTGCCTATCTCGGTCGAGCCCAGGCCGGCCTGGAAGGCGGGTTGATCGATGACTCCACCGCACGCGCCGACCTCGAAACGGCCGTGCAGCTCGACCCGATCCTGCCTGAAGCGCGCCTGGAGCTGGCCCTCCTCGACCTGAATGAAGGCCTGTACCAGCCGGCGCTCGATCAATTGCAGACCGCCGAGTTGTTGTTGCCTGGCTCGCCCTGGGTCTATTTGTTGCGCGGGAGAGTCTACCTGGCTCAGGGGGAGCCGCGTCTGGCGCAGGAACAGGCCAGACTGGCCAACCAGCTCGACCTGACCCTGCTGCCGGTCTACCTGCTGAGCGGCGAGGCGCTGCAGGCCGACGGGCAATGGAGCGAGGCCGTTGAACCGCTCGAAATCTACCTGCGCTACATCGACGCACCGGACGCGCGCGCCCAGGTTCTGATCGCGCGCTCCTACGCCGCCGCCGGCGATTGGGAGAAGGCGATCGCGGCGGTCAACGCCGCCCTGGAAGTCGATCCAAACGACGCCGATGTGCTGCTGCTGCGCGGCGACTTCTACCTCGAGCAGGGTCAGGCCGACCTGGCGCTGGCCGATTTCCGCCAGTCGCTGCGCCTGGAGCCGGGCTCCTTCGCGGCCGGGCTGGCGGTCGGGCGGGCGCAGCTGGCCCTCGGCGCCTACCGCGAAGCATACCAGCAGATCAACAAAATGGAGCGCTCCGCCGCCAGCGACGAGCAGAAGGGTCAGCTCTACTACTGGCGCGCCCAGTCCCTCGAAGGGATCGGCGAGCCGGCCGCGGCGATGCGGGACTGGCAGCGCCTGCTCGACCTTCCGGAAGGCAGCGCGCCGGAGGAATGGCGCCAGACAGCCCGCGAGCGGATCGGCGCGCTGGCCACGCCCACCCCTACACTCCGCCCGACCACTCCGGCGTCGTAAATATTCCAGATCGTCTGAAGAGGCAGTTTGCACAGTTTTGGAAAGATCCTGCTGATCCGCCAGCGCCAGGCGCGCCGGACTGCCCTGCTCAGCCGGCGGGAGCAGGGTTGGCGGCGGCTTTTCCTGACGCTGCTGGCCGTTATGACCAGCGCCGCGGCGCTGGCCGTGATCGGATTTGGCTGGGCGTATGTGTCGATCACCCGCGATTTACCACCCCTGGACGAACTGGTCAGGCTGCTCGACCCGCAGCGCGGCGCGCTGCTCCAGCCGACCCGCCTGTACGACCGCAGCGGCGAGCACCTGATCTACAGCCTGGAGAATCCGGGCGTCCTGCGCCGCCCGCTGCCCATCGATCCGGCCCGGGGCGAGTCGATCAGCCCTGCGCTGGTGCAGACCGTGCTGGTGCTGCAGGACCCCGATTTCCTCTCCCGGCCGATGCTGCGGCTGTCAGATCTGAACAATCCTCAGCCGGGCACGATCGCCGAGAAGCTGGTCGCCGAGCTGCTGCTTTACAGCGAGCCGCCCGGCCTGCGCAGGACGCTGCGCACCCGCCTGCTGGCCAATCAAGCGCTGACCCGCTTCGGCAGGCTGCAAATCCTCGAATGGTATCTCAACAACGCCTCTTTCGGTCATCTGGCCTATGGAGCCGATGCAGCTGCGCAGCTTTATCTGGGCAAACCGGCCAGCCAGCTGGATTGGGCCGAAGCCGCCCTGCTCGGCGCGGTGCTGGACGCGCCGGTGCTCAATCCACTGGATGCGCCGGCGGCCGCGGTCGAGCGTCAGCGCGAGGCTCTGGGAAAGCTGCGCATTGCCGGCGTGATCGACGAAACGTCCTTCACCCAGGCGCTTGGCGAGGAGCTGTCCATCCGCGCTGACGCCCCCGCGGCGGCCTCGTCGGCGCTGGCCTTCAGCCGCCTGGCGCTGGAGCAGCTCGCCGGGAGCCTCGACCGCCAGCGCCTGGAGCGCGGCGGCCTGAAAGTGATCACCAGCCTGGACTACGTCCTGCAGCTTCAACTCAACTGTACCCTGCGCAGCCAGCTTGCCCGCGCCAGCGCCGCTGGCGAGGCGCTGGCCGTCGAAGCGGACTGCCCCGCCGGCCGATTACTGCCCGCCCTGCCGCCCGGCGCCGCGATGACCGCCGCCAGCCCGCCGCTCACCGCCAGCGCAGTGATCCTCGATCCGGGCAGCGGGCAGGTGCTGGCCCTGGCCGGCGACACCGCCCTGCAGAGCGGTGAAAGCGCCGCGCTGTCGAGCCGACCAGCCGGCAGCCTGCCGGCGCCCTTTCTGGCGCTGACTGGTTTCGCCCGCGGCCTCAGCCCGGCCAGCCTGGTATGGGACGTTCCCTCAAGCCTGGAGGGCTACGCCAGCACCGACGGCGAGTACCTCGGGCCGCTCAGCCTGCGCAGCGCGCTGGTCAACAACCGGCTGACGCCGCTTACCCAGCAACTGCTGCAGCTTGGCCCGGCGGAATTTCTCAACACGGTCCATTCGCTGGGCTGGCAGAGCCTGAAGCTGCCTGCCGACGCGCGCGAGACGTTTTTCGACGGCGCGCCGGCTGATCCGCTCGAGGCGGCTCACGCATTCAGCATCCTCCCCAACCTCGGCCTGCTCTACGGCATAGCGCAGGCGCCGTCGGCAAGAGAAACCCCAGTTCTGGCTCTGCGGGTCGAGGACAGCAGCGGACGAGAGATATTTTCCGGTGAAAGCGGTCAGAGCCAGGCGCTGGTCAGCCCACAGCTGGCCTACCTGGTGCACCACGTACTCAGCGACGAGCCGGCCCGCTGGGCCAGCCTGGGTTACCCCAATCCGCTCGAAATCGGACGACCGGCCGGCGCGTTCGCCGCCCGCAGCGCGGACGGCAGCTCGACCTGGGCGGTGGGCTACACGCGCAGGCATCTGGCTCTGGTCTGGCTGGGCGCAGAGGACGGCGGGGAAACCGGAGACCTGGATCCGCGCCTTTCGGCGGGCATCTGGCACGCGCTGATCCAGTACGCCAGCCGCGACCTGCCCATCGAGAACTGGGAAATGCCCTCCGGCCTGATCCGGGTGGAGGTGTGCAGCCCCTCCGGTTTACTGCCGACCGCGCAGTGCCCCAGCGTGGTCAGCGAAATCTTCCTTGAGGGCAGCCAGCCGACCGGCGCCGACGACCTCTACCGCCGTTACCAGGTCAACCGCGAAACCGGCCGTCTGGCGACCATCTTCACCCCGCCGGAGCTGGTCGAGGATCGCACCTACCTGGCCGTTCCGCCAGAAGCCCAGGAGTGGGCGCGCCAGGCCGGCCTGTCCATCCCGCCGACGGATTACGACGTGGTCCAGGCGCCGCCGCCCAATCCGCAGGTGCAAATCGCCAGCCCGGCTCAGTTTTCAGCGGTGCGCGGCGAGGTCGCCCTGCGAGGCAGCGCCTCGGGCGCGGACTACCTCTCCTTCAGCCTGCAGGTCGGGCAGGGGATCAACCCGACCAGCTGGACGACCATCCGCGCGAGCAGCGACGCCCCGGTTGAAGACGGCCTGCTGGCTAACTGGGACACCAGTGGATTAGACGGGCTTTACGCGCTCCGGCTGCAGGTGGTGCGCAGCGGTCAGCGCATCGACACATTTGTGCTGCAGGTAACCGTGGACAACAATCCACCGGCGGCATCCATCCCATACCCTCTGCCCGGACAATCCTTCGACCGGGCGGCACAGCCGTCGATCATCTTCCAGGCCGGCGTTGAGGATAACGCCGGCATCCTCCGCGTGGAATGGTGGCTGGACGGCAGGAAGGCCGGCGAGCGTTCCACGGAACCTTATGCGCTGGTCTGGGATGCCGTCCCGGGCGAGCACACGCTGCAAATCCGCGCGGTCGACCTGGCCGGAAATCAGGGCCGCAGCGAGGAAATCACCTTCACGGTCGAATGAATCCTCAGTGGGACGGTCTTTTACAGGATTCCCCCTGCGGCTTGCCAGGCGGTCAATGAGCGGAACGATCTTCCCGGATGCGATCCAGCCACTCGATCAACCGGTCAGGGCGGATATGGTAAGCCAGTCCGGGCAGTTTTGACAGATCGACCCACTCGAACCGGTACTGGTTGGCAGGGGATTGTTTCTCCCGCTCCGGCCCTCCCAGGATCATCTCGCCCTCCTCGAGCTCGCACCGGTAGAAATAGAAGACTCTGCCGTTTTCCGTCTGCTCGAATATCCGCTCGTGCGAAATCAGGTTAAGACCCGTCTCCTCGAGGATTTCCCGTTTCAAAGCGGTGTCTAAATCCTCGCCTTCTTCCACACCGCCGCCCGGGAAGGCGTAATACTCGCTCCCCTCCCGAAATCGGTGGAAGAGCAGCAGTTTTCCGTCTTTGATCACAATCGCCTTCACCCGTAAATTGGTGCGCATCCGTTGATTTTATATTATTTTGTAAATCCGGGGGCAATTCCCGACAGATGAACAGCGCAGCCAACTCCGCTATCATCCCCAGCGCGACAGACCTGCGCACAATCCGTGCACAATAGTCAAGTCGCCGGCTTCGACGTGCTCAGCCGGCGGCTTGAACAAACCGTCAATCCAGAATCAGCCTGGCGCGTTGGAAGCGGGCGATCGCCGCCAGGATCAAGCCAATGTTTGCCAGCAGCAGCACAGCGATGACTGCTAGTAACAAGACCTGAATATTCAAATCCGGCAGCCCGGACAATACCCGCGTCAGGAATTCCTGCGGTAAGAATTGCAATCCAATCGACGGCAGCAGAAAGACCAGGATCATCACAACACCTAAACGCTGATAGGCTTGACGGGCTGTCTCCGCCCGCAGCGATACCAGCACACCCAGGCTGGAAAACAAACCGGCTACCAGCAGACTGATGGCCAATACCGCAGCGAAGAAAGGCAGTGGATAGAAACGGATTCCTTCGGCTGGATAAGCGATATTGATCGTCACCGCTGCCACCAGCATCCCGACGATGGAAATTCCCCAGGCGTAAGCAATCGCAGCGCCAATTTTTCCAAACAATATCGCCCGGTCGGACAACCGGCTGGCCAGCAGCGTTTCAAGTGTGTGCCTTTCGCGCTCGCCGGCGAAAGCGTCGGTCACCATACTTAATGCCAGGAATACGGGAACCCAGCACCAGATGATCACCATGGACTGAGGAGCCAACCAGTCTGGTCCAAACTGAAGTGGGAAGAATACGCCCAGCATTCCGAGGATAATTGCCATGTTCAACAGGCTGCTGCGGTAGTTGCCCCGGCGCAGGAGCATCTCCTTCCATTCTTTCCGGATGATGGTCATGATATCGCTAAACATCTTTTTCTTCCTCCATCAGGGTCAGGAACACCTCTTCCAGGCTGGCCTTGCCCTTGCGAATTTCGTCGATCTGTACACCGCCCGCCACCAGCAGCTGGACGAGCGGGGATGTATCCGGTTCTCCGCGCAGACGGATATCCAGGTGACGGTCGTTGTGAACAACATCGGTCACCTCCGGGCGCTGGCGCAGCGCCAGGATGAGCGCCTCACTGAAGCCGCGTCCGATCACCTCCAGGCGCTGACCGCCCGAACGCAGGCGCAGCTCGTCCGGCGAGCCGATAACGACCAGGCGGCCCTGGCGAATAACGGCTACCTGCTGGCAGAGCTTTTCCGCCTCGCTCAGATTATGGGTGGTCAGGAATACGGTCACGCCTTGCTTTTGCACCAGGCTGAGTAAATCTTCGCGCAGCGCGGCGGCCGCGACCGGATCCAAACCCGCGGTCGGTTCGTCTAAAAAGACCAGCTCCGGGCGGTGGAGCAGCACCCGCGCCATTGCCAGCTTTTGTTTCATGCCGCGGCTCCAGTTGGCGACCGTTTCACCCCGCCGCTTCCACAGCCCGACGCCGCTCAGCAGTTCGCGGATGCGCGCCTGGCGCTCGCCGGCGGGCATGTGCCAGACCCGCCCGTAGAAATCCAGGTTATCCTCGGCGCTCATGCGCTCATACAGGCCGGAATGTTCCAGCAGCGCCCCGCTGCGCGCACGGATTTCATCCGCCTGGCTGCGCGTGTCACAGCCAAGCACCTCCGCGCTGCCGCTGTCCGGCTCGAGCAGGCCGAGCAGCAGGCGGATGGTGGTAGTCTTCCCGGCGCCGTTCGGGCCGAGGAAGCCAAATATGATGCCGTGAGGGATCTCCATGGAAATCTCGTCCACAGCGCGGATCGCGCCGAACGCCCGGCTTAGATGATCCGTTTGGATAGCAGTTTGATTCATGTTAATCGTTTCCTTTTCCTGATGAGGCAGCCGCCGTTCGATTTCCGGCATATTGCCCTGATTAATCCGATATCCGTGCGATTATGCCCCGCAGTTGTTTCCGATAGGTGTTGAAAGCGTCCATGCCGGTCGGGGTCAGGCTCAGCAGGGTTATGGGGATCTTCCCTCGATAGGACTTGTTGATTTCAACATATCCGGCTGCCTCGAGTTTTGACAGGTGCGCGGACAGGTTCCCCTTGGTCAAGCCAGTTTGATTCAACAGAAAGAGGAAATCCGCTTCGGCGACCACCGCCAGCAGGGTGACGATCATCAGGCGGGCCGGTTCGTGCAGCAGCCGGTCGACCTCGGTGAACGAGCGCAGGTCGCTGCTCATCCGGGCCGCCCTGCATCCAGCGACTGATCAGCGGGCGTGGTGCTGCGCAAGTAGCGGACCAGGGTAACTGCGCCAGAAACCAGCCAGCCCACTCCCAATCCGCTGAAAAACACCCCGCTGTTATAAGGTTCAGCCAGCGATAGCAGTCCGGTGATCACTCCAATTGCCAGTGTGTAGCCAGCCAGGAGGTAATAACGCGGCAGGCCTACCCGAAAAGCGATGATCAGGATCAGCAGCCCAGCGGATAATCCGATCACCACCGGCAGCCAGCGCAGGTTCATCCAGTTCTCGATCAGGTAAACCACCACCCCGATCGCTGCCGCCACGCCAATTGTCAGCAGGATCGCGCGAATCCGCTGGCCGAGGCCCTGCCTGCGGTAGGCAATGTAGCCGGTGCGCGGGTAGGTGATCCGTTCTTTCAGTCGGGCGACAATCACGCGCGCCAGGATGGGCAGGCCGATCACGATGATAATCTGCCCAATCGTGGTGAAAGCTCCGCGAAAGCCGTCATCTTTGATTAGCCCTGAGATCGCAAAGAACAGCCCCAAAATGAGGATCACTGCACCGGCGCCAATTTCGACCAGGCCATCCACGTACCAGTAGCGCTGAGGGCGGTTAGCCCAATCCTGAAGATGATCTTCCATGTTTATATCCTTACAAACTGGTTTGCATTGCAAACCATACTGAGATAATCATACATCGTTGTTAATCATCTGTCAATAGTGAATTTCTTCAGGTTTAGAAAAACAACGCTGCGATATCCCGCCAGACAGACGCCAAGAAAAAAACTATGCAGCCGCCCGCCGGGACAGCCAACAGCCCGGTCGACGCGGCCGCAGAAACTGACCGCCGCGCCCTGATCAGATCGAAGGGTGCGGCGGCGGATCGGTTTACGCTTAGTAATCCTTACTTACAAATCAACCCCGCGCCCGAACAACTCCTCGCGCAATTGCAGCACCTGGCGGCGCAGGCGGTCGTCGCGCTCGATCAGATCGGCGACCTTTTCGCAGGCGTACATGACCGTGGTGTGGTCGCGCCCGCCCAGCGCCTCGCCGATCTGGGGCAGAGAGATGTTGCCGACCTCACGCAGCAGGTACATGACCACCTGGCGCGGCAGGGCGACCTCACGCGAACGGTCGCGCTCCAGCAGGCGCTCTTTGCTGACCCCAAACGAGGCCGCCACCGCGCCGATCACCCGCGCCGGGTCGACCGTCGTGCGCTGCGGCAGCATGTCAGCCAGGGCGATGTTGACCATGTCCACAGTCAGCGGCTTGCCGCTCAGGTCGGCAAAAGCCAGCACGCGGGTCAGCGCTCCTTCCAGCTCGCGGATGTTGGATTGGATCTGGCGGGCGATCAGGTTAAGGATCTCGAACGGCACTTCCCGCCCGGCGCGCTCGGCCTTAGAGCGCAGGATGGCGATGCGCGTCTCGAAATCCGGCGGCTGGATGTCGACCGTCAGTCCCCACTCGAAGCGCGAGCGCAGGCGCTCCTCCAGGGTGACCATCGCCTTGGGCGGGCGGTCAGAGGAGATGACGATTTGTTTTTCATTGTTGTGCAGCGCATTGAAGGTGTGGAAGAATTCTTCCTGGGTGGATTCCTTGCCGGCGATGAACTGGATGTCGTCGATCAGCAGCACGTCGATGCTGCGGTAGCGCTCGCGGAAGGCGGGCGTGTTGTGCGTGCGGATGGCGTTGATCAGGTCGTTGGTGAACTCTTCCGATGAAACGTAGAGGATCTGCAGTCCGCGTTGGGCGACCGCGTTGCCGACGGCATGCAGCAGGTGGGTTTTACCCAGTCCCACCCCGCCGTATAAAAACAGCGGATTGTAAGCGCGGGCGGGCGAGTCGGCCACGGCCATGCAGGCGGCGTGCGCCATGCGGTTGCTGGCGCCCACCACAAAATTTTCGAAGCGGTAGCGGCCGATCAGCGAGCGGCTCTCCGGGTGATCGGCTTCCACCATGGAACGCGCCTCCTCGCCGAATGCGGCCTCTGCCTCGACCTCCTGGTGCCAGACGACGAACTGCACATTCTGGGGATTATCCATGTAGCCGGTCAGCAGGCGTTGAATCTTGCTCAACAGGCGGCTCTCCAGCCAATCGCGGGCGTAAGTGTTTTTCACACCGATGGTAAAAATGTCCTGGCTGTGCTTGACCAGTTCCGCACTGCGCACCCAGGTATCAAACGCAGCCTTGGACATTTCCATCTGCAATTGACCGAGTGTTGCCTGCCAGGCCTGCTGTGCATTCATCGCGACTCCTCCCAATGCTATAATAATTCGGCGTATTCGAACAGAAATATACGCCCACTGTGGGCCGCAGTGGGTTTCCAACCACACTAATAAAATTTTGCATCGCTATGTTTGCGGGACGAAGAACCGCAAACGGGGTTTCCCGTATCTTCTGTGTAATTCTAACAAAAACCCGGGGCTAGAACAAGGCGGATAGCATACGCCCGGTTAAAGAATCCTGAATCTTTAAGTCTTTTAATCTTAAAGAAGTCCTGGTGGAAAACGGTCATTTTAACGTGCGTTTTAGTATGCCCTTTACTCCACAAATGCGGATTTATTCCTTTTAAGCACCCTATATATGGTGTCGATTGGTAATTTTTAACTAATTTACCCAACAGATGGGTATTAATTCAAAGGATTGTTTTGCGTTCGTCTCCTTGAATTTCCTCATGACAGGCTCGATTTTGGAGTTCGCGCCGGATTGATTCTTTAAGATTCGCGGCGGTCACCGGTCCGTTTCTGCCAGAATCAGCCGGGCAGCCTTGCGGCCGATCTGCACGGCGAAGTTCGTGCCGCGGTCCCACGGGTAGACCTGGCTCATGCTGGCGAAATACAGCCCGGGGAGCGGCGTGCGCAGGTCGGGGATGTTGCGCGAGTGGTCGACCAGCGGCACGGGCTGGGCATAAGCAGTGCGGAACAGCCAGCTGGCGCGCACCCAATCGGGCTGGAACCTGGGATTGAATTTCGGCAGAACGGGCAGCAACCGTTCGAGCAGCTCTTCCTTGCTCAGGCTGAAATACTCGTGGGAGGTCTCCAGGTAGTCGCCAGCGTAGACGATGTGATCGCCGCCGAAATGCTGCGCCGAAACGAAGTTGGTGTGCTCGACCAGTGCCAGGAAGGGGTAGCCGGCGCTCTTCGGCAGGTTGTACCAGTAATAGCCTTCTTCTGACAGCTGGTGGCGCAGCGCCACCACCAGCACCACCGCGCCCATGCTCTTCAGGCTGAGCAGGCCCTGCAGGTATTCCGGCGGCAGCGACGGCGCCAGGCGCGCCAGCAAGCCCGGTCCCACCGTGACCAGGCAGCGGTCGAAGGCCAGCATCTCTCCCGCGACGTTCAGGAGCAGCCCGCCGCCCTCGCCCGGCTGGATGACCTGCACCGGCGTGGACAGGTGAATGTGCACCCCGCGCCCGCGCAGGATCTCGGCAAACTGGTCGGAGAAGGCCTGGAAGCCGCCCTCGAAGGTGCCCAGGCGGGTGGAGCGCGCTTTGAAGCGCGCCCAGAACCAGGCCATGTTGACGTCCTTGTAGTGCGGGCCAAACTTGCCCTGCAGCAGCGGCTCGAACATGACCGTGTAGAGCCGTTCACCGTACCATTTGCACATCCACTGGTCGGCGGTATATTTCTCCAGCGGCTGCCATTTGGCGAGATAACGCAGGTAGGCGGTGACGAATCCGAAGCGGGCCATGTCGATCAGGTTGTAGCCGGGAAATGTCAGCGCAGCCAGAACCGAATCGAGCGGGTAGAACTTGCCCTGATGGTAGACGACCGTCTTCGGGCGCGGGAAGAAGACCTTGCTCTGCAAGCCCAGCTCGCGGATCAGCCCGAGCATGTCCCTGTCCGTCTGGAACCAGTGGTGGTAGAAGTGCTCAACCGTCCAGTTCCATCTTTCATCCTTGAAGCCGGCCGCCAGTCCGCCGACCTGAGCCGCCGCCTCGAAGATTTCCACCTCATGCCCGGCGTTGACAAGATCGTAGGCGGCAGCCATGCCGCCAATGCCCGCTCCAATGACCGCGATGCGCATGCCTGTTCCTTTCATGCCTGGGACGCTGCCCCGGCCTCTTTGATGTTTTGCATATCCTTGCCCCAGCGCAGGGGCTGCTTGAAATAGTAATAAGCGCCCAGCGCAGTGATGGGGAACCACAGCGCCGCGTGCAGCACCAGCGTATAAGCCGTCGCGACCGCCTGCGGGATGCCGTAGGCCACCAGCACGGCGATGCCCGGCGCGTCGAACGTGCCGATGTAGCCCGGCGCAGCCGGCAGGGTAGTGGCGATGTTGACAATGCCGTTCATCAACATCAGCGCGAAGAAGCTGGCCTGGAAATCGAAGGCGTGCATCACGAACCAGTATTTGCCTGTTTCCAGCAGCCAGATCACGATGGTGGTGAACAGCACCATCAGCGCGTCTTTGGGGGAGCGCAGCGACTCCAGCCCGGTCAGGAAGCGCAGGGCGATGCCGCCCACCTTCTCGCGCCAGTGCCCGGGCAAGAACCTGTTGATGATGCCCATCACAACCTTCTCGGTCGTTTTGGGGAACATGGCCGCCAACAGGAAGACCGCCAGCGCGCCGATGAAGAGGATCGCCCCCCAGAGCGCCAGCTGCTGGATGTTACCGATGAAGCCGGAGTTCTGGGTCAGCTTGCCCAGCTCGCCCAGGTTGAAGAAGACGAAGCCGAGCATGACCACCGCGTCGAACACGCGCTCGACGATCACCGTCGCCAGCGAGGCCGAAACCGGCACGCCTTCTCGATCCTTGAGGATCACCGCGCGCAGCACCTCGCCGGCGCGCGCGACGAAGACGTTGTTACCCATGTAACCAATGGTCACGATCGGGAACATGGTTCGGGTGGAGATGCGCTTCAACGGGCGCAGCAGGTAATGCCAGCGCCAGGCGCGCGCCCACACCCCGACGAAGTAAACCGCGATGCCCGGCAGCAGCCACCAGTAGCGCGCGGTTTGCAGCGCCTGCCAGACCTCAGCCAGATGCAGCCCTCTGAGGGCCAGATATAAAAACACCCCGCTGATAACGATGCCGACCCAGAATTGCCAGCGTTTGAGCATGGGATGATTTTACCACCTATGAACGGGATCGCCAGGTTTGCCCGTGCGGGCAGGCCCCGGCCGGAATACACCTGAACACCCGGGAAGATGCAAGGTCTGTTCCTCTTCAGTTCCCTCCACACCGGGAGCGCGGACGCCGCGTCCGCATCTTCCACCCACCCGGGAACACGGCCGAGTTATCCGGGACTCCAGGGAAATCTCTAAGATCTTAAGAAGCCGAATCACAATTCCACCGTATAATTTTAATATCAGGGTTGCACGGGAGGGAATCCAATGGGAATCAATTTGAGCCCGGTTTGGACTGTGTTGTTGTTCGCCGTCCTTCTGGCAGCGGCGTTCTTTGTTTTCGCGCGGGTCAGGAGCGACTATCGGGCGCACGGCAAGCTGACCCGCCCGATCGCGGTCCTGCAGACCGGCTATTTCTTTGTGTATGCATTTTCCTCCTATGCGTTTTTGGATTCCAGGCTATCCCAAATCAACACGGGGGGGATGCTTTTCCCCTTCGCGGTCCTCCTCGTGCTGATTGGCTTCCTGGTGGTCTTATTCTCCATGCCGTTTCTTGGCCTGCGTTCATTCGGGCACGTGATCGGCAGTCTGCGCACAGACGGTCTGTATCGATACAGCCGAAACCCCCAATTGGTCGGATCATTCCTTTTCATCGTGGGATACACCTTGCTCTGGCCTGCCTGGGAGGGCGCGCTGTGGGCAGGCCTGTGGCCGGTGATCACATACCTGATGGTTCGCGGCGAGGAAGAACATCTGACGCGGGTGTTTGGGGATGAATATCGGGCGTACTGCGCGCGAACGCCGCGCTACCTGGGTATTCCCAGAAAGAATAATGCGGATTCGACCTGAATCCCCCGCCAAGACCGCCTGGGAATTTTATAAACCCGGTCACTCCTTCTGTATTCATTTATGCAGCAGAAACCGCGCCGGTTTTATGGACGGCCGGACCCGACCTCTCCTGCCGCCCGCCGATTCATCCGGGGATGCGATAAAATAGAGTATCCATCCCCATTGTTATTCTGATAACAGGCCAAGATTTTTTCGGTCATTATTTACTTGCTTCGCAATTATTGGTAAATTACTGGGATTAAGAAGGAGAAACCATGCGCGAATCCATGCTGACTGATGAGCAGTCCCGCCTGCTAAGCGAGGAAAAGGAGGAGCTTTCCGGCATCCTGCTCAGGCTGAGCGAGATCGACGCTCCCCGGGACGAGCTGGCAACCCTGCAGAAAGCCATCCTGCAGCTCGACGAGCTGTTCTTGCTGGTGGTGGTGGGCGAGTTCAACGCCGGAAAAAGCGCCCTGGTCAATGCCATTCTCGGCGAGAAAGTGCTGCCCGAGGGCGTCACGCCGACCACCTCACAGGTGACGCTGGTCAAATGGGGCGAGAAGGCTGAAAAGCAGGCGCTGGACGAGGACTTTGCCATCTGCACCTACCCGCTGCCGCTGCTCAAGGAGTTGAACATCGTCGACACGCCAGGCACCAACGCGATCATCCGCCGCCATGAGCGGCTGACCGAGGAGCTGGTCCCGCGCAGCGACCTGGTGTTGTTCACCACCTCCGCCGACCGGCCGCTGACCGAGAGCGAGCGCCAGTTCCTCGAAAAAATTCTCGCCTGGAAGAAGAAAATCGTCATCGTTCTGAATAAAACCGACATCATCGAAAATGAGGTCGAGGAAGTGCGCGGCTTTATCCTCAAGCACGCCGCGGGCATCCTTGGCGACGTTCCGGAGCTGTTCCTCGTATCTGCCAGGCAGGCCCAGCGCGCCGCAGGCGAAACGGACGAAGAACAGCGGATGCAACTGCGCGCAGCCAGCGGCCTGGACAGGTTGGAAAACTACATCAACCATACGCTGGATGATACCGCCCGGCTCAAGCTCAAATTCAACAATCCTCTCGGGGTGGCCGATCATTTGCTCGGACGGCTCGAAAGCGCGGCACAGGCTCAGTCCGACGATTTGAGGGAGGATAAGCAGACGGTCGACTCCATTGACACGGCCGTCGCCGGTTACGAACGCGACCTGCAAAGCGAGCTCGCCCCGCGCCTGGCGGAGCTGGAAACCATCCTTCAGCGCCTCGAAATGCGCGGATTGGACTTTTTCGACAACACCCTGCGCCTGACCAATATCCACAATCTGGTGCGCGGCGATAAAGTGCGCGCGAAGTTCGAAAAGGAAGTTCTGGCCGACGTCCCGGCCCGGATCGAGGAGCAGGTCCAGCGGGTGATCGACTGGCTGGTAGATAAGGATTTGCGTGAATGGCAGCAGGTGATGGCCTACCTCCAGCGCCGTCAGGCTCTCAGCCTGGATCACATCGTCGGCGTCAGCGGCAGTCCGCAGTCAAACCGCCGGCGCGAGTTGATCGACACGGTCGGTAAGAGCGCCAAAAAGATCATCGATAGTTACGACCGCACCAGGGAAGCCAGCGCGCTGGCCGCCAGCGTCGAGGCGGCGGTGGCGCAAACCGCGCTCTTCGAGGCCGGCGCGGTGGGTCTGGGCGCGCTGGTCACCACGGCGGTGCTCTCCTCCGCGCTGGATGTCACCGGCACGGTCGCGGCGGGCGTGCTGGCTGTGGTCGGATTCTTTGTCATCCCCTACAAACGCAAGCAGGCCAAGGAAAATTTCAAGAGCAAGATGACCGCCATGCGCAGCACTCTGCTCGACACTCTGACAACCGAATTCAATAAAGAATCCGCTGACGCGATCGGCCGGCTCAAGGATAACGTGACCCCTTACACCCGCTACGTGCACGCCGAGCAGGAACGCATCGATAAAGTCAGCACAACCATCGAAGAATTACGCCAGCGCCTTTCCGCGCTGCGCGCCCGAATCGATGCGGTTGTTAAATAGGGTCCTCCCTGAAAATCAGGAACATCCACCGATCAGCATCAATGGCTCCAATCCCGGCCCGTTCTATAAGCGCTGGCTAACCCCGGCTATCGCGGGTCAGCGCGAGGCGTAATATGCTGAAAACGACCAATGCTACCAGCACTAGAACCACCGCCGCCGGCAGCGCCGAGGACAGCCCAAAGCCCTCGAAGCGCTCGTAGATCAACACCGGTGCGATCTTGGGGTGGTAGGCCAGGATCACTACCGCGCCAAACTCGCTGATACCGCGCGCCCACATCATTACCATTCCGCTGAGCACCCCGCGGAATGCCAGCGGGAGGGTGATGTGAGAAAAGGCCTGCCATGGGCTGGCCCCGTCAGCCAGAGCTACGGCCTCCAGTTCGCTGTCCACCAGCGCGAATGCCTCGCGGCTGAGATTAACCAGAAAAGGCAGGCTGACGAACAGCATGGCGATGACGATGCCCGCCAGGTTGTCAGTAAAGGTGATTCCTAAAGGGGAGAGCCAGCTGCCCAACAGCCCGCGCCGCCCAAAGACGAGCAGCAGCGCCACCCCCGCCGCGGTATGGGGAATGACGATGGGGAGATTGACTAGCGCCTCGACCAGCCGCTTCCCGCGAAAACGCCGACGCGCCAGGATGTACGCCAGGGGAACTCCACCCAGCGCGCCTAGGCCGGTCGCTATCGCCCCGGCGGCAAAGGTTAACCCGATCGCGCGGGTGACCTCAGGATCGCTGAAAGCCTGCCAGAAGGTTTTCGGCGTGGCCTGTAATATAATACTCACCAGCGGCAGGAGGATGAAGAGAAGTAAAGCTCCACCGAGGATGGCAAAGGCCAGGTCGAAAAATCTGCGCTTCACGGCGTTTCAGCGGGGGCGCACAATCCCTGCAAACTTGCAGGCAGGTTAGCATGGTTATCAGCCAGCGCCTGCTCGAACAGCGGGTGATGATCCGCCTGCATCAGCGCGCGCCCTTCTTCGCTAAGCAAGAAGGCGATGAATAACTCCGCTTCCTCAGGGTGGGGCGCATTACTGGGAATGGTGATACCGTAGCCAATGCGCTCGCCGGGGAATTCCGGCTCGACAGAGTGGAATCGCTGGAAATCCAGCCTGACGAGCACTTTGCTGTAGTCCACGTCTGGCGAGCCCAGGTTCAGCTCCTCAGGTAAACTGAACAGGTTCAATCCGTGCTGCTGGATGACTGATTCGTATTCAAAAGCATAGTCCAGCTCGCCCGACTGCAACAGCGCGATCAACTGAATGCTGGCCCCGCGCATGACCAGTCCGGTATTGGCAACCGGCTCAACAATCTCCGGCACCGTGATGGTGGTCAGGTCATCATCCTGGAAGATCCCAATCGACCGTCGAAAACGCCCGGTAAACATGTCGAAAAAGATGGTCGGCTGCCTGTAGTAGTTGTTCGCCAGGGCAAAGGCCATCAGCGCCCGGTATCCTGACGGATCGAAGCGCGGGTCGGCAATACCCGTGCGTACATCCTGCTGCGAGAGGACGCGGTACCAGTTGCTCGCGTCGATCTCTGCGGCGTACTTGCTCTGATCGGTGTATGCCAGCGCCAACCGGTTGCTGGCGAAGCGAATATACCAATCTGCGTAGGCTTTGCCCGTTTCCGGCACCTGGCTGCCGTACATCAACATCGGGATCAAAGAGGCATCTGCTGAGGCAATCACATCGATCGAGTCGTGCAGCTCGGTTGCATGGCGGATCACCTGGATGCTGCCGTGGTATTCAGGCCGGACATCGATGTTAGGGTAACGCGCCTCGAAAGCCTGCTCCAGGTGGTCGAACGGTATGATCAGGCTGCCAGCCGCAAACACGACCAGCGGCACTTTGCCCGATATTTCAGTCGCCGGGGGTATTGTCGCCAAGGCTGCACCTGGATCGTCAGGTCCAGGCGCAGCCCCTGGCACAGCGTTGCACCCGCACAGTAACAAGCAGGCGACGGCGAACAGAAATACTCTTAACGGACTACTGGATTTCAATCTTGGTGATGTCCTTCATCCAGGTGTTACTCGGCAGTCCGGGCATTGCCAGATTGAACACGCCCGCTTCCTCAGTGAACGCCACGAGGCAGTCCGCGCAAGCGGTTGCTTCCGCAACAAAGATTTCAGCGGTGAAGCCGTCGCTGGCCGTCAAAACCAGCTTGACAGCGGAGGGGTCCAGTTTGACCAGCTCGAGCAGCGTGTTAAGGCGGACGCCCTCGTAATCCAGCGGGCCTTTCTTGGGATGTTCAGCCGTGATTTTCACCACTTCCAGAGCGCGCAGGTCCTCTTCTTTGAAACCCATGGGGGTGGCAACCAATCCATTGATCACCAGGTCAGCATCCGCGGGGATCTCGACCGCAGCCTCGCCCTGCACGTCAATCTTGACGATATCCTTGATCCAGGCGCTGGTGGCCATGCCCGGCATGACCAAATTGAGCACTCCGGCCTCTTCCGTGAATGCCACCAGACAGTCCGCGCAGGCGGACACATCGGCCAGTGGAACTTCCGCCGAGTACTCATCGCTGGCGGTAAGCACCAGTTTTGTTGCGCCGGTGTCAATTCCCGCCATTTCCAGCAGTGCATTCAAATACACGCCTTCATACTCCTGAGAGCCTTTCTTAGGGTGTTCGGCTGTGATATGCACCACATCCATTGAGCGTAAATCGGCCTCAGTAAAAGCGAGGCTGCTCTTCACCATCCCGCCGATCGCCAAATCTGCCTCGATTGCTGGCGCGGTCATGCCTTCCACGTGCACAACGATTTTGGTGATCATGCCAGCCATCTCGCTCTTTTCCAGATCGGAGCCCACCAGGCGCAGCGGGAAGTACTTCTCAGGCAGCGGATTACCATTCACAAGGTGAGCAACGATGATGTTGTCGTTACGCGTCATGCGCGAGCTGTCGATACTGACGGTGTACCCATCGCTGGAAATAATATCGACGGTGTAGCCCATTTCCGCCAGTTGATCGTTGTAAGCGGGACCTTCGTGGATAATTTCATCATCTACACGCCCGACCATCAACCAGAGGGGAATCCCCCGCCATTCTTGAGCCTTATCATCTGTCCAGCTCGCCGTATGGCAGTTGGGTGATGCGCCCGACTCGAATGTAGCGCGGTCCATCGTTTCGCTGATCGCGCCGTCCATCTGCAGGAACCATTCTTCACCCAGCGATTTGACAACGACCTTCGTAACAAATTTTACTGACCAATGCCCATCGGTGACCTGTTTGGGTTCGTCGGAAACAATCGCCAGGCGCAGGTTGCCGCTTTGGTTTGCGTCTAGCAGCTCATCGTTGAGCTCGTAGGCAAGAATAGCGGTCAGCGGCACCGGGGACTTCAACTCATCACCCGTTCCAGGGTCGTATTGAATGAACGTGCCGTTCATGATCTGATCGTACGAAAAAGTGATGGCATAGCCGTCGTCAGCCTCCACGCTGACGCCCATGGTTTCATCGAAACCAGGCAGCACGGCGACCAGGTCCTTCAGAGCGACCCCGCTCCAGGTTTCAGGAGCAGTGATTTTGCCCGTGCTGGATTTGATGCCAGCCTGGCCGCTGGTGACAGGCAGTTCCATTAAATCCTCCAGCGTGAACTCGGTTACCGAGCCATCTTCTGCGACCAGCTCGAACACCGCGATCATCTCGGCGACTGGCGCAGCACTCGTCGGCGCAGGGGGCACAGTGGCTGTGGGCGGCACTGGGGTGGCAGTCTGGCAGGCAGAGAGCAGGATTGCCCCGACAAACAACATGATCAAAAGGCGTTTAATCAACATTCAGCTTCCTCCATATATGTAAAATTGAGACGGTATAAGTACACAATACGAGTATACTGATAATAGTTTCTCTGTCAATTGTGATAAGTGTCACGAGAGGGCGCTTCGCTCCCCTCATTTGCGCCTTGAGAGAGACGAGCAAAAAAACTGCCGCTCATCCAGCCGGACGATGTGAGCGGCAGTAATTCGACCTGCAAAATCCCGGTTTTCAATTAATTCGCAGTTCACCAAAGCAATTGCGCTGAAGCCCCTCCACGCGCACCTGCCAGATGCCGCTTTCCTGCCAGACAGGGTAAGCCCTCAATTCCGGGGTTAGCTGCTCCATCAAGTTGCCTGCACGGACAGCGCTGAGCGAGAGCTCCTGCCATTTTTCCGCCGGTCGGTTCCCTTCGATCGCCTGGCGGCAGGCCAGCACCGCGCCGAGTTCAGCGCGCAAATCCTCGGTCAGGGACGGCTGGTGGAACATCTCGGCCAGCGCCGGCACCGCGTCGCTCGACAGGGTGGTCAGATAGACACCGTCGAGTTCCTCACCCCGAACGGCGCGCTGTATGTTCTGGCGGACGATCAGCCCGTCAACGTTGAGCGCGCCAAAGGTCAGCCCATAGCCAAGCGCTGCCAGCAGCAGCGCCGGGCCGAAGCGACCCGGCTGGCGGATGATCTCGAACACGATCGTTGCCAGCAGCAGCAGCGCCAGCCAGGGGATGAAGATAAAGGAGTAGGTGCGCAGGCGGGTGAAGCCGTACGCCGTCTCATACAGCAGCAGGCGCTGAAAGGCCGAGGCCAGGATGACCAGCACCAGCGCCATCAGCAGCACCGAGAGCAGGCTGAAGGCTCTCCGCTGGCGGGGCGACTCGCGCCGGGCGATCTCGCCCAGCCCCAGGTAGAGCAGCAGGCTGATGACCGCCACCGCGATCAGCTCGCTGAATCCGCGCCGGGCATACTCGGAGTAGGTGAACCCGGTTGCGGTGATGTTCGCCTCTCCGCCAAACAGGTACTGCACCTGCAGGACGACGAAAAAGATGAACAGCGCGGCGACGCAGGCCAGGACGATGCCGGCCTCCGTCCAGCCGAGGAAGGGCTTGATCACCGGCTGGTTGGGGTCCGCCGGGCGGGCGACCTCGCGCTTGGGAAAAACGGCGTGCAGCAGCGCTCCGGTGAAGATGTAAGCCAGCACCAATATGTAGAACAGGCGCAGGATGTATTCGGGCAGCTTCTCGAGCCGGATCAGCTCGAGCAGCTTATCCAGCCGCTGGGCGAAGATCAGGTCGGCCGAGGCGAGCAGCGCGGCCAGCAATGCGACGATCGGCAGGGCGATCAGCAGCCCGCGCAGGACCGGCGCCGCTCCGCGCCAGAAACCGCCGCGCTTTGCCGGCCGGGATTCCCCTTCAGCGGTCGCGCCCTTCCGATTGAGCCCAAACGGGCGCGACAGGCTGGCGATCACCACCCAGAAGCCTGCCGCCAGATAGTCCCAGACGCGGTAGAACGGCCAGCTTCCACTGCGCAGGGTGGCTACCAGCACTATCGAGAGAACCAACGCCAGGGCGATGCCGATGAAGATGCTGAACGGCTCCCGGCGCAGGAACGGCAGCGCGGCGAGCAGCAGGATGAACGCCGCCAGCAGGATGCTGAGCGGCGGCACGCGCACCCGCTCTGCGCGCGCCAGACTAAACGCCCCGCCAACGAGCAGCGCGCTCCAGAGCAGGAACGAAAGCCCGGGGGCTTTTTGGTAGAAAAAGAAATCCACTGCCCAGGCGATCACCAGGGCAGCGATCCAGAAACGATTCGGAGATTTTGGCATTTTCTGCGCCTCTTTTACCAGGGATAGCCGGGGTGGGTCAGCGCAATGAGGGCCGCCGGTTGACACGGGCGGGCGGGACGCGTCGATCGATTTGCGAGCTAAGTTGTCAGCAGCATGGCGACCATGGAGAGGACGATGATGATCGAGATAATCACAAAGATCAACTGCTGGGCACGCAACCTGCGCTGGTCACGCGTCGGGCCAGGGCTAGATCTCTTCTTGGCTTTCGCTGCCATCCTTACCTCCATCCATTCGGGTCGATTCTACCACTAAAGCCGACCCTCAGACGGGCGCCCTGCACCCCGGATTGCTCCAGTGTAGGTCTGGGTGGCTATCAGGAGCTATAAAATTCCTATCAAAACCTCTCGGGGGAATCCGAGTAATCACCGCTAAGGCGTGGAGAGCGAAGAGATCCATTATCTGCACACACCCATTCTGCATGGGAAAGATAATGAGATATTTATATTGTATAGTTATATAATCAAGATATCCATACTACATTGTAAGAGAATAGAAAGAGAGGAACCCGATGAAGATCCGAAGAGGGCTGTTTTTGATATTAACCATCGGTTTGGTGGCATTCTCGTTTGGCTTTGGCGTGAGCGGCAGCTCGGCTCAGCTTGACTCGGATGATCCGCCTGGGACCGGCGTCCCTGAAAGCCAGCCGGAAATTCAATCTGAGATCATGGCTCCCGCGGCCGGCGGAACGGGCATCTACACCTCGAGCGGTCTTGAGTTTTTACCGTATCTGCCCAGTGTGACCTATGGTCACTCCGGGGTTGGAATCTACAACACTTCAGGTAGTTCAGCAAACTTCGAAACGCAGCTTCACTTACCCCATGGAGTCACTATCCAGAAGGTTGTGATTTACTTTTACGACAATAATGAAACTTACGACCTTAGTGCGGATTTCAACTACCACTCTTATTCAACCTGGGGCACCTATAAGTTCGCCGAGGTAAATTCAAGCGGAGCTTCCTCCGCAGTGCGCTACGTTGAAGCCGTCCCCTCCTCACCGTATACTTATGTTGACAGCGCCTCGCAGGAATATATGGTTGAGGTTTCGCTCCCCCCGTCAAGCAGTGTGATTTTGTTCGCCGTGCGAGTTGATTATAGTCACACAAGTTCGCTGCCGCTCATTCTCAAATAATCCTTTGCATCATATCCAATAGCAATTGCCCAATCGTGGTCGATAAGGATTAACTGAACACCATTCCCATTTATCCAAAATGCCAGGCTTACAGATCGCCCAGGCCTGCTTTTGCATTGGCGTTTCATCAGCTTAAGGGCCAGATGGCCGACGGCTGTCGCGGGAAGATGCACCTGAACAGCGCCGCGGCGGTGGTGTTGGCGAACGCATCCGGGTAGAAGTGGCGCATTTCTTCATAGCTGCGATGCTGGAAGAGTAAATGCAGAAAGGTCTGCCCGGGAAAGCGCGCATCGGCCTGCTCCCAACCGATCGATTCGAGCTTTTCTACCGCGCGGATGCGCCCGGACTCAAACCGGATCGCCAGCCCGCCGTGATAGAAGCTGATGCGCAGCTCGCCGCTGTGACCGGCGCAGGGCGAATCGGCCAGGCGCTTTTCCAGCGCCGGGGCGATGCGGCCCAGGAACTCCGCCAGGTCGGGCACGCGCAGGTACCAGGCGTAGGAGCCGTTCGGAGGGGAGTTTTGCGGTGTGAGCGCCAGGTAGGCAGGGTGATCTTCGCCCAGGTACAGGCCGGTGCTCTGATACGGCTCATCATCGCTGCCGCGCCGCTTACCGAGGGCGTGCAGGAAACGCAGCACGACCGGCGTCACCGCCAGGTAAGACACGCCCGGCTTGAGCTCGTAGAACGTGGCAACCCAGCTTAATCCCCAGAAATTGAGCGGCACGCCCAGAGCGCCGACCACGCTACCCTGTGGATCGCGGATCATGTACAGCTCGACGCGGGTGATGTTGCTGGCGCTCTTGCCGCTCAACTCGTAGCGCCAATCGGTTTGGCTGCGGTGACAGGAAAGCGGGCTGCGCTGCTCCAGCCGGGCATAACAGGCGGTCAGTTCGGGGATATCCGCCTCGGCTGCCAGTTCGATCCTGTACGCTTCCTGCTCGCCCTGCTGAAGCGCCTGTATCTGGGTTTCATAAACCTTGCGCCCCATGTCCAGGTTGACGCACATCTCATAGCCAAACAGCCGGTAATAATAAGGAATTCCGGTGATGGCCTGAGCCAGCTCGCCGCGCTCACTGCTCCAGGCGTGGAGCACCTCGAACTGGCGGCGCACCAGCCCGCGGTTGCGGTAATCCGGGTGCGTGCCGACCAGTTCCGGTCGCCCGACGCCGAAAGGGATGCCGGCGTACTTCCAGGTCTGCGAGATCAGATTGCAGGCGGATACGATCCGCCCGCTGCTGCTATCCTCGACGATGGTGAAGTCGTCCACGCCGAAGGTGGGGTGGCTGCCGCTGAGCAGGTCGGCGGTCCAGGCGCCGACCATCACGTCCGGGCGAGGCGGATCGCCAGGCACGCCGTGGACGAAGCTATTGAACTCGACCAGCGCCTGCCGGTCTTCGGCCCGGCTGCGGCGCAGCAGCAGTCCGCCGCCGAGGTTGATGGGTAACGTTGGGGAGGCAGGTTTCATGGCTGGTCACTTTCCCGGTCGGCGGGGAGGTGCTCGACCTGATTCTGGGGATTAACCAAAAAGCCCGGGAAGGCTCCCGGACATCTGGATTAGGCGAATTGCGGCGGAATTGCACCCCCCACACGCTCGAGGCCGTCCGCAGGCTCAGTCGTCCGAGGCGCTGGCCGGCTTGGGGGACGGTTCGGGCGCTTTACTGCTGCTGTCACCTGAGGACTCCTTGCTCTCGGAAGAGTGCGCGGCATGGCGGGGGGCGCCGGAGGGCGAGCGGTGGTCTGTGGCGTAGAAGCCCGAACCTTTGAAGACGATCCCAACCGGCGTGTATACCTTGCGCAGGCTCTTCTTGCCGCACTCGGGGCACCAGGCCAGCGGAAGCTCGCTGAATTTTTGGGTTCGTTCAAACTGCACGCCGCAATTCTCGCAGCGATAAGTGTAGACCGGCATTCTTTCCTTCCTATACGTACAAATAAATCAATGGGCCGCTCAGGGCAGATTGTATTTTACGACCAATTTGGGCGAATCGCAAGACCATCCCGATAGCTGCCCCGCGACCTCTTTCATACGCCAATCCCTTTTCGCCGCCGAACGGTGAAAGAAGGGTTGCCGCTGTCCGGCAGGGACACTTTTCGCGCCCTGGTGACGCTGGCGCGAATAAAACAGGAATATCTACACACGGACAGTTGATGCTTGTCAGTTGACAGGCTGCCCGCGATTGCGCACAATAGAAGTTGGATCGCGGGCAGCCTGATTTAATGGCGGGTTGTGGCGCTCCACCCGCGGGCCGCTGTCATGGAACAACCATTTCTCAACTTAAACAGGGATTTTCAACGGCGCGATGGCGATCTGGTCGTGCGCCCGCTGTGCGACACGCTTTCCGACTACCAGTCGCTGACCAGCTGGCTGCAAAATCCGAAAATCCTCGAGTATTACGGCGGGCGGGATCAGACTTATCCATTAACGGCAGTAAAGGCTGAGTTTGCGCCGGCCGCGAAGGCGGCCAAGGGCACCGTTCCATTTATCATCGAATTTCTGCAGAGGCCTGTGGGGTATCTGCAATACTCTCTCATCTCGCCGGCTGAAGCGCAGGAATACGGTTTTGGCGGCGATGAGATCATCATCGGCCTGGATTTATTCATCGGGGCGGCAGAGCTGTTCGGCTGCGGTTTGGGTCGGCGGGCGCTGCGCTGCATGCTGTCGTATCTTTTTGATGAATTGGGCGCTCATCGAGTCATCATTGACCCGCATACAGACAACCTGCGCGCCATCCGCAGCTACACCGCCGCCGGCTTCCGCAAGGTCAGACTGCTGCCGCAGCACGAGCTGCACGAAGGCCGCAGGGTCGACTGCTGGCTCATGGAAGTCTCTCGCGATCCCCTTGGTTGAACAATAACAGCACGGCAGCGGACGATCCGTGTCCTTGCAGGGAAAGACCAGGCAGGGTCAATCGACCTGGCGTGAAAACCAGAGCTTCTCCGCGATCAACGCAAAGCCAAGCGACTCGGCCAGGCGCTGCATGGCCTGGTTTTCGCTGCTGGTGCCCAGCCGGACGGTTTTTGCCCCCCGGCTTTTCAGCGCCCGCAGGCCGGCCGTCACAACCGCCTTGCCCAATCCGCGCCGCTGGAAGCGTGGATGGGTTCCGATCGGATCGGTATAGCCCGCCCCCTCCCGGTCTTCTTCGAAGCCGCAAATGACGAACGCAGCCAGATCATCCCCTGGTGCGACAATGACCAGATCCAGGTCGGGCTGGTAGTACGGCGCGCGCATGATCGCCAGGCGCCCCTCCACAGTCATGTGCTCGCTGCCAAAGGCCGCCCGGTGCAGCGCCGCCAGGCGCTCCGCTTCGTGCTCGCCTTCAACGCAGCGCAGCCGGAATCCCGGAGGGAGGTCCATGGGAGCGACCGGCTCCTCGAGTGATCGCTCGTAGCGCAGCGTGCGCAGCTCCTGCCGCGCGAAGCCAAGCCGCTCGAGCGCCGCTATCCGGCGGGAATGCTCTGCGCCTAAGCAGTGATCCAGGGTTTCGTTACGGTCCGTCTGCTGGTTGCGGCGCTGCATGAGATAGACACCCCAACTAATCATCTCCTCCAGCAATGGGTCAGCCTCGAATGACGGATCGAATTCGAATTGCAGGTTGTTGTACTCGTCGATAAAGGCGAAGCCGGCCAGGCGATCACCTTCCTGCCAAAGGCGCGTCGCCTCCCGGGTTGATTCGAGCTGAATCACTTCCTCAAAATCCTCGACCGTCGGCGGAACCTCGAGCCGCTGGAGCAGACTCCGCATAGCCTGGATATCCCTTTCACCCTGCAACAGGCGGTTGTCCATGGTCCGATAATGTCTCCACAGAAAGAATAAAATAACTGGTATCACCCATCTCGGGGTTGCTGGCCCTGATTGTAGTAATCGCACCACAGGCTGACCGGGCAGCGCGTACACTCCGGCTTCCGCGCGTGGCAGACCTCGCGTCCCAGGCGGATCAGGTTGAGGTGCGCCGGGCCGTACTCTTCCGGCGGGAACAGCTCCTCCAGGTGCAGGTGGGCCTGCTCGACGGTCATCTTCGCCGGACGCAGCCCAATCCGCCCGGAGACGCGGTACACATGCGTGTCGACCGGGAAAGCGGGCATGCCCAGCGCGAACACCAGCACGATGGCGGCAGTCTTCGGGCCGACGCCCCTGAATCGCATCAGCCACTCGCGCGCCTTTTCAGCCGGCCACTCTTTCAAGAAATCCAGACTCAGGCCGCCGGTCTCTTCGCTGATCTGACGCAGCACCGCCTGGATGCGCGGTCCCTTCTGGTTGGCCAGGCCTGCCGTGCGGATAGCAGCGATGACCTGCTGCGGATCGGCGTCGCGCACCGCCTCCCAGGTGGAAAAGCGCGCCTTCAAGGTTTGGAAGGCATCGTCGCGGTTGCGGTCATTGGTATTTTGCGAAAGGATGGTCGAGACCAGCTCATCCAGCGCCGACAGCGGCTGTCGCCATTCGGGCCTGCCGTAGACTTCCAGCAGCCGGCGGTGAACTGCCAGCGCCCTGGCCAGCAATTCGGCCCGCGGATTGGACAGATCAGCTGCAGCCATGCGCGCCGCTCAGAAGGCCAGCTCGAAGGGAAAGACCGGCCGCATCACGCCGACTTCCAGGCCGCGCCAGTTGGTCACCGGCCGTTCAGCCAGTTGCGCCAGATGTTCGCGAATTTGCTCGCCGCTCAGCAGCCCCAGCCGGCGCAGCATTTCTGCCGCCACCAGCGGCCTGGCCCGCCCGGCGCGGTCGCCGTCGGCGATTTTAATCGTAATGCCGAGCGCCGGGCTGCCTGGCGCGATCGCCCCGGGCATCACGCCTATCGCCTGGTAGCCCTCAGCGCCGCCCTTGCAGATGAACCTGCCCTGGCCAAGCTCCATCGCCAGCGTGTCGAAGCGGCCCGGGCCGGCCACCATAACCGGCTGCGCGGTCATCGCCCGGGTCACCCTCCGGCAGGCCTCGCCGCGCCGCGGAGGCAGCCCGGACGGATCGCACAGCCGGGCATAGCCCAAGGCCGCGTTGAAGAGCGGCACGCCGAAGACCGGCACCGAGCAGCCGTCGATGCCGATCGCGATCTTCTCGACAGGATAATCGATCATCTCGGCAAAGGTCTGGATGACGACCCGCTGCAGCGGGTGCTGCGGATTGATGTAATCCTCCTTGGAAACGCCAAGCAATTTGGAGAGCGCCAGAAAGCCGGTGTGCTTGCCCGAACAGTCGTGCCGGTTGGGCGTCGGCTGAAGCCCGCGCAGCAGCAGCCCGTCACGCGTCTTCTCATCCAGGGGCGGTTCGGTGCCGCAGAGCAGGTCCCCCTCGCTGAAGCCTATCCGCGCCTGCAGGGCGCTTACCGTATCGAAGTGCAGATCGGTTCCGGAGTGCGAGGCGCAGGTCAGTGCGATTTCGGCATCGCTCAAGTTAAAAGCCACCTCGCCGCCGCGCTCGAGCAGCGGCAGCGCCTGCAGCGGTTTGGAGGATGAGCGCAGGTAGGTGATGTACTGCGGATCGCCGGTGCTGGCGAGCAGGTTGCCAGCGGTATCCACAACCGCGAACGCCCCGTGATGGACCGATTCGACCAGCGGTCCGCGGGTGACTTCGACCAGGATTTCAAAGGGTGAAGCTGCCATGCGCATTTGTTCCTGAGTAAGATGATTATTCGTCCAGCTCGTCTCCGTCTGGACTGTAGTGCCGGGTAAAGTAACGCGCCAAGCCCCACCTCAGCCGGCTGGTGTACTGCCAGCGCCGGTCGGCGGTGAAGTTGAATTCGCGTAAAAGCGCAGGGACAAAATGAGCGGTCTCTTCGACCGTGCCGCCCGCCCCGACCAGCGCTTCCATCTTATCGTGCACCGCTTTAAGAAACGCGATCTGCTGACGGACATGTTTTTGAGTGGTCAGCCCGGTGCGGCCGTTAACGATCAGGTAATTCTGGTAAGTGGTGGATGCCAGAAGCTCGAGCGATTCGAGCCAGGCGGGGATGTCGGCGCTGGCTAAAAAGGGCGGCTGCCCGGGCAGGACGGCGTCGCCGACGAAGATGATCTTCTGCTCGGGGATCACCGCCCAAATTGCGCCGATCGATGGGCCGGGATGATATTCCAACACCATTGGCGCGCCGTTCCAGTTGATCATCAGCCGCTCGGTGAAGGTGATGTCCGGCGGCGCCCATTTTATGCTGCCCAGTCCGTCATAGAGCTCCCAGTCAGCGCCGGTCTCCGGCCCCTGGGCTTTGAAGGAGAGCGGGCGGGTGCGGAAGACATGGGCCATCTTGTCGTGCCCGATGACGGTGCACTCCATGGCGCGCGTGCCCACCGTGCGGTCAGCGTGCGCGTCCAGGTTGATCAACAGGCGGTCGACACCGCCGCCCAGGTTGAGCAGCGCCGAGCGCCACGAGCGGGCGTCCTCCGGGCGCAGCGGCGCGTCGATCAGAATCAGGCCGTGCGGCCAGTTGATCGCCGCCAGGGTCACGCCCGGGTACCCGGTTTCAATATAGATGTGTTCGGAGATTTCTTGCATCGATTTTCCTTGCCCCTAGATTTAAATCACGCCGCGGCAGCTACCGGAATGGTGAACGCAAACCGGCTGCCGGCGCCGGGCTGGCTCTCCGCCCAAATTTTACCACCGTGCGCCTGGACGGCCAGCCGGCAGAAGGCCAGGCCCAGGCCAAGCCCCTTCGGATAACGGTCGGCCTGCAGGCGGGTGAATTTATCAAAAATGATTTCGAGTGCCTCTTCGGGGATGCCCGGGCCGCTGTCCTGTACCCAGAATCGCAGCCAGGCTCCCTCCGGCGCGCAGCCAACCTGGATGGTGCCGTTGAAGGGGGTGAACTTGACCGCGTTTTCCAACAGGTTGATCAGCACCCGGCGCAGCATATCCGCATCGGCCTGGATGGCCGGCAGGCTGGCAGGCGCCTCGAACTGCAGGGTCTGTCCTTTACTCTCGGCCAGCATGCGCACCGCCTCCAGCGCCTCTTCCGCCAGCGGATGCGGATCGACCTCCCTGCGGTTGGTGATCGGCTGACCGGCTTCCAGGCGGTTGATGTCCAGCAGCGAGGAGATCAGCCGCTGCAGCCGGTCGGCCGAGCGGGTAGTGATCTGGAAGATCGGCCGCACCGATTCAGCCTGATCCTCGGGCAGCAAGGTGTCGAGGATGTCCAGGCTGGAGATGATGTTGGCCAGCGGCGAGCGCAGGTCGTGGTAGATCATCGCCATCAGGTCGTCGCGCAGTCTATCGAGCTGCTTGCGCTCGGAGATGTCGCGCAGGATCCACTGCAGGGTCGGCTGCCCGCCGAAGTCCACCTGCCGAATGTGCACCTCGACCGGCAGGTCGGGTTGGCCCTCACGGTGCAGCAGGCTCTCATAATGGAAGGTGACCTCCTCCCCCAGGTTGGAGAAATTTTCGCCAAGCAGGTCGCCGCGTATGTCGTGCAATTGCTGAATCCTGAGGCCGGTCAGCTGGTTTGCGCCGCCGAGGATCGTCTTCTCCGCCTGGCGGTTGGCTTCCAGTACCTTGCCCTGCCAATCGGTCAGCAGGATAGGGTCGATGCTGTCCTCGAACAGTTCGCGGTAGCGGCGCTGAGCCTTTTCGACCGAGGCGTACAGGTGCGCGTTGCGCACGGCAATTCCGGCCAGGTCGGCAATGGCCTGCAGCAGCTGCAGGTGTTCCTGGGTGAAGAAATGCGGGCTGGCGTGCACCAGGGTCAGTACGCCGGCCAGCTGCCCGCTGGCAAGCAGCGGCACGCAGATGGCCGACTTGCTGCCGGTGCGTTCGCTGGCGTCGTCCGGCCGCTGCGTCCAGCGCGGATCGCTGCGGGTGTCGGCGATCAACGCCGGCTGGCGGTTCTGCGCCACCCAGCCAGCCAGACCGCGGTCGATGATCGCCTGCATCTCGTTCATGGTCGGATGCAGGACGTGATTGTCGATGGCGATAGCCGCCTCTACTGGCTGCCCGGCGTCATTCAGCACGATCAGGCTGCCGCGTTCGGCGCCGACATTGCTGGTGGACATGAACAACACCCGCGCCAGCACGCTGCGCAGATCCAGGCTGGCAGCCAGCTCGCGGCTGATCTCGAGCAGCAGCTCGAATGAGGCCCGCGTTCGATCTTGCATCCTAACCTCTTGTTCGCTAACTGAGATATCGTCCGGTAACGACGTACGGGCAGCGCATCGGCCGGTTTGGGCTCCAGAGCGCCTTTCTCTCGAGTATAGCATAAAGCGCCAGATGCCCGCTCCTGCCGGGTTCGATCACAGGGTCGCCCCTTGAGCGGCTGAATCATCGGCACGGTGAAACCCCTCTCTGCGCAAAGACGGGATCGTTCTCCCGCTTAACTCATACGGCAGAAGGGTGCTGTGTTTTCGACGAACGAAGTGAGGTGTAGAAAGAACTCCCGCTTCGCTCGAAACGACCGTGGTTTATCGAGACGGCAAAACCCTCCCCAGGGGCTGAATATCCGACCTTCATCAAATATGACAGATAAGGTATAATTTGCTCATCCGAGAAAAGGTGTGTTCATGTTCGATCCCTTCCGCCGAAAAGAAGACGAGCAAAATGCGCGCAGCCAGGGCCGCCTGCCGCCGGGCCAGTCGCTGACCAACCGCTTCCCGGTGCTGCACTACGGGCCAGTCCCGCGGGCGAACCTGGAAACCTGGAGCCTGCACATCTGGGGGCGGGTTGAAAAGCCGGTCGAGCTGAGCTGGGGGGAGTTCAACCGGCTGCCGCGCCGGCAGATCTCCATCGACCTGCACTGCGTCACCAAATGGTCCAGGCTGGACACAGTCTGGGAGGGCGTATCGGTACGGGATATGATCGCGCAGGGTGTCTTCACACCGCTGACCGACGCGCACTACGTCATGCAGCACGCCGAGATGGGCTACACGGTCAACCTGCCGCTCGAGGTCGTGCTCCAGGACAACTTCCTGCTGGCGACCCACTTCAACGGCCAACCGATCAGCCCGGAGCACGGCTATCCATTGCGGGGGGTGGTCGGCGCCGTCCCGGGGTGGGAGGACCTCTTCACCCCCTACCTGTGGAAGGGCGCCAAGTGGCTGCGCGGCCTTGAATTTCTGACCGAAGACCGCCTGGGGTTCTGGGAACAGGCCGGATACCACAACAACGCCGACGCCTGGAAAGAAGAGCGCTTCGCCTGAGACGCCCTTATTGCAGGTTCCAGATCAGGTAGCTGTCAGCCGCGCAGATCGGCTGGCTGGAGGGGGCGTTCAGGCATACTTGATAGGCAATCACGCTGGCGTTTTGCGGCTGGGGCTTCAACGGGGGAACCGTCAGGCTGGCCTGGCCGTCCTCGCCGCTGGGCGGCATCTTATAATTCAGCTGTCTTCCGTCCGGCAAGGTCAGGATCAACTCAGCTTCGATGTTGGCGACCGGCTGCTGGTCGCTGGCGCGCAGCAGGGTCAGCCTGAAGGTCTGCGGCTCGTCGGCGGCGGCGCGCGGGCTGGCGGCAGCGACCAGCAGATGTACGCTGTCGGGACTGACCGCGAATGTCTCCACTTCTTCCTGCGGCAGCGCAGCCTGGGCGCCGGATAAGTATTCCAGACCGAGCGGCGCCATGCGCACCCTGAAGCTCTCCTCCGCCCTTTGATCATACAGCAGGCAGTAATGCTCGAAGCACTGCCTGAAAACATCGCCGTCCAGCTGAGTCACTTCCCCTAGCGGATTTCCGCAGATCTCGCGCCCGCCGTGCTGGGCAATGAAATGGTCGAACGCCAGCGGCACATGATAGCCGAGCTCGCCATCCACGGCGTAGAACACCACCCCCTGCGACTCGCTGTAAGCTTGCAGCCCGGGCGGCGATGAAGGCATGCCGAGCTGCACCGGCAGGTCGCGCAGGTTAACGCTGTTGAGATCATCCGGCGGCGCCGCAAGGATGACGTTCTCATAGACCTGTTCGAGCTTCCCGTCAGGCGCCAGATAGGGATTGGTCAGCGCCAGCCCGAAGACGTTTAAACCGCCCAGGCGCGCCACCTGGGTCAGGAAGGGCTGCTCAACGTTTTCCACGCCGGTCACGACGATGCCGCTTTGCGGCGGTTTGTAGCGGCAGTCGCTGTCGCAGGCGTATACGCCGTAAGCCAGCAGGTGCGCCTCGCCGGTCGGGTCGTCCAGGGCGCGGTAGAAGCCGACGTTTTCGAAATACTGCTCAATGCGGTTCTTATTGCTGTTGAAGCGCGGCTGCGAGAGCGGCTTTCCGGTGTAGAGCGGCCCGTGAAGTTTTTGGTAGAGCTTCTCGAACTCCTCGTAGATCTGGTAGCCGTCGACCACCAGCTCACCGCCGGACGCCACGCCGGGCTCGTCCTGGATGCCGAGCGATTCGCCCAGCGGGTACAGGCTGAAGCGGTCGATGCCCTGCTGAAGCGGGTCAAAGCAGAGCAGCGCATTGACGGTATACTGGCACTGCTGGGTGCGGTGGTTGAACAGCGCGGTGATCGCCTGGCCGAGCACGTCCTGCCCGCCGAGCGAGGCGTAGAATTCGCGGAAGATGGGATCGATCGAGTAGGTGCCCGGCTCGGGGGTAGAAACCGCGCTTCCGCCGCCGCAGGCGGTCAGCAGCAGCGCCGCGACGACCAGCGAAACGGGCAGGAACGATGTGCGCAGCGGTTTGAGCGGCTTGAAGAGCTTCATCAGGGATACAACCCCGGAATCCAGCAGGATCGATATAAGGGCTAAGGGCGGGAAAATACTGGCGCCAGCTAAAGGACCAACCCCAATCAAGGCCGGCCCAGTGAAAATATTATAACAAAACTAATCCCATTATGCATACGCGAACTGGCCCGATTTCTGCAACGGGCGCGGAGCGGGTTGAGGCCCACCCCGCCCGCGCTAATACAATCAATGCAGGTGAACCATCGATACACATAGAAGAGTATTTAAGAGCGCGGAATAGATCTTACCTTCCCGCGCTCTCCATGTTTTGTTCCTGGGCTAGACCTGGTTGCGGACGTCTTATTTCCCCCGCAAGCGCGCATCTCGCTCCAGCGTCAGGCGGATGCCGGTTTCGAGCGGGATCGACGGTCGGTAGTTCAGCTTTTCCCCCGCCAGGGTCACGTCGGCGCACAGGCGCCCCGGACCCCCGTCGCTGCGCGGGTTGTAAACCACCTCGGGGCTGGCACCTGTCACGGCTATCACCATGCGCACCAGCTCGCGCACGCTGGTCTCCTGCCCGCTGCCGACGTTGATCGTCATCCGGTCGACCCCGGGCGCGGTCGATGCCGCCAGCATGGCGTTGACCACGTCGTCGACGTAGACGTAATCGCGGGTCTGGGCGCCCTCGCCGTGTACCACCAGCGTGCCGTTCTGCAGCGCCTGGCGCAAGAAGGTCAGCATCACCGGAGCGTGCACCGGCGGCAGGTGCTGCCCCGGCCCGTAAGCGTTGAACACCCGCAGACAGACCGTTTCGATGCCCCACAGCGCGCCGATCGTCTTGACGTAGTATTCCGCCGCCAGCTTGGAGACGGCGTACGGCGAGCGCGGATTCGGCTGAGCATCCTCGCGCACCGGCTGCTGTTCCTGATTGCCGTAGACCGCGCCGGACGAGATGAACACCACCCGGCGCACGCCGACATCGCGCATGGCCTCCATCAGGCTGACCGTCCCGCCCACGTTGACCTGGTTATACTCGCGCGGATAGAGCACCGACTCGGGTACCAGCACGCGCGCCGCCAGATGATAGACGCAGTCGACCTCCTGAAGCAGGGTCCACAGCTTGGGACGGTCGTTCACGTCGCCGCGGGTGAAATGGACGTCGGGCGAGAGCGCGCTCGGATCGCCGGTGGAGAGGTCATCCAGACCGCGTACGGTGTGCCCCTCCTTGACCAGCCGATTGGCGAGCGCCGCTCCCAAAAAGCCGGCTGCGCCAGTGATTAGAAAACGCATCGTATCCTTTTTCTGCCCGGCGGGATCCTGAAGGAAAATGACTGTCTCGGGCTACGCGGATCACCCGCGCAAGCGAGGCAGTCAAAAATTTGGAACTGGATTGATTGAATTAACTACTGCCTGCTGGCATTATAGCACAAGCAGGCTAAAGCCGGTTGACAAAACGCTCGATGCGCCGCAGGGCTTCCTCCAGCTTGTCGTAGGCGGTGGCGTACGAGCAGCGGCAAAAACCTTCGCCTCCGGCGCCGAAGGAGTTGCCCGGCACAATGGCGACGTGCTCCTCTTGCAGCAGGCGGTTGGCAAAATCCTCGTCGCTCAGGCCGGTCACGCTGACCTTTGGAAAGGCGTAAAAGGCGCCCTTTGGCTCGAAGGTCGGCAGCCCGATGCGGTTCAGTTCCGGAACGATCAGCCTGCGGCGGCGGTCGTACTCCTCAACCATCTCCTGAACGGCCTCGTCGCGGTCGCGCAGAGCGACGACTGCTGCATCCTGGGCAGTGGTCGGGGCTGACATGATGGTGTACTGGTGTACGCGGATCAGGCCAACCATGAGGTCGGCAGGACCTAAGGCGTAGCCGATGCGCCAGCCCGTCATGGCATAATCCTTGGAAAAACCGCCCACCAGGATCGAGCGCTGCTTCATGCCCGGCAGGGACGGGAAGCAGACATGCTGGTGACCGGAATAGACAAGTCGGTCATAGATCTCATCCGAAACGACGATCAGATCGTACTTTTCGGCGATGCGGGCGATCTCCATCAGCCGGTCTCGGGTGGCGACCGCGCCGGTCGGGTTGTTGGGGAAGCCGAGCAGGATCGCCTTGGTGCGCGGGGTAACCGCCGCCTCGATGCGGGCCGGATCGACATTAAAGTTATCTTCCATCGTGCTGGGGATTTCCACCGGCGTACCGCCCGCCATGAACACCTCGGCCTGGTAAGCAACGAAGCAGGGGGTGGGGATGATCACCTCGTCGCCCGGGTCAAGCAGGGCGGTCATCGCCAGGTAAAGCGCCTCGGAACCGCCGACGCTGATGACGATCTCTTTATTTGGATCGTACTGCACCCCGTAGCGCATCTCGAGATGGGCAGAAAGCGCCTGGCGCAGTTCGAGTACGCCGGCATTGGAAGTGTAGTGCGTGCGGCCCTTGCGCAGCGAATCGATGCCCGCCTCGATCACGTGGCTGGGCGTGTCGAAATCCGGCTCGCCAATGCCAAGTGAAATGACATCTTTCATTGTTGCGGCGATGTCGAAAAATCTGCGGATGCCTGACGGTTTAAGACTGGCGACTCGCCTGGAAAGATAACTCTCACGCACGGATGCTCCTCTAACCTGCTCTTTGTCACGTTCACTTACGGTCATGCTGGAAAACCTCCCCGATCAAATATGATTAGATCTTAGATTACGACAAGCGGGCGGTCAAACTGAATTGATCCGCCACTCGTCGTATAACTCGCCATAGAAAAGTTCGAATCGCCGCCCGTCCGTCGTCCGCACGCGGAAGCACTTGCCGCCGGGAATGCGCCAACGGTCTTCGACGGTGTCAACCTCCAACCGCTCTCCCTCCCAATGGATGGCGACCGGCCTCTCGGCGTACTCGCAGCCGGAATGACATTCGACCAGGTCAATCACTTCAGCCATGCATCGTCTCCTAGGTTGAGCCGCTGCGCCTGACCTTCAACCTGCACGCGCCGTCCGAGCAGCGTGTCAGCGACGACCATATCACGGATCGCGCAGCCCTCGTCGATGATCGCATTGCGGATCACCACCCGCTCCAGCCGGCAGCCCTTGCCGATGGAAACGTGCGGCCCGACTACCGCTGCGCTGATCTCGGCCTCAGGATGGATGTAGACCGGCGGAATAACCACCACGCCGGCTCGTCCGGCGGCCTGGCTGGTATTGTCGCGCCCGTGCTCGAGCAGATAGCGGTTGGTTTCCAGGACCGTATCAGGGATGCCCGCATCCAGCCAGACGTCGATTTGGCGGGTGCGCATGCGCGCCCCGCGTTCGAGCATAACGTTGACCGCATCCGCCAGGAAATACTCGTTCTTCAGGGTCACCCCGCGCTGCATTTGCTCCTCGATCGCCGAGATCAGTTCTTCACCGCGGCGGAAGTAATAAAACCCAACCAGTACCAGGTTATTGGAAAAATCCTGCGGCTTTTCCACCAGGCGGGTGACCCAGCCGCTGGAGTCGACCTGGGCAACGCCAAAGCGGCGCGGATCCTCAACCGGCTTGACCCAGGTCAGGCAGTCCACGTCCTGGCTGGCCAGGTCGGCAAGGTCCGCCTCGATTAACGTGTCTGAGAATGCCATCAGCATCGGGCCTTTGAGGTGCTCGCGCGCCAGGTACAGCGCGTCCGACTGCCCGCGCATGACCTCCTGAAGGACAAAATGGACCTTCTTGTGCGGGTGGTGCGCCCGCAGGTATGGCTCGACCTGCTCGCGCTGGTTCGGCCCGACGATGATGACGTATTCGACCTCGTTGCCCGGCAGCGCGCTGTCAAATTGTTCCAGGACGTAATCCAGCACGGTTTTTCCGGCCAGCGCGATCAGCGGCTTGGGCTTGCTCCAGGTATGCGGCCGCATCCGGGACCCAAGTCCGGCCATCGGCACGGTGATCGTGAGGGTTTTCAATCCGAGCTCCTCCCTGGCAGTAGTATAGCGGAGTGGCAGCGCCTGAATTATTGTATCACCAGGTCAGGCCTGGCGCTATTGAGACTCCTCCAGTCCTCACCGGACAATTGACCATATTTCGGGTGACACCGCACGATCAATCCGCCTCGCGAAAACCGTCGCTCCAATCCGGCCCGCGCATCTCAACATTTGGACGGGGAAACGGCGCGCAGGGAAATGGCTCGTACCAGCATTGCGACCAGCTCTCTTCAGCCGGGCATAGAATCGCGCCATTTTTCAAATCGCAGGGCTGAGTAGGCAGAACGCGGTAATCCACCGGCAGCAGCAGCCGCTCGAAAAAGCTGCTGCGCTCAAAGGAGCTGACCATGGAATAGCCGAGATAGGCCAGGATGAGCAGAACGATCGGCAGCGAACTCTTGTGCAGCTTCCGCAGGAATGCGAAAGGCATCAACCAGGGCAGCAGGAGGAGAACAATCAAGTAGCCGTAACCGAAGCGGAAATCAGGCGAAGTAAAGAGCCAGAAGAGGCCCCCGCTTATAAAGATCACTAAAACAGCCAGGAGCGGCAGTGTACGCTCTAAGCCGGATTCCCGCCGGCGCGCCAAGAGCGCCCAGCCCAGGCCAAACAGGAACGGAGAAGCGCCCGCCAGCAGCAGCAGGAGCTTGCGATTGGCGGTCTGATCGAAAAACCAGGTCTGGATCCAGACAGAAAACGGCAGCTTTAGCACCTCTTCCATATCCATGCCGGAATCGCGTCCCCAGGCAATGATGCCCAATTGTTCTCGCTGAGCCAGGCCGGGTGAAATTCGCCAATCGAGGTTGAAGCCCGGAATCCCCGCCACAGGGAATAGCGGATATCCTGAAAGGACTACGCTGCGCGCCATCCACGGCAGAAGGATGGCGAGCGCCAGGACGGTCATGATCACCAACTGTCGGCGGTTATTGATTCGGCGGAGGAGCAGCAGCGCGGCGAAAATCAACAACGGCCCGGCTGAAAGCTTAATGGTCACGGCAAAGATGGATAAAAGGAACAGAACCAACTCAAAAAGCGGCCGGCTGCCCGGCGGTTCCTCGCCGAGTTCCAACCAGCCCGCCGCCAGCAGCCAGGCGATCAGGATCACCGGCAGGTCGGTGCCGGGCGATGAAATTTCTGCCGAGGCGACATAAAAAGCGCAGGGGATCAGCAGCGTTTTGAGAATGTTGGCCAGGGTTGCTTTTCCCCGCAGCCAGCCGGCTGCCCCTTCCAGAAATACCGCCATCGCCGTTAGGAAAACAGCCGCCGGCAAGAGATGGAAGGAGCGTAGTCCCAAAAATTCTAAGCTGAACAATGCATTGACCACCAGCCAGCTCGAGTTATACGCGAAACGGGCGTTCAAATTGCCCAGACCGGGCACCACCCGGTAAGACTCGATCCAGCGGATTGTCTGCGCGTGGTACAGGCCGGTATCCGGATTTCCGGGCAGGTGGGTGCTTTGCTCGAGGACGGCTGCGGCAACCAGGGCTGTCAACACCCAAAACAGGATATGCGCCCGTCCAGAGGCGAAGCGCCAGTGTTCTTTCAGGGATTTCCAGCGCGCCATGATGATCACAGCGGCGATGACCATGCCAAGAGCCGCACCGCTTAGCGGGAGCATGAAATTTAACAGTATTGCGATTGTGGTGACAAGCACCAACCCTGTCAACATCACCCAGGCAAAGGACAGCTTCTCGTCAGCAGGTTTCTTTAATAAAACCCGTTGCAGCAGGTCGAGAAAGCCCCATCCGTATGCGTAGCTTACTACTCCAAACAGGAGGAAAAACAAGGCCGATGCGACCATCCGAGGTTACTCCTCCAGATCCTGGAATATTCCAAGATGTAAATCGACAGGGGATGGATAGCAGAGAATATCAACCACCTCGCTGAGCCTGGCAAATATCAGCCAGGGCATCCAGCGGCAGAGCATGGGCGCTGCGGCCTCTGTAGCCGGTCATGGTCTCAGCCATGCAGAGCGCATTGAGGATGGCTTCCTCGACCGCCTCAGCCGCCGCCTCGACCAGCAGGCTGGTCTGGTTGTGGGTCAGGAACCGGAACGTCAGCGGTCCTTCTGCGCCGGTCGGGTAGTCATTGCCGGTTGCAAAAGCCAGGAACAAATCGCCCGAACCGTCGTCGCCGATGCCGCCGGCGCGCGCCAGTCCGACCGTCGCCCGCTGAGCCAGCTTGCGGCACTGCAGTGGATTGAGCGGCGCGTCGGTCGCCAGGACGGCCACCATCGAGCTGCTCTCCGGCGGGGTATGCCAGGGCAGCGGCACACGGCTGGCGTCGAGGATGCGCCCTACCGGCGCGCCGTCCACGCGCAGCAGATGCCGGTCGCCGTAGTTGGCCTGCACCAGCGCACCGACCGTGTAGGTCACGCCCGCCTCGCTCACCCGGCGAGAGGACGTGCCGGTGCCGCCTTTGAAATCGTGGCAGATCATGCCCGTACCGCCGCCGGTGTTGCCCTCGGCGACCGGTCCCGGCCCGGCCGTCTCGAGGGCGGAGATCACGTCCTCTTCGGTCAGCGGAAAAGCGTTGATCTCATTCAGCCAGCCGTCCCAGGTTTCCGCCACCACCGGCATTTTATAGGCAAAGCCGCCGTAATGCTGCGCCCCGTAGCGAACCAGCGCCGACTGGGCTGTGCCGACGTGATTGGTGCTGGTCAGGGCAACCGGAGCGGTCAGCAGGCCGGTTTCTTCCAGAAACGGCAGGCCGGTCATCTCTCCAGTGCCGTTAAAGCGGTGAAATCCGGCAAAGCAGGCGTTTTCATGGATGCGGCCGGCGCGCGGCAGGATCACCGTCACGCCGGTACGCGCGGTATGCGGCTGATCGCGGATGACGGTGGTCTGCCCAACCCACACACCTGGCACATCGCTGATCGCGTTGAGCGGTCCGGTTGGCAGCCTGCCGATGTGAACGCCGAGCTCGCGTAACCGTTTGCGCCCAGCTGCGTTATTCACCACCACCTCTGCTTTCGATGGCTCAGTCATCGGACGGCCTCCAGCGCCTGATCCAGGTCGGCGAGGATATCCGCGACGTTTTCGATGCCGACCGAAAGGCGCACCAGCCCGTCGGTCAGGCCGACACGCAGCCGTTCTTCGCGCGGTACGCCGGCGTGGGTCATGCTGGCCGGGTGCTGGATGAGCGTGTCGGTGTTGCCCAGGCTGACCGCCAGGGTCATCAGCCGCACATGATTGAGCATCGCCTCGCCGGCCGCCAACCCACCCTTTAATTCAAAGGAAATCATGCCGCCAAAGCAGGACATCTGCCTGCGGGCAATCTCGTAGCCCGGGTGCGTTTCAAGCCCGGGGTAATATACGGTCTCGACCTTAGGATGGTCATCCAGATAACGGGCGACCTGCATGGCGTTTTCGCAGTGGCGCTGCATGCGCAGCTCGAAGGTTTTCAGGCCAAGCGCCGCCAGCCAGCAATCGAACGGCGAGGCCGATCCTCCTAGGTTCTTCAGCACGCTGTAGAGTTCCTTGTTCACCCATTTCGGGTGGCGGCTGACCACCGCCCCGCCGACGATCATGCCATGCCCAGAGAGATATTTGGTGGTCGAATGCAGGCAGACATCGACGCCAAGCGTCAGCGGACGCTGGCCGTACGGGGTGGCGAAGGTGTTGTCGACGAACAACCAGGCGCCGTAGCGATGGGCGATCTCAGCCACCGCAGCCAGATCGACAATCGCCATGGTCGGGTTGGCGGGGGTTTCGGCGTAGGCCATCACCGCATTCGGGTGGGCGCGGAAGGCTTCCTCCCAGTCCTGCGTATCAACCCGCTGCAGCCAGACCACGTTGATGCCGTAACGCGGGGCGATGTCATGCAGGAAGGTGAAGGTCGCTCCGTAGAGCGCCTCCTGGGCGATGATGGTCTGCCCGCCGTGCACGCGGGCCAGAATCGCCGAGGTGATCGCCGACATGCCGGTGGCAAATACCTGCGCGGCGACGATCTCGCCGGTCGAGCGCCCTGGCTGGGCGCGCAGCAGGTCCAACCCTTCCAGGACAGCGTATTTTTCAGCGATCTGCGTCTGATTGGGATTCTTGATACGGGTATAGGTGTAGCCGGGATCCTCGCCTTTGAATATTGCCGCGCCTGTAGCCACGTCTGGGAAGCCAAAAGTCGAGGTCTGGTAGATAGGTGACAGGTGGGCGTGGTACGGATGACCCCCTTCGGCAACGTGATTGACGAGAGTTCCAACACCATACTGCGGATTAGGCTGACCCATTCGATTCTCCTCTAATGTGATGTCACAATTATAAATCCTGGCGAAGAGGTGCGCGGGATTCATATCCTTTGTTAGGGGAAGACAGGAGGTTTGGCGCCAAATTCGCGGTAGATGTAAAATTATTGGAGATACCCACCTCCATCAACAACATAGGCGCATATTGTAATGATCCATCCAGGCGAGACGGCCAGCAGCGCTGCCAAAGAGGGTAAGGCTCGCGGCAGCCGCCGAAGAGTTCTGGCGGCTGCACTCAAGGTCCTGTTCTGGGCGACTGGCGTCGGACTTTCGATCATACCACCCTTGCTGGTGGTGCTGGAACGCTGGCATTACCTTGCTGTGCGCGACATCCTCAGGCATTACTGGTGCCGCGTCCCGCTGTTGTGCAGATCGGTACTGCCTTCATATTTCCTCTGGATCATCCCGGCTTTCGGCATTTTCATCTTGCTCTTTCTGGCTGCCGCCCGCCGTCGTTCGGCGGAGTTCTCCTCCGCACCAGGCGAAGCAGATACCCGGCCTGCTGAACTCCCGAGCGCGGGTCAGCGCGGACTCGCCCTCGGACTGATCGGACTCTCCGCGCTGACCGCCCCGAGCAGCGCCCTCCTGGCAGCGGTCAGCGGGCGGCTGCCAGGCGTCGAGCTCGCCCTGGCGGCCGCGGCGTTCCTGTTCGGCTGCTGGCTGTACCAGTGCCGCCCCTCGGCAGCCCTGTCTGTATTGAAGCGCTCTGCGCCGAGGGTGATTGCCATGGGCTTCGGCCAGCTGATCCTGATCCTGTTCCTGCGCAGCGCGGCCCACGGCGAGGCTGTCGTCTGGCTGTACGGGCTGCTGCTGGCGGCTGCGCTGGCCGTTCTGCTGCGCTTCAGGCTCGCGCCGCCGGTGTATCACGTGGTCTGCGCCTCGCTGCTCCTGCTGACCTACCGGATCGGCCACTGGCAGTTTTCCGTGATCGGCGACGAGTACAGCTTTTACAGCTACGCCGTCCAGCGGCTGAACCACAACAGCCTGGACCAGAATCTGAGCCTGATGTTCGATGGCCTGGCAGTATACGGCAGTCATCCTTTCTTTTCATCCCTGCTGCAGATGGCGTCGATGGCGCTGCTCGGCGAGGACAACTTCGGCTGGCGCTTCAGCAGCATCTACCTGGCAGCCGCATCGCTTTTTTGCTTCCACGCGTTCTTCCGCACTTTTCTTTCGAAGCGCATCGCTTTGTTGGCGGTCATCTTTCTCGGCGCTGCGCAATATCTGATGACCTTCGGCAAGATCGGCTACAACAACCTTCAGGCGTTGTTCGCCCTGGGTTTGCTGCTCTGGGCCGGGGGGCGGGCGCTGCGCCTGGGCCCCATGGCGGCATACGCCGGCTTAGGCGCGTCGATGGGGCTGTGCTTCTACCTCTACCCGGCGGCGATCTACGCCGTGCCGCTGGCCTGGCTGTTCCTGCTTGTTTTCGATCCGCCGGTCAATCGCCGCGCTCTGCGCCGCTGGGGGCTGGCTCTGGCCGGCCTGGCTCTCCTGTTCATCCCGCTGCTCTTTCAACCGGAATACTGGCAGGTAAAAATCCCCGGTACTTTTCTGAATCCGGCAGGGGTGATTCGGCGCGCGCCGCTGCCAGAGCACCTCCTCACCAATTTTACTTACGCGCTGTTCTCCTATGTCTATGCCCCGGATGAAACCCACTACGTCGTTTCTTCTTTCATTGATCCGCTGAGCGCCGCGCTGCTGCCCGCCGGCCTGGCCTGGACTCTGCTCCAGGTGCGGCGCAGCCGCTTCGCTTTGTTCTGGAGTCTGGGCTTCTTCTATATGCTCTTTGCGGTCGGCGCCACCCACGACCGGCTGACCCCGTCGGTCACGCGCATGTTCATGCTATTACCCTGGTTCTGCCTGTATGCCGCAGCCGGCCTGGCCTGGCTGGCTGCCGAGCTGCGCGGTCCCCCCGCCAGGGCCGCTCACTGGCGCGCCTCTCTTGCCGCCGGGCTGAGCGCCTTACTGATCCTTGCCATGATTGCCTTGAATCTATATATGGCCTACAGCCTCTCGCGCCAGCGCACCATCGGCGTGCCCAGCCTGGAGGTGCTCTTCCTGCGTCTGCTGCAGCGCGAGGAGCAGCTTCGGCCAGACGCGCGCCTGACGTATTTCTTCATCACCGAAGAGAACTGGGGCATCGACGGCCTCCGCGTCCAGCGCGATGTCTACAACCTGCCGCGCTCGCAGGAGCAGCTCATGCGCACCGTGATCGATGCTCCGGCCCTCCCACTGGAATCCATCGGCATACTCGCCAGCGAAGATACCCTGGTGATCCTGCAGCCGTGGATGAAGGAAGAGCTCCGGCTGCCCATCGAAACGCAAGTGTCGATCCTCAATAAGCAGCGCTGCGACATTCGCGACGCGCCTGAAACGGACATCCGTTTCACCCTCTGGCTGAATGAGAAGTGGTGGTACCTCTGCCCGCGCGATGGGAACTGGGCCCTGCCCGTGCATTGATGGCGGTGCAGGCAGCCAGCCGGTATAAAACGCGATTCGTTGACAGCCGGATGCTCATGGGGTATGATTTAGCCGCGTCCGGGTGGGACCGGCGCGGCAGAATCCGCCGAACCCTGTCAGGTCCGAGAGGAAGCAGCAGTAAGGTGGTCACTCTGGGCGCCGCCGGAACACCTGCTCGGGCGCATTTTTATCCGAAACACAGCCCAAGATGCAAACTCCCCCCATCTGCGATTACGAGGGATCCGATTATCAGCAGTCCTTCTGGGATCAGGGCGGGCGCGCCTACGAAGACGCGGCCGAAGCCGTGGCGCTGCGTCGGCTGCTGCCTGAAAGCGGTCGGCTGCTGCTCGAGCTGGGCGCCGGCGCCGGGCGCAATACGCCGCGCTACCGCAATTACGAGCGGGTCGTCCTGCTGGACTACTCCCGCACCCAGCTGGAGAAAGCCCAGCAAAAGTTAGGCGTCAGCCCTCCCTACGTTTTCGTGGCCGCAGATGTCTACCGCCTTCCGTTTGTCAGCGGTCTTTTCGACGGGGCGACGATGATCCGCACCCTGCACCACATGGCCGACGCTCCGCGTGCGCTGGCACAGGTGCGGCGGGTGATGCAGCAGCAGGGAGTTTTCATCCTGGAGTACGCCAACAAGCGTAACCTCAAGGCAATTCTGCGCTATCTGCTGCGCCGGCAGAACTGGAGTCCTTTTACCCGCGAGCCGGTCGAGTTTGCCGCGCTGAACTTCGACTTTCACCCGGCGGCGGTGCGCGCCTGGCTGCAGACGAACGGCTTCGCCATCGAGCGCCAGTTGACCGTCTCGCACTTCCGTGCCGGGCTTTTCAAGCGGCTGCTGCCGCTCAGGCTGCTGGTCTGGCTGGACAGCCTGGCGCAGCTCACCGGCGACCTGTGGCAGCTCAGCCCGAGCGTCTTCGCCCGCTGCCGGGCAAGCGGTGATAGTCAGCCGGCAGCAGCGGGCGGGTTCTTTGCCTGCCCGGCCTGCGGGCACGCCCCGCTGGCGGACACCCCACCCGAGATTACCTGCCCGGCCTGCCGCGCCGTCTACCCTGTCCAGGGCGGCATCTACGACTTTCGCGTCCAGGGGTGAAGCGGCATGGCGGCGCCGGGTCAGCAAGAACAACTCTGAGCAGTTGCCAACTTCAATCGAGCGATTGTGCCGGTAAAAACAGGGTAAACGAATAAGGTAGATCCCTGCACACCTGGTTTACTCGACCACAATTTGGATAAAAGGAGTGCCAAGTGGATGAAAAAATGATCGCCGCGTGTGGCCTGGACTGTGGAACTTGCGAGATCAGGCTGGCGCCCACCAACCCGGATGTAGCGAAGGTTGTGATCGATTGGTTCAAGCGAAAAGGATGGCTCGCCGACGGCGAAGGAATCGAGCAGGTCATTGAGCGGAAGATGTACTGCACGGGGTGTCTGGGAAACCGCGAGATCCACTGGTCCAGCGATTGCTGGATATTATCCTGCTGTGTTGACCAGAGAGGCCTCGAAAACTGCAGCGAATGCGATACGTTTCCATGCGACCGACTTCTCGAATGGTCTGGGCAGAATGAGGGGTATCGAGCAGCGCTGGCTCGATTGAGGGAATTGCAGCGCCCATCTCATTAGTGCGCTGGCCTGCCGGCCGGATATCAAGCGCTTTTTTCGACCACCCAGAAGTGGGAGAGGCCGAAAGCCTGCAGCGGTGTGCGCTCCAGCCACTGCAGCAAGCCGCGCAGCCAGCGCCCGAGAATCCCGTAGCGGTAGATCAGGTTGTCGTAAGCCCCGTAGATGACCCTGCGTTCCACGAACCTGACCGGCAGTCCTTTCAACAGACTGAGCATATCACGGCGGGTGTAGATTCTGACGTGCGGCGCCAGCCGGTCGCGCCAGCGCCGCGGCAGGTAGTTGACCAGCGGGATGTTTCCAAAGTGATACTTGCCGCGCCAGTAGACGCCGTGGGTTTCGAAGGGGTAGCCGCGGTTGGGCACAAACAGCACCAGCCGTCCGCCCGGCTTGAGCGCGCGGACGATCTCCTCCACGGCTCGGCGGTCGTCGTTGACGTGCTCGAGCACCTCATGGCTGAGCACCAGGTCGAAAGTATCCGCCGGGAAGGGCAGTTGCTCACCGGCGGCGCACAGCACCTGCTCGGCCCGCTGGCGCGCCTCCAGCGTGCGCGCGTGCTCGATATCCAGTCCGACCGCCTGGCGGGCGTTGGCTGCCAGTTTTCCGAGATATTGCCCCACCCCGCAGCCGTCGACCAGCACGCAGCCGCCAAGCCGCTCCCCGGCGGCCTGCTGGATCAGGCGCAGTCGACGATCCTGGCCGGCCCGCCAGACGTGTGACGGCTCGCCGCGCTCGGCTGCTTTTTGCAGGCGTCCTTCTTCCATAGAGAATAATGCTACCATAAATTCAACCGCGGGGGTGGCGCGGAAAGGATCTGTGCGGGCGGCTCAGACGGCGGGTGGGGCGTCTGATCTGGAGACAACCAGGCTCGGCGAATGGTATAATCTTGCCAGGTAAAGCCCTCCCCTGGAGCACCGCAATTGAGTGAAACCGCCACTTCATGGAAAGAGCTGGTTAATCTACCCGGGCTGCTGCGAAACCTGTTCCGCCGCCGCGAGATCATTCGCATTCTGACCTGGCGCGATTTTGCCGCCCGCTTCCGCGGCTCGGCTTTCGGCATCCTGTGGGCCATCATTCAACCTCTTTTTATGATGGTGGTTTACACGCTGGTTTTTTCGGTCTTCCTGAAAGTCCGTTTTGGCAGCAGTGACTCACCCTACACGTTTGCGGTGTATCTACTCTGCGGGCTTCTGCCATGGAACACCTTTGCCGAAGGGCTGAGCAGCTCGACCGACCTGATCCGCAAGAACGCCAACCTGGTCAAGCGGGTGGTCTTCCCGCTCGAGGTGCTACCACTCAACCTGACCCTGGTTTCGGTCATCCAGCAGCTGATCGGCTTCGTGCTGCTGCTGCCCCTGGCGTATATCATCACCGGCACATTGAGCTGGGCGCTGCTCTTTACCCCGGTGATCTTACTGTTCCAGATTCTGTTTGTGACCGGCGCCAACTGGATCTGGTCGTCCATCTCGGTCTTTTTACCCGACCTGCGCCAGGCGACGGTGCTATTGACCACCCTTTTGATGTTTGTCACTCCAATTTTCTATCCGGAAGACCTGATTCCAGATCGGTTCCAGTGGCTGATCAATCTCAATCCGATCGCGCAGCTGGTCGGTATGTACCGCGACGTGGTGATGAACGGCGAAATGCCCACGGCGCCCGTAATCCTCGGCACAGGGCTGGCCTGTCTGGTCGTCTTCATGTTTGGTTACGTCTGGTTTATGCGCACGAAAACCGTCTTTGCGGATATCGTATGAGCAACGACATCCTGATCTCTGCGCAGCATCTCAGCAAGCGTTACTGGCTGTACAGGCGCTACCGCCACCGCCTGATGCAGTTTGTATTTGGCGGGCTGCTCAAACGCAACTACGCCGAGCCTTTTTGGGCGCTCAAGGACGTCTCCTTCGAGCTGCGCAGGGGTCAAACCCTGGGTGTGATCGGCGTGAACGGCAGCGGGAAATCCACGCTGCTGCAAATCCTGGCCGGCACGCTGCAGCCGACCGAAGGCTCGCTGCAGGTCAACGGGCGGCTGACCGCCCTTCTGGAGCTGGGCACTGGCTTTCACCCCGAGTTCACCGGGCGCGAGAACGTCTACCTCAGCGGCGCGACCATCGGCATCCCCGAGCGCGAGATGAAGAAGCGCTTCGACGAAATTGTTGACTTCGCCGGCATCGGGCAGTTCATCGACCAGCCGGTGAAGATGTATTCCTCGGGTATGTACGTGCGCCTGGCCTTTTCGATCGCCACCAGCGTCGACCCGGAGGTGTTGATCGTTGACGAAGCGCTGGCGGTTGGAGATGCCGGCTTTGTGCTGAAGTGCATGGACCGCATGCAGAAGCTGCGCGAAAAGGGCGCGGCAATCGTGCTCGTTTCTCACGACGTGCAGACCGTGCGCAGCTTCTGCAGCGAGGCGATGTGGCTGAATCAGGGCACACCTCAGGCTTACGGCGGTCCGCTGGAGGTGACGTCGGAGTATGTGCAGTATCTGTGGGGGGCTGCTCAAAAAATTGTGGATGCCCGGAATGCCGACAACCAGCCGGACATGCAGAGTAAAGGCCTGGTCCGCTGGGGTTCTGGTGAATTTGTCGTCGATGAGGTCGATGTTTCTTCAGACACCCCGGGGGCGCAGGGCGTCTTTGAGCATGGCGATCAGATGATGGTGAGGATTACAGCCCGCGCTCTGGAAGATATCGACACCGCTCAGGTTGGCTTCGGTATCGCTTTACGGAACACCAAAGGGCTGGACATCATCAATTTCACCACCCTCGATCAGGGCATACACATCCCGCCGCTGGCCGCAGGGCAAAGAATCGATCTGCAATGCCGGTTTGGGAATATCCTCAGCGCCGGGCATTATGCCCTGGTGATTAATATTGAGGACCGCTCAAAGGGCGCCCCGGTGTATTTCGATTACATCGAGAATGCCAAAATCATTCAGGTTGTCAGCAGCCAGTCTATCTTTTCGGCAGTACTCCCACCCGCGGAGATATCCTATTCCATCGTTAATTGATCTTTAACCAGTCAACCATCCAATCGTCAGGCGGTTCGATCTTCGTGACAGGAAAAAGGGAAGGACTGTACTTAAGAAAATTGAAGCGATTCATTCGTTCGCGACGGATGAGTTGGCAGGCGCTCGCGTTCGATCGATATAAACGGTTGCGGAATACTGCTCACCCGGCTGATTTTCGCCATCTGCGCTGCCCGACCAATCCCGGACTGGTATCGATCGTCCTTCCGGTATATAACGGCGAGCATTACCTGCACGAGGCGCTGGACAGTATATTGGCGCAAACCTACACAAATTTCGAGTTGATCGCCGTTGATGATGGATCCAGCGACCAGAGCGGCTATATTCTCGACCAGTACGAAGAACGGGATCGGCGCATCCGCGTCATCCATCAAGCGAACCAAAAACTGCCCCGATCACTATCCAACGGATTCCGCCTGGCTCGCGGTGAATTCCTCACCTGGACGAGCGATGATAACCGGCTGAAGCCGGAATTTCTGGAGCGGATGGTCGACTGCCTGGTCCGCCACCCAACCTGGGATATGGTCTATGCCAATCCCGACATCATTGACGACAAAGGCCAACCGCTGCTCAATTCCGAATGGTATCAAGCTTATCAAATGCCGCCAGGCAGCCAGCACATCTGGCTGCCCGAAGATCCTTCGGCGTTGAATATCGATCCGAACAACTATATCGGCGGTGCTTTTCTTTATCGCGACCGCGTCGGCTGGTTACTCGGCGATTACAGCCCCAACCGCTTCACCATGGAAGATTACGACTACTGGATGCAGGTCAACAGCCTGTTTCACATACGCCACGCGGATTTCCGAGAACAATATTATGAATACCGCTTTCACGCCAGTTCGCTGACCAGCCAGGACAGCGACCTCAACATCACCAGCTCGCGCCCGAAGATGATGGTCTTTGACACTTTTCGCCGCGATTTTTATCTTGCACCGCTGGTGTGGCTGCTGGAAGAAAGCAAGCTGGCCGAAGGCGATTCTGCTGGATGGAAAAAATTCCAGGAACTGATCCGTTCCAACGGTCACCTGATTCTTGATCGAGCGGACTTTTCACGGCAGAGCCTGCCGCATCTATGGATGCCGACGGTGTACGCACATGCCTGGCAGGGTTCCGGTTCGATCCCTGCTCCGCCGGCCGACCTGCCCGATTGGGTTCTGCGTGCGCTGATCGCCTTTCAGCCGCGCCAGCCCTTGCCCGACCAGGTCCCAGGCGGCTGGGACATTTGCCTGGCAATGACGGACACAGCCAATCCGCCGCGCCTGGCCGTGCCGTTTCAGGGCTGGTTTGCCAGTGATGCCCTGCAAGTCCTCTTTACGTCTGTCGACATCCGCTGCCGGACCGATCACCTGCGCAGGATCGAACAGGAAGCAGCCTTCCCGCCCCAACCCGAAATACCGTTGAGCGTCGTCGTTTGCACCTATCACCGCGGCCAACTGCTGCTGGATAATCTGCGCGCCCTGGCACGCCAAACCCTGAACAAACAAGCATATGAGGTGCTGGTGGTCAACAACGATCCGCTTGATCTCCAGGTTGAGCAGTGGATCGAGATGATCCGCGCAGAGGAGTTCGCCGATTGCCCGGATCGACTGAGATTGCTTGTGTGCCCGCTGCCGGGGCTTTCCAATGCGCGCAACGCGGGCATCGCCGAGGCGCATGGAAAAGTGATATGCTTCATCGATGACGATGCCATCGCTCACCCCAACTGGCTGGAAGAAATTGAGAGCTTCTACCATGAATACCCGCAGGCGGGAATAGGGGGCGGTCTAATTCGCCTGGAAATTCCTGATCCTCGTCCTGCCGTCCTGCATCCAGGTATGGAAACGTTATGGAGCCATTTTTCGCCGCCATACAAACAATACACTCCCATCAATAAATGGTGGGAGTATCCTTGGGGAGCGAACTGGTTCGGCCTGCGTAGAGCACTGGTGGAGATGGGCGGTTTTCGCAGCCGTTACGGACGGGTCAAAAAGAATTTTACGGGAGGGGAGGAAATGGTCGCGGCTGGCCTTGCGCGTCAGCTCGGGTATGAGGTTGGCGTGCTGCCGACCGCAGTGGTAGACCACCGCGTCGAGCCCAGTCGCTTCACAAAAGAACACATACGGAGGACGGTCGTTTCCGGCATCTTCACAGCTTATCAGGCGCAGAAGGATTTTTACATCCCATACGATCTGACACCGATATCCAGCATCCGTTCTATAATCATTCAAACCCTCAGACTGATTGCAGCACTTGTCTCCCTGCGTTTGCACAAAGTGAAATTAACCACCTTACACTGGAGAGGTTATGTGCGCCTGCTCTTCGAGCAAATTGGCGATTTTTTTGCCCGTTTCCGAAAGCCGATATCCTCCCGCGAGCCGGCTGACCTGTTGAGGGATGAATGAATATCACCCGGCGCAAGCTCACCATCGATCCGATTCTTCTTGCCAGCCTGCTGCTGTTCGTTTTCTACATCGGATGGGTTGCGGCGCGCCCCCAACAGGTCTTCTGGTCTCTCGACGAAGGCGGCAAATACATCTACATGCGTTCGATCGCTGAGACCGGCCGCATCAATTCGCCGCTGCTTTACCCTGCCCGTGCTCTTGATCCGGAACTGGAGCATGTCCCTCTTTACTTCTACATTCAGAAAGGCGATCAAATCCACTCCTGGTGGCCGGTCGTGCTGCCATTGGTGTCAATCCCCTTTTACAAATTGATCGGCTGGATTGGACTGTATATCCTGCCCGCAGCAGGCGGAGCCGCGGCCGCCTATCTATCGGGTCGGCTGGTCAGACGCCTGAGCCGTGCGCGTGGATTGGGCGTAGCTGCGGTATTTTTATGTGCGCTGACCACACCGCTCGCCTTCTACAGCACTATGTTTTGGGAACATTCGATCAGCGCTGCTTTCCTCATCGGCTCACTGTTGTCTATTCTAACCACCTTTGATACCCCGCAAAAACTGGCCTCCATCCTTGCCGGCGTGCTTGCCTCAATGGCGGTCTGGTTTCGCCTGGATACAGCCCCGATTTTGGCCGGATTCGTGCTGGTGCTGCTGATTCGCAATTGGAAACAGGCGCTGTTGACTGCCGCTGCCGCCATCCTGACCGCCGTAGGTTGGATGTCTTTAAATTACTGGACGAGCGGCAATCCACTTGGCCCTACCGCCACCAGCCTGATCCAATCAGATGGGTTCAGCGGAATGGGTCAGGTGGGTTTCAAGCTGCTGCCCTTCGCGCTGTTCAACCCGCCGCGCGCCGATGCGTACATATTCCCCCGCGGATTGCTGCTGGCAGCCAGTCTCCTGCTGCTAATTGGCACAGCTTTCGCGCTCTGGCCGAAGTTTCGCTGGGTGTCGCTCATCTTCTTCAGCGGGGTAACGGGTATTTGCGCCTGGGTGGCTTTTCTCCCCAGCCAATACCAGGCTGTGCACGGCATCCTGCTGGTTGCGCCGCAGATTCTCTGTGGATTGTATCTTTTAGTCGACCGGGACGCCTGGAGAGCTTCGCCCTTCCCAGCCATGCTGCTGGCTGGCAGCGGCCTTTTCACTCTGGTGTACCTGTGGCGCGCCTGGGTCGGCGCAGGTGGGCTGCAATGGGGCCCGCGTTATCTCCTGGCAATATATCCTTTGCTGACGGCTGCCGGTCTGGTCTGGCTTAACAGGCTTTGGAAATCTGGCAGGCAGAATGATTTCCGCTGGGGCGCCCTGGCCTTCAGCCTGGCCTGTCTGGTGGGCCTTGCGTTCAGCATCCGCGGTCTGGTCACTGCGCGAAAGCAAATGAGCTATTACGCCCGCAGTATCCCGGCATTCAACACCCAGGGAGAGACGCCGGTTGTGTTGACCTGGGAAGGTTTTGTAATGGACGTGCCGGAACTCTACTGGAGCGGTAAGGTGATTGTCATCCCTCAAGATCCGGCGCTGCGCGAAGAGTGGGCTGCTTACGCCCGCAGCCTGGGGTACGACCATTACCTTAGCGGAACACTGCTGACCGTGGACAATGCCCCACTCGAGAGGATAGAGGAACGTCTGGTTGACCATCCCAGTGGGGTGATTTTTGAGCGAATCGAGCTGGGGCCATAGGAGGGAGGGCAAATTGAAATCAAAATCCAACCCACAAACTCTTCCGACCTGGGCTGTCTATTTGATCCTGGCTTCTGCCGCAGTGGTCCTGGCTTATGCATACTACTACATCGCGGCAAAACCTTATTTTGAATACCGCCTTGAGTTGCACCAGCAGATCATCCGCGCCCAGGCGCCATCACCCTACCAATACCGGGTGCTTATTCCATTCTTCGGCGAAGGATTGATCCGTTTCTTCGAGCTTTTCCTTGCACCGCGTTATGCCTTTTCATTGACCTACGCCTTGCTGGACGTTGGCGGGATATTCCTGCTTTTATCCGGGATCTTCCTATCCCTGGGGTGCTGGTTTCGCCGAGAATATGCTTTACTTGGCAGTCTGTTTTGCGCCGCCGTTCTGCCGGTTACCTTTTTCGAGCACTTTTTTCAGCCGTGGTCTTTTTATGAGGCGGCAATATATATCTTTGGTTTGTGGCTGATCTGGCAGAATAAGCGTGCCTGGCTGACTGTTTTTGTACTTCTCGCGGCGCTTAATCGCGAGACCGGTCTGCTCATTATCGTAGCCTTCTTTTTATCCTCCTTCACCTTCAAATCGCTCAAAGCACAAGGCACACTCAATTGGCGGGACATAAAGTGGACCATCCTATACCTGGGAATCTGGGGAGTGGTCTTTTTCGGCTTGCGCTTGATCCGACCGGCTTCATCAGCGGTCGAAACCATTGCGCAGATATTCCAGCACAATACGCAGCCGGTATTCCTGGCAAAGGCCGCCTTGAATTGGCTGCTGTTTGCCGGAATATTCTGGCTGCTGGCGGTTAAAGGCTGGCGGCGCGCCCCGTTCATGCTGCGCCGCGCCGCCCTGGTTCTGCCCTTTCACCTGGTTCTCATCCTTGTCTTCGCTTATTGGAGTGAAGTGCGTGTCTTGATGCCCCATTATGCCGCCCTGATAGGGCTTGGGTATTCGAGCTTCGGCGCGACAGCATTTCTGCCGCCGCGAGAAGAGAGACCTCCTCTGCCGCCAGATTCGGTTTAAACTCGCAATCCAACCAAATCCCTTTACTCCTGCGGTTTCCTCCCCCAGTGGATCGCGATCGTCCCGGCGTTCTTGCGCCGGAAGCCGACTTCCACAAACCCTGCCGCCGCCAGCATCCCCGCCAGCTCCTCCGCAGCCAGGAACGCCTCGCTCGAGCTGGGCAGATACTCATAGGCATCCCGGTTCCCGGTCACTAATTGTCCTAGCAGGGGAATGATATAGCGCATGTGCAGCCTGATCAACGGCGAAAGCCAGGTCTTCACCGGTCGGGTCGTGTCCAGGGCAACCATCCAGCCGCCGGGACGCAGCACGCGCAGCTGGTCGCGCAGCGCCCGCGGCACATCGCTGACGTTGCGCAGCAGAAAGCCCGAAACTACCGCGTCGAACTGCCCGTCAGCGAAGGGCAGTTGCAGCGCATCCGCCGCCGACCAGCGCAGCGGCGTCCCAGAATTACTCCTGCCCGCCCGCATCATCCCCAGGGTGAAATCTGCCGCCACCACCGCGCAATCCGGCTGCTGGCGCAGCGCCTCGCGCGCCAGATCGCCTGTGCCTGCGCCCAGGTCGAGCAGCCGAGCCCCCGGCGCCAGCCGCGCCCGGCGGATCACCTCGCGCCGCCAGGCAACGTCCTGCCAGCCGGTCATCAGCCGGTTCATCAGGTCATAGCGCGGCGCGATGCGCGCGAACATCGCCCGCACCTCCGCGGCCTTGTCGCTGCCCCTCTGCTCAGTCTTCATCCACAGCCGGCACCCAAGCCAGGATGGTCGTGCCGCCCCCCGGCTCGGAGGTGATGTCTACCTCGCCGCAAACGTTGCGCGCGCGGGTCTGAATGTTGGACAGCCCGTGCCCGAGCGTGACCCGTACTTTGTCAACATCAAAACCGCGCCCGTCGTCGCTGACTTCCATCAGCACCCGATCGGCGGCTCTCCACAGGGTGACGCTGACGTTCTTCGCTCGGGCGTGCTTGGCGATGTTCGCCAGCGCCTCCTGGCAGATGTGAAACAGGGCGATCGCCTGCGCATCCGGAAGGTCGTTCAAATCGTCCTCCGGACCCTGCAAATCGACGGGCAGCAACGTGTTGGCGTGGAACTCCTGCGCCAGGCGGCGAACACCCTGCATCAGGTTTTCGTTTTGCAACTGGCGCGGGCGCAGATCGAGGATGTAGGCGCGCACGTCTCGGATGGTGCTGTTCAGGTCGCGGATGGCCTGCTCGATGCGTTGGACGATGCTCTGCGGATCGCTGCCAACCAACAGGCGGGCGTGTTCCAGGTTCAGCCCAACCGCATAAATGGATTGAATAATGCCGTCGTGCAGGTCCATGCCGATTCGCTCGCGCTCTTCCAGCACTGCCAGCCGGCGCCCCTGCAGACTGAGGCGCACGTTTTCGATCGCGGTGCCCACCCAGGAGCCGATCGTTGCCAGGAACTGCATTTCCAGGTCGTCCAGCGGCAGCGGATGGGCTGAGGCCACGCACAGCACGCCGAGCACGCCCTGACGCCCGTTGATCGGCAGGCAGGCGACCTGATGAAACTCGCCGCCGAGCACGTCGGCGTGCAGGTCGGCGTCGCCCGGGTCAGCCAGCGAGATCAGCGCCGGCTGGTTATTTTTCGCCACCCGCCCGATCATTCCGTCGCCGAGCGTGTAGCGCTCGCGCGCCCAGAGCGACCTGACCAGGTGACCGCGGTGCAGGACCAGCTTCATGGTACGGCTGTTTTCCAGCCGCAGGAAGATTTCGCCGACCTCCAGCTGCAGGTAATCCAGCAACTGGGTCAGGGCTTTATCCAGAATTTGGTCGATGTCCGAAGAGGTCGCCAGCGTTGAGGCCATCTCGTTGAGCAGCGCCAGGTTCTCGTTGCGGCGGGTGAGGATGCGGTCGCGCTGGATCAGCTCCTTGTACATGCGCGCGTTGGTGATGGCCACCGCGGCGTATGCCGCCAGCATTTCGATCAGCATCTGATCGTCCTCGGTGAACACATCCCCACCGATCTTCTCGGTCAGGTAGATCTGCCCGAGCTGCCGGCTGCCGTGACGGATCGGCACGCCGAGGAAGGATCTCATTTTCGGGTGATGCTTCGGAAAACCGACGCTGCGCGGATCCCGGGTGATATCCGGGATGCGGATGGGTTCCTGTGCCTGCATCAACGCGCCGATGAGACCCAATCCGCGCGGCGGATGGGCCATGCGCCTGACCTCCTCGGGTGACATCCCGATCGGGATGAACGCTTCCAGTTCGCCGCTCTGATTGAGCACCCCCACCGCCGCGTATTGCGCCCCGGCCTGCTCACAGGCTAAAACGGCGATCCGTTCGAGCAGCGATTCAAGCGAAATATCCTGGACCAGCTCCAGACTGGCATGATGCAACGCCAGCAGTCGCTCCTGCAGTTGTTCACGGGTCAGTTGCAGCGATTCCATGATTAGGCTACGCCTTATTAGCTAATTTTACCTGAATTCCTCTGGTTTAGCCAACCTGCACGGATTCAACACTAACTCCTCCAGTTTATCGGCTGTGGGACCATTTTGTTTGGATTAGAATATACTGTTCCAGACAGTCAAGCTCCTTCCCATGTCCGTGTCCCAGCGGCTCAGCCCCCCGGTGCGATTATCCAACCGGCCCAGCGCGAGCCAATTCAGAGGCGCACATTGAACCGAGACCACCTTACCCCCAGGCGCGCGTTGATCCCGATCGGCATCGGAACGGCGCTGTCGCTGTTCGGCGATTCCACGCTCTACACGGTCCTGCCTGACCCGCACATCTCGGCGCAGGCTGGGGTGACGCTGGCGATGGTGGGCGTGTTGCTGGGCGCCAACCGGTTTGCGCGCCTGCTGTTCAACGGCGTGCTCGGCGCCCTGTTCGACCGCCTGCCGCGCCGCCCGCTGATGATCTCCGCCATGTTCCTGGGGATGCTCGCGACCCTGTGTTACGCCTTTGGCAGCGGCCCGGCGGTGATGCTGCTCGGACGGGTGCTGTGGGGAGCAGCCTGGTCGGGCATCTGGATCGGCGGTAACACCATAGCCCTGGACATATCGGACGACAGCAACCGCGGCGCAATCACCGGACGGCTGCAGATGTGGTTCTCGCTCGGACTGGCGCTGACTTCCTTCACCGGCGGCCTGTTCACCGACCTGCTCACCTATCGCGGCGGTTTGCTGCTCTCCGCGGGCCTCGGCGCACTCGGCGTCCTGGTCTGGCTGATCTTCCTGCCCGAAACGCGCCAGCAATCCCAGGCACTGCGGGCAACCGGCGGCGCGCCAGACGGAGAACGCCGCCCGTTCCCGTGGGCGAGCGTGATCTCCTCTGCCCTGCCTTTGTTTGCGGTGCGCTTCACCTTCGCGGGCGTGTTAAATTCCACCACCATCCTCTGGTTATCCCAATTCATCGACGGCGGCATCACTGTCGGCGAAGCCCTGCTGCCGCTGGCCACGCTGACCGGCGGATTCTCGGCGGCGCGCATCCTGCTTGGCACTGCCAGCGCTCCGTTGGCCGGCAAGTTTTCCGATCTCGGCAGGCGGCGCTGGACAGCGCTGGCAATCCTGATGCTGGCCGGCGCCGTCGGCATCGCCTTGATGAGCCTGCCCTGGCTGGGCCTTGGCCTGCTCGGCGCGTTTTTCGCGGCCCTGACCGCCGGCGCGGTGCCGGCTCTCTCCGCCGCGTTGATCGGCGACAAGGTGCCGCTCGAGCAGCAGTCCCGCGGACTGGGCGCGATCTACACCTTCGGCGACCTCGGCGCGACGCTCGGACCGGTCATCGCCCTGGGCCTGGTGCCCACGATTGGCATCCCAAAGGTCTATCTGATCGGCGCCGGGTTGTACGCCATCATCGCCGTCCAGGCAGTACTGGCAGCGCTGACCAGCCGCCGCCAGATCGAACTCCTGACCTGATATGGTATACTTTTCGAGCTGCAGCCCGTCTCCGGACGAGGCGGGCTGCAGCTTGCTTAGGATCGACCCTGTGCCATGCCTCTGCTGACCGCCGTCAACCTCGCCAAATCCTTCGGCCCGCTGGATCTCTTCAGCGACATCTCGCTGTCCATCCCGCACCGCGCGCGGATTGGCCTGGTCGGCGCCAACGGAGTCGGCAAAACGACCCTGCTGCGCATCCTGCTCGGCAGCGAGGAGCCCTCGCAGGGCAGCGTGATGCGCGCTCGCGGGCTGCGCATGGCCTACCTGCCGCAGGAAGCCCGCCTGGAATCGCGGCGCAGCCTCTGGCAGGAGTGCCTGACCGTCTTCGGAGACCTGATCGAGCGCCAGGCCGAGCTCACCCGCCTGGAGGCCGCCATGAGCGACCCGCTCCAGGCGGATTTCGCGATGAAGGCCTACGGGCAGCTCCAGCTGGAGTTCGATCTTCTCGGCGGCTACACCTACGAAACGCGCATGCGCCAGACGCTTGGCGGGCTGGGCTTTCGCAGCGGAGACTTCAACCGCCCGCTCGGGCAGCTCTCCGGCGGACAGAAGACCCGCGCGCTGCTGGCCAAACTGCTGCTCTCGAATCCCGACCTGCTGCTGCTCGACGAGCCGACCAACCACCTCGACATCGCCGCGGTAGAATGGCTGGAAAACTACCTGCGCGACTGGGAAGGCGGCGTGCTGATCGTCTCTCACGACCGCTACTTCCTCGACCAGGTGGTCGATACCATCTGGGAAATGACACCCGCGCTGGAAGTCTACCGCGGCAACTATTCCGCCTACCTGACGCAGCGCGAGGAACGCTACCAGCGCCGCCTGGAGGAGTACCAGGATCAGCAGGAGTTCATCGAAAAGGAAGAGGATTACATCCGCCGCAACATCGCCGGGCAGAACACCCGCCAGGCACAGGGACGGCGTAAGCGGCTGGAGCGCCTGCTCGAAGAGACTCGTCTGGCGCCGCCCAAGCAACCGCGCCGCCTGCGCTTCCAAATCCAGTTTGCCGGGCGCTCTGGCGACCTGGTTCTGCGCACGGCAAATCTGAGCGTCGGCTATCACGATGAAGGCCGCCCGCTCTTCCACGCGCCCGATCTGACCCTCAAGCGCGGCGAATGCGCCGCCATCATTGGCCCCAACGGCGCGGGCAAGACGACCTTCCTGAAAACGCTGCTCGAACAGGTGCCGCCCTATTCCGGCGAAGTGCGGCTCGGCGCCAGCCTGAAGATCGGCTACTTCGCTCAGGCGCACGAGGATCTCGACCCGGAGAAGACCCTGGTGGACGAAATCGAGGCGGTCGCCCCTAACTGGCTGCCCGGACAAATCCGCGACTACCTGGCGCGCTTTCTCTTCAGCGGCGACGACGTCTTCAAACAGATTAGGCTGCTCTCCGGCGGCGAGCGCAGCCGGCTTGCGCTGGCCTGTCTGGCGTTGCAGGGCGCTAACCTGCTGCTGCTCGACGAGCCGACCAACCACCTCGACCTGCCCTCACAGGAGGTGCTGCAATCCCTGCTCTCCGATTTCGACGGAACGATCCTGCTGGTGACGCACGACCGCTACCTGATCGATGCGCTGGCGACCCAGATCTGGGAGGTGTTCCCCGACCGGCGCAGCCTGCGCGTGTTCGCGGGCACCTACAGCGAGTACAAAGCCGCCCTCCAGGTCGAAGCCGCCGCCAGGAGCGCCCATCAGACGGCCGCAGCAGCCCGTGAAAAGGCGCAGCGCGCTCCCCGTCCCGACAGGGGCGAGCGCAAGCGCCGGGAGAAACTGAAGAACCTCGAGGCACAGATCAGCGAGCTGGAAGGCAAGCTCGAACTGCTTTCGCGCCGGCTGGAGAATCCGCCCAGCGACCCGGCCGAGGTTTCGCGTCTGGGCGAGGAATACCAGCAGCTCCAGCACACCCTGGAAGATCACCTGGCAGACTGGGCGCAAATCTCCGAGGATTTATCCCGATCCGAGTAGCAAACCCGCGGAGAACCTATCAGGACCTATCAATTTACCGCTCTTTAATCATTTCCTAATTGAAGCGTGCTGTTTCCTTTGCTAAAATATAGTATACAAAATATATCTTAATCGTAATCCACGAGGAGGCAAGCATGGACACCGTACGCCATATTCTGCAGATAAAAGGCAAAATTGTCTGGACGATTTCGCCGGACGAACTGGTTTTCGAAGCCCTGCGCCTGATGGCGGCCAAGGATGTCGGCGCCCTGGTGGTGATGAAGGATGAAAAGATGATCGGCATCCTCAGCGAGCGCGATTACGCCCGCAAGCTGATCCTGCACGGCAAGTATGCCAAAGACACCTACGTGCACGAGATCATGGTCACGGATCCCGTCACCATCCACCCCGACCAGACGGTGGAGGAGGCCATGGAGCTGATGACCAATCACCGCGTGCGCCACCTGCCGGTAGTGGAGGGCGACTGCCTGATCGGTTTGATCTCGATTGGCGACGTGGTCAACAACATCATCCACCGCCAGCGCCGGACGATCAGCAAGCTAGAGAGCAATGCCAAGCCGCCCAAGGAAGAGCCGTTCGAGCCGGTCGTCCCGCGCTTCCCCAGCCCGCCGAAGAAGTAATATCGCTGTTATTCTGCCGAGTGGGTGGATTTATCAACCGACCATTCACCACAGAGGTCGCAGAGACCACAGAGATGAGTACATATGGCGGTCAGGCGGCGTTAGCGCATGACACCCGAGTATAGGGGAAGACGCAACGCCGCCGGGCTGCTGCTGATGCCGGCGTCAAGGCATCTGGTTTCGCATTGTGATAAGGAGATCAGGCTGAGGAGAAAGATCTTGTACGGGCATAACACGGGTGCTTTACCCTTATCACCTACCGCTTGAGCGTACCTCACGGCATGTGCTGACGCATTTGACGGAGGGGACTAAGATTTGGAAGAGATCCTTTGCGGATTTAGGCGGAAAGCCATTTGACTATTTCGATGGTTAAGTAGAAATTTATTTAGACCAAATATAGTGACATTGGATGATATGGCTTGTATAAATAAATTTGAATTCTATGGATGTTACACCACATAAAACCATCGTCCTAAAATGGCGTAATTCACGAAGTTACAATATTTTTTTGCGATCTAATTCCAAGAAATCACAAATCAATCCAATTATTCCTTTTTGTTCGCTTATCAATTCATTTGGCTGAAGTATGACTATAGAGTAAGCTAATTCCTCAAATCCACATGCAAGGCTAAATAATTTTTTAAGTGCGTCTGACTTAGAAAAATAATCACTTAATATCTCTGCACGATACGCATTTACTTGCCTGTCGAACTCCCTTCGTAGATTCTCACTCGCTAATGGGTCGGTTCTGCCTACGTTTGCGAGAATTTGTAAAGCTAAATGTACCACTTCTTCAGTTCTCTGCCGCCCTGCTTGACCATATCGGAATCCGTCCGTGAGAACAATACTCCGATCTTTCATGTCAAGATCGGTAAATGAACGAGAGGTATAATCCAAACTGATTAGAAAATATGCGATTACAATATATAATAAACGAATTGCCGCTTCGGACGACTTCCCCGTAGCAATTAATTCATCAAGGAGAAGTTGAATTGCTAACAGATAACTATTGCAACCATCGAAATTAAGACTGTCTAGAAGCTTTGCCTTTTGTCCTCGATACCAGTGTCTCCAATCGATGTTAGAATTTACCACACATGGTATCTTCAAAATAGAAACTAACTCCTCCTCAGAAATTCGATTTGATAGAGGAAAATTAGCAATTACCCGATGAAGAAAATTTCCCTGCAAAACCATTACTCCGTGTTCAGCTCCAAAGTTACGTGTTTCCTGTCTGTTATCTGATGTGACAACAATTGCTCTATCAACACCCAATACTTCTTTTAACCCCTTCGTCCACAAAACACGTTCCATAGCTTGTGGCGTCCGACGATGTTTTACATCTACACAAGTTCGTTCGATGGTTAATGAGGTTGCTCTTATATAAAGCCACAAATCCACATCTGTAACATCATATTTTTTATAGGTTAAGGGAATACCACGCACCGAGAAATACCCAATACTCCTGAAGTAACTGCGAAGCGATTCTTCTGCTGCATATCCCTTCATTCCTGTCATTTTGTTTATCATCGAAGTCCTCCTGTACGGATATCGCTTAGTAATTGCGCAACACCGCGCTTTGAAGGTTCTGTTTGTAACTTCCTAATTACCGATCGGTTAACTTCAGGTCTATCATATCTAGTTGCGGACACTCCTGGTAACTCGAGAAGTGCATTGCCACCTATCTCGCCTTCTTTAATTACAGCAAGAGCTAATTGACCAACTTCTTTTTTAAGTAGCCTCATCGAAAACCGGCCATTTTCTTCTGGACGGACTTTAACGACCCCCTTCATCTCAAGGATCTTATAATCTTGTCCTATAGCTGTCGCTGGTCCTATCCATAGACCATTAATCAAATTTTGCATTAATGCTTCGATCATCCTAATTCGACCACGACCAGATGGACTTATGGTCATACCGAATGTCAATGACGTGACAAATGCTTTTGCTAGGTCAAATGCGTCATCTGCTGCTGAGTTTGTAAACTTCGAAAATGCCGCAGGACGAGTAATGAATGAAAATATTCCGGCTTCATTACCTATAGAGTTTTCATCAATAAATCCAATCGAACATAATTTTGAATAGAGTTGCTCACCTAAGATAGACACAGCTTCGCCTTTCGCGATGCAGCCAGATGTTTTTAACCTTTCCGTCAATTCTACGACATGCTGCTCATCTGTTGAATTTAGCGAATGCAAAATAGCATTAGCTTTAGCCATGTCTTCGCGTCTAAAAAGATTCCCATTGAAATAGACCGATTCACCAGAAGCTCTCTCAGAGTCAAAAAAGCCGATTTGTTCACACTGTTGAAGAATCTCACCGGTTTCCGAAGAGGAAATCTGGTATGTATCAGATATATACTCTTCGGCAACTTGCTTAATCATGGGGAGGTCTGATACTTTTTCAGAAAGATCAATAGCTACTATTTCGCTTGGACCTGGTTGTGATTCTTCAAAAATATCAGCTGTATATTCAAGTACTTGTGGCGTTGTCAAGCCAAGAATTGATAAACTAGTGTCTCCTCTATCTATCAACCGTTGTTTTTGGAGTTCTGCTAAGATGGCAGAAAGTTCTAATCGCACAGATATTCCATTTGCACTTGCTAAAGCATTTACGCGATCATTGCTCAACTCACTGTCCATTGAGCTTGCTAAAGCGTTCAAAACGATTCCACACTTACCTGCGAAATATATTTGCTCGAAATCAGGCGTTGTTAGCTTTACATCTTGTAATTTATATGTATGATGGATTATCCACGCACCAGACGTCTTCTTATCCATATTAGTACTCCAATGACAAGATTGATATTTTCACCTGAAGATCAGTTGGTATCTATTAAAAAATTCCCCGATTTCGATATTAATAAAATAGCTCTAAAATCTAAACGATATTAAGTAAATTACATTAAAAGTTTTATGCCTGCCAAAATCAATTCGATGTATCTATTCGTTAGAATTGTACAACGATATACACATAACGACAACCAAAATGAATCCCTAAATTTCTCATTCCATAACTTGATGTTGAATGGGGAATTTTTGCGGACTGCCAAACCTTTTTATTATTAGATGATACTATTCAAACCGTTGCTCGCATCCCAACAAGGATATTTACGCCTGGTCCTTCCCGCCGACCTGGACGTCTTCTTCCAGCAGCAGCTTGATCCCGCCGCCGTCCGCATGGCGGCCTTCGCTCCCAAAGACCCCTCCGACCGGGCCGCCTTCGACTCCCTCTGGCAGAAAACCCTGGCTGACCCGGACCTGATCGTCCGCACCGTCCTCTACGGCGGGCAGGTAGCCGGTTTTGTCGTCTACCATACCTGGTTCGGTGCGCCGGAGGTGGGCGGCTGGCTCGGCCGGGAGTTCTGGGGCCTGGGCGTTGCCACCCGCGCGCTTCGAGCGTTTCTCGTATTGGTGCCCACCAGACCGCTCTACGCCCACGTCGCCAAAGACAATCTCGCCTCTCTGCGCGTGCTGGAAAAATGCGGCTTTCGCATCACCGGCGCGGGTAAAGTCTTCGCCCACGGACGCGGCGAGGAAATTGAAGAATGGATCCTGGAACTCAGCAAGTCCGGGTAGAATAACAGGATGGACCTTGACGATTTCTTCTCCGGTCAGGAGCTCTCCCGCCAGCTGTTCGATGCTGTCCGTTCAGAAGTCGACCAGACCGGCCCGGCTGAGATGCGCATCTCCAAATCGCAGATCGCCTTCCGCCGGCGGCGCGGCTTCGCCTGGGCCTGGATGCCCGCCAGATACCTTCGCGGCAAGGCCGCGCCGCTGGTGCTCAGCCTGGCGCTGCCCTTCCGCGACCCCTCGCCGCGCTGGAAGCAGGTCGTAGAGCCTTACCCCGGTCGGTTCATGCATCACCTGGAACTGCGCGAGCCAGGCGAGGTGGACGATCAGGTGCGCGTGTGGCTGCGCCTCGCATGGATAGAAGCCGGATGATTTTTTTAACTGATAACCTACCACAGAGGGCACTGAGGACACAGAAATTTGTTGATATACCTCTGTGATCTATGTGATCTTTGTGTCTTCAGTGATGGCCGTTTATTTTTCCTTCCCTTCATCACCGGTCAGCGATCAGAGTAGAGGGGTAAGTAACGGTAATCCGGTCACATAAGTTGCTGCAATTTGGCCTCGAATATGCTGGATTAGTTTTTGCAAGGCACATATCACCACAAAGAGCACCCCCCAAAAACGGCGAGGGCAGGCCGAGGATACAGAGGAATAAAATTAGATATTCTCTGTGTCCTCTGTGTTCTCTGTGGTAAAAAAAGGGCTACTCCCGCGCGATGGTCACATAGATCATCGGGCGGCGGCGGGTCTCGCTGTACAAATAGTTGCCCAGCTTCTGCTCGACCTCTTTGACCAGGTTGCCGTTCGGCGTGGCCCCGACCATGTCGGCAATCTTGCGGCGCATCTGCTCGATCAGGTCGTCCGTGTCGCGCGCCAGGACGAATCCGCGCGCGCTGATCTGCGCCTCGCGCCGCAGGCTGCCGCTGAAGCGGTCCAGCACCAGATTGATCAGAACAATGCCGTCGCGCGCCAGAACCTCTCGCTCGCGCATCACGTCCGCGTCCACCTCGCCCACCGAAGAGCCGTCGACAAAGACATACGAGGTGGGCACCTGCTCACCGAGCTTCATACTGTCGCGGGTAAACTCTACGGACTGACCGTTCTCGATCACCGCGATGTTCTCCCTGGGGATGCCCACCTTCTCGGCTAAAAGCGCGTGCTGGCGCAGGTGGCGAATCTCACCGTGGACGGGGATGAAGAACTTCGGTCGGGTCAGGTGCAGTAGCAGTTTCATCTCTTCCTGGCTGGCGTGTCCGGAAACGTGCACCGGCGCGATGGCCTCGTAGATCACATTCGCGCCGCGCTGAAACAGGCGGTTGATCGTGCGGTAGACGTTTTCCTCGTTGCCCGGTATGGGATGGGAAGATAACACCACCGTGTCGCCCGATTGGATGTCGAACTGGCGGTTGGTGCCGGTCGAAAGGCGCCCCATGATCGAGGTCGGCTCGCCCTGCGAGCCGGTGCACATGATCACCACCTCTTTGTCCGGCAGGGTCAGCGCCTGGTCGATGGGCACGATCAGGCTGTCCGGGATGTCCAGATAGCCCAGCTTGCGAGCCATCTTCATATTGTCGACCATGGACATGCCGGTAAAGGTTAACTTGCGGCCGTGGCGCTCGGTGACCTCGGCTACCTGCTGCATGCGCGAGATCAGTGAAGCAAAACTGGCGATGATGATCCGCCCCGGGGCTTCCTTGAAGACCTTGTCGAAGGCGTCGTCGATCACCCGCTCCGAAGGCGTCCAACCCGGCCGCTCGGCGTTGGTCGAGTCGGCCAGCAGGGCGAGCACGCCGCGCCGCGAAAATTCGGACAGCTTGGCGTAGTCGCTCGGTCGATTGTCCACCGGAGTGTGGTCGAATTTATAATCGGAGGAATGCACGATCAAGCCAACCGGCGTGGTGATGCCCAGACCAACTCCGTCGGGGATGGAATGGCAGACGTGGAAGAATTCCACCTGGAAAGGACCGATCTGGACCGAGTCGCCGGCGTGGACGGTGTGCAGCTTGGCACGGTCGATGCCGCCCTGCTTGGCCAGCTTGACTTCCAGCAGCCCGCGGGTCAGCGGCGTGGCGTAAATGGGCGCCTGGATTTCCTCCAGCACGTGGCGGATGGCGCCGGTGTGGTCTTCATGACCGTGGGTGATGACAATCCCGCGCACTTTGTCGCGCTTGTCGAGCAAATAGCTGATATCCGGGATGATGTAATCGACCCCGTACATGTCGTTGTCGGGGAACATCAAGCCAGTGTCAACGACCAGAATTTCGCCGTTGTACTCGTAGACCATCATGTTACGCCCGACTTCCCCCAACCCACCCAGTGGGAGGATGCGTAATTTTTTATCTTTCATGCTTTCTAATTACCTGCTTTCAAATGTAAAGAATAAGTTCTCAAAAACACAGTTGCCTGTGATTATAATTCGATTCGAACGGCCGCCCGTCTCGATCGGGCGGCGGGGTCTTGCCAGGAGCCGCGCAGTGTCACCCGCGGCAAAACTCATGACATTCCCGCCTCAACCGGCACTGTGCCGGTCCATTACCAATGTAACGGGGCGATTTTAACACAGCCAGGGGGATTTGTCAAAAAAAACCGTGTACGCTCCCGGGCAGCGGAGACCGGCGAGGGCTTGCCCTGAGCCTGCTCTGAGCCGATCCCTTCGACAGGCCAGGGATCAGCTCAGTTTAAATCACCCCTGCGCTCGGCGGATGACGATCAGGGCGATGTCGTCCTGGCGCGGCTCGTTGCCGACAAAGCTGTGAACCTCGGCCAGCACCGCCTCCAGGATCTGTCCGGCTGTGGCGTCCTTGTACTCCAGTACCACATCCAGCAGATGATCCTCGCCGAAGAACTGCCCGCGCGGATTCTGCGCCTCGGTGATGCCGTCGGTGTAGAGGATAAAGACGTCCCCGGGCATCAGTTTTTCGATCTTCTGCTTCCACTGCGCCCCCTCGGAAACGCCCAGCGCCATGCCGGTCGGGCGCAGACGCTGGATTGGGTCCTTGCTCTTGCCCGGGCTGATGATGTAGCCGGGCGGGTGCCCGCCGTTGGCGTAAATCAGCCGGCCGGTGAGCGGCTCGAGCACGCCGTAAAAGGCGGTGACAAACATGCTGCCGCGCGTATCGCCGAGGATGCGCTCACTGACCGAGCTCATCGCCACCCCGGGCAGGGTCGGGTAGCGCGTGGCGTAGGTGCGGATCAGCGTGCTGGAAAGGGCCATGAACAGCGCCGCGCCGATGCCCTTGTCCGAAACGTCGGCGATGACCAGGCCCCATTTGTTGTTGCTCAACGGGATGAAGTCGTAGAAGTCGCCCGAGGTTTCGCGGGCCGGCTCCAGCCGGGCGGCCACGTCCCAGCCGGGGATGAGCGGCACCTCTTCGGGCAGGATATCGGTCTGGATGCGCCCGGCCATGACCAGCTCGCGGTTGACCCCATCGCCCTCGCGTCTGCCGGCGGGGTTTGGCAGCCCGAGCAGATCGATGTTTGTGTCAGGGGATTCCTCAGCGCTGCGGTGGTGGAAGGCCGCCTGAGGGTAATTGTGCGGGTCGGCCTGCATGGCCGGGTCGCGCTGTACTTGGGTCAGGGCGGCCTTGAACTCGTCCTCGCTGACGTTGCGCGAGAAGGTGTAGCAGCCGACATGGTCGGGGTATTCCTGATTCTGGCTCTCGGCTTGCGGATTGAGCAGCAGGACGATTTTGATTCCCGGCTGCTGCTGACGGATACTGGCGGCGAACGCGCGGGTCTCTTCGAGAGAGCAATCGAAGTCGAGCAGGATCAGCTCCGGGTGGGTAAGCTGACACAGTTGCAGCGCCTCCTGCCCGCTGCGTGCCTCGCCGACCAGCTGGATGCCCGGCATGGACATCAACAGTGAGGCCAGTCCGCGCAGGTAAATGGCCTGGTCTGAGGCTATCGCCAGCCGTACGACTTTTTTATCCGCCATGGCTGGCTCTCCTGTCAAACTCCTTTAAACCCTCATGCTTTTCCGCTTTTATCGATATCATCGTTAACCACGCATCGATAAGATACTTTATTGTAATGGAAGAATCCGCATAAATAAAATAAAATCACCCCGCATGGTGAGGAACTATCACCATGTGGGGTGATTGATTGGCGGTTCGCCGTTTTCCGCTGCCTGCCTAGAGCGTTTCCGGTTCGATTTGCGCGCCTTCGAACTGGCTGTTGTACAGCTCGGCGTAGAAACCGTTGCGCGCCAGCAGCTTCTCGTGACGGCCCTGCTCGACGATGTCGCCGTCCTTCATCACCAGGATCCAGTCGGCGTCGCGGATTGTCGACAGGCGGTGGGCGATGATGAAGCTGGTGCGGCCCTTCATCAGCTCGGCCATCGCCTTCTGGATCAGCACCTCGGTGCGCGTGTCGACCGAGCTGGTGGCCTCGTCCAGGATCAGAATGGTCGGGTCGACCAGGATAGCGCGCGCGATGGTCAGCAGCTGCTTCTGCCCCTGCGAGACGTTCGAGGTCTCCTCGTTGAGCATGAAGTTGTAGCCGCCGGGCAGTGTGCGTACGAAATGATCGACATGCGCCGCTTTGGCGGCCGCGTAGACCTCCGCGTCGGTCACGTGATCGCGCCCGTAACTGATGTTGTCGAAGATCGTGCCGTTGAACAGCCAGGTATCCTGCAGCACCATGCCAAAGATGCAGCGCAGGTCGCCGCGGCTGAATTCCCGGATGTCGTGCCCGTCCAGCAATATCGCCCCGCCGTTCACGTCGTAGAAGCGCATCAACAGCTTGACCATGGTGGTCTTGCCCGCGCCGGTCGGGCCGACGATGGCGATCTTCTGCCCCGGGTTGGCGTAGAAGGAAAAATCGTTGATGATGATCTTGTCCGGGGTGTAGCCAAAGTGGACATTTTTGAATTCCACCAGGCCCTCGAAGGAGTCCAGCCTGACCGGAATGGATGGATCGCGAACCTCTTCTTCCTCAGCCAGGAATTCGAAGACGCGCTCGGCTGCGGCAGCCGTCTGCTGCAGGATGTTGGAGATGTTGGCAATCTGGGTAATCGGCTGGGAGAAATTGTTCACATACTGGATGAACGCCTGGATATCGCCGACGGTGATCAACCCGCGAGTCGCCAGGTACCCGCCCAGGACGCAGATGCCGACGTAGACCACGTTGCTGATCACGCGCATCGAGGGCATCATCAGGCCCGAGAGGAACTGCGACTTCCAGGCAGAGCTGTAGAGGGTGTTGTTCAGCCCGTCAAAGCGCTCGATGCTGTCCGCCTCGCCATTGAAAGCCTTCATCACCACGTGCCCGCTGTACATCTCCTCGACGTGCCCGTTGACGTGACCCAGGAAGTCCTGCTGCTGCTTGAAGTATTTCTGCGACTGACCGATCACGCCGGCGATCACCCCCATCGAAAGCGGCACGATCAGCAGCGCCGCCAGGGTCATCTGCCAACTGATGGTCAGCATCATGATCAGCACACCGATCACGGTGATGACCGAGCTGATGATCTGCGAGAGGCTCTGGTTGAGGGTCTGGCTGACCGTGTCGACGTCGTTGGTGATGCGCGACAGCACCTCGCCGTGGCTGGTGCCGTCGAAATACCTGAACGGCAGGCGGTTGATCTTGGCAGCGATGTCGCGCCGGAAGCGGTAGGTGATGTCCATTGAGATGTTGGACATGATCCAGCCCTGGATGTAGCTGAACAGCGAGGCGGTCAGATACAACCCAAGCGTGAACAGTATTTTCTGCCCGATGTATCGGAAATCGATGCCGCTGCCCGTGCCGGCGATCTGCTCCATCACCCCCTCGAAGAGCCTGGTGGTTGCCTGTCCGAGGATCTTGGGGCCGATGATGCTGAAAACCGTAGAGCCGGCGGCGATGAGCATGGTGACCAGGATCGACAGCTTATAAGCGTCGAGGTACTGGACCAGCTTGCGCATCGTGCCTCTGAAGTCGCGGGCTTTCTCGCCTTTCATCATCGCCATCGGGCCGCCGCGCCCAACCGGCCCCCGCGGGCCGGTCTGCCGGCGTCCATCGGATCTTGAAGCTGGTGCAGGTCCGCCGTGCATCATGACAGCTCCTCCTTGCTCAACTGCGAGTACGCGATTTCCCGGTAGGTCTCGCAGGTTTCGAGCAGGTCATGGTGTTTGCCTTTGCCGACCACCCGCCCCTCGTCGAGGACGATGATTTGATCGGCGTTCTTAATTGTGGCCACCCGCTGTGTGACGACCAACACGGTGCTGTCGCCGGTTTTTTCGCTCAGCGCGCGGCGCAGGGCAGCGTCGGTCTTGAAATCTAACGCCGAAAAGCTGTCGTCAAAGATGTAGATGGGCGGCTTTTTGACCAGTGCTCGCGCAATCGCCAGGCGCTGCCGCTGCCCGCCGGAGACGTTCGCGCCGCCCTGGGCAATCTCAGCGCGAAAGCCCTCCGGCCTGGCCTGGATGAATTCCCTTGCCTGAGCAATGTCGACGGCATCCTCCAGGTCCTGCTGAGTGGCCCGCTTATCGGCGTAGCGCAGGTTGCTCTCGATGGTGCCGCTGAAGAGCATTCCGCGCTGCGGGATGTAGCCGATCTTGTCGCGCAGCTCGCTCTGGCGCACATCACGGATGTCCACGCCGCCCACGGTAATTGCGCCCTCGCTCACATCGAAGAAGCGCGGGATGAGGTTGACCGCAGTGGACTTGCCGCAGCCGGTCGAACCGATGATCGCGGTCGTCTGACCCGGCTCGACGGTGAAGCTGATGTCGTGCAGCACGTTCTCCTGCGCGTCCGGGTAGCGGAAGCAGACATCGCGGAACTCGATCCGCCCGACAAACGGCTGCGGGAACGATTTGGGCTGCGGCGGATCGTTGATGACCGTCTCGGTCTCCAGCACCTCGGCAATACGCGCTCCGGAGACCGCCGCCCGCGGCATGAAGATGAACATCATCGAAAGCATCAGGAAGGACGTGACGATCTGCATGGCGTACTGCATGAAGGCCATCATATCGCCCACCTGCATCGTCGATTGGGCCACCTGCTGCGCGCCGACCCAGATGATCAGCAGCGACAGCCCGTTCATGACCAGCATCATCACCGGCATGAGCGTAACCATCACCCGGGCGATGAACAGGCTGGTGTCGGTCAGGTCGCGGTTGGCCTTGTCGAAACGCTGACTCTCATATTCCTGTTTGTTAAAGGCGCGGATGACCATCATGCCCGAGAGGTTCTCCCGGGTGACCAGGTTTAGCCGGTCGATCAACTTCTGCATTAATTGGAACTTGGGCATGGCAATCGAAAAGACTACCAGGATCAGCCCGAGCAGCACCAGCACGCCCAGCGCGATCGTCCACCACATGGAGGTGCTCTTATCGACTGCGCGGATCACGCCGCCGATGCCGATGATCGGGGCGAAGAAAACCATGCGCAGCATCATGAAGGTCACCATCTGCATCTGGGTCACGTCGTTGGTCGAGCGGGTGATCAGCGATGCGGTCGAGAATTGATCGAATTCGTTGCTGGAGAAGCTCTCGACCTTGCGGAAAACGTCCCGGCGCAGGTCGCGGGCGATGCCGGCGGCGGTGCGGGCCGCCAGGTATCCGGTCGCGACCATCGCCGCCCCGCCGAGCAGCGAGATCAGCAGCATCAGCCCACCGGTGCGCAGGATGTAGTTTGTCTGCATGCGGGCGGTGTTCATGCCCAGAGCCTCGTACTCCGCCCTGACCGCGCCGGCAGCCGTCTGGCGGATCATGTTCTCGCCAAGCGCAGTGATCTGATCAAGGATGGGCGCGGTGATCCTGCCGAGTTGCTCGGCCGGAAGCTGGCGCGCCATCTCGAACAGGTCAACGCCGGGCGGCAGCTGTGAGAGGTCAAACGGCATCATCTGGCTTAACTGGGCCGCTTTATCTGGATCGGCGATCACCTGCTCCAGCCTGGAGACGATCACCAGGTATTTGCCCATTGCTGGCTCGAGCGCGGCCATCTGGTCCTTTTCCAATTCAGCGCGCACATAGACAGCCTGGTCAGCCAGAGCAGGGTACTCAGCCAGATAACGCCTGTAATCCGGCGAGGTTTGGTCGACAAGGAAGTAGCTTGAGTTGATTAACTGCCGGTCAGCCTGGCTGGCGAAGAGGAGCAGCCGCTCCATCTGGCTCTGGCGGACGGCGACCGGGGCGGCGTGATCGACGCCGCCCTGCTGGATGCCGTTGTTGATGATGCGCGAAAGGTAATCGGGCAGCGCCAGGTCGGCATTCGCCTGGACGAACAGCAAAGCGATGGTCAGCAGGATCAACAGGGTGTAAGGTTTTAAGTAACGAATTAATCGTAGCATGGCTGGATATTCTCCAAGATAGGCGCCGCTATTCAAGGGACGGTCTACTCGACCGTCTCTGCGGCGGGGTGTGCTGCTGAGTGTTCGACGGTCAGTCCGGCGTACAGGCGGGCGAGCAGGTCGATCAACTGGTTTTGCTCCTCAGGGCTGAGCGCCGCCGCCAGCCGTTTGTGATGATCGATCATGCGCGGGGCGTGCTCTCTCACGATCTGCCTGCCCGGCTCGGTCAGGCGGATGCGGAACGCCCGCCTGTCCTCAGGATCCAACCGGCGTTCGATCAACCCTTTCGATTCCAGGCCGCTCAGCAGCGCGCTGATTGTATTGCGGCTGACCCGCTGGTTGCGGCTGAGCGCAGTGGGCGTCACGCCGTTCTGGTTGCCGCGGCGCTCCTCCCATTCCAGGCGCATCAACAGGCCGAGGCGCGGGCCGGAAAGGTCGCAGTCGACCATGTGGCGATCGTGGTAGATTTCGTAGGCGTTTGCCAGACGGCGGACCAGCCCGGCGATTTCCACCCCTTGCAAATCCTGCCGCCCGGTCAGGTCGACCAGGTGGGCGTGGATGCGCTGGCTGATGGGATCTGCGAGAGGAGGTGAGTTGGGCTTGGTCATTCGGGCTCTCCACACAATTACTCACACATGGAATAATTCGAGGTCGGAGTATATGCCCGATTATGAGGATTGTCAATCCCTTTGTTTGGATTCGCGGCGCAAACAGGCGCGGCGAGGTTGTAGAACGGAAGACAGACTTGCCCGCCCTACATTTGTCTTTGTCACCGCGAGCGAAGCGTGGCGGTCTTCCGGCCGCCCTTGCGATCATCCCTCTTTAGTGCAGTGGCCGCCCATGTGGAAACCGCTGGTACTACCCAGGGCAGGTACGAACCCGCCTCTTCCCATCCACAGATCGAATTGTAGAACGGCGGGCAAGGATACCTGCAAAAGCAGCCGGTACAGGTGCCCGCCTAAGTTTGGACCCGTATCACCTGATACATGACCCTTGATCCGTGACACTTGAAACACGTCACCTGACCCATGACACGTAATCCGCGAGCCTTCCTCCTCACACCATCATCTCGCCCATTTCGCGCAGCTTCCTGGCAGCCTCCTCCGGGATCAACTGCGGCTCGACGCCGAGCGTCCGGCAGGTGAGGATCTTCTCGGCGGTCGTTTCGATCACCTCGCTGGTATCGGCGGCGCGGCGCAGGCTGCTGCCCGCCACCACCAGGCCGTGATTCTGCATGATGGCGGCCACGCCCTTCACGCCCATCGCCTGCGCCACCTGCTCGCCCAACTCGGACGTCCCGGGCATGATGAACGGGACCACCGGCACGTCGCCGATAAAAGCCGCGTCGGTCGAGACCGGCAGGAACTTCGTGCCAGTCAGCGCCATCAGCGTGGCCTTCGGCGCGTGGGTATGGATGACCGCCGTGATCTCCGGGCGGGAGCGGTAGATGGCGCAGTGCACGCGCCGCTCGCTGGAGGCGCTGTAGCTTGTTTCGCCGAGGATATTTCCATCCAGATCGATGCGTACCATCATCTCGGGCCGCAGATCGCCCTTGAAGATCGCGCTCGGCGTGATCCAGAGCTCGTCCGGCTTGCCCTCCACCCGGGCGGAGACATTGCCGCCCAGGCCGGTGATCAGCCCCTTCGCGTACAGCTCATTGGCAATTTTTATGATCTCATCGCGTACGTCGCCAGCTTTTGCCTCCGCGGCGGCTTCCAACGGTTTGGCCGCCGCGGCGTCAGGCGGCGGCGCCGGCACGACCGCGCCGATGCGAGTCAGGTCGCCCGGGTCGCCCACCTCGGCGCGCGCCCGGCCGTAGGCTCCCGCCAGGTCGAGCTTCTGCATGGTCATCGCCTTGGTCGTGTCCCCGCTGAAGGAGAGCTTGCCGGTCATCGCGGCCCTGGCCGGGTTGATCCGCCCGGTGAACATGCCGTCAAAGGTGTCGGCGTTAAGCTTAAGGCGCACATCCGGCGGTGTGGGCGGCTCGCCCATCCCGGCGGCAACCTGCCCGTCGCGGAAACTCATGTAGAACTGCTGCCCGCCGTCGCGGATGGTGAAATGGAAGCAGACATCCTTGCCGCGCGCGAATTCCGCGGTCTGCGGATCGCTTTGCAGATACTCCAGGAACTTCCTCAGGAGTCGCTCGAATTTCGCCTCAGTGGAATCTCCCACAGCAGCGGCGTCAAGCGGCGGCGCGGCGGGCTTCTCTGCGGCGCGGGTGAACAGCTTTTTCAAGCCGCCAAACAGCCCTGTTCCGCGCGCCGCTCTCTTCCTGGCTTTGTAGTCCGGCCTGGATTCTTTTACGCCTTCAGGCCTGCCCTCCAGGTCGCGCAGCGCCGGGGCGCCGCCCCTGGAAAGGTCCGCCAGCGCGCGGCGGTCCGGGCGGCGTTTACCGGTCCAGCTGAAATTTACCAATGTTTCGGGGTTTAGAATGTATTCCGGTTTGCGGCCGGCCAGCAGGCGGCTCAGCTCGGCTACAATGATCTGCCCCTGGTGGATGCCGACCTCTCGCGTGTTGCCGCCGATGTGCGGCGTGGCGATCACGTTGGGCAGCGCCAGGAGCAGATCGTCCGCGCCGGGCGGCTCGACCGGGAAGACGTCCAGCCCTGCGCCGCCCAGCCTGCCAGAACTCAGCGCTTCAAGCAGCGCCTCGTTATTCACCAGCGCGGCGCGGGCGGTGTTGACCAGATAGGCGCCGGGTTTCATCCGCGCCAGCTCCTCGGCGCCGATCATCTCGCGCGTTTCGTCGCTGACCGGCGCGTGCAGCGAGACGAAATCGCTGCGCTCGAGCAGTTCATCGAGCGGCACTTTTTCCGCGCCGAGCAGGGCGGATTCTTCGCCGCTCAGATAGGGATCGTAAAGCAGCACCTGGGCCTCGAAGGGCAGCAGACGCTGAATCACGCGCCGCCCAACCGCCCCGCCGCCGACGATGCCGACCGTCTTGCGCCACAGCTCGACCCCCTGGAACTGGCTGAAGGCAGCGCCCATCCGGCCCATGTCGCCGGCCTCGCCGCCCGGCTCGCGCAAAAAGAGAGCAGCTTGAGGGAGCTTGCGCGCCAGCATGAGCATTAGTCCGAGGGTCAAATCGGCGACTGCATCCGCGTTGCGGCCGGGGGTGTTGATCACCGGCACGCCCGCCGCCGTACAGGCGGGGATATCGATGTTGACCGGATTGCCGCGGCAGACCACCACCACGCGCAGATCGGGCAGTTTTTGCAGCACAGCCGCGTCGAGCACGTCCACCTCGGTGATGAAAACCGCGTACCCGCGCAGCGCTTCGACCAGGTCGTCGCCCGCCAGCAGGCTGCCCTCGCTGCGGTAGCTGGCGTAGGTCACCTCGCCCAGCTCGCGCAGCAATGCAACCGCTTCCTCGCCGGCATCCGCGCTGACGAACATGGACGGTCGATATTCAACCGTCATCTCGGGTGGCCGCTCGGGCGCTGTCTGCACGCTCCCCAGGATGATCCCGGAAGCCAGGTTGTCAGCCGCCTGGCGCTCGCTGCGCAGCCGCCGCCAATCCTTATACAATTCACGGTATGCCTCGGTTGCAGCCGGCTGCGGCTGGAAGACGACCAGTTCACCCGCCATAGCCTGGGCTGCGGCTGATAGGTCGGAATGAATCCCCGCGGCCACGCTGGCGCACATGGCTGCTCCCAGACCGGTCGCCTGCGGATAACGCGAGGCATGCACGGGCAGACCAAAATCATCGCTGATAATCTGCAGCCAGGTGCGGCAGCGGCTCATCCCGCCGCAAATGTGGATCTGGTCAATCCTTGCGCCGGCTGCCTCGAGCGCCTGGTCGGCGTTGGCGCGCAGCGCATGAGCCATGCCCTCCAGCGCCGCCCGCGCCAGGTGGCTGCGGCCAGCCTTCCCGCCGGGGATCTGCATGCTCGAGAGGGTAAACGTATCCAGAGGGATGCTCATTTCGGCAGCGTTGAAAATCTGCGCGCCAAAATAGGACAGGATCCCGCGGGCACCCGGCTCGCTTCCGGCTGCATCCGCCGAAAGCGCCTTGATTGGCTGCGGCAGGTGCGGATAAAGCAGGCTTCCCAGCCATTCCAGGGCAGCGCCCATCGCCCCGGCGTTGCTTTCGATGACATACTGGCCGGGGATCAGGTGCAGCCCGCACCAGGTGCGCCGCTGCGCATCGATGTACGGGCGGTCGGCGGTCAGCATAACCGGCGCTGTGCTGCCGGCGATCACACCCAACTGACCGGGCGTGTGGATGGCGAGTCCGAGCAGAGCCGACTGCGAATCAGCCCCTCCGGCAGCGACCGGGATGCCGGCCGGCAGGTCCAGATGGGCCGCGGCTGCCTGACCCAGCTCGCCCAGGCGCTCGCCAGCCGAAACGAGCCGCGGAAAGATGTCCCGCGGCAATCCCAGGGTAGCGATCAGGTCGTCTGCCCAATCACGGCTTTGCAGGTCAAGCAGCATCGTCTCGGCTGCCTGGCTGGCTTCCGCCGCCAGCGCTCCGCACAGCTGGTAAGCCGCCCAGTCGCTGACGCTCAGGACGGCTCGGGTTCGATCCAGCACGGCCGGGCGCTGGGACTTTAGCCAGAGCAGCCTGGCAGCGCTCATCACCGGGCTGGGCCAGTGGCCGCTGCGCGCATAGAACTCCGCTCCGCGCACGGCTGCCAGTTCCATCCCCTCTGCGGATGCGCGTGCATCCTTATTGGGCGTCGCCAGCAGGATCTTCCCCTGCTCGTCGACCAGGAGGGTGGTCAAGCGCATGCCGGTCACCGCCATGCCGGCGATTTCATCGCCGGCCGCTCCGGCCTTTGCGCGCGCCTCGCGAGTCAGTTCCGCCAGGGTTCGCCAGATGCCCTGCGTGTCAAGATCGAAAGCCCAGCTTCCCAGTCCGGGCGCGTTCAGGTGCGTCCAGGGACGGTAGGCGCCGGTGACCGACCCGTCCGCCAGATTGTAGAGCAGGCAGCGGCCGCCGCTGCCGCCGATGTCAAAGCTCAGCAGAAATTTCGCAGCCATCACAGCGCCCTCCCAACCAGAATTCGCTCGCGAACACAATTGGGCGATCCAAGACCAGCGGGTGCACCCTTACGTTATGATGCTATGTGATTCGCCCTGGTTTGTCAAATGAATCGCTGCGCGGTTGAAAGGCAGTACGCGCGCACTCGACAGGCCGGCAGATTGCTCCGACCCGAATAACAGCAAGCTTTAATCACCCGCCGAGACGCCAGGTTGCTCCTCTACGATGAGCAGTTCGCCTTCAGGCTGAATTGCGGAAAGGTCTGGTGGTTGGGATTATCGATGTAGATCCTGATCCATCCATCGAAGCTGGACGTCACCTCGAAGGTGGAGGTGACCGTCTTCGTGCCCGCCTCGCTGAACTCGACCGATTGCAGCGGCGTTTTCGAACTGTCGGAACGCTCCCAGAAGTAGGTTACGTTTCCTTCCCGGCTCGAGGTGATTGCTGCCGAGAGGTTGAACGTGTGCGGACAACTGCCGCTGTAATTGGCGTTGTCGGCGCTGATCACAACTTTGGTGACCGCGAACATCGCAGGCGTCGGCGTTCCGACCGTGATGCGCGCCCAGAAGGATTTCGTGCCGGTCGATCCGGTGCCGAAGATCACCCCGGACGCGTTCTGCAGCTTCCAGTTGCTCTCATAATCTCCGGGTTTCTCGGGCGCCTTCATTTGCACCGAAATATCCGTGGTTGCGCCTGGCGCCACATCCGCCGGCAGGTTAAAGCTGGCCGGGGCGCCAAGCGCATTGCCAGACTCGAACACCACCCGGTAGCTGGCCGTCCAGGTGCAGGAGCCGCTGTTGCGCAAACGCCAGGTTTTGATGAAAGATTCGCCCGGAGCAACCTTGGTGCCGTCCGGGATGGTGACATCATCGACAAAATCGGCCCGGTCACAGGGCTGATCGGACGCGGTCGGCGTGATGGTTGCCGGCGCGACTGTCGGGCTGGCAGGCGGTGGCGCCTGCGTGGTATCCGCGGTTTGGGGCGTCTGCGTAGGCGCCAGCAGGGTGGACAGCGCCTGGACCGTTTTTGCGGCGGCAGTGCCGGCCCAATCGCCGGGGGAGGTCGGCGTGGCCGCGTTCGGTCTGGGCAGGTTGCAGGCGCTCAACACAAGAGCTAAGCTGAGGAACAGGCTGAAGAGCAGGGTCGGTTTTCGCATGGAAGCTCCTCCGGTGATCAAGATCGATCCGCAGCGCCTTGTTGCAGGAGCAGATGGATGACCTCGGTGTGGTTCTCCGCCCGGGCGAAATCGAGCGCGGTTTTACCCTCCGCGTCGCGCAGGTTGGGGTCGGCCCCTGCGTCCAGCAGCAGCCGGACGATCTCGACATCCCCGTTCTGCGAGGCGGCGTGCAGCGGCGTGAAAGCATCTGCCTGGGCAGCATTGACCGGCGCGCCGTGTTCAAGCAGCCGCCGGGTGATGGCCAGCGACCGGGCCGCCACTGCCGAATGCAGGGGCATGACTTTCATTGGATTGTGCGAGGCGGAATCGACCGCCGCTCCCCGTTCGATGAGAAAAGCCGCCACTTCTTCCTGATTAAAGTAGCAGGCCAGCCCGAGCGGCTGGAAACCGTCCGGGGCAATATCATCCACAAGATCGGGCGATTCGTCCAGAATCTCGCGGACACGGTCCAGCCGGCCAACCGCGGCAGCTTCGAAGATGTTCAATTGAGCGCCGAAAGTGACAATCAGTTGAGCAATGCCCGGATGTTCATAGTACATCGCAGCCAAAACCGGGCTCATCCCGTCGATCGAGCGGGCGTTCACAAGTCCGGGGTCCTCATCCAGCATTTCTTTAACCGCCTCGAAATCCCCGTCCTCGATCGCCGAAAAAAAACTATCAAGGGATATCATAATTTTTGCCGTTGGAAATTATCCATCAGATTAAGTTCCATTATAACCATAATAACAAATTCAGACGGCGAGCAGCCTGCGCAGATGCCCGCCTGGAACTGATTCGATTCAGCGGTCGATTGAACCGTCAATGCGGCCTGAGGTTCTTTAGAATTTTCTTATAAAATTCAAGGGGTAAACAAAAAATCTACCGATATCCACCAGAAAACCGACCGATATGAGCCGGGCCGATTGCCTGGATCCCTGCCGTCCCCTGGCTGCAGGGGAAAATGCTCCCGGAGGCTGCCGCCCCGGGCCACGTCCGCCCTCGAGCCGTTGGAGCTGCGCCCATCCTTGTGGACCGGGTAACGGCGCCCCTTTCAGATTAGTCTGCATACCGTCTACCGCCGCGCTTCGAGGCTGCAGCGATCCAGCTTCAGCTGCGTGGCGGATCGGCGCAGCCAGCGGCGGGCGGCTGAGGCAAAAGACAGGACGCAGGTGAACACGCCATCCACATTTTCTCTGGGGAATCCTTGTATTGCGTTCCTGGTAGATAATCCGATTATTTCTGTCTGGCCTGGCTCTTTCTCAAAGATATTTCTAATCATTCCCTGTGATTCGCCCCAAAAGGACGATCTTTTGAGCGATCAGGAAACCCTGGATTACTGTTTCCTAACCGGGTGTGATTGACAAACGCTTTCTAACCGCTATAATACTATTAACATACTTTATAGCCGATATCCAGTAATAAGGAAGCTGTGAACCGTGCGTCTTAAATGGTCGCTTGCTTGAAATTGAGCGGGCGCACGGGGAGCTAATAGCGAAACCGGCCGAATCCAATTCAGGCCGGTTTTTGTTTTCTCACAATCCGCATTCATCTATCATCGTTGTTATTGACAGGCGAAAAGAGGTATTTTATGAAAAAGCGAAGATCTTCCAGCTCCAGATTTCTCCAAACGGCCGGCAATGTTTGTTACATATTCGGTGCTTCATTAATAATTGCTGCTCTCGTCTTCAACATCCTTCCGCCCGAGCTCAGCTACGCCGGCGGCTCAGGCGCGATCTGGACCACGCGCGAGCCGTGCGATGTGTACGCAGGCGCCGAGCAGGATGCCAATCATTATGCCATCGGAGAGACGGTTCACATCCGCGGCGAGGATTTCCTCGGCGATCATGTCTACGGCTGGCGCATCACCGGGCAGCCTGGATCGGCCGATCCCAATCAAATCGTAGATTCAGGGTCGATCACCACCTCCTCGAACGGCTATTTCTGCGTGCCCTCTTACACAATCCAGCCAGACGATGACGGCGTCTATACGGTGGATGTCTTCGATCCCGAAGATCCTACCCAGACCAAAAATGATAACTACCAGGTTCGCGGCGCGATTCCATCCAGCACCCCGACCAACACTGCGACGCATACCGCCACCCTTGTTCCGACAAACACACCCACCCATACTCCGACAAACACGCTGACCAACACCCCGACCCATACGCCGACTCAAACGCACACAAATACACCAACCAGCACACCGACTCATACGCCGACAAACACCCCCACGGATACAGCCACCGCTTCAGCAACGGCCACGTCAACCAGCACCCCCACCAACACCCCCGAGGTCGCGACCATCACATCAACTTTCACCTCCACGGCTGAAGACCCCACCGACACGCCTGTGCCGCCGACCAGCACGAACACCAATACTCCCAGGCCGCCCACTCAGGTGGTCACGCGGACCTCCACCCTTCCGCCCACGCTGCCCCCGCCTTCCGTCGATACTCCCGAGGTGCTCATCCCGGTAACGGGCATCAACCTGAATTTTCACGACTCCATGAACAATCTGCAGGTGATTTTCATCAACCTGGGCTTGAGCCTGCTTGGCCTTGGCATGGTGTTCCACGGTCTTTCACGCCGCATTCGTTGATCCATTTCTCGCCATCTGCCCGACATAAGGTGGTGAGCGTTTTCTTATAAGAAAATATTAAATAACAAGGCCTGAAATCACCGGATCAGGCCTTATTTTCGCCGCGCGCACGGACAATTCTAACTATTCTATAACTAATAATATATTGACAAAATATATCGCCTCATTATAATACGTGTAAGTCACTTTAATAACATACACGACGACAAGGAGGCGATGAACTGTACGTCTTAATTGGTCGCTTGCTCACCCGTGAGCGGGCGTACAGGGAGCCAATAGCGAAACCGGCCGCTGTTTTTTCGGCCGGTTATTAATTTCGACGAAAAGACAGGTTGCAATTATATCGGGCGGCGATGACCCGCATGTGAATAACTGGTCGCTTACTCCATCAGGGAGATAGCATGCGGAAAGCCAATAGCGAAACCGGCCCTTGATAGCCGGTTTTTTTAATCCCAAGTCTTCATCAGCCGTTTATTATTGCAGTAAGGAGGAATCAAGTGGACGCTCATAAAGTAATGAAAACCAGAACACTCAGCACAGCCGGCAACATCAGCTATATTATTGGCACAGCTTTCCTGATCGCGGCGTTGATCTTCAATATCATGCCTCTTCAAACCAGCCAGGCGAAGATCGGGTTAAGCGCGGCCGTCGCGCCCGTGACTTTAGCTGGGAACCCGAATTGCAGCACCTTGAATAGCCTGAATGCGCTGTTTCCCGGCGTTACCAGTAATTCGGGTGTTAAGGCGGATAATTCCGCGGAAAATGGAACCTACAGCGACGGCACGCTCTCCGTTACGATTTCAGGAAGCGATCACTACACCTTCGATTGGGCCAGCAATTTAAGCCTCGATGCTGTGATTGTCAAAGCCGGATCCGGCGCCTATGTTTTCTATTATGAACCGGAGAGAACATCGGATATCGCTTTGTACACTCCTACAAATAACAATGGTCAACCACTTCAGATTAGCCACGTCGTATTTTGCTATGACAATGATCCGACCACAGTGACGCCGGAACCGACCAACACCCCCACCAACACCCCCACCAACACACCCACCAACACCCCTACCAACACACCGGTAACTCCTGAGCCTACCGCCACCGATACACCCGAGACCCCGGTCCCTACTGACACGCCCGAAACCCCGGTCCCCACCGACACGCCCGAGACTCCGGTCCCCACCGACACGCCCGAGACCCCCGTCCCCACCGACACGCCTGAGACCCCCGTCCCCACCGACACGCCTGAGACCCCCGTCCCCACCGACACGCCTGAGACCCCGGTCCCCACCGACACGCCTGAGACCCCCGTCCCCACCGACACGCCTGAGACCCCCGTCCCCACCGACACACCCGAGACCCCGGTCCCCACCGACACCCCGGAAACCCCTGAGCCCACCGCGGAAGCCACCGCCACTCAGCCAACCGACCCCACCCCCGAAGTGACCCAGGTCCAGCCGACCGATCCGGCCACGCTGCCCCCGCCCCCTCCGCCCAACGACCCGCCCACCGTGCTCATCCCCGTCACCGGCGTGGACCTGAATGCCGGCGGCCTGTTGGGCAACCTGCAGATGCTCTTCACCAACCTCGGCCTGAGCCTGCTTGGGCTCGGCATGGTCCTCAAGGGACTGGCCCGCCGCGTTCGTTGATCAGTCCTACAGTGACGGTAATATTGTTATAAGATATTTCTAAACAATCAGGCTATAAACCCCTTAATAATCCCTTATTCTGGGAGGATTAAGGGGTTTTTATTACCGTTTTCTAACCAATAATTTATTGACTATTTATTTCGCGCCGCTATAATACGAGTCATCTTCTTTAACAACCCAATTGGAATACACGGAGGCGATGATCTGTACGTCTATCATGGTCGCTTGCTCATTCTTGAGCGGGCGTACAGGGAGCCAGCAGCGAAACCGGCCATTGGCGGCCGGTTTTTATTTTTTACCCCGTCAGCAATCTTCATTAGCCGTAGTTTATCGAAAAGGAGAGGTTCGAATGAACATGCAAAGGTCGTCAAAGAGCAAGACCCTCCGTTTAGCTGGCAACCTCAGCTATATTGTTGGCACAGCTTTCTTAATCGCGGCGCTGGTCTTCAACGTGCTGCCCGCTCAAATCACATATGCAGATTGGGGCTCAGGGGCGATCTGGACCACCAACGAAACCTGCTCTGACCCCGCCGCGCAGGATGATAACGATTATCAGGTTGGCGAGACCGTCCACATTCGCGGGGATAACTTCGATCCAGGCTTCACATATGGCTGGGTGATCGAAGGGCAACCCGGAGGCGCATCCGGCGACCCCAATATCACTGTAGCGTCGGGTTCAGCCACAACCGATGCGGATGGCTACTTCTGCGTCGATGCGTATACCATTCCAGCGGACGACTGGGGAACTTACACGGTCGATGTATTCGATCCTGCCAAAGCCAACCAAACCAAGAACGACAACTACCGGGTGAGCGGCGCTACAGCTACTCCTACAACTCCACCCACAAACACGCCGACCAACACACCCACCAATACACCCACCAACACCCCGACTAACACGCCCACCAACACGCCCACCAACACCCCGACCAACACACCGGTAACTCCTGAGCCTACCGCCACCGATACACCCGAGACCCCCGTCCCCACCGATACGCCCGAGACCCCGGTCCCCACCGACACGCCTGAGACTCCGGTCCCCACCGACACGCCTGAGACCCCCGTCCCCACCGACACGCCTGAGACCCCGGTTCCCACCGACACGCCTGAGACCCCCGTCCCCACCGACACACCCGAGACCCCGGTCCCCACCGACACCCCGGAAACCCCTGAGCCCACCGCGGAAGCCACCGCCACTCAGCCGACCGATCCTACCCCCGAAGCGACCCAGGTCCAGCCGACCGATCCGGCCACGCTGCCCCCGCCCCCTCCGCCCAACGACCCGCCCACCGTGCTCATCCCCGTCACCGGCGTGGACCTGAATGCGGACGGCCTGTTGGGCAACCTGCAGATGCTCTTCACCAACCTCGGCCTGAGCCTGCTTGGCCTCGGCATGGTTCTCAAGGGACTGGCCCGCAAAGTCGCATAAACATAATCCAGAACATAATTTAAGCCCCCGGAACTTACACAGTGAACCGGGGGCTTTTGATTCTCTTGAAAAAACGGAGTGAATGTGATAAAATCATTTCGATATATATCATAATGTTTTGATGCGAATTGAAAGGTTTCGGGCAATCCATGAGTGAACAAATGACAAGTGACGAGCTGCTCAATTTTTTCAAGGCGCTGTCTGATGGCAACCGCTTGAAAATCGTCGGCCTGCTGGCTCAGCGCGCTTACACCGTCGAACACCTGGCCGCCATGCTCGACCTGGGCGCATCCACAACCTCGCATCACCTCTCGCGCCTGGCGCAGGCCGGTCTGGTCGAAGCCCGCGCGGACGGCCATTACTACCTCTATTCGCTGAATATCGATCAGCTACATGCGATGGCGCAGCGCCTGCTCAAGGTGGAGGGTGTTTCCAGCCTTTCGCAGGACGTCGACCTGGACGCTTACGAGCGTAAAGTGTTAAAATCCTTCACGGACGAAGAAGGGCGCATCACTGCCTTCCCGAGTCAGGAGAAGAAACTGCTCGTCCTGCTGCGTTACGTTGTGAAGGCTTTCGAGCTCAACCGCCGCTACAGCGAAAAACAGGTCAACGAAATCCTCTCCGGCTATCATGAGGACACCGCTTTCCTGCGCAGGCATCTGATCATCTATAAGCTTATGGCGCGCGAAGGCGGCGGCGGAGAATACTGGCGGCTGAGCGAAGACAGCCCACAGACAGCAAATCCCTGAGCGGGTAGAAACCATGGGCGGCCGCCCTGCCCGCCGCGCCCGAAACCGATTCTCATCCATCAGGAGAAAACATGCAAAACCATTTCCTCGTGCAGCGCGATCAATTTTACATCGATACGGATCCCGGCCGCTTGCAGCTGGAAGTGATTCACGACTTCCTCTCCAGCCGTTCTTATTGGGCGCGGGGGCGCGCTCTGGAAACCGTCGAGAAATCCATCGCTCATTCACTCTGCTTCGGCGTGTATGACGGGGAAAAGCAGGTCGGCTTTGCCCGTCTGGTCAGCGACCAGGCCACCTTCGGCTGGCTGTGCGATGTATTCATCCTTGAGTCACATCGCGGACTGGGCCTGGGCAAATGGCTGGTGGAAACCATCCTGCTCCACCCGGCAGTCAGCGGACTGCGCCGCGTGCTGCTCGCCACCCGCGATGCGCACAAGCTTTACCGCGCTTACGGCGGCTTCCTCCCGCTGGAGCACCCCGAAAAGCTGATGGAACGCTCCAATCCTGCCATGGACGTCCCCCCGCTGGAGTAATGCCGGGGCTCAGCCGCCGCATCGTTTGCGCTCCAGCTCCGCGCGGACGTTACAGCGGCTCCAGACCAGGCTGAGCAAAGTCAACCTGGCAACCTGCTCATAAACAACAGGATAATGTCAATTTGATTGGCGGCCGGATTACCGGCACAGCCCTGGTCTGGATGGCGCTTAAAATCGTGGGGGCGGTGTAGAAGCGGCAAATGATCAGGGTGATCCCGCCAAACATAACCCTGCTGCTGAACAGGATCCTTATTTTCTAATCATCCGCCAGGGGAAGGCATCAGCCGACAAATGAAACCTGTTCGCTGGTCCTGCGTATATCTGATAAGAATAGCCGGAGCAGCTTCGGCATCGATTAATAAAGGAGCAGTTCAATGTTCAAACTCTTGTTCGACCTTATAGGCGGGCTGTTCGCTCTGGTGTTCGGGCTGATCGCCGGTGTCTTCGGTCTTGTCGCCGGCGCGCTGGGCATCGTCGGACTGGTGATCGGGATCATCGTGGCGATTCTGGCCCTGCCGGTCATTCTGCTGGTGATCCTTTTATAAGGTCAGAATCCGCGCTTCACACAGCGAATTTGTGCCCGGCAGGATAAGGCCGGCGGAGGGCAGCTTCCGCCGGTTTTCTTTTCCGGCATCCCCTGAAAGTCATGTCAATATCTCTATCTTCACGCGCCGGATTTCTATCGAGCGGCACTGGTAGCCGCCAGACTGCAGCCGTATCATTGGCATTGTTGAAACCCAAACAAAATAGCCGCAAGGCGCAATCCACAGAAAAGAAAGAGAGAGAGAAATGAACGCAGAAATGAATTCCTCAATTAAATCCCGAACCGGCTCCGAGCAATTCGCGGCCATGGTTGGGGGCGGGCTGCTGGCCGTTTTCGGCGCGCTGGTGCTGGTCGATAAATTTGTCGACCTCGGCAAGGTCATCCTCTTCTACCCGGGCTTTGCGATGTTCGTGCTCGGCGTCCTCACCCGCAAGTCCGGCTGGTTTATCCCGGCAGGCATCCTCACCGGCCTGGGTCTGGCTGCCTCGCTGCGCGACCTGTTCGCCGTGTCTCACTGGACGGACGAGAGCGGGATCTCCTGCCTGGGGTTTGCGTTAGGCTGGTTCAGCATCTCCTTGTTCTCGACCCTGTTCACCAAAGAAAAGCACCTCTGGGCGCTCATTCCCGGCGGGATCCTCGCCCTGACTGGCGCAGGCTTCCTCCTCATTGAAGATCCGGTCAAGCTCCTGGACGTGCTGGCTTATGCAGGACCGGCAGCGTTGATCCTGGTCGGCCTGGCGTTGATCCTGGTAAAGAAGCAAAACTAAACATTGTCAGCGCCAACCATCCAGGCTGCCAGTCCGCGAGAGCAGCCTGGATTTTTAGAATCGGATCAGGAAATATCCCAACAGCCGGGATTGTGCTCGAGTGAAAAGGAAACAGAACCAAATTTGTCAGAAATCATGGGTCCCCCAAAAAACAATTCTTACCAAACTGATGTATGCTAAAGGATATTAAGCAGGCAACAAGTCCGACGGAGGATAGAGGAGGGTTTCATGATGGTTAAACAAGATCTACGAAAAGAACTGTCATACCTGTATTCACCTTCAGCCAAGAAGGTCGAGATTGTGGAAGTTCCAGCATTTCGTTTCATCATGGTCGACGGGCGCATCGATCCAGGCACAGCCGTCGCGGACGCTCCGGATTTTCAAGAGGCGATGAAGGCTCTTTATGGAATTTCCTTCACCCTCAAGTTTATGTCAAAGCTGAGCAAACAAAATCCCATCGATTATTCGGTCATGGCGATCGAAGGACTGTGGTGGCTGGATTCAGGTGGATATGAGCAAAACCCGACAGTGCCCTGGAATTTCACGCTGATGATGCTGCAGCCGGATCACATCACACCCGAGATGTACCTGCAAGCGGTGGCGCAGGTCAAGAAGAAGTCGGACAGCCCGTTTTTGTCGCAGGTTCGCTTCGAGCCCTTCCATGAGGGATTGTGCATTCAAACCATGCACATCGGCCCGTATTCCACCGAGCCGGCGACCATTGAGATGATGAAGGCATTTGCCGATGAGAACGGCCTTCGATATCGCGGGCTGCATCACGAGGTCTACCTCGGCGACCCCAGGCGGGCAAAGCCGGAAAAACTGCGCACCATCCTGCGTCAGCCGGTCGAGAAAGTATAAGGCCTTCAGCCGGTTGGGCGGGGCCGGATTCCTGTCCGCCCGCTCGACCGTCCCTGCGAATCCCAAGATTGGTAATTCAATCCTATGGAGGTCGCAAGGCCAGGGCTTGCCCCTGCCCGCCGAGCGGCCGCGAGGGCCGCCCCTGCAATCCCTGCCGGCTCCTGTTTTGTAGGAACGTCCCTACCTGGTTTATAATTCACCTGCAGCGAATTATCGAACGAGGGAGATCAACATGTACAAATACGAAGAGGAAGAAGAGGAAGAGCCGAAAGAATCCCAGGAGAAAAAAGAAGCAAAGCCGCGCTTCAACATGCAGGAGAAATTCCTGGAAACGCGAACCGTCTTGATCTTCGGTGAAATCAACCAGAAGATGGCCGAGACCGTCACCCAGCAGCTGCTGCTGCTTTCCTCGATCTCGGACGACGACATCAAAATCATCATCAACTCGCAGGGCGGGCACGTCGAGTCGGGCGACACAATCTTCGACATGATCCGCTTTGTCAAACCCAAAGTCAAGGTCATCGGCACCGGCTGGGTGGCCAGCTCTGGCGCGCTGATTTATGCCGCCCCGCCTGTCGAGCAGCGTTACTCGCTGCCCAACACGCGCTTCCTGCTGCACCAGCCCGCAGCCGGCATCCGCGGCAGCGCCCAGGATCTGGCCATCGAGGCGCAGGAGATCATCCGCATGCGCCGGCGCCTGAATGAGATCTTCGCCAGCCAAACCGGCCAGCCGCTGGATAAGGTCGAGCGCGATTCAGACCGCAACTTCTGGATGAGCGCCGAGGAAGCCAAAGAATACGGCCTGGTCGGGCACATCATTCAGAACATCGAGGAAGTCAAATAACGGCGCAACCGGTCTTCATTACAAAACCGGCGGCGTAGAGCCGCCGTTTTTTGTTATTCTGAAGTCGAAAACCCGGGCTGAATAGTCGCCAGGAAAATTGTATAATCGGATGAAAGGATAAGCGCGACCGTGAGCTTATATTCTCTCCTCATCGGCATTGGCGGATCGCTCGGCCTGCTGCAGGTGACCCGACGAGTGCCGGAAAAACAGGCCCTGCGCTGGACAGCGGCCGGCCTGGCCGTGCTGGCTGCCGGGCTGCTCGGCGCGCGGCTGAATTATGCCTTCCTCCACCCGGAGTTGTTCCGCGCCGCCCCGCTGAACGTGCTGCGTTTCTGGCTGGGAGGGCTGAGCTGGCCCGGGGCGCTTCTCTTCGCCCTGCTGAGCCTGACCGCAGCCTCAGCTCTGCTGCGCGCGCCTCTGGGGCGCACCGCCGATCTGCTGGCGCCGCTCGTCCCGGCTGTGGCGGTCATGACCTGGCTGGGCTGTAACCAGGCCGGCTGCGCGTATGGAGTCGAAATCCCGGACGAGAGTTTCTGGGCGCTGCGCCTGCCGGATGAGCAGGGCCTGCTTGCCAGCCGTTGGCCGCTGCAGCTGACCGCGGCCGCCAGCCTGCTGCTGCTCAGCTGGCGCGTCGAGCGCGGCAGCGCCGCTGCCTTCAAGCTGCCAGGCGGTCAGGCATGTTCGCTCGGATTGGCATTCGGGCTGCATACCCTGCTTTTCTCCTGGCTGCGCGCAGACAATCCGCTGGTCTGGCGGTCTGTCCGCCTGGACATGGCAGCAGCAGCTGGATTGGCAGGGCTCTGCCTGCTCGGCCTGGGCTGGATCGTTTTACAGCAGCTAGGCGTGACTTCTGCAAAAAAAGCCTCCACCCGGCGCGAAGCCTGGCCCTCCTCGCGCGACCAGCGCGCCGGGTAGTATCCCGATGAAACCATAATGCCCATGAAACTGACCGCTGCCCTCGTCCAATTGAACACCGTCCTTGGTAATCCGCAGATTAACCTGGCCAAGCACCTTGCGCTGATCGAGCAGGCGAACGCCCTCGGCGCCGACCTGGTCATTTTCCCCGAACTTTCGCTGACCGGCTACGTCCTGCAGGATCTCGCCCCGGCGGTGGCGCACCGCCCGCACGCGGATGACGAGCTCTTCAAGCCGCTGCTGCAGGCCAGCCAGAAGCTCGACCTGATGGTCGGCTTCGTCGAGGAGGACAGCCGCAACCGCTTCTTCATCGCCGCGGCTTACCTTTCGCGCGGCGAAATCGTCCACGTCCACCGCAAGGTCTACCTGCCGACCTACGGGCTGTTCGACGAGGGGCGCTTCTTCGCCTGGGGCGACGCGGTGCGCGCCTTCGACACCCGTTTCGGGCGCGCCGGCATGTTGATCTGCGAGGATTTCTGGCACGCCTCGCCGCCCTACCTGCTCTGGCTGGACGGCGCGGACCTCTTCCTGCACCACTCCGCCTCGCCGGGGCGCGGCCTGAGCAGCGCCGGGCAGCTCGAATCAGCCGGCTGGGTTGACCACATCAACCGCGCCTACGCCAGTCTGTTCACTGCCTTCGTCCTGCACGCCAACCGGGTCGGCTTCGAGGACGGATTAAACTTCTGGGGCGGCTCGGCGGTGTTCAATCCGGACGGCGAGCTGCTCCAGCACGGTCCGTATCACGAAGAGGCGCTGGTAATCGCGGAGCTGGATCTCAACCAGTTGCACCGCACCCGTGCGCGCCTGCCGCTGCTGCGCGACGAGCGCACCGCGCTGGTCTCGCGCGAGCTGAACCGCATCCTCGGCTGCCAGAGCAACGGCATGTGATTCAGTCGTAATCCAGGGCGCTGACGCCCTTTGCAGCAGGAGCTGACCATGCAAAATGCAGAACTGACCATAAATACCGAACTGGCACGCAAGATTTTGACCGGCTTCATCAGCACTGAGATCGGACGAACGGGCATTCCTCACGCGGTCATCGGTCTATCTGGCGGGCTCGACTCGGCGGTTTCCTGCTACCTGGCAGCCGAGGCGCTCGGGCCGCAGAATGTGCTCGCTGTGCGCATGCCCTACCGTGATTCATCGCCGGATTCGCTCGAGGACGCGCAGAAGGTGATCGACGCAACCGGGGTGCAATCGCTGACCGTGGAGATTACCGCGATGGTCGAACCGCTGTTCGAGCGCTTCCCCAAGATGAGCAGCGTGCGCAAGGGCAACGTCATGGCGCGCCTGCGCATGATCGTCCTCTTCGACCAGTCGGCGGCGTTCAACGGGCTGGTGGTTGGCACCGGCAACAAGACCGAGATCCTGCTCGGTTACACCACCCTCTACGGCGACTCGGCCTGCGCGCTCAATCCGCTTGGCGACCTGTACAAGACCCAGGTGCGCCAGCTGGCCCGCGACCTGGGCCTGCCGGAGTCGGTCCAGACCAAAGCGCCCTCGGCTGACCTGTGGGCAGGTCAGACCGACGAGGGCGAGCTGGGATTTACCTATGCCGAGGTCGACAGGCTGCTCTACCTGCTGGTCGACGAGCGCTACACGCCCGAGGAGTGCGTCCAGACGGGGTTTGCCGAGGGCTTCGTCCGCGCGGTGGTCGATCGGGTACGGCGCAACCAGTTCAAGCGCGTCCTGCCGCCCATCGCCAAGCTGTCCAACCGCACGGTGGGGTACGATTTTCTTTATTTGCGGGATTGGGGCACGTAGAAACCACAAACAGCCGCCGCACCAAGAGGTATTTTGTTGAGGCAGTTAATCACCACAGAGTTCACATAGGGCACAGAAAAGCCGCAGGATGGGTTAGCGGCGGAAAATCGCTGCCATTTAGCTTTAAATAACGCCATCGCCAATCCACCATATACCGCCGAGGGGAAAAATTTCCAGGCGGGCAGGAATCCGCCCCTGCGGAATGATCCGCGGCAGTGTCGCCTGTCGATAGTGCCAGCCGAATTCTTATAATCTGCTTACACTATTGCAAGGATGCCCATAATTTCGCAACGAAATACCAATATTGGGTTATAACTAGCGTCCCTGCGCCGCCGCTCTTTCGCGTCACATGACTGCACGGGCCAGGTCACAGAAGGGAATAGGTCATAAATAGGCCTTGCAGCCAATGCGAATGCACAGATCAACTGATACAATCAGCCCTTCGGTAAAAGCAGTCGGGCGAGACGACTGACCTTTTAATGAAAGCACAAGGAAAAGACAATTAATGGCAATTGACCGCCTGATGTACTGGTTCTCCAAACCTGTTGTGGCCACGTATTCCGACACCATGCTCAAGCTGGACGTGCGCATGGACCAGCCGCTGCCGAAGTGCGCAAAAATCATCGCCGCAAACCACCCCTCCACCACCGATCCATTTTTCGTCGCCCGCATGGTCAGGCACCAATCCTTCATCCTGATCAACGAAGTGCTCTTTAAAGTTCCCCTGCTCGGCGAGTACCTGCGCCGTTCCGGGCACATCCCGGTCGAGGCGGGCAAAGGCCCGGCGGCGATCGAGGCGGCGCTCGAGCTGCTGCGCCGGGGCAAGACGGTGATGATCTTCCCGGAAGGCAACCTCAGCCCCGAGGAAGGCGGTTTTCAAGCGCCGCGCACCGGCGTCGCCCGTCTGGCGCTGGCCAGCGGCGCGCCAGTTTTCCCGGTCGGCATTCACTTGCTGCGTGAGCGCATCCATTCGATCCGCTCGACCGTCAAAGGCGAACAACATATCGGCCGCTGGTACATCCGCGGGCCGTACTTCATGTCCGTCGGCCAGCCGCTCACCTTCAGCGGCGACGTGGAGGACCGCCCGCTGGTGCGTTCCGTGGCCAGCACGGTGATGCACCACATCATCGAGCAGGCGCGGCAGAGCGAGCTGCGCATGACCCAGCACCCCACCCCGCTGGCAACGCTGCCCGAGCTGCGTTAGCCGGGCGGCATCGTGAGCCGCCAGTGGGGCCAGGTGTGAAGACCGCCCAGGGATCACCCCTAATCTTGTCAGCCCCCCTTTTCCTTGACGATTAGGCAGCTTGGGATTATATTTAAGGTCCGTTCGCCCTCGTAGCTCAAATGGACAGAGCGTTTGCTTGCGGAGCAAAAGGCTGCAGATTCGAGTTCTGCCGGGGGCACTCACATTCAGAAAATTTCCCGCAGAAGCGGGATTTTTGTTTGTAAGGCTGCCGATCCCCGGGGAGGGGACGTTGTTCGAGTTCTGCCGGGGGCACCACATTTAGAAAATTTCCCGCAGAAGCGGGATTTTTGTTTTAAGTAGTGTTCCCCGGCATATGTCATTGCGAACCGCCGGTTTTTGGCGGTGAAGCAATCTCCAGGCTGGCTGGAAGACCGTCACGCTCCGCTCGCGGTGACAGCTGCTGAAGATTGCGAACCGCCGTGTTTTGGCGGTGAAGCAATCTCCAGGCTGGCTGGAAGACCGCCGCGCTTCGCTCGCGGTGACACACACTCAGGATCGGCTTAACGCTGGGTAGTCGCTCGTTCGCCCCGCGCGCCGACCCTTCGACAGGCACAGGGATCGGCGCAAGGCCGGGTTAGCCGCAGCGGCAATTCATGAATTGCCCCTACGGTTTACGCATCACAAAATCTAACCCAGCTTATTCCCGCATTCGGGGCAGAATTTGGCGCCCAGCGTATCCGCGCCGCACTTCGGGCACTTCGTTACCAGCGGGCGGGCTTCCATCTTCTCGCCGCAGTTCGGGCAGAACTTGGCGCCGTGCGTTTCGGTGCCGCACTTCGGGCAGACCGCCACGCTAGGCTGGACCATCGCCGTGCCGCACTCCGGGCAGAACTTGGTGCCGGCCTCGGCGACCGTGCCGCAGTTCGGACAGCGCGCGGTGGTTGCCTCTTGCGCCTTTTTGGCCGCCGCGCTCGCCTTCTCGATCGCGCCGCCCAGCCCGAACGCGTCCGCGAAACCCTTGATGGCCGCGCCCGCCTGCGCACCGCGCGCCGCGGCGATGTCGGACTGACGCGGGCTGTCGTCCTGGCAGTAGCCGGACTGGGTGTCGAAGTCCGACAGGCATACGATCCGATCGCAGGTCGGGCACTGACGGAAGTGCACCTGCACCTGCTCCCAGGCCTTCTGCAACTGGTTTTGGTCGAGCTTCATCGAATAGCGTGGATCGTCGCCGGTGACGCTGCTGGCTACCGAACTGCCCACCAGCGGCACCTTACGCAGCAGCCCGCCCAGCGCCTGCCGGCCGAGGTCCTGCTTGACGGAGTCGACAAAGCTAGGCGTGCTGCGGAACTCGCGGCCGCAGATATCGCAATAGAAGATCGCGTACGGCCCGGCGCCGTCATTGCGGACGTCATAATTGGGCATCCGATTAAATGTATCCATTTTGCCTCCAGAAAACCGGTGAATTAGGGGGTACCGCCAGTGTAGACCACTCTCCGCCGCCTGTCAACCACTCGGCGGGCTGAAACCCGGCGCCTGCTCATTGTATAATTCTTTTCATGGACAGGATCCAGGCCATGCAGGAATACGGCAACCTGGAAGGGTTGTTGCAAATACTGCGCCAGGACAGCGACGCGGAAAAGCGCGCCCGCGCTGCCCGCGCCATCGGTCAAATGGACGAGCTGGACGCCGCCGATGCGCTGAGCGGCGCGGCGCTCAACGATCCCGATCCCGGTGTGCGGCAGGCGGCCCGCATGGCGCTGCACGACCTGCTCGGCGACCAGGCCGAGATGGTTCTGCGCCTGGCCGAATCCAGCGCGGAGCGGGATGAGGATTGGTCTGCGCGGCCGGCGGATGAACAGCCGGTCGAGCCAGGTTTCGCCGGCGGACCGCCCGAGACCGGCATGGTCGATTACCAGACCCTGCGCGGATTAATCATGATCGCCCGCGGCGACCCCAGCCACGACCTGCGCCTGAAGGCGGTGGCCGCATTGGCGCAGGTCACCGACCTGACCGCCATCCGCGCGTTGGCGGAGCTGGCCTTGTGGGATGAGGACGGGATCGTCCGCGCGGCAGCCGAGGCTGCGCTGCGCGACCGTTTCGGCTCGCAACTACCCGGTGTACTGGAAGGCTACCGCCGGGAGATGATGGGGGACGAAGAAGAGGGCGCCTTTCTGGAGCCGTACGATCCGTTCGCCGCCCAACCCGCGGCAAACGGCTCCTGGGACAGCCCGCCCGCTCAGAAGGAAGAGGCTGCCTCGACCATCGGCTGCCTGCTGCTGATCTTCCTGCTCCTTGCGGCGCTGTACCTGATTTTTCGATAACAGGTGACATTGGCGTCCTGATTGAATGACCATACTGCCAGTTCGCGGAACATACATGGTCACCCGCGGCCTCTGCGCCTCAGCGCCGATTGGTTGCGGCCTGATTGGCGCCATGCCAATGGAGCTGTAGTACAATCCACCCCATGAAACCCGGACGTAAACAGATCCTGCTCACTAACGACGACGGCATCGAGTCCCCCGGCCTGTGGGCGGCTGCCGAGGCGCTTTCCACACTCGGCTACGTGACCGTCGCTGCACCGCGCAACCAATCCTCAGGCGCCGGCCGCAGTCACCCGATCCAATCCGATGGACGCATCACCCCGCGCCAGCTGCAGATCGGCAATCAAATCTGGACCGCCTACGCCATCGGCGGGACGCCCGCCCAGGCAGTGATGTACGCCCTGCTCGACCTGATGCCGCAGCTGCCCGATCTGGTCGTTTCGGGCATTAATTACGGAGAAAACGTCGGCAACGGCATTTCCATTTCAGGCACCATCGGCGCTGCGCTGGAAGGCGCCGCCTTCGGCGTGCCCTCGCTGGCGGTGTCGCTGCAGCTGCTCGACGACGGGTACCTGACCTACTCACCCAAAACCGAGTTCTCCGCTGCCGCGCATTTCACCTGCTACTTTGCTCAGCGCCTGCTGGAGCGCATGTTTCCGGCGGATGTGGACGTCCTTAAAGTCGACGTGCCCGCCAGGGCCACACCTGAAACCCCCTGGCAGGTGGTGCGGGTCGGTGCGCACCGCTACTTCGTGCCGCGCTCTCGCCGCAGCGAATTGCTCGAGGCGCCCGGGCCAGTGGACTACCTCATTCAGGTCGCGGCCGAGGATGTGGGCGAGGACACCGACATCTACGCCTTGCGCTTCGCCCAAAAGGTGGCGGTCACCCCGCTCAGCCTGGACATGACCTCCCGTGTTTCGCTGCCCGAGTTTGAACGACTGTTGCGCGAGGAATAATCTGCCCGGTCAGCGCTCCAGGCTGCCATCAATTTCGCTAAAAAAGACCGGACACTGCAACATGTGTCCGGTATCGTCAATCCAGGTTAAGATCACTCCAAGGTTTTCTTGGGGTATTCAGGCAGGCTGTTCACATAGATATTGGCTTCATCGAAGCCGACGATATCGCCGGTGCGCCGCAACCAATCCAGCTGCTCGTCGAGGATCACATGACTGCCGATCAGGGAGACGCTGCCGAGAAATTCTCCACTGTAAAAATCCTGATAGACTCCATCGCCCCAATCGATAACGATGGCGCCGTTATTCAACACCAGCACCCAGCGTCGATTGATTGCAAGGCCTTCAGGCATCAGGTTTTAGAACACCAGGGAATGAAGAAAAGGGATTAGCTCGCCGTATTTCCATTGCTGAATGCGGCAAAAGTGGTTACCCGCAAACGATCCACCAACTCATCCTGCGCCTGGCACCAGAGCGGGCGAATCGGGCATTCCTCGCCAAACGGGCAGGCATCTGGTGAAGACGTGCATTCGTTCAGCATGATCGGGCCGTCGATGGCTTCGACCACCTCAAGGATGGAAATTTCAGCGGGCGGACGGGCGAGTGAAACGCCGCCGCGAGCGCCGCGGCTGGTGTGGATCAAACCGGCAATCGACAATTGCGAAATGATCTTCGCCAGAAAAGAGGGCGGGATGCGCTGCTCCTGAGCGATCTGGCTGGTAGCTGCTCGTTCGTTTGGATCCATCTTGGATAGGTAAAACATAGCCCTTAAGGCATAATCGGCCTGTCGTGTAATCTGCATATAAGCACTTCCTTTTCGGAATTATGGGTAGGAATTATCTGGTTATATATGAGTGTATTTGAACCCATTTTATCATACAAGTGACAAAGGTCACGCGGTCTTGTTGACATTACGCGTTCGGCTCGACAAATTCTTCCGGCCTGGGATATAATCTCAGCATGGCCGACTACCGCTTTTCCATCCCCATCCAGATTCGCTACGGGGATCTCGATCCCCAATGGCATGTCAACAATTCACGCTTCCTCACCTATTACGAACAGGCGCGCCTTGCCTATCTCGTTCAACTTGGCCTGTTTGACGGCGAGGACTTCTTTCACCTCGGCATGATTGTGGCAGACGTGCATATTGCCTATCTGGCGCCGATCAAGATGCTGGAAAAGATCAAAGTCTTCATGCGAGTCGCCCGACTCGGCAATAAAAGCATGAACATGGAATTCGCCATCGTGAACGAAGAAACCGGCGAGACCAAATCGACGGCAGAATTCGTCATGGTGGCCTATGATTACAACGCCCTGAAAAGCGTGCCCATCTGGCCGGAATGGCGGGCGAAGATTTCCGCCTTTGAGGGGATTCCAGCCGGTCCTGCCGCCAATTAACCCGCTCTGCTGAGGTGTTCAAATGAGTTTGCCTGCGGTCGAAACCGCCAGCCTGATTTCCTTTCTCTCCACGCTGCTCAACACGCCCAGTCCCACCGGTCTATCCGAGCCAGCCATAACCCTTGTCGAGCAAGCCATGCTGGAAATTCCCGGCTGGAGAGTGGAACGAACGCGCAAAGGCGCGCTTCTGGCGACTCTGCCCGGCGAGCGCAGCGACCAACCGCGCGCGCTGTCCGCCCACGTCGACACCCTCGGCGCGATGGTTAAGGAGATCAAACCAAACGGCAGGTTGAAAATGACCCAGCTGGGCGGCTACGCCTGGAACGCCGTCGAGGGCGAGGGCTGCACGATCTTCACTCAGGATGGCAAAACCTGCCGTGGCAGCATCCTGATCGACGCAGCCTCCAGCCACGTTTACGCCAAGAAGGTTGGAGAAACCCCGCGCGACGAGGATCACCTGGAGGTGCGCCTGGACGAGCGCAGCGCCAGCGCGGACGAGACGCGCTCATTGGCATTCAGGTGGGTGATTTCATCGCCCTCGACCCGCGGCTGGAGATCAACAACGGTTTTATCCGCTCGCGCCATCTGGACGATAAAGCAGGCGTGGCGTGCCTGGTTGCCGCGGCGCGTGCGCTGGCGCAAGCGAGTCTGAAGCCGAAGCAAACGACCCACTACTTGTTTTCGAACTACGAGGAAGTCGGCCACGGCGCGTCGACCGGATTTCCACCCGGCACAGCCGAGCTGGTCGTGGTTGACATGGCTGCGATTGGCGAGGGGCAGGCTTCGGACGAGTACCATGCCACGCTGTGCGTCAAGGATTCTAGCGGCCCGTACGATCGCACCCTCAGCAACCGTCTGCGCAGCCTGGCTGAGCAGCACGACATCGCCTATAAAGTCGACATCTACCCCTATTATGGCTCCGACGGCTCGGCGCTGTGGCGAACCGGCGCAGACCTGCGCGTGGCTTTAATCGGCCCGGGGGTGGATGCTTCGCACAATTACGAGCGCACCCATACCGATGCGCTGCTGGCGACCACGCGCTGGGTGCTGGCGTATCTGCTCGTGGATTGAAGTCTCTCCCATGTCTGTACAATCCCCCGAACAGGTGACTCGACAAGCCTTTAAAGTCTGGTAGAATCTCGGCTAAAGGGAGTAATGATCTCGCCCCAGGCACGCAGAGGGGCCCGCCGGTATCCCCCGGCATTCGCGAAACCCTATTTATGGGTTGTGGTAATTTTGAGGAGGATTTTGCCTTGTCCGGTATGGAACGTTTTACCCAGAGAGCTCGCCGGGTGCTCAGTCTGGCTCATCAGGAAGCAGAACGCATGCGCCAGACTACCATCAGCACCGAACATCTGCTCCTGGGGCTGATCCAGGAGGAAGGCGGAATTGCTGGCAGAGTACTGCGCGATCTAGGCCTGGAGCCCGAGCGCGTTCAGGAAATTGTCGAGCGGGTTACCGGTATTGGTCAGGGTTACAGTGGGAAGATCGATCTATCGGCCGGCGTGCAGCAAGTGCTTGCGTTCGCCATCGAAGAAGCCCACCGCATGGGCCACCATTACATCGGCACCGAGCATCTCCTGCTCGCCCTTGTACGCTCAAGCGAGGGTCGCGCCATGGATGTGCTGCGCAAACTCGGCGTGACGCCGGAGCAAATCCGCCGCCAAACCCGCCGCGTGCTGCAGGAGAGCAGCAGCTCTCCGCAGGGCGCCGCTGGAACACCCAGCAGCCCGGCATCTGCAAAGAAGGAAGAGAAAGGCCAAAAATCAACCCTGGTCGACCAGCTTGCCACCGACCTGACCGAGCTCGCCGAGGAAGGCAAGCTTGATCCGGTCATCGGCCGGCAGATGGAAATCGAGCGGGTCATCCAGATCCTCGCTCGCCGTACGAAGAATAATCCGGCGTTAATCGGCGAACCGGGCGTCGGCAAGACGGCCATTGTCGAGGGTTTGGCGCAGCGCATCGTCGAAGGCGACGTCCCGGCACCGCTGCTGGGCAAGCGCGTACTGCAACTGGACGTTGGTTCGCTGGTCGCTGGCACCATGTACCGCGGTCAGTTCGAAGAGCGCCTCAAGCGCGTCATCGACGAACTCAAAGCCTCCGGTGCGATCCTATTCATCGATGAGGTGCACATGCTGGTTGGCGCCGGTTCCGCCGGTTCGTCGGTGGATGCGGCCAACATCCTCAAACCAGCCTTATCACGCGGCGAGCTGCAGGTCATCGGCGCGACCACGCTGGACGAGTACCGCAAGCATATCGAGAGCGACGCCGCGCTGGAACGCCGCTTTCAGCCGATCCAGGTCAATGAACCGACCGTCGACGAAACCATCCAGATTCTGCACGGCATCCGCAGCGCTTACGAAGAGCATCACCGCCTGGTGATCTCCGACGAGGCGCTGGAAGCGGCTGCAAGGCTTTCATCCCGCTACGTCACCGAACGCTTCCTGCCGGATAAAGCCATCGATCTCATTGACGAATCCGCCTCGCGCGTGCGCATGTACAAAAGCCCGGCCGCCAATACAGCCAAGGATATCATGACCAAACTGCGCGGGGTGCGCGAGAACCACAATCTGGCGCTCGAAGACGGGCGCTACGACGACGCCCAGGAATTACTCGAAAAAGAAGCCCGCCTCGAGCGGGAGCTTGAAGACCTGCGCACCGACTGGGACCGCGACAGCAGCCCGGTGGTCTCTGCCGATGATATCGCCGAGGTGGTATCCATGTGGACCGGCGTTCCGGTCATGCAGATGGCGCAGGAGGAATCCGCGCGGCTGCTGCACATGGAAGACGAGATGCGCGCGCACATCATTGGGCAGGAAGAGGCCATTCAGACCATCTCCAAGGCGGTCCGCCGCGCCCGTTCCGGGCTGAAGGATCCGCGCCGCCCGATTGGCTCGTTCGTCTTCCTTGGTCCCACCGGCGTCGGCAAGACCGAATTGACCAAAGCCCTGGCGCGCTTCCTCTTCGGCAGCGAAGACGCGCTGATCCAACTGGACATGTCCGAATTCATGGAGCGCCACACGGTCAGCCGCCTGGTCGGCGCGCCGCCCGGGTACGTCGGCTACGATGACGCCGGTCAGTTGACTGAGGCCATCCGCCGCCGCCCGTACTCGATCGTCGTTTTCGACGAGATCGAGAAAGCCCATCCCGAGGCGCACAACATGCTGCTGCAAATCATGGAAGAGGGTCACCTCTCTGATGCGCGCGGGCACAAGGTCGATTTCCGCAACGCGATCATCGTGATGACCTCCAACATCGGCGCGGATGTGATCAAACGCCAGTCCTCGCTCGGTTTCCAGCTGCAGCGCGACGAGCAGGCCGAAGAGGAGGAAGCGTATGAAGAGATGCGCAAGAAGCTGACCGAATCGCTCAAGCGCGTCTTCCGCCCCGAGTTCATCAACCGCCTGGACGCGGTCATTGTCTTCCGCGCGCTCAACCGCGACGACATCCTCAAGATCGTTTTTCTCGAGCTGAACAAGGTCGCCGAGCGGCTGAAGGAAAACAATCTGACCCTGCGCGCTACCGACGCCGCCCTCCACCAGCTGGCAGAGGAAGGTTACGATCCAGATATGGGCGCCCGCCCGCTGCGCCGGGTGATCCAGTTCAAGATCGAAGACCGTCTGTCCGACGCCATCCTGGCGGGAGAATTCAGCGAGGGCGAGACGATCGTGGTAGACGTCAACGAGGATAAAGAGATCACCCTGGGCAAGGAACAGAGCCACGATGAGCCCGAGCAGGCCCTCGAACCGAGCGCATGACCTGCAGGGGCATCTCTTAATATGCCCCTGCTAATAAATTAGCTGATCAGGAAGTTGCAGGGGCAATTCATGGATTGCCCCTGTAATTTCTGCGCGCCCCGGTGCTGAATTGATTTCCGATCGCCCTGTTTGCATTTGTGTGGAAAAAACCTACAGCATCACCTCGATCTGCGGAACATCCAGCAGCGGCAAGAGTTGGTAGACCATCACCTTTTCCTGTTTGCCCTTGATCGAATGCAGCCCGAACTGCTCGAAGGTGTATTCGGCCTGCAGCTCCTCCAGGGCAGTGTAGGTGGAATGCCCGACCAGTACGCCCGAACCCTTGATCAGGCGCCGGGTGAGCGCCTCGAGGCGCTGGGTGGTGTTGACCGTATCGCCGATGATGGTGTAGTGCAGCCGGTCGCGCGAGCCGATGCCGCCGGCGATCACCTCGCCGGTGTTGATACCGATGCCGGTGATCATCGGCGGATCGCCGCGCTGACGGCGGATATCGTTCAACGCATCGATCGCCTCGACCATCTCCAAGGCTGCCTGGCAGGCAGCCTGGGCGCTCTCTTTGGGGGACTGCAGGCGCGGCAGGATGCCAAAAAAGGCCAGCATGGCGTCGCCGTCGAATTTGTTGACCACCCCGCCGTGCTCGACGATGATCGGTACCAGCCGGTCGTAATACTCATTCAGCCAGGTCATGACCGTCGCCGGGTCGCTCTGCTCGGACATGGTGGTAAAACCGCGGATATCGGTGAGCAGTACGGTTGCCACAGCCTGCTGGCCTTCCAGGCGCAGTGAACCGGTGTCGAAGGTGTGACGCAGCTCTTCGCGCACCTCCGGAGAGACCGTACGCCCGAGCAGGTCGCGGTACATCGAGCCTTCCTGCAACCCGGCAACCATCGAATTGAAAGTATGAGCCAGCACCGCCAGCTCGTCATCGCCGTGCACGTTGACTTTGACCCCCAGGTTGCCCTGCGAAACCATCGTGGAAGCACGCACCAGCCCCTGCAGCGGGCGGGTGATCAGGTTTGCCAGGTACATGCCGACCGCGATAACCAGCAGGATGGAGCTGACCACCAGGATAAACACCTGCAGGCGGGTGACCTGGCTGGTTCGCACTAAAAATGCCTGCGGCAGCGCCACGCCGACCAGCCCCAGGTCGTCCTGCTCGCGGACCTCCCAGGGTCCGAGCAGCTCGGTGTAATCGACCGAAGCGATTGTCAGGCTGCGGGTCAGGCTGGACTGGTCCTGGCGGGTGAGCACGTCATTGACCTGCTCGGGGGGGATATCCGCCACGACGCTGGATGGTTGCGTGGAAACCAGCACTTTGCCATCCACATCGTAGAGAGTGGTTTCGCCGAGCGTCTCGGCTTTCATTTCGCGCACCAGCGTCTGGGTCGATTTACCAACCATCACCGCGCCGACCAGTTGGTTATTCGCATCCAGTACAGGCCCGCTCACGTAAAAATAATCGCCCCACGAGGCGCGGATGAAACCGGCGAACTTATCGCCGCGGGCGTCCGCCTGGTTTTGCAACACCCGCTGGACAAAATCATACCCTTGAAAGATGCTCTCGCCGCGCGAAAAGGTGTACTCGCCCTGGGCATCGCCCGGCAGGCGGTGAGCGGAGAAGACCGTCACACCCTGCGCGTCGAGCACATCGACCACCTCCTCGTTGGTATTGACGATCAGCGGCAGGATTAAAGCGCGCAGCTCCTCGGCGTCGCCGCTTTGCAGTGCGTCGCTGACGCCCTGTGTGTTGGCCATCAGGCGCAGGCTGGCCAGCAGGCGGTCTTCCTCGCGCACCATCCAGTCGGTGGTTTGCTTGCCCGTGGCGATGAGCTGATTGAAATAGCGCTCCTGGACGGACTCATAAACCACCTGGCTGACAATGTAAGCTGCCCCCAGGGCGAACAACAGCGCCAGGATCAGGTAAGGCAGAGTAATTTTAATCCGCATGGGCAGGCGCACTTTCGGCTCGTCCTGGGCAGCGGCTGTCAAATCCTTGCGCGGGCGGGTGGGGGTATCGACGCCTGCGGCTTTGCGCAGAGCGGTGTCTATCCAGCGCGGGGCGAAAGGCGCGCGTAAAAATATGTGGAAGCCGTTGGCTTTTGCCTGCATTTCGCGAGCCACATCCGGCACGCGGTTTGTCAGAATCGCTTTCAGGTTAGAATTGACCTCCCGCGCGGCTGTGAGGAAATCGAGCCAGCCGTCGTCGGGGAAGAGCAGGTCGAAGAGCAGCAGGTCAGGCTGAGCCTGGGCGAGCAAGCTTTGCGCCTGCGCCAGTTCCCAGGCCTCCCAGACTTGGTCTCCGCGCTCTTTGAAGTATTTGCTCAGCGCCTGGGCGGCCTCTGCCTCGCTCTGCACAATCAGGACACGCTGCGCCATGCTGACTCCGGGGGTTATCCTTCAGGAAAGATATTCACGCAAGTGCCGGCTGCGGGTTGGATGGCGCAGCTTGCGCAGCGCCTTCGCCTCGATCTGGCGGATGCGCTCCCGCGTGACGGAGAAGCGCTGGCCGACCTCCTCGAGGGTGTGCTCGCTCCCGTCTCCCAGCCCGAACCGCATCTTGATCACCTGCTCCTCGCGCGGCGTCAGCGTCTTGAGCACGGACTCCGTCTGCTCCTTCAGGTTGATGTTGATCACGGCCTCGGCGGGCGAGATCACGCCCCGGTCCTCGATGAAGTCCCCCAGATGGCTGTCCTCCTCCTCGCCGATGGGCGTCTCGAGGCTGATCGGCTCCTTGGCGATCTTGAGCACCTTGCGCACCTTGTCGAGCGGCAGCTCCATCTTCTCCGCGATCTCTTCCGGCGTCGGCTCGCGGCCATACTCCTGGACGAGGTAACGGCTGGTGCGGATGAGCTTGTTGATGGTCTCGATCATGTGCACCGGGATCCGGATCGTCCGCGCCTGATCGGCGATGGCTCGGGTGATGGCCTGCCGGATCCACCAAGTGGCGTAGGTCGAGAACTTGTAGCCACGGCGGTACTCGAACTTGTCGACCGCCTTCATGAGCCCGATGTTCCCCTCCTGGATGAGGTCGAGGAACTGCAAGCCGCGGTTGGTGTACTTCTT
>JAXDBP010000007.1:0-138020 GCA_034678705.1 Bellilinea sp.
CTGGCGCAATCTCATCGATCAATCCAACTGTGGTTACAAAAAACAATCCGAAACCAACACCTTTTAACACAACAAGGAGGAGCATCCATTCCGGTTCCTGTGCCAGTGAATATCCAATATAAGCAAGCAGGATGAACGTGTATGCAAGAATCAGGATCTTTTTTCCATTTAACCTGCGGAGAATCCACCTTGCAAACACCATGGCTGGAATTTCCGAATAAGCCGAGATGGCATAGAAAGCCCCAATTAATTGGCGGTTTCCCCCCAGGTAATTGATGTAAACACTCTCAAAGGTCCTTCCAATTCCCAATGCTGCTCCAACCAGGAAGGTTGCCAATACAAGCACAAGCAACAAAGGGTTCTTCATTGTCGACAGGATGGACCCGCGACCAACCGATTTTTTCTGATGCTCCTCCTGGTCATGCGGTTCCAACCACAAGGATGGAATGATAACCAGCAAGCTTAACACCGAGGCGGCAAAAAACATCCATTCATAACCCATCAATTTCCACACAATCCCACTGATGAGTGATACGGTTGCAAAACTAACGGACCCCCATTGGCGAATTTTTCCGTAACTCAGATTATGACGAATAGCCATGCGGACAATCAGGCTGTCTGAGATGGGCTGGATGGGACTTCGAAAGATGGCGTATACAAGAATCAATGGCAGCATGCCAAGGAAGGTCTTGGGGATTTGCAGAATACCAAGCCCAATTGCCTGTCCGGCGAGACAAATCACCAGAACAGCGCGGTGTACCCCACGCTGATCTGCAAGACGGGAAAAGATGGGCGCTGCAACCAGAGACATCAGGGGGAAAAAGGCAGACAACACACCAATTTCCTTCCCGTCCAGACCCATTTCCGCCAGGTAAACCGTCAGAAATGGTTCATATGCCCCGGTAATGGCAAATACAAAAAAATAAAACAATGCGCCCCGTAATTCCGGGCTTTGGTAGCGTAAACCTCGCAAAATCCAAGACATTTTCAGGGGTCTAGTAGTTCTCAGGCGCAAACAACCGCTTCCGGCTTGTCAGCCAAACCATCCAGGAATTACCAGTTAAAAACGCCATCCAAATCTTCATTGGGAACATCAAAAACAGATTGATGTGGAGGCAGTGGTTCCATGGACATCCATTCAGGAAGGCGGTCATCAGCAGGTGTAAAACCAGCTCGCCGATTAAATTCTCTTTCAAGGCTCAGGGTAGCGCGCCCCAATACTTGTAAAATATCGGTTCCAACCTCCCAACCATACCGGGCATTCAGCAAATCACGGATAGCCTCAGGGGCTGCAGCAAATCCGGATCCGCTGAAAATGCACGCTCCCAACGTATCAAATCCAGCCATATTGATTTGAGCAGATCTCGAGAGATCCGCCTGCCCTTTTGGATCCAGGTGATCAACCTTGGCACGGATGGTCAACCCGCTGGTATGATCCGCCCCCTGGGGAGAAGTGGCGTATGTAACGCCGGTACCCTTGATGGCGCGCGGTTCATAACCCGACATCGCCTGTCCTTTTACCGCCGGAACGCGGAGCACCCCAAAAACTTTCCCGGTTACAACTGCCCCATTTCCCAAAACTCGTCCAAGCGGTGAACCTTTTCGGATTTCCACTAATAAATTCTTCATGGAACCAGAATTTCCAAATTCAGCCAGTCCCGCTTCGGCAGCCACTCCCAAAGCAGCACCAATTTCAATGGAATCCAATCCCAGATCATTCACATCCCAATTCATCCGGGCAATATCATCCAGATGAAAAATTCCCAAATTCGACCCCATTAAACTGATGGTCTCATATTCCAGGGGAGAAACTATTTCTTCACCCTTTGAATCAGCATACACATTTGAGCATTGGATGGCGCAGCCTGCCATACAGGCATGCGTAGGGTTCGCCTTTCCTCCCCGCTGCAGGATAACCTCCCGCATCAATTCCCCGCTGATTTTTTCGGCATCTTCCGAGTTGCCTTGGGAGAAATTTTGAACGGGAAGGGAACCAAATGCATTACAGACCATGGTCATTGCCGCAGTTCCATAATCATGGTAAGTTTGGACTGTTTTTTGTTCCAGCAAGAGTCTGATGAAATTTTTCTGTGCTTCCCGGTAGGCTTGCGGATGAGCAAGAGGCGGTTTATCTGCCCCGGTACCATCCCAAATTATCGCCTTTATCTTCTTGGAGCCCATTACAGCGCCAATTCCGCCGCGCGCAGCAATCCGGGATGGAACACCATCTTTATCCAAATTCTGGATTCCGGCAGCAGCCATGCACATTTCCCCGCCAGGACCGATCAGTGAAATTGCAACCTTCCCGCCATAGCGTTCTCGCAAACTTTGGGCAGATTCATACACTCCCAAACCGATCAAATCATTGGCTGGATCAAACCGCACTCCGCCGATACCCACATGTACAATCCACCAGTCCGAGTCATCAGGGATATCCTCAACAATCAAAGCCTTGATCCCAATCCTTGCAATGATGAGCCCGGTGGATCCCCCAGCATTTTCTTCTTTCACTCCACCCGTTAATGGACTTTTCGCCCCAATGGAAATACGGTCACAACTGGATAACATATGCCCAACCAGTAACCCGGGAGAAAAGATTAATTTATTCCCAGGTCCCAAAGGATGGCATACTGGATTCACTTCTTCCAAGAGGATTTTCGCCAGAAGCCCCCTGCCACCAAGTTGCCGCCAATCTGCCGGCACCTCTTCCCGCGTGAATGTTTTCGAACGAACATTGATTCTCCAGATTTCCATAATTCCACGCTCCATTTTCATCCTGGTATCAGTACGTACGATACCAATCGGGGTGAACCTGGGGGGAAGAATAATACTTCCGCCATGGATTCCCATTAGCAAGTGTGATATCAAATAACTCTTTCAGTCGGGGAATTGCTATGGCATGCAGGAATTGAATCCGCTCGTGCCCTTGCAAGGGGATTGCCTCCTGCCAAACCGCCCGCCCCACGGCAAAACCTGAACAGCCCGCTTTACAGGCAATTTCCAATTGCTCCTTAAAAATTTCAAATGGCTCCCCCGCTGAAAGAAGCACCCAAGGGGATAGACAAACTCCACTCAGTTCCTGGCAAGCCATCTCCCAAATCCGATGATCCTTTTCATACCGGGCATCGATCGGAAATTCAACCTTGAGAATGTGTGCACCCAATGCACTCAATTGTTTTGCTGATTCCATTATGATCCCGGGCTTTAAGCGGGAAAACTCAATGGTACCTTTCTTGATATCGGGATTTGGCGAATAGGAAATGGGTTCCAGAAACAGAGGAATTTCAAATCGATCACATTCTGCAACGATGGATTGAACAAAATCCAACTGTGCTTGCGTCCCTTCACCCCCTTGCGGATGGTAAAAGAGGAGTACTTTCACACCATTGGCGCCCATGCGCTTTGCTTTTTCCACGCCCCATCCCTCAATCAGTGTGGTTCGACGGCTGAATGGATCGCCAAGATATCCCTGTTCCTCCAATGCAACCAACATCGCCCGATTGAAAGGAAATTTTTCCATGGCAATCACCTGTGGGGCACTATACATGGGATCCAGCAGCACAGCAGAAGCTTCTGGTCCAAGGATCGATGCAATGGAAATTTTAAAATCCTCCAGTTCCCTGGCAGATACACTGCCCGGCTCCAATGGGTTCATGAGAGCGCGCAGTGCATCCCGATGATCCACTGCAATGATAGCAAATTGACCATTTGGGGTGGAGCTGGCTTGTAGATTCCGGATCGTTCCTAATGGAAGCTGTCTCATGATCCCTGCATTTCCTGTACTAAAACTGGCGCGACCACTCTTTTGGCCAACGCTCAATGACTACTTTTTTCTGAGTAAAAAATTCGATGGCATCCAGCCCCTGACCATGCAAATCGCCAAAGAATGACTCCTTCCATCCACTGAATGGGAAAAATGCCATTGGGGCAGCAACCCCGATATTAATGCCGATATTTCCCGCATCCGCCTCATTCCGGAACTTCCGCGCAGCCGCTCCACTGCTCGTGAAGAGACACGCCATGTTCCCGTATGTACCGGAATTGATCAAATGGATTGCCTCATCAACGGTTTTCACATGCATGAGACCCAGGACCGGTCCAAATATTTCCGTCCGGGCAATATCGCTGTCCGGACTTAGACCGCGAATTACAGTGGGGCGCACAAAATGACCCTGCTCGTAACCCTTTATTTGAGCGTTTCGTCCATCCACCAGGAGTTCGGCTCCTTCCGAGTTACCAAGTCCAATGATATTTTCAATCCGATCCTTGCTTTGCCTGGTAATCACCGGTCCCATTTGCACACCGCTCTCGAGACCATACCCAACAACCCTCTCCATGGCAGCATCCGCAATGGATTCTGTAAAGGTACGGTCTGCATCTCCCACTGTAATCACCAGGGATGCCGCCAGGCAGCGCTGACCCGCGCATCCAAAAGCACTATCCGCCACAATGCGGGTGGTCATGTCCATGTCCGCATCTGGCAATACCAATATGGGGTTCTTGGCGCCTCCCTGACATTGCGCTCTCTTTCCATTTTCAGCAGCCCTGCGGTAAATATACCTGGCAACGGGAGTGGATCCAACAAAGCTGACCGCGCGAATATATGGATGATCCAGGATGGCGTCCACGCTTTCCTTGCCGCCATTGACCATATTCACCACACCAGGCGGGAAACCAATTTCATCCAGGATTTGAAAAACTTTCTGCATGGTCAGAGGAACACGTTCCGATGGTTTGACAATGACTGTATTCCCACAGGCGACTGCATAGGGCAGGAACCAGAATGGGATCATTCCGGGGAAGTTAAACGGAGCAATAATGGCAGTTACACCCACCGGCTGGCGAATCATCATTTCGTCAATCCCCCGGGCGATATCTTCCGAGTTGTAGCCCATCATCAATTGTGGGATTCCGGTGGCTACTTCCACATTCTCCACTGCCCGCTTCATCTCCCCCCTGGCTTCATCCAATGTTTTCCCACATTCCATTGTGATTGTACGCGCAAGATCTTCAAAGTGTTCGTCCAGCTTCACCTTTAATTTGAATAAATACTGCACGCGTTCAACCGGAGGGGTTTTTCGCCAGGTCAGAAATGCGCGTTGCGCTGCTTCTACCGCTCCATTGACATCCTGCGCTGGAGAGAGAGGCGTTTTCGCCAATATATCAGTAGTGGCAGGATTGACTACGTCCAGATAGGTGTCTGCTGTGGATTGTACCCAATGACTATTGATATAATTCAAAACTTTCACCGGTTCCATCGCTAAAATCCTCCATTCAATTCCACAAATTCCAATACTTCCTGTTCATAGCCCATGAAATTGGCACAACCATGCCTGGTAACAACAATTGCACCACAAGCGTTCCCCATTCGGGTTGCCTTGTAGAAATCCCATTCATGGACAATGCCATAGATGAATCCGCTGGCAAATGCATCACCTGCCCCCAACACGTTATAAACCTGCACCGGGAAACCAGGTACATCCATATGTTTCCCGTTTCTTTGATAGACTGAAGCGCCTTTTGCACCCCTCTTCACAACAACCGTGCTAGGACCACGCTGCAGGATATTTTCAATAGCAGAGTCAATATCCCCTTCCACAGTGGGTGCAGATATCTGTGAGTATCCAGTCGACACCTTGGATGTATCCATCAACATGGCGGCTTTTATTTCCTCTTCAGTGCCAATTGCAATATCAACCAAAGGTAACAATCCACGCACATAAACACCAAATGCTCGAATATCGAACCATTGATCTGCCCGAAAATCCAGGTCTATCATCACGGTTGCACCAGCTACATGTGCCTGCTCGCAGGCAAAATAAGTGGCACTCCGTGAAGGATCCTTACTAAGCCCGGTTCCCGAGACTTCAAATACTTTTGTGTCTTGAATGGGTGTTGCCAGCACGTCATCAATTGTGAGGTAAATATCAGCCGCATTATCGCGGTAATATACAAGCGGAAATCGATCCGGCGGCTCAATGCCAAGGATTACGGCACTGGAACGGCTTCCTGGTTTTCGTGGAATATATTGTGTACTCACACCTTCCTTCTTCAAAAAATTGAGGATAAAATCGCCAACAGGGTCCTCACCAACAGCCGTCAATAAAGCAGTATTTAAACCCAACCGGTTTGTCCCAACAGCAATGTTGGTTGGAGAGCCACCCACATAGGAAGCAAAACTGGAAATATCTACAAAAGGAGCACCGACATCATTGGAATATAAATCAATGCACGACCTTCCCATTGTAATGACATCATAAGGTTTTTCACTGTTCATCATGTAATTTCTCCTATCGATAATCGCGTCATTTTCTGTCACGGATTTAATTTTCTGTCAATAATTGCGCAAGGAATGTACCTGCCAAAGATGCGGCAGTAGAATCCTCTGGCAGTGGAAGAATTTCCGCCGAGATGTAACCGGCATAATCTATCTTCTGCAAGGCAGATAATATTTCTGTAAAGGGAATGTGCCCCTGCCCAGGAGCATGGCGGTTGCTGTCGGCAAAATGAATATATCCAAGATGGCTCTCCAATTTCTCAATTGTCACAGGAACACTTGGTTCTTCAATATTCATGTGAAATGTATCCATTAATAGCTTAATGTTCGGAACATCAAGTTCAGCCAGCATGCGCAGCCCGTCTTCAGCAGTGTTCACCACGTTGGTTTCATACCGGTTGATTGGTTCCAGTAGGAGTGTGACGCCATGATCCTGGGCAAATAGAGCACACTGTCGGATGGCTTGGATCCCCAAAGCCCATTGGCGGTCACGGTCAGATTTTTCTCCTACCAATTTTCCCCTGATCCCGCCAAGCACAACAAATGCGCCAAACTTTTCCGCTATGATGATAAATTGCTTTATTCGGTCCATTGCCGCCAGGGAAATTTCAGGGCTGCTTGCAAACAACGACAAACCATCATGGTAGAAGGATTGTCCGGTGGCAATTGCAGAAAATCCAAGTTGATACTGTTCCAGTTTCCGGGACAACCATGCCGTATCCACCACACCTGGATCCCGCAAGCCAATCTCCACTGCATCGAATCCATGCATGTGGGCAGCTGCCAATCCATCCTCCAGCCTCCCTGCAAATAGAACTGCGCTAAAAACCGTTGCTTGGTACGAAATTGCCAGGCTGATTGGGTTTCGTTTTTTGTGAGCTGGCGCAATTTGATTCATAAACTCATCCTTTTCAGATTAATCCCATTCTGGGTCATTTAGAATTACATGGAGGGGCTGTTGATTCGCGGACAATCAACTCCACATCAAGACAATGGTGTTTTTGATCTTCAGGTAATTCTTCACGAATAAGCGCAATTAATAAATTGGCACTCATCTTCCCCATCTCAAATGTGGGGATTCTGACGGTTGTCAGAGGTGGAAAACAATATTCCGATTGAGCAATATCATCAATCCCGGCAAAGGAGAGATCTTCTGGAATCCGAATGCCCATTTCCTGGGCTGCATGCATGGCTCCAATCGTATTCATGTCGTTATAAGCTGTGATTGCAGTGGGGGGAGATGCCATAGATAATAATTGTCTTCCCGCAACGCTGCCATCCTGAAAGAGAAAGCCACCGGGAACAACTAGATCAGGATCAAATGGTATATTTGCGTCCTGCAAAGCCTGTTTATACCCGTTTAACCGGGCAATACTATGGTTTAAATCCACGGGGCGTTTGATAAAACCAATCCGTCGATGTCCCAATTGAACAAGATGATTGGTAGCCAGGTATGCAGCTTTGAAATTGTCGGCTTTTATGGATGGCGAAGTTACACCTTGAATTACGCGATCCAATAATACAAACGGAATGTGAAAGCTCTCCAATAATTTTGCTCCTGCCGAGTCCTCGGAACAGGGAATCCATATCACTCCAGCCGCCTGATGTGAGATTAACATATGGATATATGCTAATTCGCGATCCAGCCGATATGCAGAATGGCACATGATGACATTGTATCCATTATCAAAAGCAATCTGCTCAACGCCCAGTGCATTGTCTGAGAAGAAGGTGTTCTTATTATCTGGGATGATCAAGCCAATGGAATTGGTTTTTTGCATTCGCAAATTTCTCGCCAGCGCATTTGGTTGATAACCCAGTTTGTTAATGGCGGCCAGAACCTTTTCCCGGGTTTCATCAGTTACTGGTCTGGGACCGTTGTTAATCACATAGGACACAGTGGCTGGGGAAACCCCTGCCTCCCTGGCTACATCATCCCGTGTTATGGTTCTTTTAACAAGACTTATTCCCATTGCAAATTACCCCTTATCCAGCTCTTTTCGAAATGAATGAACCTGTGATAAATACCTGTGAATGCCAGAGGTTAACTCAACTTTATCAGAAGTTGTAATATATTGTATTCCCCGATCAATGTATTGTGCAGCCGCCGATGGATTACTTGCCATCATTCCTGATGCCTTACCGTTTTGCCGAGCAACGCTGATAACATGATTGAAAGCGTCCTGAACCGCCGGCTCATTGGGCTCTCCCGGGAAACCCAGAGAATATGACAGGTCCGTTGGTCCAATAAACAACACATCTATGCCATCCACCCGGGAGATTTCCTGCAATGCGGAAAGAGATTCCGGAGTTTCAATGTGAATCACAACCAGCGCGTGGTCGTTAACCATTCGTATGTATTCCCGGGCACTCATGTTCATAAAATAATTCCCAGCCCTGACAGAAGCCAGACCCCTTCGCCCAATGGGACGGTACTTAACACTGTTAACCACCTGTTGGGCTTCTTCCACCGTGTTAATTTGTGGAATTTGTATTCCCGCTGCACCCAGATCCATGTACCTCAAAATTACTTGCGGTTCATTCACTGCACAACGAACAATTGCCGGAAGCCCCACAGAATCCGCAGCTCGAATCATGTGGGCTGTTGTTTCCAGATCAATTTCACTGTGCTCCGCATCAATAACGATGAAATCCAACCCTGCCAGTCCACATACTTCGGCTGCCGTGGGTGAACCCAATTGGAGGAAACAGCCCAACAAGGACTCACCGGTAAGGATTCTTTGTTTTAGGGAATAAAATGGCATTTTCTTAACCCTTTGATGCTTTTATTTCAACAGCAGGAACCATCCGGGCGGATTCCGCTGCGGGCATTAACCGAAGCCCGATAAAGATGATTGGTAAGGCACTTAATGCAATCCAACCGCTACTGGAAAAAACGGCCATCAACCCGGCTTGGTTGCTGATCCAGCCACTTGCTGCTGGTCCGGCAAACATTCCCAATGCGTAAATGGCTTGAAAAATACCCATTGCTGTTGCGCGGTGATGATTCTGAATCGGCTTAATTGCCAGCCCCATCAGGACCGGATACGAAAGTCCATGTCCCAACCCATGGAGGAGTCTTGAAATAAAAATGGTTGTCATCCGGGTGTCTGCCACAACCAGAAACGATGCAACGCCCAAAATTGCTATGCCAGTCAAGGCAGCAACTTTTTCAAATTTTGCGGGCATCAGTAAGCTAACTGCCAGGGAAGTTGCCATATACGCAAACTGCATGGCAGCAGTCAACCAGCCCAACTCGGAACTTGTTGCCCCCAATTGCTTGGCAAGAATCGGTATGTACCCGTATGTAGTTGCATATGTAATAAATTGACCAACCGCAGCAGCCAGTGAGATCGCCACAAGGGACCATTGAAGTTTGAACTTCGCTTTCTCTTGTGATTGAACCGTTGTCTTTGGTGAATCGCTCCTGCGGATCAATGGGATGAAGATGAGAGCCAGGATAGCAAAGATAACCGCAGAATAAAAGGTTGCCTGGTTCCCAAACGTCCCGGCGATTACTCCGCCTGCCATGGTTGCAACCATTTGAGCGAACACAGCAATGAAAACCACCAGGCTGGTCGCTTTTACAGTCAGGCTTTGCGGGAAATATGATGCAAACAAAATGGATATGATGACCCAGGTCGCTGCTGCAACACCACTTACCCCTCGAAACAGTGCGGCTCCCTGGACACTTTGCGTAAGGATCAAACCGACTGCAGCGATGCCTGAAGCGATGACCCCCAGATAGACAAATATCTCTCTTTTATTCAATCGGTCAGATACAACTCCAAATGGAATACGAAGGATCAATTGCGATAACCCGTACATGGAAATGACCAACCCTGCCGTACCAAGGGTTGCACCACTTAATGAGGAAGCATGTACCGGAAAGATGGGCACATACACATATAAGGAAGCCCAGAACAAAAAAATGACAACTGAAAACCAGATCAATGAAGGGGAAATCTTAAGCCGCTTCATAGGATTCCGGCTCCATTTGGTGTGCTGGACGTGTTATTGGCATATAGCCGCAGTATCCCGCGCAAATTTTGAACAGGTGGTTTCCAGCCAGCAAGGCGTTCTTGAAGGGTTGTGGTTGATAGTTCAACATCGATTCGGCGTTGAAGGATATTGATTTGGACGAAATCGCCATTTTCAACCAAGGCAATTGGTCCGCCCTGTTGCGCTTCCGGTGAAACATGACCAATACACAATCCCCGGGTTGATCCTGAAAATCGCCCATCGGTCACCAATGCCACGCTTTTGCCCAAGCCAGAGCCTGCCAGAATTGCGGTTATCATGTGCATCTCTCGCATCCCTGGGCCACCGATCGGACCTTCATAGCGAATGATCATAACATCTCCAGGATGGATTTTACCTTCCCGAACCGCATCCGAGGCACTTTCCATGCTGTTAAACACGACAGCCGGTCCCCTGTGAATCATCATTTCAGGATTTAATGCTGATTTCTTAATAACAGCACCATCCGGTGCCAGGTTACCTGTTAGGATGACCAACCCCCCATCAAATGTAACAGGGTTGTTGATTGGTCGAATGACATCGCCATCCGGATTTCTGGCAATTTGTGCAGATTCTTTAAGCGTGGTTCCTGTAACCGTGGGGGAGGTTCCATCAATCCGATCTCCCAATGATCGAAGGATGGTTGGGATCCCTCCCGCTTCATGAAATTGGTTCACTGTATAAGGTCCCCCCGGGTTAATGGGAGCAATATATGGGGTACATTCTGAAATATCTTGAAATTCGGTTAATTCTAATGGAATATCCAGTTCATTGGCAATGGCAGGAAGGTGGAGAAGAGAGTTTGTGGACCCGCCAATAGCCATATCTACAATAATTGCATCCCGAAATGCAGCTGCAGTCATAATTTCACTTGGAATCCGGTTTTGCTTTACCAAATCAACAATTCGGACACCAACATCGTAAGCCTCTTCCATTTTCACTTTGGACATCGCTGGTGTGGTCGCCGAATAGGGAATTGCCATCCCCAACACTTCACACAAACAAGCCATCGTATTTGCAGTTCCCATCATGGAACAAGCACCCGGACCCGGACATGCAGTTTGCTCTATCAACGAAACTTCATCAGCTGAAATTTCCCCCGCCATAAATTTCCCCGTCAATTCCCGCACATTCCGGAAAGATATTCGCTTTTCATCAATGATGCCATCTTCCATGGGACCCGCTGGAAGCAGAATAGCGGGGATATTTACCCTGGCAGCTGCCATTAACATGGCAGGGATGATTTTGTCGCAACTGGCAAGCAGTACAACCCCATCAAACCGATGGGCTTCCAGCATGATTTCCACGGATGCTGCAATAATATCCCGGCTGGGAAGAATATACCGCATCCCACGGTGTCCTTGGGCAATTCCATCACAAGCAGCGATGGTGTTGAATTCAAATGGCAATCCACCTGATTCGCGAATTCCTGCTTTCGCCGCCTCTGCCAATTCCCGTTGGCGGAAAGAACCCGCAAGGATTTCATTCCAGGAATTGGCAATTGCAATCATGGGCTTTTGTAAATCAGACCTATTGACGCCAACCGCATGCAGCAATGCACGATGCCCCACGCACTCAACCCCCTCGGTCACTTCGCTGCTTCGTAAAGTTGCCAATTTACCTGATCTCATCGGTTCCATCAATTCATAACCATCGTAACAGGCTTACTTCTGTTTCAATTCCGAGATGCATACCTCAATTGCTTCTGTTATATCTGGCATCCTGAAAATTCCTCGAAGGTCAAGGCACATGGGCTCCAGCGTGGTATTTGCTGGACGGGGAGCTGGTCCTCTTTCCTCCTTCCGAATGGGTTCCACATGGGCTTGTTTTCCAGATATGGATAAAATTAATCGGGCATATTCATACCAGGTTAAGCCACCCCGATTGACTACATTGTAGACACCATAAAATGGTGTATCAACGAGATGAAGCAGTGCCATGGAAAGATCCAATGTACTGGTTGGAGAACCCTTTTGATCGAATGCTGCCCGTATTTGAGTTCCCATATCCGCAGCATGGATCACCCCAGTCAGGAAATTATTACCATAGATACCGAATAGCCATGCTGTTCGAATAATAAAATACCGTTCCAGTGTTTCCTTCAAAATTTGTTCCGCAGCTAATTTCGACTGACCATATATATTGATTGGATTGGTTGCATCAAACTCCGTATATGGGTTTCCTTTCAGCCCATCAAAAACATAATCGGTACTGATAAAAACCATGGTTGTCTGTCTCTTCCTGCAAGCAATCGCCAGGTTTTGGGTTGCCAAGGTATTCACCAAATATGCCTGGGCTGGGTTCAATTGGCATACATCAGCATCAGCCATAGCTGCAGAATGAATCAGGATATCAGGTTGATGGAAATCCACGTAACCGATCACCTGGGACGGATTGGTAATATCAAATTCAGTATGGCTGGGGGCAAGTACCTCATGCTTCACACCAAAGGTGCGGTGGAGGTCTTTCCCCAGCCTGCCACTGCCTCCAGTAATTATAATTTTCATGTTTATTCTCTCCACATCACTGTGATGAATTTGTCTGGTCTACATCTAATACAGCGATCCGAAATCTTCCACAGGGAGTTGCATTAACTCACAAAACTCCTCGATCTCTGCTGTCACATCTGCCTGGACGGCATGGATGTGATTGGAACCATAAAGTGACAGGAATCGCTTATAAGAAAAATTGGAGGCGAAAAATGCATGTGGCCAATTGTAGACTGTTTTCCTCAAATCTTCCCGGGGGTGATCCACAAAGCGCCCAGCCAGTACACCCATCCAATATTTTCCATTCCTGCGCATCAGCCTGGCTAGAGTTCCCGGACCGGATGCGGTGACAAATTGTGTAGTGCCCCCACCAGCTTCCCCATAAATATGGGGCATGAGGTGCACCTGGCTGAGATCATCAGCAGGCTGGTCCAATTTCCGCGAAAAACTTGTGGGAATGGAGCCACAATTTGCCATCCATAATTCCCGACCCACTTCATCATAATACCGAAGATCCATCAGGTTTGTGGACAACCCACCTGAGAGCAATTTGAGGATTTGCATCGTCAATGCGCCATCCATATCAGCCTCGCAGGAAGATACAACCGGCTCTTTCGGTCCATCTGCGTCATATGGGTCTCCAACAAGGGATTGCCCAATACATTGCAAACAGAAATAATTTGCCATCTCCTCCTGGCATTTCACTCCAATAAAGTCGAGTTTTCGTTCCGCGATCATGTCTTTAATGGCAAGATAACTGCGCACCTGCCGTTCCAGGTGACGGTTGGTAAAGTTGGTCTGATTTGTTTCAACTGCGCCCACGCGGGTGATTAACCAATGGACGTGCTTTTCCACCCTGGCTGGATCAATTGCTTCTGCCTTGAAAACAATCATGGATTGGTCAATATGAATAACGTCCACCCCAAACTCCCGCAGCCATTGAGATGGATCAGCAGTGGCGGAAACCATGCCCAGGCTTCGACCGCCAAACAATCCAAACCTCTGCCCTTTCAATGTTTCACGAGCATATGCAGCTTTAGCAAATATCAGGATTTTTTTATGGATCTCCGGATCATCCAGATTTCCCATCAATCGTTTGTGATAAAAACCAGCCTGGTCCAATGCACCACCCGTAGCCAGCATCCCCACCATGCTGGAAGTCTTATAGGAACGGTCGTTTCCCAGCAACAAAATTGGTTTATTTAAGCGCAAAACAGCCGGAATCACCAGCGCCGGTTCTGTCCAAATTGGTATTTGTAATATGATGGCATGTATATCTGATGGTTTGATGGATGCAACAACTTCGTCTGCTTGGGATGGGCGGCGAATTGGTTCGGGAGCAATTAAATTCAAGTCTGTTCCAAGGGTCTCAATTGCTTTTTCACGGTCAAAAATCACTTCGGATAAACGTGCCTTGTAGAAATCATCCCTGGGTTCAGCAAATGTTAACAGCAACACATTCGGTTTCATGATCCTCTCCCATCCTTTCATATTGATCGCAGTTTTGTTGAGTGCTCCCCTCTGGAGAGGGATACTTGCGTATCCCTCTCCCATCCGAGGAGATGTCCGGAAGCACTTCAAAGACTACTTAGCGCACTTCGGGTACCATTCATCCACATTATCTTTGGTGATTGGGGTGCTGGCAACAATCACATTCTTTTCCACAGTTTGACCAGCAAGGATCTTGAAGGCTGCTTCAACACCTTCCGGTGCAAAGTTTGGATAGTAGAATGAGACAGCCATCTCACCAGCCTTGATCGCATCGTAGACTTCGCACAGAATGCCATCAATGCCCATCACAGCCACCTCATCCAAGCGCCCAGCTTCCTTGAGGGCAAGTACCGCGCCCAAAGCCATTTCGTCATTGGCTGCATAGACAACATCAATGCTGCCTGGATCCGGATTGGCTTTGAGTACATCTTCCATCACACGCACTGCTTCATCCCGCTTGTAGTGAGCGGTCACATTCATAATCCAGTTGGTCTTGGGATTGCTGTCAAGGATCTCATGGAAGCCCTCTGTGCGCATCTTGGCAGCCACAGAACCCTCACGTCCGATCAGCTCAACAATGTCAATTTTGTCCTGGCTGCCATATTTCTCCAGCACCCAATTGGCAGCATCGTGGGCAATATCCAGGTTATCGGCTGTAATGAAGGTCTCATAAGCAGCACCCTGACCAAGATCGGAGCTAAGAACAACCACCGGAATGCCCTTGGAGTTTGCCAGTTGAATGCCAGGCACAATTTCATCAGCAAAGTAAGTGGACACGATAATCAAATCCACCTGCTGAGCCACAAGATCTTCGATATCGGAGAGGTTCTTGGCGCCATTACCCTGTCCATCGGTGGTGATGAATTTAGCACCACAGGCTTCCACGCCTTCTTTTGTCCATTCAACCTGTTTCACACGCCAGACACCATCAACGGCTCCTTCCGAGAGACCAATTGTAACTTCGCTCAACGGTTTCCCGTCCTTGGTAGTCATTTGAGGGGCAACACACCCTTCCGGAATTTCCTGGGCAGCAGTCGTTGGAACTGCAGTAGGTTTGGGAGTACAGGCGGTGATTAATACTGTCATGATCACCAAAACAGCAACAACAAACAACACACTCTTTTTCATTGTCTCCTCCAAATTGGGACTTTCTAAAAGGTTTGGTAAAGCAAGTCAAAACAGGTACATACTTGGGGGTAGATATCAGTAATTTTCTGTCTGTTCACCTCCTGTAGATGGTCCAATTCATTTATTTCCCCAATTATTTTCTGCGCTTGTACTCATTCATGATGACCGCGCCTGCCAGCACCAGGCCTTTGACAACCTGCTGCATATACGGGGAAAATCCAAGCAGGTTCATGATATTGTTCAACATTGCCAGAATGAGAACGCCAATGATGGTGCCGGCAATTCCACCTTTTCCGCCATCAAATGTCGTGCCGCCAATTACGGTGGCTGCAATGGCATCCAACTCATAACCGGTTCCTGCAAGAGGATCCGAAACATTCAATCGCCCAACCAGAATTACACCCGCCATGGCAGCCATCACACCACTGATAACATAGGCGGAAATTTTGTGGTTATCCACATTAATGCCAGCCAGGCGGGCTGCTTCTTCGTTGGCACCCACTGCATACATTCGCCGACCATATGGTGTCCAACGTAGAACAACATAAGCGATCAAAAACATTAATGCCATGATAATGACGGGGACTGGAATCCCCAACACATATCCAGTGCCCAGCCATCGAATGGTATCCGTCGTTCCCACTACCAGGTATCCAGCCGTCATCAGAAGTGCAATACCACGCCCAACTGTCAGGGTTGCCAATGTTACTACAAATGGCTCAATCCGGAGCTTGGCAATAGTGACACCGTTGACCCATCCTATGAGAGCTCCCGCCAGTAAAGCGCCGCCAATGATGATGAATGCCGGCTGATCCTTCAAAAGACCGGCAGTCATGGCAGCAACCCCCAACACAGATCCGGCTGAAAGGTCAATGCCTTTCACCAGAATAACCAGGGTCAACCCAATGGACAGCAGCCCATTAAAACTTGCTTGACGGAGGACATTCGTAATATTCCCGGTAGTCAGGAAATGCGGAGATAATGATGAACTGATAATCACCAAAACAAGGAACACAAAAATCGTCCGGTAGCGGGAAATCAGTTTGAGAATCGTGTTTCCAATCGTTTTGATATCCATTTTTTGTTTTGTTACACTTGTTGTTCCGTCAGATGTTGTCATTCCACCACCTCCAAAGCAGCAAATTCCATAATTTTGACTTCAGTCGCTTCCGCTGCTTGAAATTCAGCGGTGATGCGCCCATGGTTCATTACAAGTATTCGGTCGCTCATTCCCAATATTTCCGGTAACTCCGAGGATATCATCAGGATCGCCGCTCCGTTTGCCACCAAGTCATTCAACAAGAAGTACAGTTCCTCCTTGGAACCAACGTCAATTCCACGGGTTGGTTCATCAATCAGGAATATCTCCGAGTCTGTGTTAATCCATTTGGACAACAACACCCGTTGCTGATTACCACCACTCAGGTTTTGAACCTGCTGGTTTGGAGATGGAGTAACAATCCGAATCCGCTTGATGAAATCCAATGCAATTTCCAATTCTCGCCTGAGATTCATAAATCCACGGCGGGTGAACTTCCGTAAACTGGCAATGGTTATATTTTCCCGGACTGTCAGAATCCCAAACAATCCAGTTTGCCGCCGGTCTTCCGTAACAAATCCCATCCTGTGTTTTAAGGCATCACCTGGGGATGCAATTTTCACTGGTTTTCCATGAATCCAGATTTCACCTGCATCCAGCGGTTCCGCCCCAAAGATCACAGTAGCAAGTTCAGAACGACCAGCTCCAATCAAACCGGCGATTCCCAGGATTTCACCGCGATGCAGTGTGAAGCTGATGTTTTCAACTTTTCCCTTCCGGGTCACGTTTTTCAGTTCCAGGACGGGTTCGCCAATTTCATGGGTTCGTTTTGGGTAATGTTTACCAAGCTCCCGACCCACCATTAATTTCACAATTTCCCATTTATCGGTTTCGCTAACATTCAGAGTTTTTACCTTGGCGCCATCTTTCATGACGGTCACCCGGTCAGCGAGCTCAAAAATTTCCTCAAGGCGATGGGAAATGTAAATTATGGAAACCCCCCGATCGCGTTGAGCTTTCAATACCGAAAATAGTTGTTGCAATTCATACGGGGTCAGAACTGCGGATGGTTCATCCATAATGATGATCTTTGCGTTCAGCGTTAGGGCTTTAGCAATTTCCACCAACTGCATTTCTGCTACGGTTAATTCCGATACCTTGCGGTCCACATCCATCTTGATGTTCAATACCGCCAGCGATTCAATTGCCCCCTGTCTGACGCGTTTCCAATCCACAAGACCATAGCGGTTGGTTGGGACGGCCCCCAGGAAGATATTCTCCGCCACCGTCAACGCTGACGCCAGCTTCAATTCCTGGTGAACCATGGCGATCCCTGTACTTCGGGCAATGGCTGGCGTATCCACTCTGATCATCTGTCCCTCAATCCGGATCTCACCCGTCTCTGGAGGATGAACACCTGCCAGAACTTTCATCAGAGTCGATTTTCCAGCCCCATTCTCACCAACAAGTGCATGAATTTCACCCTTCCTGAGTTCAAAGTCGACGTTTTGAACCGCATGAACCCCGGGAAAAAATTTATTGATACCAATCATTTCAAGAAATGGAGTTTCTTCCATCTTTACTCCTTTTTTTCATAGCCGGGCAGGGAATGACCCCATTCCCGTGCAATGACTTCAAACGATTTCAACCATGCATGTTGTGGATCATCCCTGGGTGCTGTTGCCTTAAGATTTCCTGATAAAAAGTTCAGGTAGTAACAGGTGTATCCCGGAGCAACTGCAACCGGATGGTAACCACGCGGCACCAGGACGGCATCATTATGTTGAGCAACAACAGCCTCATCCAGGGTTCCATCATCCGTATATATCCGCTGCATTGCAAAACCCTGTACAGGTTTCAGCCGGTAAAAATAAATTTCCTCCTGGTGAACCTCCACGGGCAGGCGGTCTTCTTCATGGCGGTGAGGGGGAACACTGGACCAATTCCCCGGCGGAGTAATCACTTCCACAACCACCATATGCTGGCTTGGGAAATCTGGGGGCATTACATCCCAGATATTCCTCCGCCAGTTTAGAACCCCGCGGGAACTGCGTTGGACATCCCCAGGCTGGATAAGCAATGGATGTCCACCTGGCTGGGAGGGAGTACTTCCCAAAGCCGCTTCCATCCATGTGTGGGCTGTAACATCAAATTCACATCCTGCAGGCAGGTACACAGTATATCCTGGTCCATCAAATACTTCCCTGCGCCCGCCAATGTTGGAAAAAACCTGGGACCCACCAACCACAGTGCATGTACCACTGAGAATTACAAACGCAGTTTCCTGGTCTTCAAACCTGCCATGATATGTTTCACCTGGCGCCAGCTGTAACATGCTTAACTGAAGACTTTGTAATCCATCTGCCTTTGAAACAACTTCTGATATGCCTGGTTTGTTTACATATTTTCGTTTTAACTGCATCATCCTCTCCTTTCCTCAGGATTGGAACTTGCTTCATCACCATACATTGGGCGGTGGGGTTAACGAGCACAAAATGACCAGCGTTGTATCTCCCGTATTTTTCTGTCCGTGCATGGTGTTTGGTGGTACATAAATCGAAAGATATTTTTCCAGCTGGATCGCTTCATCACCCAGGGTCATTTCACCTTCACCCTCCAAAATAAAGTATGCTTCTTCATATGGGTGATTGTGAATAACAATTTCGTCACCGGGAGCCATGAAAACAATGGACACCCCCAGGTTTTGAGAACCTGTTGTTCTTGGGTGCACCAGCCGTTTGACCAATGCCCCAATTCCTCGATAATCCATTCCATCCCGAATTCGTATCACATTTTTACTCATCCCTTTATCTCCTCGGTCAAAATTATGAAAGTAAAGAACGGGCAATCACCAGCTTGAGAATTTCGTTGGAACCATCCGCCAGTTGTAACGCCCGTGCATCCCGCCATAAACGCTCAATCGGATACTGCCCCATGTATCCCCAGCCGCCAAAGATTTGCAGTGCTTCGGACGCCGCAGCCATGGCGATATCAGACGCATACATTTTTGCCTGAGCTGATTCCCGGGTAAATCGTTCCACTCCCGAGTCACGCTGGTAGGCAGCATGATAAACGAGCAACCTGGCTGCATCAATCTGACACGCCATATCCGCCAACTTCGCCTGAACAAGCTGTTGATCTGCAAGCGGCTGCCCAAATTGAACCCGCTGCTTGGCGCGCTCTGTTGCCAGCTCCAGTGCCTTTTGAGCCAGACCCACCGCCATTGCACCAACCGCAGGGCGTGTGCGGTCCAACGATTTCATAATCGCCTTGAAACCAGTGCCTTCTGCACCCAGCAAGCGATCTTCTGGAATTACACAATTTTCCAACAACACCTCGCCAACAGATAGCCCACGTAAACCTGTTGTTTCATATTTTGCCCCAAAGGAAAGTCCAGGAGTACCCTTGTCCACCAAGAAGGCACTGATTCCTTTTGTGCCTTTTGTGGGATCGGTTTTAATCATAATGACATAGCGATCCGCAGCTCCGGCACTGGCAATCATTACCTTCCTGCCATTCAGTACGTATTGCCCATCTTCACCTCGAACACCGGATGCCTCCAACGAACCCGCATCGGTCCCGGCTTGGAGCTCGGTCATTGCCATGGCTCCAATCAACTCGCCGGACGCAAGATTGGGAAGGAATTTTTGCTTTTGTTCCTCCGAGCCATTAATTTCAATGACATACGCACAGAGAGAGTGGCTAGCCAAGATATTGGCAGTCGTTCCACAGGCTTTTCCCACCTCTTCCATAACAATGAACCAGGATAATAAATCCCGATAGTCCCCTCCATATTCCCGGGGAATGGGTAAAGCCATGATCCCTTCACGGGCAAGGATCCGAATAATATCATACGGATATTCTCCTGTCCGATCAATTTCCGCTGCCTGCGGTTCAATAAACGTATCCACCAAAGAGCGGATATGCTTTTGTAAATCAAGATGCTGGGGGGATAATGCGTACATCTCTACTCACCTTTCAGAAATATTCCATTGGGGTCCAGATGCCGGATAATATCCAACTGAAATTGGGTCGGTTCCGGTGTTGTGGTTAAATCCTCCGCCCAAAGCAAGTCAAATCCAGTGGCATCCTGTACTTGTTCCCTGGATATTCCCGGATGGATGGACCGGACGCGCATGCGATGCGAAACCGGTTCAAAATCCATCACCGCCAGGTTGCTGATGAGGACAGCTGGACCACCGCCTTTTAAACCGGCTTCCTTTCGGGAATTTCCACCCTCAAGAAAACCTGGGCTGGTAATATATCCAACCTTTGAAGGAAAACGTCTCTTCTCGTGTTTCATCAGGATCACAACACGGTTTGCCATGCTGGCAATATCATTCGCTCCTCCACTTCCAGGAAGCCGAATTTTTGGATGCTCATACTGGCCAATTGCGGTAGCATTCAAGTTGCCAAATTGATCCACTTCTGCCCCGCCTAAAAATCCCACATCCACAACCCCCCGTTGTAAAAGCCCCAAAGTCTTATACAGGCTGCTGAATGTGGTTGTGCCAAACATGATCCTTGGATCAGCAACACTGACTGGTACTTCGACCGGGTTGGTATCCACAAGTCCCGACTCATAGATCATAACAGCGCGGGGTGCATGAACTTGCTTGGCAAGCGTTGCAGCCAGCATTGGCAAGCCAGTTCCAATAAGAGCCACCTCCCGATCCCGAATCTGCTCGGATGCTACGCAAAGCATAATTTCATCGTAGGTAAAAGTTACAGGTTGTATTGTTTCCATGTTTTTTCTCCTGTTCCTAATACCCCAACAGGGGATCAGCTCGCAATTGCATGATTTTTCGCAGCCCGCCTACTTGTTCCAGGTATTCGTAATGATCCTTGGGGGCATAAACATACTCATCCAGATAGCCCTTCCAGGATTCTGGAGTTTTGGATGAGTTCGTGTAGGTGTACAGATGCTCCAAGTCATAATCGTAGTAACCATACGACGCCATCGGGTGTGCACTATATGGAAGCACAACCAGCGTATCCACAAAAAACGACGGCAGTAGTGTCGCCGTGGGATTCGCTTGAATGACCGAACGGGGTACAATTTCCTCCACAATTGCAATGACCCTTTTGGCAGCCCTGGCTTGTTCCTCAATACATATGGTGGGTCCCATCACCTGCAAATTACCATCCATATCCGCCCGCTGTGCCTGGATAATGGCAATATCCGGTTTGGCAGCCGGGAGAAGAATAACTTCCTCACCAGAAAAAGGACAATCCATTTTGACGTATTTTTTTCCCTCAGGAAGGTGATCCAGCAGGTCGGAACCGCGCATGGAATGTACCGCGGTAAATGGAAGCCCCATCGCTCCAGCCAGGAACCGGGATGCCATGGAGAAGTGACTGTAATCCTCCACTTCCACTTTTCCCTGTTCCACAGCTTTGCAAAAATTACGTGAACGCCCGGTAACAGCTTCAAACCCAAAGGATGCAAGGGTTACAGAACGGACACAGCCGCCACCAACCAGCAGGTCTGCAGCATATGCTTCCCCAACAGACAGAAGATTGATATCATTCTTTCCCTGGCGAATCATTTCCCGCATCATCGCCATGGGTTGGAGAAATACACCAAAACCGCCAACAGTTACCACTGACCCATCCGGAATCCCGGCTGCAGCTTCTTCTATTGTAAGAATTCTGGAATTTAACATACGAAAGCCTATTGTCCCAATTTAGTATTTTAGGAGAATGTTTTCTGGATCAATCTTGGTGCGGATCAATTCAATCTCCTCTTCGGTGGGAAGTATTGAAGTCGGAACATTCGGGGGAATAATCACAGGAAAACCCGTTTTTTCCTGGACCATATCAGGAGTGACACCAGGATGCAGGGTAAGCGCCTGCATACGGTGTCCTTCCCCATTGAAATCGAAGACACCAAGGTCGGTAAAGACGTAAACCGGTCCTCCGCCCGGAAGGTTGTATTCTTCACGCGATTTGCCATTTGCCTGCCAGCCAACGCCGGTCACAAAGTGGACATTTTCCACAAATGTACGGGCATTATGGTCGGTAATAACAAATGCCCTGCGCGCAAACGCCAGGTGTTCTGGAAGTGCCAGGCATCCAACCAGTCGTACTTTTGGTTTCTTATAATCTCCAATTACCGTAATGTTGATATTTCCGTACTGGTCAATTTGAGGACCGGAAACAAAGCCAACATCCACCTTCCCCTTGACAAACATATCCAGGTTATCATCTGCGCGCACACGAGCCATGGTGGGCCAGGTGGTAATGTGGTTTTCCGTGAATACCTTGGGAATATTCTCAAGATCGGGGCTGATGATGGTTCCGATTTGAATGGTGAAATTGGGGGCGTGAGTTAATTGTGCCAGGCGGGCAGCCACAATGGGGAGCCCAACAGCAACTGTAAACGCTCGACCACCTGTCCCAACGCCAATGAAACCCATTTCATCATCATGCAATTGTCGGGCAACATTTACCGCCATCAGTTCGTTCAAAGTATATTCAGTCATATCCGGGTTCCTTTTCCGAAAGCCTAGTGGCTAACTCTTAAAGATAATAAATGTGCCAATCCGGCAGCCTGTTCAAGATACTCAAAGTCATCTTTTGTTCCAAAAACATATTTATCGAGATACGCTTTGAACGTATCATCTGATTTGGCTGCTTCCATGTACTCTTCAAGATGTCTGGAATCGGGATCATAAATGCCATCACATGTACCAGGATGCGCTCCGTACGGCATCTCAACAACTGCATTCACCCAGTTATGAGGAATATAGGTCATGGTGGGGTTGCTCATAACTGTCTTGGGGTCAATGAGTTGCTCGACGGAAAAAATGACATGATCAGCAGATTTCGCTATCACCGGATCAATATCATCCGTATTACGAACCATCGGCCACTGGATGTTTCCATGGACATCACCATAATATCCATGCAGAATCGCAACATCCGCCTTGGCGGCCGAAACCGCATATAACTGCTCTCCTGTAAATGGACAGGTAACTGGTTTGGCGTGCGTGGCATACTGCGCCATGCCCGTTCCCAATAACACCTTGGTTGGCAGGTAAGGCAATCCCATCCCCGCAGCCCTCAACCGTGCCAACATGGAAGTTTCACTAAAATCCTCGTATTCAATCCGGCCTTCCTGGACCGCCCGACGGACATTGGGGGCAAAACCCAGTGGACCCATTCCTACATAAGCCGCTTCCACCCTGCGGACGCAACCGGCACCGACCAGCAGATCCACATCAATCCCTGCAACCCACACATAAATCGTCAAGTCTTTTATTTCCTGGCGGATGATTTCCCTCACCAAACCCAATGGGTGGCGTCGAATGGTATTGCCGCCAATGGTCAAAGTAGATCCTGATTTGATCGCTTTGACTGCCTCTGTTGCTGAAATCACTTTATTTCGCATTGAGATCTCCTCCTGATTGTTATTTAGTATTTGGAAAGAAGTTGCTGTAGCCCCACCAGGCTTTCATAAGCTGCGCGGTCCGGGTCGGAACCAAACATTTCAGCAGATAAATAACCGTGGTAGCCCACCTGGCGCAAAGATCGAATAAAGCCCATCCAATTGAAATCTCCTTTTCCAGGGGGGCGGCGGCTCATTGACCGTCCATCTGAATCTTCCACATGAACATGAACAAGATACTCGCCCGCCTCCAGAACCGTATCAATTGGACTTTCTTTTTCCATCGCCATATGCGCTGTGTCCAACATGAGTTTTACAACCGGGCTCTCCACCTGCTGAATCATTTCCAATGCCTGTTGCGTTGTATTCACCAAGTTCACCATTGCTTTGGTGATGGGTTCCAGGGCAAGGATAACGCCAGTATCTTCGGCTGCTTTGGAAATCCGGGAAATTCCCTGGCGGCTCCACTCCCATGCCTGCGAGTAAGCAGTACCATACATCCGCCACCCTGGAACAACAACAACAACCGGACAGGATAAATCAGCAGCCAGCTTAATGCATTCGGTATAGTATTCCGCAGCATCATTGCGTTCCTGCGGTATTGTGCTTGCCAGGTTGTAATTGTGGCTGATTGGACAAATGGCTGCCACAACCATGTTCAGGTCCTGGAGGAGTGCCTGAACAGTTTTGCGTTCTTCCAGGTTAAGATCCCAAGGCCAGGCATGAGGACGGGCAGCCCCCAACTCCACCGCCGGGTAACCGATGGCAGACAGGCGCCGTAAAGTTTCCTCCAATGGATAACAAGGCGCCCATGTCACAAAGGAGCCATACGCAAAAGAGTGGAAACAGGGTTGAATTGGAGAAGGTGTATCCATCGGCTGTTTCAAGTAGATCTTTTTTCTAGTAATGTCTTTGCCGCTGCAGCAACATGCCTGGCAGTCAAGCCATATTTTTCCAATAACGGTGCATTGGAAGCAGATTCGCCAAACGTATCGCGCAATCCAATCCGTTTCATTGGAACAGGATATTCTTCGCCCAGTACTTCTGCAACCGCCCCCCCCAAGCCGCCAAGTATGGAATGGTCTTCCGCTGTGACCACCAGCCCGGTGGCAGCTGCCGCATTCACAATTGCTTCCACATCCAATGGTTTCAGTGTTGGGACGTGCAGCACAAAGGCGGAAATTCCATCAGCAGCCAGGAGGTTGGCTGCATCCAAGCAGCGTTGGGTTTGTTCGCCGGTCCCAATCAGGGTAATATCCTTACCTTCCCGGAGAGTGACTGCTTTGCCAATCTGGAATTGATAGGAGTCGCCCATGATAACAGGCATCGGATCACGGGTCAGCCGCAGATAAACGGGACCATCATATTCAACCATGGCATGCATTGCCTGGCGGACTTCCACTCCATCAATGGGAGCAATACTTACCACATTGGGCATCGCCCGAAACACGGTCAAATCTTCCACAGACTGGTGGGTTTTTCCTGTTTTCCCCGTCAGAATTCCGCTATAAGCGCCAATAAATTTAACATTCAACCCGGGCTGTGCAATAACAATTCGGATTTGATCCAGCGCCCGCTTTGCAGTAAAGCACGCAAATGTACTCACAAAGGGGATCAGTCCAACCGATGCCATTCCGGCAGCCACCCCAAACATATTTTGTTCAGCAATACCCATCATGAAAAAACGGTCGGGATGGGCTTTGAATAACATGTCAGTTCTTGTGGAGGTGGCAAGATCGCCATCCAGGCAGACAACCCGGGAGTCCTGGCTGGCAAGTTCCACCAATGTCTCTCCAAATACAACTCGTTGAGATAGTTCTTGCGCCATTTCCAATCCTTTCCCTTACCCCTCTCGTCTGACCAGTTCAGCCAGAGCAAGTGTCAGTTCTTCGTCATTGGGCACCTTGGCATGCCATTGATATTTTCCTTCAGCAAATGACACGCCTTTGCCCTTCACGGTATGGGCAATGATGATGGTAGGCTTTCCCTTGACCATCTTGGCTTGATCAAAAGCATTTAAAATGGCGTTGAAATCGTGCCCATCGATTTCGATGACATGCCAGCCAAAAGCGGCAAACTTTTCCTCCGGGTGATCGATGGGGAGCAGAGGTTCGGGATATTGCCAGCCAAATTGTTGGACCTTGTTGTAATCCAAAATTGCAACCAGGTTATCCAATTGATAGCGGCTGGCAATGAATGCAGCCTCCCAAATTTGACCTTCCTGGGATTCGCCATCTCCAATCATGACATAGGTGCGAAACGACTTGCCAAGCACCCGGGCACCCAGCGCCATTCCAATACCAGCCGATAGCCCCTGCCCCAAGGAACCGCTCGACATATCCACACCGGGGGTTTGCTTCATATCGGGATGCCCCTGCATGCGGGAATCAATCGCATCAAAAGTCATCAATTCCTCCACGGGGAAATACCCTCTTTCTGCCAGGACAGCATACAAGGCAATGGCAGAATGTCCCTTGGAGAGAATAAAACGATCCCGGTCTTCCCATTGTGGGTGGACCGGGTCAATGTTTAACTCACGAAAATAGAGGGCGACAAGGAGTTCCACTGCAGAAAGCGGACCCCCAAAATGTCCACCCTTGGCATGGTGAATCGCCTGAACTATATCAATGCGAACACTCCGAGCAATTTCGATTAATTGCGGTATGCCGGGAATTGATGGATCGTTCATCAATGATCTCCTTTCTGTGATGAAGGTTGCCGGGTCATCATAGGTTTACCAAAAATCTACACGTGTAGATTTTTGGTAAAAATAAAAGAACCTTCTTGTTCTTTGTTCAATTAATGTGCGGGGAAAGTTGGACTTCAATATAATACACGAATTGTCTACACGTGTCAATAGGAAATGTAAATACTCATCCATGTTTAATGATACCCCTTACCCCATTCCTTATAATGATTTAACGATATTTAATCTGGATGAAAGGAGGTTGAAATGGCTGTTATTACCATATCCCGGGAACTCGGCAGCGGCGGAACCGAGATTGCCCAACTTGTGACAAAGAGCCTGTCCTATAAACTGATTGATAAAAATCACATTGAACATATTCTCAAACAATATGGCTTATTTAAATTTGGTGAACTGTATGACACCCCGGCAGGCATTTGGTCTCGCCTGGATTCCGACAATATACAATTAATCCAAATGCTCAATAAAGCCATTGCCGCAATTGCCAGACTTGATCGCGTAGTTATTCTGGGTCGGGGAGGGTTTGCCATCCTATGCGACTACCTGAATGTCCTCAATGTCCGCATCCAGGCTCCTTTTACCTACCGAGCCAAAAATATCATGCAGATTGAAAACATCACGGATCCAAAAATTGCTGCAGAGCGGGTGGCCGACAATGATCACGTTAGGGAAAGGTTCATCCAGACATTCTACAATGTTGAATGTGATTCCGCTGGTTGGTTCAATATCGTCATCGATACAAGCCGGATCCCTGTAAATACAGCAGTGCAATGGATCGTGGATGCAGCCAAACAACTGCCTGTTCCAGATCAAACAGGATTAACCACACAGGATATTGAAGTAGACCCTGTCATGGCAAAGGTGATCGCAGACCTGGATGTGTAAAACCAGTTGCAATCAAACAAATCATTAAGACTGAACCCTACCCGCAGGCGGTGGACCATCACTGATTCTTTGCATCATTCGGTCAACCGGCCAGTCACCCAACAAATGTCCGCCAAATACCTCCGGCACCAGGTGTTCAAGCCACCAGGTGTAGCCAAGGTTTTGATATTCCTGGATCAATTTCATGTCGTCATCGCAATCGTTCTTGGAATTCCCACGGCAAACCAAATCAATTGGATGGTTTGCATCCATGCGTGGAAGGATCCAGTTACTTATCGCCCGGTATTCCTCAAGTGCCTTTAGGGAAGGTGGATTCAGGTACGAGGGATCATTTGCAATGATGGGAAAGACGCCATCGTATCTTAATGCCCGAAGGATTGGCTTTTTGTGAGGCCATTTCCCTGCAATCCAGATGGGAATTCGCGGCTGCTGGAAAGGCTTGGGCAGGAATTGTTGATTCTCAACAGTGTAATGCTTTCCCTCCAGGGTATAGGGATCCCCGGACCATAATCCCGTCAGGATATCCAAGCCTTCATCCAGCATTTCCCCTCGAGCAACGGGATGATCAACCTCGCCAAATCGTTCCCATTCTGCCCCCACTCCACCAGACCCTGCGCCAAAAATCAACCTTCCACCGGAGAGATGATCGATGGACACAGTCTCACGGGCAACTTTCCACGGACGGCGTCTTGGTATTGGGGTTACCAATGCGCCAATACGGATCGTTGTGGTTTTCAATGCCATGGCAGCCAATGCCACCCACGGATCCACCATGATTCTGGAATATGCGTCACCAGCAATGTGATCCCAGATAAAAAAGCCGTCCCATCCGGCACGCTCAGCTTCTGCAGCCATATCTGATAAAACCCGTGCATCGCCAAAGGGTCCAAAATTAGGCGCATATAGAGCAAAACGCATATAATCTCCTTGACCTGATGGCTGCTTTGTAAATCACTCAATCATTATAATAGTTGATAACCCATTTGGAAATCCTGTTAAAGATAACAATGGTGGAAATGGTAAATTTTTGACTGTATTCAGATATCATTGCTTCATAGTGATTCAAATGAAAAAAGATTTCTAAAGGAGTTGGAAAATGAATAGAAAAGTTTTAAATTTCAGTCTACTACTTGTACTAGCTATGTCGCTTGCTTCTTGCAAAACTGCCTCTACGGCTTGTAAGGAGATCCTCTTTACCCATTCCTTCGTATCCGGCAATGGCTTTGAAGCTAATATCGTTGCTATCTGCCCTGATGAAACGTCTCCGCGCCAGATTACAACGAATGGCTTGTTGTACAGTACCAATCCCAACTGGTCTCCTGACAGGTCCAAAATTGCTTACCTGTCTGCTGCATCAGGGGCGCGACAGCTACACCTGATGGATTCTGACGGCAGTAATGACCGCCAAATTACCTCCGGTTCAGGTCTTGATGTTTCGCAGATGATGTGGTTGCCTGATGGAAATCGGATTGCTATGTTAGTGGCAGAGACAGGAGAATGGCAATGGCAGGCTGTCGATGTACTCACAGGAGAAATCACCTCCCTTGATGCCTGGGCTTTTCAGTCCGACAGTATCTTATCTATGAGCCTGTCTCATGATGGCACCCGTTTTGCACATGTAGTGCAGGCAAACCCTGAGCAAGCGAACAGTCCGTCAGAACTCTACATACAGGATATTGATGGCTCTAATCCTTTCGTGCTCGCAAACACCAAGGGGATCATCCAGAATCCAATATGGTCACCGGACGACAGTCAGATTGCTTTCCTTTCCTGTGGAGAAAACGCTACTTGTGTTGAAAATAACATCTATATAATTAACACGGATGGCAGCAACCTCCATGAACTCACTACGACGGACCTCTATCCTTGGATGATCGCCTGGTCACCGGACGGAGAGTCGCTTGCCGTTATCGCTGATGATGAACGCTACACCGGTGGAGTACTCTACGAATTGGATATCAAGACTGGGAAAAGAACAGCGCTTTTCAAGCTTGAAGAACCGAGTATGATCTCACAACTTTCCTGGTAACATTCAACTTATTCAAGCCAGGACTCAAAGCTTACCTTTCATTCTACCGGGTTGTTTTTTAATATCAAAAATGTTCTCACCAAGCCGTTGTAAAGCCTGTGGGATTTGATTATTCATTCGCAACGAAATTCAGTGATTCTGAATTTAGGCAGTAGCGTAAGCCGGTTGGTTTGGGTCCGTCTGTAAAAACATGACCCAGGTGTGAGTCGCAGCGGGCACAGACCACCTCGGTTCGCACCATACCGTGGCTGAAATCGGTATGAGTTTCAATGTTCTCTTCCGAAACAGGTTTAAAGAAAGAAGGCCAGCCGGTACCGGAATCAAATTTCGTATCGGAGGAAAATAAGGGTAAATTACAACCGGCACAAAAATAGGTGCCCGCTTTTTTTGTGATCGTAAAATGCACCTACAAAGAGGAATTGTCTCGAATATTTCAATTTTTTCTAGCCACCTGACAGCAGTAGGGTGGGTTGAGGATGGGGGATTTTAAGCCCACACCCGGCCTCTCCCGCAAGCGGGAGAGGAGATTCAATCGCTGCAGCGCCGATCCCCTTCTCTCAAATTGGGAGAAGGGCCAGGGATGAGGGCTGTTTGGACCGTATCTATCATCCCCATGGCACAAAGACTGCTTCGCTTCGCTCGCAGTGACAACGCACAATTGCCCCTGCGGGCACTTTATTTAGAACAGCCGTTGATCATGGTAAACTCTACGATAATAATTATGGGAACCATACTGCATGCGGATTCGTTAACAAATTAGACCCTTTCCCTGTTTCATGATCTACCCAACTGCATAACTGCAGAGCTTAAGCCGGAAGGTGGAAAATGAACATTCTCGAAACAAGGTTTCTCCAACGCAGGTTCATTATGGTGCTTCTCGCTGGCCTCCTGTTGACTGCCTGCCAGCCGGTAGAGAAAATCATCCAGCCCACAGTGACCGCGACCGAAACCGTCACGCCCATCCCTTCTCCGATTGAAATCCAGGCGACGCCAGGCACAGCGGCAAGCGATACGCCCCGGCCGACAGCGCCTGTCGAGACCGAGAACCCCATTTTCCCCGAATATACTCAGACCGCGGTGGTGATCGCCGGGCGGCTGATGGCAACAGCCCAACCGGAGGTCCGCGCGCTGTCCACCTCGCCGGATCAGCGCTGGCGGGCTGAGTTGGTGAACTATCCCTGCACGCTGGTGCAAAGCGAAATTCCGGGAACCAACGCCTACGACATCCTGCGGCTGGTCGACGCCAGCAGCGGGGAAGAAATTCAGATCGCCGACCAGCTTCGATTTTGCGAAGGGCTGGGGGCATTTGGCCTGGGTGAGATCGCCTGGTCAGCCAACAGCCTGTTTTACTACTACACCGACGCCCGCGAAGGATCGCCGGACGGGGGTTTCCCCGGCTGGATGCGCACGATTTACCGTTTTGACCTTGCCGCCCGGCAGTCGCTGGAGATCGGCCCGGCGCAACTCTCTCCCAACCACAAGGAGATGGCCGTGTCTGAAGTGTACGCGCAGGGGCAACACTCCCTTGTTCCGCTTGGCTTGACCATCTGGGATCTCAACGGAGAAAAGCTCGCCGAGTATAAAACCGAGTTCAGCGGCGCGGGCTGGGGAAAACACCACATCGCCTGGTCGCCGGTCAATCAGGATCTGGTGTACATAGAGATGATCTGCCCAGAGCACCTAAAGTGCACCGCGGCCCTGTACTACGTCGACCGGGCCGCGGGCAGCCGCGCCGCGCTGCTGGAAGACTGGCAGCCCGCCTTCCAGGCGGTCACCTGGGACGAGCCCGACCGGTTGACTTTGATCGATGAAGCCTTCGAGCAATGGGTGTACACGCTGAGCGAGGGTAAGATCGAAATGAAATGACCGGCAGGACTCCGGCGTAATCTTAACAAGCGGGCAATAATGCACGCAAGCGCATTCCGGATGAAATCATCCAGGAGCTCATCACAGGTGATTATGGCTCACCAACTGCGGTAATATGGGTCGGCCAGGAACTTGGGCAATTCCTCCAAGCGGATAAATTTCTCCTCCCCGGTGAGAAAGGCCGTCTCATCCCGCAGGCAAAAGTACAGTTGATTCCAACGCTGCATGGCGTCCTTCCAGCGGAGCAGCTCTTCTTGATCATATTGGCTCTTTTTCTTCTTATATCCAGCCAGGGAGCGCTCATAACGCCGCTTGAGCAGGATGCCGCCCACCACCAGCGCAACCAGTAAAAGCAGCAGAAGGATAAGCCCAACAACCGCGAGTACTGCCCACCCTGGATGACCGGCAATATCAGGAATTTCCACCCGGGATTCGGATAGAACGCCAGCCACGATCAATTCCGGGACGATCAGGAGAGGGCATAAGCCCGACAGCAGTAAAAGAACAAATCCAACGCCAATACCGTACCAGACACCTGGATGACTGGGACTGACAGGTTTCTCAGGAGGCTTTAATTTCAATCCAAGCTCTGTATGGGCTTCATGCCTATCCCGCGTATGATAGTAGTGTCCGTCCTGCTCCCGCATGTTTGTTTCATACCACTCCTTGGTGTTCAAACCATATAGACTGCTCACTTTTTGCACCTGATCGGTCTGTTTGCATCGGGGACAGGTGGGAAGTGCAGGTGTCAACATAGTCGCCTCCTTAGGGATCCATTTTCCAATCTACACCGGAACATACATCCCCCTCGACAAGACACAATACTACAGATTCAATTATTTCAAAAAAATTGGTAGACTCTAATCCGCGGGTGGTGGTGATCGGCCAATTGGGCGGTGGATTGCTTCGGATCTATCCGAAAAATAAATAAACAAAAGAGACGAAACCTGATAGAACACGACTACCAAAATCTGATGCTAAAAGTTCAGGCCTCCATGAACAAGAATACTGCTGAAAATCTACGTTAATTGAAAATATTACCTTTTAATATTTTCACCCAGGAAGGGCGATAGTTTTGATAGAACTCCCATTACTTTAGCACAATCTATCAATTTTGCATGATTATTAGCAATCCATTTAAGAAAACATCTCGCCGGAATGGGTGTTTAAAGTTCAAAAAATCGAAAAAACGGTTTGAAACTTGAGAACGGAGTATTTTTCAGGGAAGGCTTTGTTCATCAATCTCTCAAGTGGGCTGGCTAATACGAGACGCAAAGCAAATGTGTTTATGCATTATGATCCCCACTTTTATTTGTGATTTCATCATTGCCAAATTTTCAATACACTGGAACACCAGAACACCAAACCCCTTTGACCCTTGACACCTGATCCCTGACGCCTGACACCTTACTTCACAAACATCCACGGACAGAGCCGCTTTTCGAGAAAATCCACACTGAAATACAGCCCCAGCCCAAGCAGGCTCATCGCGACCACCCCTGCGTACATGGCGGGATAGTTGAACAGCGTGCTGCCGTTCAGGTAAATATAATAGCCCAGCCCCTTCTGAGTGGCAAACAGCTCGGCTACGTACAGCACCGCCACCGCCGTGCCCACCGACTGGCGCAGCGCGGTGAGGATGCCCGGGATGCTGGCCGGCAAGTAGACGAAGCGCAGCAGCGCCATCCGCCCGGCGCCCAGGCTGCGCACGCTGCGGATCAGCTCGGGCCGCAGGCCGGCCGCCTGGTCACGCACCAGCACCAGGATCTGGAAGAACAGGATCAGGAAGATGATGACAATCTTGGGCAGGTTGCCCACCCCCAGGAAGAGCAGGATGATCGGCAGGAAGACCACCTTGGGAATCGGGTAGAGCAGGTAGATCACCGGCGAGAAGAAAGCGTTGACCTTCGGGTACTGCCCGAGCAGCAGACCCGCCGGCGCAGCCAGCAGGATCGACAGGAGGGTGCTGGCAAACACCCGCCACAGGCTGGCGAGGAAGTGCCCCGGAAGCGCACCGCCAAGCTCGCGCACGAAGGCCCCCGCTACCACCAGCGGCGTCGGCAGGATGGGCTGGTCGACCAGCATAGCCGCCAACTGCCAGAGTGATAACAGACCGATCGTGGCCAGCAGCAGGTCGCGGCGCTTCATGCCGCCTCCAGGCGGGCGCGCAGCTCGCGGCACAGTTGGTGGTATTCGGCCGTATCGCGATAATTCTCGCGCAGGAGGTTCGGATTGGAGATGATCACCGCCTGCCGGTTGGGCGGACGGCTGAGCAGCAGGATCTGCTCGCCGAGCAGCGCCGCTTCCTCGATGGTATGGGTGACGGTGATCATGGTCAGCCCGCTCTCCTGCCAGAGCTCCAGAGCCAGGCGCTGCAGCGATTCGCGCGTCGGCGCATCGAGTGATGAGAATGGCTCGTCCATCAGCAGCAGGTCGGGCTCCAGCGCCAGGGTGCGGGCGATGGCCGTCCGCTGGCGCTGCCCGCCGGAGATCTGCCCGGGATACTGACCGGCAAAGGGCAGCAAACCCAGGCGTTCCAACCAGCGGTCAACTTCCAGGGTGCGGGTGTAATCCTGCGGGGCGTGGACGCCGTCCGGCCCGTAGAAATTGCGCACGCGCAGCCCCAGGCGGGCGTTCTCGCGCACGGTCGCCCAGGGCAGCAATCCGTAATCCTGGATGATCAGCCCGGTGCGCGGGCGCGGCCGGGTGAGCAGCTGCCTGTCGATACGCACCTCTCCCCGCTGCGGCAGGAGCAGCCCGGTCAGCAGGGCCAGCAGGGTGCTCTTGCCGCAGCCGGAAGGGCCGATCACCGTCCAGGCCTGACCGCGCGCCGCCTGCCAGGCGAAGTCCTGGAAGATCGGCTCGCCGTGCGGATAGGCGAAAGTCAGGCCATTGAGATCGATCACGGGCTATTTGGGCAGCAGGGAGGCGTTGACGCAGTCGGCGTAGGTCACGGCGACTTTGGCGTAACCCTTCTCGAGCGCCCAGTAGAGCGCATCATCGAATTGCTCCTGGCTGGGCACGCCGGCAGTCGGGTAGGTCGGCACCTTGAAGGTCTCCGCCAGCGGGGCGGGCACAAGCTGCTTCTCGACCATCAAGCCGGCGTACTGCTGCGGGTCGGCATTGATCAGCGCGACCGCCTCCTCAACCGCAGCCAGGAAGGCGCTGACCGCCTCGGGCTGCTGGTCGATCACCTCCTTGCGGAAGGTGAGTATGCTGTGGCTGAACTCCGGGTGGGTGCTGTCATCCAGCACCACCGTCGCGCCGGACTGCACCGCCAGGGTAGAGAACGGCTCGGGCAGCATGGCCGCCTTCAACTCGCCGCTGGCCAGCAAAGACATTCGGTCGGGGATCTTGGGCACCGCCAGCACCTGAATCTGGTCGCCGGTCAGTCCCTCAGCCTGGAGCAGGCGCTCGGTCAGATATTCGATCACCGTGCCCTGCGAGACGCCGATCGGCACCCCGGCCAGACCGCTGGCATCCGTGATGCCGGAATCTCTGGCAACGTCGATCTTGAAGATCGCCTGCTCGGGCGTCGCGGCGCGGGCAAAACGTACCGCCTGCACCTGGTTTTGATCCTGGTTGAGGAACATGACCGAGAGGATTTCGTTCATCACCACATCGACCTGCCCGGCGGTGATCAACTGGTCGCGCTCCGGCGCTGAGCCGACCGGCACGAACTCAACCGTCAGGTTGTATTTGGCGTACAGTCCTTCGGCGTCAGCGACCAGCATCGGCAGCACATCCAGCACCGGCAGGATGGCCACCTTGAGGGCGGCCGGCGCCGGCGCGGCGGCTGGCTCGCAGGCGGAAAGGGTCAGACTAGCAAGGAGAATGAAAACAAGTAGAAATTGGGGCGATTTATTGATCATACACATTCCTGTTGGATAGTAGATTTTCCACTGCAAGCACATTAGCGAATTATACCTGTATGCGATCACCGTAGGTAGAAAATATCAAAGGGTGACCATCGATGGTAAATTCAAATTTCTTATATTACTTATACTCTATCGAAGATACAAATCGATGGTCAATAACGATTAATGTTTTTATTCGTTGTGAATACCGACATCCATGCGGTATCTCGCACAGTACAGGCGAAGGGTTTTCCCCCTCTCTTGCCCTTCACCTGCAACGAATGTCCTCGGTTATATTCGATTTACACTGCCCAATCCAAATATAGATGCCAGACGGAAACCTCGTAAGCAAAATTTGTCAGTTCTTCTCCCACCACGTAGAAACGCTCACTTCTCAAGTGAGAAATCGAATTCCCATGGGCCCCGAATGCCTCTTAGTTCATAAAGAAATTCATCGCTATGGATCAAATTTTCGGCATCAGATAAACTCATCCCATCAGGGACACTTTGTATTTCTATTCCTGCCACTGGGGGTTGTGAGCATTTAACTTTAATTTTGGTGCTGCGCTTTTCTAATTCCTGTTGAATTTCTTGTAGAAAAGTCGAGCAATATTCCGATTCATTCGGTTGTGCGTATAAGAGGTCGATAGACATATGATATTGATGTCCCGTGGTCTCCCCAATTGGCATCAGAAAACGGATCTGATCACAACGTTTACCAGGATTAGTTGATGTTGCCGGAAAGCTGGCTTCTTCAATCAGAGTTGTGCCGAATTCTCTGACTGTTTTCAAGCCATTACTCAAAGATGCTTTCCATACCAACCAATCTTTATTATCAGGAAGGGTGTAACAAATATCGGATTTTACCCAGTCACCTGATCGGTTAAAATTCATCGCAGCAATTTCAATTCCATTCAGGGTTTGGGAAAACAACACCTCACTCGATTCTGATAAAATCGGTTCAATCGGCTCACCGGTAGTTAATATTGAGGGCTCAAATATTCCCCACAACACTAAGCCCATCAAACCGATGGATACAACCAAAATGATCCGGGTATATCGATGCTGCTTCCCGAACACCCTATTCTCTTCTTTTCCATGGTTTTGCGTAATTTCATTCATCTTTTCCTCACTTTTTCAGCAACTGTTTCTGAAGACTAGTACGGACCAACACAATTCTCGGTGACCGGAAGGGCAACCAATGATGTCGATACTTTTCCACAAGCCAATGTGAGTGTGCTACTCGGTCCTTTCATACGGCTGTAAATAGCACTCCCATTAGTGATGGGGGCTGGCGATCAATCACTCTGGTGATACACAAAACCAGTTCCGTATCTGATCGAAGCTCCAACATACCGGTTAAAGCCCGAAATATTGACGGCCCTTGACCATTCAGCGTCACAGTAATCTGGTGGTGACCGGCGATGATCTACTCTGACAGTAGTGTAAGAATATGATCCAACTGTAATTGCTCCATCACCACACCCGGCTGACTCTGGATTTAACCCCGTGCATGAATCTCCCTGACAAGCATATCCATTAATGTTTTGGAGTGGAAGCACTAATAAAAGAAAAAATAAACTTATTACTAGTAGGTTAAGAGTAATCCGTTGACGAATGACATTATTTTGTGCTTTCATAAAATCCTCCTTTCTGGCAAGAAAGGTCGTATTAATTACACATCAAATTCAATCATCTAGAAAAAATTCGAAAATCCATGGCCCTTGGATGGTGCGAAAACTATAGCGGAAATCTTTACTCTGTAGAAATTCATTCGCCTCTTCCATGTTCATTCCATCGGGAATATTGCTAATTTCAATCCCCCCAACAGGTGGTTCAGCACATTTCACCTGTATACCGGTTTCGCGTTGGTCGAGCGCTTGTTGGACCTCCTCCAGGAAAGTTGTGCAGAACTCCCCCTCGTGGGGTTCAGCATACAAGACTCCAATAGTCACAAGATACCAGCCGGAAAAACCTCTTACTTGCTCAGCCATGAAACTTAGCTTAACACAGCGCTGTCCGGGAGTAATAACAGTGGCCGGATTTTCAGATTCTTCAATCCAAGCTGTACCGTATTCATGTATTATTCGATCGCCATATTCAAGGGATACCTCTCGCAATTGCCAATCCTTCTTGTCCGGCAGTGGATAGCAGACATCAACTAGAATCATGTCACCGGACCTCCTTAATTTGGAGGCGGTGATTTCAATTCCTTTTACAGACAGGCTGATGGACGCCGGCCGAGAGGTGCCTGGGTGCCTTTCGATCACGCCACCTGAGACTACCGTTTGAGGTTGGATTACCCCCGTCATCGACAGGATGACCAACACGATGAAGAAGGCAATTATGGATAGCATCATCTGCTGGTAAATTTTCCGATATCTGCTTTTCTTATTGTCATTCACTTCATTCACCATTTCTTCTATAAGTTAAACGTACTGGATGGTGAGATTGAAAATCCTTCCATAGAATAGAAGAATCCAATGCGATATTCAACGGCTCAAAAGGATTAACTATGGATTAATCCTTGCTGGTCTTTCTTTGTCGCACCTTGTTGAGAGAGGCGGTCCTAATTTTCGATTTCCCCGCCTATTAAACCCGCCCGGATGGCAAGCGCGGCCGCCTTACTGCGCGAGCTGCAGCCAAGTTTCTTCAGGATCCCATGAACATGATGCCGGACTGTGTTATGACTGATGACCAGCTCCCGGGCGATTTCTTGATTGCTGTAACCCCTGGCGATTAAAATCAATATCTGCCGTTCTCGCAGGGTCAGTTCTGCCAGTAGGTCTGCATCGGGGTGATTGCCCAGGGATAACTGGTGCCCCCTGGTCAGCCTCAAATTTGATCTTCCCTCTGGTTCTTTTTCAACTAGCAGGTTTGCTAGTAAACCAATGAAAGCCGCTGTAAGTAACAATAACGTCTGAGGGAACATGTAAATTCTGACCTCATTGAAGGAAAAAAATATGATCAAAGCCTGAGCCATTCCAATGCCAGCCCAAATCGAGGTTACCAGGATTGGATTCATTTTCCGGCGCGCAAGAATGACCACAGCTATATTAAGAATAACCATCAACGTGGTTTCTGTAATAAAAATCCTATCAGCATTCTTCTGTCGCAGGATGATCAATCCAACAGCAGTTATCAGCCCAATGACCGCTCCTAATATTGCCAGGCTACTAGTCAGTTTCTGAATTTTTGGGTTGATCAATATCATAGATCGGTTTCCCCATTATTATTCGCCCTGCGAAATGGCCTGTTTAATAAAAAAATACATTTTCTATTTTAACCAAAAATTTCTTGAGTCATTATAAATTTATCATGACGTAAAATGTCTATCTCTTAAACAAATAATCCTGAAATTAAAGTGCCTGATTCCATCCTTTTGCTAACATAACTCGTATTTATTCTCCTCATCGACCGGTTGATCGTCCCTGGTCCAAAAGGATGATGAGGGGTGATTCTGGAAAATTACTACCTGATTACTATAAGTTAAAATCCCTACCGTGCTAAAATCTTAGTGTCCCACTTTAACAAGGAGGCAAATATGTCAACTTTGAAAACCACGTTGACCGGTTACGCCGGCTACCGCGGGCGCCAAGGGCATTGGGGCTTTCTCCTGCACCGCATCACCGGCCTGGGCACGGTCCTCTTCCTGGTCATTCATATCATCGACATAGCCCTCGTTTATTTTCATCCCGAAGGTTTTCTGGACGTGCTCAAGCTGTACCAGTCAACCCTGTTTGGCATGGGCGAGATCGCCCTGGTGTTCTGTGTTTTTTACCACGGCATCAACGGGCTGCGCGTGGCTTACTTCGACATGTTCAAGCCCGAGATGTGGGACTACTTCAAACACCGTAAATCGATGGTCACCACGCTGGCCCTCTCGCTCGTCCTCTGGCTGCCCGCCGCGTTCTGGATGGGGCGCAACCTGCTCGCTCACAATTTCGGCCTTTTCGGCGGATAGGAGGGAAACATGACTGCCAGTTCTCCCGCAGTACGGACGGTGAAAGTGCCGCGCAACTATGAGGCATTTGCCTGGCGCTGGATGCGCTACTCGGCGTTTCTGCTCATCCCGCTGGTCTGGTTCCACCTGATCCTCCAGGACGTGGTCGTCGGCGTGCACGCGATGGACATCAGCTACGTCGCCCAGCGCTGGGCGAGCATCGGCTGGCGGATCTACGACGCGCTGCTGCTTGGCTTTGCCCTGGCGCACGGCGTCAACGGACTCCGCCAGGTGCTTAACGATTTCATTCACAAAGAAAACGCCCGCAAGATCATGAACTGGGGACTGCTGCTCTTCTGGCTGGCAATCTTCGCCGTTGGCGCCGCCGCGCTGATCGGCGGCGTGAACCAGCCCTTCCCCGTCGAATAACCCAGGGAGGCGAACCGCATGACCCAAACCCACTCATATGAAGTGATCGTCGTTGGCGGGGGCGGCGCCGGGCTGATGGCCGCCATGTCCGCCTCCAAAACGGCCAAAACTGCCGTCCTCTCCAAGCTCTACCCCACCCGCTCGCATACCGGCGCCGCGCAGGGCGGCATCGGCGCGGCGCTCGGCAACCTGGAAGAAGACCACTGGGAGTGGCATGCCTTCGACACGGTAAAAGGCTCCGACTACCTCGGCGACCAGGATGCGATCGAGTTCATGTGCCGCGAGGCGGTCCAGGCGGTCTACGACCTGGAGCACTTCGGGCTGCCCTTCTCGCGCACCAAAGAGGGCCGCATCGACCAGCGTCCCTTCGGCGGGCACACCAACAACGAGACCAGGAAGCCCGTCCGCCGCGCCGCCTACGCCGCCGACCGCACCGGACACATGATCTTGCAGACGCTCTACCAGCAGTGCCTGAAGAACGGCATCCAGTTTTACGACGAGTTCCAGGTCCTGGACGTGCTCATCCAGAACGGCGCCGCCGCCGGCGTGGTGGCGGTCGAGCTGGCTACCGGCGAACTGCACGTCTTCCAGGGCAGGGCGGTCATCTTCGCCACCGGCGGTCACGGGCGCATGTGGGAGATCACTTCCAACGCCTACGCCTACACCGGCGACGGCGTTGCGGTGACCCTGCGGCGCGGCGTACCCGCCCAGGACATGGAATTCTTCCAGTTCCACCCGACCGGCATTTACAAGCTCGGCATCCTGATCACCGAGGCAGTGCGCGGCGAGGGCGGGATCCTGATCAACGGCAAGGGCGAGCGCTTCATGGAACGTTACGCCCCCACGATCAAGGACCTGGCATCGCGCGATGTGGTCAGCCGCGCGATCTACCTGGAAATTCGCGACGGCCGCGGCGTGGAGGGCAAGAACTACATGTACCTCGACGTCCGCCCGGAGACGGTGAATTATTACGCCGAAAAGGACGGGCGCATGCGCCCGGACGGAACGCCCTACCGGTTGACCGCCGCGGAAATCTCCGCCAAGATCCCCGACATCGCTGATTTTTGCAGGACCTACCTGGGCGTCGACCCGGTCAAGGATCCCATGCCGATCCAGCCGACCGCGCACTACGCCATGGGCGGCATCCCGACCAACGTCTACGGGCAGGTGGTGGTCGACGACCAGGGCACGGTGCTGCCCGGGCTGTACGCCGCCGGCGAGTGCGCCTGCGTCTCTGTGCACGGCGCCAACCGGCTGGGCACCAACTCGCTGGTCGACCTGATCGTCTTCGGCAAGCACTCCGGCATCCACGCCGCCGAGTTCGCCCGCGGCGCCGACCAGCCGCCCCTGCCTGACGACCCGACCGGCTTCACCCGCAAGCAGATCGAAGATCTGCGCAGCGGCAGCGGCAAGGAAAAGGCCGCCCAGATCGGACGCGAGCTGCGCTCGATGATGATGGACTGCGTCGGCATCTTCCGCACCGAGCAGTGCCTGACCAGCGCGGTGGAGAAGGTGCGCGAGCTGCGCGAGCGCTTCAAAGACGTCCGGGTGGCCGACAGCAGCAAGATCTTCAACACCGAGCTGCTCAACACCTGGGAGCTGGGCAACCTGCTCGACCTGGCCCTGGTGACCGCGGTCGCCGGGCTGGAGCGGCGCGAGAGCCGCGGCGCCCACGCCCGCGACGACTTTCCCCAGCGCGACGACGCCAACTGGTTGAAGCATTCGCTGGCCTGGCTGGACGACGACCGCGTCCGGTTGGGTTACAAGCCGGTGGTCATCACCAAATATCAGCCCAAAGAGCGGATTTATTAGGGAGGAGGCGCCATGGAAGTACGCTTGAAGGTTTTCCGCTACGATCCCGAAAAGAGTCAGCGTCCGCGCTACGACGTCTATACCATTCAGGCTGAGCCGACCGACCGCGTGCTTGACCTGCTCGAATACGTGCGCGGCGACGTGGACACCACCCTCGCCTTCCGCCGCTCCTGCGCCCACGGCGTGTGCGGCTCGGACGCGATGCGCATCAACGGACGCAATCACCTGGCCTGCAAGGTGCTGGTGCGCGATTTGAAATCGAGCGAGATCACGGTCGAGCCGTTGCTCGGCCTGCGCGTGGTCAAGGATCTGATTGTCGATATGGAGCCGTTCTTCGAGCACTACCGTTCGATCCTGCCCTATCTGATCAACGGCGAGCCGCCCGAGGACGGCCGGGAACGCCTGCAGTCGCCGGTCCAGCGCGCGCGCTTCGACGACACGACCAAATGCATCCTTTGCGCAGCCTGCACCACCTCCTGCCCGTCCTTCTGGGCGGACGGGCAGTATGTAGGCCCGGCGGCGATCGTCAACGCCCACCGCTTCATCTTTGATTCGCGCGACCAGGGCGCCGCGCAACGGCTGGAAGTGCTCAACGAACAGTTCGGCGTCTGGCGCTGCCGCACGGCTTTCAACTGCACCGAGGCCTGCCCGCGCGAGATCAACGTCACCCAGGCGATCGCCGAGGTCAAGCGGGCGTTGCTGACCGGCAAGGTGGAGTAATTCGCATCACGTGCCACGCGTCAATTGTCAAGACGTAGGGTGGGTTGGCGACGGGATGTGAGTTCCGCCAAAAAATCAACAACTCCGTCGCCAACCCACCAACATACCACTTGGTACGGACTGCCACGGATTGATCCACCCCCCATGCAAATCGATCCGGAGATCGATTCGACCTCCACCCATCGATAAGCGTGTAACAACTTACTCTCCCTTACGATCACGCCAGGCTGACCGCTCCCTGCGCCCAAAACACCAGATCGCCAGAACACCCCCCCCCGTGACCCGTGACACGTTACCCGCTTCCTGACACGTGAACCATGACCCGTGACACGTTCTCCCCTGCGGTATAATTGCAGGGCTGTAAACCTGGATTCTAGAAGGACTTCCGCATGGAAATCGGCACCGTCCAGCACGTAGATATCGACGAGCAGATGCGCTCGGCCTACCTCGATTACGCCATGAGCGTGATCGTCGCCCGCGCCCTGCCCGACGCCCGCGACGGGCTCAAGCCTGTCCACCGCCGCATCCTGTACGCCATGCAGGATCTCGGCATCCGCGCGAACACCGCCTATAAAAAATCGGCGCGCATTGTCGGCGAGGTGCTCGGCAAGTACCACCCGCACGGCGACCTGGCCGTCTACGACGCGATGGCGCGCATGGCCCAGGACTTCTCCATGCGCTACCCGCTGATCGACGGGCAGGGCAACTTCGGTTCGATCGACGGCGACGCGCCGGCAGCCATGCGCTACACCGAGGCCCGCCTGGGCGCCATGGCTGAGGAGATGCTGGCCGACATCGACAAGAACACCGTCGATTTCAGCGGCAACTTCGACGGCTCGCTGCAAGAGCCGGTCGTCCTGCCCGCCCGCCTGCCCAACCTGCTGCTCAACGGCTCGGCCGGCATCGCCGTAGGCATGGCCACCAACATCCCGCCGCACAACCTGCGCGAGCTGATCCAGGCCATCGCCTACCTGATCGACCACTACGACCAGATCGACGACGTCTCGGTCGACGACTTGATGAAATTCCTGCCCGGGCCGGACTTCCCCACCGGCGGAATCATCGTTGGGCAGGACGCCATCAAGCAGATGTACTCCACCGGCCGCGGGCGGCTGGTCGTGCGCGGGCAGGCCCACATCGAGGAGATGCGTGGCGGTCGCTACCAGATCGTCATCACCGAGATTCCCTTCCAGGTCAACAAGACCGGGCTGATCGAGCGCATCGCCGACCTGGCCCGCGACGGCCGCCTGGACATGATCTCCGACCTGCGCGACGAATCCGACCGGCGCGGGATGAGCATCGTCATCGAGCTGCGCCGCGGCGCCCAACCAAAGAAGGTGCTCAACCAGCTCTACAAATACACTCCCCTGCAAACCACTTTCGGCGCGCATCTGCTGGCGCTGGTCGACAACGAGCCGCGCCTGCTATCGCTCAAGCGCGCCCTGCAGACCTACATCGAGCACCGTCAGACGGTGGTCATCCGCCGCTCGCAGTTCGAACTGGACAAAGCCCGCCAGCGCGCCCACATCCTCGACGGCCTGCTGATCGCCCTGGCCAACCTGGACGAGGTCATCCGCACCATCCGCGAATCTCCGGACGCTGACGCCGCCCGCGAGCGGCTGATCGCCCGCTTCAAGCTCAGCGAGCCGCAGGCTCAGGCCATCCTGGATATGCAGCTGCGCCGCCTGGCCGCCCTCGAACGACAGAAGATCGAGGACGAGCATAAAACGCTGCTCGAACGCATCGCCTACCTGGAGGATCTGCTCGCCTCGCCGCACAAGATCCTCGAGGTGATCAAAACCGACCTGAATGAGATCAGCCAGAAGTACAGCGACGACCGCCGCACGCACATCCTCAGCGAGGGCAAGGAAGACTTCAGCGAGGAAGACCTGGTCGCCGACGAGGACGTGCTGGTGACCATCACCCTGCACGGCTACATCAAACGCGTGCCGGCGCGTGCCTTCCGCCTGCAATCGCGCGGCGGGCGCGGGGTGACCGGCCAAAACCTGAAGGAGGAGGATGAGGCCATGATGCTCATCCCCGCGCGGACGCTGAACACCATGCTTTTCTTCTCCGACAAGGGCAAGGTCTATTCCGAGAAGATCTACCAGCTTCCGGATGCCGGGCGCGCCGACCGCGGCATCTCGATCGTCAACGTGCTCGCCCTGGACGCCAACGAAAAGATCACCGCCGCTGTGGCCGTGCCGGATTTCAACGCGGCCGAATACTGCACTATGGCGACGGTCAAGGGGCGGGTCAAGCGCGTGGCGTTGAGCGAATTCGCCAGCGTGCGCCCCTCCGGGCTGATCGCCATCGGATTGGAACCGGGCGACGAGCTCGGCTGGGTGCGTTTGACCGGCGGCATGGACGATATCATCCTGGTCACCGCCGGCGGCTATGCGCTGCGCATCAACGAGGAAACCATCCGACCGATGGGACGCCCCGGTTACGGCGTGACCGGCATCAAGCTGCGCGCCGGCGACGCGGTCACCTCGATGGACGTGGTCAAACCGGATGCCGAGCTGCTGGTGGTGACCGAGTTCGGTTACGGCAAACGCACCCCGCTCAAGGAATACCCGGTCAAGGGGCGCGCCACCGGCGGCGTCGCCACCACCGACCAGAGCAACCTGAAGAAGATCGGGCGCATCGCCACCGCGCGGGTGGTCGAGGCGGAGGACGACCTGACCCTGATCTCCGCCAACGGGCTGATCATCCGTCTGAAGGTCAGGGATATCAGCCGCACCGGTCGGGCGACTCGCGGCGTGCGGGTGATGGACCTGGGCAGCGGCGATAAGGTTGCCTCGCTGGCGCGCATCGGCAAATCGGACACCGCGCTGGAAAACGGCAGCGAAAACGGCAAGGCCTAATCCCCCCGGCTAACGACTTTGACAGCGACCACGGGAGCGCGGCGCGTAGTGCCGGCTCCCGTGAGCGATTCAGCACTTATTTAGATGGGACAGAAATCGATCCCCCTGAAGATCATCCGGGCGCTAGAAAACCACCTTCCCGGCGGCAATTAAGACCACTGCGCCCGCCACGCAGGTGAGCAGGAGGATCAGGAGGGCGATAAAAAAGCGCTGCGGGGCAGTCATGCCCAGGAGACGCCGCGCCGAGCGTGGCTTTTGTTCCTCGATCATCTCTTCCTGATAGGATTGGGCTGCTGTGTTGCGCAGGTCATCTAACATGCCATACCTCCAGTAATTTCTTTCCTCACGCGGCGGGCCGCAGGCTCACGTCGCCTGCCAGCACGCGCTCTTCGCTGCCATCGAGGAGCTGCAGATGCAGACTGCCGTCTGTGTTGACGCCGGCCAGTCTACCAACCAGCTCGCCGCCGTCAACGCGCGCGACGCGCACCAGCTCACCCCGGAATGCCATCCGCTGTTCCCAGGCCTGCAGGAATTGCTGGCTGCCCAGCCGGGGCCTCCATTGAAACAAAGCGTGCAATATTGCGGCCAATAACTCCGTCCGCTCCAATTTCTGGCGAAGCTCGGTTTCCAGGCAGGTGGCCGGGAAGTTGAGCTGCTCGGCGGGCGGCAGGGCGTCGGGCGTCACATTGACGCCGATGCCGATCACCGCCGCCTGGAAGGTCTCACCCTGCCAGACCGATTCGGCCAGGATGCCGCTAACCTTGCGCCCGGCGACGAGCACGTCGTTCGGCCACTTGATCTGCACGGGCAGGTCGAGCGCGGTAAGCGCCTCACTCACCGCCAGCGCACCCAGAGGGGAGTAGAGCGGCGTGTGCGCCAGCTCGTCTGACCTCGGGCGAAGCACCAGGCTGAAGGCCAGCGCCGCGCCCGGGCGGGTGATCCAGCGCCGCTCCAGACGTCCACGCCCGCGGGTTTGCTCGTCGGCGACGACCAGCGCGCCATCCGGTGCGCCGGCTTCCGCCCAGGCTAACGCATCGAGGTTGGTCGAGCTGGTAGAGGTGAAATAGCGCAGGGCGGGAATGGGCAGGTCAGCCAGACAGGCGCGGAGGGTGGATTCGTCCATGGTTGTATTTTACTCTAATTGCACCGGGGGAATGGTTTATGAAGAGCTCCCTGCGGCACGCGTAGGCTGAGCTGAGGGCGGAGCGGGCGCCGTATAGACCGAGTATCTGCCCCGCCCGAGACCCAACGATTGATGTCAGACAAAGGATGTGTTGGGTTACGGATGGCATGCCGATAGGTCGGCCAACCTTCATTTCCCAGCCTTAACCCAACCTACTCCTGCTAAATTGCCACTCAATACCGGTAAATACAACCCCCTCCTTCACCACCCCCAAAAATCCGATGGATTTTTGGGGGAGGCCGGGAGGGGGTCATTCAATCAGAGTATCAACCTTGCCAGAATCATCTATAGGATTTCGGATGGCGCTCCGGGTAGATCAACCAACATTCGATATCTTTCCTCAACCAAACCTGCATCTGCAGCGTCTGCAGGGGCAATTCGTGAATTGCCCCTGCCTGCTACTGGCTGGGATTCTCCCAGTAGCGCACCTGATCCACGCGGATGGTGAAATCCTCGGTCTCCCGCGCGCCGACGAAGACGCCGAAATAACCTTCCGAGAAGATGCTGTCCTTAACCTCGCCGAGCAACTGCCCGTTGGCGTAGAGCACCAGCCGGTCGCCGACCGCCATGATGCCCATCTTGTTGGTCTGGTTCGAGCCGGCCTTGACCGCCGGGCTGGAGGTCCAGCGCACAAGGTTGGCCATCTCGCCTTTAGAACCGATGGCGGCGTTCCAGCGGCGCAGCGAGTACTGCCCGTCGCAGGTAAAGCCGAACAGGTACCCACGGTCGGGGGTGTTGCTCTCCGGCACACGCACGATCATGCCGTAGCGGTCGCTGGCCTTGCAATCGGGCACCAGAAAGGTCATCTCGATATAGAAGTTTTCCAATTTCGGCCAGGTCAGCCGCCAGCCGTCGGTGGTGCTCAAGCCGCTAAGGCGCATGGCGCCGTCCTTGAACTCCACCGCGGTGAATTTGTCCGGCCCGACCGGCCAGTTGTCGCCGTCGTCCATATCGTCCACCCAGCTCGCCCTACCCAACCGGGCAGCCGGATCGTTCGGTAAAGGGGTAACAGTGCTGGTCGGCGCGGCCGTGACCGCCTGGGTGGCGGTAGCGCTCGCGGTCGCGGTCGCTTCCACGACCGTCTGGCTGGTGGCGCTGGCGACTGGAGCGAGCACGTCAGTCGGTTTAACCGTCGGCAGAGGCGCGGTCGGCGATTGGATCACGATCTGCGCAGTGGCAGTCGGCACAGCCGTCAGAATTTCTGCGACCTTGGTGGACATTTCCACCTCGGAAGGGGTCGGCGCTTTGGAGGCCGGCAGGTTGCAGCCTGCCAGGACGACCGTGAGGAAAATGATGAGGATACTGCGCTTCATGAGCACTCCTTATGATTCCTGTTACACATTGTAGTCCATTTTATGACGGAGGCTGCGTACAATTTGTTCCTGTGTGGACGCTGACCTGATGGATTTACTGCTTATACCCGATCATGCGCAGGAATGATTTGCGCCAGGCGATGTCCTCATCGCCTTCTACGCCCTTCGGGCTGAAGCCGTCGATCACGCCGAGAATGCCGCGCCCCTGCTCGCTCTCCGCCAGCACTACCTGGGTCGGATTGGCGGTGGCGCAGAAGATGTGGCAGACTTCCGCTACCGCCTGCAGCGTCTTTAGGATGTTGATCGGGTAAAATCCGGCACCGAGGAACAGGATGAAGCTGTGACCGGCGCCGATTGCCAGCGCGTTTCTGCGCGCCAGCTCGATCATTTCGTCATCCGTGCCGCTCCAGCGGATCAGGCATTTGCCGGATGCTTCGCAGAACGCCAGCCCGAATTTGATGCCCGGCACGCTGGTAACCAGCGCTTCGTGGATGTCCTCGACGCTCTTGATGAAGTGCGTCTGTCCGAGGACGAAGTTGATCTCCTCCGGTTTTTCAATGGCGACCAGTTTGAGTTCCATCGATTTTCCTCCTTGTCTTAGCATGCTGCCCTTATTGTACACGCACCGCAGGTCGCGTGCCCTGGTGCAAGAGCACCGTTTCCGCAGAAAAATCCACAAATACGAATACATCAGTTGATTATGATCTGGTATGATCAATGAAAGGGCTGCACCTGCCCTTTGTCACTTGCCTGCCGGTAGGTTTCGTAATACTACCCAGGCTCAATTTGAATGTTGGTTTTCAGGAATAGAGGCATGTCTGAAGAACGTTCGAACTCCGCGCGCATCTATCGCTATTACGACTGGGTCATGGCGCTGTTCATCACCGTCCTGCTGGTCAGCAACATCGCCTCCTCGGCTAAAATCGTCGACTGGGGCTTTGGCATCTTTGGCCTGCGCCTGGCGTTCGACGCCGGCACGATCCTCTTCCCGGTCAGCTACATCTTCGGCGACGTGCTGACCGAGGTCTACGGCTTCCGCCGCTCGCGGCGGGTGATCTGGACCGGCTTCGCCATGCTGGCGCTCAGCGCGCTGGTGCTCTGGCTGGTCAAGATCATGCCGGGCGAGGCCACCTGGGAGGGCTACGCCGGTCAGGGGGCGTTCGAGGCTATCCTTGGCGGGATGAGCACCGGCGGGATCGTCCTCGCCAGCCTGACCGCCTACCTGGTCGGCGAGTTCAGCAACTCGGTCGTGCTGGCGCGCATGAAGGTGCTCACCCGCGGGCGCTGGCTCTGGTCGCGCACCATCGCCAGCACGCTGGTCGGCGAGGGCGTCGACAGCGTCATCTTTATCCTGGTCGCCACGCTGGCGGGCGTCTTCCCCTGGGAACTTTTCGGCACGCTGGTACTGACCAACTACATCTTCAAGGTCGCCATCGAGGTGCTGATGACCCCGCTGACCTACCGCATCGTCAACGCGCTCAAGCGGGCGGAGAACGAGGATTACTTCGACACCAACACGCGCTTCAATCCTTTTGGAGTGGTGTAAATCTCTGCGCCGAAGCCCCGCCGGCGGCCGAGCCAGTCGAAGCCCCACCGGCGGCTGAGCCTGTCGAAGCCCCGCCGGCAACTGAGCCTGTCGAAGCCCCGCCGGCGGCCGAGCCTGTCGAAGCCCCGGCGGCGAGCCTGTCGAAGCCCCGGCGGCGAGCCTGTCAAAGCCCCGGCGGTGAGCCTGTCGAAGCCCCGACGGCGGATATCCACTGCCGTACCCTTCGACAGGCTCAGGGTACGGCAGGCTCGGGGTACGGCTGAATCGCTGAAACCTTTCGACTGGTTGGTAAAGCCATTTAAAGCCGACGGTGGCTGAGCCTGTCGAAGCCCCGGCGGCGGCTGAGCCTGTCGAAGCCCCGACGGCGGATATCCACTGCCGTACCCTTCGACAGGCTCAGGGTACGGCAGGCTCAGGGTAAGGCTGGATCGCTGGAATCCTTCGACCGATTGGTTAAGCCATTTACAGCCGCCGGTGGCTGAGCCTGTCGAAGCCCCGGCGGCGGCTGAGCCTGTCGAAGACCCGGCGCCGAGCCTGTCGAAGCCCCGCCGGTGGCTGAGCCTGTCGAAGCCCCAGCGGTGGATTTCCACTGCCGTACCCTTCGACAGGCTCAGGGTACGGCTGGCTCAGGGCACGGCAGGTGCAGGGTACGGCAGTAGCTCCGCCCGGGTGGAAGGACTCTACTCGCCTTTCGGCGCGCCCTCGATCACGACCACATACTCGCCGCGCAGCGGCTCGCGCTGGAACAAATCGACCAGCCGGCTGAGCGAGTCGCGGTAAACCGTCTCGAACATCTTGGTCAAGTCGTTGGCCACCGCCGCGCGGCGGTCGCCGTAGACCGCCAGCGCGTCTGCCAGAAATCCCTGCAGGCGGTAGGGGCTCTCATAGAAGATCAGCGTGTGCGGCGAGTCTCGGTCCACCTCCAGGAAGCGCCGACGCGCGCCTGCCTTGCGCGGCGGGAAGCCGCGGAAGGTGAAGCTGTGCACCGGCAGCCCGGAAAGTACCAGCGCGGTGATCAGCGCGGTCGGCCCGGGGATGGCGGTCAGCGGGAGCCCGGCTGCCAGGGCGCTGCGCACCAGAATGAAGCCGGGGTCAGAGACCGCCGGCGTGCCCGCATCGGTCACCAGGGCGATCGATTTGCCCTCCTGCAGCAGCGCCAGGATTTTCGGCAGGGCACGATCCTCGTTGTCCTCGCGGAACGAGATTTGCGGCTTGCGGATATCGAAGTGCTTGAGCAGGAAGCCGGTTTTGCGCGTGTCCTCGCTGACGACGTAGTCCACGCTGCGCAGGGTATCCAGCGCGCGCTGCGAGATGTCGCCGAGGTTGCCGATGGGGGTGGAAACCAGATACAACATGCGCTTGCCGATCAGACCGGCGGCTTCAGCCAGCCGGAAGGACTCACTGGATCACAACCTGGCTGAGATCGTCCTCAGGCGGCGGGTAATGCATGTCGAGCTTTTTGAGGGCATCCACCAGCAAATCCGCGATCACCAGATTGCGGTACCACTTCTTATTGGCGGGCACGATGTACCATGGCGCGTTTTCAGTGCTGGTTTTGTTGAGCACGTCCTCGTAGGCGGCGGTGTACTCGGGCCAGAGGGCGCGCTCCTTCAGGTCGCCGACCTTGAACTTCCACTGCTTGGTCGGATCGTCGATGCGGGCCTGCAATCGCTCCTTCTGTTCGTCCAGGTCGATGTGCAGGAAAAACTTGAGGATGGTCGTGCCCTCCTGGGTGAGCAGCTGCTCGAATTCGACGATCTGGTCATAGCGCTTCTTCCAGACCTCTTCGGGCATCAGCTTATGCACGCGCACTGCCAGTACATCCTCGTAATGGCTTCGGTTGAAGATGACGATTTCACCCTTGGCGGGCGTCTGCTTGTGCACCCGCCAGAGGTAGTCGTGGGCCAGCTCCTCCGCAGTGGGCACCTTGAAGTTGGCCACGCGCACGCCCTGAGGATTGACCCCGTCGAATACGTGGCGGATCACACCGTCCTTGCCGGAGGTATCCATGCCCTGCAGCACCACCAGCACTTTGTGCTTGCCCTCGGCATAAAGCAGCTCCTGCAGCTCCTCCAGCTCTTTGTTCAGCTCCTCGAGCCTCTCCTGACCCTCATCCTTCTCGCCTTTATACTGGCCGACATCGTCAGGATCCCAATCCTTTAGATTGATTTTATCCTTGGGTTTGACCCGGTATCGATCCATCCTGCGCCTCCCTCCTTGCCCGTTCGATTGATTATGGTGATTATATATCCAAAAGAAACGGCCGGTTGCAGAACACCGGCCGTAAACGCTTGTAATTAAACTGCACGATCAACTCATATCCTGACGCCCGGCCAGGGCGCGCAGCAGGGTGTTCTGGTCGGCGTACTCCAGGTCGCCGCCGACCGGCAGTCCGCGCGCCAGGCGGGTGACGCGCACCCCCAACGGAGCCAGTTGCTGCTGCAGGTAGAGCGCGGTCGCGTCGCCCTCCATGCTCGGATTGGTCGCCAGGATCACCTCGCGCACCTGCCCGGTCTTGATCCGTTCGATCAGCGGGCGGATTTTCAAATCTTCCGGGCCGACGCCCTCGATGGGCGAGAGCACCCCGTGCAGCACGTGGTAGCGCCCCTGATATCCGGCGGTGCGTTCCAGCGCAAGGACATCCAGCGGTTCCTCGACCACGCACAGGGTGGCCTCGTCGCGCTGCGGGCTGGAGCAAATCTCGCACTTCTCCTGCCCGGCGCGGGTGATGTTGAAGCATTGCTGGCACAACCCGGTGGCCGATTTGAGCTCCAGCAGCGCCTCCGCCAGCGCCCGCGATATTTCGTCCGGCGCGCGCAGCAGGAAGAAGGTCAGCCGTGAGGCCGTTTTCGGACCGATGCCCGGCAGGCGCTCGAGCGCCAGGGTTAAATTCTGGACAGGTTCAGGCAGGACAGGCATGCCGCTCACTCAATCCGAACGTTAAAAGCCCAGACCGGACATGCCGCCCGCCAGCGGGCCGAGCTTTTCCTCGGCCATCTTGCGCGACTGTTCCAGCGCCAGGTTGACTCCGCTCAGGATCAAATCCTGGAGCATCTCGGCATCAGCGTCCTTGAGCATGTCCGGGTCGATTTCGACGGCGGTGCAGACCTGCGCGCCGGTCATGGTCACCCTGACCGCGCCGCCGCCCACCGTGGCGGTGGTGGTTTCCACCTCCAGCTCAGCCTGGGCGGCTGCCATCTGTTCCTGCATGCGCTTGATCTGCGCCATCATACCGCCGCCCATCCCTCCGGCTGCCCCGCGTGAAAAACCTTTTCCTTTCGCCATGATCGCTCCTTATAATTCCAGTGGGTCGGGCGTTTTCCCGTCCGTTATTCTTTGTGTACAATCTTGGCGCCCAGGTTGAGCGCCTCGTTGACCATCCCGTCCGCGTCGATGTCCTCGTCGCGCTGCAGCGGTCCGCCCTTCGCGTCCGTAACCAGGCAGAGGATGGGCACCTCCTGCCCGATCACTTGCTGGATGGCGCTAATGGTGATCTTCAGGCTGTTCTCCGCCTCCATCTTCGATTTCAGCACATCGCTGGTGAAACCAAGCTCCAGCTTGCCGGCGCGCATGCTCAGGCGGCAGGAATTGAGCAGCGCCTCTGTCGGCGGGTGCTTGCTCTTGACCAGCTTGCGGATCTTGTCCCAGTTTTGAGTGATGACGCCCAGGCTGATCTCGGCGCCTTCGGGCAGGCTTTTTTCCTCGGATTGCTCCAGTGTCCTCTTCAGGACGGCGCTTTTCCTGGGCGCGGATGGAGCTTTCTCGGCGGTTTTTTCCGCCACGGCCTGTTCGGATGGAGGGATTTGGGCCGAGCTCTCAGCCGGTTCAGCCGTATCAGGCCTGGGGGTCTCCTTGCGCGGCGCCGGTGCGTGCGGCCGGGCAGCTGACGCCTTCACCGCCGGCTTTTCAGCTGCCGACACAGGCGCAGGGGACGCAGGCACGGCTGCGGTTTCGTCATATTCGATCGCCTGCGCCAGGGCCAGTTCGAGCGGCAAACCCGGCTGCCAACCGGTGCGCAGCTCGTTGGCGGCGCCGTTGAACAGGCGCAGCGTTTCCATCAACTGCGGCAGGCTGAAGCCCATCGCGTGCTGGGCCATTTGAGCGCGCTGCTCGGGCGTCGCCTCGATCTGCTCGGCGTTGCCCATGCGCACCAGCAGCAGACCGCGCAGATAATCGACCACCTGGCGGGCAAACTGGCGCGGATCGGAACCGCTGTCGAGCGCCAGGTGGATGCAATCCAGCCCGCCGGCGGCGTCGTGCTTCTGCAGCGCCTCGATCAGCCGGACGACCATCTGGCTGGCGGCGGTGCCCAGCACGGTCTGGGCCATCTCCAGGTGGATCGGACCGCCGGTGGAGGCAAGCTGATCGAGCAGGGAGATGGCGTCGCGCAGGCTGCCGGTCGCCTGGCGGGCGATCAGCGTCAGCGCGTCGTCGTCCGCCTGCAGACCCTCCTGCTCGCCGAGCGATTTCAACTGGCTGACGATGGTCTGCACCGGGATGCGCCGGAATTCGTGCCGCTGGCAGCGCGAAAGCACCGTAGCGGGGATCTTGTGCACCTCGGTGGTCGCCAGGATGAAGATGGCGTGCGGCGGCGGCTCCTCCAGCGTCTTCAGCAGCGCGTTGAACGCGGCAGTGGAGAGCATGTGCACTTCGTCGATAATGTAGACCTTGTACGAACCCTGGCTGGGCGCGAAATTGATCTTGTCGCGCAGATCGCGCACATCCTCCACGCTGGTGTTGGAGGCGGCATCGATCTCGATCAGGTCGAGGAAGCGCCCCTCGTTGACCGCCTGGCAGTGCTGGCATTGGTCGCAGGGACGCCCGGCGGGCGTCTCCGCCAGGCAGTTGACCGCCTTTGCCAGCAGGCGCGCCGTGGTCGTCTTTCCGGTGCCGCGCGGCCCGGCGAACAGGTAGGCGTGCCCGACCCGGTCGGCGCGGATCGCGTTTTGCAGAGTCTGGATGACATGGTCCTGCCCAACGACCTGTTCCCACAGGCGCGGACGCCATTTTCGGTAAAGTGCCTGTGACATGGATTCAACCTGCCTTCACGAGGATGTCGGCGCTGCCGAATGCCCTTCCTGGATGGCTGCCAGCTCTCGCTGCGGATCGATCGGCAGGCGCTGGAAGCGGGTGGAGGGTACCTGTAAATTGTACTGGAAAATCCGCTGGTTGAGGGCTTCGATTCGCCCCCGGAAGCGCTCCGCCTGCCGCTGCCAATCAGCGGGGCTGCCGGCGTGGCAGTACGCCGAGGCGGCTTCCTGCCGGGCGCTCTCCAGGTCGCTCTCGATCTGACGGGCGGTCTCGATCCAAGGCAGCTGCACGCCGCTGTTGCGCAGGATATGAAAGGCGATGCGCCAGTCCTCCGGCTCGTGCGGATTCTCGTCCAGGCGCAGCGGTTTGCCCTTGCCGGGCAAATCGTCGAACTCGCCGCTTTCCATGGCGGCTTTAATCCGTTCCTCAGCGATCCAATCCATTAATCCCATCATCTCATCCTGTCTCTGCCGGGAAAAGACCGCCGCAGATCAAGGGATGGTGTACGCGGCGCGCAGGTTGCCGGCCGGATCGGTCAGGCTGGCGGTGTCGCCCGAGCGCCAGACGCTCTCCGTCAGTCCCCAGTAAAGCTCGATCACCGAATTGACCCCTTCGCGGGTGTAGAGGCGCACCGATCCACCTTTGTTCAAAACCAGGCCGGTGAAGGTGTACTCGCTGCCGCGCCCGTTGGAAACCTTCCAGCCGGTCAAGAGCAGTTCGCCCTCGCCGACCCGGGTGAGAACCAGCGCCTCAGTTGCCGGGTCGCCCGCGCCAAAAACCGCCTCGATCTCGATTACCGGCGTATCCAGCGGCGGCAGGGTGGCGCTGGTCAGGGCTTCAGGGTTTTCGGCGGGTGGGGCGGCGGGCGTGCTTTCGGCAGCGGGTTTGCCGCCCGTTGAGATGGGCAGCGACTGCGGCTGGCTGCGCTCCCACAGCGTCAACACCAGCAGCGTGGTCGCCGCCGAGATGATCACGTTGAGGATCAGGTAGGGGAAAATTCGCCGCCAGAATTTCATCGCTTCTCTACACGGTTGCCTCCGCCGAGTCTGGTTGAATGATAGCACATTTTCCGGGTAAAATGAATGCGCGGAGGCGCGGCGCATGCCTTATCTGATCGACGGCCACAACCTGATCCCAAAAATCCCCGGAATGAGCCTGCAAAACCTTGACGACGAGCAGCAGTTGATCGACCGGCTGCAGGCGTTTTGCCGCGCGCGCCGCCAGAAAGCGGAAGTATTCTTCGATCAGGCCCCGCCCGGGCAGGCAGGATCCAAACAGGTGGGATTGGTGCGCGTCTATTACGTCAATCGCAGGTCGAGCGCCGACGAGGCCATCCGTAAACGCCTGGAACGCATTGGACGCGAGGCGCCGAACTGGAAGGTGGTCAGCTCCGACCGCCAGGTACAGGCCGAGGCGCGCTCTCGCCGGGCCGAGGTGGTGCCTTCGGAGGCGTTCGCTGCCACGTTAATGGAGTTATCTGACCAGGGGGAAACAGCGGAAACCCCGGGCAGTACAGCCTCCACGCCCGCAGAAGTCGAGGAATGGCTGCGCCTGTTCAGCAAGCCAAGGAAATCCTGAACCAAAAATCCAAGGGGATTTCTAAGATGTTTTTAATGCAATTAGGATAATTATGATGTATATTATCAACAAGACACCCTTTAATGGTACTTAAATTGGTGTCTGCCCCCTGAGCAGCAGCGCCAGCCTGTCCCCCCCAGGCTGACCGGATATGTGAAGGGTGGCATTCCCTCCCTGAGGATTGCCAGGCGTGTCCCCCCCACGCCTGGCAATTCGTTAACCGGCGTCTGCCAGAGCTCCGCGGGTTATCAAATTGGTAAGGCGCATTGACTCCAGGCCGCCTATTTGCTACATTGACTGTATTCCAAACCCTGTCAACGCGCGCCGGTGCAGCCATCAAGCCGCTTGACCTTATCCTCAGGAGGATGTTATTCAATGAAACGCCGTTGGGTCTTCCCGCTCGTCACCCTGTTATTATTCAGCCTGTCCTGCAATCTTACCGACAACCTTAGCAAATCCAAATCCGAGCCGACCGTCGCACCTCCGACCCTCCAGCCGGCGACCGCGGCTCCAACGGAAAAACCGCCCGCAACCGCCGCGCCCGCCGAACCAGAACCGACCGAGGTCCAGCCGACCGAGACCGAAGCCCCGCCCGAATGCCCGGCCTATTACACCGAAACCTTTGATGAGCCGAACGACTGCTGGGATTTCAGCAGTCCCTTCTCGGTCAGCGAGGTGCACAACCCGGATCTGGTGGAGTTCGGTCTATCAGCCGGCTACTTCGACATCACGGCATCCAACAAGGAAGAGATGTTCCTTTACTTTCTCAATGAGGAATGGGACTACCCCACCGTGGTAGTCGAGGCCGAGGTGGTCAACCACGCTGGCACCAACAAGAACGGCATCGTCCTGGCCTGCTATGTGAACGAGAAGGGCTGGTACGAAGTCCGCCTGGAAACCGGCGGTTTCTTCCAGGTCTATCAATTCAACGCGGCGCTGTGGGAGCAGGGTGAAAATCCATACACCACCCTGCACCAGGGCGGGGCGAAAGGCATCCGCATAGGCTACGACCGGATCAACACCATGACCTGGATTTGTAACGACAAAGACCTGACCTTCCTGTTGAACGGCCAGGAATTGTGGGCCACCACGCTGCGCGAGGTCAACGCCGGCGGCGGGGTTGGCATCGGCCTGACGACTTACAAGGATAACTGGCCGGTGGACATCGGCTTCGAGAGCCTGACGGTCAGCGAGCCGTAGCACACCGGGACGCGCAGATGGTTTAGCCGCTCCCCGCCGGGAAGGTCATGCAGCGGCAGGGGTAGGGTTTGTCGTGCCGCTTGCCCGTCGGCGGGGAGTGCGCTATAATCCGAGTGATCAGGCCCCAGTAGCTCAAAAGGACAGAGCAAGGCACTCCTAACGCCTAGGTTGGGGGTTCGACTCCCTCCTGGGGCACAATAAGACGATAATTCAAGTCAATCTCAATCTGACCGGGAATACCCTAACCTGTGCGCTGGGCGCGCAAGGTCAGCGCCATCCCTGCCAGGCAGCCCATTATCACCAGGACGAGCAGGATGCTGATCGAGGTCTGCCAGGCGGCCGGCAGCAGGTCTGCCGTCATGCTCAGCGCCGGCCCCATCAACGCGCAGAGAAGCGCCGCCAGCGCCAATCCGCTGATCAGCCCTAAAGGCTGGCTTCCCTGCCGCTGGCCCCGCCAGATGAGCGCCCCGTTCAGCCCCACCAGCAGCAAAAAGGCCGCCGCTGACAGCCACCCGAGACCGCTCGAGAACCACTTCAGTATGAACTGGAAGTTGAGAAGGATCAAGGCTGCGACCAACATCAACGGCAGTCCCAGCCCAATGATGATCGAACTTCGCCTGGCAGTCATCCATTCACTCCTTTTCTTGAAATCCAGCCAGTATTCGTTGAGCAGATTCCCCGGCAGATCGGCTAACTCATGCAGCCAGGTAACCAGGACAGCCGGCCAGCCCTCGCGCCGGGCTGCTGCTAATTTCGCGTTGAACACCGCCGCCATCTCCTCGCCGAAAAGGGCGCGAAATTCAGGCGGGTAAAGCCTGACCAACCATGCGTAAATGCCTGGCCGGGGATGGCGGATCACGGCTGCTCCCCCCTCATCTGCAAGCTGACCACACGCACGACATCATTCAAGCGATTGATTTCAGTCTGCAAAATCGACCGGCCGCGGCCGGTCAGCCGGTAGGCCTTGCGCGGCAGCCCGGGGTAATCGACCTGCGGATCGTCTTCATCGATCCGCTCGATCCAGGCCTGCTCCAGCAGACGTTTGAGCGCCCCGTATAAAGTCCCTGCCGTCAGGTTGATCCGCCCCCTGCTGAGCTGCAGCACATCTTTCATGATGCCGTAGCCGTGCCGGGGTTGGTTCGCCAGACTCAACAATATGAAAAGCGTGGTTTCGGTCAGCGGGAATGCTTCCTGGGGGGATTTCTTCACAGTTATAGTCGCTATCTCCCATGTGTATATATAGTATGTCTATATATAGCCTGACGATATTATAGCACAGACCGTCATGAAATGTCAACAACCAGTTTCCTCCCTCTTTTTTACTATTGATAACTGGACAGAATAAAGTGCAGCTCCTAATTGTCTGTTAGATTCCTCTCGATAACAGTGCGTACAGTGCAGTGATGTTACTCGAAACAGCTACTTAACACCCCGGCTCCCTTCCAGAGTCGGTATTACTCAGAGGCATACCTTACACAAATTCACGGACATGGTTTACCCGAACAACTTTGCGCATGGGCGAAGCATCCGCGCCCCACCTTGATTCAGAACTGGTGCTACTCCTGGGCGGATGCTTCGCCCCTACCAATTCCCAAGGTTGGTTCTCGACACACCTAACTCGCACTCATCCTAGATTTACCAGTATTTGCGCGTAGGGCGGGCATCCCTACCCGCCGATCGAACGCCATAATTTATTAGCATCCAGGTATAGGCGTAATAAACGACAGATAGTGAGTGTAAGCAATGGCTCCGAATACCTGTGATACATGTCCCCGATCAAAATACCGGGAAGGGGGCGATCAGCCCTTAGGTAATGAATCCCCGGTTTCCTCCAGATAGAACAACGCGTTGAGCGGTGGGGATCACCGAAACAAAAAACACCTGATCTTATGTCAGGTGTTCTGTGTTCGATTCTGTTCGCGTCTAATTGTCGAAATCGGTCAGGTCCACGTCCTCATCGTCGTCGAGGTCGATCTCGATTTCGCTCTCTTCGTGCTTGCGGCGTACCCACAATACCAGCATCTGTCCGTCTGCGGTTTCCAGCGAGCGGGCAGCCATGATCGGCACCTGCTCCTCCAGACCGAGCGGTGTGCGGTAATGCAGATAGATGTGGTCGTTGCGGTTCCAGGCGCGGTGGCAGCGCTCGACCAGCGCCTGCCCGTTGAAGGTGCGCAGGCGGGTCAGCGCCAGATCGTACAGGAACGGCCCTTCGTTCAAGCCGAGAGCCCAGCCGTCGTCGATGCTCTCGAACGCCGGTGGCGGTCCTTCGATGATGGTGATTCGGTCTTCCATGCGCATTTGCTCCGGAGCGATATGATACCACAAATCAGCGCGGCGCAAGCCTCGCCCGGCTCGATCAGCGGCCTGAAATACGCTTGAGGAGCAGAATTCTAATAAAACTATTATGCTTTACTGACAGCGTACATACATTGGGCGAGTAAGATGATCAACATAGGCATAAAACGATTCAATCAACCTGCACAAGAATTTTACACAGGTAGAGGAGAGAAAAAGAAATGTCAATGTATATTTCCACCCCTTATGGCCGCTGGATGAGCAACCGCCGCTGGATGAACCGCTGGCTGGATGAGCGCGAGGCCGAGCAGCCGCGTCAGCGTGTCTTTTTCCCGCTGGACGTCAAATCGGAGCAGGACGGCTACGAGATCAGCGCGCTGCTGCCCGGCGTGGACGCCGACGACCTGAACATCACCATCGTCAACGACACCCTGACCATCCAGGGCGAGCTCAAGAACGGGCTCGAAGAGGACTCGACCTACATCCTGCGGGAACGCCCGTCCGGACGGTTCTACCGCGCGATCAACCTGCCCGAGCCGGTCGACGCGGCTAAAGTCGAGGCTTCGCTGGCCAACGGCGTGCTGACCCTGCGCGTGCCCAAAGCCGAGGAAGCCCGGCCCAAGACGATCAAAGTGATCAGCAAGTAATATTCTCCTCTGGTGAGAGGATTGGGACAGCAACGGCTGCGCCGGTTCCGGCGCAGCCGTGTGAGTTAATGAGGAGACAGACCCGACCTGCCCTGAGCGCAGGTGAGTCCGGCATGCGGGTGGTCAGCGCACCGCCCGCACCACCTCGATCCCGTTCAGAGCCATGTGGTAAAGGAAAACGGCGTGCATCAGATCGCCGGGGTGGGCAAATCCGCCCTCCCGCCTGGCGGCGTCCAGGCTGCGGTCGTAGGTCTGCACGCATTCCTCCGGGACGATCACCCGCCGCTGGAGCTGGTAGGCGTTCGCCTCCAGTCTGAGCTGCATGGCGAGCTGGTAGACACACAGGTCGGTGCAATCGCCGACCAGGATATACGTATCGATTTCCGGGTGATCCGCAATCCAGGCGTTCAATCCGGTTTTTTCGGCGCTCGAAATCGAATTCTTCTCGAACACGACGATCTGGTCAAAAAACGGCAAACGCTTAAATTCCTCCACCGTCTCGGCTTCCTCGCTGCCGCGCACGCAGTGCGGCGGCCAGGCGCCAAACTCGACCGCGTCCGGATCGTGAGTGTCCTGGCTGAGGATGATATGGCGAATGCCGTGCGCCCAGGCGCGCTGGAATAATGCGGCGATCCCATCGACAATACCCGCCACTCGCGGACCGGATAGCGGCCCGACCGTGCAGAACCCTTTAATGATATCCACCGAGATCACTGTCGTATTGGGGGGCTGGGGCGCTGCCTCCGCCATCGAAATCGTTTTTAATTGTTGCAGCCAATCATCCAGGTCATCCAGAAAAGGCTGGCTGCTCACCGCTAACGATGATTTCATTTCTCCTCCTCGCTTGCGCAGATCGAAACAGATCCGATCGAATTTTTCATTCCTGGATATTTTAATCCATTCCAAGAGGCGCCACCAGAGTTTTTAATGTAAACTGATGATATCAATCATTACCTAACAAAAATATTAAATCGCATCCACTCTTAATGCCGTATCATGGGTATCATCACCATCTCGCGGGACATACGGTGATCATTAGCCGTGGAAATTCGAGATCTCCTTACTTTACTCCCTCAGCTTCTCTCTGCTGTGGTATCCGTCTGGATCAGCGTCGTTGCCTGGCAACGCCGCAGGGTACCCGCTGCGACACCGCTGGCCTGGATGGCATTAACTGAGGCCGTATGGTCGCTGGCGAACATCGGGCAGCTGCTCAGCGCGGATTTACCGGTCAAACTGTTGTGGGATAACGCCCAGTACTTCGGCGCCGTCTTTACTCCGCTCGCCTGCCTTGGCTTTGCCCTGGAATATAACGCCTCGCGAACCACCCGCCTTGGTTTCCCATGGAAGATCCTTTCGGTCGCTTCGTTCCTGGTACTGGGCTTTATCTGGAGCGACTCGCTGCATGGTCTGTTTCGCAGCGCCCCGCGCATCCTGCCCGGCAACCCGGTCAGCGTGTTGATCTACGAGCCGGGGGCGGCCTATGAAGTGTACACCATCTACGCCTTTTCCCTGATCGCCTTTGCAAGCCTGCTTTTGCTGGTCAATATGATCAACGGCTCGCGCATCTACCGCCCGCGAGTCGGATTACTGCTCGCCGGAATACTCATCCCCTGGCTGCCCGGCGTGATTGACCAGACCGGCCTTTTGGCAACCAAGCTCTACCAGTACACTCCCATCACATTCGGCGTCAGCAACCTGTTGATTGCCTGGACGCTCTTCCGCTACCGGCTGCTGGAGATCATCCCGGTGGCGCGCGCCTCGCTGATTGAGAATGTCAGCGATGGCGTGATCGTGCTGGATCCGGCTGGCATCATTGTCGATTGCAATCCCTCAGCCTGCCATATATTGCGCCGCCCCGGCGAAAAGCTGGTCGGTGAACTCATCTTCAGTCTGCTCGAGCTGCCTGAGGATTTTATTACCCGCGATGATCTGCGCCCGACCCGGAAGATCGTGCTAACCACCAGCGGGCCGGGCACTTCGGAAATCTTCGAAATCGAGCTGCGTCAGCTGGGCGCCGGAGAAACCCTGGATGCTGGATACCTGCTGGTGATGCACAATATCACTGAACAGAAGAAGATCGAGAACAGCATCCGCCGCAGCATGGCCCTGCTGGAAGCGGTCATCCAATCCTCGACTAATGGAATCATTGTAATCGACAGCGATCTGTCGGTTGTGCTTTACAACCGGCGCTTAGGCGCCATCGTCGATCTGCCCGAGCGGTGGGAATATCTGAGCGACGCGGAAAAAATCCGCACACTGGCGCAGTGCTACCAGCAGCCAGAAACCTTCTATGTGGAGATCGAAGAACTGGTCAAGAATCCAGCAGAACAGCGTCTGACCACGCTCGTGACCCGCCAGGGCCGCATCCTGGACTGCTTTATCAGCGCTTACCAGGTCGGCGAGGAGAAATCGGGCTGGCTGTTCAGCTACCAGGACGTGTCTGAGCAGAAACTGGCCGAGGACAAATTACGCCACCTGGCCATCACCGACTCGCTCACCCGCGTCTTCAACCGCCGCCATTTCTTCACTCTGGCGCAGGCCGAACTGGATCGCGCCCGGCGGTTCAACCGCGATCTGTCGATCATCCTCTTCGATATCGATCATTTCAAGACCGTCAACGATTCCTTCGGGCACCTGGTCGGCGACCAGGTGCTGGAAACGCTGGCTTCCTACTGCAAGAGCAACCTGCGCAGTTTCGATGTCATCGGCCGGTACGGCGGAGAAGAGTTTATCATCCTGCTGCCCGAAACCAACCTCAAGCGCGCCGCCCAAATCGCGGAGCGCCTGCGTAAACAGGCGCTCGAAGTCCACATCCAGACCTCACGAGGCTCGCCGGCGATCACCATCAGCCTTGGCGTGGCAGGGATTCAGCCTGGTCAGCCTGCGACGCTCGACCAGTTGATCAGCACCGCCGATCAGGCGCTCTATCACGCCAAGTCTGAAGGCCGCGATCAGGTTTTCGCGATGTACGTCGAGGAGCCGGCAAAAACCGGATAAACTCCGCTCAGGAGGCCGGCCGGCTGATGGTGATCTTCGCCGAGCAAAACGGGCATTCGGCGGTGTCGTCGTCCTTCCAGGCAACCTTGTCGACGTTTTGTTTGACAGGCCCGCCGCAAGATGGGCAGGTTTCGGGCAGCAGGCTCTGCCGGTAGAGCAGGTCAGCCTTTTCTGCCAGTGACGGAGGCAGCGGTTCTTCCTGCGCGGGCGAGGCCTGAGGTTCTTCCTTCGCCTGAACATCGACGACCTTCGCCGGCGTCGGCGCGGCTGGCGGCATTTCTCGTTTGACAGGCGGCATCAGCGCGGTGACAATCATGCTCAGGCCGGCCAGGATCAGAATGCCGGGCCAGAAAAAATCGAACAAAAACAGGATCCCCAGACCTATCAGCCAGATGCCTCCGATGACATCCCTACGATTCATTGTTGATACTCCTTCCTGTTATGCAAATTTTACCAGAGTGCATCGAATTCGTTATAATTGGCGCATACCTGTACCAAACCGTCCAGCAATACATACGAAAAAACTGCCTGTCAGGTTGCTCGCGTTATTCGAAAGGTCATTATGCCGCGCAAGAGCAAAGAGAAATCGCAGCAGATCGTCCATACAGCAGAAACCCGGTCTGAAGCCGCGATCGATCTCGAAAATCCTTCGCTGTACATCAATCGCGAGCTCAGCCTGCTTGAATTTCAGCGCCGCGTGCTGGAAGAAGCCATGGACGAGCGCAACCCGCTGCTCGAACGGGTGAAATTCCTCTCCATCCTCGGCTCGAACCTGGAGGAGTTCTTCATGGTGCGCGTCGGCGGGTTGATGATGCAGCGCGACGAGGGCGTTTCCGACCTGTCTATCGACGGTCTGACCGCCGCCCAGCAGCTGGCGGAAATCCGCAAGGTCGCCCAGGAAATCATGGAGGAATCGCGCGAGTACTGGCAGAAGAAATTGCTGCCCGCCCTCGACGCCGCCGGCATCCACATCCGCTCGTATGCGGAGCTGACCCCGCGCCAGCGCCTGATCGTCAACGATTACTTCCACGAAATGGTCTTCCCGGTGCTGACCCCGCTGGCCTTCGATCCCGGGCATCCCTTCCCGCACATCTCCAACCTGAGCCTGAATCTGGCAGTGATGATCGAGGGGCGCAAACATCAAAAGCTGTTCGCGCGGGTCAAGGTGCCCGACACCCTGCCCTCGCTCGTCCCGGTCAAGCATTCCTCGGGCGCCACCCGCAGAGACGGCACGCCGCCCCACCACCACTACTTCATCTGGCTGGTCGACCTGATCCAGGCCAACCTGCCTGCCCTCTTTCCGGGCATGAAAGTGATCGAGGCGCACTCCTTCCATGTGACCCGCAACGCCGACATGGAGATCCAGGAGCTGGAAGCAGCCGACCTGCTGGACGCGATGGAAGAAAACGTGCGCAACCGCCGCTTTGGAGCGGTGGTGCGCCTGCTGGTGCGCAAGGACATGTCGGATTTCATGAAAGAAATTCTGATGTCCAATATGAAGGTCTCCCGCAACGATGTCTACATGCTCGCAGCCCCACTTGCCCTGCGCAGCGTCATGTCTCTCACCCAGGTCGACCGCCCGGACCTCAAGGATAAGCCCTTCGTCCCCGCCACCCCGGCTGTGTTGCGCTTTACCGGCGAGTTCGAGGAAGAATCGATCTTCACTGTCATCCGCCAGGGCAACTTTCTGCTGCACCACCCCTACGACTCGTTCAGCCCGGTCATCGACTTCCTGCGCGCAGCTGCGCGCGACCCCGACGTGCTGGCGATCAAGCAGACGCTGTACCGCACCGGTTCCAATTCGCCGGTGGTTAAAACTCTCCTGCAGGCGCGCCGCGACTACGGCAAGCAGGTGGCGGTGCTGGTCGAGTTGAAAGCCCGCTTCGATGAGGAAAGCAACATCGGTTGGGCGCGCATGCTCGAGCAGGAGGGCGTCCATGTGACCTACGGTCTGCTCGGATTGAAAACCCACTCGAAGGTCGCCCTGGTGGTGCGCCGTGAAGGCGACCGCATCCGCCGCTACATCCATCTTGGCACCGGCAACTACAATCATGTCACCGCCCAGGTCTATGAGGATCTGTCGCTCTTCACCTGCGATGACGATATCGCCGCCGACGCGACCGACCTGTTCAACTACCTGACCGGTTATTCGCTTAAAGAAGATTACCGCAAGCTGCTCGTCGCGCCAATCAACCTGCGCCAGCGCTTCGAGCTGATGATCAAGCGAGAAATCGAGCACCAGCAGGCCGGGCGCGAGGGTCACATCATCTTCAAGATGAATTCGCTGGTCGACAAATCCATCATCCAGCTGCTTTATATGGCTTCGCAGGCCGGCGTCAGGGTGGATTTGCTCGTGCGCGGCATCTGCTGCCTGCGCCCGGGCATCCAGGGTCTGAGCGAGAACATCCGCGTGATCAGCATCGTCGGGCGCTTCCTCGAACACAGCCGCATCTATTACTTTCGCAACGGCGGGGACGAGGAAATCTGGCTGGGCAGCGCCGATCTGATGCCGCGCAACCTCAACCAGCGCGTCGAAGTACTCTTCCCGATCGAAGATCGCTCGATGAGGAAGAACATTTACGAGAACATCCTGCTCACCTACCTGACGGATAACCTCAAAGCCCGCCAGATGAACCCGGATGGCTGCTACCGCCGTCTGCATTCACCTAAGGATCGGGAGGGTATCAGCGCGCAGGATCAATTCCTGACGCGGCGCAGGAGTCCGGCCGATAATCCGCCCATCCTGTTATGACCATGGAGGGGAACAAAAAAACATGAAGAGCTACCGGAAAGAGATATGGCTGAACCTGCCCGAGAGGCGCGGATTCGTCAACATCACCCGGCAGGTGGAGGACTGCCTGCGCGAAAGCGGCGTTCAGGAGGGACTGGTGCTGGTCAACGCCATGCACATCACCGCCTCGGTTTTCATCAACGACGACGAGTCCGGGCTGCACCACGATTACGAGCGCTGGCTGGAAGAGCTGGCTCCCCACGAGCCGGTCAACGCCTACTGGCACAACCGCACCGGCGAGGACAACGCCGACGCCCACCTCAAGCGGCAGGTGATGGGCCGCGAGGTAGTCGTGGCAGTGACCAACGGTCGATTGGATTTCGGTCCATGGGAGCAGATCTTCTACGGAGAATTCGACGGCCGCCGGCGCAAGCGCGTGCTGGTCAAGATCATCGGCGAATAAGGGCTCAATAATCAAGTTATGTTTGGACGAAAGAGGGATGTATGGAAAATGAATCGGTGGTTACCCGATTGATCCGCCTGGTTCACCGCGCCCAGGAAGCGGAGGAGGATTACCTGAACAGCCTGAGCGAAGGCGAGCGAACTGCTCAGGGCACCTTCGCGGAATGGGCGCCGAAGGATCTGATCGCCCACACCAACTACTGGCGACGGCGCACAGTTGAAACCCTCGCCTATCACTCGCGCGAACAGCAGCCGCCTCAATATCCGGATTACGAGCAGCTCAATCGCGAGAACTTCGAAGAAAATTTCAGCCGGTCACTCGAGCATCATCTGCGCGAAAACCGCGCCGTTATCAAGGCGCTCGATGAGGCCCTCAACCGCTTCGACGACGAGGAGTTAACCGATCCCAACCGCTATCCCTGGCGAAAAGGCCAGCCGCTCATCGGATACGTGATCAGCAATGCCTACATGCACCCGATCAGCCACCTGTGTCAGCGCTACCTGAAAATCGGCGACCAGGCAGCGGCCTTTCAACTACAGGAAGCCGCAGTGCGCGACGTCTGCGAGGTGGACCCCAGCCCTGCCGCGCGCAGCCTGGCGATCTACGACCTGGCCTGTCTGTTCGCCCAGACAGGCAACGTTGATCAGGCCATCGCCAAATTAGCCGAGATCCTGCCCGGCTCGCCCCAACTGATCGAATGGTCGCGCCAGGACGCTGACCTGGCGAACCTGCACGACGATCCGCGCTACCTGGCGCTGATCGAGGGTTGAGCGCAGCCGGCGCGGCTTACGGCTCCACATACATCAGAAAACTGGTCAGCCAGATCGTGCCGGGGATGCGCGTCGCGCTCTCCTGGCGTGCGGAAAAACGCACCCGCGTCCAATTCGAAACGGAGTACGGCACCTGAAGTCGGAAGGGCACGTACGGTTGAACCGCGCTCGGCTGTTCGACCGCGACTTCTCCCGCGCCGACGATGGCGCCCTGCTCGTCGATGATCTCGATGATCAGCGGCTGATCGTTGAGCGGTCGAGCCAGTCCCTCCACTTCCATCATCCCCCCACGGACTGTGGCGCCCTCCCAGGGCTTACGGATCACATACGGCTCATTCTCGACCACCGGCACATTGATCGAATCATCGCCCACCTGGAGCAGAATCAGATCCACAGAGACCTGGTAAATCTTGCGGTTGTGCTGATCGAGGGTGTATAGCACCAGCCGGGCTGCTTCAGAAAATGCGTCGATCGTGAACGGGATCTCCTGGATTGTGTAGATCCAGTATTCAGTCGCCAGGCTGAAATTGTAGTTCTGGCTGAGGATTATCCGACCATCTTCGCCGATCAGATCCAGGTAGAGCGCCTTATCGTCTCCGGGGTGAATCACGGCCCGCAGCTGGATGGGCGAAACCACTTTCGAATAAGGTCCTGGCCGTTGGATGACCAGCTGGGGTGAGGGCGGCGGCGGGGTGGTGGTCGGGTATCTGGTGCGGGTTGGGGTTGGGCTGAGGGTGCCAGCCCCCGCGTCTTCATCCGGAGTTACAGTGGAAGAAGGCGCCTCTGTCGGCAGGATGATCGTCACCCAGGCCGGGATGCTGGTTTCAGTCGGCGCCGACTGCTGCGGCGCCGGCGGCTGGATCGGAGGACTGGTTTGGGTGGGGGGCGGCGGTGTCGCCGTCGCGGTCACGGTCAGAAGGGATTCGCTGGGCGCGGGCAGAATCTCGGGCGTCGCGGCATTCTGCTGGCAGCCGGAAGCCGCCGCTAAACTGGCGAGGGCAAGGAGGATTGCAAGGATTCGTCCAGGCAGAGATCGACCGGCTGGTGGGGTCATGGAAAAATTATATACCTAGTCCAGACCTGGCACGATCTCTTTTTGGAATAATTGCATGCCCCGCTCGCGCTCACCCGCCGATTCAGCTTCGAAATAGAGGATGACATAATCGACGCCGGCCTGTTTGTAAGCCTGAAGCTGCCCGCGGATTTGCTCCGGCGTACCGGATAGAGGCTTCCCATCCGTCTGGCTTGTGAAAGCGATGTGAAGCCGGGAGCACACCGTGAACGGCCGTCCGCCGAGCAGCGGCTTCACCGCGGAAAGCTGCTCCGCTGTCTTCTCCGCGCCCAGTGAGGTAGGGTGCCAGCCGTCGGCGTAGTACACCGCCCGTTTTAACGCCGCCGGCGAGTTACCGGCCACCCACAAAGGCGGCCCGCCCGACTGCACCGGCGGCGGCGATATTACCGCCTGCGTGAAGCGGTAGAAATCCCCCTGGAATGACGCCGCCGAACCTGCGCGCCAGATGGTGCGCAGCACTTTGAGTGCCTCGTCCATGCGCCGGGCGCGGTTTTTGAAGTTCTGCCCGAGGTTGGTGTATTCACCTTCCGACCAGCCAATGCCGGCGGTGAAAATCACCCGCCCGCCGGAGAGCGCGTCGATAGTAGCAATTTCCTTGGCGACCTCTACCGGGTTGCGCTGCGGCAGCACCAGAGTGGATATGCCCAGCCGCAACCGGCTGGTGCTGGCTGCCAGGTAGCTGAGCGTGGTCAGCGCCTCGAAGATGCGCCCGAAACGCGCGCTGTCTGCTTGGGGCAGCGCCAGGTGATCGGTCACCCAGACCGAGTCGTAGCCCAGCCGCTCAGCCGCCAATGCCGTGTCGATGATCGCCAGGCGCGACGCGTCCGGTCCGAAGGTAGGCAGGACAACCCCAAAATTCATCTCCGCTCTCCTTGATGAATATCAGACGGGATAAAATGCGGGGCGGAAGAATACCCGCCCCTTCAGATAATCCGCTTATCTTGAACAGACCTTCCCTCTTCCAGCCTGATCACAGCCCGTAAATATCGCTGTACTTGGTGCGCAGGTATTGCACGTACGGCTGCGGATCGATCTTCGAGCCGGTAATGCGCTGCACCAGCACCTGCGGCTCGTACTTTGCGCCGTGGCGGTGAACGTTCTCGCGCAGCCAACCGAGCAGCGGACTGAATTCGCCCATCTCGATCTGAGTATCCAAATCCGGCAGGTCTCTCTTGATCACCTGCCAGAGCTGAGCGGAGACCAGATTCCCGAGCGCATAAGTCGGGAAGTAGCCAATCATGCCGGCCGACCAGTGTACATCCTGGAGCACGCCTAACCGGTCGTTGGGCGGGGTAATCCCCAGGTAGCTGCGCATACGCTCGTTCCAGGCTTCCGGCAGGTCCTTGACCTCCAGCCGGCCTTCCATCAGCGCAATTTCCAGCTCGAGGCGCAGCATGACGTGCAGGTTGTAGGTTGCTTCGTCAGCCTCGACTCGAATATAGGAAGGCTCGACCTTGTTGATCGCCTTGTAGAAGGCTTCCATATCCACATTGCCGAGCTGGCTGGGGAAGCGCTTCTGCAGGCGCTGATAGAAGAAACGCCAGAAGGGACGCGAGCGTCCGATAATATTCTCCCACATGCGCGACTGCGACTCGTGCACCGCCAGTGACGCCCCGCCGGCCAGAATCGTACGAGCAAGCGCGGGATCGATGCCCTGCTCGTACATCGCGTGACCGGACTCGTGCATACTGCTGAACAACGAGGAAGTCATCAGGTTTTCGATCACCCGGGTGGTGATGCGCACGTCGCCGATGCCCATCCCCTGCGTGAACGGGTGCGCCGAGCGGTCCTGCCGGCCGGCTTCCCAGTCATACCCGAAGCGGGTGATCACCTCCACGCCGAATTCCCACTGCTGCTGATCAGGATAGACCAGGTGCAGGAAATCATCACGAACCTGCGGCCGCTCGGAGATGGCCTGGATCAGCTCGACCTGCTGTGGGCGCAGCTGATCGAAGATCGCCTTCACCTCGGCGGTCTTCAGCCCCGGCTCGAAATCGTCCAACAGCGGATCGTAGACGTGGTCGTAGGGTTGGAAGAAGTCGGCGTATTCGTGCCGCAGCACGACGATCTTCTCCAGGTGCGGCTGGAATATGGCAAAGTCTTCCTCGGATCGCGCGCGCACCCAGGCTTCCTGCGCGATGGTCGTCACCCGGGCGAACTCGGCTACCTTTTCAGCCGGAACGCGAGTCTGTTTGTCGTATTCGCGTTTTAGCTGACGGATGAAACAGGCCTCGATCGAATCCGGATCGAGCGTCTGCGCGTATGGAATCAGTTCCTCGAGCAGGCTGCCGACCTCATCTGAGGTGAAGATCTTGTGCGCCAGCGATGAGAGCGTCGCCAGCTGCTCGCCGCGGTCAGACGCTCCCTTCGGGGGCATATAAGTCTGCTGATCCCAGCCAAGCAGCGCTGCCGCCTGATTCAGGTCCCAGGCTTCCGCCAGCATGGTCTTCAATTTGATATATTTTTCCTGCATTGGTGGCCCCTTAATTAAAAAGATTTCGAGGGGATTTCAGCCCTCGGGCGAAATCCCCTCGAATTGTACACGAAGATCAGGCGACTTTCCAGCGCAACGGCTCGCCCTTGAGTGCAGCCAGCACCTCACTGGCGATGTCATCCGCGGCGCGGATTTGCGCCTCTTTCGTTTGAGCACCAATGTGCGGCACGCAGATCACCTTGGGATGGGCAACCAACGGGGTCACGCCGGGCGGCTCGGCGGCGAACACGTCCAGGCCGGCGCCAGCCACCTTGCCCGATTCCAGCGCCGCCAGCAGGGCTTCCTCGTCGATGACGCCGCCACGGGCTGCGCAGACAATGAGCACTCCGTCCTTCATCTTCGCAAAGGCGTCGGCATTGAGCAAATTCTTGCTGCCGGCATCCAGCGGGATGTGCAGGGTGATGATATCCGCCTGGGAAAGGAGCTCATCCAGCGAAACTGGTTTCCCGCCGCGCTTCTGGATCTCCTCCGCCGGGATGAGCGGATCGTAACCGATAATATTCATATCAAAGGCGGCTGCCCGGGCGGCTACCGCGGCCCCAATGCGCCCAAAGCCGATCACGCCGAGTGTTTTACGCCAGAGCTCGGTGCCTTCCATTTCCTTCTTCAGCCATTGGCCGGCCTTCATGCCCGCGTCCCCGCGCGGGATCTCGCGCACCACCGAAAGCATCAGAGCCATCGTCAACTCAGCCACCGCCAGGGTTGTCGCGGTCGGCGAGTTGACCACCGTGACGCCGGCGGCTTTGGCGGCGTTCAGATCGATGTTGTCCACGCCTACGCCGGCGCGGCCGACAACCTTGAGATTTTTGCCAGCCGCGAAGACCGCCTGGGTCACTTTAGTGCGCCCGCGCACGATCATGGCGTCATAATTGCCGATAACTTTCAATAATTCGTCGGCAGTGATGCCTTTGATGTCGTCCACCTGCGCGAGTTTCCGCAGCGCCTCCTGACCGTTTTTTTCCAGACCGTCGGTGAGCAATATTTTCCACGTACTCATACTTTTGATCTCCTTGTAAGGTAAAAGGTGCAAAATGAAGGGCAGCATTACCCCAGAAGTATTGTACAACAATTCAAGGGGATGCAATTGGAAAGGGTATGAACATCACGGAAAAGACGGACGAATTTCAACGGTGTAACTCATCACGGATTATTGAACCGGATTTGTAACCATTGCATCCTTCCCGCCCGCAATGAATCACTTGCGCTGATCATCTTCCAGCTCAGCCATTATCCTCAGGCAGGCGTCGTCGGTCGGGTTCGGGGTGTAGGACGTGCCAAACCAGGCCTCAAGGATCTCCCTGGCCAGCCCCGGGGTGGTGGTGCGCAGCGACATGCACAGCAGATTGGCGTTGTTCCACAGCCGCGCACCGCGCGCGGTTTGCGCATCGGCGCACAGCGCCGCCCGGATGCCCCTGACCTTGTTGGCCGCCATGCACACCCCGGTGCCCGTCCAGCAGAACAGGATGCCCTCGTCTGCGCGCCCGCCGGCGACATCCTCGGCTACCCTCCGCGCGACGGCTGGCCAGGTAAATTCAGGAGATAACTGCGCCGCCCCTTCGACCGGCCCAGCATAAGTCACAACATGTCCCGCCTTGACCAGTTCGTCCATGACCGCGTTTACGGTTTCAGTTCGCTCGTCCGCGCCAACTGATATTCTCACCGTGGGACTCCTTTCCGATTCAGCAGGCGGGATACTATGATACAATCCCGCCGATGAAAAGAGAAATCAATCCGCGCCTGCTCCGCTCGGAGCCGATGCAGCGCTGCTGCCTGGACGACTGCCGGGCAGCCTGCTGTCTGTACGGCGTCTGGCTGGAAAAGGCCGAATGGGATGATATCCGCGACAATGCTGGCTTAATCATACCGCATATGCCCGCCGGCTGGGGCGAGCCCGCCCTCTGGCTGGACGGGCGCGAGGAGGCCGACGAGTTCGTTCCCTCGGGCAGAGTCGTCCACAGCCGGGTGCTGGATAATATGGAGCACTACGGCGGCACAGCCTGCGTCTTCCTGCGGGAGGATCATAAGTGCGCGCTGCAGGTGGCCGGGCGGGCCGCCGGGCTGCATCCATGGCGCTTCAAGCCATTTTATTGCATCCTGCACCCGCTGGATCTGGACGATCAGGGGCGCATCACGTTGGACGAAACCGACGCGCTGCTGGCAGAGCCCGGCAGCTGCCTGCGCCCGGCTGCCAGGCCCATCCCGCTTTTGATCACCTTCGAGCCGGAGCTCCGATATTTGTTGGGGGATGAGCCCTATCAGCAGCTCAAATGCACGTAAGTTGAGTTGAGGGCGGTTGGAGTACATGCGGATACGAGCGTCCCGCCGCCCTCAACCCAACCTGCGTTTTCTTTACTCGTACCTCAACGCCTCGACCGGCTCGAGGTTGGCCGCGCGGTTAGCCGGGTACAGCCCGAAGAACAATCCTACCGCCGTCGAAAAGATCGTCGCTAAAAGGACCGCGTCCAGCCCGACCACCGGATTGAAGGGCGTGCCCGAGCGCGCGGCGATCACCCCGACCACGTAACCGATCAGCCAGCCGAAGCCGATGCCGACCACCCCGCCGAACAAGGAGAGCAGCGAGGACTCGGTCAGGAACTGGATCATAATGTCGCGCTTGCGCGCGCCTAGTGCCTTGCGCAAGCCAATCTCGCGCGTCCGCTCGGTCACAGAAACCAGCATGATGTTCATGATGCCGATCCCGCCCACCAGCAGGGAGATGGCCGCGATGCCGCCGAGGAAAATCGTCAGCACGCCGGTGATCATCTGGGCGGTAGCGACGAAATCCTGCTGCGAGAAGATGGTGAAGTCGTCTGCGCCAAGCTCGGTGCGGTGACGCGTGCGCAGGATTTGAGCAATCTCGTCGGTGGCTTGCGGCACCCGTTCGGCGTCGGCCACCTGAACCAGGATCAGATCAACCTGGTCGCGGCTGCGGCGGATCAGGCGCGTCTGCGCGGTGCTGAACGGCACCAGAATCAGGTCATCCTGGCTGCCAAAGCTGCTGCCGCCTTTGGGCTCCAGCACACCCAGCACGCGGAAGGGTTGCCCCTCGATGCGAATCATCTCGCCGGTCACGCCGTCCCTGCGCCCAAAGAGCTTATCGGCCACATCCGGTCCGAGCAGCGCCACCGACGCACGCGCCAGAACATGCTCCTCCGAGATGAATTCACCTTCCAGCAGTCCGTAATTGCGCGCCTCAGCGTAGGCCGGGGTGACGCCGGTAATTTGGGTGGTCTTCTGCTCGCCGTCGAAGGTCACCGCACCGCTGTCCTGGATGGCTGGCGCCACCGCGGACACCGACGGCGCCAGGAACGGATCCGCCAGCGCATTGGCATCCGCCAGGGTCAGCGGTTTGGGATTGCGCACTTCTTCTGTCAGATTACGGCCAAAGACGAACAACAGATTGCTGCCCAGCCCGGAAATCGAGCCGGTGATGGTATTCTGCGCACCGGTGCCCACCGCCAGCATGGCGATCACCGCCGCTACGCCGATCACGATACCCAGGATGGTCAATCCGGAGCGCAGCTTGTTGGCGCTCAGGCTTTCCAGCGCTTCTAAGATCGCCTGTCCGAGGTTCATTGGGCTCCTTCCGACACGACCAGCCCGTCATGCAGGCGAATGGTGCGCACCGCCCTGGTAGCTATCGAGGCATCATGGGTGACGATGATTACCGTAGTGCCGCGCTCTTGATTCAGGCGCAGGATCAACTCGATGATTTCCGCGCCGGATTTAGAATCCAGGTTGCCGGTCGGCTCATCGGCCATGATGATCGCCGGGTCGTTGACCAGCGCTCGGGCAATCGCCACGCGCTGCTGCTGTCCGCCTGAAAGTTCGGTCGGCTTATGCGTCATACGATCAGCCAGCCCGACCGAAGCGAGCGCTTCTCGGGCGCGATCCTGCCGTCCGCGGGTGAATCCAGCATAGCGCAGGGGCAGCTCTACGTTGGCCAGAGCCGTCGCCCGAGGCAGCAAATTGAAGCTCTGGAAGACAAAACCCACTTTCTGGTTGCGGATGCCTGCCAGCTGGTCGCTGTTCAGGTTGGATACATCCTTTCCGTCGAGGATGTAGACGCCTGAGGTCGGCCGGTCGAGGCAGCCGAGGATATTCATCAGCGTGGATTTACCCGATCCGGAAGGTCCCATGATCGCGACCACCTCGCCGCGTTTAACTTTCAGATTGGCGCCGCTCAGAGCGTGAACCTCCACCTCGCCCATCCGGTAAATCTTGCGAATATCCCTTGCTTCGATAACCAGGTCGTCCATCACTTACCTCATAAACGGAGGTCCGCTGTTGGTATCAAAAGTAATCGGCGGGTTGAGGACAACCAGGTCGCCCTCTTTCACATCGCCGCCGATGAGCTCGCTTTGCAGATCAGATACCGCCCCGATTTGGATGTCCACCGGCGTAGCGACCCCGTTTTTCAACAGGTATACAATCCGCTTGCCCTCGCGCAGCCGCACCGCGCGGTTGGGCACGACCAGGACATCTTCCAGCTGGTTGACGACGATGTTGACCCCGGCAGTCATTCCCGTCATCACAGCCTCATCCGCGTCGCTCAGTTCGATGGTCACCAGGAAGTTGACCACCCCGGCGACCGGCGTGCCCACCCGACCGACGCTGATCACCTCGCCGTTGTACTCCTTTTCGAGAATCGCGTCGAAGGTCAAGCGCGCCGCCTGACCGACTTGGATGCGATTGATATCCACCTCGGGAACCTGCACATCGACCAGCAGCCGGCTGAGGTCGTCGATACGGAACGAGACCGTCCCCGGGGTGATCTGATCGCCGACTTTTGAAGCCACCTCGCTCACGGTGCCATTAAATGGCGCCTCCAGATCGACCAGCTCCAGTGTCGCTTCGATGGCATCGATGCGCGCCTCGGCTGCGCGAATGTCCTCCGGATCAGGCCCGTCCTTCAGGCGCTCCCACTCGCGCTCAGCGTCCTTAAGATTTGCCTCGGCAAGCGCAAGATTGGCATCCGCCTGGGCAACTTCCAGATCATCCGGCAGCCCCTGCAGGTATGCCACGTTTGCCTCCGCACGTTGCAGGGCGCGGCGGGCATCCAGGTAAGCTGAATAGGACACCAGGCGCTGCGGGTCATCAACATCGCGGTCATCGAACATGTCATAAATTTCTTCGGTGCGACTGACCTCCTTCTTCGCCAGCGCCAGGTTGGTCTGGGCTTCCTCCAGGGTCAAATCACTGGCGCGGCGGTAATCCTTGCTGGCCCGTTTATTGACCGCGGTTTCCAGGGCGTCCCGAGCCTGGGCCAGGGCGAGCTGCGCCTGCGCGCGGGCGGCGTCCGATTCCTTCAGGTTCTCCAGCGCGCGCCGGGCGCTGATCAAATCGGCTTCAGCCAGGATGATCGCCTGTGAGAGCGAGCTCCTCTCCAGCACCGCCAGCGTTTGACCGGCTGTGACCAGATCACCGACCTCCACTTCGATCGTATCGATCTGACCACTGGTCTGCCAGGCAAGCACAGCTGTCTGGTTTGCCCGAACAGTTCCGGTTGCCCCAACCAGCGCGGTCAGCGTACCGCGTGAGATTGGCTCGGTTTCAAAAGTAGACTGCGCCGCCGCCTGTCTTTGCTGGAAATAGCGGAAACCAAAATAACCAGCGATGGCAAGTACGACCACAACGATAATGATGATTGTGCTGCGTTTCATTGAAAAACCCTTCCTGGCGACCTCTGGACCATTCCGGGAAGATGCTCCCCTGATCTACTCCGGCTGTCCCATGCTCTATCAAGTCAAACTTTTATGAACCACGTACGTATTATAACCTTCTTAAGCCCGGTTTCCTGAAGACTGTACGAGCCTTGTGCTCAGTCAGCGGCGCGCCTGGGACTCCGTTATAATTCACCTGTGAAGCGCACTAAATCGACATCGATCCTTGCAAGGATCCGCCTCGCCGCCTGGAACACCCTGCTGCTGCTGGCGCTTCTGCTGGCGCAGCAACGCAGCGAGTTCGACCTGAGCGATCCGGTCGAGCGCGTGCGCGCCTACACCCGCACGCAGGAGTTCGATTTCGTCTCCTGGACGATCGATGCGCTGAAACGGAAGGGGGAACAGGGTGCCATATCGGCTTGGCGATACCTCGATGAAACCCGGCAGCGGGAGGCCGTCATGAGCTATCTCGACCTCACCAGTCAACTCAACCGGGTGCAGGATGAGATCGCGGTCATTTACGCCAATCCCGAGATTGCCAACAAAGAGGGGGCAGCCGCCAGCCTGTTGAATGAACAGCACCGCCTGGAGGCTGAAATCCGCCGACAGGGCGCCCTGGCTGAATCGGTGCTGCAGCACCAGATCAGCGTCGTCCTGGCGGATCTGGGACTCAGCCTGGGCGGGCAGCCCTTCCCGCCGCTGCTCTATCACGTCACCCCTCTGCCCAACGCACTGATCGTTTCGCCGCGCGGGGTGATCCGCCAGGACGCCGACATCTCGCTGCAGCCCGACCTCGCCCTGGATCAGATCGACCATCTGGAGCAGTCGGTCGAAAAAGGGCTAGACGTTTCCGCGCTGGTCGTCCCGGTCGGCGGCATCGGCATCTACCCGACCATGGTGATGAGCAGCTCCGACCTGGACTGGCTGATCGAGGTCGTCTCTCATGAATGGATCCACAACTACCTCACCCTGCGCCCGCTCGGCGCGCTGTACTATTCCTCACCCGAGCTGCGCACGATTAACGAAACCACCGCTTCGCTGGCGGGCAATGAAATCGGCGATGCCGTGCTCAAGCGCTTCTACCCCGACTTTCTGCCTCCGCCGCCCGCCCCGTTGCCCCAGGAAGAGCTGACTCCGCCTGGGCTGCATGAAGACGGAAGCGCGCCACAATTTAACTACCGCGCGGAAATGCGCAAGACGCGGGTCACTGCAGACGCTCTACTGGCAGAGGAGAAAATCGAAGAAGCCGAAGCATACATGGAAGCCCGCCGCCAGTTCTTCTGGGAACACGGCTACCGCATCCGACGCCTGAACCAGGCGTACTTCGCCTTCTACGGCGCCTACGCCGACGCGCCCGGCGGCGCCGCCGGCGGCGATCCGGTCGGAGCTGCGGTGCGCATGCTGCGCGCCCAATCGATAAGCCTGGGGGAATTCATCCAGCGCATCGCCTGGGTGACCTCATTCGAAGACCTGCAGCGCCTGACCCGGCCCGAATCCGCGGGTGACCGCTAATCTCACCCGGCAGAGCCTGTCCCTGTTTACAAAGCCGGCGGACGTTGCCGGACAAGGCTACAGATCGAAGTCATCCGCGCCTCCCTCAGCCAGGTCAGGCAGGTCCTGCTCGATATCCTCCGGCGACTGACCGCGCTCCAGGCGGCTGACCACCTCGTCGAACATGGGATCCATGTCCTCGCCGACTTCCTGGCTCATCTTGCGCATCATGCGCCCCATTGCGCGCGGATCGTTTTCAAGCCCCTCCAGGTCCGCCCCGTCAGCAAGGGTTTCCAGGCGGCTCTCCTCTGAGCGAGCGACGCGCACCCGACCAATGCGGCGTTGAACCTGATCGGAACCGCAGTGCGGGCAGACCACCGCTCGCGCGCCGTACTCGGCGTAGGACATAAATACATCAAAGCGTCGGCGGCAACTCAGACAGCGGTAATCATAGACTGGCATTTCCAACCTCTCTAAGAGAAATCACATAATCAATTATAATCAAGGGTGTTCCCATGGAAAATGGTCAGGATAGCCGCGTTGCGCTTGCATGATCGCCCCTGAGGATGGAAAACCGATTGATGCCGACTCATGATCCGATCTCCTTTGATGTCCACCAGACACAGCCGCTGCTGATCGTCGTTTCCGGCCCTTCGGGCGTTGGCAAGGATTCCGCCCTGAGCACGCTGAAAAAGCGTACACTGCCGCTGCACTTCGTCGTCACCACCACCGACCGCTCCCCGCGCCCAAACGAGGTCGAGGGTGTAGATTACAATTTTGTTTCACGCTCGCGCTTCCAGGAAATGATCGCCAACGATGAGTTCATCGAGTATGCCCTGGTCTACACGGATTACAAGGGCATCCCGCGCAGGCAAATTCGCGAGGCGTTCGCTTCCGGGCTGGATGTGATCCTGCGCGTCGACGTGCAGGGCGCCGCCCGCCTGCGCCAGCTCTTCCCCGAGGCCGTCTTGATCTTCATGATCCCGGAAAGCTACGGGGAGTGGTACCAGCGCCTGATCAACCGTCACAGCGAGACGCCCGAACAGTTGCAGGGACGCATCGCCACCGCTAAAATCGAACTGGAGCGCCTGCCCGAATTCGATTACATCGTCATCAACGCACACAACCACCTGGAGCAAGCCGTCGACTGCATCCAGGCGATTATTGAAGTAGAGCACATGAAAGTGCATCCAAGAATAATATCGATATGAGTTACCCTCCGCCTCCTTCGAACGAAAGCCCTTATTCCTACCAACCGCCACCCCGCCGCGTCCGTCCTCCGGTTGGCATGCCTTACGTCACCTATTTCATGATTGCCTCCTGCGTGCTGGTCTTCATCGGTCAACAGCTGACCAAGACATCCTTCGGCGGCGACCTGCTCAGCGCATACGGCGCGAAATACAATCCTGCCATCCTGAGCGGAGAATACTGGCGGTTGCTCACACCCATGTGGCTGCATGGATCGCTCCTGCATATCGTTTTCAATATGTACGCGCTGGCCATCTTCGGCACCAGCCTGGAGCGCTTCTATGGGCACGGGCGCTTCCTGCTGCTCTACCTGTTGAGCGGGTACGCCGGGAACGTGGTTTCATTTATGATGACGCCGCGCACTTCGCTCGGTTCGTCCACAGCTATTTTCGGTTTGCTGGCGGCTCAGGGGGTCTTTATCTACCAGAACCGCACGGTAATCCGTAATGCGCGCTCGCTGCTGGTAAACACCATCGCCATCGCCGGGATCAACCTGCTTTTCGGCCTATCGCCCGGCATCGACAACTGGGGGCACCTCGGTGGGTTGATCGGCGGATTGGCCTTTGCCTGGTCAGCCGGACCGGTCTGGGAGGAAAATGCGCACTACGGCGTGCACGCGGTCAGGCGCGGCCGGACGCGGGTGATTCTGGTGGCAGTTGGGGTTGCCCTCGTCTTCAGCGCGCTGGTCGCATTGAAAATATTGACCACCTGAGATCAGCGACAGCAAAACTCCGCGCCGGGTCCTGAGGCGCGGAGCTGCCAACCTGGAAGGGGGAGCAAGGTCAATCGCTGCTGACCGGCAGCGCCTGCATTTTAGCCGCAGAAGCGCCGCGAGCTGACTGCGATTCGACCGTCATCACGGTTTTACTGAGCAATCCGCCGGCTGCCATGAGCATGCAAATCGCGCCGCCCAGCAGGTACCAGGATTGCAGCCCCAGCCACTCGGCGATCGGCGCCGCCACCGCCATCGAAATCGGCGACATGGCCGCCGATAGGCTCATCACCAGGGTGAATACCCGCCCCTGCATCTCCGGTTCGACCCTGGCCTGGATAAAGGCAAAGAACGGCCCGTTGACCAGCGGATTCATGAACCCGACCAGGAACATGCCGCCCATCGCCATCCAGTAGCCCTGCGCTGGCGCCAGCCCGATGACCAGCACGCCCAGCCCCATGCCGATCAGGCTGATCATCGAGGTGACCACTTTGCGGCGAAATCCGCCCCAAACGCTCAATAACAGACCGCCGAGGATAAAGCCAACCCCCAGCATGGATTCCAGCCAGCCGTATTGCGCCGCGCCGCCCTGAAAGTGCCGGGTGACCACCAGCGGCAGGAATGTGAAGGCCGGGTTGATCAGAAAATTGATCATGGTTGCCATCAGCATAATCACAAACAATCCAGGCCAGGAAGTCACGTAGCGCAAACCAGCGCGTACATCGGCGAGCACCGTCCGAGGGGTGACCGCTCCCTCCGGGCGGGCTGGCTGGGGGATGGCGATGAAGAGCAGCGGGGCGATCGCCAGTCCTGCGGTGAGGATGTCGATCGCCAGCACGCTTTGCATCGGCAGGACGGAAAGCAGCAGCGCGCCGAGCGGCGGCGCGACGATGCGCATCAGCCCGTAAAGCGCCTGGTTGGCGCCTGCCAGGCGGGCCAGGTGCTTTTCCGGCACCATCAGCGCGGAAGAAGCCGACATAGCCGGGAAGTGAAAGCCGCCGCCGAGCGCGCGCAGGAACATGGCGACGTAGATATGCCAGGGCTGGATGCTGCCGTTTAAAAACAGGATGACCAGCCCAAGCGTCGCCAGAGCGATGGTGCTGTCCGCCGCGATCATCACCCGGCGGCGGCTCCAGCGGTCGACCAGCGCCCCGGCAAACGGACCGAGGATCACCTCAGGCAGCAGCGCCACCAGCGTGGCGGTCGCCAGCACAACCGTCGAGCCGGTCTTTTCAGTCAGCCACCAGACCAGGGCGAATTGAACCAGGCTGCTGCCGAGCAGAGAGAACGCCTGCCCGGCCCAGATGGGGGCGAAGGAGCGCAGCCATTGATCATCAGATGTTTTTTTGATTGTCGTTTCCATCATGATAGAGCCTCTTTATAGCGTGTTTCATGAACACGAATCCGACCGGGCGGATCGCCAGGATATCAACTTCTCTCTTTTCGATTATTCAGCCGGCGGCTGTATTACTCTACGCCCCGGTCCCCGTCTGCAGCGCAGACGATCTATTCGATAAACACCTCGACGTGTTCGCCGTCCTCATCATCGTAGACATCCACGATTTGACCCACTTCGCCGGATCGCACCCAGTCCATGAGCATGTTGGGGTCCAACCCGTCCACTTCCGGCGCAAAGCGCATACCCATTTTAATCCCGGAGCTGACCAGATTGAGCGGAAGGCGGATGTTGACCCTGGTTTTGCCGGAATCGGTATCGGTGACGCGCACGCGCATCCAGCGCCCGCCGCCTACCGGACCGTAAGGCGGTGGCGTGGGCGGTGTGGGCGGTTTGGGCGCACCGCGCGCCGCGCTCGTAGCGCTCTCCAGCGCCTCCAGTAGCCTGGCTGCCTGGTCGGCGTTGATCCTGCCTTCCTGCAACATGGTCAATATTTTCAATCGTTCGTCAGCGTTTGCCATCGTTCCACCTTCTTGAGATCATTACTTCTCAGCGGCCTCCTCTTTTTTGCCGAGCAGGCGCTGCTGGGCATCCTCCGGACTGATTGCGCCCATCGCCAGCTCATCCAGGATGCGCATGCGGTCCTCGGTCGTCAGCCGTACCGGCGCTTCTTCCCTTCCGGGCTCGTAGCCCAGCGTGCGCAGGATATCGTTGAAGCGGTTGCGCAAGGTCGGATAGGAGAGGTTCAACTCTTCCTCCATGCGGTTGAAGCGCCCCTCGCAGCGAACAAAAGTGAGCAGGAATTCCATCTGCTCGCTTTTAAGCGCCGCAAATGGATTGGTTTCCGGATGGAAATGCCCTTCGACGGTCGTGTCGCAATGCATGCAGTACAGGCGAGTGACCATCAGATCATTCTTACACACCGGGCATTTACTCAACATTGGGTTCATTTGACCTCCTCGATCGCCTCAACCGCGAAAACCAATCCCAGCGCTCTGGCGATTGTAAAACAATGATAGCAGAATATTTAGTTTTGTCAAGGGAATTTTGAATATTGTTTATATTTGTTTTTACTTATTGAATGTTTTTCGATGGAATTTAATATTTACCCTTATCCTTCGGCCTCCAGCCTTTCGGCATACAGCACCCAGCTGCCTTTGCGCTTGTCGGCATCGCCCGGTGCGCGGTCGTAGTAGATTTCGAACACGCGCCCACCGGCGACGGCTACGCGGAAATAGAAGCGCCCCACGCCCCACGACCCGACCCGCTCGGCGCGCGCCATGTGCGGCGGGCTCATGTTGCGCGCCAGACGCCCGCGCCGGCGGTAATCCCGCCACTCTGCCAGCAGTTCGACGACCGCGTAAGTCTGCCCCTGCCAGCTGAACCGCGCCGGACAGGGCGGCGACTTATCGAGCAGAGGCTCGCCGTCGTGCTCCACCTCGATCGGCTCGTCGATGAAACGCATCGGTGGCGTGATTTGATCGGTCATATGCTAATTTTATCCCGCTTTGACTGACCATCACCAGACGAAATCCCGCCAATATTAAGGATTTGTAAACAAACAGCGCCGTACATTCCATTCAGAACGGCTTATGTTATACTGAATTGGTTATTGATACTCAATTATTGCGACTGTTCGGGGAAAAAGGAACGACTCGCCAGTCTACCGGGAGGGCATAATGAAAACTTTGCTGCTGATGCGCCATGCCAAATCCAGCTTCAAAGAAGGCGATCTGCCGGACTTTGAGCGCCCGTTGAGCAAGCGCGGTGAAAAGGACGCCCCGCGCATGGGCAAGCTGCTCAAGGAGAAAGACCTCACGCCTGATTTGATCCTCTCCTCGACCGCCCAGCGCGCCAGCCAGACCGCCGAGCTGGTCGCTGAAAAGTGCAAATACGAGCGCGAGATCGTCTTTGTCCAGAGTTTTTACCTGGGCGAGCCGGATGCCTATATGAGCCACCTGCGCGATCTGGAGGACGAAGACGCCGATACCGTCCTGGTCATCGGTCACAACCCCGGGCTGGAGTCGCTGCTGCAGATGCTCACCGACAAGGTCGAATCGCTGCCAACCAGCGCCATCGCCCACCTGGAGGTGCCGATCCGCACCTGGAAGGCGCTCAACACCGAGATCATCGCTCATCTCAAACATCTCTACCGGATTCGCGATATCAAGTAATCCCGCCATCGACGACGGCGTTCAACCGGGCAACAGCAGCCTGTTTCCCCTCAGCTAAATCAAAAAGCCCTCCTCCACTTACGGAGGAGGGCTTTCGTCCGGTTTGCAGCTCTTATTGGACAGTCTGGTTGTACATCGGGCAGTTGGGATTGGCGCCAGCGAAACCGCCGCGCATCCCGCCGCGCATGCCGCCCGCGCGTCCGGCAGCCATGCCGCCGCCGCGCGTCTTCAGCCAATCCGCCTGTTCCTGGGTGATGACGCCGTCAGCCGCGGCCTGATCGACCGCCTGAGCGCGGGCATCCAGCATCAGCGTGCGGAATTCCTCGACCATCAGCCCCTTCTCGAGGGCGATGTCGAGCATATGCCCGCCGCTGGCGATTACCTCATTGATCTCATCGACGCTCACGCCAAGTTTATCCGCGAAGGCAGCCACCATATAGTCGTGCAGCGGGCCGTCGCCAGTCTGAGCAAAGCCCTGGCTGTTCGCCATCATTCCGCGGCGGCCCATGCCGTAGGGGACGTCGCCCTGGGAATTCTGTGGACCAGCCGCCTGGGCATAAACCGCGCTCACAGCAGCGAAAGCCGCCACCAGAACTCCTGCAAGCAGGACGCCGATCAAAACTTTCTTCATACTGTATTCTCCTTTATCAGGGTATTGGTTTTTTCCTTACGAGCTTAGGATACCCAAAGGATGTGAAGAAGTTATGAAGACGGTGCGAAGGAGTGGTGAAATCGGTCAAACCTGCGCGCCGATCCAGGCGCGGATGCGCGCGGCGATCTGGTCGCGCACCTCACGGAACCTGGTCAGTTTCTCCGCATCGCTGCCCTGAAAAGCGGCCGGATCATCGAAAGGCCAGTGCAGGCGCACGCCCATGCCCGGAAAGATCGGGCAGCGCTCATCCGCCTTCGAGCAGACTGTGATCAGATACCCGAAATGCAGCCTGCCCATGTAGGTGGTCAGCGGCTTGGAGGTCAGCAGGCTGGTGTCGGCGCCGATCTCATCCAGCACCCGAACGGTCAGCGGATGGAGGCCTTTTGGCTCCAGGCCGGCGCTGTGGACTTCGTATCGGTCGCCCGCATATATCCGTAAAATGGCCTCAGCCATCTGGCTGCGGGCAGAATTGCCGGTGCAGAGGAACAGGACGCGGGTTTTATCAACCATTCAGACCACCTGTAAATGGAATTTTTAAATACCGTGAATAACTGTGTCCAATCACGGCGGCACTGCACCCTGCCCATCTTCCAGAATGAAAAAGGTCACTCCAGGGCCGACTCGGCCTGGAACAGCTTCCTCCGGAACCAGAACGCCAGGTTGACCAGCCCGATCATCACCGGCACCTCCACCAGCGGGCCGATCACCGCGGCGAAAGCCTGACCGGAGTTCAACCCGAAGACCGCCACCGAGACGGCGATGGCCAGCTCGAAGTTGTTGCTGGCGGCGGTGAACGAGAGCGTGGTGGACTGGGCGTAGTTGGCGCCCAGGCGGTGGCTGAGCAGGAAGCTGATGACGAACATGAGGATGAAATAGATCAAGAGCGGGATGGCGATGCGCACCACATCCAGCGGGATCTGCACGATCAGGTTGCCCTTCAGGCTGAACATGACGATGATGGTAAAGAGCAGCGCAATCAGCGTGATCGGGCTGATGCGCGGGCTGAATTCCCGCTCGTACCAATCCCGCCCCTTCAGGCGGATTAAAACAAAGCGGGTGATCATACCAGCCAGGAAGGGGATGCCGAGGTAGATGAACACGCTCTTGGCGATCTCACCGATGGTCACATCGACCACACTGCCCTTTAATCCCAGCGCCGGCAGCAGCACGGTGATGAAGATGTAGGCGTAGACGCTGTAGAACAGCACCTGGAAGATGCTGTTGAAAGCCACCAGCCCGGCTGCGTATTCGCGGTCGCCCTTGGCCAGGTCGTTCCAGACGATCACCATGGCGATGCAGCGCGCCAGCCCGATCATGATCAGACCCATCAGGTAATCCGGCTTGTCGCGCAGGAAAATCACCGCCAGCACGAACATGAGGATCGGGCCGATAACCCAGTTCTGCACCAGCGACAGGCCGAGCACCTTCCAGTTGCGGAAGACGTCGCCGAGCTCCTCGTAGCGCACTTTGGCCAGCGGCGGGTACATCATCAGGATCAGCCCGATGGCGATTGGAATGTTTGTTGTATCCACCTGAAAGCGGTTGATGAAGGATTCTACGCCGGGCACGATCGCGCCCTGCCCGACGCCGACCGCCATGGCGAGGAAGATCCACAGGGTGAGATAACGGTCTAGGAACTTCAGTCGCTGTGTTTTGGGTTGTGCGGTCATTTTTCCTCTCCGGTTCGAAGGATGATGTGGGTATTTCATGGGCAGGTGATCAACCCCTGCGCCCACAGGCACCCGCCGCAGGCCGGCTGCAGGTTGCCGAAGCAATCCTCCAGGTTCTGCTCGGCCATTTCACAGGAGTTGCAGTAGACGCAGGGTGAAAAATCGAATTGCTGCAAGCGCTGGCGCAGGCTGACGAATTCGGGCCGCAGCCACAACTCGCCCAGGCCGCTTTGATTCACATTGCCGATCACGTAGGACCGCGTGCGGCGCTGGCGCTCGCCGAGCAGGCTGTTGTGACTGTGCAGCAGGCTCAAGCAGGGGCTGACCGCGCCGTCCCAGCGAATGGAAAGGCTGGCCTTTTCGAGGAACGGGCAGCGCCGGCTCGCCGGTTGAGTGTCCTGGCCGGATACGGTCACCTGGACGCCTGAACGTACCAGGCCGCGGACGATGCGCAGAGTTTGTTCATCCAGGTCCAGTCGGACCAGTTCGATCTCCGGTGCGAGGCGGACGTCGCCCTGCGCCTGACGGTAGAGTCTTTCCGCGCCCATTTCATCCGTGTGGGCCAGCAGGTTGGTTACGTTGATCTTCTGCGCGCCGAGCTCGCCCGCCAGCCGCAGCAGCGCCGGCAGGTCGGCGATGTTGCGCTTCATAGCCACGAAGGAGATGCCCAAATGAGCGTCGGCTTCCGCGGCTTCGGCGCGCAGCCTCTGGAATATCCGCAGATTGGCGATCACCCGCTCGAAGTGATCCCCCAGGCGCACGTCCTGGTAGCTCTGCGGGCTGACGCCGTCCAGCGAGACCCACAGCGTGCGCAAGCCGGCGCGCAGCAATCCTTTAGCAAGCGGACGATCGAGCAGGATGCCGTTGGTGATCAACTCAACCGGCGCGCCCAGGCCGCGCGCCTGCGCGACCATCTCAACCAGTCCGGGGTGAGCCAGCGGCTCGCCAAAACCGCCGAAAAAGACGGTTGGGCGCGGCTCCCACTCAGTCAAGCCGGCACAGACATGACCGAAGGTTTCGGCCGACATCCAGCCCGGCGCTTCCGCCCAGATGTTGCGCATGCAGGTGCGACAGGTCAGGTTGCAGGCGTTGGTCGGCTCGAGGTAGACCCGCTCAAGCACGTTCACCGAGCGGTGCAGCAGAATACCGCGCTCGGTCTCCTCTGCCAGCAGGCTGGCGCCCGCGGTCAATCCGTAGCGACAGGCCAGGTTGGCCGGGAGATTGACCTGCCCGTTATGCTCGATTTTAAGGGTGATTTGGCGGCCTATTGGCAAACAGACCTCTGGAGGGATGAATTACGATTTTTCGACAGGATACGGGCAGCCCGGCACAGCCCTCATTTCGGGCAGGCGCAGATCCACCCCACGGATGGCGGCTGTGACGCGCACGATCTCGAGTACTTCTGGCCGGGAAAGTCGGTAATAGACGTTGCGCCCTTTGCGGGAGGTGCTGACCAGCCCGGCTCTGCGCAGGATCATCAACTGCTGCGAGATGTACGCCTGGCGCTGCTCCAGGGCTTCCTTGAGGTGGCAGACGCAGGCCTCGCCCTCGCCGAGCAGCAACAGGATTTGCAGCCTCGCCGGATTGCCGAGCAGACCGAACCATTCCGCCAGGCGGGCTTCGGGATTCGAGAGAGATACATTCATGATTATGAATATATTATGGATGAAATTCAAATTTCAGATAGTGACAAACCTCATGAGTTTCGATTGTGAAAAAGTAGGGTGTAGCGGCGCCGCACCCTACTCCCGTAACACGTGATCCGTGATCCGTGATCCGTGATCCGTGACACCCGCCCCCAAAAAAATGTTTATGCTTTTCTCATCGCCAGCGGGCGCATGCCGTTGAACGTCACCAGCAGCGAAACGCCCATGTCGCCAAGCACGGCCATCCACATGGTCGTCAGGCCGGCAAGCGCCAGCGCCAGGAATATCAGCTTGATGCCGATGCTGAAGGCCACGTTCTCGAGGATCAACCGGTAAGCCTGCTGCGCCAGGCACAGCGCGAACGGCAGTTGAGTCAGATCCTCGCCCATCAGCACCACATCGGCGGTTGGCATCGCCTGGGCCGAGCCGGCCCCGCCCATGGCGATGCCAACCGAGGCGGCTGCCAGCGCCGGCGCGTCGTTGATCCCGTCCCCAACCATGGCCAGCCTGCCCATCTCCGCCTGCAGCCGTTTGACCGCCGCGACCTTCTCCTCCGGCAGCAGTCCGGCCTGGATGCGCTCGATGCCGAGCTGCTCCGCCACCGCGCCAGCCGCGCCTGGATTGTCGCCGGTCAACATGGCCACCTGCTTGCCCGCGCGTTTCAATTCGCCGACCACCGCCGCGCTTTCCGGACGCAGGCTGTCGCTTACCGCCAGATAGCCGCGCACGCGCTGACCGTCGCAGACCAGCATGGTGGTCTGACCAATGGCTTCGGCGGTTTTTACCCAGGTGCACAACTCGTCTCCGTGCGGGTGGAATTCGTCGAACAGTTTGTGATTGCCGATGGTAGCCAGCTGCCCGTTGACCTGCCCCTCAAGGCCCATACCAGGCAGGCTCTGCAGCCCCTCAGCCGGCGGGTAGCGCCCAGCCACGCCGCGCTGTTCGGCGGCTTCCAGCACCGCCTGCGCCAGGGGGTGGCTGCTGCGTTGCTCGAGCGCAGCGGCGAGGGCCAGCACTTCGTCGCACTCCGCGCAAACCGGCTCGCCTCCACAGTCGACCGAGCGGGTGCTGGCGATGCGCGGCACACCTCGGGTGAGCGTGCCCGTCTTGTCGAAAGCCACCACCTTGACCCGCTGCAGGGCTTCGAGATACGCCCCGCCCTTGAACAACACTCCGCGCCGGGCAGCCGCGCTGACCGCGCTGATGATCGTCACCGGTGTGCTGATCACCAGCGCGCACGGGCAGCCGATGACCAGCATGGCAAGCCCGCGGTAGAGCCAGCCGCGCGTGCCGTCAGCCTGGTTGAGCAGCGGTTCACCGAAGAGGAGCGGCGGGATCAGCGCCACCAGCAGCGCCAGGACCAGCATCGCCGGCGTGTAATAGCGCGCGAAGCGGTCGACGAAGCGCTGCACCGGCGCGCGCTGCGACTGAGCCTGCTCGACCATGCGGATGATACGGTTGATGGTTGTGTCACCGGCCGGCCGGGTCACTTCGATTTCCAGCACGCCGCTGCCGTTGACCGTCCCGGCGAAGACCGCATCGCCGGGCGACTTGGCCGCCGGCAGACTCTCGCCGGTAATCGCCGCCTGGTTGACCTCGCTCTGCCCGCGCTGAACCTGTCCGTCAACGGCGATGCGGTCGCCTGCCCTGACTAATATCCGGTCGCCGAGGTGCAGCTCCGCCACCGGCACAAGGCGTTCAGATCCTCCGTCAAGGCGGATTGCCTGATCCGGCGTCATCTCCGCTAGCTCGCCAAGCGAGCGACGCGCGCGGTCGGTGGTGAAGCCCTCCAGCGCTTCGGCGACGGCAAAGAGGAAGATCAGCGAGGCTGCCTCCGGAATTTCACCAATGATCACCGCGCCGACGGCGGCGGTGGTCATCAGGAAATTCATGTTGAACGAACGATTGATGAGCAGGTTGCTGACAGCTGAGCGCGCTACCGGGATGCCCGCCAGCAGCAGCGCCAAAATTTGCAGCCCATACAGGATGGGCTGCGCGACGCCAAGCCGGCTCAGCAAGAATGCCGTCCCGATCAACACGCCGCCGGTCAGCGCCAGGCGCGTCTCACGCCCTGCAAACAGGTAGCGGATGAAGCCCGACAGGAAGGGCTCGCGTTTCGATAAGCGCGGGGTATCCGGCGCATCAACCAGCTGGTAGCCGAGCGCGCTCACCCGCTGGCGCAGCACCTCGGGCTGCACGTTGCCTTCCACCACCAGCACGGTTGTGGCGAAGTTCAGCTCGGCTTTTTCCACGCCCGGCAGCTTGCCCACGCCGCGCTCGACGGTCAGTGCGCAATCCGCGCAGTCCATACCTTCAACGATAAATTTTTGTTTTTTCACCGCTAATTTGTCCTCTAATCCAACGACTGCCCGTGGGTGATGTGCTCCAGGCCGCGCCGGAACAGGTCGCGGATGTGTTCGTCATCCAGCGCGTAATAGACCACTCGCCCATCTTTTCGATTTCTGACCAATCCGAGGGCGCGCAGCAGGCGCAGCTGATGCGATACCGCGCTCTGGGTCATGTCCAGCACAGCCGCCAGGTCGCAGACGCACAGTTCGCCTGCGTCGAGCGCCGAGATGATCCGCAGGCGGGTCGGGTCGGCCAGGGCGGCGAAGATTTGCGCCAGCCGGCCGGCGCGCGCTGTATCGATCAACGCGTCACGGGCATCCCTCACGGCATCCTCGTTGATATGATTCTCTTCGCAGGTCGAAATCGCAGTTTGGATCATCATTTTTGAATATATGAGCAATTATTCATATATTATATCCATTTTTTTTCTGCTGTCAACCGTCAAGCCCCTGGTTTCATCTACCCTGGCGCAGGACCCTGCCGGAACTGATCGATTCTGGGGCGCTGCGCGCTGATGGCAGGCAAAAAAGAAGGTCTGTCTGACCGGCTCGACGCCATTCAGACAGACCCATTCGAGGTGGAGATTACGCTTGTAGCTTATGCTTTGGATTGGTTCCTGCGGAAGATGATCAGCAGGCCGACCAGGATCAATGCGGCGGGGATGATGTAGTTGAACCAGCTCAGCACCCGCAGACCGGCATCGCCGCCCGCCATCATACCTCCGATGATCGCCATCACGCCGCCGGGGATGAGCGCCCAGAGATGCCGCTCGCGGGTGAAGAGCAACGAGAAGACCGGGATGGAGAACCAGCCCAGGGCGAAGCAGAGCAGGAAGACTGCCGGCTCTTCTATCAGTGCGCCCAGCTTGAACTGCTCGAGCGCGACGATTCCCAGGCTGATGCCGTTTAAGATCCCCGCCGGGATCAACCAGCCCGAACTGCGGGTGATGATGCCCAGGGCCAGCATGGCCAGTCCGGGGAAGGCCACCAGCAGCAGGTCCAGGTCGAACAGCTTGGCCGCCAGGATCAGCAGGCCGAAGACGATCATCAGCGCGCCGCCGATGATCCTCCCGCTGCGCGGGGAGAGGTTCTTGCTTTGATTGGTGATATTTATTTCGCTAGTCATTTGGTTTTCTCCTGTTTTTTCTGGCGCTGACCGGCGCCGTGTGATTGCTTTTGTCAGCACCCATGATACGCGCCGGAGGCCGGCAGCGGCAGTGCCGGGCGATAGAACTTCGAGCCGCAAGGATAGAGATTCGGGCATGACTTTTGGCAGATGTCCACCTGTCCTGATTTCCCCACCCCGCATGGAAGCTCGAGCCGTTCTGCGCCTGTATAATCAAACTGCATCCCCAATGGATCCGGAACTTAGCAGATGCCAAGGAGAAATCCATGAAACGCCCGGCATTCATTCTGCTCAAGGCGGCCCTTTGTCTGGCGCTGTCCGGACTCTGTTCAGCCTGCGCGCCGAAGGTCCCCGCGCTCATCCAGCACGAACCGCCCGAGATGCCGGCTCCTGACATCAGTCCTTTCCTCGAGGCCGGCTGCCAGGCGGACGATTACGGCTACCTGGCCTGCCCCGCAGGCAGCCCGCCGGCTGCGCTGGAGTGCAGCTACCTGCGCGCGCCTGACGCTCTGCTGGGCGGATTGCAGCCGGCTTATCCGCTGGTGCAATGCCAGCTGGGCTATGATAGATATCCTGTTGATCCAGACGCCTATATCATCGAGGTTGGCTGCCTGGATCACCGCTGGGTGCAGTATGCCATCTTCCGCGGCGAGGGGTACCAGATCCTGGCCAATTTCGCTGATTTTCAAGCCGCCTTCGCGCCGGTCGAGTCGCAGCAGGAGGCGCTCAGCTACGCCCTTGCAGCCACCGGCCTGCGCGCGTATTATGACCTCGACACCCCACAGAATTATGAATACGAGGTCGAGCAGATCGAGGAAACCTTCGTCGAGGAGACCGATCAGGGCTACCGCGTCCTGTTGTTCGATTACAGCGTCTGCGGCTGCGGACCGCACATGTTTAAAGCCGTGTACGTCAATGTCTCCCGCGAAGGAGGAATCAACCGGGAGGCGCCGGTCGACTGGTTCCGCGATCCCGAGTTGGATGACGTCTGCGGGGATTAGATGCTATAATAATTTTTGTAGCCCGATCTATCCCAAGGAATGTATACTGATGCGGCGTGAAGTGCTGACCTGGAATGACGTCGACAAGCTGATCGATCATTTGATTCCGCAATTCGAGGTCGAGTTCGACGCCATGGTGATGATCACTCACGGAGGGATCATTCCAGGCGGCATGCTGGCCGAAGCCCTGAAAATTATCAACATCCTGACGGCCTCGGTCGATTTCCCGGCCGAGCTGGAGAGCGAGCGCGAAAAGGGCAAGACCCGCTGGCTTTCCTGGCCCAAGTTCATCCAGTTTCCGGATAACGAGGTGCTGAGGACGAAAAAAGTGCTGATCGTCGACGATGTTTGGGGCTCCGGGCGGACCATCACCGCGGTCAAAAACCGCGTCACCGGCGCGGCCGGCATCCCCTCCACCTGCGTGCTGCACTTCAATCCTTACCGCAACCTGTTTGGCACCACCCGCCCGGATTACTTCGCAGCGATCACCGATGCGTATATCGTCTATCCCTGGGAGATCGCCCGCGGCCCGCAGACCGTCCTGCTGAGAGATTTCTAACCATAACCAAATAAGCAGCGCGCATCCTTCTAAATCCATATAGAAAAAATAGGAGCGGGATTAATACCCGCCCCTATTTTTAGATGAAGGCCTCTCTTTACGTAGAAAAGGCCGACCCCAATGGTGAAAACGGTTTTACTTGAACACGCCGGGCAGCCAGAGGGATTCACCCAGTTGCACGAATTGTAAGCGGCCTTCGATTTGCGGATTGATCGGTTCTCCTGTCAAATCGACCAGGTACTTGATGTAATCGATGACCGAATCGCGCACGTAGAACTGCGTATCCGCCACGATTTGATCCAGCGGCCAGAGTGTCACGCCGCCGTCATTGAAGTTGCACGAGCCGGCTGCCAGGTAGTTCACCGTTGAGACGTTGTAGAAAGTGCTTGCGTCGGTGAAGTCCACCTTTTTACCGTCGAACTCCAGTGAAACTACGTTGTTTCCACTCGGCAAGGCTGGATACAGATCCGCGTAAGTGATCTTTCCACCCGCGTTGATGTCGATCATGCAGGTGGTGTAGTACGAGTACCCGCCGTAGCCCGGCACGTACTTGTAGTAGTAGTAGTTGCGGTACGCCCGTTCCAAAATCGCCTTGATCTGCGGTCCGTTCATGCTCATGACGACCAGGGAGTTCTCATAAGGCATGGCGGTGTACATATCCGCAATCGTCAACATGACCGGGGTTGCGGGCGTAGCAGTGTTTGCCACCTTGCGGTTGCTCATCGCACCGGAGAGATGGAAGTCGACATCCACGCCGGTCAGTTCATCCTCCAGCTTCCAGACCGCCGCATCTGCCTGCAGGTTGGCGCCGTTGGTCTCCTGTGTGTAGGCCTGGAGGGAGTCGATCGGGATGATCGTCTCGCCAAGCGGCGTGGCCTGGTAGGCAGCCAGCAGATCGGCATAAGGCTGGATCAAAGATTTGACCTCGGGATCCTCCGGCGTATCCATGCTCACCGATTCATAGCGGCCCGCCCGCGAAACCACCTTGTACGAAGCGCTCTGCAGGCCGGAGTCGTCCGGCAACATGCCGACGACCACGCTGCCAAGAGTGTTGTTGTAACGGTAGGCCTGGGTCACCAGAACCGGATCGCCATCCGGAGCGCCGACGATCGCCGGCAGATACTTGTAGTCGCCGAAGCCGGTGGCAGGATTGGTGTGGCTGTGGCTGCCGATGATTACGTCGATGCCATCCACCGTCGCGGCCAGGTTGGTGTCGACATTTTCGTCGACCTCAACGCTCTTGGGATCCTCGGTGAAGCCGATGTGGGTCAGCGCGATCAGCAGGTCGCTGCTGGCATCCAATTCCGGCGCCCAACTTGCCGCTGTTGCGATCGGATTGGGGAAGCTCAATCCGGGGATGTTGGAGGGCAGCTCGTAGTTGACCACGCGGTGGTTGCCGATGCCCAGGATGTCGACCTTGATCGCCTCCGGACCAACTACCAGGTGCTCGTACGGTTTCACCGGCACCTGATCGATCCCGTATTCGCCGGTATCCTCAACGTTGGCCTGCAGGATGGGGAACGCAGCGTCCTTCAGCGTCGAGACGAAGACATCCTTGCCGAAGTTGTATTCGTGATTGCCGATGACCATCGCATCGTAGCCGACAAGATTGAAGGCCTTGATGATCGGATTGACCTGTAGCGCCGGCGGCAGCGGCGTGCCGTCCACCGAGTAGCCCATGGCGGCGGTCATGAAGAACTTCATCATCGCGTCGCCCTGGATCGTGTCGCCGCCGTTGAGCAGCAGGGTGCGCTGCGGATTGTGGGCGCGGGCCTGGTTGATGAGAGTCACCAACTGCGGGTAGGCGACGTACGGGCCTTTGACCAGATTGCCGTGCGCGTCATTGTGGTGCAGGATGGTAATCGGCACGACCTCGGTCGGATCACCGGTGAATTCGCTGGTGCCGTTGCGGGTCACACGACCATCCAGGAGGCCGTCGCCGTTCGGGCCCTTGTAAGCGGTTTCGGGCGTGGCGTGATTGGCTGAGACCCACTCGATGACAGTATCCAGCATGTCAGGCAGGTAGATATCCGGCTGGAGATACTTGAACGGGGTGTAGCCGTCCTGCCCGGCAGGCGCCAGGAAGTTGTTGGTAGCGACCCGATAGACTGTGTCGGGGTCGATCGGTTCCCATTCATCGGCGGCTTTATTGTAAACCTCGATGTCATACGCGCCCCAGGCCCACGGCTGCGGTCCGGGCAGCGCATCGGTATAACTGTAGAACTTGTGGCGGATGCCAGCGGAAGCCAGCGCGCCCTTGAACAGGGTGGCGCTCTGGTTGAGCAGCTCGATGATCTGCGCGCCGGTCATATCCCCGATGACGGTCTGGTTTCCAAACGGCAATATCTGGAACATCATGCCGTAGGTCAGCTCCATCGGATCGTGAGACCACAATCCTTCCTTCTGACAGTCGGCAGCAGTTGAAGTCCAGATGTACGTGCCCGGGTTGAGGGGATCTTCCAGATCGCACCAGTCGATGCGCAGGCCGCCCGCGTTGTTGAAGAACATGTCGATGTCGTTGGCTGGATCGGCGTCGCTGTTGAGCTGATTGTAGAGGGCGTCCTGGATGAAATTACTCATCATACTGTCGCCGTTGTAATCGCGCAGCAGATCCACCTGAGCGTAGCCAACCGGCTGATTGATCAGCTCCTGATATTCTTCATCTGAAACATAGCCATTGATCAAGTCAACGATGGGTTGGTATTGAGTGTCGGACGTGCCTACCACGATCCTCGTCCAGGCGACGGTCACATCTCCGGTCGCGGTATCGTAGGTGAAATCCGCCCGGCCGACTTTTCGACCGCTGTAATGAGCTTGAACCACCGTGGTTTCACCATATACAAAGGGGGTGGTGACATCCGTGTGGCTGTGCCCGCCGATGATCAGGCTGACCGGATAGCCGCCGTCGTTCAGCTTCTTGGCCAGGGTCTGGTCGCCGTAGACGGTGAAGCCGTAGCCGTAACCGCCGTCGGTCCAGCCGTTGTGGCTGACCACGACCAGCACGTCCGCGCCCTCAGCGAGCATATCGTCATAGTAATGGACGATCGATTCGTACGGATCCTTGAAGCACAGTCCCTGGGTGGCTTCGGCGATGGTGATGTAGGGCGTCTCAACTGAACCAACCCCGATCACACCGATTTGGACCTCATCAGGGGCGGTTCCAATGGTGAAGACCTCATACGGCTCGATGGTATAGGTCGTGACGCCGTCCGTGCCGGTCAACACCGGGCGGTCCCAGCCGGCGCACGAGTCGTCCACCTTTTGGACGATATTGGCCGCCACCATCGGGAAGGTGGCGTCTGTTGCGCGGTCAGCCAGTGTGTCCTGGCCCCAGTCGAACTCATGGTTGCCAAAGGTGGTTAGATCGTAGCCGATGGTGCTGTAGTAATCGATGGTCGGGATGCCTTTGGTGATGTTCGAAAGGAGCGTACCCTGCATCATGTCGCCCGCGTCGAAAACCAGGACCTTGTCAGCCCCAACTTCTGTCTCAACATCCACGATCTTCTGGGCTACCCGCGCCGCGCCCGGATTCGATCCGGCTGGCTCAAGGTTGCCGTGAAAGTCATTGGTATGGAGAATGGTGAAATTGACAGTGGCCTGAATCTCCTGCGATCGGACACCCGCCGATACAGACATCGGCAGCGCCAGGCTCAAAATGAGCACAAGGGTTAATACTTTGGTTATCTTTCTTTTCATCGCGTTCCCTCGCTTGAATTTGGTTTACAGATGGATTGTGCTGCTTGCACTCGAGAAAATGATGATGTCTCGAAAATCACCTCCTCTCCTGTTGATGTGAAGCGCAATGCCGCAATCTCTGAAAACAATAATCAGGCAGATCGATAAACCGCCCCGCCTGCCCTTATCCGGCGATGGTTATTGTGTTTCAATTTGCAGGTACTACGGGTTTGTGTTGAAGCTGCAGGCTGTGAAATGATCCTGTAATAATACTCTCTTGTGTTTCCTCCAGCGAACTCCAATCTGACAGGCATCAGAATTCCGGTAGGACACCCAATTTCACTAGTATTATATAGCAATATTATGCGTCAGGTATCAAAAAACTGCAGTGAATTTGATTAAGCTTGAATAAATTATAAGAAAAATAGTCCATTCAATGAAGTACCAAAAGTAATCAATTGAGGTGGTTTTCGCTAACGGTTTGCTGTATATGCCACCAATCTTTGCGCCACCAGCGCATTAAGACCGCAGCGGGGCGTTCCCTGTTGCGCGTAGGTCTGTTTAGCCAGCGATGTAAAATGCGGCGGCCTCACCTCTAAAAAACTCCCCCTGCAAAGCAGGGGGAGTTTTTTACTGTCATTATTTCAGCCAGATACTGGCTTCCTGGTTTCTATCGCAGAAATTCAGGGTGTTCGATCAACCAATGGATATCCGACAGCAGCAGATCGGCCGCGTCCTCAGCGATGTGCTGACCGCTTTGAGCTTCGATATGGTGGACCAGCGCGTCGAGAATGTTGAGCATGGTCTTGTCGTTCTTTGCCTTCATTCCCGCGGCGAGCTTCACCATCATGCTGTTGTAGATACCCTGATTGTCGATCTTGCCCTCCATGTAGAAGCGCTCCAGGGTCTCCATCAGGCTGAGCAGCGAGGTCTCTACACTGAAGGTCACCGACACGGGATCGGCCATGTTATGAGCCCTGTCCTCGGCGTAGACGGTCAGCGTATGGCTGCTGAGGCTGAGGGTCAGCATATCGATCTCGGTCATGTCCTCCAATGGCATGCCGTCCAGCTCCATCCAGACGTCACCGACGCCTGCCATGCCCACATCCACCACCTCGACGTCGATGGGTACAATGTCGTAGTGCATATAGGTGGTCGCCATCGGCGAGTGGATCGTGATGGTCGGCGGGGTGGTGTCGGCGATGAAGACCAGGCGGCCTTCGACCATCGGCGAGACGATGCCCATGGCCGAGATGTAATCGATCACCGCGTCGCGCACATAGAACTGCGTGTCGGCAACGATTTGATCGAGCGGCCAGAGCGTCTTCCCGCCGTCGTTGAAGTTGCACGAGCCGGCTGCCAGGTAGTTGACCGTCGAGACGCGGTAGTAGGTTTCTGCGTCGTCGAAGTCCACCTCTTTGATCTCGCCTCCGTCATCGATAAACGAGTAGGCAACCACGTACTCCTTGGCCGCGTCGTATTCGGCCGGGAACAGATCGTTGTAGACGATCTCGCCGCCGAAATTGGTGTCCAGCATACAGGTGGTGTAGTAGGAATAGCCGCCGTAACCGGGCACATACTTGTAGTAGTAGTAGTTACGGAAGCCGCGTTCCAGCACCGCCTTGATCTGCGGACCGTTCATCTCCATGACGACCAGCGAGTTCTCGTAGGGCATCAGGGTGAACATGTCGCTGACCTTCAAGGTCACCGGAGCTTCGGGCGTAGCGGCATCAGCCACCTTGCGGTTGCTCATCGCACCCGAGAGATGGAAGTCCACCGGGATATCGTTGCTCTCCAACTCGAACACCGCCGCGTCAGCCTGCAGGTTGGCGCCGTTGGTCTCCTTGGTGTAAGCTTCTTTTGCGTCGATCGGCACTGTGGTCTGCCCGACCACCGTGTTGTTATAGGTGTTGAACAAGGCGATATAGGGATCCACAATCGCCTTGATCTCCGGATCTTCCGCAACACCCGAGCCAACCGACAGGTACTGCCCGGCCTTCGAAACCACTTCGTATCCGCCGCCCGCTTTGGCGCGCAGGCCGATGAAGATTTCACCGAGCGTGTTGTTGTAGCGGTAAGCCTGACCGATGACGACCGGCAGGCCGTCGGGACCGGCGACCAGGGTCGGCAGGTATTTGAAGTCGCCAAAGCCGGTGGCGGGATTGGTGTGGCTGTGACCGCCGACGATGGCATCCAGACCGGTGACGGTCATGGCCATGTTGGTGTCCACGTTCTTGTCCACTTCCACGCTCTTGGGATCCTCGGTGAAGCCGATATGCGTCAGGGCGATGACCACGTCATTGGTCGGGCCCAACTGATCGGCAAGCTCCTGCGCCTTGACCAGCGGATCGGTGAAGGTCAGGCCGGGGATGTTGCTTGGCAGCTCGTAGTTCGGGATGCGGTGGTTGCCGATGCCGAGGATGGCGACTTTGATTCCGTCCAGCGTTTTCTCGACGTAGTCCCTGACCGGAACCGCGGCGATGCCGTACTGCCCGTCATCTTCGACGTTTGCCTGCAGCACCGGGAAGTCCGCCTGACCCAGCACACTGGTGAAGACCGGGCTGCCAAAGTTGTACTCGTGATTGCCGATGGTCATGGCGTCGTAGTTCATCACGTTCATCGCCGCGATCACCGGGGCAGTTTGCAGCTCAGCGGGAAGCGCTGTGCCGTCGGCGGTGTAGCCCAGCGGGGCGGTCTTAAAGTAGAACGAGAAGCCGTCGCCCTGGATGTTATCGCCCGAGTTGAGCAGCAGGGTGCGCTCGGGGTTGTAGGCGCGCTCCTCTTTGATCAGGGTCGCCAGTTGGGTGTAGCCGACGTAGCTGCCCTTGTACAGGTTGCCGTGCATGTCGTTGTGATGCAGGATAGTCAGCGGCACAATTTCGTCCGCAGCGCCGGTGTATTCGTCTGTGCCAACCCGGGTGATACGCCCGTCCAGCGCGCCGTTGTATGCATTGGCGGGGGTATCATACGTTTTGCTCACCCAGCGGTTGACGCCGTCGAGCATGTCGCCCCAGTAGGAGATGTTCTTGACGTACTTGAAGGCGTAGAAGTTGTCCTGTCCGGCGGGGGCGAGGAACTCGTTGGTGGCGATGCGGTAGGTCTTATCCAGTTCCAACGGTTCGCAGGCTTTGGTGACCTTGTCGATCACGCAGGCGTCGAAGGCGCCCCACGACCAGGCTTTAAAGGTCGTTGGCGTTGGCCATGCCCGGTAGTTGTAGAACGAGTAGCGCAAACCCGCCACCTGAATCGCGCCTTTATTGAGCGAAGCAGCCTGTTGCAGCAGCTCCATGATCTTCGCGCCGGTCATGTCGCCGACCACGGTCTGGTTGCCGAACGGCAGGATGGTGTACATCGTACCGTAGGTCAGCAGGCAGGGGTACGCGGCGCAGGAAACGTCCGTGCGCAGACCGCCGGAGTTGTTGAAGACCATGTCCACGTCGTTCGTGGCATCGGCATCGGTGTTCAGGTCGTTGTAGATCGCGTCGTTGACGAAGTAGCCCATCAGCGAGTCGCCGTCATAGTTGCGCGCGATCGGCACGTTCGTGTAACCGACCGGCTGGTTGATCAGCGCCAGATAGTCCGGATCGGTCGCGTAGCTCGTGATTAGCGCCTCTACCGTTGCACTCACTGGAGCCGTATCTGGAACAACTGCCAGACTCTGCCAGGCGATGCTGACACTTCCATCGCTGCCAACGGTGATATCAGCGCGGCCTACCTGTCGGCCGTTGTAGTGTGCCTGACCGATGGTCGTATTGCCGACGATCGTTGCGGCCGAGAGCTTTGTGTGGCTGTGTCCGCCGATGATCAGGTTGACCGGCTTGCCAGCTTCGTTTAGTTTCTTGGCCAGCGTCTGGTCGCCGTAGATGGGGATGCCGTAGCCGTAGCCGCCGTCTGCGAAACCGAGGTGGCTGAGCACGACCAGCACGTCTGCGCCGGCGGCTTTCATCGCATCATAATGATGCAGGATGGATTCGGCCGGGTCCTTGAAGCACAGCCCGGCGGTCGCCTCGGCAATGGTGATAATCGGCACCTCAGGGGTGGTCACGCCGATCAGGCCAACCTTAACCTCGTTCGGAGCAGTACCAAGCGTGATGATTTGATAGGGCGCATCCACAAAAGCTGGCGTGCCCCAGCCTGCAGTGGCGCAGTTGCCCGTATCGTTGACCACGATGTTGGCAGACACGTACGGATAATCCGCCTGAGCAACCCGGTCTGCCAGCACCGTTTGACCCCAGTCGAATTCGTGGTTGCCGAAGGTCGCCGCGGCGTAGCCCATTTCGTTGTACACGGCGATGGTCGGCTCACCCTTCTGGATGTTAGACAGCAGGCTTCCCTGCATCTCGTCGCCAGCATCCACCAGGAGAACCTTGTCGGCGCCAACCTCAGCACGTACGCCATCCACGACCCCAGCGGTCCGGGCCATGCCCGGGTTGCTGGAACTTCCCACCTTCCATTCAAGCTGGCCGTGGAAGTCGTTGGTGTGTAGGATGGTGAACGTCACCGGCGATGCCGGTGCGGCTGTTTTGGCTGGCAATGCCCCAGCAGAGACGGTCATGGGCAAAGCCAGACTCAAAATGAGCACAAGCACAAATACTTTCGATAGTTTCTTTTTCATTTATCCCTCACCTGTTAAAAGAGTAAAAGAATATTGCTGCTGGTAGCTGCTTCACCTGTTTTAACCGATAATCACCTCCTCTAAATAGCCCCAAAATATGCTGATAGGATGATTGCACCAATACTCGCCTTCCTGGTCTTTAATACTCCCTTACCATTCTGGGTGCATAAATAAGGGCTTCAACTATTCAACTTGGATTGGATTGCCGTTTGGAACGCGATGACTGATAAATCGGGAAACACGAGTCGGATCTATCTTCCTGCCAAACCTCCGTTCGTCTCGCGGTCTAAGATTGTGGGAAAAATCGGGCAGATCGCTCAAACAACAAAATCTGGAAACGCCATCACTGCATCGATATCAGACCCGCCACTTAGAGTGTGAATCTGTACCTAAGTATTATTATACACACATTTGCAAGAGGTTATAGTTACAGATGTAATTTAAAATGTGACAGGGTACGGAGACAAAAAATACGTATTTCCCGCAATCAGCCGGCCAGCGCGCGCAGGTATGCAGCCGCCATCCCCTCCAGACCGAAGGCCTGTTCAGCGCGGGCGCGCGCCGCGCGTCGAAAGCGCCCTTGTTCAGCGACGATTTCTGCCGCCGCCCGGGCTAATCCCTCATAATCCGGCTGCTCCAGCCGCCACGGATCACCGCCGTAAGGCGCCAGCCGACCTGCATCTCCCTGCACCAGCTCCGGCATTGAACCGGTGGAAAAGGCAGCCACCGGCAGCCCGCAGGCCAGCGCCTCGATGACCGCGTTCGGGCAGGGCGGGTTGATCTCCGCCACGTAGAGCAGGTGCGCCGAGCGGTCCAGTTCAGCGATCTGGCCGCGCGCGACCACTCCCTGAAAGTTCAGCCAGAGCTGCGGGTGCGCGCTGCGCGTTTTGTCCTGTACCGCCGAGGGCACGTCGCCAGCCACGCACAGCTCGACCGGTTGACCGGTTTCGACCTGCAGCGCCGCGGCAAAAGACGCCGCGAATCCCAGCGCCAGTTCGTTGCCGTCCTTGAGATGCCCCTCAACCACCTGGACACGCACGTGATCCACCGGACGCTGCTCCGGGCCGTCCGGCGAGTAGGCGGCCAGGTCCACTCCGTTGAGGATGACCTCGTCCGGCCTGCCGGTCTCTTTATGGACGCGCCGCCACCATCCGCGGGTGAACTCCGACTGGTAGACGACGTGGTCAGCAACATACCGGCGGATATAGGCCAGCAGCAGGTTGCCGTACTCCGATCGGAGGAAGTGACGCAGCCCGGTCCAGCGTCGGCTGTGAATCCAGTTCATCCCATCCAGGCGCTGGACGATGCGCACGCCGCGCCGTTTGGCGCGCCAGAGCTCGCCCAGGCGGCGCGTGCCGGCGATGACCAGCAGCGCCTGTGTGCGCGGATCGCGCGGATTGTGGTGGCTTTCCACGCCGCGCTGGGCCAGCGCCGCCATCAATTTGAGCTGAAACGATGCCGGACCGCCCACGCCCTCCAGTTCGGGCAGCATGCAGACGTTGCGCAGCCCGGCCGCCTGCGGATCAGCCATCCCGTCCCTGCGGCTCGCGGAAATCCTTGAGCGCGGCGACGATCCGCCCGGCGGCATGCCCGTCGCCGAACGGATTGGCGGCATGCGCCATCGCGGCGTAGGCCTGGTCGTCTTCCAAAAGCCGCGTCGCTTCAGCCAGGATGACCGCCGCGTCCGTGCCAACCAGCTTGAGCACGCCCGCCTCCACCCCCTCGGGCCGCTCGGTTGTGCGGCGCAGCACCAGGGTGGGCACGCCCAGTCCGGTCGCTTCCTCCTGGATGCCGCCCGAATCGGTCAGCACCAGCTTTGCCCGGCGCATCAGGTGCACCAACGGCAGGTAGTCCAGCGGCGAGATCAGGCTGACATTGGCAATTCCGCCGAGCAGGCGCATGACCGGCTCCTGTACGTTGGGGTTGAGATGCACCGGATAGATCAGGTGCAGCCGCTGGCTGTAGCGCTCCGCCAGCACGCGCAGCGCGGCGCAGATTTCCTCCAGCGGCTTGCCGAAGTTCTCGCGGCGGTGTGCGGTGATCAGCACCAGCTCACGACCGCCCGGGCGGATGTCGTACCGGTCGAGCAGCTCCTGCGCCTCAACGGGCAGCGGGCGCTGAATGATCTGCTGCAGCGCATCGATGACTGGATTGCCGGTCACCACGATGCGCCAGTCCGGTATGCCCTCGCGCAGCAGGTTCTCCCGGCTGTGCAGGGTTGGGGCAAAGTGCAGGTCAGCTACCACGCCCGCAACCCGCCGGTTGATTTCCTCCGGGTACGGCTGCCAGCGGTCGCCGGTGCGCAGCCCGGCCTCGACGTGCCCAACGCGGATGCGGTTGTAATAGCACAGCAGGGCGGTCGCCATGACCGTGGTGGTATCGCCCTGCACCAGCACCCAGTCCGGGGACAGCTCGCGCAGGACCGGATCAAGGTTGGTGAAGATTGCGGCGGTTAGCTGCGCAAGCGTCTGGTTAGGGCGCATCAAATTCAAATCCAGGTCGGGGGTGATGTCAAACAACTCAAGCACCTGGTCAAGCATCTGGCGGTGCTGGGCTGTCACCACCACCCTGGATACAATCGCAGGATCGAGCGCCAGGGCCTGCACCACCGGCGCCATTTTAACCGCCTCAGGGCGGGTGCCAAAAATCGACACGACCTGCAATTTATTGCTCATGTCCGCGACCCATCTCCCAGTCGGTACAGCTTGAAACCGGCTTGCTCCCAGCGGGATTTCTCCCAGCCGTTGACCGCGTCGATTGCGACGCGGGCCGGCACCAGCCTGGCCAATCCATCCGGATCGATCGCCTTCAGCTCCGCATGGGCGACCAGCAGCAGCAGTGCATCGGTGTTGAATACCGCTTCAGCCAGTGTGCCGGCGGCCTGGATGCCCTCCAGTCGCGGGTCGAGCTTAAACGGCTCGAAGGCGGTCACCCGGGCGCCCTCCTGCTGAAGCAGGCGCACCACCTCTACCGCCGGGCTTTCGCGCAGGTCGTCGACGCCGGGTTTGTAGGCCAGCCCGAGGGCAGCGATGCGCTTGCCCGCCAGCCCGTCCAGCGCGACCTTTACCGTTTCCACCACAAAGCGCGGCTGCCCGTCGTTCACTTGGCGCGCCGCCAGGATCACCCTGGTCAGGTCGGGCGCAGCCTCGACCAGAAACCATGGGTCAACGCTGATGCAATGCCCGCCAACGCCCGGCCCCGGGCTGAGGATTTTCACCCGCGGATGGCGGTTAGCCAGGCTGATCGCCTCCCAGACGTCCACGCCGAAGCGGTCAGCCAGGCGGGCAAACTCATTCGCCACGGCGATGTTCACGTCGCGGTAAGTGTTTTCCATCAGCTTGACCATCTCGGCGGTGGTGGCGTCGGTCAGGATAATCTCACCGCGCACAAAGATCGAATACAGGTCGCGCCCGGCCGCTGACGAGGCGGGATTCACGCCGCCAATCACGCGTGCGTTCGCGATCAGTTCGTGCAGGATCTGTCCCGGCAGTACCCGCTCGGGCGAATAGACCAGATGAAAATCACTGCCGGCCTTCAAACCGCTCTTTTCCAGGATGGGCGCAACCACCTGAAGCGTAGTCAGCGGCGGCGAGGTAGACTCAAGCACAACCAGGTTGCCGCGGTGCAGATGCGGCGTGATCGCCTCGGCCGCGGCGCGGACGAAGCTCAGGTCGGCGCGCTTATCCTCGCAGAAAGGCGTCGGCACGGCTATGATGAACGCGTCGGCAGGCTCCGGCTGCCTTCTCACCACCAGATTGCCCGAGCGCAGCGCAGCCTGTACCAGCGTACGCAGTCCGGGTTCGTAGAGATGCAGGTGACCGTTTTGCAGCCCGTTGACGATGTTATCATTCACGTCCACGCCAAGCACCTTTACCCCGTGCGTGGCAAAGGTGCTGGCAGTCGGCAGGCCAATATACCCCAGCCCGAGAACACAGATTTTTGCGAATTCCATGCATTTTCCTAATGGAAAGAGTCAATAGCTCAGCGCGGTTATTATCCCATAAGCCGGTTGGATTGCAAAGGTCGCCTCTGGCGTTATAATCAGAGCGATGGCAGCCCCCGAACCTCTCCCCGTTGCGACCGAATCCGCATCCCGCCAGATCGCCCGTGCCGCAGGCACGGTCATGATCGCGTTCATCATCACCCAGCTGCTCGGATTGGCGCGGGGCATGGTCAATTATCAGGTCTTCGGCACCACCGCGGAGATGGATTCGTTCAACGCGGCCAACCGCGTCACCGAACTGCTTTTCAATTTGATGGCGGGCGGGGCACTCGGTTCTGCATTCATCCCCACCTTTACCGGGCTGCTCGCCCGCGAGCAGCACCAGACGGCCTGGAAGCTGGCCTCGGCGATCGCCAATCTGCTGCTGCTCGTCCTGACCGGAGTCAGCCTGCTGGCGGCCATCTTCGCGCCGCAGATCGTGCGCGATGTGCTGTTCCTCCTCTCGCCCGGCGAAGCGCCCGGCCAGGAGCAGTTGACTGTATTCTTGCTGCGCATCATGCTGCCGAGCGTGATCATCTTCGGCCTCAGCGGCCTGGTGATGGGCATCCTGAACGCCCATCAAAAATTCTGGCTGCCAGCCATCGCCCCGGCCATGTATTCCATCGGGCAAATCCTGGGCGTGCTGCTTTTGCCGGAGGGGTTGGGCATCACCCGCCTGGCGATCGGCGCCCTGGCCGGCTCGCTGCTGCATCTGCTCATCCAGCTGCCGCATCTGCTGCGCCTGAATGGCCGTTACTCGGCCCTGTTGGGTCTGCGCATGGGCGAGGTGCGCGAGGTAGCCGGATTAATGGGCCCGCGCATCCTGGGCGTGGCGGTGGTGCAAATTAATTTCATCGTCAACACCATCATCGGCCTCAGCCTGCCGGAGGGCAGCGTTTCGGCGCTCAGCCTGGCTTTCACCTGGATGCTGATGCCGCAGGCGGCCATCGCCCAATCCGTCGCCATCGCCGCCATGCCGACCTTCTCGGCTCAGGCGGCGCTGGGCAGGCTGGACGAGATGCGCCGCTCGCTGGCCTCCAGCCTGCGCGGCGTGCTGCTGCTGGCGGCGCCCGCCAGCGTTGGCCTGATCATGCTTCGCCAGCCGCTGATCCGCCTGCTGTACGAGCACGGCGAATTCTTCACCTCCCGCTCGACCGAGATGGTCGCCTGGGCGCTGTTATGGTACTTGATCGGGTTGGTATTCCACTCGTTGCTGGAGGTCATCGTGCGCGCGTTTTATGCCCTGCACGACACGCGCACACCGGTCAGCGTCACTGTGGTTAGCATGGCGCTGAACATCGTCTTCAGCCTGACCTTCCCGGCCTGGTTCAGCCGTCTGGGCTGGATGCCGCTCGGCGGGCTGGCGCTGGCCAACTCGCTCGCCACCGCGCTGGAGTGCGCCGCATTGATCGTCCTGCTGCGCCGCCGCTTGCGCGGACTGGAGGGCAGGCGCCTGTGGTCAGCTGCGGGGCAGTCGCTGCTGGCGGCGGGCGTGATGGGCGCTGCTTTATGGGCCGGGCTTTCGTCCGCATCCGCCTGGCCAAGTTGGGCGCTGATCCTTACCGGGGTGTTGCTTGGCGGTTTGATTTACGCCGCCGGACTGCGCCTGCTGCGCGTGCCGGAGGTTCTCCAGGTGCGTGATTTCGCCCTGAATAAGATCCGTGCCGCCCGGCAGAAGGTGTGATCTGTGATTGCGCGTCCCGCTCTGCCTGGAGATGCCCCCTGCGCAGCCGAGCTGATCGCCGCAACAATGGACAGTTTTGGCCAGTCCTTGTTTGGGCGCGGCGATCGGCGGTTGCTGCTGAGGTCCATTGCCGCACTCTTCACGTTGAAAGGCAACCGCTTCAGCCACGAATTCTCCACCCTGGCGGAAATCGATCAGCAGACCGCCGGCCTTTTGCTTGCCTTCCCCGCCAGGGTGCAAATCAAAGCTCAGCTAAGGCTGGCCGGCGACCTGCCGGCGATCTTGGGCTGGCGGGCTGCGCTGCGCCTGCTCCTGCGCGCCCTGCCCGCCGTCGGCGCGCGCGAGATGGCAGGCGGAGAATTCTACATTGCCCATCTGGCAACGCATGAAGAATTCCGTCGAAAGGGCGTGGCTCGATTCCTGCTGGAGACCGCTGAAGGATTGGCGCGCTCAGCAGGTCTCTCCAAATTATCCTTGATCGTTGTTCCTGAAAATCAGCCTGCGGTCAGCCTATACCGTGGGTGGGGATTTTCGATCGCGGAGGTTGTTCAAACTCACTGGTTCGAGCGAGGGCTGCGCGCCAGCAGCCACTACCGCATGGTCAAGCAATTAATCTGATCCACATTGATCTCAAGGAGCTGACATGACCGAATCGATTGGCCGCAAGTTTTGGGAATTGACCAAATCCGCGCACCTGCCCGAGTCGCCGCAGCGGCTGGGCCAGCCGCAGCCGCCCTTGCAAGCGCCCTACGACCCGAACGCCGCGCTGATCTCCCTGCCTGATCCGCACCAGCTGCCCAGACCCGCCCTAGACCTGTGGCAGGTGATCGAGCAGCGCGCCACGCTGCGGCAGTACGCGCCAGAACCACTCAGCCTGGAGGAACTCTCGCTGCTGTTATGGGCTACCCAGGGTGTCAAGGAGGTCACATCGAGAACCTTTACCTTGCGCACGGTGCCTTCGGCCGGGGCGCGCCATCCATTCGAAACCCTGCTGCTGGTCAACCGGGTGCGCGGGCTGGAGCCGGCCGTTTACCGCTACCTGGCGCTGGAACACGCATTGATCGTCCACGACCATGCGCCTGACCTCAGCCCGCGCCTGACGACCGCCTGTAAGAATCAGCAGCACGTCGCCAGCAGCGCGGTGACCTTCTTCTGGGTGGCAGTTCCCGAACGGATGACTTGGCGCTACCCCGAGCGCGGCTACCGCTATATGTTGCTGGACGCAGGACACGTCTGCCAGAACCTGTATCTGGTTGCCGAAGGGCTCGGGTGCGGCGTGTGCGGCCTGGCCGCCTACGAGGACGACCTGCTCAACCAGGCGCTACACCTGGACGGCGAGCGCAGCTTCGTGACGTACGCCGCCACGCTAGGCAGGCGCGGCACTGAGTAAACCCGGCTTCTTTTCCGCCTGCATAAAAAGAGGAACGACCTACGATAGCTGACTGCGCAACCGCAGCAGGGCGGTTTCGTATTCCTCCCGGTTAAGCGGTTCGAGAGCCAGAATATGCTCGACGGTCCGTATTGCGTTGGGGATATCACCGGCATCTTCGTAAAAAATCGCCAACTGGTCCAGCTCGCTGATTGCCATGCCGACCTTGCCCTCGCGCAGGTGGAATTCGGCTAATCGCCCGCGCAGATCGGGTTTTTCCGGCTGATCGGCAATCAGCGCATAGATGAAGGAAACCGCCTCGGGGCGCTTGTTGATCCTTTCCAGCAGCTTCAAGTAATTGTCGAGTTCGGCAAATGCCGCCTGATCATTTCCCAGGCGGAAGTGGATGTCTACGATCCGCTGACGCACAGCCCGGTCATCGGGCTTGAGGTTGCGCATCTGTTCGTAGGTGCGCAGCGCCTGGCGCCAATCCAACCGCTGCATATCGATATCAGCCAGATGGCTCAAAATATTGTAGGCGAACTGGCGGCTGCGCTGCATCTGCTGCACCAGGCGCAAGGCCGAGAGATACGCCTGGCGGGCGCTGTTCAACTCGCCGAGACGGTAGTAACTCTCTGCCAGCTCCAGATACTGCTGCATGGCCTCATCCTTACGCCCCTGCTCGCAGAGCAGATCGATCAGCTGCTGGCGTACCACCAGGTCCATCGGCGCATTCTGGACCAGCCGCTTCAACAGTTTGACCGCCGGGATCACCTGGCCGCGCATGCGGTAGAGTTGGGCAACCAGCAGGAATTTTTGCGTTGCTTCGGCGACCAGGCCTTCCTGGATCAGCAACTCGCCGATTTGAACGTGCAGGGGCAGGTAGGTTGGTGAATGATCCAGGGCGCGGAAGGCTTCTTCGAGCGCCGAGCGCAGCTTGCCGCGGCCGGCAAGATCCTTGATGAAAGCCATTGCCTCGATAGCTTTCCCACCGTGCGATTCGATCAGCATTTCCGAAACCGGAAGCGGCGAGGAGCCGTTTTCCTGCACCGGCAACTGCTGGCGGGCTTTCAACAACACCTCGCGCCAATCCTCACGGACGAGCTGCGCCAGAATGGTCTCGCAGAAGCCCTTCAATAAATTTTCATCGGTTTCCTTTGCCAGTTCTTCGATCACTGAATTGTAGGACTGAAGCAATTCTTCTGCCTGGTGTTCCGCGACAATAGCCGCATCGGCCATACGCAGCGCCTTCATGAAATAAAGACTGGCCTGGTTGTAACTCCCCTGCTCGTATTGCAGCCTGCCAAGCAGCAGGTAGGCGGCCATGGCATAATCGGGATGTCTGGCGGCTTTTTCCAGCGCATACACGGCCTTTTCTGCATCCTTTTTGAGCATCAGCATGCCCAAATCGAAGTACAGAGCAGGGTGGCTGAAACCGATCTCGAGCGCCTTGTCCAGTTCGGAAGCTGCCAGTCCTTCTTCCCCCTGGGTCTGCCATTCGACTGCCTGGCCGATCAGCACCTTGATGCGCTGCTGGTCGGCCTCATCGATCGGCAAGCCCCCGGTACCGCGGATGACCGAATCGCCGCCTTTCTGATCGGGCGACCTCCCCTCTGCAGATTCGGGCTCTTCGAAAAGAATTTCAGCTAATTGCACCAGCGACCGCTGGGCTGCCTCGGTGATCGGATCGAGGTTAGGCAAAAGCGCATCTTCGCGGGACGGCTCGATCGAGGCGATTTCTTCCTTCTGGGCAGCAAGCTTTTTAGGGCGCGGGCGCCGCGGCTGGGCAAGCGGTCGATTAGCCTTCAGGTCGTGCAGCGCCTGGGTGGCTTCAGCGCTGGCGGGCAGGATCTTGAGCGCGTACATGATCGACTGCGCGGCTTTATTCGTTTCGCCCGTCTTTTGCAGCAGGCCGGCGATCACCAAGTAATAACTGACCGCTTCGTTCTTATGACCCATGCGCTCGTAGATCATCGCTAGGCGGGCGTAGGCGTTCAGATTGTCTGGCTGCAATTGGACGACTCTCAGCCAGTTCTCCACGGATTTGCCGGGATCGCGGGCCTTCAGGTGCATCTCTGCTGCCTGGGCGCTGGCCCGCCCCGCCTCGTTCGGTCGTCTGAGCTTTTCCAGCAGAAGTGCGATCTTTTCCACCGGCACTGGATCAGTCGGATCGGTGATGGCCGCGCGCTGATAGACCTTCAGCGCGCTGGCGTAATCTTTCAATTCGAACAACGCCAGCCCTAAATTCGAAAGCGCCGTGTGATTTTCTGGAAACTGCTCCAACGCCAGTCGGTAATAGTTGGCTGCCCGCTGCCAGTCCTGGTCCCAGGCCGCGTTGTGGCCGTCGTTCATCGCCTGCTGGAATAACCGCTCGTTGCCAGCCATAATCCAACTCCGTCTTCAAAATCCATTCTCTGACAGATTAACTTTACCCCATTCAGCGCATAAACGCCTAAAATGGGGCATAACAATTTCGCAAAGTTAGATGCAAGCCTCGCGCCAGACAGCAGCTTATTGGTCGACGACTTCTAAATTACCCCAGTTACCGCCCCAGCGGGCTTCGGTCAGCAGGGGGATCGACATGGCATAAGCGCTTTCCATCACCTGCTTGACCGTGCGAATCGCCTCACGGCGTTCCTTTTCGGGCACCTCCAGCACCAGCTCGTCGTGAACCTGCAGCAACAGCCGCGCGCCCAGCCCGGCCTTGCGCAGCGCCTCCGGCAGCCGCACCATGGCAATCTTCATGATGTCGGCAGCGCTGCCCTGGATCGGCGCGTTGATCGCCTCGCGCTCTTCGCGGTTGCGCACCGCCTGGTTGGACGGATTTTGAAGGTTGGGGAAGTAACGCCTTCTGCCAAGCAGGGTTTCGACGTAGCCCTGACGGGCGGCCGTCCGGCGCACCCCGTCCAGGTAGGATTTGACCCCCGGAAACATCTGAAAATAGGCCTTGACGAAATTTTCAGCCTCGGCCAGGGTCAGGCCGGTACCGCGGCTGAGGCCAAAGGGGCTCATGCCGTAGATCAACCCAAAGTTAATCGCCTTGGCATGCCGGCGCTGTTCCTTGCTGACCTGCTCGAGCGGCATCGAGTAGATGGCTGCCGCGGTCGCGGCGTGGATGTCCTGCCCGGCCTGGAAGGCGGCCAGCATGGCGGCGTCCGAGGCCATGTAAGCGACGATGCGCAGCTCGATTTGCGAATAGTCGACCGCCAGCAGTTGCATGCCCGGCCCGGCGATGAAGGCGTTGCGCACCTGCCGGCCGGTTTCGGTGCGGGTGGGGATGTTCTGCAGATTCGGATCCGAGCTGGCCAGACGCCCGGTCACCGAGCCTGTCTGGTTGAAGGAAGTGTGCACCCGTCCGGTGTGCGGATTGACCTGCAGGGGCAGCGCGTCCAGGTAGGTGGAACGCAGCTTGGCCAGCTCGCGCTGTTCCAGAATGAGGTCCACAACCGGGTGCTGGTCGCGCATCTCGAGCAACACCTCTGCCGAGGTCGAGTATAGCCCGCTGCTGGTCTTCCAGCGCCGGTCGGGCGGCGCCAGCTTCAGCGATTCGAACAGCGCCCTGGAGAGCTGCTGAGTCGAATTGATGTTGAATGAATAGCCGACCGCCTCCCAGATCGATTTTTCGATCTCCGCCAGGCGCCCGCTCAGCTCGACCGACATATTGTTGAGGAACGGCACATCCAGCATGACGCCGGTGCGCTCCATCTCCAACAGCACCGGCACGAGCGGCATCTCGATTTCTGTGAACAGTCTGGTCGCATTGGCCTCATCCATCTTCGCCGCCAGGATCGGCATCAGCCGCAGGCAAACCTCGGCGTCAGCGGCGGCATATGGAGCGACCCTGGCTACCGGCACGCGGTCCATGCTGATCTGGTTCTTGCCCTTGCCGATCAATTCCTCGATGTGGGTCATCGCCAGGCCGAGGCGGTTGGCGGCCATGTCCTTCAGCCCGAGGTTGTAACTCTGTGGATTGAGCAGCCACTCGGCGATCATCGTATCGAAGGTCAGCGGAGTCGCGTCAATGCCGTTGCGGGCCAGCAGCAGCGCGTCATATTTCAGGTTGTGGCCCACCTTGGGGATGTGTAAATCGGTCAGCGCCGGGCGCAGCGCCTCGATCACCCCCTCAAGCGGCAGCTGCGCCTCGCCGGTGGCATGCCCGACCGGGATGTAAAAGCCCTCGCCGGCCCTGACCGCCAGCGAGATACCGACCAGCTCAGCCCGCATCGGATCGGTCGAAGTCGTCTCGGTATCTACGGCGATCACTTCAGCGGATCGCAGCGCCTCCTGCAGACGGTTGAGCTTCTCGGCGGAGTCGATGATCATCGCTTCGCTCGCCGGCGGGGGCGGCTCGCCGACCGTCACCACCGGCTGCCCGAACAAAGAAAGTTGCTGCTCTTTCTCGGGGAAGATCACCTGACCTTCCAGCTTTCTTAAGCGCGGCAGCAGAGAGCGGAACTCCAACCGCTGGAAGATATCCTCGACCGCAACCAGGTTGATCTGACTGGTGCGCGCCTTCTCCACGTCCAGTGTGAGCTGCACGTCGGTGCGGATGGTCGCCAGGCGGCGGCTGAGGAAGGCGCTCTCACGCCCTTTTTCCAGCAGGTTTTTCACCCGCGCGGGCAGCTCGTCCAGATGATCGTAAATTTCCTCCAGGGTGGCGAATTTCTCCAGCAGGCTGACGGCGGTCTTTTCGCCGACTCCGGCCACGCCGGGGATATTATCGGATTTATCGCCCACCAGCCCCTTATACTCGATCACCTGATCGGGGCGCACTCCCAGGGCAGTGACCACGTCCTGCGGGCCGTAATCTTTGGCCTCCGAGAGCTTGCTGCCCGCCAGGTTGACCAGCACACGCTCGTCGACCAGCTGCAGCAGGTCGCGGTCGCCGGTGATGATCTTGACTCCAAAGCCCTTCGCCACCGCCTGGCGGGCGATGCTTCCGAGTACGTCATCCGCCTCGACGCCCTCCTGTTCCAGGCGCGGGATGCCAAACGCATCGACCATCTCGCGGATGCGCTCGATTTGAGGGCGCAGGTCATCCGGCATCTTGGCGCGGGTGGCTTTGTATTCGGGGAAGAGATCGTTGCGAAAGGTCTTGCCGGTGTCAAAGGCGACCGCCAGATATTCAGGCCGGTCCTGTTCCAGCAGGCGCAGGAGCACGCTGGCAAAACCAAAGGTGCCGGCGGTTGGCTCGCCGCTGCTGGTGGTAAAGCGCTGCCCGGTAAGGCTGAGCGCAAAGTACGTCCGATACGCCAGCGCGTGTCCATCGATTAAATACAAGGTTGGCGGCATGATGATCCCTTCAAGATGTCCTATTCTGGCAGCAGCCCCTGTCTCAGGCGCGTCTGCCGGATGAATTCGACCAGTTGCTGCGCCGGGGGCGGTTTCGATCCGCGCACGATCAGAAATCCCGGCGCCCAGAAATCAACCTCTTCAGCGCCGATGCTGATCTGCGGGCAGTGGGTGGTGATTTCCAGCGACGACTGCTGGCGGATGGTGCGCACCAGCGCGCCGGGCGAATCGGCAGCGGGCGCTTCCAGCGTCCACTGAAACGCAGCGGCCGAGATCTGCAGGTTGACCGTCTTCCAACCGTAAGCGGCGCAGGTCGCGATGGTCCAGATACGCAGAACCTCGGCCAGCTCACCTTCCAGGGTGTGCTCCGGCGAGCGCGGAATAAAGACGCATGTGAATACCTGCTTCTTACCGCTCAGGTCGACCTCAACCACAGGCCCAGATGCGGACTCGGGCGGAGGCGGGGACGCCGGTTCGAGCGGCGGCTGGGGCGCGGGCGGCACAGCCAGCCTGTCAGCCGGCCTGGACAGCAGCGCTGCGGCGGGCTTTTCCACCGCGCCGGTCTCCCTCCGTTTCTGCTTGAACGATTCAGTCGCGCCCGGGCGGGATTTATCCCATTCAAAGGTGAAATCTTCCAGACCGGGCAGCGCCGATTCGGGCGTGAGCTTCCAATCTCCTCGGTCGGGGGCGTCGATTCTGAACGGATCCGGCGACGGGGCGCTCTCGAGCAGCTCGAACAGCCGCGCGTCCAACCCTTCCACCTCCTCGGGAGGCAGGTATGGCGCAGTATCGGTCATCTCTGGCGCGGCATCCTCAAGCAAGCCGGGGTACCTGGGCGCCAGTTCCTTGCGCAGAATCGGCAGCATCTCGCGAATTTGAGCAGCCAGCCCCCTGGCCCGGGTGGGCGGGGTATTGCCGGCGAAAAGAATCGCCGCCAGTAAAGATTTCTCGATACGGGTGACATACAGCAGCGCCTGCACCCCTGTCGATCCACGGCGAATAAGCCTTGCCAGATCGCTGCTCTGCCCTTCGCGCCAGATGCGGCTGACCATCGCGGCGATCTCCGCGCCGGCCTCAGCCGGCAGGCCTTCCGAGCGGGCTGCCACCACCCCCCCGCGGGTGATGAACACAGCCGCCAGGCACTCCGTTTTCAAGAGCCGATCCATTCGCCCCCCCACGGTCAGGCTCTCCCTCAGCCAGGCCCATTCGGGAGGTCCCGCCAGGCCCTCCTCGGGCGTCCAGCTGCGTCTGTTCAAGGCTGCTTCTACCGCGGCGAGCAGGTCGGGCAGGTAAAAGGGCTTTTTCAGCCAGGCCCGAAAATTCACCCCCTCCAGCAGTGGATGTTTTGGGTCGTTTTCCGGCGGGAAGACGACCAACGGCAGACGCGAAAACCGCTGGCTGAGATCGGGCAGCATGGTTTTGACGCTGCTGTCCTTCTCGTCAACATCGACCACCACCAGATCGTAGGGATATTTACCAGCCTCGTATCGGGCGTACTCGCAGGTAGTCACCAGACGCACGTTATATCCCCCGCGTTCCTCCAGACTGAGGCGCAGCAGCTCTCCAAAGGGCGGATGCACACTCGCGACCAGTACCTTCTTTTGCACGATAAGAGTTTATCACGGTGATCCAGGGTAGGCAAGCAGACTGCGGGTTGATATAGAAGGGAGCTGGTTGTCGGATAACAAATGGTTTGCGCATTTCCACCTGTAAAGCTATACTGAGTTCAGACGCTGAAGGAGATGCATGTTTCCGATCAAAGACACCATCCGCTCGCGCTCGTTCCCGCTGGTCACCTGGCTGATCATCATCGCAAACGTGCTCGTGTTCTTCTACGAGCTGAGCCTTTCACAGCAGGGGTTGTTACGTCTGATCAACACCTTCGGTTTGACTGCTAACCGGATAAACTCGACCAATCCGCTGACCTGGTTTCCCTTCCTCAGCCACATGTTCCTGCACGGCGGCTGGTTCCATCTCATCAGCAACATGTGGACGCTGTTCATCTTCGGCGACAACGTCGAGGACCGCATGGGCTCCTTCCGCTTCTTGATTTTCTATCTGATCGGCGGGCTTGGCGCGGGGCTGCTGCAGGTCTTCCTTGGGGCCGCGGACGTGCCCTCCGTCGGCGCCAGCGGCGCGATCGCCGCGGTGCTCGGCGCGTATTTCATCCTCTTCCCGCGCTCTAAAGTGACCACCTTCATCCCGGTCTTTATCCTGCCCTGGTTTATCGATGTCCCCGCGTTGATATATATCGGCTTCTGGTTTATCTCGCAGTTGTTTTCCGGGCTGCTCTCGCTCGGCGACGCGGCTGCCAACTCCGGCATTGCCTGGTGGGCGCATGTCGGCGGCTTTCTGATCGGCCTGGTACTGGCGCATCTGTTCACCGCCGGGCGGCGAGCGCAGCGCTGGTATCGCGATGAATACTATCCCTGGTGAGCTCAGGCATCATTCGTGCACTTAATCTGTCGGAGGCCAAATGGAATTCCTCAACTTGCTCTGGATCTTGCTGGCAATTGCCGCGCTTGTCCCGCTCATCCGCCAAAAGATGATCGAGGCGGCGCGTCTGCGCCTGATGCGCGCCGTCGAAGCCAGGCGTTCCTCACGGGTCATTGCACTGATCCACCGCCAGGAAAGCATGTCCTTCCTGGGTTTCCGCGTGGCGCGCTACATCGACATCCAGGATTCCGAGCAGGTGCTGCGCGCTATCAAGTTGACCGACCCGGATATGCCCATCGACCTGATCCTGCACACCCCCGGCGGGCTGGTATTGGCTGCCGAGCAGATCGCTAACGCCCTTGCCCGCCACGAGGGCAAGGTGACCGTCTTCGTGCCGCACTACGCCATGTCCGGCGGTATGCTGATCGCCCTGGCCGCCGACGAAATTCTGATGGACGAGAACGCAGTGATCGGGCCGATCGACCCACAGGTCGGACAATATCCGGCAGTTTCCATCCTCAATGCAGTGGCCAGAAAGGATGTCAACAAGGTCGACGACCAGACCCTGATCCTGGCGGATATCGCCCGCAAGGCGGTCGAGCAGGTCAAGGCCACCATCCGGCGGCTGGCCTGCTGCGTCTACACGGAAGAGGAAGCCGAAAAACTGGCCGAAGAGCTGGCCTCTGGGCGGTGGACCCACGACTACCCGATTACCGTCGAAGAAGCTCGCTCACTCGGCCTGAAAGTATCGACCGAGATGCCGGAGGAGATCTATGATCTGATGAATCTCTTCCCCCAAGCCGGCCAGCGCCGCCCGACGGTCGAGTATGTGCCCACGCCTTACAACCTGCCGAGTGCGCCGACCGAGCGAAAAGGCGGATCTTGATTAACATCCCGGTTCAGTAAGCGCAGTTGGAGGGATCATGATGAGCGAACTGTTATTGGCCGAAATCGATATCAACCACGCCGACCTGGAGGCGCTAACGCGCGTCTCGGGCATCGGCCGGGAGCTGGCCGGACGGATTATCCAGGCGCGCCCGTTCAGCGGCGTGGACGATCTGCGCCGCGTTCCCGGCATCGGCGCCCAGTCTCTGGAGAAGCTGCGCCCCTACCTGACCTGCACAGGCGACAGCGTAGAGCAGCCGCCAGCAGCGATGTTGGAAGAGCCTCCAGCGCCTGTTGAAACACCCCCGGCAGAGACCGAAGCGGCGGTCGCCGCGCGCGCCGAGAAGGACACAACTGCTGCTGACGAGCAATCCAAAGCGCCAAAAATCCCGATCGAACAGCCAGCCCAGCCTGCTCCGGCTGCGGCGCCGCGTCCAACCGCGTCCCCCGCCGCTGAAACCTACCTGCGCCGCAGCGAGGCTGCCTGGTGGGCAGTCGGCCTGGCATTGGCCGCGCTGGTGGTGGCGATTCTATTCTCTCTGGGCATCCTGAACCTGGTCAACGGCACGCTGACGTACGCGCCTGCCGCGCAGGTCCGCGCGCTGGACGCCCGCGCCGCAGAGCTATCGGCGCAAATTCAGACTGCCAACAGCGATCTGTCCTCGCTGCGCGCCCGACTGGACGCCATGGAAAGCCTGAGCGGCCGTGTCGCTGACCTTGAGAAAGGCAGCCAGGCGCTGCGCGAGGATTTACAGTCTGTCCAGGCGCGAACCGAGGTGCTGGAAACCCGCAGCGAGGAATTATCCCTGCAGGTGAAAGAATTGCAGAAGAGCAGCTCCAAATTTCAGAATTTCCTCGACGGGCTGCGTAATCTGCTGCTCAGCGAAGAAACTCAATAGGAGGTCAGGCAAATGACAGAAGATCAACCACTTCCACCGGCAAACCGCGCAGGGATTGCCTTTACCACCTTCCTCAAAGCGCTGGTACGCGTGTTGCTGATCTGCCTTGCCGCGATCCTCCTCGGCGGGCTGATCTACTTCGCATTTGTCGCGGTCTATCAACAGGCCGTGCTGCCCGCCCGCGAAAACGCCAACCGCATCAGCCTGCTGGAAACCGGCCAGGCGCAGGATGCGCTGCTGCTCGACCAGCGCCTGGAAGCCTTCCAGCAGCGCCTGACCGCGCTTGAAAATCAACGCACTTTGACCGCTGAAAGCCTGGATGAATTGATCGCCGATCAGGACGCGCTGCAGGATGAGCTCGACCAGCAGTCGGCCGAGCTGCAAAGGCTGGACGAGCTGCAGGAAGAACTGGAGAATGTGCGCTCCTATACCGATAAAGCTTACCAACTGGGTATCCAGGGTTACGAGGCATCCATCGGCAAGGACGATCAGATCCATGCGCTCGATCGACAGATCGGGGTTTTGAAAGTCGCCGGTTTGCTCAACCGCAGCCGCCTGTACATGCTGCAGAGCAACTTCGGCGCCGCGCGCGAACAGGTAGTCATGGCCCGCGATCTGCTGGTCGAGTTGCAGGGAAGAGCGACGCCTCAGCAGCAAAGCGTCATCTCCTCCTGGCTCGGCCGGCTGGACGTTGCCCTGGACAACCTGCCCGGGACTCCGGTTGTGGCGGCGGATGAACTGGAGATCGCATGGGGCCTGATCCTGCGCGGTCTGCCCGAGCAATTCAGATCCACGCCGACGGCGTATTCCCCAGCCGTCGGGCTGACGCCCACCCGGACGCCTCTGCGGCCCCTCCTGACTCCCACCCCGCTTCCGTTCACGGCTGTTACGAGCCCGACCGCCTATTTTTCACCAACCCCATAACCAGGAGGAATCCTATGGAAAATGAAAACATAAATTCCCGCGAAGAAGACGCCGGGGCAATCGAGCCGGTGCCCGGCGAGACTGTCGTCGAAGCGCCAGAGGCCGAGGTCGAATCCCCGCCGGCTGATACGCCGGCGGTTGAACCACTGGAACTGAAGCAGAAATCCTTCGTCCAAAAAGGCTGGCCGTGGCTGGCGGCTGTGCTGATTTCTCTGCTGGCTGGCGCCGCGCTGGTGTTCTTTTTACTCTACCTGCCGGCGAGTTCCTCCCTGCGCCAGGCGCAAGCTGATCTGGATGGAAGCAGAAGCGCGCTGAATGCAGCAGAGACCAAAACCACGGAGCTTGAAGCAAGCCTGACCAGCACAACGGGCGATCTTGAAAGCGCACAGGCCGAACTACAGGAGGCTAAATTGCGACTGGCCTTATCCCGGCTGCAGGCAAACATCAGCTTTGCCCGCCTGGCGCTGCTCAGCAAGGATATCCTCACCGCCCGTCAGGAGCTGAGCGACGCCGAAGCCAACCTGGCAGCGCTCAACCTGCTGCTGGACGACAGCGATACCAGCAGCGCCCTGGCTGACCGGCTGAAGACGATCCGCACCAGCCTGACCAGCGATCCGTCCAAAGCCCTGGACGAGATGCGCACGCTGGGGGAGAACCTCGCGCGGTTAGAGAATAGATAATTAACCAGCACTCTCCCTCCACGCAGGAACTCAATGTGATGGAATAACCGGCGCATCCGGCAGAATCAGTTGGTGGAGCGGTACGGTGAATTCTTACCATAACGCCTGGAGGGTATAGAAACACAATCGGGGTTGATTCACCTCCTGTGAATCAACCCCGCCCATTTTCAAACCAGGATCAATAACGCAGGAATGCGCCGATTTTTCCCGCCCGTTCCAGCTCGGCGCTCGTGTGCACCACCTCCACGTCCCCTCCGCGGCGCATGGTGCGGCTGACAGCGACATCGACCACATCCGGGATGGCGTACATCTTGCCGCCGCAATTCGGGCAGGCACTCTGCGGTTCTAAGGTCAGCGTGCTGCATTCCTTACAGCGGAAGGCCGGCTGCTGATATCCCTGCATGACCACCAGCGTGGAAATCCGCTCGCTGTTGATCTCACGAACCGTTGGTTCAATTCCAACTACGGCCCCGGTCTCTTTTGCCGCTTTCGTCACCAGATCGGCGATCAACTTGGCTGTACGCTCTTTCTCCGCTTCCTGACCGATCTGCAGGGCCTTATTTAATACCTCTAAGTGTCCTACGCTTATGTTCATCGGAAACGTCCCGATGATCAGGCTTTGCCAGGTTTTCGGCAGCAGGCTGCGGAATAGCGATACATTGTCATCCGTCCCGCCAATCAGAATCCGTCTGATCCGATATTCATTGAAAAAGTTGACCGAAAAATCAACCGCATCCTTCATGTTGCGCTCGACCACTGCCTCCTGATGGCGCGTCCGCCCGGCGATGCCGCCCATCCTGCCGGGAAAGGTCGATGCGCCGCCGTGCTTGGTGCGCTTTACCGTCTCGCCCAGCAAGCCTTCCTGTTCCTGTAATGCGCCGAGGTGAAAGGAGAACGCGCGCGCGCCCTGTTTATCGATCAGAATCACCCCATACCCGCCGTAGCTGTCCAGGAGATTGGCTAATACGCGCACGCTCGGACGGTCGCTGACATGGATGAAATCTGGCACAGGCACCGCCAGCGGATAGACCCGGAAGAATTTTTTCGGAGCGCAGGAGAACAAGGCAACGCCGCGTCCTGTCCAATCGTACTCGCGTTGAAAATAATGTTCGATGGTCTCGACATCCTGAGGCAAACTGACCCCCTTCAACAGATTGCGCAGCCGCAGTCGATATGAATCCTTGTTTCCTTCTGACGGGTCCGTGTTGAGGAAAACGCTGAGGACGGGATCCGGGGAGATAAAGCGCAACAGCTCCCGAAGCTCACTTTCAGTCAACATGGCAGCCTCCTTATTATTTTTTTTCTCTGGAACAGTCAACTTACCGAAATTATGGGCGTTTGCCCAAAGTAAGCTCCACCTCCTTTTCCTGCCCTTCCCGCAGGACTATTAACTCAACTTGATCTCCCGGGCCTTTATTGTTGATCAGGTAACTCAACATCTGCCCGAAACTGATCACCGGCAGGCCATCGATGGCGATGACCAGGTCGCCGCCTTTTGTCAGGCCAGGGAAGCTGGTCGGCTGGCTGCCGCCGCGCAAACCAGCGACGTCCGCCGGCCCCCCCTGCGTGACTGAGGTGATATACGCGCCCGTTTGCCGCGGCAAGCCGAGCTCCTCGATCATTTCCAGGGTGAGGTCCTCGCGGCTGGTCACTCCCATATACGGATAATCATAGGAGCCTTTTTCGATCAGAACAGGCACCACCCGCTTGACGATGTTGCCGGAGATGGCAAAACCGATACCGCTGTTGACCGGATCGCCGCTAACGGTGCTGCCGGTGGTGCGGATTGCGCGGTTCACCCCGATCACCTCGCCGTTCAGGTTGATCAGCGGGCCGCCGGAGTTGCCCGGGTTGATCGCCGCGTCCGTCTGGATGATATCGCCGGCGGTGAAGAAGTTGCCGGTTTCGGTCTGCCGGAGCGATTCGAGCGTGCGCCCTTTGGCCGATACAATTCCAACCGTCATCGTACCCGAAAGACCGAAGGGATTGCCAATGGCGACCACCGTATGACCAACCAGGACACCGTCTGAATCTCCCATTGCCAGCGGCAGGAGCACCTCGATCGGAGCAGATACCTTGATCACAGCCAGATCGGAGTCGAGGTCGGTGCCGATCACTTCGCCGCGGCTTTTATACCCGGACGGGAAATCGACCTCGACCAGGTCAACGTCTTCCACGACATGGTAGTTGGTGACGATGTGGCCTTCTTTATCGAAGACAAAACCCGAGCCTGCGCTGCCTCCTTCGACCGTCGCTACCAGGATCGAAACGACCCCGGGCGAGACCCGCCTGTACAGCTCGGTCAGCAGCGCATCCCGTTCAGCCAGGTCGATCGACAGCGGCGGTAAATCCGGCAGCGGCGCGATCGAGGAATCCGGCGTGGGCGCCGGGCTGGTTTTCAGCGGTCTGGTCGGCTGGGAGGTTGGTGCAGCTTCGGTCGGCAGGGTGAAATTATCCAGAATTTCGGGCAGGCCGAAGCTGATCTGGCAGCCAGTAAATAGAAACAGCGCCATTACCGATAAAATGATGATCTTTTTCCTGTTCATTCTATCCATCCAGTTGTCGTCTCACCTCAAGAACAAACGGATTTTATTCCAGATCGCGCAACTGCTCAAACAGCCGTTTCTGCTGCTCGTTGAGTTGCCTGGGAAGCTTGATGCGCGCGGTGACATACAGGTCGCCGCGGTTTTGAGGGTTGCGCAGGCGCGGCATGCCGCGCCCACTCAGCCGGAACTTCTGCCCGGGCTGAGTGCCCGGTGGGATGCTCAGCAGGACTTCACCCCCGAGGGTCTGCACCCGCAACTGCCCGCCGAGTACCGCGGTGTACAGGTCGATGTTCGCCTCGGTATAAAGGTCGTCGCTCTTCCGCTCGAAGCGGGGGTCTGGCCTGACCTGCACCACCAGGTAGATGTCGCTTTTTTGACCGTTAGGTCCGACCGGGCCAACCCCGGCCAGGCGGATTTTCGTGCCGGTCTGCGCCCCCGGCGGGATTTTACCTTCCAGGCGGCGGTTATCCAACTGCAGAATGCGGCTGGTGCCGTGAAAGGCTTCCTCCAGGCTGATTTCTACCGGCTGTTGATAGGCGGCCGGCTGGCGGGCGCGGGTGGCAGTCTGGCGCATCGTTTCTCCGCCCATGCCGCCGAAGATAGCGCGGAAGAATTCCGAGAAGCCGCCCAGCCCACCGAATAAGTCGTCGACATCATACTGCACGGTTCGCCCGCCTGGCGCCTGGGTGAACCACTCCTCCCAGTTGAAGCCGCCAGGCGCGCCACCCGACTGCTGGTAGCGGAAGTAAGAGTCACCTAACTGGTCGTATCGCGCTCGCTTTTTCGGATCACTGAGAACCTCGTACGCTTCGTTGATCTCTTTGAACTGATTTTCCGCCGACTTGTTTCCCGGGTTGCGATCCGGATGGTACTTCATCGCTAATTTACGGTAAGCTCGCTTGACATCATCCCCTGATGCGTTCTTCGGAACGCCTAGGATCTTGTAGTAATCCTTATAATCCATAATCTCATTGTATGCTGACGAACTCATTGGAGTCAAGTGGCCAGGGGTACATCTAATACAATTCTTATCGATTATTAATCTACCATTTATATCGATTTTGCCGATCAGGCCGCCTTTAACAGCTGTTTGGCGCAAATATTTTCGCCCATCCGTGCTATCATTATTTAATATGAACACAGAACAAGATCGAATCCTTATCATCGAAAATGATCCGGCGACGATCGATCTGCTCGAGCGCCAGACCCTGCAGCCCGCCGGATACCGGGTTTCTGTCGTCCCTGATGTGGATGCGGCCATCGTTCAGGTGAGCGAGTTCGCCCCGGACGTGATCCTCGCCGGTGAACTCATGCCCGGCCTGAGCGGGAACGATCTGCTGGTCGCCCTGCACGCCCAGGAAATTTTCACGCCGGTCATCCTGCTGGCCAGGAAAGGGCGCGAAAACGAGGTGGTCCAGAGCATCCGCCTGGGCGCGGCGGACTATCTGCTCATGCCGGCGCGGGAAACAGAGATCCTCACCGTCGTCGAGCAGACGCTGAAAAAGGTGCGCGACGAGCGCGAGCATGATCAGCTATTCCAGCAACTGGGCGATAAAAACCAGGAACTGCAGCGCCAGCTGGATGAGGCAGCCGATCTGATCGAGCTGGGCAAAGACCTGACCGCGGTGACCGACGCCAGCCTGCTGCCCGGGAAAATCGTCGAACGCTTCAGCCAGATGCTCCAGGCGGATACAGGCTGGCTGCTGTTGCGAGAGGAAACAAGTAAAGCTTTTCTGCTGGCCGCCCAGCGCAACCTGCCGCCCTCCATGCCGGTGCAGCTCGATCAGCCCTGGGACGACGGGATCAGCCCGCTGGTCGCGGTTTCCGGCGAGATGTTAGCGATTCACGGGGAGCGGCTGAAGCGTTACAAGGTCGCCACGCTGGGCCAGGCGGCGCTGGTGCTGCCGTTGAAAATCGGCGGCAAGGTCGCCGGCCTGCTGACGCTGATGCGCAGCGGTGATCAGCCCTTCAACCCTGGCGAGCAGCGGCTGGGAGCTACCGCCGCTGATTTCACCGCCATTGCTCTGGCAAATGTACGCTTGATCCGCTCCATATCTGAGCGCAGCCGGCAACAGGAGCAGGTCACCACCGCCGCGCTGACCAACGAGCGCATCACCAATGAGCTGCTGCAAAAAACCCGGCGGGAAATGCAGGCGCTGCTGGAAGTGCAGGACACAGCCTTCCGCAACATCAATGAGAACCTCTCGCGGCAGTTGAGCCAGTACCAGCGCGACCAGTTCGACATGCTGCAGGAGTCGCTGACCGGGCTGCTGCGGCTGGCGCAGATCATCTCCCCGCCCAAAACCTCACGCGCGCTGCGCCATGCCCGACCGATCAACCTTCAAGAGTTTATCCGCAATACCGCTGCCCGCTTTGAGCCCTTCACCCGCTCCAACGACATCAACCTCACCACCGAGCTGCCCGATCAGCTGGTCTTCATTCATGTGGATGAAGAATGGCTCAATCAGGTTCTCGACGGGCTGGTGAGCAACGCGGTAAAATTCTGCGAGCCTGGCGGCAGCGTCAGCCTGCACATTGAACCGGCAGCGGAGAACTTCGCCCATCTGATTGTGGCCGACAGCGGCCCGCCCATTGAGCCGGATATGCTGGGAAAATTATTCACCGGAACCCACTCAACCCAAATCAAGCCGCAGCGCCTTGGAGGATTAGGCATCAGTTTGTCATTAATCAAGGATATCGTTACCCGTATGAATGGTAAAATTTGGGCAGAAAACAAGCAGGGATTGGGGGTTCAATTCCATCTCGTCTTGCCCGTCCAGTGATTCATTCGTATTCACCCATATCAGGCAGTGAAGGTATTTAGCCAGGATGAGCACACTCCCCAAAGAACCGAGTTCAGTTGTACTGATCGCCGATCCACAAATTAACTACTTATTGGAACGAGTCCTGCAGTCGGCCGGTTATTTTGTGGAGGTTTTCCAGGATTATGACGGCGCCTTTACGCGGCTGGAACACTTCCCGCCCTCGCTGATCATCCTGAGCGAATCCCTCTCCGGCGCAAACGGGCTGGATTTTGCCAGAAAGGTGATCAAACAATACCCTGCGCTGCCGATGGTGCTGCTGGTTAAACAGGATAACCCCGAACTGCTCAAGGAAGCATTGAAGTTGGGGGTCAGCGATTATCTCTGCCTGCCGCTGCGTTCAGAGGATATCCTCGCTGCGGTCGAGAACAGTCTGGTCAAATTTCGGCTCGCTAAGGAATCGATCTTACTCGAATCCCGCCGGGCGACTGACCGACTGCAGCGGCGTGTGGATGAGCTGGAGACCCTCACCCGCCTGGCGAAATCGATCACCGGCTCGCTGGATACCGACAGCGTGCTTGGCATCATCGTCGAAGCCGCGGTCGCCTCCACCGGCGCCGAGGAGGGATCTCTGCTTCTGCTCGACAAGGACAGCGGCGAGCTGTACATGCGCGCCTCTAAGAACTTCCAGGAGGAGTTCGTTCAGACCTTCCGCCTGCCTGTTTCGGATACGCTGGCAGGATCGGTCATCCGCAGCGGACAACCGGTAGTGCTGGACGACCGCACGCCGCAAAAAATCAAGACCTCCTATCTGGTGCAGAGTCTTGTATACGTCCCGCTGCAATACAAGGGGGAGACCATCGGTGTGCTTGGCGTGGACAACCGCAACAGCCCGCTGCCCTTCCAAAAGCGCGACATCCACATGCTCAGCACCCTGGCGGAGTTCGCCGTGATCGCCCTGCTCAATGCCAATGTCTTCGATGTGACCCAAACCGAGAGGAACAAACTCGACGCTTTGCTGAAAAAAATCCACGACGGCGTCATCGTCACCAACCAGGAGCAGGCGATTATGCTGATGAACAAAGCCGCCGGCTCAGCCCTGGGGATCGATCCGGAAAAAGTAATTGGCAAGCCGTACACCGCGGTGATCAGCCAGCCGGAGGTGCTCGAACTGCTCGATCCGCAGACGCGCGGTCTGGCTGACCGCACCGAGATGATCGTCGAGGACGGGCGCAGTTATATTGTCCAGCGTACGCCCATTCCTGAGGTTGGTATTGCCCTGACCCTGAATGACATCACCAGCCTGAAGAAGCTCGACCGGATCAAGAGCGATTTCGTCAGTGCGGTTTCGCACGATCTGCGCTCACCGCTGACCGCCATCCTCGGCTACGCCGAGCTGGTCGAGCGCGCCGGTCCGGTCAACGAGCTGCAACAGGAATTCATCCGCCGTGTGCAGGCCAGTGTGCAGAACATCACCTACCTGGTGGATGATCTGGTCAACCTCGGGCGCATCGAAGCCGGCCTGGATACGCGCCGCGAATCCATCGACCTGCTCGAGCTGATCGATGTGGTTTCACAGAACTTCAAGAAAGCCATCGCCAAGAAGGATGCCGAGCTGAGCGTCAACCTGCCCGAAGATCTGCCGGATTTCTACGGCAATCCGGTGCAAATCCGCCAGATGTTCGAGCACCTGATCGACAACTCCATAAAATATTCGCAAGAGGGCGGGAAGATCACGGTCAGCGGCGAGGTCGAGCAGGATCAAATCATCATCCAATTTACCGACAGCGGCATCGGCATCCCTCCGGCAGACCTGCCCTACATCTTCGATAAATTCTACCGGGCGAGCAACGTCAACGGTGAGACTGCCGGAACCGGGTTGGGATTGGCCATCGTGCGTTCGATTGTACTCAGTCACGGCGGACGCATCTGGGTTGATTCGAACCTCGAGCAGGGAACGGTGTTCACCATTGTGCTGCCCGTACTGGAACACGCCCAGACCGCCTGAAACAGTTCCTCGCTGACAGTCCACACACGCGCACTGCGTGAAAATGCAAGCCTCCGCCGGGGGCGGTGAAGAACCCGGCGGAGGCTTCGCCAAAGGAGGAGACTGCGATGGGCGTCATTGCGGAGGTGCGATGGTGTTGCGAGGAATATGTCTCCTTAAAGGATATTAATAGAAAACTGAAGATTTGACCACCGTTATTCATCACAGTTGTGTGATGATAATCCTCACTTTACAGCCCATGGATAAAGTCACACACCCTGGTTACAGCCTCGGCCGTATCTTGATAATCCGCAATCCGCAGGCATGGATGATCGTTGCCGAGGATCATCTTGGACACGCGGCTATGGGACCGGTAGCAGCACAGCACCGGTTTTCCCAAACACAGCGCCAGGGCGATTTCATATCCAACGCCGTGCGAAGGCGTACTGACCTCGGCGACAAGGGCGTCGCAACCCTTCACCCAGGCAACGTCGCGCAGGTACACCTCGCGCGGCTCGATGGACGTTTCGTATTCCATCACGTCCGCGCTTGCCAGCAGTGCCGTCGGCACCTCGTGACCGTCTTCAAGCAGCGCGTTGACGATCGCCTGATAGACTGGCTGGTCTTCGCGCCCGCCGGTAATCGAGCAGGAAAAATAAATGTTCATCAGCCTTCCGCCGTCCTGGGGTGGATTCAACAAATCCAATTCTAGCACAGCCGCTGAGAAAGGCCGGCGTCCTCGCCAATGGTCGATCAATCAACGATGAACAGTGTCGCCCCTGTATGCGTGTATGAGCGATGCGGGGCGCTGTTGTCAGCCACCTGGTAACTGCTGCCGGGGGTGAGGATAAAGCTGCGGCCATCCTCCAACTCGGTGTGCAGCTCGCCTTTCAAGCAGAGCAGGATGTGGCCCTTGCTGCACCAGTGATCCGCCCGGTAGCCCGGACTGTATTCGACCATGCGCACGCGAATATCGCCGAACTGGCAGGTGCGCCACCAGGCAGTGCCTGTCTCGCCTGGATGTTCGCTCCTTGGCAGTTCATCCCAGTCAGTCACGCCAAATGGAATGTCGTTGAGCTGCATAGACCATCTCTCCTCGATGTCGCTCGACAAACAGGGTGGTGTTAATCCGATCCCCCGGGTTCAATCAGCCAATTCCCGGTACTGCGCATACGGCTTGTTGACCTGCACGGAGTAGCCGGGCTGTTGCGCCAGCCAGTTGATCAGATCGCGCATGTACTCCTCCGGCAGTTCAGGGGAGATGTAATTCACTCCGGCGAACATCTCCGCGTCGGATTGGATCTGCCCGCTGCGGTAAGCCTCCTGCAGCACTTCCTGCCGCCGGGTCCATAAGCATATGCCGACCGTCACCCAGGTGCCCAGGGGAATCGTACATCCCTCCAGCAGGCTGAGCGATTCTGATATCGTCTCGGGTGTTTCGCCCGGCGCACCGAACATCAGCGACGCGCCAAAGGGGATGCCCGCGCGCTCGAGGCCCTGCAGGGCAGCCTCGACCTGCCGTCGGCTGTAGCCGCGTTTCATCGCCTTCAGCATGCGGTCCGATCCGCTCTCGATCGACAGATTGACATAAGCACAGCCGGAATCGCGCAGCAGATGTAAGAAGTCATCTGTGAACGCCGTTGGTCGCAGGTCGCCGGTACCCCAGCGGATGTCCAGCCCGCGCCGGATGATTTCCCTGCAAATCGCCTCCGCGTGAGCCGCCGGAGCATTGAAGTTATTGTCGCAGAACATGAACATCTCCGGGTTTGTCACGCGGCAGATGTGTTCGATCTCATCCACCACCCGGGTGGGCGATTTAAGGCGGTAGCGCGCTCCTTCCAGCGTGTGGTACGGGCAGTAACTGCAGCGGAATCCGCAGCCGCGCTTGGTCAGAATTGCCGGGGAGATCCGATTCTGGCGGTAGCGCTCCAGATCGAACAGCTCGTAAGCCGGCATGGCGGTATCATCCAGGCGATCAGGCAAATCTCGAGGCGCTTTTTCGAACCCGCCGTTCCGGCGCAGGACGCTGCCAGGCACCCTGGGCTTGAGCTCGCCGCGCTCGAGCGCGCGCAGATACAATGGAAATGCGAAATCGGCCTCACCCCGAATACCGTAATCCAGGTCGAGATATTCCAGCCAGCTTTCAGCGTAATAGTTGAAACCCGGGCCGCCGAGGATGATCTGCGCCGGCGAAGCACGCCGGATCGTTTCGACCACCTCACGAACCCGCGGGCGCAAATCCATGTGGACGGTGTTGAAGGGCGCGCTTGCATCGATCAGGTACCCGTGCACCAGGCGGATCGAGATCGCCGCGACGTGGGGGTTGAAACGCTCGAGCTGGACGGTCAGCTCTGCTGTCAGGTCCCGGGCAAAAAGGCATTCAAACACCTCGACCTGATGGCCCTCCATCTGCGCCGCGCCAGCGATGTAGGCTGCTCCCGCAGGAGAAGCCGGCAGGCTGTTCGTTGAAATGACCAGAACGCGCATGGGAGAAACCAGACCTTTACATGGGAATGAATTGGCAGAACTCGATCAGCCTGATCGTATCAACAGGCCGCAGCTTAAGCGTTAAATCCATGCCATTGCCTGCGCCGTAGTAAATTTTAGCACAGCCTGGATATGCTTGACGCACCTGAATGCTTATGCTACTATGTAGAAATAATGTTAAAACGTATATACGAAATAAAAAGAAAGCCTTGAGAAGGAGTTCTCATATGAACAAGAGAATCTTCGCGCTGACGCTGGTATTTATCCTGATCGGATTGGCCGCAACAGCCTGCACCCGTTCGGCCACCCAAAAACAGCCAGGCGTGGCTACTGCCACCTCCGAAATCCCCTTCCCGGTCGGCACGCTGGACACCTCCGCCCGGGTAACCGAGATCGTGCAGCAAACCCAGTCAGCCCTGCCCACGCCGGTTCAGGGAATGCCTACTCCGGTACAGCCTGAACCTGGTCAGCCGACCTCGATCGTCATTGCCACCACGGCTCCAACCCAGCCAGTGCTGCCGACTGCTACCATGCGAGCGATCCCGACTGCGACCCGCCCAGAAACCTACACGCTGCATGACGGCGAATGGCCGATTTGCATCGCCCGCCGCTACAACCTCGACCTGTCCAGCTTCCTGGAAGCCAACGGGCTGCAAATGGATTCTCAACCTGCCGCCGGGACGGTCCTGAAGGTAACAGCGACCGGCAACTGGTCAGCCGGAGAGCGCTCATTGAAGGACCATCCGACCACCTACACAGTGAAGAGCGGCGACACCATCTTTTCCATCGCCTGCCAGTTCGGCGACGTCGATCCGGAAGCAATCATCATCGCCAATGACCTGCAAAGCCCTTATACGGTCAACGCGGGGCAAACGCTGCAAATCCCGTAATCCGTTAGCGGGGGTTGCGATAATCCCCGGGCGGTTCTTCCAACTACGCCATACTCTGTGCTGATAAAACAACGGGGCGGGCCATTGGCTCGCCCTTCCCTGTTCAGGGCTGCGTTCGATTGCGCAGTACTCGCAGAAAACCAGAATTCACCAACCGGGAGCGCGGACCTCTCGTTGGCAGGCCTCGTCCGATCAAGCATATTCGCCGCAAGCTCTATCCTGACCGCTCGCGTCCATTTCCGTCAGATCGTGTTATCATCTGCTGAAAAACCCAGCCCAGGAGCGCCAATGGAATTCACTCCCCTCTCCCATGAAACGGTGTATCACGGCCGCGCCTTCGACGTCGAGGTCGTCCAGCTGAGCTTGCCGGACGGCAAACAGCGCCCCTACGACCTGGTGCGCCATAACGATTCGGTCACCATCGTACCGCTGGATGAGCAGGGCAACCTGCTCTTCGTCAACCAGTACCGTCTGGGAGCAGGCGCCAATTTACTGGAGCTGCCGGCCGGGGTGATGGGCGACAACGAATCCCCCGCGGTCTGCGCCGCGCGTGAAGTGCGTGAAGAAACCGGCATGGCGGCTGCGCAACTGGAGCTGCTGGGCGATTTCTACCTCGCTCCCGGGTACTCCAGCGAGCACATGTACATCTATCTCGCGACCGGACTGTACGCGGATGCGCTCGAGCAGGACGCGGATGAATTCCTGCGGCTCGAACCAATCCCGGCTGCCAGAGCCTATGAAATGGCGCGGGGAGGGCAAATCCATGACGCCAAGTCACTCGCTGCGCTGATTCTGGCTGAGCCAAAATTGAGTGAATGGCTGGAATAGGAATCTCCCGAGAATAACGCGCTCACATCCGCCCATTTGTCATCTATACTCGATGATTGATGGGTTTGTGCTTATCTTTAATTGTGGATTTCTTCACATAAGTGACAGGACGCATATAATATCAATGACCTATATAACTATATCGTCAGGGCAATAAGCGATAAACTTTACTGGATAGCTATCTGATTTTTTACCGAAATACAAGCGGCTAGTTACAAGGAAGGAATCATAAAGCCGCTATTGATTGATTTCCCGAGGGAGAAAACATGAAAAGAGAAAAAATCACAATCGATGCAAATGAAGCGGTCGCCCATGTCGCCTATCGTTTAAACGAAGTGATCGCGATTTACCCGATCACCCCGTCCTCGAGCATGGGCGAGTTGGCCGATGCCTGGGCGGCTCAGGGTATCCCCAATTTGTGGGGAACCGTCCCCCTGGTTGCCGAGCTGCAATCCGAGGGCGGCGCGGCGGGCGCGGTACACGGTGCGCTGCAAACCGGCTCGCTGACCACCACCTTCACCGCCTCGCAGGGCCTTCTGCTGATGATCCCCAATATGTACAAGATCGCCGGCGAGTTAACCCCGGCTGTTTTCCACGTCTCTGCCCGCACGGTCGCCACGCACGCACTTTCAATCTTCGGCGATCACTCGGACGTGATGGCCTGCCGGCAGACCGGCTGGGCGATGATCGCCTCCCGCTCCGGTCAGGAAGCCCACGACATGGCCCTGATCACCCAGGCAGCCACGCTCGAGTCGCGCATCCCGATTCTGCATTTCTTCGACGGCTTCCGCACCTCCAGCGAGGTGAACAAGACCGAATACCTGACTGACGAAGATATGAGCGCGATGATCGATCCGGAGCTGATCAGCCAGCACCGCGCCCGCGCACTCAATCCTGAAAAGCCCGTTCTGCGCGGCACCGCTCAGAATCCTGATGTGTTCTTCCAGTCTCGTGAAACGATCAATCCCTATTACATCAAATGCCCGGCGATCGTGCAGAAGACCATGGATAAATTCGCCAAAATCGCCGGCCGCCAGTACCATCTCTTCGATTACGCCGGCGCCCCGGACGCGGAATACGTGGTGATTTCCATGACCTCCGGCGCAGAAACCGTTGAGGAGACTGCCCTTTACCTGCAAGGTAAAGGCGAGAAGGTGGGCGCGGTCACTGTGCGCCTTTACCGCCCGTTCTCGGTTGAACACCTGATGAAGGCGCTGCCCGCCACGGTCAAGAAAATAGCCGTGCTCGACCGCACCAAGGAACCCGGCGCTGCCGGTGAACCGCTCTACGAAGATGTGGTGACTGCCCTGCACGAAGGCATGGCGGGCGGAATCGCGCCGTTCAAAGCCATCCCGGCGGTTATTGGTGGGCGCTACGGCCTGTCATCGAAAGAATTCACTCCTGCCATGGTCAAAGCGGTCTACGACGAGCTCAAGAAAGACTCCCCCAAAAACCATTTCACCGTTGGCATCAACGACGACGTCAGCCATACCAGTCTGGATTACGATCCGAACTTTTCGATCGAGCAGCCCGAAACGGTGCGCTGCGTCTTCTTCGGTCTGGGCGCTGACGGCACGGTTGGCGCGAACAAGAACTCGATCAAGATTATCGGCGATGAGACCGAAAACTACGGTCAGGGTTATTTCGTCTACGACTCCAAGAAGTCCGGCTCGGTGACGATCTCTCACCTGCGCTTTGGTCCGCGTCCAATCCGCGCCCCCTACCTGATCGGCAAGGGCGACGCGAACTTCCTCGCCTGCCACCAGTTCAGCTTCCTGGAGCGGCTCGATATGCTCCAATACTCGGCTCCGGGCGGAGTCTTCCTGCTCAACAGCATTTACCCGGCTGACGAGGTCTGGGATCACCTGCCGGTCGAAGATCAGCAAGCCATTATCGACAAGAAGCTGCGCTTCTACGTCATCGACGCTTACGAGGTCGCCTCGCGGACCGGCATGGGCGGACGGATTAACACCATCATGCAGACCTGCTTCTTCGCTATTTCGGGCATCCTGCCGCGCGATGAGGCCATCGCTCAGATTAAGAAGAGCATCTATAAAACCTACGGTAAACGCGGCGAGGCGGTCGTTCAGCGCAACTACGAAGCCGTTGACCATACCCTGGCCAACCTGTATGAAGTCAAGGTGCCGGAGAAAGCCACCAGCAAGCTGACCCGCCGCAAGGCCGTTTCAGACAAGGCGCCTGAATTCGTGCGCGATGTGCTCGCGCCGATGATGGTCTACGCCGGTGATGAGGTGCCGGTCAGCAAATTACCGGTGGACGGCACCTTCCCGACCGCGACGACTCAATGGGAAAAGCGCAACATCGCACTCGAAATTCCCGTCTGGGATGCAAATGTGTGCATCCAATGCGGCAAATGCGTCATGGTCTGCCCGCATGCGGTCATCCGCCAGAAAGTATACGACCCCGCCTACCTGGAGAAAGCTCCCGCGGCGTTCAAATCCACCGAAGCCAAATTCCGCGAGCTGCCCGGAATGAAGTACACCATCCAGGTCGCGCCGGAAGATTGCACCGGCTGCGCGCTTTGCGTCGAAGCCTGCCCGGCGAAAAACAAGACCCAGGCCGGTTTGAAAGCGATCAATATGGCCGACCAGCCGCCCATTCGCGAGCAGGAACGCGTCAACTGGGAGTTCTTCCTGGAACTGCCGGAAGTCGACCGCTCGTTGATCAGCCTGAACACGGTCAAGAATTCGCAATTGCTCCAGCCTCTGTTCGAGTTCTCCGGCGCATGCTCCGGCTGCGGTGAAACTCCCTACGTGAAACTGGTCACCCAGCTTTTCGGCGACCGCATGGTGGTGGCAAACGCGACCGGCTGCTCGTCCATCTACGGCGCCAACCTGCCGACCACGCCCTGGTCGGTCAACCGGGACGGGCGCGGACCGGCCTGGTCCAACAGCCTGTTCGAGGATAACGCCGAGTTCGGCCTGGGCATGCGTCTGACCATCGATAAGCAATCCGAATTTGTCCGCGAGCTGCTGCGTTCGCTGTCATCGCAGATTGGTCAGCAGCTGGTCGATGAACTGCTCAGCGCCGACCAGACGACTGAGAAAGGCATCAACGATCAGCGCGCTCGGGTTGCCTTGCTCAAACAGACGCTGAAGAGCATTTCCGACAACCGGGCAGCCATGCTGCTCGATCTGGCAGACTACCTGGTGCGCAAGTCGGTGTGGATCATCGGCGGCGACGGCTGGGCTTATGACATCGGCTACGGCGGTCTGGATCACGTCCTTGCCTCCGGGCGCAACGTCAACGTGCTGGTGCTGGATACCGAGGTCTACTCGAACACTGGTGGACAGTCTTCCAAGGCCACCCCGCGCGCAGCGGTCGCCAAGTTCTACGCCAAAGGCAAGGACCTGCCGAAGAAGGACCTCGGCATGATTGCCATGGCATACGGTTACGTCTACGTTGCCCGCGTCGCCATGGGCGGCAGCGACGCGCAGACCCTGAAAGCCTTCCTTGAAGCAGATGCTTACGACGGCCCGTCGCTCATCATTGCCTACAGCCACTGTATCCAGCAGGGCATTGACATGCGCAAGGGCCTGGAGCAGCAGAGGCTGGCCGTGCAGGCGGGCGTCTGGCCGCTCTACCGCTATAATCCACTCCTTGCAGCCGATGGTAAAAATCCATTACAATTGGATAGTAAAGAGCCGTCCATACCGGTGGATGATTACGCCTACAACGAGACTCGCTATCGCATGTTGATGCTGAGCGACGAAGCCCGCGCTGAGGCTCTCATGACCAAGGCCCGCAGCGACGCCCTCACCCGCTGGAAGCTCTACCAGCAGATGGCGGAAATCAACTACGGCAACGGCGATCACAAAGAAAACCCCGCGAAAGCGGAAGAGTAAGCGCATTCGAGCTGGAGCAAACAGGAGGTGTTTAATGGTTGATATAACAACTACATATCTCGGTCTGCAGCTTAAAAATCCACTCGTCGCCTCAGCCTCGCCGATTTCCAAGAAGCTGGACGGTGTCCGCCGGCTGGAAGACGCCGGCATCAGCGCGGTCGTCATGTACTCGCTCTTCGAGGAGCAGATCATCCATGAGAGTCTGGCGCTGGACCACTACCTCAGCCGCGGCAGCGATTCACACCCCGAAGCGCAGTCCTATTTCCCTGACCTGGACAACTACAACGTTGGACCAGATAACTATCTGGAACTGATCCGGAAAATCAAGGCGGCAGTCCAAATTCCGGTCATCGGCAGCCTGAACGGCGCGACCAACGGCGGCTGGGTGGACTACGCCAAACGCATCCAGGAAGCGGGCGCGGACGCGCTGGAATTGAATATTTATCAAATCCCCACCGATCCCAAAATCCCGGCTGATGAAGTCGAAAAAGGCTACGTCGATATCGTTCGGGACGTGCGCAAACAGGTGACCATCCCGCTGGCGATCAAGTTGAGTCCGTATTTCACTTCACTGCCCAACCTGTCGGCGCAGCTGGCCGCGGCCGGCGCGAACGGCCTGGTGCTCTTCAACCGCTTCTACCAGCCCGACCTGGACATCGAAACGCTCGAGGTGGTTCCCAACCTGGTGCTGAGCACCTCCGAGGAGCTGCGTCTGCCGCTGCGCTGGATCGCCATTCTTTACGGGCGGGTCAAGGCTGACCTGGCTCTCTCCACCGGCGTGCACAGCCATACCGACGCAGTCAAGGCGCTGATGGCCGGCGCAAAAGTCGCCATGACTACCTCGGAACTGCTCCAGAAAGGCATCCACCGCGCGAGCGAAATCCTGGCCGACCTGCACAAATGGATGGAAGAATTCGAGTACGAATCGGTCAGCCAGATGATTGGCAGCATGAGCCAGCAGGCGGTGGCCGACCCGGCCGCATTCGAGCGCGCCAACTATATGAAAGCGCTGACCAGCCTGGACAACCGCATCATCCTGTAGCGGTTCTGCTGGAGAAGTAAACTCAGCCCTGTGAAAGTGAAAAAAACCGGCGAGCGTGTGCTCGCCGGTTTTTTGATGATCGAAATCAATGGGTTATGATTGCTCATCCCGCATTGAGTTTTCTCAAGTGAGGGCGGATCCAGACAGGATGAAATCCTTTTTATTCTTCTTCCACCGGCATTGGCTCGCCGACCTTCTTCTGGCGGTAGACGATGCGTCCGCGGGTCAGGTCGTAGGGCGACATTTCGACCCGCACGTGGTCGCCGAGCAAAATGCGGATGTAGTACTTGCGCATTCGGCCGGAGAGGTAAGCCAAAACCTCATGCCCGTTTTCCAGGCGCACGCGGAACTGCGTCCCGGGCAGGGCCTCGACAATCCTGCCTTCTACTTGAATCTTATCTTCTTCTTTGGCCATCTTCACCTCCCGAAACCGCGCAGCACTCCAGGCCGCCCGGATTCATACTTCTATTCTCCAGCGCGTGTGTATTGGCGGCGTTTGATACGGCGAATCGCCTTCTTCTTTTCCACACGGCGCAGCTCGCTTTTCGAGATGAACCAGCGCTTGCGGCGGACCGTGCTGAGCACACCGCTCTTGACGACCTTCTTGCGGAAGCGCTTCAGCAATTGATCCTGCGATTCATTCGAACGAATAACTACATGCGTCAACGAAATCACCTCCTCCCGTATCAGGAGTTCAATTCCATGAGATAAAAACCGGCTGCACTTTTCGCGAATGCAGCCGATGGAGTTCTCCGTGATAGCGTCTTTAAGCTACGCTTGCTGGCATTCTACGATACAACCTCCAAATTTACCTCAAATGGACGGTTCCAATCAATGTACAGGCGGCGAACCGCTCAAAACTTATTATACCGCCGCCTCAGGCGCATGTCAAACGATTGATCCCATTCCCTGGGGTGATACGGTAAGAAGAAATCCAATTCTCGAGGCCCCGCTATCTGGCATGAGCGCTTTATCATTGACTCTTATCTGTATAATAAGTATAATTTGTTATACTATTTATACTATTCACACATTACGCACCATGATGGAAAATATGCAATGAATAAATCCGAAGGAAAATACATCTGGACTGCGAAGGTTGGAGAAAAAGGCCAGATCGTCATTCCAAAAGAAGCGCGGCAAGTGTTCAACATCAAGCCCGGAGATACCCTGATTCTCTTTGGAGATGAAGCCCAGGGGATGGCGATCGTTAAAAACGAAATGCTGACCAAGTTTGCCGAGGAATACTTAAAAACACAGCAACCCAGCGAGGAAGAGCTGTGATTGCCATAGAGACCCGCGACTTGAGTAAAAAATATAAAGAGCGCGTCGCGGTTCAATCGTTGAACCTCTCGATCAAGCAGGGCGAGGTCTTCGGCTTGCTGGGAGTCAACGGGGCTGGCAAGACTACAACCATCCGCATGCTGGCCTGTCTGACAAAACCCACCAGCGGGGATGCCATCGTGCTTGGAAAAAACATCCTGACAGATCCTCAGGCCATCAAGTCGTTCATCAATTTGTCACCGCAGGAAACAGCCGTGGCGCCTAACCTCAGCGTGACCGAAAACCTGGAGTTCATCGCCGGCGTTTACGGACACTCCCGCCAGTCTGCCAGAGACATGGTCGCCAGGGTGGCAAATACACTTGGGCTGGATGAAGTGCAACGAGACAAAGCCAGGATTCTCTCCGGCGGCTGGCAGCGCCGCCTGAGCATCGCCATGGCGCTGATCTCCGAACCGAAAATCCTCTTTCTGGACGAGCCGACCCTCGGCCTGGATGTCCTCGCCAGGCGTGAACTGTGGTCCATTATTGAGAATTTGAAAGGGGAGATGACGATTATCCTAACCACCCACTATCTCGAGGAAGCCCAGGCGCTATCGGATGAGATCGGCATCCTGGCAAAAGGGCAGTTGAAAGCGGTTGGAACTGCAGCAGAGCTGATCCGCTTAACCGGCGCTCAGAACTTTGAGGATGCCTTCGTCTCAATGGCAACAGAAGCGGAGGAAGGGATATGAGGCTGCTGGTATTCGCTTCACGCAACCGCAAGGAACTGCTCAGAGATCCCGCGACCCTGGCTTTTGGCATTGGCTTTCCTTTGGTGGTGCTGCTCTTGCTCTCAGCCATCCAGGCCAATATTCCGGTCAGCCTGTTCGAGGTGGAAAGCCTCACCCCCGGAATAGCTGTTTTCGGACTATCCTTCCTCTCCTTGTTTTCCGGTATGCTGATAGCCAAAGATCGAATCAGTTCATTTTTGATGAGGCTTTTCGCGTCACCCCTGACCGCCTCCGACTTTATTCTAGGATATGTATTGCCGTTATTACCCATGGCCGTGACGCAATCCATCATTTGTTTTCTTGCCGCCATCTTCCTTGGACTAGCAGTAAATGCCAATATCCTGCTGGCGCTCGTAGTATTGATCCCGGCAGCCGCGCTATTTATCGGTATCGGCCTGCTGGCAGGAAGCGTACTATCTGACAAACTGGTTAGCGGCATCTGCGGCGCGCTCTTAACCAATGTCAGCGCCTGGCTGAGCGGCACCTGGTTTGATCTAAAACTGGTAGGCCGTGGATTTGAATCAGTGGCTTATGCTTTGCCGTTTGCGCACGCCGTCGACGCCACCAGGGCTGCGCTGGCTGGAGATTACCAATCCATTTTTCCGCACCTGTGGTGGGTAATCGGATATGCCGTGGCGGTACTGACCGTGGCAGTTTTCGCCTTCAGTGCCAGAATGAAAAGTGATAACACCTAGAGACACTGAAAGCTCATAAAACATCAACAGAAAAATCAGGAACATTTCCCCCAAAGACTGCCCTGGAATTTAAATAGAAAAAGTCTCTTGGCAATGACCTACTCTCCCAGGAAGTCGCCCTCCAAGTACCATCGGCGCTGACAGCCTTAACGACCGGGTTCGAGATGTAGCCAGGTGTACCACTGTCGCTCAGATCACCAAGAGACTTTATCTTACAATGTTAAGGTTTACTGAATAGTATGCAGGTTGTTTCACCAAAGAGTGCTAAGTTCTCCGCATCACAGCTGAAGCCCTCGGTCATTAGTACGGTTTAGCTCAACGCATTGCTGCGCTTACACACACCGCCTATCAAGCAGGTAGTCTACCTGCGACCTTACTCCCTTACGGGAAAACAGGGATCTAATCTTGAGGCGAGCTTCCCGCTTAGATGCTTTCAGCGGTTATCCCTGCCAGACATAGCTACCCAG